>NZ_OBMQ01000029.1 GCF_900217795.1 Ureibacillus xyleni | reverse complement strand
ACTCAAACTTCGCAGACTGAAATCGACAAATAAGCCTTGATATAGTTAGGCAGACCGTTAATCCACTGCTGTAGTTGACTTTTGATTAATTTTTGGATTGTTTTATTTGTCTTTTTTAGGGCATCTTCAAGAAGCTCGATTAATTGCTGTAACGCGACAGCCCAATCCAGTTCGTTGACTTCATCACATAATTCATAAAAAATGCCACCTAATGTTCGTTGATCGTTATGGCAACGATTTTGCCAGGACAAGACGATGTATCTGGAAAACACAACCGTTGTGTGGCTAATGAGTAAATCATACGATATGCCTTGAAATTCTTTCTGAAGGCGTAATAGGGATTTTGTCGTCTTGAAAAAGACTTCAATATCCCAACGCATGCCATAGATACGGACGATTTCTTGTTCAGAAAGCGTACAATCGGTGCTGAGAATCGCAAGCCATTCGCTCTTTTTATTGCGGTTTTGAATAAACACGACCTTTACTTGAATGCCATTTGCCATAGTAGTTTGAATCGATCGCATGATGCCTTTCTTGCCAGAAACAGGTGTGGCAACTTTGTATAGTTCTTTCAGAGATAGCCTTTGATCGTTCACCAAATAGCGTTGATTCGTTGCCTTCACCATGCCAATGACGTCAAGACCGAGTTCAACGATGGATTGAATAAGAGGTTGTTGCGTAAACCATGTATCCATTAACACATAATCAGCGGAAACACCTGCTTGTAATGCTCTTTCAAGCATACTGGGAATAACGGTAGGAGCAGATTCCAACGCTTCTACACGTCGTTTATAGCCGGAAGAACGCTTGTCAATATTCTCGGAAATCCCATTAATTTGTGCATTTTTTGAACTCAGTAACGTGAAGTCAAGTGGCATAAATGTAAAGCCATCCGACCAACCCAAAGTAAGCATACGAAACCCTTTATAGAAGCGTTTCGTTAAAGATGAATGATCCATACAACGCGCAAGAAGTTCTACCTTTTTACTCCGATTCCGATCAAACATAGAATCGTCAATGATCAACACTTTTGGACGCGTTACATCCGTCAGTTGATCGACCTTTTGAATGGCATGCACACTTAAATACGTTAAAAAGCGACGCCATGCAAACTTGGAATGATTCATGAAACGATAAACAGAGTCCTTTGCAGGGTAACGGTCTCCCTTCTTTGAATTTAAAAGGGTGAACCAACTCTTATGATGAAAGATTAAACAAAAAACAAGTTGAAACAAATAGGAAGTTGTAAAGCCAAACTTCTTAGTAATACCGGCTTTTCGAAGATGTTTCACGATCTCTAATTCACGAAACACAGATTTTAATTCTTTTGGTAGTTGATTATTTTGGTCATTATGCTCTATCATAATGGAAGCACCTCTTCTGTTTGGTAGTGTATTCTCGACAAATCCACTATACCAAAGAATGAGGTGTTTTTTGTATCTAAAAAAAGTATGTCAAGGTTCTTATTGAAATCGAGAAGAACCAAATAGCATCAACTATTGAACCTAATTATTTATGTGCGAAGTTTGAG
>NZ_OBMQ01000002.1 GCF_900217795.1 Ureibacillus xyleni | reverse complement strand
TTGCATGTATTAGGCACGCCGCCAGCGTTCGTCCTGAGCCAGGATCAAACTCTCCATAAAAGAATTTGATAAAGCTCAAATTTGCTGGCATCAAAAATTGATGTCAAAATTTCTTCTCAAATTAATGAGAAAATATAATCATTAACGTTTTGTTGTTCAGTTTTCAAAGTTCATTACTTAATTACTTCTTTTAAAAAGCAACTGTTTTATATTAACGCAAACTTAATTGCGTTGTCAACAAGTTTTTCATCACTTAATTTCAGCGACTTCTCTAAGTTAACACTTTATAAAACTTATGTCAACATATTTTTAAAATAAAAACTTTAATTCAATATTTCCATTGCTACCTTACAGCAGCGACGTTGATAATAATACAATATTAAAATCTAAAATGTCAACACTATTCCATAAAAAAATTTTCCGAGCTGAATCTCTCCAACTCGAAAAAGTTCATTCATCAATACTTAGGCTGTATTCCTTTTCTGCAAAATCTTTATCTACACAATAATGGCGATGGAATACCATTTCACTTTTTGCGACAGTTGGATCAACAAGTATATAACCTTTATCAATTAAATATTCAACAAACACTTCTAAATCAATTGAGTAGTATGTTAGTTCAGGATGATTATGTAGTTCTTGTATTGTCCACGTTTCTTTTGAAAGCATTGTCTCGACGATATGTTGCGCTCCATCATGAGTTCTTGAATTGATAAGAAATTCAATCGCTAAAAATAGAAGTTCTAATCTCTTTTCAAGACTTTCGGAACTCATGACTAGTTCTTCGTAAAGTTTATAAATGGCAGGTTCAATTTTTTTTACTTGCGACCAAACTGTTACTTCAGGATAAAGACCATTATCAATTACAGATAATCGGGCAAGGTGATGAAGTGAATCCACTACATGGTTATATGAATCTAAATAATTCCCATTGTTAAAAAATTCTTTCCCCTCAAAATAGCGACGAATGAGTTTAGAGAATTGAATACCTGTTTTTATTTTGCGTCCAAAGAACGGGAACTCTTGTAGCTTTACTCTTAAATTATGTAAGTATTCATTTCGGTCAAAAATAACTTTTCCATGGAAAATCCAATCAACGACACGTCTATTCGAGCCAATATAGAGCCATTTATTTAGAACAGTTTCTGTAACTACGTGCATGGCCATTTTTTGATTTTCATGTAAATAGTGCTTCGTAAAAATCGGGTTTTCAGCTTCTTTTACTACTATAAGTAGAACTGTATCGAATGTATCGGTAATACTTTTTGTGTCTTCACATTTCGTAACAAGGATAACACCTAATGTTTCGGCTTGACTTGCACGTTCTTGATAAATCGGTCGCAAAATGTGCTCCATAATAATCCTCCTAACTTACGATTCAATAATTAATTTCGACATTAATAGCGAGTTTCCTTCTAAGGAATGATACTTTTTTGCTTTACATTACAGGCCTACTTCTGTCTATATTAATGTCTGATTACGAATTTCATTTTGTTTATACAATCTATCCGCAAATTAAAAGTTTCTATGTTATAGTAGACTTTAGATTGGGAGGCACAGACATGGCAAAGAAGAAATATTCAAACAAAATAAATAAAATTCGTTCGTTTGCTCTTTCATTAATTTTCATTGGGTTTGTAATCATGTATGGGGCAATTTTCTTCCGCGAACATCAAATTTTAGTTTTAATCTTTATGACAATAGGCTTACTTTGTATTATTGGAAGTACCGTTGTATATGGATGGATTGGGTTACTCTCTACTCGTGCAGTTCAAGTTGTTTGTCCAAGTTGTGGAAAACATACAAAAGTTTTAGGTCGAGTTGATATGTGCATGTATTGTAATGAGCCTTTAACTCTCGATCCAACGCTAGAAGGTAAAGAGTTTGATGAATCATACAATAATCAAAAAAAATAATAATGATGAAAAAGGTCACTTCTAAGAAAGTTGGCCTTTTTTTGTGCACACTAAATTGCAAATAAAAAACCTAGCAGTATAATACCACTAGGATTCTTGTTTATAATACTTGTTTTCCAGCACTTTCAAGACATTCTTGGCATGTACCATACACTTCAAGGCGATGTGAATGTACTTTGAAGCCAGTTACATGTGATGCAAATTGCTCCACTTCATTTAAACCTGGATAATGGAAATCGACAATCTTACCACAGCCTTGACAGATCATATGGTAATGATCATTCGTTACAAAATCAAATCTGCTTGCCGCATCACCATAAGTTAGTTCTTTTACAAGGCCAGCTTCACGGAATACACGTAAGTTATTGTAAACCGTTGCAACACTCATGTTAGGGAACTTTCCTTCTAATGCTTTGTATATTTCATCAGCAGTCGGATGAGTCATTGATTCGATTAAATATTCCAAAATAGCATGACGCTGCGGAGTAATTCTTACACCTGTTGTCTTTAACGTGTCTAGCGCATCTTTTAAATGCAGTTCAGACATCGCCATGCACCTCTTTTCATAAAAATTCTTACTTTATAATAGTTATAAATAGTTTAACGAATATATTTGTCCTAGTCAACATTTCCTTACTTTACAATGTTACTTTACGTTCATTTCCATTAAATATTCATAAAAAATCGATATTTTTTATAAAATATTGATTTATAATCATTCTAATATATTCTCAATACCCCCGTAAAATGTCCATCTTATTCACTAAATCTGTTTCTCCTCTTAGCCATTTAGCTAAACTTGGGACAAAAATCTCAAAGCTTCGTTCTAAATATCTGATTGAGTGACTTGAGCAATGAGGAGATATCGTTATATTGTCTAGATCCCACAGCTTACTATTCGATGGGAGTGGTTCTACCTCAAAAACGTCCAACACAGCATGACCAATTAATTTTTCTTCAAGAACTCGTATTAATAAATCGGTCTCTACTAAATCTCCACGGCCAAAGTTCATGAAGATAGCACTTTCTTTCATTAACTGAAAATGCTCATACTGTAATAAATGCTTTGTTTCTGGTGTACTTGGCAATATAGAGATCACAATATCCGCTTTTGATAAATGATTTTTTAAGTCACTAATCCGATATGTTTCGTTCATATAAGGAGCAGGTTCGCCACTTCGATTACAGCCTATCGTATAAACCTCGAACGCTTGTAAGATTCGACCCAGTTCTGCCCCAATTGCACCAGGACCAATAATTAATGCCGTATTGCCATTTAGTTCACTTGGGTTACCGCCTCTTTTATTCCAAACTCGGTTCCGTTGATTATTATAAATATATGGTAAAGACCTTTTTAAAGATAAAATATGCGCTAAAACGGATTCTGCCATAGGTTTCTTATGAATACCGCGCACATTTGAAACTAAAATATTACGCTCGGCAATTTTTTCGTGGGGCATCATTTCTACACCTGCAGATGCGACAAAAATCCATTTTAGATTTTGTGCGATATCAATATGGTCTTCTGTTAAATCTTCACCATATGTAACGATAACATCCGCTTGCGCTAACACATTATTATCAATCTCATTATGAAAAACGAATGTTACTTGAGGAAACTGATCTAGTAACTGTTGTTGTAAATCTGGTCGTGAATCGAATGTAAAATAAACTAGCATTATGCTTTTTCTCCTTCACGTAAATACGACAATACCTCTTCAATATGATTTTTTACTTTCACTTTGCGCCATTCTTTTTCAACGATTCCTTCTTCGTTAATTAAAAAAGTCGAACGTTCAATACCCATGAATTCTTTCCCATACATTTTCTTTAGTACCCATACGCCATATTTTTCTGCCACACTATGGTCTTCATCCACCAATAACGAAAATGGCAGGCCATATTTCTCGATAAACTTTGTATGTTTTGCAGCAGTGTCTCCACTAACTCCCAGTATTACAGCATTTAATCCAGAGAATTCTTCATGTTGGTCGCGAAAATCACAAGCTTCCGTCGTACAACCCGGTGTCATATCTTTTGGATAGAAATAAAGGACAACTTTTTTCCCACGATAGTTACTTAAACTTATCTGTTCTTCCTTTTCATTTAATAAAGTAAAATCTGGTGCTTTTGTATTTTCTAATGTCATTTTAATTCCTCCCTTTTTCATTATCCTACATAACCGAAGAATGAGTTTCAATTCTTTGGCGTTCATGGAAGAATAGGACTACAATAGATGTGAATAAGTTTAGGAGGATACAAATGAATCATACAAAATCACAAGAAGTATATAACGAAGCACTCGAACATATCGTAGGTGGGGTGAATAGTCCATCACGGTCTTATAAAGCGGTTGGCGGCGGCGCTCCGGTTGTGATGGCAAAAGGAAAAGGACCTTATTTTTGGGATGTGGACGGAAATCGTTACATTGATTATTTAGCAGCTTACGGACCAATCATCACGGGCTTTGGTCATCCTCATATTGCAAAAGCGATTGCTCATGCAGCGGAAACAGGCGTACTGTTTGGAACACCGACAGAACATGAAGTAAAATTTGCAAAAATGCTAAAAGAGGCGATTCCTTCATTAGATAAAGTACGTTTCACAAACTCTGGTACTGAAGCAGTTATGACAACTGTACGTGTAGCCCGCGCTTATACAGGACGTACAAAAATTATTAAATTTGCCGGCTGTTACCACGGACATTTTGACCAAGTATTAGTAGCAGCGGGTTCTGGCCCAGCAACACTTGGTTCACCTGATTCAGCAGGGGTTCCGGTCGCTGTAGCAACGGAAGTTATTACTGTTCCTTTCAATAATAAAGAACAATTCCAATTAGCTATCGATAAATGGGGGGATGAAGTTGCTGCCATTTTAATCGAACCAATCGTAGGGAACTTTGGAATTGTTCAACCAAACCCAGGCTTCCTGGAATACGTTCATGCGGTAGCAAAAGAAAAAGGCGCGCTTACAATTCACGATGAAGTAATTACCGCATTCCGATTCCACTATGGCGCTGCACAAGATTTACTAGGTTTAACACCCGACTTAACTGCAATGGGTAAAATCATTGGTGGTGGCTTACCAATTGGGGCTTATGGTGGACGTAAAGAAATTATGGAAACAGTTGCTCCATTAGGCCCTGCATATCAAGCAGGAACAATGGCAGGAAATCCGGCGTCTATGTTAGCAGGAATTGCATGCCTAGAAGTCTTAAAACAACCGGGCGTTTATGAGGAAATGGATCGCTTAGGCGGGATTTTAGAAAAGGGTATTTTAGAAGCTGCTGAAAAACACGGGGTTACGATTACAGTGAACCGTTTAAAAGGGGCGCTCACAGTTTACTTTACGAATGAAAAAGTAGAAAACTATGAGCAAGCTGAGAATTCAGATGGTGAAATGTTCGGTCGCTTCTTTAAATTGATGTTAGAAAAAGGGGTTAATTTAGCACCTTCTAAATACGAAGCTTGGTTCTTAACGACAGAACATAAAGAAGAAGATATTGTCGAAACGATTGCTGCAGTTGATTATGCTTTCTCAAAGTTAGTATAAAAATTGACGTTGACTAAGTCGATATAATTGGGTAAAGTTTTAATTTCTAATAATTGAATTTGAAAGAGAGGGCGAACTTTTAATGCAAGTAGGTGCCCGCGTTTTAAAAACAGGGGTTGCAATTGTCTTTGCGCTTTTTCTTGCAGAAATATTTAACTTACCTTCACCTGTTTTTGCTGGTATTGCAGCAATATTTGCCATTCAACCATCGATTTATAGGTCCTACTTATCTATTGTTGAGCAAATACAAGGGAATTTTATCGGTGCAACTATAGCTGTCATTTTCGGTTTATCGTTTGGTCATCATATCGTAGCAATTGGAATCGCAGCAATCATTGTAATTGCCTTAATGCGAAAATTCAACTTGGATAGTTCGATGTCACTTGCTCTTGTTACCGTTGTTGCCATCATGGTATATGAAGGGAACGACTTTTTAGAGTTTGGGGTTATTCGTTTTGTGACGGTAATGGTCGGGGTTTTTGCAGCATTTATCGTGAATCTAGTGTTTATTCCGCCAAAATATGAGATTAAACTTTTTAAAATGATTGATTCGCTACAAGACGATATTATTCGTTGGACCAGACTCGCCGCAAGACAAGCATCGGAACATACATCAACTAAAATTGCGCTATCAAAATTTGATAGTCGACTTACTGAAGTTGGAAATATGTATGACTTTTATAAAGAAGAACGTCACTATACAAAGAAAAAACGATATGTCCAAGCAAGAAAACTAGTTATTTATCGTCAAATGATTACAACCACTAAGAAAAGCTTAGAATTACTTCATCGTTTACACAAGCATGAGAATGAAATTGCAAACTTACCTACTCACTTTAAGACAATGGTTCAGGAGAGATTAGATTTTCTCCTTACTTTCCATGAACAACTGTTATTAAAATTCACTGGTAAACTAAAGCCTGAGCATTCCAAGTGGGTGGATGAAGAAGATAATAAACATGCAGAAGTCATGGACCAATTAATACAACAAATTGCTTATGAGCAAGACCGTGAAAGTGAAGAAGAATTTTCAAGCTATCACTTGTTTTACATTTTCTCAAGACTTTTAGATTACGAAGAAAATTTACAACACTTGGATACGCTAATTGTATCTTATCGTAGTTACCACGGTAATGAAAAAAACTCTGATTTAGAAGAAGGATTTTATTAAAATAAGGGTGAGCCATTAGTGAATTGGCTCACCCTTTTCTTAATTTTTCATCTTTGGATCTAAAGCATCTCGTAATCCATCACCCATTAAATTAAACCCGAGAACCGTTAGCATAATAGCGAGTCCAGGAAAAATCATGGTCCATGGAGCTGTCATTAAGTGTACTCGCGCATCTGATAACATTTTGCCCCATTCCGGTTGTGGTGCAACTGCGCCTAGCCCCAAGAAACTTAAAGCAGCTGCTTCAATAATTGCAGTAGCTATCGCTAATGTTCCCTGCACAATCACTGGTGAAAAGGAATTCGGCAAAATATGTCTTAATAATATTCGCGAATCTTTCATGCCGATTGCTCTAGCCGCAACAATATATTCTTCTTCCTTTACACTTAATACTTTGGAACGTATTAAACGGCCGAAATTCGGTATATTGATAATCGCGATTGCAATTAAGGCATTTTGTAAAGATGGCCCTAAAATTGAGACAATGGCAATTGCTAGCAATATACTTGGAAATGCTAGCATGATATCAAAAATACGAGATATGATTGTATCTAACATACGGCCATAATATCCTGCAATAATGCCTAGAAAACTACCTACGACGGCTGACATTACAACAGATAGGAAGCCTACAGCTAATGAAATTCTAGCACCATGAACAATACGGGAGAAAATATCCCTTCCAAAATCGTCGGTACCAAACCAATATTCACCAGATGGAGGAAGTAGACGAACACTTAAATTTTGGTCATTTATATCTTGCGGTGCAACAAGAGGACCAAATAGAGCTAAAAGGATAAAAAATAGAACGATTGCTGTTCCGACAAGAGCTGCTTTACTTTTTTTAAAGCTTTGCCATGCTACTTTCCACGGTCCAACTGCCTTTTCTTCTACTGTTTTCATTTCCACTGAATTTGAAACCATCTCTATTTTTCGCCCCCTTCTAGTTATATTTAATTCTCTTATCTATTACTGTATATAAAATATCAACTATTAAATTAATCATGACGAACATAAAGGCAATAATTAGTATCCCTGATTGGATGACGGTATAATCCCGATAACCAATTGCTTCATAAATATAACGACCAATTCCCGGCCAACTAAATATTGTTTCAGTTAATATTGCCCCTCCAAGTAGTAAACCAGTTTGTAGACCGATAACAGTCAAAATAGGAATCAGTGCATTTTTTAGTGCGTGCTTATAAATGACAACCGCCATTTTTTGCCCCTTCGCCCGCGCAGTTCGAATGTAATCTGACCGCATAACCTCAAGCATAGACGAGCGAGTCATTCTTGCGATAATTGCCATTGGTATAGTGGCAAGCGCTAGTCCAGGTAAAACTAAGTGCTTTACAGTTATTAGGAACTGATCAAACCTACCTTGAAGTAACGTATCAATTAAATAGAAATGTGTGATTGCAGTAATAGGATCACGAACTTCTTCCCTTCCTGAAGTTGGCAACCATCCTAGATTAATACTAAACGCCCATTGTTCCATTAAACCGAGCCAGAAGATTGGCATAGATACACCAATTAACGCAATCACCATTGCAAGATAATCAAACCAGGAGTTTTGGAACCATGCAGAAATTATACCAGCATTCATACCAATAAAAACGGCCAAAACCATTGCAAATAGTGCTAATTCAATTGTTGCTGCAAGATAAGGCCAAATCTCAGTAGAAATGGGTTGTCTCGTACGCAATGACTCACCTAAATCGCCAGTAAACAATCCTTTTAAATAATCGAAATATTGAACGTACCATGGTTGATTAAGTCCCAGCGTTTCTCGTAGTGCTGCCGTTGCTTCTGCTGTAGCTTGCTGTCCTAAAATCACTTGTGCTGGGTCCCCTGGTATTGCCCGAATAATTAAAAATACAATAAACGTCATTCCTAATAACACAGGAATTAAATGGAGGATTCGTTTTCCTATGTAGTGAAGCATATGTTCACCTCTTCCGTTAGGGTAACTTTATTTTTGATAAAAACATGAACCAAAATTACGTTTAGTGATATGAAGACCACTCCGACTAGTTTTTCACTGAGTTTTGTCCTTCATCAGCTTTATGAAGACCAGTTCGACCGGTTTTTCACGGAGTTTTGTCCTTCATCAGCCTTATGAAGACCACTCCGACCGGTTTTTCACTGAGTTTTGTCCTTCATCAGCCTTATGAAGACCAGTTCGACCGGTTTTTCACGGAGTTTTGTCCTTCATTAGCTTTATGAAGACCAGTTCGACTAGTTTTTCACTGAGTTTTGTCCTTCATCAGATTTATGAAGACCATTTTAAACAGAATTACACGCAATTTTATCCTTCATCGGCATTATGAGGACCATTTCGACAGAATTCACTCGTGGTTTTTTTCTTCATCGATATTACCTAATTTCCGTAAGTTTAAAAATAAAGGAGAGGCAAGTACCTCCCCTTCTATCAAAGTCGTTTACTTATTGAATTGACACATTGATTAAACTTTCTGATCCTGTTTGGTGTGGTACATAATCTGTTACACCTTTTTTCGCAGCTAGTAATGGAATCGAGTGCACTAATGGTACCCACGGAGCATCCTCATGAATTAATACTTGAGCTTCTTTATATAGTTGCTCACGTTTTTCTTCATCAAGATCAGATTGAGCTGTAATTAATAAATCATGGACAGCATCATTTGAGTAATAAGAGTAGTTGTTACTTCCGATATTGTCTTTATCTAATAATGCATATAAGAAGTTGTCCGCATCTCCGTTATCACCAGTCCAGCCAAGTAAGAATGCATCTGCTTCTCCATTTTTAGCTTTTTCTAAATACGTTGCCCACTCAAATGTAACAATTTTCGATGGAATTCCAACGTCTGCTAAATTTTTCTGAATTGCTTCTGCAACCTTTTGACCATCTGGCATATAAGGGCGTGGAACTGGCATTGCCCAAAGTTCAATCTCCTTACCGTCATAGCCAGCTTCAGCCAATAATTCCTTCGCCTTTTCTGGATTGTACTCGTATCCAGTAATTTCGTCATTGTAACCGAAAATTGAAGAAGGCATTGGATTTACTGCCACTTCTGCACGGCCTTCAAAGAATGCATCGACAATTGCTTGCTTATCAATAGCATAGTTTACAGCTTGACGAACTAATTTGTTATCAAAAGGTTTACGTGTAGAAGTTAAGCCAAGGTACCCTACGTTCATAGATGGGCGTTCGATTAACTGTAAATCTGCATTGCCTTCAATTGTTCCAGCATCAGAAGGGTTAATTCCATCTGCTAAATCGATTTCTCCTGTCACTAATGCATTTAAACGTGCAGAGTTATCTGGAATTGCACGGAAAATAATTGTATCTAATTTTGGAAGGCCTGCTTGCCAATAGTTGTCATTTTTCTTTACAGTAATAGAGTCGTTACGTTTCCATTCAACAAATACAAATGGACCAGTACCTACTGGGTTGTCACCAAATTTATCTCCTGCTGCCTCAAATGCTGTTGGCGAGGCAATACCAAATGGGCTCATGGCAATATTTTTTAAGAACGGTGCTTGTGGGCGAGATAATTCAAAAACAACAGTCTTTTCGTCAACAGCCGTTACCGTTTTAATAATGTCTTTGCCTTCCGCTTTAAACATTGTATTGAAGTAATAAAACTGTTCAGCTGTTCCTGCTTTCCAACGCTCCACATTCTTTACAACAGCTTCAGCATTGAAGTCAGTTCCATCATGGAATTTCACGCCTTCTTGTAGGTGGAATGTATATGTTAAGCCATCTTCACTAACTTCCCATTCCTTAGCTAAACCAGGGTGTATCGTTGTATCTTGCTCGCCAAAGTTCAGCAATGTTTCAAAGATATTTTCTGTAACTTTAAATGATTCACCATCTGTAACAATTGCTGGGTCAAGTGAAACTGAATCGCCACCACGACCAAATACTAATACTTGAGGAACTGCTTCTTTTGTTTCTTCTGTTGTTGCTTCACCAGATGTTTCAGTTGTTTTTGCAGGTTCTGTTGTGCCTTCATTGCTACTACATGCTGCTAGAATTGCTGTTAGAGCTAATAGTAGAAATAGCCCAAGTGACCAAAGTTTGTTTTTTCTCATAATTACCCTCCCATGTTTCTTAATCTATGTCATTGTTGCTCGCCTACTAGATGGCACGCAACAGAGTGACCAGGTCTAACCTCCACTAATTCTGGAACATTCATTTTACAAACAGTAGTTGCATAGGGACACCGCAGCTGAAATGTACATCCTGTTTCTGTTGAACTAGATGTGTCTCCCGTTAACATAATTTGTTCTCTTTGATAAGTTGGATCTGGAATTGGAACCGCAGAAAGTAGTGCTTGGGAATATGGGTGAAGTGGTTCTGCATATAAAGATTCACTTGGAGCAATTTCTACCAATCTACCTAAGTACATCACTCCAACTCGATCACTAATATGTCTAACCACGCCTAAATCATGGGCAATAAATATATAAGTTAGTTTTAAATCTTCTTGTAATCTCTTCATCAAATTTAAAACTTGTGCTTGTATCGAAACATCAAGTGCAGAAACTGGTTCGTCAGCAATGATTAGTTTGGGGTTTGTCATTAATGCTCGAGCTATCCCAATTCTCTGACGTTGACCGCCACTAAACTGATGTGGATAACGTTGTGCATGGTAAGCACTTAATCCTACAATTTCTAAATACTCTTCAACCCTTGTTTGTCGTTCCTTTTTATCGCCGATGCCATGTACAATTAATGGTTCTTCAAGGATCTTTTTCACTGTATGTCTAGGATTTAAGGATGCATATGGGTCTTGGAATACCATTTGAATATCTCGCCTTGCTTTGCGCATTTCAGTTTTAGAAAGTGAAGAAAGCTCTACATCTTCAAAAAGTATGGATCCATCTGTTGGTTCTAGTAATCTCATTATCATTCGTCCTGTTGTAGACTTTCCACAGCCAGATTCTCCAACAATCCCAAGCGTTTCTCCTTCAAAAACTTCAAACGAAACATCATCTACTGCCTTTACATAACTCATATTCTTCTTTAACGAGCCGGTTTTTTTAGGGAAATATTTTTTTATCTTATTGACTTTCAGTAACACGTTGGACATTCTTAATCCCTCCCGACTCTTGTAAGAAGCACCTTGAACGATGCAGTTGAGATGATTCCACTTCATATAGTGGTGGATTTTCTGAAGTACAGCGGTCCGTTGCATATTCACAGCGAGTCGCAAATCTACACCCAACATTGATTGATCCCGGCTTCGGAACATTCCCTGGTATTGAATACAAACTCGTCTTTTTGAATCTCATATCAGGAACAGATTGGATTAACCCTAATGTATATGGGTGTTGTGGATTTTTAAATATCTCAAGTACAGGAGCTTCTTCAACAATTTGACCAGCATACATCACGATAACTCGTTCGCACGTTTCAGCAACAACCCCTAAATCATGTGTAATGAGTAATACAGCTGTATTCAGTTGTTCGTTAAGCTCTTTCACTAACTTTAATATTTGTGCTTGTATCGTTACATCCAACGCAGTAGTTGGTTCGTCTGCTATCAATAACTTCGGATTGCATAATAGTGCCATAGCAATCATAACTCTCTGTCTCATCCCACCTGATAACTGGTGTGGATAGTTATTCATTAATTCCTCTGCTCTAGGTAATCCAACATGCCTCATCATTTCAATAGCTCTAAGTTTTGCTTGTTTTTTCTTCCAATCTTTTTTGTGTATGCGAATTGCTTCAACAAGTTGATATCCAATTGTGTACAACGGATTTAAAGAAGTCATTGGTTCTTGAAAGATCATTGCAACATCTCTTCCACGAACTTTCCTCATTTGCTTTTCCGGGAGGGTAGTTAAATCTTGACCATCGAGAAGAATTTGGCCAGATGTAATTTTTCCAGGGGGTGAAGGTACAAGACCCATGATAGACAATGAAGTTACACTTTTTCCGCAGCCAGATTCCCCTACAATAGCTAATATTTCACCTCGATTTATATGAAAACTAATATGATCAACTGCTGGTATAGCGCCGTCTTCTGTAAAAAATGTAGTTTCTAAATCTTTAACTTCTAATAGAGTTCTTTTTCCCATCGCAATCCCCCTTATGTAAATTCATTCGAAAAACTACCAAAATATAACACTATCTAGCATTTAATGAACAAAAAGAGAAAGTGAAATCTATTTTAATTATGCTAAGATATTTTCAGTTATGTTAGTTTTCACCAAAATCCTTTCGACATCAATTCATCTCACTAACACTTTATCCATCTAAATCACTAACAATTTAACCCACTAAGAAACATTGATATAACAAAGTTCTTGCTTATAAGAGAGCAAAATAAAAAATGCCCAGTAAGTCGAACAGTGACTTTCAAGGCATTTATTTGTCGTAATATTTTAATCTAATTTTTGAATTTGGAAGAGGTCAAAGTATACCCCCTGTTTTTCCATTAACGATTCATGGGTACCTTGTTCTACTAATTCTCCATGATCAATGACAAAGATTTTATCCGCGTGTGTAATCGTTGAAAGTCTGTGGGCAATGATGATTGTTGTACGATTGCTTGCTAGACGATCTAGTGAATCTTGAATGAGAGCTTCACTTTCTAAGTCTAGCGCAGATGTTGCTTCATCCAAAACTAAGATAGGAGGATTTTTTAGGAACACTCGGGCTATTGCAACACGCTGCTTCTGTCCACCCGATAGTTTTACTCCACGTTCTCCTACCTTTGTGTCGTATCCATCAGGTAGCGTCATGATAAATTCGTGGGCGTTTGCCGCTTTTGCTGCTGCTATAACTTCTTCATCTGTAGCATTTGGATTACCCATTAAAATATTTTGCTTCACTGAATCGCTAAATAAGATGTTGTCTTGTAGTACAATCCCTATCTGTGAACGCAATGAATTTATTGATACATCTGTAACGTTTTTTCCATCAATTTTCACTGCCCCATTTGTGACATCATAAAAGCGTGGGATTAAGCTGACAATTGTGGATTTCCCACCACCACTCATCCCTACAAAGGCTGCAGTTTCTCCAGGATTAATATTAAAATTTACATTTTTTAATATCATTTGACCATCTTTTTCATATTGAAACTCTACATTTTCAAACTCTACTCTTCCTTCAACAGAAGGTAACATTGTGGCATTCGGCTTGTCTTGAACATCGTAAGTTTCATCCATTAATTCAAACATACGGTCCATCGATGCGATTGATTGAGTTAATGTAGTTGACGAATTCACCAATCGTCGTAAAGGGCTATAAAGTCGTTCAATATAGGCAATAAATGCAGCCATTGTCCCAACAGATAGGTTACCATTGATAACTTCAAATCCTGCGTAACCTATCACTAACAGAGGTGCAATATCTGTAATTGTATTTACAACGGCAAAAGATTTTGCATTCCATTTTGTATGGTCTAGAGCTGCATCTAAAAAGCCGCCATTTTCTTTATCAAAAATTTCTTGCTCATGTTTTTCTAATGTAAAACTTTTTATTATACTAATACCACTAACTCGTTCATGCAAATAGCTTTGAACATGGGCCAATGCTTGAGATCGTTTCCTTGTTAAATCTCGTAGTCGACCAAAGAAGTACTTCACACTGATTGCGAAAAATGGTAGAGAAATAATAGATACAATAGTCAACTTCACATCCATTGCTAACATGATACCAATTGCGATTAGGATAGTAGCAACATCTAACCATAAATTCATTAAGCCAATCATAATGAAGTTTTTCGTTTGTTCTACATCATTAATTACACGGGAAATAACCTCTCCTGCTCGAGTATTTGCATAATATTTTAAGCTTAATTTTTGAAGGTGACCAAAAAGTTCCTGTCGAATATCAAATAACACTTTGTTTCCAACATGTTGTGCATAGTATTGGCGATAATATTCAATTGGTGGACGAATAATAAAGAATAGAATGACTGTTCCACCTAGCCAATATAATAATGCCCTCATTTTTTCATCATCAGTTAAATCTGGGGCGCCTATTATGTTATCAATGACGATTTTTATTAAAATAGGAATAAATAAAGGTATAGCAAATTTCAATATCCCTATAATAATCGTTAATATTATTTCCCATTTATATGGTTTTACAAATCGCATATAACGTTTCATACTGCTCAAATTACATTCACTTCCTTAGCTGTGTTACTAGTATGTATCATTTTAGTGGTGCCCAATTACGTACACATGAAAACACTATACGCTATTTTCTTTACTTGTACATTAAAATAAGCCTACTGTGACAGTAGACTTAAAATTTTTCATTGGATTGCATTTCTTTATGAAAGGAATATCGATTAGTCCAAACCTCAATAAAATCCGGTGCAAAGGGTCCTCTTTTTTGCTTGATCCAACTTATTAATTTATTTACATTTCGTTTAAGAATTTTATCAATTACCTCTGGATAGCCCATTTCTCTTTTATGTTGCTCATATTCGTCTTCGTCTAATAATGTATATGACATATCTGGAAATACTTTAATATCCAAATCATAGTCGATATACTTGATTGCATTATTATCAAACACAAATGGAGAGCTCATATTACAGTAATAATAGACTCCATCTTCTCTTAACATACAAATGATATTAAACCAATGTTCAGCATGAAAATAACAAATTGAAGGTTCTCTTGTTAGCCATGTCCGTCCATCAGATTCTGTCACAAGCGTCCGTTCATTTGCTCCAATAAATATGTTTTTCGTACCTTTTAAAACCATCGTTTCTTGCCAGACACGGTGGATGCGACCATTGTGTTTATAACTATGTATTTGAATCGTTTCTCCTTCTCTCGGTATTGCCATTGTATTGCCCACCTTTTCGTCTATTGCTTTCACCTGTAGCAGTCTATTAGGTATATTATAGCAATGGTTCACAAAAACTTGTAGCATGAAGAACATATTTTCACAATACCTGTAAAAATAAACTAAATTCATAATTATAAGAGGGTATAAATGTAAGCTTTTTTAGGTAAAATTTAAGGTATAGACAAAAAATGTCTATACCTTAAAGTGAATTCACTTTTTTTGACTTCAACATCTAATTAAAGATCGTTGTTATCATTGTTGTTGTTACGGTTATTATTGCGTTGGTTGTTTTGTTGTTTTTGGTTTTGGTTTTGTTGACGTGCTTGTTGGAAGTCTTGGTCAACTGCGAATTCTTCACGGTTATTGTTGTTGTTATTGTTGTTGTTGCGGAATTCGTTGTTGTTGTTATTGTTGTTGTTGTTATTTCTTCTCGCCATTTCAAATCACCTCCGTGCTAAATATGATGGTCTGATATGTGCGAGATTATTCGACAAGTTTTGAAATAAATTAATTCAGAACATTCAAAATCTTCTGCATTGGCACAGGCATAGGTATTTGCTTAATTTCCTCTTTTGAGAAGAATCTAGAGTTGCAAGGTTCTTTAGTTATTTGTTCAACTTTCACTAAGGAACATTCCATTTCCCATGTTAAGTGGGAGAAAATATGTTTAAAATTAAGTAAATTATTTTCTAGAACTTTTTCTATTTTACACCCGTAAAGCGTTGAAAATTGTTCTTCAGAATTAATATCGTCCTTTGTTTCAATCATAGGAAATTGCCACATATCTGCTAGCAATCCTTCACTTGGACGTTTTTCTAATAGATATTGGTTATTCTGATTAATAGCAACATAAACGTTATAATGTTGTTTTTTTGTGTTCGTCTTTTTTGTTTTAATTGGCAACTTGTCTGCGTCCCCTTCATGGAATGCAATACAGTAGTCTCGAACAGGACATAATAAACATTTTGGTGATGTGGGTGTACAAATCATAGCGCCAAGATCCATTAATCCCTGGTTAAAATCTCCAGGCTGTTCGTGATCAATTAACATTTCAACCGCTTCTTCAAAGACCTTCCTTGTTTTCGGTAGCGCGATATCGTCTGTAATATGTAAAACACGACTTAAAACGCGCATTACATTCCCATCTACTGCATGCTCGGCCTTTTTATAGGCAATACTTAATACGGCACCTGCTGTATAAGGACCAACACCTTTTAACTTGGATATGTCATGGCGATTATCTGGAACTTTAGAATTGTATTTTTCAACAACTTCTTTAACGCCAGCTTGTAAGTTACGAGCTCTGGAATAATAGCCAAGCCCTTCCCACATTTTTAGAAGCTCTTCTTGTGGCGCAAAGGCTAAAGATTCTAACGTTGGGTACTTCTCTAAAAAACGATTGTAATAAGGAATTACTGTGTCTACACGGGTTTGTTGTAACATTACTTCAGACACCCATATTTTATAAGGATCCGATGTTTTTCTCCACGGTAAATCTCTTTTTTCGTTTTGGAACCATTCAACTAAATTTTGTCGAAATTGTTTTTTATATTTATAATTCACACGGACCTCCGACAGATTTCGATTTTATTTTCTGTAAAAAGGGTATAATATAATCATATTGATTCATGAAAAATTTCCAAAAAACCGCTAATTTGTCAGCAAACGCTCCAATAATTGTGGGAACGTTTTTAAGTTTTAGTTTACAAAACACTTGTAGCAGCATAGAACTTTTCTGACTTAGTAAAAGACATGGTGCTTTTTATCGTGCATTCACGAGTAGTAAAGATAACTAATCGTAATGCGGTTTACAAGGAGTTGATAATTTGGATTCAGGAACACATTTAGTAATGGGCGTTGCATTAGGTGGTTTAGCTTTAGTCGATCCTGTCGTGGCAAATCATTCAATGACATTCGGAGCAGTTATGGCGGGAACTCTTCTCGGATCACAAGCACCTGACGTCGATACAGTATTAAAGCTTAGAAATAATGCAGTTTATATAAGACATCATCGGGGTATTACCCATTCTATACCAGCTGTCCTATTATGGCCAATTGGTATTACTGCTATTTTGGCGATAATTTTCCAAGAAGCTAATGTTTTACATCTATGGCTTTGGACATTTTTAGCCGTATTTTTACATGTATTTGTAGATATTTTTAATGCTTATGGGACCCAAGCACTTAGGCCGTTTTCGAGAAAATGGGTAGCTCTTGGTGTGATAAATACCTTTGATCCAATAATATTTGGTATTCACTGTATTGGAATTTTGCTTTGGGTATTTAATTTTGACCCAGTGAGAACATTTACAATCATGTATCTTATTATTATTGCTTATTATGTTGTACGCTTTGCATTACAAGCTGCAGTGAAGAAAGCTGTACACAATACAATTCAAGATGAAGATTTTGTTATCGTTGCTCCAACAATGCGTTTTTTAAATTGGCGGATCGCTGCAAAATCGAAAACCCATTATTATGTAGGAATGGCATATGGTAGAACAATCAATATTTATGATAAGTTTGAAATCCACCCTATTCCAAAAACTCCAATTGTCGACAAAGCAATGGAAGATACTAATTTACAAGCATTTGTTTCTTTTTCGCCAATCTATCGATGGGAAATTTCAGAATTGGCGAGTGGCTTAACAGAAGTACGATTAATCGATCTACGCTACCGAAGTAATGACCGTTATCCATTTGTCGCAGTAGCACATATTGATGATGATTTAAACATTGTCAATTCTTATACTGGTTGGATATTCAGTGAAGATAAACTTCAGCGGAAACTTCAAATCGGAGCGAGTGACTAAGTAGAAACTGTGTGGGCTCAAATCGAATATGCCTAAGAATGCAAATTATGGTCTTCATCGGTAATTATGAAGACCATTTTTTTATTAATTATTTCTCGGAATTTTTGTCTTCATCAGCGGTATGAATACCATTTTCCACTGTTGTCTCCGTGATATTTGTCTTCATCTAAATTATGAACACAACTTTATCTAAATTTCACCACAGTTTTGGTCTTCATCAAAGCTAGTTTGTTCCTTAGTGTAAATTGTCATCACTTTCTTCTAAAAAGTGAGCATACTTTGGATTTCTACTAACAAATTCATGAATTTTATCGCCGTAGCTTTCAATCCATTGTTTTATGATTCTTTCTGTATATTCAGCCCCACGATAATCATAGCCTGCTTTGGCGTAGGTAGATTCAAAATCAGACCAAAGTAGTTCAACCCACGTACGAGCTTTATTTACAGATAAATTAGGATTTTTGTCGGCCAACATTTGAGTTAAACTATCGATTATTTCATTCGAAGCCATTTTACTTCCCTTCCTTCATCGGTGCTAAGATTGAAATCGGTAATGCTTCTTCATAGCGTTCTCCACCTAAACGGAATCCCCACGCAAAACGCCCTTTTAAATATTCCACTTTAAAAAATTCACCCGGTGCTCCATGAATACGGTACATTTCACCAGCTACGATTGTTTTCGGATCAATTAAATACGCCTCTGCCATTAATGCTTTTCGTTCGTAAACAGCGTATTCGTTAACAATTCCTAGCTGTTCTGCTTTTCGTGCCTTTTCTCGAAGCTTTCTAATTTCATCTTGAAGTTCTTGGTTACTCATTTCTGCATAACTTTTTTCATTCATCGTTTTCTGTCTCCTTTTGTTCAATAAAATGTTCAATTATTTCTATAGGAAAACCTTTTTGATAAAGGGCTTGTTTTACTTTCATGTGAAGTTCATTGCCAGTAAATTTGGTAACGTATTTTCTCCAAATCTTTTCACCTTGAGAATCCATCATTTGCTGCCATTCATCATCTTCTCGCTCAATGTGAATTTGGTCAAGTATTTCGTTCAATACTGAATAGGAATAACCTTTTCGCAGCAATACATCCTGCACCTTTTGTTTTATTTGCATTGGTGTTTTTTTGCTGTTTGCTCGAACAGTTTTTTCTGCTAAATCCATTGCAATGTTCAATTGTTCATTATATGTAAAGGAGTCTAACACTTTCTTTTGGGTTTCTTTATCAATTCCTTTTTTTATTAAATCTTGTTTAATAGCGCGAGGACCTTTTTTTGCAGTTTTTTTTCTAGTTTCAAGTAATGCTTTTGAGTAGGTTTCATCATTTAATAATCCAATTTTCTCAAGTTTACGAATAGCTTCCAACACTACAGATTCCCCAAACCCAGCGTCTAGAAGTTTTTTCTTAACTTCATATTCACTGCGCATTTGAAAGCTTAGATATTGGATCGCTCGATTAAATGCCTTAGCAATTTCATCTTCATAATTAATTTCATCAATATCGAATTGTTCGAGTAATTTTCCTTTTGTTAATCCAAACTTAATTAATGTAGACTCATCCACTGCAAAAGCGTATTTTTCATCTAAATAAATATTATAGCGCTCTGGATTGTTTTTTTGACGGGTTATTTTCGAAATAACTGGCATAGGATCACTCCTTCTTTGGTTAGTATACACGTTTTATTTCATTTTTGATGAGTATTTCGCATTATGCCAACTAACATTAATAAATTCGCATAATGCGGATAATTTCGCACAACATAACACAAAAGGAGGCAATTAATTATGTGGAAACGTCACATTTTTGGCTTTGCCATATGTGCAATTGTTGCTACACTTATATTTTCATTTGTAAAACCAGAAATCGCAAATGCAAACTCCTATCATTGGGGCTTTAGTAAATCAAAAGATGGAATGCCAGCAGATGCTGGGGCAAAATTCGAAACTATTTTGAAAGAAAACGGCGCCTTTTATCGAGGCAATCCAAATAAAAAAACAATTTACTTAACTTTCGACAATGGTTTTGAAAATGGTTATACAGAGAGCATTCTAGACACGCTAAAAAAAGAAAAAGTACCCGCTACCTTCTTTTTAACGGGACATTACTTAACGAGTGCTACTGATTTAGTAAAAAGAATGATCAAAGAAGGACATATAATAGGAAATCACTCTTATGGACATCCTGACATGTCCAAACTATCTGATGAAGAATTAGTAAAAGAATGGAAAAAATTCGATGATAAACTGAAGGAATTAACTGGAATTGAGCGTACATATTACGTTCGACCTCCAAAAGGAATTTTCAGTGAACGCGATATCCGAGTAGGAAATGACCATGGCTATACTCATGTTTTCTGGGATACTGCATTTGTAGATTGGCACGCTGATTCAACAGTGGGCTGGGAATATGCTTATGATGAGCTTATGACCCAATTACATCCTGGAGCTGTCATTTTGTTGCATACAGTAGCAAAACATAACGCAGATGCTTTACCAAAATTCATAGAAGATGCGAAAAAAGAGGGGTACACATTCGGATCTTTGGATGACTTAGTAATGGAGAATTTAATGGAATAATTCAAAAGGGATTTCTCAGTTTTAGGAGAAATCCCTTTTGAAATTACTTAAACATTTTATTTAGGTTTGCCATTTCGATTGCTGAAACTGCTGAGTCGTAGCCTTTATTTCCAGCTTTTGTACCCGCGCGTTCAATTGCTTGTTCAATATTTTCAGTTGTGACAATACCAAAAATAACTGGAACATTTGTATCTAGTGAAACTTTTGCAATTCCTTTTGCTGCTTCGTTGCATACATAATCATAGTGAGTAGTGGAACCACGAATGACTGTGCCAAGACCAATTACTGCGTCATAGTTACCTGTTCCAACCATTTGTTTAGAAATAAATGGCACTTCAAAAGCTCCTGGAACCCAGGCAATATCAATATTTTCTTCCTTTACTCCATGACGTTTAAGACCATCAAGTGCACCATCTAACAATTTTGATGTAATAAATTCATTAAAACGCCCTACAGCGATTCCAATTTTTAAATCTGTACCTATTAAATGTGCTTCAAATATTTTTCCCATTTTCATTCTCCTTTAATATGTCTTAGTAATTTCATTATTAGTGCGGTAACGAACTAAGTCTTCAATTGAAATAATTTTTAAGTTATGGACTTTTGCAAATTCCTTTAGCCCGCCTAAACGTAGCATTGTTCCGTCATCGCCCATAATTTCGCATATTACGCCAGCAGGGATAGAACCACATAAATGGGCTAAATCTACAGCAGCCTCTGTATGTCCTCTTCTTTCCAATACCCCATTGTCCTTAGCAACTAATGGAAAAACATGGCCCGGTCTTCTAAAATGACTTGGTTTCGCATTATCATTAATTATTTGCAAAATAGTGAAGGAACGTTCATATGCACTAATGCCCGTTGTTGTTTCAATATGGTCTACACTAACAGTAAAAGCTGTTTGGTGATTGTCCGTATTATTTTCCACCATAGCATTCAGATCGAGCTTTTTTGCAAGCTGTCTTGTTATAGGTGTACAAATTAATCCCCGTCCATATGTAGCCATGAAGTTAATATTTTCAGGAGTTGCAAATTCCGCTAAAATAACTAAATCGCCTTCATTTTCACGATTTTCATCATCTACTACAATGATGTTTTTTCCTTCCTTTAAGTCCTGTAAAGCTTCTTCAATCGTATTTAACATTTGTACCACCACCTCTAATTTAAAAACCGTTTTGTCGTAAAAAATCCAATGTTATATTCGATTTATCTTCAGTTTTTCTTAAATGATGCATAACATACTTTCCTAGCATATCTGTTTCGATATTGACCTGATCTCCTACACTCTTCATACCTAAAATTGTTTCACTATAAGTATGAGGAATTAGTGATACCGTTACACTCTGGTCGCTCACTTTAAATAGGGTTAAACTTGTACCATCAATTGTAATAGAGCCCTTAGCTATACAATTTTCAGCTAACTCTTTAGGTATTTCAATCTCGATGTAAACCGCATTTGACACTGGCTTTTTACTTCGAATAGTTCCAACGCCATCAACATGACCAGAAACAAAATGACCACCAAAACGACCATTTGCGCTCATTGCTCGTTCTAAATTAACAACATCACCTATCTTAAGCCTGTGAATAGTCGTTGCTTTTACTGTTTCAGGCATAACATCTACGGTCATCTGTTCATTCGTGAAATGGGTTATTGTTAGGCAAACACCATTTACTGCAATACTGTCACCTAAGTTTGCATCTGAAACAATTTTTCTTGTAGCAATTGTTAGCTGCATACTTTTTTCATCTTTTTGAATAGCAGTTACTCGTCCCTGTTCCTCAATTATTCCTGTAAACATTCATTCACTCACCTCTTTTTAATTAATAAAAAAAACTCCTAAAGAAATTAATCCTTAGAAGTTGGGAGTATTGTTATATGTGCTAGATTTCGCTTGTGTATACACGACTTAATTTTTACGAAATCAAATAAACTTGCCTGTTTTAATTTAGGCATAGTCAAATAAACCTTTTGAAAACAATTTTTCAAAAAGCGCCACATCCTTCTCCCATCCAGACTATACTGTCGGCTTTGGACTTACACCAAATCCTGCTAAAAATTAGCTCACGGGCTTAGAATCTCTTCATCACCGTCGATTGGGAATTTCACCCGACCCCGAAGGATAAAACAAATATTTAGTTGTTAAATTAAATAAAAAAAATCCCGAAAAACATCGGGATTTTGATAGGAAATGTAAAATGGCATCACTAAATAAACCATTAAAAAATGATTATTTTAATACTTTACATCCTTCTCCCATCCAGACTATACTGTCGGCTTTGGATTCGCACCAAATCCTGCTAAAAATTAGCTCACGGGCTTAGAATTTCTTCATCACCGTCGATTGGGAATTTCACCCGACCCCGAAGGATATTATTATTTAATTTGAATTAAAGATATCATGAATTTTCTATATAATCCATCAAAAAATACTTTGTTACGATTATTCGTAAAAATGACCATAATTATACTAAGGGAAATATCTCCGCTTGCTTTACATAGCCTCTCAGCTATAATGATTAAATGAACTTATTAAAGGACGTGAACGCAATTTGAGCGAAAAAGTTTTAATGGAAGTAGGTCAAAAATTTCCGTTAACGATTAAAAGATTAGGGATTAATGGTGAAGGTGTAGGGTTTTATAAACGTAATGTTGTGTTTGTAAAAGGTGCATTACCAGGTGAAGAAGTTACGGTGAAAGTTTCAAAAGTAGAACGCAATTTTGCAGAGGCTGAAATCTTAAAAATACGCAAATCTTCAAATAACCGCCAAGAGCCAATATGTGCTATTTACGATGAATGTGGTGGTTGTCAACTACAACATTTAACTTATGAAGGTCAATTAAAAGAGAAACGAGATATGGTAGTACAAGCCCTAGAAAAATATGTGAAACCACTAGCTGAGACGGTAGAAGTTCGTTCAACGTTAGGAATGGATAATCCTTGGCACTATCGAAATAAAAGCAGTTTCCAAGTACGCAAAGAAGGTAAACGTGTTTACGCCGGTCTATTTACTGAGGGAACAAATAAATTATTGAATATTAATGATTGTGCTGTGCAACACCCATTAACTTCTAAAATTACAGTTGCGACTCGTAAAATTTTGCAAAAACTAAACATAACAATTTATGATGGGAAAACTCTAGACGGTTTAGTAAGAACGATTGTTGTTCGAACTGGGATTAAAACCGGAGAAACTCAAGTATGTTTAGTAACAACGAGAAAAGACCTCCCTCATAAAGAGGAATTAATTGAACGAATGTTAAAAATCGACCCAAGTATTGTTTCAATAACACAGAATATAAATCGAGAAAAAACATCTCTCATTTTTGGTGATGAAACAATCCTTTTACATGGAAAAGAAACAATTCATGAAAATCTAGGGGAACTTGCATTTGATTTATCATCCCGCGCTTTCTTCCAACTAAATCCAGAACAGACTATACATTTGTATGACGAAATTAAGAAAGCAGCAGACTTATCTGGAAAAGAAAAAGTAGTAGATGCTTATTGTGGTGTAGGAACAATTGGATTATGGCTTGCCCCACATTCTAAAGAAGTTCGAGGCATGGATGTTGTACCTGAAAGTGTGGATGACGCAAAGAAAAACGCAAGAAACCATGGATTTAAACATGCACGTTACTATACAGGAACTGCCGAAGAATGGCTAGCAAAATGGCGAAAAGAAGGCTTTATTCCAGATGTTATTACGGTTGACCCGCCTCGTACTGGTTTAGCGCCAAGTTTTATTAAAACCGTAATGAAAATTAAACCAAAACGATTTATTTATACTTCTTGTAACCCATCCACTTTTGCAAAGGATTTACAAGAGCTCACAAAAATCTATAAAGTTGACTATATCCAACCTGTGGATATGTTCCCACAAACAGCACGGGTTGAGATTGTGGCGAAGTTGACGTTGAAAAGTAAATAAAAAATAAACAGAGATCCTTTTTTTCAAGTTGATCTCTGTTTTATTCTATATCCCACCGAAGTTTTGATGTAATCAATAAACCAACCTCTATAATTAATAAAATTAACACAACCCACCCTAGCCATGTCATAAAGTTTTTCTGAAATACAAAAGGTTCTATATTTGAATAACTCTTCACTATATTGAAAGTGAAAAAATAAAACATCCCAAACGTAAAGTTTCTTGCCCATTGTGTAATATGATACGTGAAAATTCCCCTTCTAATTCCGTAATCTTTAATTCTTTTATATCCCCTAATAACTTCTATTGTTTCTATAACTATAAACAAACCAAACACTGTATACCAAACAATCATTAATATTTGTACTGGAAAGACACCTGTTTGGGTCATTGCTAAACCTGTAATCGAAAGTGCTCCATGAATGATACAATCTGTATTCTTCCATTCGTGAATTTTATGAAACTTTGAAATAAACCGCAAAATAAGCAAGCCAATAGAAAATAAATAAAATACATTTCCAATGCAAATAATTAAAATAACAAAGTAGGGACTTTCTATATTATGAAAATAGTTTAGTAATAATAAGGAAATTGATTGCGTGCTTACTGTGGATAGTAAGATTACGCCATGAACCTCTTTTGTAGATTGCATCACAATAATCTTTTTTAATTGGTAACCACAAAAAAATATAAAAAGCAGCCAACATAATAGATTAACATAAATTAAAATACGGATAATAAAAAATAATTCGGGCATTTGATTGATCATTAATATACAAATTACTGATGTCCCTGCAATCCACGTCCCTACACCAAAACTACTGATTGGTGAATGAATAAGATTGAGGCGGTATTCTTTATTGAATAGCGAGGTAACAAAAAAACCAAGCATAATAAACCAAAACAGTATTAACAAAACAGAGAAAATTAATCCGAAATTTTTTTCTAAAATCGGAAATTGGTGTAATGCTCCCAGTATAAATATTCCCATTGCCATAATGATAGATCCTGCTGCAACATCAATTGTACGTGTAGGTATATCAAAAGATTGTAATCTCACTATCATCCCCACCAATCAATTTTTCCACTCCCTTAATTATTCTGAGTAATTTATAACTTTCCCTTTGTTTATTTCAGGAATGATAAATATTTTCATTCTTTCTGTTAACCCTATATAATGATGATTTGTAATAGAAATTTAAACTCTTAAATAATTTCTATTTTTAACAAAAATTTTGTCGAAAATGGATTGATACCGGAAATATATTTCTGTATAATCTGTTTTATTGTTTACAATACAATGCCTGTCGGGACTAGGAAACCCGTTGATTCAGGCTTATTTAGGGGGTTATAAAGAATTGGGTAAAGCATTGATTATTGGAGCTGGCGGAGTAGCTAGTGTAGTAGTACACAAATGTGTGCAAAACTCGGAAGTATTCGAAGAGATTATGATCGCAAGTCGAACAAAATCAAAATGTGATGCTTTAAAAGAAAAATTAGACGGCGGTAAAACAATTATCCATACTGCACAGGTAGATGCGGATAACGTCGAAGAACTAGTTGAATTAATCAATGGATTTAAACCAGATGTGGTAATTAACGTTGCTTTACCATATCAAGATTTAACAATTATGGATGCATGTTTAGAAACAGGTGTGCACTATGTAGATACAGCAAACTACGAGCCACCTGAAACAGCTAAATTTGAATATAAATGGCAATGGGCTTACAAAGAAAAGTTTGAAAAAGCAGGTCTTACTGCACTTTTAGGAAGTGGATTTGACCCAGGCGTAACAGGTGTATTCTCTGCTTATGCATTGAAACATCATTTTGACGAAATTCACTATATCGATATTTTAGATGCGAACGCTGGTGACCACGGCTATCCATTCGCTACAAACTTCAACCCAGAAATTAACATTCGCGAAATTACTGCAAATGGACGCTACTGGAAAGAAGGCGAGTGGGTTGAAACTGAACCACTAGAATTCAAAGAAGTATATAACTTCCCAGAAATCGGCCCTAAAGATATGTACCTTCTATATCATGAAGAATTAGAATCTTTAGCGAAAAACATTAAAGGCATTAAACAAATCCGTTTCTGGATGACTTTCTCTCAAAAATATATTACGCATTTAAATGTTTTAGAAAACGTTGGGATGACTTCAATCGAACCAATCGAATTTGAAGGTCAAATGATTCAACCACTTCAATTCTTAAAAGCTGTTTTACCAGATCCAGCTTCTCTTGGACCACGCACTAAAGGTAAAACGAACATCGGATGTATTTTCCGTGGAATTAAAGATGGTGAAGAAAAAACGTACTATGTTTATAACGTATGTGACCATGAAGAATGTTACCGTGAAGTTGGTTCACAAGCAATTTCATATACAACTGGAGTACCAGCAATGATAGGTGCAATGCTTGTAATGAACGGCGAGTGGCAAAAACCAGGTGTATGGAACGTAGAAGAGTTCGATCCAGATCCATTCATGGAAGCACTAAATAAATGGGGTCTTCCATGGCAAGAAAGTCATAATCCTGAACTTGTTGACCTTGACCTAGAAAAAGAGGCAAAGTAAATGAAGACAATTGATTGGAATCAAGCGCCGTCACCAAGCTATGTGGTGGACGAGCGTTTGCTTATGCGCAACTTAGAAATACTAAAATCAGTTCAAGACCGTACTGGCTGTGATATTTTATTAGCATTAAAAGGGTTTTCGATGTTTTCGACTTTCCCAATGGTGCGTCAATTTCTAAAAGGGATTACTTCAAGTTCTTTATTTGAAGCACGCCTCGGGTTTGAAGAGTTTGGCAAAGAAGTTCACGCTTATGCTCCAGCTTATGCTGAACATGAGATTGATGAATACTTAAAATATGTTGACCATATCGTATTCAACTCTTTTGACCAATTAAACAAGTACAAAGAAAAAGTACAAAGTTTAGACAAGCACGTTTCAATTGGTTTACGTGTAAATCCTGGATATTCAGAAGTAGAAACTGAGTTATATGATCCATGTGCATTGAACTCACGCTTAGGAATTCCTTTTGAATCTTTCCGTCCAGATGAACTAGATGGTGTTGAAGGAATTCACTTCCACGCAATGTGTGAACAAAACTCAGACGTGTTAGAACGTATTATCCCTCATTTCGAGGAAAAATACGGTCCTTATTTGCATCAAATGAAATGGGTAAATTTTGGTGGTGGTCACCATATTACTCGTCCAGATTATGATGTGGATAAACTTGTGAATATCATTAACTACATTCAAGAGAAATATGACGTACATGTTATTTTAGAGCCAGGTGAAGCAATTGCTTTAAACACTGGTTACTTAGTAACAACAGTTCTTGATGTAGTGAAAAACGGAATGGAAATTGCCATTTTAGATACTTCTGCAACATGTCATATGCCAGACGTACTAGAAATGCCTTACCGTCCACAAATTATCGGTGCAAGTACTCCAAATGATAAAGCTTACACATATCGCTTAGGTGGAATGACTTGTCTAGCTGGAGATGTCATTGGAGATTATTCATTTGATGAACCTTTAAAAGCTGGAGACAAAATTGTTTTCACTGACATGGCTCACTATACAATGGTAAAAAATCATATGTTCAATGGTGTAAACTTACCAAGTATTTGCCTATACAACGAAGAAGAAGGCGTTAAAGTCGTTCGTCAGTTCGGTTACGAAGATTATCGAAACAGATTAAGCTAAGTGCCCGGTACACAAACAATTCTGACAATTCAATACAATTTAGAAGCTTTGCATGTGAATTTCGTGCAAAGCTTTTTTTAATATGCAAAAAAGGTAGGGGTGTATTTCCCCTACCTCGCTTCTAATCTCTTATTCCCTAACAACAATATAATAAAGTAAATAATAAACAACATAATCGAAATAAACAATAAGAAACTAACCGTATCCACTAATTGTAAATATAATCCGCCGATAAATGGACCGAATAAACTGCCCAAACTAAAGAAAATCCCGCATAAAAGGTTCCCAGTTGGCAGTAGCTCTTTTGGAGTTAAATCAGCCATGTACGTAATTCCTAATGAAAATAAGGATCCGAGAAACATTCCTGAAACTAAAAATGTAGCTAAAACAAGAATTTCTGAATGCTCGAATTGGCTCCCAACTGCAAACAGTATTGCACCAACTAACATGCCAATTAAAATCACTTTCCGTCTACCAATTTTATCACCTAAAATACCTATTGGAATTTGTGTAACAATTGCTCCAATTGAGAAAGATGCTAAAATAATCGAAACCATTGACACATCAAAATCTTTACGTAGCGCATATACCGGAAACAATGCATTTAGAGATGTTTCTAGTATGCCGTATACAAAAGGAGGTAAAAATGCAACCCATGCATATTTAAAAGATAATTTATATCTACTAAAGCTATTCGTTTCCTTACTGTCGCCTTTTAAAACTTCTGGTTTTTCATTGCGAATGAAAAATACAAACAACCATGCAAACAAACAAAGAGCGGATGACACAATAAATGGTAAGCTTTGCGAAACTTTCACCATTGGCACCATTAACGGCCCGACTGCAAACCCAACACCAAATGCTAATCCGTAAATCGCCATACTCTTTCCGATATTCCCTTGTTTAGCAGTGCTCGTTAACCAGGTTTGAGTTGAATAATGAAGGCAGTGATCTCCTACTCCAATTAACAAACGTAATACAAACCAAAACATGACATTTTGCCATAGAGGGAACATTAATAAGGCTGTAAATACAACTGCACCACCAACGATTATAATTGGCTTATATCCAAATCTCCTTAAAGGTTGTTCGATAAACGGTGAGATTAATAAAGTACCTATGTATAGTCCCGTTGCATTTAAACCGTTTAAAGTTGATGAAACTCCATCTGTTTCAAAAATTACGGAGATTAAAGGCAATAACATCCCTTGGGAAAACCCTGAAATTGACACAATTAAGACTAATATCCAAAATCTACGTTGTTCATATTTATCTGCTGTGACCATTTTATCCTCCGTCTCACCAATAATTCCGTACTATATTAACATAATGCTATAAAAATAGCTTTAAAAATCACAACAAAAAACCCCAGTGTATCAACAAAGATTTACACTAGGGTCTTCACATTTCATTTAACTCCATTTTAAGTTGTATAAACACTGAATCGGCACATAGATAGCCGAAAGATTGTTTAAACTCCCTCCTTTTCCTATTGAAGTGAGCATTCCTTTCCGACCATCCCCTTTGCTTATTTGATATTATCAATTTATCATATTTTAAGAAGATTGTAAATATTCAGAAATAAAATTTTTATTTTTATTAATTTATTTGAACATTGGCTATAATTTAGTTATGATGTTCATGACGAAAGAGGTGGATTTATGTCGAACTCGATTACAGATAAAAATAAACAAGTAAACTACTTAAAAGAGCGTCTTCAAATTTTTGTTGAAGTTTTAGATGCAATCGATCCTGAAACAGCAGATTTAGAAGACATCGACAGATTAATAAAAATTATCGATGATGTAGAAGAGAAAATGGACCAGTTCCACAATCGAAATGAATTTACAAAAGAATAAAGAAATGAAAATCCATCAAAGGAATAACTTGGGATGGATTTTTTATAGACCTTATTCTATGAAAATAGGAAATTTCTATTTTACAAATTGATAAATACCTATCACTCTTTTTTTCGCTAAATTAAAAGAGTATAATATAAAAGGATTAGAAATTTTAAGATTTTCTGGGGGGAAAATATTAATGTCACAAGTAGCAACTTCTTACTTACAAACTTTAGAAAAAAGTTTATACGATCTAGTAAGTGAAACATCAACAAATTTACCAACAGACGTTCGTCGTGCGATTAAAAAAGCAAAAGAAGCTGAAAATGCTGGAACTCGTGCTGCAATGAGCTTAGACACAATTACAAACAATATCGTTATGGCTGAAGATAACGTATCTCCAATCTGTCAGGATACAGGTTTACCTACATTTAAAGTAAAAACTCCAGTGGGCGTAAACCAATTAGAAGTTAAAGCAGCTATCAAAAATGCGATTGTACAAGCTTCTAAAGATGCAAAATTACGTCCAAACGCAGTTGATTCATTAACTGGTAAGAACAGTGGAGATAATTTAGGCGATGGCTTCCCTGTTATCAAATTTGAACAATGGGAAAACGATTACATTGAAGTAAAATTAATTCTTAAAGGTGGCGGTTGTGAAAATAAAAACATCCAATACAGCTTACCTTGTGAATTAGAAGGTCTTGGCCGTGCAGGTCGTGACTTAGATGGTATCCGCAAATGTATTCTTCACTCTGTATGGCAAGCTCAAGGACAAGGCTGTTCTGCAGGTTTCATCGGAGTTGGAATTGGTGGAGACCGTTCTTCTGGATATGATCTTGCAAAAGAACAATTATTCCGTCATGTTGATGATGTAAATCCAAATGAAGACTTAGCGAAACTTGAAGAATATATCGTAGAAAAAGCAAACACTTTTGGCGTAGGAACAATGGGCTTCGGTGGTGAAGCAACTTTACTAGGTTGTAAAATTGGAGTAGGTCACCGTCTACCAGCTTCATTCTTCGTTTCTGTAGCTTATAATTGTTGGGCTTATCGTCGTATGGCAATCGATATTGATGCAACGACAGGCGAAATTAAAAAATGGCACTACACAGAAGGCGAAAGAGTAACTTTCCGCGATGAGCCAAAAGAAGAAACAAAATCAGAAAATAAAGTAGTAGAATTAAGAGCGCCTATTACTGAAGAACAAATTCGTGAATTAAAAGTTGGAGACGTTGTAAAAATCAGCGGTCGTATGTACACTGGTCGTGACGCAATCCACCACCACTTAATGAGCCATGATGCACCAGTTGATCTAAATGGCCAAGTTATTTATCACTGTGGTCCAGTAATGGCGAAAGACGAAAACGGTAACTGGACAGTAAAAGCTGCAGGACCAACAACATCTATTCGTGAGGAGCCATACCAAGGCGATATCATGAAAAAATTCGGAATCCGCGCTGTTATCGGTAAAGGTGGTATGGGTCCAAAAACTCTTGCTGCACTACAAGAACACGGTGGCGTATACTTAAATGCAATTGGTGGAGCTGCACAATACTATGCAGACTGTATCAAATCTGTAGACGGTGTAGATTTACAAGAATTCGGTATTCCAGAAGCTATGTGGCACTTAACTGTTGAAGACTTCACTGCTGTAGTAACGATGGACTCTCATGGTAACTCATTACATGCAGACGTTGAAAAATCTTCATTAGATAAATTATCTCAGTACGCTGAGCGTGTATTTTAATTTTATAAAATTTCATTATTAAATCGAATTGAAACCCGTAAGAATATTAAAATTCTTATGGGTTTTTCTCTTGTCCAAATAGTCTTCTTGTAATATTCATTTACAATAGCCCACCCCTATATTATAATTATTTTAAATTAATAAGAATTAAATTATATTTGTAAAGCAAATGAAAATCGTTATCATCATTGTATTATAAAGGTCTTGATAGTGATATTCATTATCATAAGGAGGCTATTATGGATAGTTCTAATCGAGAAAATACTGATTTAATTGAGAAATTAAAGGAACATACAGAACTTATTGCCGCTCTTACATCTGGGTTAATCATCCTACTTGCTTGGCGTATGGAATCCACCGGTTTAAGTACTGCTGCCGTTATTGCATATATTACTGCTTTTTTCATTGGTGGCTATGCAAAAGCACAAGAAGGTATTGTAGATACCATTGAAAACAAAACTTTAAACGTTGAGCTGTTAATGGTAATGGCAGCAATCGGTTCTGCAATTATTGGTTACTGGACAGAAGGCGCAATATTAATTTTTATTTTCGCCCTTAGTGGTGCTCTTGAAACTTATGCCATGAATAAAAATAAACGAGAAATTTCGAGTTTAATGAATCTACAACCTGAAGAAGCTTGGCTAGTTCGTGGTGGTTTTGAGCCTATGAAAGTGCCAGTATCTTCACTTACGGTAGGCGATCATCTGTTGATTAAACCAGGGGAGCGAATTCCTGCTGATGGTCAAATCTTTAAAGGAACTTCTTCTATCGATGAATCCGCAATTAGTGGTGAATCTATGCCCGTGACAAAACAAGTTGGCGATGATGTTTATGCAGGTACAGTCAACTTAAATGGAACATTAACAATAAACATGACGAAACCTAACTCTGAAACTATGTTCCAAAAAATCATTACTCTTGTACAATCTGCACAGAGCGAAAAATCACCTTCTCAACAATTCATTGAAAAATTTGAAGGTACTTACGTAAAATTTGTGCTTGTAACTGTTGTGTTGATGATGTTTTTACCCCATTACTTACTTGCATGGGATTGGACGACAACCTTTTATAGAGCCATGGTGTTATTAGTCGTTGCTTCCCCTTGTGCTCTTGTTGCTTCTATAATGCCTGCTACCTTAGCCGCAATTTCGAATGGTGCACGAAATGGTGTTCTATTTAAAGGTGGTATTCATTTAGAACATTTATCCGTAATAAAGTTACTTGCTGTGGATAAAACAGGAACATTAACTTTTGGTACTCCTGTTGTGACAGATGTAATTGTAAGAGAAGGTTTGAACTTAAAAGACACAGTAAAGATTCTCGCCTCTATTGAATCTCAATCAAACCATCCTTTAGCACAAGCAATTACGAAATATGCAAAAGAACTTAATATTCAACCTTTACAAGGAATCGAAATTGAAGACGTTGCTGGTTGGGGCTTAAAGGCAAATGTATACAACCAATTATACAAAGTTGGAAAACCTGATTTTGTAGGCCTTGAAGAGACAAATCAATTTGCTAATAACGCATTAGAGAAACTCGCCGATGAAGGAAAAACGGTAATATTCATGCGAGACGATCAGGGCATTGCGTTACTTGTTGCAATGAAAGATACTGTTCGCGATGAAGCAAAGCAAGCCGTAAAGTTATTAAAAGACTTAGGAATTCAAGTTGCAATGCTTACGGGTGATAATAAAAAAACAGCAAAAGCAATCGCTAAAGAATCCGGTGTAAATGAGTACATTGCAGAATGCTTACCTGAGACAAAAGTAAACCATATCAAACATTATTTAAAACACTATCAATATGTTGGGATGGTTGGAGACGGAATAAACGATGCCCCTGCCCTTGCTACAGCAACAGTTGGAATTGCAATGGGGGGAGGAACAGATGTCGCCCTCGAAACAGCAGATGTAGTATTAATGAAAAATAATTTAGCTAAAATTGCGCATGCGGTTCAGATAGCTCGTAAAATGCAACGAATCGTGAAACAAAATATTATATTCTCCATCGCCGTCATTGCGCTGTTGATTACTTCTAACTTCCTTCAAATTGTTGATTTACCTTTTGGAGTAATCGGACATGAAGGTAGCACCATTTTAGTCATTTTAAACGGGCTCCGTATGTTAAAATCGTAAACGAAAAGCTTTCGCCACTTGCTAGCGAAAGCTTTTTTTTCGTTTCTCTTTCTTCACCAATTTTCTCTTTTGCATTGAAGCATTTAACAACCCACCAAAAATTAAAATCATTCCGGTAAAATAGAGCCAAAGCATTAGAATAATAACCCCAGCAATGCTCCCATAGGTAGAAGTGAAATTTCCGAAGTTATTAACGTAATAGGAAAATGCATAAATTAAAAGGACCCATGAAACCGTCGAAAATAAAGCTCCAGGAATAACACTAATAAAATGCAATCTTGGATCTGTATTAGGAATGACCCAAAACATCAAAGAAAGTACACAAAAAATTAATGTTGGTGGAAGGAACCAACTTACATATTTCCAAAAATCAGCGAAATTTTCCTCTACGCCTAAATAACTAAATAGCGCAAAACCAAAATGATGTCCAAAGATGGGAATGGTTAAAGCCAATAAAATGACAATGACTAATGAAATAGTAAATATTAAGGACCATGCTCGATTAATAAAACCTGGCCTAGGTTTTGTATCGTAAGTATGATGTAATGTTTTGATTAACGCATTTACCCCTCTTGAAGCAGACCAAATTGTTCCAACAATACCTATCCCAAGCAATCCTCCGCCATTATGGGTTGTCAATATTTCAGTTAATGTACCTTGAGTTAATAAAAACACTTCAGTTGGAACAATCGTTTGAATAAAGTCAAATACATGTTCTTCATCCAAATTTAAGTACGGTAGTAACGTTACAGTAAAAATTAATAAAGGAAAAAAAGATAATAAAAAGAAGTAGGCTAATTGAGCGCCCATTCCAGATATATCAACTACTCTCATTCGTACAATTAAATCTTGTATAAATCCTTTTGTAGTCGTTACATCAACTTTGGACATATCCGGCTCAAGAAAAGAATTTACAATTGATAGTACATCGTTTTGAGAGGTTTTTTTCTGTTCACGCAAAACGATACCCACTTCCCTTCTTCACTATTAATTTATTGGTTCGTCATTTGAAAAAGCCTGTTTTGTATCGTTAACAATACTTTGGATAGAGTTTGGTATATCTTTTACTTCCTCCACCTTATTCACAATAAGATTTACATTTTCTGAAGCCTTTTCGTAAAGTTCCTGAAATTCATCCACTTTTTCTTCAACTAATTGTTGTAGCTGTTCCCGATTTTTTGCATAATAAACAACAGTATCTTTCATTTTTTTTGTTGTTTCAATTGTATGTTCTCTCGTTTTGCGATCAAACATACTTATTAATGCACCAGCTAAAGCACCAATTACGACCGATTTTAATAATTTACTTTCACTCATCTTTGTTCCTCCCTACATTATTGGATAAATTTTCTTCTTACTATCATTCTATAGAATATTGGTTTCTTTTTAAAGTAACGATACATTTTTGAGTTGACATGGGGTACTTGTAGTGAAATGATTAAGCTAGTTTGTATTTATTGAGTTTTCCAGCCCGTTAAATGAGGGTTAATTTACAGTTTGAAAGGTGGACATATAGTGGATTTAACGAAACCAACCCAAGACAATGTTGTGTATATGATTGACCAAATTAAAGAAAAACTTCGAATGGTAAATGTGGATGCAATGAAATCTGAACATTTTTCAGAAGATAGCTACGAAGATTTAGTGTACCTATATGAGATGGTAATGAAACGTAACACTTTTAGCCCAAGTGAGATGCAAGCAATCGTTTCAGAGCTTGGAGCTTTGCGTAAATAAAGATTTAATACCGTTTTATGTGCGGTTTGAACGCGTTTATGTGCGGTTTTTTTGAATTTATGTGCGGTTTGAACGTGTTTATGTGCGTTTATCCCAAATTTATGTGCGATTATTCCATTTAAAAACCCATTGATGAGTCATCAATGGGTTTTCATTTTATTATTTATTTTGATTAAGCGCGATTGCAATTTCTGCCCCAATTCTTGCGTTATTTTTTACAAGGGCGATGTTTGCTTCAAGAGATTTTCCTTCTGTTAACTCTTTTACTTTTCCAAGCATAAATGGTGTTACATCTTTACCTTTGATACCATTTTGTTCTGCTTCTTTTAATGCTGTCTCAATAATACCATTAATAAAGCTTGCTTCCATTGCATCTTCTTCTGGAATTGGGTTTGCAATTACTGCGCCACCACGAAGTCCTAAATCCCATTTTGCACGCATCATGTCTGCTACTTCCTGAGGAGAATCGACACGAATGTTTAAACGGAAGTCACTTTCTCTCGTATAAAAGGCAGGTAACACATCTGTACCATAACCAACAACTGGTACACCTTTTGTTTCTAAATATTCTAATGTTAGTCCAAGATCTAAAATTGATTTCGCCCCAGCACATACTACTGCTACGTTTGTTCCAGCAAGCTCTTCTAAGTCTGCTGAAATATCCATCGTTTGCTCTGCTCCACGGTGTACACCACCAATTCCACCTGTAACGAACAGTTCAATTCCAGCTAATTCTGCAGCGATCATTGTAGCAGCAACTGTAGTCGCTCCTAATTTTTTCGATGCTAGAAGGTATCCGAAATCGCGTCGAGAAGTTTTTGCCACATCTTGAGCATTTCCGAACATTTCTAACTCTTCATCAGAAAGACCTATTTTAATTTTCCCATCGATTAATGCAATCGTTGCAGGAACGGCTCCTTTACTACGAATAATATCTTCCACTTCTCTAGCTGTTTGTACATTTTGAGGATATGGCATTCCATGGGAAATAATAGTTGATTCCAAAGCTACGATTGGTAATCCTTTTTCCTTTGCTTCTAATACTTCTTTTGAATATGATAAATATTTTTCCATTATAAACTCCTCCATTTTTCTAATTCATTAATTGATAGATTTTGTCTAACAGTCTTATCTGATTCTAACGTTTTCGCGGAATTGTATAGTCCAAATTGCACTGAGTCAAAGAATTCTTCCCCATGTAATACACCATGAATCACTGCACTTACAAATGCATCTCCTGCACCTGTCACATCTTCAATTTTATTTACTTTAAAAGCGGGAAAATGTTTAGTTGCATTTTTATTACCTGCAATAACCCCTTGACTTCCTAAAGTTACAACAACATTTTCTGCACCTTGTTCAAGGAGAAGTTGAATTGCATTTTTACAATCATCTTCATTTTCAATCTTAATATTTAAGTACATTTCACCTTCATCACGATTGCAAATAAAATAAGTAACACCTTTTAAATCATTAGGCATATTTTTCATTTTAGGTGAGGAAACTGGAACGATAATAAATGGAGTATTTCTTTTCGTTGCGATGTTTTGCAAATATAGTAATGTTTCTTTCGGGCAATTTAAATCTACAATGATACATTTAGCGTTGATGATTGCTGCTTCATGTTTCATCAGCAAATTTGGTAGTAGTAAATCATAAATCCCCATATCAGCCATTGCAAGGACAAGCTCTCCAGAAGTATCTAATATTGCATTATAAGAACCTGTTTTTCGGTCAGGTAAATTTTCTGATAAATCAAAGTTAATAAACCCATTACTTACTTGTTGAATCGTATTGGCATCTTGGTCTTGTCCGAATGTTGTAATGAGTTTTACAGCATTCCCTAATCTGCCTAAGTTTTCAGCAATATTACGAGCAACTCCACCCACACTTTCTGTTACATTTGCTGGGTTTGAAGTACCGTATTGGACCTTGCCATCGATATGGAATTTGCGATCAACATTGGCACCACCGATTGCAATAATTTCATTTTCTTCAGGCAATACATAAGCTCTGCCAATGATTTCACCTTTTTTAATAAGACCAGAAATAATATTCGCTAAATTTGGCCGTGACATATTTAATTGATTTGCCATTTCGTTTTGTGATAGATACGGGTTTTTCTTTATCGTTTGAAGGACAAGCTGTTCTTTATCATTCATCAAAATCACCTCCAACAAACATTTGTTTATAGTATAAACTTTTGTTTGCGTAAAGTCAAAAAAAATGAGTGATTTTAGTTTCACTCATTCTTTTCTATTTATTCACTTTTTGTTTGTACTTCATCAACTAATTGTTGGATTAATACTTCAACTCGACGGTTTTGTGCTCTTCCTTCTGCTGTCTCATTTGAAGCGATTGGATAATATTCACCATAACCTTGTGCGCTAAAATACTTCGGATCTAGTTCAGGATTACTAGAAACTAATAGCTCTAGTATGTTTACAGCACGCATTACAGAAAGCTCCCAGTTTGAAGCAAATTCCCCTCCATTTTGTGGAACGTTATCTGTATGTCCTGTTACCACAATGTAACGCGCTGGATCCATTTTTAATAATGACCCTAATTCGTCAGCAATCGCTAAATAATCTGCTTTCACATCTGCTTTACCTGGGTCAAATAAAATACTATCGCGAATTGTAATTAACAATCCTTCTTCTGTCATTTTTGTTTCAAAAGTATCTTCAAGTTCATTCACAGCGATAAAGTTGTCAACACGGTTTTGAATTGCTCGAAGTTCTCTTTGATCTTGAATATATGCTGCTTCTTCTTCCGATAATCCAGGTGTTGTCGCTGTTGGGCTTTCTAGCATGGAAGTCTGGTCCATAAAGCCCGCACCACCATCAAAAATTTCATTAAAAACTGCAGACATTTTATTTAATTTTTCTTGATCAATCGAGCTTGATGCAAACAACACAATAAATAGGGCTAGTAAGAGTGTCATTAAATCGGAATAAGGTAAAAGCCAGGACTCATCAATATGTCCATCATGCTTTTTCTTTTTAGCTTTCTTTGCCAAGACCACCCGCCCCGCTTTCATTAAATATTTGACGGCGCTCGTCCATAGATAAATATGAGGCTAATTTTTGTTCGATAACGCGTGGTGCTTCCCCTTCTAATACTGATAAAATTCCTTCAATCATTAAATTTTTCTGATTTACTTCTTCTGCTGATTTACGTTTTAATTTGTTTGCGAATGGATGCCATAACACATAACCTGTAAAAATACCAAGTAATGTTGCAACGAATGCTGCAGTAATCGCATGTCCTAATGCATTAATATCATTCATATCCTTTAAGGCTGCCATAAGCCCAACTACCGCACCAAGTACCCCTAAGGTTGGCGCATATGTACCTGCTTGCGAAAAGATTTGAGAACCAACATTGTGACGCGCTTCCATTGCTTCTACTTCTTCAGTTAATACATCACGTATGTAATCGGCGTTTTGACCATCAATAGCTAAAGTTAATCCATTTTTTAAAAATGGGTCTTCTACTTCTGCCGCTTTCCCTTCTAGAGCAAGTAATCCTTCACGACGCGCTAAATCTGCCCAAGTTGAAAACATTTTAATAATTTCAATATCACTAGTAAGCTTTCTTTCTGTAAAAACAATTTTAAAAAGTTTTGGCACCCTTTTTAGTTCTTTCATAGGGAAACCAATCGTAACGGAAGTGATAGTACCTAAAATAATGATTAAAAATGCTGCAGGGTTAATTAAAACAGCCATATCAGCACCTTTAATAAACATCCCTAAAAACACGGCAATAAGACCGAGTACAACCCCGACAATAGTTGATATATCCATATACGTACCTCCAAATTTTCTCCTACTATTATTTTCGACAAACTATTAATTATTTTTACATTTTACTATATTATATAAAGACTTTAGCTAATTTTCGATGAAATTAATTACTTTTTCCTTCCAAAAATAACATTATGATTATATTGAAACGAATATAGTTTTTCATTTATAATGTGAACTGTAGGGAATATTAATGATAAATAACATAATACATTCCTACTTTATATTGACAAGATTATTTTCCAATTAGGCTACAATTAAAAAAATAGATATAGTATAATAGGTGTTAATGACACTTGTTTAAATATGAAAGGAGTCTTTACAGATGGGCTTATTTTTAACTACAGTTATTGGTTTTTTATCACTTTTATGCCTTAGTGTGTACATGTTCATTCAATATTTACGCATGGGATTAGATTCACATTCTTCTGTGAAAATTGACCCAAAACCAACTCAAAAGCTATAATTTTAAATGTCGGCAAACTCATACTCGAGTCTTGTCGACATTTTTTGTATATAATGTTTTAATATAGTTTAAGAAGGGGTTGAAATAATTTATGGAATCATCATTAAACGAAATCTTAAGTTTTAACGAATCTTTTGTGAAATTTAAACAGTACGAACCATATATAACATCAAAATTTCCTGACAAAAAAATAGTAATTTTAACATGTATGGATGCTCGCTTAGTAGAGCTATTACCGAAAGCAATGAACATGCGCAATGGCGATGCAAAAATTGTAAAAAGTGCTGGTGCCCAAGTTAGTCACCCATTCGGAGCAGTAATGCGTAGTTTACTTGTGGCAGTGTATGAATTACGTGCAGATGAAATTTATGTCATTGGTCACCATGATTGCGGTATGAGTGCAATTGACCCTGAGAAAATGATTGATCATATGATTGAACGTGGTGTAAACGAAGATATCATCAATATTGTGAAATATTCAGGTGTTGATTTAATTGATTGGTTACATGGATTTGGAGATGTTTCAACAAGTGTCTTAAAAAGTGTTGAAATTATCCGTAATCATCCACTTATGCCAAAATCAACTCCAGTACACGGCCTAGTAATGGACCCAGGCACTGGAAAACTTGATTTACTTTCTGACGGAAACGCCTATTTATCATCTGAAATTACAGAATAGTAAAAAAACCGGTCTCTCACTTTAGAGAGACCAGTTTTTTTATAAAGATCTGCAATCTTCACGTAATAATGAATAAAGAAAATGATCTTCCCATGAACCATTAATATATAATAGTTCCCTCAATAATCCTTCTCGAACAAAATCAGCATTTTCTAGTACTTTGATAGAGCCATAATTTTTAGGTGACACATAGGCTTCAATTCGATGTAATTTTACTACATTGAACCCAAATTTAACGACTTCATTTACTGCTTCTGTAGCAATTCCTTTTCTTGTATACCTTTCATCTACAGAGTAGCCAATAAATGCACTATTATAAGGTAATCTTTTGATGGCGTATAGCGATATATGACCAATTAAGTGGTTACTCCCTTTTGGGTAAATACCAAAAGAATATTCTCTATTTGCACGTAGCAAATGGATGCCTTCTAAAATCTTTTTGAACTGTGCTTCTTCTGTGTAAAAATCATCTTCATGCATTGGTTCATGAATTGCCCAGAACTTCCTATTATTCCGCATAAGTTCTGCTAAACTACGTGCATCAGACTCCATAAAAGTTCTTAATAACAAACGTTCCCCCTCTAGCCTTACCACATGATCACCCTTTTTATGTAATAAATTTAGAATTTTTTTTACCATAATAGCCCTATGCCCTTCTAATTATTTTATCACTACTAGGTTTACTGAATTTCCCCATTGTTGACAATTTCTTGTTGTTTATTCATATTCTCATTATTTTCTTTACCAGTATATGTGATAGTTAAACCTCTTTTGTCAGCTTCCTTTTCAATTTGTTTAATCGTTTCTTTTAATACTTGTATGCGCGCATAATGCTTATTATTTCCAGAAATTAATTTCCAAGGCGCATTATCTGTATCCGTTAACTTAAACATATCGTTCGCACAATCGATATAGTCTTCAAACTTCTCACGGTTGCGCCAATCCTCATCCGTCAATTTCCAAATTTTATAAGGGTTCGTTTCACGTTCTTTAAAGCGATTCAGCTGTTCTTCTTGATCTACATGAATCCAAAATTTAATAATAATATAATTTTCATCGGTTAACGTTTTTTCGAAGGAGTTAATTTCGCCATATGCCCTTGTCCACTCTTCTTCCGTAGCAAACCCTTCTATTCTCTCTACTAAAACCCGACCATACCAAGAACGATCAAATATCGCGATTTGGCCATGTTGAGGCAATTTACGCCAAAAACGATGTAAATAATGATATCTTTTTTCATGTTGTTGAGGAGCAGAAATAGGATGTACAATAATTCCCCTTGGATCAAGTCTTTGTGTTAAACGCTTAATCGCCCCACCTTTGCCTGCTGCATCCATACCTTCAAATGCAAGAATAAGTCCAATTTTGTTATTATATAAGAACTGTTGAATATTTAACATTTCAAATTGGAGTTTCTTTAATTTCTTTTTATATTCCTTTTTCTCAAGTGTTGCACTTAAATCAAGTTGGTCAATTGTTTTCATAAGATTTGCTCCTTTTTCGTTTCTTTTATTTTACAAAAATTTGTATGTTATTGGTATTTGTTGTTCAAAACATTTTATATGTATATAATTTTATAGAGAGGAGAGGAATATATGAGTCGATTAATCATCATCACGTGTTCCCTAATTGCTGCTATGCTCTTTACTTTTAATGCATATTGGCAAGAGTTTAATGGGAAATCAACAATTGACATTTTTAATCGTTTACCTATTTTATTTGCACCTGCAAATTACGTTTACTTCCTATGGTTTATTGTGTTCATAATTCTTTTCCTATGGGCAAATAAATATTGGTCATTGCGTACTACTGAAAAGTCTTTAACAAATCGTCAAACTATATTATTTTTATGCGTAATAATATGCCAAATCAGTTCTCTTTTCAGCTGGCACCATGAACGGTTCTTGCAATCATTAATTTTATCTGTCATTCAATTAATCATTATGTTTGCTTTATATTTAACATATCCTTTAAAAAAAGAAATGTTAAATTTAAGAATACCAATTACACTTTATTTTAGTTGGTCAACCTACTTATTTATTTTAAAGTTTTGTTACATATTAGTATATAACGGATGGGAAGGCTTTGGTTTAAGTAATGCTTTATGGGCAGTTATTGTGATGACAGTCGGTGCTGCTATTGCACTACATTTACGTTATCACTATTACGATATTATTTTTCCGATTGTCTTTATTTGGTGCTACGTTGGTATTGCTATTGAAAACGGCTTTGATGAATTATTAGTTTCAACTGCCGCACTTTTCTTGAGTGGTGTAATGGTTGTTGGCATATTTTTTATGAAAAAAAATCCTGCGCGCTTAAAATGATAAAGCGTACAGGATTTTTTATTTTGAGTAATTAGGGTTTCTGGATATTTATTCTTCTACTTGTGTAAGTATAATTGGTTTATCCTTTGTTACAACGATAGTATGTTCAATCTGTGCAACTAAAGATTTGTCTGGTGTAATAAATGTCCAACCATCACCGGATTCCACAATATGTTCTGCTTTTTCAGAAATGAAAGGCTCAACTGCTAAAACCATACCATCTTTTAAAATCGTTGTGTCCCACGCATCATAATAGTTCAGTACGTGATCTGGTTTTTCATGTAAAGCTCGTCCAACACCATGTCCTGTTAAGTTCATAATTACTGTTAAGCCATGATCTCTTGCTTCACGCTCCACAGCTTTACCGATTTGATTTAGTTTCGAACCTGCTTTAACTTTTGTCATTGCACGATCGAAGGCTGACTTTGCCACAGTACAAAGTTTTTCCTTTTCTACGTAACCATCTCCTACAACAAAGGAAATGCCCGTATCAGCAAAATAACCATCTAAAGATCCTGATACATCAATGTTAACAAGATCCCCTTCTTTAATAACGCGGTCTCCAGGAATTCCATGAGCCACTTCATGATTTACACTAATACATGTATATCCTGGGAAATCATATTCGCCTTTTGGTCCAGAGATGGCTCCCTTTTCCGCGAACATACGACCTGCAATTTCATCCAATTCTTTTGTAGTAACTCCAGGTTTCGTAGCTGCTTTCATCGTATCACGGATTTCCGCACAAATACGTCCGATTTTTTTTAACGCTTCTAATTCTTCACTTGTCTTAACTATCATCGTTTACGATCCTTCCCTATATCATTTCTCTATATACTATATCATATTCCCAAGGTATTGTTCGTTCATTGCCGTTTTCAAAGTGTATTTTATAATTAAGTTAGTGATAAGAGGAACTAACTAAGGTTTTTTGTTTTCTGCTGATTTTCTATTACATTATTACGACAATTGCATGGGCATTTTGTCGTTCATTTGAGTTTGGAGCGGCACGAGCCTTAGTGTGCCTCAAAAACAGTAGTAAATCTTAATAATAAAAAATAAAAAGCCAATTTGCATTAATACAAATCGACTTTTCTCAAAATTTTATATTGCTGATTTTAATAAACGTGGGGCAGAAGTAAAAATGAACGAACCAACAATTGCCGTCAAAATAATAGCTGGAATCATATAAGAGCCATTATATACGAGCGTGTATACCCAAACATTTTGATCGCCTGCGTACTCTGCAAAGAAAACGGCACCTGCGATTGAATGGGCAGCATAACGTAGTAGCCCACCAACTACAATGCCCATAATAATATATAAACTAATTTTTTTCTTATTTAAGTTTTTTGCTGCTTCAAGAATTTGGTGACGGAATAATCCTGCTAAGCCTACTACTGTAAATGCTACAACATAGTCGAGTAATGCTTGTGCCCAGTGAAGAATATACGCTCCTAAAGCCATTTGTAAAATACCTACTAATAGCCCTGTGACTAGTCCAGCAGAAAGTCCCCAGCGAACAGCGATGATTAAAATTGGTAACATTACAAAGCTGATTGAACCGCCTTGTGCCCAAAGTGAAAAAGAAATTTTGTCTAATACTAAACCGATTGCTGCAAAGATAGCAATTTCCACAAGCATTAGTAATTTTGATTTGTTCATAACAAGTCTCCTCTCTTTTATTCCGATGTAGAACATTTGAGAAGGAATAGAAATCGTTATATAGTTTCTCCCTATGCTTATAGTTCATACTAAAAGCAAAAAAATGACCTCAGGACAGATCCTGACGCCATGTATGGGTTCGGTTTCTATCCACATCCCTACGCAAGTGCTAACTTACAGGTTCAAAGAGTTAGTGCAATCCGTGCACAATCTCAGCTGACTTCATCAGCTCCCCTTGTGGTAATACATCTTGTTTAATTGTTTGAACAATCTCATTTTATCAGAAACTTTTTATTTTTCAACTAGATTTTATTTATTTGAAACTATTCTGAATAAAAATCCGTATATGTATTATATTGGAAGTAAGGAGAGAGTTTAATGGATAATAATAAGATCATTTCAGCTCTTTGTTATATTAGTTTATTATTTGCACCTTTTTTGCTGCCTTTAATCGTCTATTTTGTTGTAAATAACGATGAGGTGAAATATCATGCTAAACGGGCTTTTATTTCCCATCTAATTCCTGTTGCTATCGGAATGCTACTGGGGCTATTTGGACTTTTGGGTGTTTTCAGCGTTTATAGCGCAGACACAATGAATGGATTCGTCATAATATTATTTGCTTTTATGGCACTTTATTTCCTTATTACAGTAATCTTGATGATTTGGAATTTGATTCAGGCAGTAAAAGTTTTAAAATCCTAAAAAATCTGCACTCCCTTTTGAAGAGGAAGTGCAGATTTTCCTTATTTTAGCGTAATTTTCGTTCTACTATAGCCTTCTTTCAATTTCTCCACTTGTAAGATAGCTGGCATAGCCGCTTTTAATTCATTAACGTGTGAAATTACCCCAATCATTCTTCCTGATTTTTGAAGGTCAATCAACGTATCGATAGCTTTCATGAGTGATTCTTCATCTAACGAACCAAATCCTTCATCGATAAACATCGTATCAATTTGCACACTTCCCTGGAAGCTTTGTATCACATCTGCCATCCCTAAAGCAAGACATAGTGAAGCGTTAAATTTCTCGCCTCCAGAGAGCGATTTCACGTCCCGGGATTGTCCCGTGTACGTATCATATACATCAAGACTAAGTCCACTTTGACGGCCATGAGATTCTTGGCGATCTGAACATTGTAAATAATACTGGCCGTTTGATAAATTCTTCAATCGGATATTAGCAGCTTCTGTTATTTGCTCCAAGTAACCCATTTGTACATAACGTTCAAAGGAGATTTTTTTACTATTTTGGCCACGAAGTAAATTATACAAATCAATAATTTGAGCCGATACTTCTTCTAAATGATGGATTTCAACAGCTACGCGATCAAGCCGGTCTGAGAAATCAATTGCATGCCGTTCATAATCTTTTGTAAAATTAAGAGTTTGCAAAGCATTTTCATAGCTCCCTTTTAATTGTGTTAATTGTTCTTGAGCTAGAGATAAGTCTACCTTTACAATCCCCTTTAATTGTTGACGCTCTTCTTGCACTTGATTTGTTAACGAATGAAGTTCATTTGCAAAGGCTAAATGGCGCTCTTGAAGTTGTTGAATTTCCTGTTCAGAACGAATTGCAGCTTTAAATTGCGAGTAACTTTCAAATCCATTAACGTTAATTGTTTCAAGTAGCTGCACTTTTGCAATTTTTAATTTCTCTTCTAAATGTTCTAGTTGGTGTTTTATTTGATTGTAAGCCTCGTTATTGGATACAACAGATTTTTCAACAGCTTGAAGATTTTTTTGTACAAGTTCCCATTGTTGTAGTAATGCATCTCTATGTTCTTTTGCTACTTTAAGTGCTTGTTGTAGTTGAGAAAGTTGTTGTAAATGACCTGGAATGGATAGACGTTGCTGCTCTAAAATTGTACGTTGTTGGACTAGCTGTTCATTGATCATTTGATAACTTTGTTCAAGCCGTTTGCGATTTTCATCTAGTTGTTCGTTCGAAGTCTGGTATTGTTTCAACTGTTTTTTATAGTTTAAGAGAGTTTCAGCATCTTTTTGTAATTGTTCAACCCGCGCGTTAACTTCATGGAATTGTTGATTGAATTGTTCTTGCTCATGAATCGGCGCTCGTAAGTTTTGTAAAGATTCTTCATATTGTTTTATTTGCATTTTGCTTGCGTTTACATTCACTTGGGCATCGTATTTCTTTTGCTCAATTTGAGTAAGTTGTGCTTTTAAATTTTTTAATGCTTGTTCATCGATAAGACTGATGTGTTCACGATTTACTGTTTGGTGATCTGTGCTTCCACAAACAGGGCAAGGTGAGCCAGGTACTAAATTTGCAGCTAAGATAGCAGCTTGGTTACTTAACCATTTTGTTTCTTCCTCATTATACAATTGTCTAGCATTTTCATACTCCGCCGAAATCATCTTGTATTGCTCTGTTAAACGATTTTGAATTGATGAGTGTTCGTTATATTTAGCATAAATTTGCACTACTTCACGCAAATAGCGTTGTTGTTCCAGTGTTTCATTTAAATTTAAGACTTTACCTTCAAGCTGCTCCATTTGATCGTTCAAGAGTAATATTTGTTGTCGTTTTTCTTCAAGTTGTTTCTCTGCTTGTTGAAAATTAGATTTTGCCAAATTATACTCATTTGTTATAGATTGTACAATTTGTGTTTGTTTTTCAATTTGCTCATATAGAGGAAGTAATTTTTCCAACTCAATCACTTGTTGAGTTGCAACATCACGTTCGCCTTGTTTTGCTAGCTCTTGTTCATATGCTTCCTTTGCATTAAAAAGATCAATTTGAGCTTGTTTTAATCGCTCAGTTACTTGTTCTAGACGACGTTGTTGTAGTTGTTTTTCATCGTTTAATTCATGGCATTGTTTGTCTAACGGTTCGATTTTACTAGCACGAATTGCAGCTTCGTAATCCGTTTTCATTTGGTCAAAGTGCGGCTTTTGCTGCTCCATCTCATGTAGTTTGAACCGTTTCTTTTCATAAGCATCAATGCGATCATTCATTGCTTTGTTTGCAATAAACAGTTCGTACTTTTCGTTATATTTACTCAAGGCGGCTTCATATAACTTTTGGTCCTCTATCATCTTTTCCTGATAATATTTGATTTCCTCATCTAAGCCATCTCGAAGTTGATAAATGTTCGAATGTTGATCTAACATTGAAAATAACAATGATTCACGTTTTGGTAACGCTCCTGAAATTTGAGCAATGATACTATTTTTTAATGCTCGAGATTCATTTAGCTTTTGTTCAGCTTGTTTTTTCTTCTCTTCAAGCTTCTGCGCCATTTCGCCATATCGGTTCGTTTTAAAGATTTTTCTTAAAATCTCTTCTTTATTATCAGATTGAGAAGTTAAAAGTTTACGGAACTCTCCTTGTGGTAACATGACGATTTGATTGAACTGGTCATAAGAAAGCCCAATAATTTCTTCAAGTTTTTTATTAATATCTGTCACTCTTTGGCGTTCGACAACTGGTACTTCTTGTTCATTTTGAATTTCGAACAACTCGTATTTTTCACCTGTTGCATTTTTACGACCTTCTTTCACGTGGGAAAGCTGACGCAATACACGATATGTTTTATTATGAATTTCAAAAACTAGTTCAACTGCCGTATGAACATTGTTATCAGCAAAATCACTTCGAAGCATTTTCGTGTCTTTTCGATCCTGACCACTACCATAGCCGTATAAAGCAAAACAAATCCCATCAAATATCGTTGTTTTTCCCGCTCCTGTTGATCCTGAAATAACAAAGAGTCGATTATCTTTTAGCTCTCGAAAGTCAATAACCTCTTCATTTTTATAAGGTCCAAAAGCACGCATCGTTAATTTAATTGGCTTCATTTTAAGACCACCTCATTTGATTCACGTTCTTCTGATAACATGTCTTGAAGCACTTCTTCAAACAGCTGTAGTTGTATTTCAGTAGGCTCGCTTCCTGCAATTTCTTTATAAAACGCATTGAACAAACTTAGATCGTCCATTTGCTCACGACGAACCAACTCGCCATTTTCAGTACTTTCTACTTTCTGCAATACCTTTCGTTCAACATGCATAGCGTTTGGATAGACTGTACGGATTTGCTCCATTGCACCTACAACTGGTGTTAGATCCGTTAAACGCACAAATACGTAATCTTCGCTGATTTCATGTTTTAAAATTTCTTGTATTGATCCTTCAATTATACGTAAATCTCTTCTTGGAATGAACGGTCGTTTTGTAATGGATACTTGTCCTGTCTGATCCAAATCGACAATAAGAAATCCTTTTTCATGATTTGCTTCAGAAGACGAGTATTTTAAAGGTGAGCCAGAATAACGGATGGTTTCGTTTAATACATAGTGCGCTTTATGCAAATGCCCAAGCGCTGTGTAATGGAATGATTGGAAGTATTGTGCACTAACACATTCAGAGCCCCCTATCGCTAGAGGTCGTTCTGAATCACTTGTATTGTTTTCCCTTTCTCCATGGGGTGTAATAAATGCATGTCCAATGAACACATGGCGTTTTGACTTGTCCATTTTGTCCTCAATCTTTTCAATAATTTTCCGCATTGCGTCATCATAAGTGTTAATGGAGTCGTCTTCAAATATATGCTTAACAGTTGATGGTTCTACAAATGGAACTAGGTGGAAATGAACTTCTCCAAATTGATCATTTAACACGATTGGTTGCAAGCCTGCATGCAGTTCCCCAGCAATATGTAATCCGCTTTCTTTCATAAGCTTGCTTCCAAATTGTAATCGAGTAGGGCTATCATGGTTACCTGCAATACTTAGTACAGGGACTTTGCGTTTTAGTACAATTTCAGCTAGTATGTCATCCAATAAATTTACTGCATCTACTGGTGGAAGTGAACGGTCATATAAATCCCCAGCAATGATAACGACATCTGGCTGCTCTTCATCAATAGCTTGTAAAAATTGTTGCAGAACATGGCGTTGATCTTCTGTCATATAAACACCTTGTACTAGCTTTCCTAAATGCCAATCAGCAGTATGAAATATTTTCAAATACAACACCCTCCCAAATAATTTTCTCCATTATAACATTTTTCGACTTGAAGCACGAACAAATATTCGTTATTTGCTATATAATAAGGTTTATTTGCTTTTCTTGGTGAGTTATTTGCTTTTTACATCTAAACAAAAAAACCCAACACAAATTCGTGATGGGTTACGATATCAATATTAAAACGCCCAGTTCCCTTTACGGAAAATCGGTTCTACTGTTCCGTCTGCTAAAATTCCGTCTATATCCATCTCCGCGCTACCAATCATAAAGTCTTCGTGGGTAATGGATACGTTAATACCAAGTGCTTCTAACTGGCCTTCCTGTAGTTCGCGACCACCTTCAAAGCAAGTAGGATATGCTTCTCCAATGGCTAAATGGTTTGAAGCATTTTCGTCAAACAAAGTGTTGAAATAAAGAATGCCAGAATTCGAAATTGGGGACTCGTGTGGAACAAGCGCCACTTCCCCTAAGTAAGCTGATCCCTCGTCATTAGCAACCAATTCTTGTAGCAAATCATTTCCTACCTCTGCCTCAGCTTTTATAATTTTACCCTTTTCAAAAGTGAGTGAGAATCCATCAATAATGTTGCCTTGGTATACTAATGGTTTTGTATTGCGAACAACTCCATTTACACCATACTTACAAGGTAATGTAAATACTTCTTCTGTCGGCATATTGGCAATAAACGTAGTACCTTCTGGAGTTTTGCTGCTCCCTGAAACCCAAATATGTTTTTCCGGTAATTCAATCGTTAAATCTGTTCCAGGAGCTTTATAGTGTAATTTAGCATATTTCTTGTCATTCAATTGTTTTGCACGGCTTTCTAGATTCGCTACATGGTTACGCCAATTCTCCACTGCATCTCCATCACCAATACGAACAGTTTGGAAAATCGCTTCCCATAGTGCAGCCACTTGTTCATTTTCAGGTAAATCAGGGAAAACTTTCGCAGCCCATTTAGCTGATGGAACAGCAATAATAGACCAAGCAATATCATCATTCATTACTGCCTTACGATACCGGACTAATGCTTCTCCAGCCGCCTTTGTTTGTGCAGAGATTCGTGAACTTGGAATGCCTGCTAAAAGGTCTGGATCTTCCGCATCAATCCATAAAAGAGCACCTTTGCGTTCAATTAATTCATCACGTTGAGCAACAATCCACTTTGGGTACTTGCTAAATTCATCATCACTACCTAATTCATAAAAAGCACGAGTAAATACTGGGTCAGTTAAGTTAACCTGAACTCTCCCAGCACCTGCTTCATAAGCCTTTTTAACGACAATTCGAGTAAATTCTAGAGTATCTGTTGATGTATTGATTAATAAGTATTGACCTTTTTGTATATTAGCTCCAACTTTTACCGCAAGTTCAGCGTATTGTTCTAGCTTTTCTTCAAACGTCATCTTATTTCCCTCTCTTTTGTGAAACCGTTTTTGAATTTCCTTCAACTAATTTTCCTTGATTCCACACTTTTTGAACTGTTTTTACACCCATCTCACGCGTTAATTTTTTATATGTTTTTTCATCTCTATACGAAAGGAGTGTTAATACTTCACCATCTGCACCGGCGCGACCAGTACGGCCTGAACGATGCGTATATTGTTCAATTGTATGTGGAGCATCAACATGAATAACATGCGTTAAGCCTTCAATGTCTAATCCACGTGCTGCAATATCTGTCGCAATGAGAATGGTTGATTCACCTTTACGAAAGGCATCTAACGCTTTTTTACGTTCTTCTTTTTTCATATCAGAATGCAATGTGACAACTTTTGCGTCTTTGTATTTTAACTTCGATTCCTTCATTAATACTTGGTCGATATTGTTAACAAATGCTAAACCGCGCAAGCCTTCAATATGAGCAAGTCTACGTAGCATATCGGTTTTATCCCGTTCATCTACTTTAATGAATGAATGTACCACTTTTCCTACTTGCACCATATCTTCAGGTTTAATGCTAATTTGAACTGGTTCAAACATCAATCGGCTCGCAACAAGTTTTATTTCCTCTGTAATCGTTGCAGAGACTACTACCACTTGACGACCGTAAGCTGCACCTTCAATAAAGGATTTCACGATTACACGGTATTCACGACTTAAAAGCTGATCACATTCATCCAGAACGATTGTTTCGATTTCTTTTAGTTTTAACTTGTTTGCTTTTGCTAGTTCATTTAATCGACCAGGAGTCCCAACAACTATCGTTGGTTTCTTTTTCAATTTTTCAATTTGACGTGCTGAGTTGGCACCACCAATTAATTGCTGCACTGTAATATCCGTCCCGGAAGTCCATTCACGAATCACTTCTACAATTTGCATTGCTAATTCTTGGGAAGGGGCAACAATAAGAGCTTGAATTTGTTTTTTGCTCCCATTTACTTTATTTAAAATCGGCAGTACATATGCTAATGTTTTTCCAGATCCTGTCGGTGATTCGGCAACAACATCCTTGCCTTCAAGCATCGCAGGAATCATTTCATCTTGCACTTTCATTGTTGTTTCAAATTTCCATTTATTTTGTAATGTTTCGTTTAATAAATTTATAACAGACATTTTATACCCACCTTTAGTTACTTGCGTTTAGTTTACCATAATTTAATGAAATTACACGATTTTACATAGTGGAATTTCTATGGAAACTTCGCCACATAAAAAACCCGCCTAAATTTTAGGCAGGCACTAAACTTTAATAGGATTATTTAATTCATAACCACATGCCACTATCGCACTTTCTGCAAGAACAATGAGCGAATCGATGTAGTGATTACTTAATTTCAACTCTTTGTTAATGATTGATAGTTCTGTACAACCTAAAATCACTTTATCACAATCTAGCTTACTTATCGCTTCTTCAATGGGCTGCCATTCCTTTAATGAAACTTCCCTTCCCGCTTTTACATAATCATAAATAACGGACATTACAGTTTTTTGAGTTTCACTATTAGGGAGTACTGGTTCAATGTTTTCTTCAATTAGTGCTTGTTGATAAACGCCCGAAGTAACTGTCCCGTCTGTTGCTAAGATTCCTACACGCTTTGCCCCTAAGGAAGATGCGCGTTTTGCAGTTTCCCGAATCATATGAAGAACAGGAACAGGAGAACCTGATTGCAATTCCTCATAAAAAGTATGGGCAGTATTACAAGGGATACAGATTAAGTCGGCACCGGCATTTGCCAGTTTTTTCGCGTCATGAATTAAGTATGGAACGGGATCTTCCTTTGTATTATCTAAAATGTATTCCGTTCGATCAGGGATGGTTGTGTCATTATCGATTATTGTATGAACGTGTTCTTGATCTTTTGATGCAAGAGTACGTCGAACAATCATTTCGCCGATAAACATGGTTGCTAATGGACCTACACCGCCAATAATACCTAAAGTTTTTCTCATTCTTCTAGACCTTTTTTATTAAAGTATTTTTTATATTTTCGATAATAGTTTAAGTTGTTTAACGTTAGTTTTACCCATCGTTTAAAATTCATGTCTTGTTTAAAATATAAAGAATTCGTCCATTTGCCTTGGCGAATTAAACTTTTTGCTTCAATTTTCATTTTTTCGTTTGAAGCGTATTTGAATAAAACCCCTTTAGGAATAATCATCCACAAGTGGCGATTGTCACCATAAGTTAAATCTTGCTTGATATTTAACATATGGTCATCTGCTACGTATTTCATTAAGTTGTAACCTGCTGCAGTAACAAAATAACTTGAACGACCGTTACGTAGGTTGATTTCAAATAGCTTGTACTCACCATCACGAGCGTCGTACTTCATATCAAAGTTGGCAAAGCCTGTGTAACCGATATCTTCTAAGAAGAAACGCACCTGATCCATTAATTTTTCATCATGCGTTGTAATAATAGCCGCATAACTTCCAATGCCTTCAGGTGAATGTTCCTCTAAAATTGGGTTACCTAAACACATTAACTTTACTTTCCCGTCTTTTCCTACGTACGCATTTAATACACGCATGTAAGAATCATCGCCAGGGATGAACTCTTGCACAATCATCGTATCTTGATAAGTCGATGCATAAATGGCTTTTAAAATAGCCGACTTTTCTGCTTCATCATGGGCAACGAAAACTTTCTTTTTGCCTGGGAAAGAACATGCCCAATATGCTACTGAGTTTGAAGCTTTTAAGATGATTGGGTAATCAAAGGGTGGTGTAAAATCTTCGTAATTATCCGCAGTAACAGTTGTTGTACCAGGGTATTTGAAATGATATTTTTCACACATTTTATAGAAGTTTTCTTTTAATAAAATTTGATCCATTAACGATTCATCAATATATGGAACTGTAAAGTATTGTTGTAATGCCGGTTTATTTTTAATTATTAACTTCGCATAATCATCACCACATGCGAGAAGTAATAATTTTTTATCAGGGTATTGTTTTGCCACCTTTTCAAGAGCTGGGACAAATACTTCCTGTTGATTTAAGTTTTTTATTTCTTGGAAATGTAGGATTCGACTATCTTGAGTAGCCGTTAAATGCGAGCGTCCTAATACGAGGGGTTTTAAACCATATGCTTCATAAAATGCTCGGGCCATTCCGTATGCGTTCATATCAGAACCTAATAATATTGGTAAAAATGGTTGTTCCATTGTGTTTCAGCTCACTTTAATGTTTAGTATAAGGAATAGTTTAACACATTTTTTTCACAAGTTAATAAGCATACGTTACTAAATTTTCTGAGCCTGAACAAATATAGAGCTACATAATTGAAGACTTTATTTGCTTGTCTATAATAAAAAGCCGGCTAAATACGCCAGCTTTTAAATCAACTCTTATAAAGATTCAATGACCATTGCGATTCCTTGACCACCACCGATACAAAGACTTATCACTGCATACTTTCCACCTCGGCGTTTTAACTCGTAAGAAGTCGACAATGCTAGACGAGTTCCACTTGTCCCAACAGGATGACCAAGTGCAATGGCTCCACCGTTTACATTCGTTATTTCACGGTTTAAGCCAAGTTCTTTTTCCACTGCTAAAAATTGAGCAGAAAAAGCTTCATTCACTTCAACTAAATCCATATCTGATAGGGATAAATTAGCTCGCTCTAATGCTTGTTTAATTGCAGGAACTGGGCCAATCCCCATAATTGTAGGATCAACTCCTGCTACACCCCAAGAAATAATACGAGCAATTGGTTTCAATTTATTTTCCTGCACAGCCCTCTCACTTGCTAAAACTACTGAAGCTGCCCCATCATTTATGCCGGATGCATTCCCGGCAGTAACCGAACCATCTTTTTTAAAGGCTGGTCGAAGTTTAGATAAAATTTCTGTTGTTGTATTTTCTTTAATATGTTCATCTACTTCAATGGCCACTTCACCTTTTCTAGTTTTCACGTAAACTGGTACAATTTCTTCCTTAAAATATCCTACTTCTCTAGCATGAGCAGCTCTTTGATGAGATTGTACAGCAAACTCATCTTGTTCCTCACGAGAAATATTGTATTGTTCTGCTAATTTCTCTGCCGTCATGCCCATTCCTGAACCAGTATACTTGTCTGTAAGAGTGGCTTGTAACATATCAACAAATTGAAGATTTCCAAGCTTTTGTCCGTTAAATCGTTGTTCAAAATTTGCAAAAGGCGATTGGGACATATTCTCTGCTCCACCTGCTAGAATAAAATCAGCTTCACCTAACAAAATGTGCTGAGCTGATGTAACGATGGATTGTAACCCCGAGCCACACAACCGGTTTAAAATAAGTGCAGGAACATCTTGCGGAATGCCAGCTTTTAAACCAATATGCCTTGCTAAATAGGAAGCATTTACCCCAGAATGAATCACACTACCGTAAATTACGTGATTTATTTGCGAAGGTTCAACGTTTGCTCGCTTTAACGCTTCGATTGCCGTAACTGTCCCTAGTTCAACTGCATCTAGGCTTGCAAAAGAACCTCCAAAAGAAGTGAAAGCTGTTCTTGCACCATCTACTATATAAACATTTGTCATAAACAATCCCCTTTTTTACTAAAGATTTTCTACAAAACTAGAACGTAATGTATGTTTTAGAACTTTGCCTGAAGCATTCCTTGGTAATTGCTCTATAAACTCAATCTCTTGAGGTACTTTATATTTTGCCAGTTGTGTTTGACAGTAAGCTAAAATTTCATCTGCAGAAATTGCTTCGCCTTCTTTTATTACAACAAATGCCTTTGGAACTTCCCCATACACTTCATGGGGCACCCCTACAACTGCTGCTTCTAAAATTTGTGGAACTTGGTACAAAACTTCTTCCACTTCAATCGGGTATATATTTTCTCCACCACGATTAATCATGTCTTTCTTGCGGTCCACTATATATAAAAATCCTTCTTCATCAAAACGACCTAAATCTCCTGAATATAACCAGCCATTTTGCAATGTACTGGCTGTTTCTTCAGGGTTGCGCAAATAACCTTTCATCACTTGTGGCCCTTTTACACAAATTTCGCCAACTTCTCCTATAGGCACTTCTTCACCATAGCTATCCACTAATTTAATTTCAGTTCGAGCTAATGGACGCCCTACAGAACCAATTTTTATTAAAGCATGTTCATCTGTTAATGAAGAAGCAGCCGGTGTGTTTTCTGTCTGACCATAAAGATTTTGCACTTTCACTTTAGGGAACGTATCTTTTAACTGTTTTACTAATTCATAAGGCATAGGTGCTGCACCATAGCATAGTAATCTTAAATGTTCAAAATGGTAATGTTTCAATTCAGGTTTGTTTAGTAATATCGTATACATGGCAGGTACACCAAAGAATATTGTAGCCTCTGTATCTAATAAATTTTTCAGCGTTCGATCTGGTGAAAATGCCTCTTCAATAATGACAGCTCCACCTTTATATATCGTCGGAACTGCAAATACATGGCTTCCTGCACAATGGAATAATGGTGTACAAATATACATACGATCATTTCTCGTCATCTTCATGGAGCCAGACCAGATTTCTGCTGTCTCAAAAATATTTTGATGGCTTAACATGACGCCTTTTGGTTTACCTGTTGTCCCGGATGTATACATAACAACTGCTGTATCACTTTCTTTTAAGGATGGCAGTTTTACATAGGCTCCATCATTTTTCAAAAGCTCTCTAACTTGTCCAACACTAATTTTCTCTTCAAAAGCATACTTTGAGTTTTCAATTGTTTGTTGAATTTTCTCATCGTAAAACAAAACTTTCGCTTCTGAGTGTGTGAAAATATATTCTACTTCAGGTGGTGCTAGTTTCGTATTTACAGGCATACAGGTTAACCCAGCTAATTGAACTCCATAATAAACGGCTAAAAAATAATCGGAATTCCCCATAAACTGTGCAACAATGTCTCCCTTTTGATATCCTTGCTGCAGTAAGTAACTTGCGATTTTTTGTGCATTTTTATATAGCTCACTGTACGTCCAGCTACGCTCCTTAAATTGAACAGCTAGTGAATCTGGATTACTCATTGCATGTTGCCTTAACACATTTGTAATGAACATTTAAAATCCCCCTAGAATTTAGTGAACATGATCTCTATGTGTTTTATGAATTCATGCGTTATTTTAGAATTTCTTTTGCAATAATTCCTTTCATAATCTCAGTAGTTCCTGCGTAAATTGCCGCAACAGGAATATCTCTAAAGCGTCTAGCAATCTCGTATTCTTCCATGTAACCGTAGCCACCATGAAGCTGCAGACATTCAGTTGCCACACGTTTCGCCATTTCGCTAATCCACCATTTTGCCATGGATACTTCCTTCACAATGTTTTCGCCTTTGATATGTTTAGCAACAAGTGAGTTAACATAAGTTCGACCAATATCAATTTCTGTTGCCATTTCTGCAAGTTTAAATTGTGTATTTTGGAAATCCGAAATTTTCCTGTTAAACGCTTTACGCTCCTTAACATAATCCATCGTAATTCGGAACATTTCCTCTGCTTCAATTTGCACTTCAATTGCAACGATTAGGCGTTCTTGCTGTAACTTGTCCATTAAGTAATAGAACCCTTTTCCTTCTTCACCTAACAGATGACTTGCTGGAACTTTTGCATCTTCAAAAATAAGCTCTCCTGTATCTGCTGAATGCATGCCGATTTTTTTTAACTGTTTCCCCCGTTTAAAGCCTGGCGTTCCATCTTCAACAACAATTAAACTAATTCCTCTATAGGCAGGGCTGGCTTTAGGATTTGTTTTACAAACAACAACAACATAATTCGCATGAATGCCATTTGTAATAAACGTTTTTTCCCCATTTAAAATATAATAATCCCCTTCACGCCGAGCTGTTGTTTGTATTCCCGCTAAGTCTGAACCCGCACCAGGCTCGGTCATGGCAATGGCAGAAATGTACTCGCCGCTCACACTTTTAGGCAGCCACTTATCCTTTTGCTCTTGGGTCCCGTAACTTTCGATATAAGGGATAACAATATCGGAATGTAATACGATACCACTTGCTAATCCAGCACCAACCCTCTCAAGCTCTTCAGCTAAAATCATGGAATACCCAAAATCAAGTTGTAAACCACCATATTGTTCACTGACTTGTGGACACAAAAATCCATTTTCCCCTAGCTTTAACCAGAACTCTTTAGGGATTTCTCTATTTTGTTCCCATTCATCGAAGTAAGGGATTGCCTCTTTTTCAAGCATTTTACGTAAAGATTTTCGAAACATTTGATGTTCATTGGTTAAAAAATCTATCCCCATCCTACCCCTCCTTTGTTCAGATTATAGAATTTTCTGACAAATTATATCACTATTATAACGAGCCAACTATTAACAATCAATAATCTATTAAAAAGCAAAATATACAGCCAGTAAGTATTTTATGTACACAAAAGAAAAAACTTGCTTAGATATGAAATTCTAAACAAGTTCCTATACAATGATTAACTATATTGAAGCTTTCTATCAACTAACAATTGTTGTAATTCTTTAAGTTTATTTATGACAATGTTCGATACTCGGGATACTTCGCTTAAGTAATGCTCTGCTTGCTCTTTATTTCCACTCTCATAGGCTTGTACCGCTTTTTTTGCAATATCATACACTAACTTATGAGGTTCTTCTAATTCTCGGAAAACTCTCTCTTTACCAAGTATTTCTTTCCCTTTTCCATAATACCATTCACCTAATCTTGATTGTTGAGGTGAACCAATATCTTGGATAGACATTTTCTCAAAACCTAATAATAGATTATAAATTTTCCATCTCCACAAAAGATGATCTGTTATTGCTACTTCAATAATATCTTCTTGGCTAATGATAAAGTTTTTAGAAATTGTTGTTGTACGATACTCATCTATCATTTTACTTAACTTATATATTGCTGATCCAACTTGAAAAGTAATTTCTTTACTTTGCTGAGCACTTTCGGCAATATTTTTATTTCGCTCTGAAATCGCTGAGGAAGATTCTGCTTGTATCTTCGCTGTTGTAGCAATTTCATCAAATCGTTCTCCTTGTACTTGTAACGCTTTATTTAATTCTGACAAAGTTTGAGTGACATGGGATGCATTATTTACACTACCATGAAGTTCATGGGAAGATTGTTTAATTTGATGATCAATATCACCTGTAATTTTTAATAATTCTTCAATATCCTCATTAATTGATTGAACCGAATTCTTTGTATCATCAGCCAATTTTCGAACTTCTTCTGCAACAACAGCAAAGCCTTTTCCTGCTTCTCCCGCTCTTGCCGCTTCAATGGATGCATTTAATGCTAATAAATTTGTTTGATCCGCAATTTCTCGGATTAAATTCATTAACTTTGCAACACTATCCACACGTTCTACCAGACGCTTTACATCTTGTTGGACCTTTTGTTGACCGTCATCTGTTTTTTGCAGGATTGTTGTTACATGTTGTAAAGAATCTAAATCTTTATTTAACGCTTTTAATGCATGTTGGGTATGATTTGCAATATCCCCTACTGATGCTGCAATTTCTTCGATACTCGCATCCAGTTCCTGCATGGCGTCACTTGCCAATAGAACATCTTGTTGTTGGACTTCTTGGAATTGTACCAGCTCTTTAATTTGGTCGAGTTGTGTATTATATTTAATGATTTCTCCAAGTCCGTTAACTACAGAACCACCTTGAATTTCAATATAAGTCTCAGTAATAATTTGAATGTCAATTGTTACTAAACTATCGTAAGTTAAGAGCACATCTAACATTTTTACTTCATCACGAATGAGTTTTTTCACAATAAGAGGAATGAATAGCTGATTGAGCAGTGCATATGCTGAAATCATCCAGTTTGGTAACACACCAATTCTTGCATGGGTATAGGCAATTTTTCTACGCTTAAATACATATTCAATCGATAAATCGTCTTCGAATAAACTTAAAAAATGTTTATTTAACGTTACTTTCAACCGCTCAACGGAAGAATATTCATTGATAATACTATTAAACTGGGGAATGTCTAATAACTTTTTGTAGAACATATCTAAAATATTTTCGCGGTTTTCATTATAAATTTCGGATAAACAACGAACAGAGTCGCGACGAATTTTAGTGAGAGTTAGAAAATCTAGTTTTTCTTTGAAACGTTCGTTTGTTTCAATGTCAGAGTGATTGGAGTGAGAGAAATATTCGTAATTTTGGAGCCTTCTACTTTTACCGAACATGGGGATTCCTCCTAATTAAAGATACACATAATACTTCATTTTAATATAAAAACTTAGAGAAAACATTAAGTTTTATGTAAAATTAAGTAAATATATAGTAAAAAATACTAACAAAAATCTTACAATTAAGACTTTGTTAGTATTCTCACTTCAACTATGTTTTTTTTCATCTGGTGATTCTTTACGAAAAACTTCAGTAATTAGCTCATCATCTTCAGTTTTTACACGCTTATTTAATTCTTCTACTGGAATTGCATCGACAGTTTGCATATCTTCGTGCATATCAAAAAGGCTAATATTTTCCGAGTTCACCATATCGGGTTTGTCGGTATAAGGTAAGTCTGCAAATGCCTTTTTCTCACTTGGTAATGAATCCCAATCTTTATTCATTTAAACACACTCCTTTAATTTAGTGTGATTCAAGATGCAGAAATTATACACAATTCAAAATCCTTTTTTTAGTCACATTACCAACTTTTTGATAGAATTTTAGTATATCGAAATAAGGGAGGTAGTTTGATATGTTTGAAGTTGCAATTATTGGTGGGGGGCCTGCTGGAGGTAGTGCCGCAATTTACACTGCAAAAGCTGGTAAAAAAACAATTATCATTGATAGTAATCAAGGCGTTACAAAACGTGCAAAGCTATGGAATCACTATGGGGTTGAAGAAATTACGGGTCCTAATCTGGTTGAAACTGGACTTAACCAAGCAAAAAAATTCGGCGCGGAAGTTGTTGAAACAAAAGTTACAGCAATTGCTAAAACAGAAGATGGTTTTACAATCACTACTGAAAATGGCAAATTTGAAGCAAAACAAATTATTTTAGCAACGGGTTTCTTAACTGATTTAGCACAAAGTATTGGTCTTGCTACAAAAGATGGAACAGAACCACGAGTGAAAACAATTTTTGATGTTGATGCAACAGGTAAAACAAATGTAAAAGGCATTTGGGCAGCAGGAACTTGTGCAGGTGTAAGCGTACATACAATCATTACTGCTGGTGATGGCGCAAAAGTAGCGATTAATTTAATTAGTGAATTAAATGGCGAACGCTACGTTGATCATGACGTATTAAAATAACATACAAATAGGGCTACTAGCTGAATAGTAGCCCTTTTACTATAGTTAAAACAACAATCGTTCCTCTTCACGACTATGGATTTCGTTTACAGTGAGCAATGCATAAAACTTTTGAATTGCCAAATCATTTAATCCATCTTTTTGTAGAATGTCGCGAATATCTTTAACGATTATTCGTAAAATTTCGTGGTCACGTTTTAATGACTTTACGGCATCAACGAGTTCTTCGTTGTTCTCAGCTTTTTTCTGATAGAACCCTGACTCTTCAGCATCTGCATGGCTTATGATGCGTGTTTCCCAATAATCTAGTAAAAGAGTTGCCGCTTTGTTCGCATCTTCTTTCTTTTCGCTTTTCCATATTTGAATCATTAAGTCTGTATATTCGATTGCTCCTGATTGTGCTCCATCATGTATGGCACGATGAGCATGCAATTGATTTAGTGCTGGTCCTGGCAATATTATCTTCCTTCCGATTTTATCCTCCAATATAGGACATATCTATTTTTTTTCGATTTTTCGTCGTTTGCTCTGTTCGTTCATCTGAATAGCGATCTTTTCGATTTTCCCAAACATTTATGATTTCATTCCGCAATTCATCATCAGTAGCACCACTTCGAATTAGTGATTTGAGATCAAAACCATTTGAGGCAAATAAACATGTATAAAATTTCCCATCCGAGGAGAGTCGAGCCCTTGTACAAGTTGAACAAAACGATTCAGAAACAGATGTAATAAACCCTACTTGGATATTCGTCCCTTTATAGCGAAATTTCTTTGCTACTTCACCAAAATAATCAAACTCCACAGGTTCTAAGTCATATTTTTGTTGCAAGACTTGTAATATTTCTTGTTTTGTCATCACTTTTTTAAAACTCCAGCTGTTATCATTGCCAACATCCATAAACTCGATGAATCTTAGAGGAATTTGTCGTTCTTTAAACAACGCAGCCATTGGTAAAATTTCTGATTCATTTACCCCTTTTTCAACGACCATATTCACTTTCACTTCAAATCCTAAATTTTTAGCTATTTGTATACCTTCTAATGGCACGGATGGTTGAATCCCTCTGCCATTGATGAGCCCAAATAACTTTTCATCCAACGCATCCAAACTAACATTAATTCTCAATAAACCAGCTTGTTTCAATTTTTTTGCGTATTTCTTTAATAGCACACCATTAGTCGTTAATGCGATATCTTTAATACCTTCTATCGTTGTTAACTTTTCGATTAATAAATGCAGGTTAGAACGCATCAGTGGCTCGCCACCAGTAAGACGAATTTTTTTTACCCCTAATTGGGCAAATATATTGGCGAGCCTTTCTAACTCCTCAAATGTTAACAGTTCTGATTTTGGTAAAAACGCATAGTCATCCCCAAAAATTTCTTTAGGCATGCAATATGTACATCGAAAGTTACAGCGATCAGTTACAGAGATGCGTAGGTCTGTCATTGGTCGATTTAATTGATCACGTACTTTAGATTCCGACATACTACTCACTTCTTTCTTCAAGTGGTTGATTGAGATTTTGAAAATAATAGGATGGATTTTTGGTTAAATACTCTGCTTCAACCCATGTTGTATCTATCTTTTTTAACAGATGTAAAACACTTTTTTCATTGTTTTGCAAATGGTCGTAAATGATGTTTATAACGGACCGATTCCAAATACCGACAAGGGGATAAAGATGTTGTTCATTTCTAACAGCCACCACCATTGACTTCGAACAAACATTACACAATCTTTGTAAAATAGCACGATTTAAAAAGGGCATATCACAAGGTAATACCATATACTGTTCCGCTAATTCTTCTATCATTGCTGAGTAAATTCCAGCTAATGGACCATTTCCTTTAAATTGAACAGTGTCAACAATTTTCAGAAGGTGTGATGGAAATAAAGGTAGCAGTTCATCCCGCGTAACGATTATTACTTTTTGACAAACTGGTTCTAAGTTTTTATAAGCTATTTCATAAAAATATTGGTCACCTATTTTGGCAAATGCTTTCGGTGAGCCAAACCTTCTCGATTCTCCTCCTGCAAGAATCACACCAATCATGTTAACCGCCACTTACTGGTGGAATAAAGGCGACAACATCACCGTCTTTCACAATATCATCAAGCAGGGCATATTCCTCATTTACAGCAATATGAATCAAACTGCCTTTGAAGCCTTCATATTTATTGGAAACATATTCTAAAAGTTCTCGTACTTTTAGCCCAGTTAGCTGTACTTGTTCAACATCGACTCCTGCTTTATCCCTTAAACCTGCAAAGTAATAAAGCGTAATCATTTATTCCACCTCCAATAATGGTTTTTTCCTTTGATCTCCTTTCCATTCTTGCCCATTTTCCCAAATTTCTTTCTTCCAAATGGGAACAATTTCTTTTATTCGTTCAATTGCATATTCATTTGCTTCATAAGCATGTTTTCGATGGGGTGAAGAAACCGCAATGACAACAGCAATATCCGATATTTTTAATTTACCGATACGATGAGCAATGGCAATTTTGGTTTCAGGCCATTTGTGCTGCACTTCTTCACTGATTTCTGCCATTTTCTTCTCCGCCATCGACACGTAGGCATCGTATTCTAAGTAAAGAGTTCTAACCCCCTTCGTCCATTCCCGAACATGCCCTGTAAAAACAGTGACAGCACCTGCTCCGGGGTGAACTACAGCTTCTCTATACTTTTCTGGTTGGATTTCGTCCGTCACAATTTCAAATAACTTCATATGTTTTCCCACCTATCCAATTTGTTAGCCAGTTATTTAGTCCAGAAATATCATGAATTGAATAACAGGAAGGTAGTTGTAAAGAAACATTATCATGAACTAAAACAAGCATGATATTTGATAATTGCTTTAATGAGTCCCAATCTTTGTCTGTTTTAATGATGGCGACTTTCGGATAGTCTGCCTCCTTATACCCTTCAATGAAAAGAATTTGAGGTTCACTATTTTTTGCTACTGCAATTAAATGTTCTAGTGTCCAATGTCTTTTTCTTTGATGGATTTGAATCGTTTCCTCATCTGCAACAATTGCACTAACTGCACCACTAACGAAAAATTTCATACTATCCGTACTATCATTTGGAATTGATAAGCCATTGGAATGTCCATGGTGTTTCACAACTGCAACTTCCATTTCTTGTTTTCGACATTCCTGGATCCACCTTTGAATTAATGAAGTTTTTCCACTCTTTTTGAATCCTACAATTTGTAAAATTTTCATAGATTCCATGTTGATACCCCATCCTCATATCCGAGTAATAGGACATCCACTACATCACCTTTTTTGAAGCTCCTTGTACCACTTGGCAGCACCATAAACGCATTACCTTTTGCAATGGAGCTAACTGCATTGGACTTATTAAATCCTGCAGGTAAAATTGTTGCCTGATTGCCATCAAAGGAATAAATACTGCGGATAAATCTCGTAAATGGATTGGGTTTTGAATAATTTTCTAACAATACCGCTTTTGTTTGAGGTAAAAATGGTCGAACATTCCCCATCATTTTTTGAAGGGCTGGTCGAGTAAATATTTCAAATCCTATATAACAAGCAGAAGGGTTCCCTGATAATCCAAATAACAGTTTTCCATCTAAAACTGCACATGACGTTACACTACCAGGACGCATCGCAACCTTATTAAATAATACTTGCGCGTTTAATTGTTTATAAATTTTAGGGATAAAATCAAAATCACCAACTGAAACACCACCAGTCGTAATCACGCAATCATTCTCATCCAAAGCTTTTCTGACTAGGTTCTGACAATCTTCTAAATGATCTGGAAGAATACCATATGACTTGTACTCAATTCCCATTCTTGCTAATTGCCCCTCAATCATTGGCCCGTTGCTGTTCCGGATTTTCCCCGGTTGCAAACTGTCATTCACTTGGAGAAGTTCTGAACCTGTACATAAAATGCCTACTTTTGGTTTTTTAGAAACTTTTACAAAAGCATAGCCAAAAGTAGCTAGCAACGCCATAACCCCTGGATGGATAAGTTGCCCCTTTGAAATAAGCTCCTCACCCTTTTTGGCATCCTCCCCTTGTAAAGAGACATTTTCCAAATATCTAAAAGGTTTGCGGATTGTAAAAGTGTTGTCCTTTTCGATTGTTTGTTCGAACATGACAACAGCATCTGCTCCATATGGTAGAGCTGCACCTGTCATAATACGAACTGCTTCGTTTTCTCTAAGCTCGTTATGATAAAAATCTCCTGCCCCGATATGACCTACTACATGGAACAATATTCGATTGCTTCCCGATGCGTGTATCGAATCTACAGAACGAATCGCATACCCGTCATATGGAGAGCGGTTAAATAGCGGGACATCATGTGGTGCGATGATCGCCTCAGCTAGTATAGTTCCGTAGCTTTTTGACAGTTCTACTTCTTCCGCTTCTAAGGGTATTACCTGACTTAAAACTTTTTCTAAAGCATCATTCACCTGGATTGGCCTTCTTATTTCCACCATATTACTCATCTCCAAACAATTTACATGCTATAATTTTTTTACATTGCTTTTCAGGTAAGACTAAAAGGATTTCATTTTAGAGAGGAAGGATCATGATGACTGAACTTACACACTTCAATGAACAAGGTCGCGCAAAGATGGTTGATATTTCAGACAAAACAGAAACAGTTCGAACAGCAGTTGCTCTTTCATCAATTACTGTGAATGAGGAAATTTATAAACAAATAGCAGAAGGTTCCAATAAAAAAGGGGATGTGTTTTCTGTTGCACAAGTAGCGGGTATCATGGCGGCTAAAAACACTTCTTCCCTTATTCCAATGTGTCACCCTCTTGCATTAACTGGTGTAAACATTACATTTGAGTGGTCAACTAGTGAGAATTATGTAATTAACATAACTGCTGAAGTAAAAACAAAAGGTTCTACAGGTGTTGAAATGGAAGCATTAGTTGCAGCCTCAACCGCCGCCCTTACCATTTACGATATGTGTAAGGCACTTGGTAAAGACATGGTAATTGGCAACACAATGCTTATTTCAAAAACTGGTGGGAAAAGTGGCGACTATTTACGGGAAACTGACTAAATAATTAAATTAGCAATTACAACATACGACTTAACTTAAATTAAGTGCAAATATAGTCCTTATTCTATTTAGTTAGTTCGAATACAATGTGTTCTAATTCGGGGAGTATTAATTTTGACATTGCTAACTGTATTGCTTTTGGTGAGCCTGGTAAGATAAAAATTACTTTGTTTAGAAACGTCCCTGCTGCCGCTCTACTTAACATGGCGCGAGTTCCTACATCTTCCGTAAAGCTTAAATAACGGAATAACTCACCGAATCCGTCAATTTCTTTTGTGAATGTCGGTGCTATTGCTTCTATGGTAATATCCCTTTTGGCAATCCCGGTTCCACCAGTTGTAATGATGCAATTTATTTTCGGATTGCTATACCAACTCATGATAATTTGTAAAATATCGCTTTTTTCGTCCTTACAAATTTGTTTTTCAGCGATATGAATAAACGGCGATTGTTTCACTAATAACTCGATTAGAGCTCCACTTTCATCTGTTTTTGCAGTACGTGTATCACTAATCGTTAAAACGGCTAAACCAACTTCTCGATTGAACTCAATATATTCAGACAAGTCATTTCCACTTCCTTTCTAGCCAAATAATTGCGTAACCATTTTTCTACTTTCGTGAATGTTTTTTAGCCCATGTATCAAAATTCTTCCATCTTGAAATACAATTATTCTATGATTCTCTTTTTTAAATTCAACAAAATACGGATTTTGTTTGACAGGGACATTTAATTTGTTCGCTATCTTCGCTGCATCTTGTAATGTAATTTTTCTATCGGTACTGGGAAGTATTTGAACAGCATCTCGCCCACATAATACTGCATAATGTTGCTGAAGATTAACTTGTAATGAAGGGTAGGCTGGATTATTACTACATGTTTTGCAAAGAGGTTTTTTTACTTTAGACACTCCGATATTGAGCTGTGAAGAATTCCAACAATCAAAATGGTAAATTTTTTTTAGCATTAGATTTTCTTGCCCGGTTAGCCACTTTAGCACTTCTGCACTTTGTATAGCAGCAGTAATTTGGACGGCAGGAGAAATAATGCCCACTGTATCGCATGTTTCATTCGTAGAGGGTAACACTGGTAATAAACAACGTAAACATGCTGATTGATTTGGGATAAAAGGGAATACAACTCCTGAACTACCTATACATGCGCCATAAATCCATGGAATGTTGTATTTATATGCTGCATCATTGATTAATAGCCTTGTCTCAAAATTATCTGTGGCGTCAACGATTATATCTACTTGTTGTGCTAACTGTTGGATAAGTGTGGAATCAACGTGTTGAATGTATGTATGTAACGAAAAATCTGAGCGAATTGCTTTTATTCTTTTTTCAGCAGCAATGACTTTAGGTAACTGCTCCAAAGCGTCATATTCTGAAAATAATTGCTGTCTATGTAGATTTGAAAGTTCAACAACGTCTCGATCTGCAATATGGATTGTACCAATACCTGCTCGTACTAACGTTTCCAATACACTTGATCCGAGTGCACCACAACCAATTATGGCGACTTTTGATTTTTCTAATCTTTGTTGTCCTTCTTGTCCTATTCCTTTAAATAATAGTTGTCGGGAAAAACGAGTATCCATCATTAACTCCCTTTCTAAAAATGAAAGGGTGACCAATCAATTAATGATTAGTCATCCTTCTTCTTTTTTTCATCCGTAATATCCGAAAACGTTCCAACATACCGAACAGGGTCCCCTGTTTCATCTGTAACGGCACTAATTGTGAGCCATTCTTTATATTCTTCACCGTTTTTTCTTCGGTTCCAAATTTCACCTTGCCACATGCCATTTTCTTTTATGCTATTCCACATCTGGTCGTAAAATTCTTTATTTTGCCGATTTGTTTTTAAAATTCTAGGTGTTTGTCCGATTGCCTCTTCTTTCGTATATCCAGTAAGACGAGTAAAAGCAGGATTTACTGCTTTAATTGTTCCATTTGTTTCAGTTACGAGAATTCCTTGCGCTGTCGAGTTAAACACTTCCTGAGATAAGGTTAGTCGATCTTGGTAATACATACTAACGACTATAACTAAACTTGCCAAAGAAACGGATGATAATAGCATAAACCCTATTGAATATTGGCCTGTAATGGAGAAAATTGTTGCCAATAAAATTGGTGGGAAAAACCCTCCAAGTCCACCCATCATCGACACAATTCCGTTAACAATCCCTGCTTGTTTATTAAAGTAAAACGGAACCAATTTAAAAATAACTCCATTGCCAATCCCTGCGACAACCGCAATTAAAATACAGCCAATTGTATACCAAAGAAGGGAAGGTGAAAACGCTAATAAAATTGCCGATAACGTATAAGTCCCAAAAACAATCATTAATAAAATTAAAGGTTGGAACTTATCCCCTAACCATCCACCAATCGGACGGAATAATGTTGCAACAACGATAAAACCAGCAGTTCGCATTCCCGCATCTACTTTTTCCAACCCAAAATTAGAAACTAAGAAGTTAGGAAGATACACTGTAAACGCTACAAAGGATCCAAATGTAATAAAGTAAAATAATGAGAAGTTCCACATTTTCCCGCTTTTATAAACACCTTTGATTTGTTCGACTATCGGTGTCTTTTTCCGTGGTTCTTTTCGATCTCCAAAGAAGATGTTTAATGCAATAAAAACAAGTAATAAAATAAGATACAACTTAATTGTTGATGACCAACCAATTTGATTTGCAATCAAAGGCGCAGCAAATGTAGTAATGGCGGTCCCAATATTCCCGGCGCCGTAAATACCATTTACAAAGCCCATTTTTTCTTTCGGATAGTACTTTGGAAGTGAAGTAACCCCAACAGAGAATACTGCTCCACCAATTCCTAAAAACAATCCACCGATAATTAAATCTGTGTACGTGTTGGCATCACTGATATAAAATACCGGGAATAACAATGCAATAAAACTGATAAGAAAGACAAACCTTGACCCAATCACATCCGCTAAATAGCCTAGGGGAATACGTAAAATTGACCCCAAGATAACCGGAATAGCTGTTAAAACTGCCAGCTTATCTTTTGGTATGTCAATATCCTCTCCCATATAAGCGATTAGTGAAGAAATAATTACCCATACCATAAAGCCAACTACTAAATTTAATGTTTGTAATGGTAATTGAATCTTTTTAATCATAACATCACTCTTTCAAAAAGTTAGTTAACATCAGTATTCACCAAATGTTTACTATCTATGTTGAAAGATTTAATAGAATAGGGACATCCCTTAAAATTACAGAAATGTCCCTAAAATTAAATTCAAAAAGTTAACAATCTTTTCTTTAAAGCATATTCAACTAAATCCGGTTTTCCTTTAAAATTTAACTTTTCCATTATTTTTGCTTTATGCGCTTCGACCGTTTTAACTGAAATAAAAAGTTTTTCTGCAATTTCTTTGTTGCCATATCCTTTCGCAATCAGCGGTAATATTTCTAACTCCCGGTTTGATAAGATTGTAAAAGGATTGTCTTGTTGTTCTTCTGCATGTTTAGTAAGAAAATCTTGTACAAGGCTTGTTGCCATTTTTGGATAAATATAAACTCCACCATTAAAAACGGTACGTATCGCAGAGAAAAGATCTTCTTCCTGAGCATTTTTTAAAATATATCCTGATGCTCCATTTTTTAATAAAATATATAAAAGCTCCTGATCTTCATACATCGTTAAAATAATAATCTTTATATTAGGATAATCTTCTTTAATCTTTTTCGTAGCAATTAGTCCGCCTTCACCAGGTGGCATGTTTACATCCATTAGCAATATTTGTGGTTCGTATTTACCTACTAGTTGATAAGCTTCTGTACCGTCTGAAGCAGTTGCTACAACTTCCATATCTTTTTGATGATTAATTAGCATCGAAAACCCTGAACGAACGACTGTATGATCATCGGCTATAACGAGCTTTATCAATATGCCCCCTCCTTAAGTGATGGAAGTAGTAACTGGACAACAGTTCCTTTTCCAACTCTTGATTGGACGTTGAGCTTCCCATTTATTAACTCAGCACGCTCTTTCATGCCAAGTAAACCGAGCCCTTCTTTTTTATCTTGAATGCGAAACCCTATCCCCTTATCAGTAATTTCTATTTTTATGAATCCATTTCGCACTTCAAATCGGACAAATATTTCTTCAACCTTTGCATATTTAACTGCATTCATAATGGCTTCCTGACAAATTCGATAGATTCCAGTATTTATTTCGCTGTTGAAAAGATTAGTAGAAATATTCGAATTAAAATGAATAGTTATCCCAAATTGTTTGTTGATTCGATTGAAAAATTTTTGAAGTGAATCCTCTAAGTTGTTTTCAATTTCAACAGGTGTTCGTAATTCAACACAAATATTTTTTATTTGCTTAATTAACGTTAAAATAGATTGTTCCATTTTATTGATTTTACAATGTAGTAATTCTTCGCGATCTATATTCTTTAATACTCTTAAGTCAATCAACATGCCAATCAAATCTTGGCTAACACTATCATGAAGTTCTCTTGATATTCTTTTACGTTCTTCTTCTTGTGCCTGTAGTATTTTTTTATTTTGAACGGGATGAATTTGAAATTCAAATTCCATCTTTTTTTCGTTTTGTCTCGACATTTCTCACCATCTCCTTTAGGATGTGATCATGTAACAGTACTCAAATTAATGTAGCTTTACCTAGTTTAGGTAATAACTTCTTTTTATATACTTTTACTTTCAAATGCAAAAAAATGCCGCCTCATTGTGAGACGACATTATTCGACACTTATTATTAACTTACTCGTTCATTTTTTCGATAAAGAATATAACTTCTTCTCGAATAGTTGAATGGTACACTCCACACATGAACAAGACGCGTAAATGGCCAAAATGCAAAGATTAAAAACCCAGTAATTACATGCAATTGGAATGATATCGGTACATTCACCATATAAGCTGCATTTGGTTGTAGTATAAATAAATTTCTAAACCAAACAGAAATGGTTTGACGGTAATCAAAATCAGGGTTTGCGGCATTTGTGAAAAACGTTGCGTAGACTCCAACGATAATGATAAACAGTAATAACACATTAACAATTAAATCTGATGCAGAACTTAACCTACGTACAGATTTTAGGCTAAATCTTCTAAATGTTAATATTAACATTCCAGCAAGCGTCATGATGCCAAATAATCCCCCAATATAAACTGCACCAATATGATAGAGGTGGTCACTAACTCCTAAACTGTGCATCCATTCTCTAGGAATTACTAGTCCAGCAAAATGCCCTAAAATAACTGGAATGATTCCTAGATGGAAAAGTAAACTTCCAATCATTAATTGTTTCTTTTCAATAAATTCACTCGATTTGGCAGTCCAACTAAACTGGTCATTTCGATATCTAATAATATGGCCAATAATAAAAATGACAATACAAACATAAGGGAAGATTACCCACAAAAACTGATCTAGAAAGCTCATCCTAGTGCCTCCCTTAAAACGCATGCTTTAAATGTTTCTCTCAACCCTTTGACTAATGAAAAGTAAGGACTATTCATTTTTTCTAAAGTTTTGAGTAAATGGTAAGTACCGTCTTCTAAAACTGCAAACAACATATTAAAGCTTTCTGTTGCACGAGGGTCGCCTTGCCAATCTACTTCATATAAAAATTCGCAAATTAAAGGAAGATAATCAGAGAGTTCTTCATCAGGCATTGCTAATCCAAACATCTCATATAAAACTTTAAGCTTTGCTAGCATTTGTCCGCGTTCTTTTCCATCTTTAAATTTAAAATACGTCATATAAAGGGCAGCATTCTCATTAAAATCGAAAGTCTCTACATAGAGTTCTTGCAATTTATCAATTTCATAATGCTTTATTTCCTCTAAAAAGGTTGAAACATAGTGATATGCTGGATCTTCTGGTGATATTATTTCTTCTATCTGAGAGGGATTCATTGCTTCCACCTCTGGATAGCTTAACATTTCAGCAAAGAAACCAAATACGGATTTATTTTCATAAAGTTGACTTAAATCAATCACGCCAGATCCCTCCATAGAAGTTTTCCTCAAATACCGGTTTACCTGACAATTGTTCACCTGTTTTCTTTAACATCGTTGTAAGTTTCGGTATAAATGACGGTTCAGCAGTTACTGTCGTATTTGTTGAGCCACAGCCACATCCATCACCGCAACCTCCACTAGAACTTTGTATTGGTGTTGGTGAAGAACTACAACCACAACCATCTCCACAGCCCGTGCTAGTAGCCATAACTGGTGCCATTGCAGAAGAACCGACGCTACAACCACTACATCCTGCACTAAAGTCCATCATCGTATTATTGTTAAAGTTTCCATTTTCTGTACCAACATAACTAACATTATTCCCCATTTCAAAACCTGCAATCCCTTGTGCATGGTATGGGTCAACATAATTTTCGCGGTGGGATTTCGGAATAACGTAGCGATCGTCGTACTTTGCAATGGATAGCAAGCGGTACATTTGTTTAATTTGATTAGCCGTTAAACCAACTTGCTCTAATCTCTTCTCATCGAATTGCTTTCCAGATGAGTCCGCTCTCATATACATACGCATCATCGCCATTTTTTGCAATGCTTCTTTCACAGGTTTTGCATCTCCTGCCGTTAACAAATTCGCTAAATAGTCTATTGGTACACGCATTTCTTCGATAGCTGGGAAAATCATATCTGGATTATTGATTGAATCTTTCCCTTCGAAATAGTTCATGATTGGACTAAGTGGCGGCACGTACCAAACCATTGGCAATGTTCGATATTCGGGATGAAGTGGGAATGCTAGTTTATATTCAATAGCTAATTTATAAACTGGCGAATTTTGCGCACCTTCAATCCACTCTTCTGAAATCCCGTCTTTCCTTGCTTGTTCAATTACAGCAGGGTCATGAGGATCGAGGAAAAGATCACAATGGGCTTGATATAATCCTTTCTCATCCTCTGTTGATGCTGCTTCTAAAACTTTATCAGCATCGTATAGTAAAACACCTAAATATCGAAGTCTACCTACACAAGTTTCACTACAGATTGTTGGTGTACCTGATTCAATACGCGGATAACAGAACGTACATTTTTCTGCTTTATTTGTTTTCCAATTGAAGTACACTTTTTTATATGGGCATCCAGTTGTACAATAGCGCCAACCACGACATGCTTCTTGGTCTACTAATACTATTCCATCCTCATCGCGTTTGTACATTGCACCAGATGGACAAGAAGCAACGCAACCTGGGTTTAAACAATGTTCACAAATCCTTGGCAAATAGACCATAAATGCTTGTTCAAAGCTAAACTTAATTTCTTCTTCAATTTTTTTCATATTAGGATCTTGTGGGCCAATAACATGTCCACCTGCCAAATCATCTTCCCAGTTTGGACCCCATTGTACATCCATTCGTTCGCCCGTAATAACAGACTTCGGACGTGCAACAGGAGAATGTTGAACTTCACCCGTTAAAGTTAAATTTTCATAATCGTATGTCCAAGGTTCATAAAAATCTTTAATCTCTGGCATATCAGGATTATAGAAAATTTTCCCCCAAGCCATTTTATTGAGCTTTGTACCGGCTTTTAGTTCTAGTTTTCCTTTTCTTAGCTCCCAGCCACCTTTGTATATATCTTGGTCTTCCCACTTCTTTGGATAACCAATCCCTGGTTTTGTTTCCACGTTGTTAAACCAAATATACTCAGCACCAGGGCGATTTGTCCAAGCTGTCTTACACGTAATACTACATGTATGACAGCCAATACATTTATCTAAATTCATGACCATTGCAATTTGCGCCTTAATCTTCACCCCATTTAACCTCCTTCATCTTACGGACAGCCGCGTATTCGTCACGGTTACTTCCAATTGGTCCGTAATAGTTAAAGCCGTAACTTAATTGGGCATAACCACCTACCATATGTGTTGGCTTTACATGAATACTTGTCGGCGCGTTATGACTTCCTCCGCGCAATTCGGTAATGTTCGATGTTGGAACGTTAATATGTTTATCTTGAGCGTGGTACATGTACATCGTTCCTTTTGGCATACGATGGCTGACGACCGCCCTTGCCGTAACAACACCATTACGGTTAAATACTTCTACCCAATCGTTATCCTTAATGCCCTGAGACTCCGCATCTTCATTATGAATCCATACAGTTGGTCCTCCTCTAAATAGCGTTAACATGATTAAGTTATCTTGATAGGTTGTATGGATATTCCATTTTCCGTGGGGTGTTAAATAACGCAATACTAAAGCATCTTGTCCCCCAACAACTTTTTTATCCCCTTCGCCAAATACCATAGGAGGTAGCGACGGTTTGTATACAGGTAAAGCTTCTCCAAATTGTAGGAACAGTTCATGATCAATGTAGAAATGTTGACGTCCTGTAAGTGTACGGAATGGCACTTCCCTTTGAACATTAATCGTAAATGGTGAATATTTATACCCCTCTTCAGCTGCACTTGTAAAGACAGGTGTTGGGATTACTTCACGCGGCTGAACTGTAATATTTTGGAACGTAATTTTTTCTGCTGCTCTGTTTGCAGAAATATCTTTTAAAGGGACCCCGAATAGGTTTTCAGCTGTTTCAAAGGCTTTTTGAGAAGCTTTACCATTAGTAGCAGATGAAAGATGAAGAACAGCATTAATTGCCTGTCTTGCAGAGAATAACATCGGCAACCCATTTTTCAACGTTTCATCTAAATGAGTGCCATTAATTTTCTTTAAATCTTCATACTCTTCATCAACAGGATAGCTAATCCCATGTGCGCCAATTTTCCCCTTTTCAAGTAAAGGGCCGAGCGTGATAAATTTGTCATAGACTTTTGTGTAATCTCGTTCAACAATTTTCAGATTTGGCATTGTTTTTCCGAGAATTGGTTCGACCTCATTTTTTCGCCAATCTTTAATTTGCCCTAAAGGTTGTGTCATTTCACCATCTGAGTCGTGTGCTAATGGGACAGCAACAACATCTTTATAAACACCTGGTAAGTGGTTTTCTGCCATTTTGGAGAAAATCTCCGCAATTGAACGGAACCAATCCCAATCTGACCTCGACTCCCAAAGCGGGTCCACTGCAGGATTAAATGGGTTAATAAACGGATGCATGTCTGTCGAAGAAATATCCGTTTTTTCGTACCAAGTCGCAGCTGGTAAAACAATATCTGCATATAAAGGTGTTGTTGTCATACGGAAATCAAGAGAAACTAGTAAATCTAGTTTTCCTTCTACATCTTCTTCATGCCACTTGACTTCTTTTGGTCTTCCTTCTTTTTTCGGTGTTGCTAAAAGTCCACTGTTGGCACCTAGCAAATGCTTCATAAAGTATTCTTGTCCCTTAGCAGAGGCAGAAATGATATTGGAACGCCAAACAAATAACGTCTTTGGATGGTTTTCATGGGCGTCTGGATCTTCAATTGCCCACTTTGTCTCCCCAGAAACGAGTTTATTGTATGCACTTTGAATTACTTCTTCGTTTGTTGCATTTTCTGTCTCCGCAAAAGTTAAGCTGTTTTTATTAAATTGCGGGTAAGACGGTAACCACCCTAATCTTGCAGCAAGTACGTTATAGTCAGCGGGATGCTCATAGCGTAGACTATCAGAAATAGGCGACTTTAATGTGTTTGTCTCCACTTCATCGTATTTCCATTGGTCTGTTGCAAAATAGTAAAATGACGTAGTATTTTGTTGGCGGATTGCCCCTTGCCAATCTTTTGCAAAAGCAACTGTTCCCCAACCTTCAATCGGACGCACCTTTTCTTGTCCAACATAATGAGCCCAACCACCACCATTAACACCTTGAGAACCTGTTAATAAAACAAGGTTTAAAATCGAGCGGTAAATTGTATCGCTATTAAACCAGTGATTGATACCTGCTCCCATAATGATCATAGAGCGTCCATTTGTATCAAGGGCGTTTTGAGCAAATTCCCGAGCTATTTGAATGACGATTGATTGCTTAACACCTGTTATTTTTTCTTGCCATGCTGGGGTGTAGTGAGAAGATTCATCATCATAGCCCTTTGCATTAAACTCACTATTATTTCTTTTTACTCCATATTGGCTAAGCATGACATCTAGTACAGTTGTCACAAGTTTTGTACTACCATCTGCGAGGGTTATTTTCATCGCTGGGATGTGGCGGCTAAACATTCCATTCCCTGAAGCATCAAAGTATGGAAAGACAATTTCCTCCAAAGTGGCTTCTTGGTCGGCCACAGTTAGCGCGGGATCAATTTTCGTTCCATCTTCCTGCTCCATTTTTAAATTCCACTTCTTGCCTTCTTCCCAACGTTGACCTAATGTACCGTTTGGAACGACAATCTTCTTTGAAATTTCATCTAAAATCACCGGTTTCCATTCCGCATGCTCTGTTTGTTGACCAATGTCACTAGCACGCAAGAATCTACCACATTTATATTTCCCTTCATGCTCGTCTAATTGGATAAGGAAAGGCAAATCGGTAAACTGCTTTGCATAGTTCAAAAACATCGGCTCTTTGCGTTCTACATAAAATTCTTGCAATATTACGTGAGTCATTGCTTGTGCGACCGCAGCATCAGTTCCTGGATGCGGTGCTAGCCAGTTATCAGCAAACTTTACGTTTTCAGCATAGTCAGGTGCTACAGATACTACCTTTGTTCCTTTATAACGAACTTCTGTCATATAGTGAGCGTCTGGTGTACGAGTCATCGGGACATTGGATCCCCACATTATGAGATATCCCGCATTAAACCAATCCGCAGAAACAGGTACATCGGTTTGTTCTCCCCATATTTGAGGCGATGCAGGAGGTAAATCCGCATACCAATCATAGAAACTTAGCATTTCCCCACCTAGCAATGTGATAAAACGTGATCCAGCAGCATAACTCATCATCGACATCGCAGGAATCGGAGTTTGACCTGCTATACGGTCAGGTCCAAACTTTTTAATAGTATAAATTAGTTGTGCACTTATAAGTCTTAGTGCGTCTTGCCAATTCACACGTACAAATCCTCCACGACCACGAGCATTTTTATAGCTTTTTGCCTTTTCAGGATCTTCAACAATACTTGCCCAAGCATCAACTGGATTGTCAGTTTGTTTTAATGCCTCTTGCCATAGTTTCCAAAGCTTCCCTCTCATATATGGGTACTTAATTCGCAATGGACTATATTCATACCAAGAAAAAGTAGCACCACGCGGACAACCACGCGGCTCAAATTCTGGCATATCTGGCCCACAAGATGGGTAATCAATTTGTTGATTTTCCCACGTGATAATGCCATTCTTTACAAAAACTTGCCAACTACAAGACCCTGTGCAATTTACGCCATGAGTTGTTCGCACTATTTTATCGTGGGACCATCTTTGGCGATACATGTTTTCCCACTCTCTACTTTTTTCCTCAAGAACGGACCAATTTCCGGAATATCGTTCGACAGGCTTAAAATATTTCATTCCAAACTTTTTCTTTGCCATTCGACATCACCTTTCACTTCAATAGAAATCTATTGTTGGAAGCATTGACATATCTCTTCTCATTCCCCCATTATTAGTGAAAAATAGTAAAACTAATATTAGGGAATGCCCTATTCTGATAGTGATTTTCCCTAAAATAGTATTTTTAAGAATCTCGACTCTGGTTAAACCTTGCCTAAATACAAAAAAACAAGACTTGATAGCTTTTCAACTACAAGTCTTGTTCTTTATTTTTGTTTTATTTGTAAAATAAACATCATGATAAAAGAAATGAAAACTATTGCAATAACCCAAGTCCATGCGAGCGCCATTTCCCCTCCATCAATGGCTAAGTAAATAGCTGTTGGTAAAGTTTGGGTCTTTCCTGGAATATTACCTGCAAACATTAGCGTTGCCCCAAATTCCCCTAATGCTCTAGCAAAACTAAGAATACTTCCCGATAGAAGAGATTTAGAAGCTAAAGGAATCGAAATAAATAAAAACACCTTCCATTCCGATGCGCCATCGATTCTTGCTGCATCTTCAATGGATTTGTCGATGGAAGAAAAGCCTGATTTTGCGGATTGATACATTAGTGGAAATGCTACAATAATTGCTGCAAATACAGCTGCCCACCAAGTGAAAATAATTGGTTGGCGAAAAATCCATTCGATAAACTGACCAATATAACTGTTTTGTCCAAATATTATAATTAAGAAAAACCCAATAACGGTTGGAGGTAACACAATGGGCAACATCAGAATTGTTTCTATTAATATTTTACCTTTAAACTTTTTCTTAGAAAGTACATAACCAACTAGCGTGCCAAGGATTATGACAAAAACACCTGCGACAATTGCCGTTTTGATTGATATCCAAACCGGACTCCAAAACAAATTATTCAATAGTAAATCCATACTTTTCAAATTGTTTTAAGGCCTCTTCACTTTGTAAAAAGGTAAGAAAATCCTTTGCTGCGACATGTTCCTTTGAGTCTTTTAAAATACCCACAGGATAAATGATTGGTGTATGTAAACTTTTACTTGCTGTTGCGATAATATTTACCTTTTCTGAATTGCGTGCGTCAGTTGCATAAACAATTCCCACTTCAACGTTTTTCGTTTCCACATATGATAGTACTTGTCTAACATCTTTTGCAAAAACAATTTTGCCCTCTAAAACTTCCCATAGACCGAGATTTGTTAGCGTTTCTTTTGCATAAAATCCTGCAGGCACTGTCTCAGGTGTTCCAATTGAAATTCTAGCAGTATCTAGTTGTTTTAGACTTTCAAAATCTTTAATTTTGAATTGGCTATCTTTTGGAGTAATTAAAACAAGCTTATTTTTCAGTAAATCAACGCTTTCTGTATCATGAATTTCTCCTTTTTCCACTAACTCTTCAAATTGATTCTTTGCTGCTGAAAAAAATAAATCGACAGGTGCACCTTGCAAAATTTGTTTTTGTAAAGTTCCCGAACTTCCAAAGTTGAACGTCAATTTTACATTTGTGTTTTCTTCTTCATACATTTTTTGAATAGGTGCTAATGCGTCTTGTAAACTTGTAGCTGCCGAAATAACCAATTCAACTTCTGTATCTTTTTCGTTAGAAGAACAACCGAGCAGAAAAACTACTATTAGAACAAAGCATATACAAAGTTTTCTCAATAAAACACCTCTTTTACTCATCGTTAAAGCTATCTACACGCTTTTCCGTCAATGGATCAAAGAAATGGATTCTATCTAAATCCAAGGTAAATTTCATTGTGAAATCATTCATTTTGGCTACTATTGGTTGGCATTCAAAAAATGAATATATCAAACTAACATCCCCTAGTCTTTCAACATGGGTAATCTTGATATCCAATATATTAGATTCATTATCTTTTGCTTGTACAATATGCTCTGGCCTAACCCCTAAGAGAAGTTCCTTATTGCAATAACCCTGTTCCAACAAGTAACCGTACTTGTCCATTGGCAGTTTGATTGAAGATTTGCCTATCATAAATGTGTCATCCATTAACTTCCCCCGAAGAATATTCATTCCTGGTGAACCTAAAAAAGTTGCAACAAATATACTATTTGGTTTTTCATATACGTTCATAGGTGGTCCTACTTGTAGAATCACGCCATCTTTCATCACAAATAGTTTCGTTGCCATTGTCATCGCTTCTGATTGGTCATGTGTAACGTAAATTGATGTTATTTTTATTTTGTTATGTAAATTTGTAATTTCCCTCCGCATTTGTAAACGCAATGTGGAATCAAGGCTAGACAAAGGTTCATCCATTAAAAACAGCTTTGTCTTTTTGATAATGGCACGAGCTAATGCTACTCTTTGACACTGGCCACCTGAAAGACTCTGTGGTTTACGATTTAATAATCCATTAATCTTTAAGTTTTTCGTCACTTCATTAATGCGTTTATCAATTTCCACTTTTGGAATCTTTCTCATTTTCAATCCAAATGCTAAATTTTCGTAGACTGTCATATGTGGATACAAGGCATAATTTTGAAAAACCATCGCAATTTGTCTATCTCTTGTTGGAAGCTCATTGATACATGTGCCATCTAAATAAATTTTGCCTGATGATGCTTTCTCGAGCCCTGCAATCATTCTTAATAATGTAGATTTGCCACAGCCTGAAGGACCAACAATAACAACGAATTCTTCTTTTTCAATTTGCAAACTTACATTTTGAACTGCACAAACATTGTCATTGTACCATTTGCTTACATTTTCTAACTTAAGTTGCGGCAACTAAAATCACTTCCCCAAAAAGTAGTCGTGACATTCAGTACAATGTATGTTGTTTTTATAAAGGATAGACACACTAAAAAACACATGGAAGTAGATTTCTTCCATGCGTACTTTTATGTTATGAATGTTAGAAAAATGACTCCTTCACCCACTCACAAAATAACTCATAATCATGATTTACTTGTTCTTTATAAGTAAGTGCGGCTAATGTAATTTGTGATTTAAAGGCAGTAAAATCCTTTCCAATTGCATTTAGGATTTCTTCTTCACTTTCATGACTAAATAACTCCGCTTCTGTATCCACATCCGCGCGGGAATGAATCTTTGCTGTCACTTTCCCCATAATTTTTAAAGTTGCATCAAAATCTTCTGGTGCTAAAAGTTGGGTAGACTTTACTTTCTTTTTATAAGGAGAACGTTCACGAACATAAAATTCTCTTCCATCAATAGTTAAATACCCTAAATAAGGATCTTCTAAATGGTGCATTGCTTTTTGAGTTGCAACAACACGTTTTCCTTGATGCTCATACTTACTCCAAAACTTTTCTCTGTAAGGTAAGAAATAAGCAGGAACTGGCGTGCGTACTTCTTTTACTTCAAGAACTAAATCGTCTACACCATTTGCATCTTTTTCACCTTCAATTAAAATATAGTATCGATCTAATCCAATTGACGCTGTGCCAGTGCCGTGTTTTCGAGCTATATCTTTAATTGTATAATAAGAAATGTCCTTTTTATCCTCATTGTCAAGGGAGTTAAAATAGTTATCTGTTAAGGATTCTAATAGAGTTCGTTCCTTAACATTTACCGGCTCAATTTCCTCAGACCAAGCAAATACTCTTTTGTTTTCTTCATTTATATAAGTAATGTCATTTAGCAAATGATCTCTTTGACGTTTGGCTAATTTTTTCAAAACCTTTTTAACCGGACCCTTTGTATTGTCCACAGTAAAGGTTAGTGTATATGGGTCGTCTTTCCCTTTTTTGAAACGTTTTAATTGATCATAGTACGCATCTAAATAGGTTTCAATTCGATCTTCTTGTTGTTTATCAGACAATCCATTTGCTTCACAATATAATGCGATACTAACAGTCATTCTTAATACATCATAAATATAGGAACCAATATATCCTTCATCAAAATCATTTACATCAAAGACAATTTCGCCATTTTCATTTTGGAATGCCCCGAAGTTTTCCATATGCAAATCGCCTTGAATCCAAGTTGGCTTATCAGTATCTGTATGGAAAGATAATGGGATTTTTGTTGCATCGTAATAATATAAGTAGGCACTTCCTCTAAAAAAACGAAACGGACTTTCCATCATTTTTGTATACTTCATTTTTCTCTTATTACAATCAAGCCCCATACATTGCTCATCAAATTCATTCAAAATGTTTTCGATAATATGTTTACGAAGCACATTTCTGGTTTCTTTTACACGGTTTAACAATGCCTCCATTACGATTTCTCCCCCTCATGACCTCAAAGTGTATTACATCTATTATACTCTTATTCTAATGAAATATATTAATAGGAAATATAAATTCTACATTTTGGAAAAAATTTATCGTTACTTATAACCCGGAGTATTCTAAACCTTCTGTACCTTTTGAAAGAAGAAAGTATTTCCGTTTCGAATTCCAAAATCCATTATCAGGAGAAATGACGATTTCAGAAGTAAACGGAAAAAAGGTGCAAGTTGGTAAAACGCCTATATTAATCGACAACATCGGATTAGGCGGATTAAAAATACGCTCTAATCTAAAGTCACCCATCAACATGAATATGAAGTTTCGAATTTGTTTTAGTTTACTTAATGAGCAATTTGAAGTAGATTGCCAATTAAAATGGACAAATGAAGAGTTTTTGGATATCTATTCTTACGGTATATATTTTAAATTAAGTCGTATAACTCAAGACCGATTAGCTTTAATTATTAATAAGTTAAGTGCACTTCGCAGAAATAATTTAACTATTCCCGACACTGAATTTATTTATGAAGATCCCCGTACTTATTTTAGAAATAATCTACTTGAAAAAATTAAGTAAGAATAAAAGAACTGCTTTACCGAAAAGGTGGGCAGTTCTTTCGTTTTAATGTAAATGTTTATGAATTTGTTTTTTCACTTCTTCAACATTTGTATCGCTATATGCCTTTGTATCGTATCCCCCAGTTTTTGCAAGGTGTTCTAATACCTCTTTATAAGATAACCCTGCTTCCGCATTCTTTCGTTTTACTTCTTCGATATCAGTTCCTGCAATTGTAAAACTATTTCGATTAGTCATAATAAGATATCTCCTTTATTTGCCTTTGAAATGGAGTTATTTGCTTTTGGTTTGAGTTTATTTGCTTTTTAAACCATGTTATTTTCTACTGAGATTTAGTTATTTGCTTTTGTAAAAAAAACGCCCCATAAAGAGGCGTTTCCTTAACTAAAATTGATTAAATTTATTATTTTTCGCTTGTTCTGCTTGTTGATTTTGTCGACGCACTTCTTGAATGTCCGTACCAGCCATTGTTTTACCAGCAGCACCTTGGCTAGGCATTGCTTGATTAAATGGCCCTGCTTCTTGAGCAATCTCTTCTCGTACCTTTTGGATATCTGTACCCGAAGCTGTTTTACCTGCACCGAATGTATTGCTTGCTGGTGTTGGTGATGAGAATGATTGGCCAAATGGTGCCGATTCTTGTGCTATCTCTTCTCGTACTTTTTGAATATCTGTACCTGAAGCTGTTTTACCTGCACCGAATGTATTGCTTGCTGGTGCTGGTGATGAGAATGATTGGCCAAATGGAGCTGATTCTTGTGCTATCTCTTCTCGTACCTTTTGGATATCTGTTCCTGAAGCTGTTTTACCTGCACCAAATGAATTGCTTGCTGGTGCTGGTGATGAGAATGATTGACCAAATGGGGCTGATTCTTGTGCTATCTCTTCTCGTACCTTTTGGATATCTGTTCCTGAAGCTGTTTTACCTGCACCAAATGAATTGCTTGCTGGTGCTGGTGTTGCGAAGGATTGACCAAATGGAGCTGATTCCTGTGCTATCTCTTCACGCACTTTTTGAATATCTGTTCCCGAAGCTGTTTTCCCTGCCCCGAAAGATCCACTTGGTTGATTAGAGAAAGATTTTCCGAATGGGCCCGCTTCACGAGCAATCTCTTCTCTTACTTGTTGTGGATTTGTTCCCATACTAGATTGACCAGCATTTAGACGTTTCACTTCATCAATATCTGTCCCTGCTTGTGTAAAGCGTTTGCCATTATTGTTTTGCATCAAAAAAACACCTCCAAAATTGTTATGCAATTATCATGCTTAAAAATTGAATTTATATAAGCTAAACAAATTTTTTTCTTTCGTATATTTTCACAAACTCCCACAACAATAGAAAAAAAGCCGTTTTCTTAAGAAAGAAAACAGCATAACAATTTTAACCTTTTAAATCTCTTCTGTTATAAGAAACAAATCCAATCAATGAGAAGGCAATCGTTAATATAAATTCTACAATGATAGCAGACCACGACATTCCTGCAGCGGGAAGATTAGGGATGCTTTCAAATGCCGATACATTTCGCAACCAAAGTGGGAAGTTTAACATTTCACTCAAATAAATGACAATAAAACAAAACGCTACATATATCCAAATAAGATTCATTATTTTAGGCACCGCACCATACAGCATCACTGATAAGCTAATCATCAACCATAGTGCAGGTAAATAAATAAAGGATGACTTCATTGCAACTTGTAAGGATACAGAACTTGCGACCCACAAACCAATTGCTAATAAAAATTGCAAATATATACTTTCTAAAACCGCTAATAAAGTATAACTACTTAAAACATGATTCCTTGAAATAACACGACTAAAAAAATTTTCTGTTCTGTTATGAGTTTCCTCGCTCTTTAATTTTAATATTGTCATCGTAACAGGGATAGCAACGATTAAAGACATAATAGCCATTAATAACGAGATAAAATTATCTGTCATTGAGACTTTAGATTGTTCATTGAAAAATAACTGCAAAAATTCCATCTCACTAAAATACGTTTCTAAATCACCTAGTACTGCACCAAATGATGCACTAAGAGCAAAGATTCCGACTCCCCAAGAAAGCATTTTTACTTTCTGTAATCGGAAAGCCAAACCAAATACGGTCATTAAAAATTTCGAAGCATGCGTTTTTCCCTTCATTGACGGTAAAAATCCAGCATCTATATCGCGAATAGAGTTTAGATAGAATGCAAAGAAAGAAATAATTACTGAAAAAAGGGTAGTAAGTAAAATCGGCCACCAATTGTTATTAATAAATACATCTGTTCTTACTAGCCATCCTAATGGAGAAGCGAACGCAATAGTCTCACTAGTAACATCCCCAAATGCTCGAACTAAATAGGCTACCACTAATACACCAAAGGATAATCCTGTTGTCCCTCTTGAAGTAGGAGAAACTTGAGCAAACAGTGCAGTAATAATACCAAAAAATAGTCCCCCTACCCCTAATATCCCTCCATATAACAGTGCGCTCTGTAAAGTAATCCCATCAATATTTAATAGATATAACCCTATACTACAAAAAAGGGTAATTAAAAAATTTGCGATGGCAACAACGATGAGTGAAGCTGCTAAATATGATAACCTTCCAACCGGTAACGAACGAACCACTTCAATTCTCCCAGTTTCTTCATCTGTTCTCGTGCTGCTCCCTACCAATAAAATACTCATAACGGCTACTGCAATGATGGTAAATAGCAACATTTCATGGGCAAATTGAGTCCCCACTGTTACGAAATAATCTGCTTCATCGTAACCTGGCCCAAGCATAGCAACCATAGCTGGGTTTTGCATTGTTATAGCAAATCCTTTTTTCGATACATCATCTTGATAGACATTCGGATAGGAATAAGCAACAGCTAGGGTTACAAGTACAATTCCCAGTATCCATGCACAAATTTTAATGCGTTGTGCTCGAAATATAATTTTTGTAACCTGTGTTGTCCCTTTGAAATGACGTCCATTCATTGAGATTCGCCCCCAGTAGAATTTCCATCTACACCTTCATAATGACGCATAAATAGATCCTCTAATGTTGGCGGTACACTTTCTAATTTCAAAATGCCATAATCACTTATATAACGAATAACCCCATCAATTTCTTCAGAATCTACCTGGAATGTCAAATCGTTATTCTGTTTGACTAAGTTAAAAACCCCTTTTAGTGCGAGGCTTTCAATCGGCTTTTTCGTTTGCACCGTTAAATTCGTTCTTGTTAAATGGCGCATTTGTGTTAATGTACCCGTTTCTATAATTTTCCCTTCACGAATAATTGAAATCTTTTCACAAAGTTTTTCAACTTCCGACAGTATATGGCTAGACAATAAAACACTTTTTCCTTGTTCTTTTGCCTCTAACACACATTCTTGAAAAATGCGTTCCATTAATGGATCAAGTCCTGAAGTTGGCTCATCTAAAATAAACATTTGCGCATCTGAAGCAAAAGCTGAAATAAGGGCAATCTTTTGCCGATTACCTTTTGAATACTCCTTACATTTTTTTGATGGGTCTAGTTTAAAGCGTTCAATTAATTCATTACGTTTACTTTGACTTCCACTCCCACGCATTTTCAAGAAAATATCAATAACCTCGCCACCCGTTAAATTTGGCCAAAGATTTGCATCTCCCGGGACATAGGCGATTTGTTTATGGATGTCGACTGCATTTTTCCACACGTCTTTTCCGAATATTTTCGCTTCTCCACTTGTTGGACGTAGCATACCTAAAAGTACACGAATTGTAGTAGATTTCCCTGCTCCATTTGGTCCGATAAACCCGTATATTTCTCCTTCTTTAATACATAAATTAATCCGATCAAGAGCAACAAACTTACCAAACTTTTTCGTTAATTCGTTCACGTCCACTACATTCATCTTGTCCCCTCCTAGGGTAGAAAGTACTCTTACTAGAATCCATTATATTACAAAATTTTTTTGCAATTTCTATGTTCATCAATTCCACAAAATTTTTATTTCCTCATACGACATTGTATTATACAAGTATGCGATTTATGGAAAGGTGATTTTTTTGAAATATGCCCTTTTAGGTGATTTACACTCTAATATTGAAGATACAAAAGCGGTTTTGAATCATATACACCAAGTTGTTCCTAATGCTTGTGTATTAGGTTTAGGTGATTTATATGAATGCATTATAGGTAAGAAAAAGGCAAGTTCAGTATCAAATGTACCTTTAGATGAGGCTGCAGTGATCTCTGAGGATTTTGAGGACCTATTAACTTTCCCCTCAATTCGAGGTAACCAAGAGGAACGTATTACACAAGTTACTGGGATACCTAAATTTTGCGAACTCCCTGACAAGATTGTTATAGAGGGTGCTACATTACTGCATGGCCACCAAATCAAATGGGACAAACATTGGGAACCAACTGAGCTAACAATCGACATTGACACTCCTCTACTATTTTTTGGTCATAGCCATCGTTGTGGAATATATCGTAAAAGAAAAAAACTCCCGCTCGACATTACATACGGCGAAGAGTTGCAGTTAATTAAGAAAAAGTATTGGATTAATGTCGGTTCTGTGGTTGATAATCGTGAATGGTGCTTGTACGATAGCGTAGCAAGAACCATTACTTTCATGAAGTCATCTAAATAGTATTATCATTTTCTAACAATTCTCCTCATAAAATAGTGCATGTCCATATGAAGGAGAATTTAATGTACTACATAAAAAAATCCATAGCAATTATCCTCGGTAGTATCTTTCTTGCAATTGGCATCAATGCTTTTTTAACACCGTATGAAATTTTAGATGGTGGAATAATTGGCTTATCACTAATTTTATTTTACCTATTTCATCTTAAAATTGGTTTGATGATAATTCTTTTAAGCATCCCTATATTTATTTTGGCTTGGTTTAAATATAGACACTTCTTTTATAATAGCTTGCATGGATTATTAATCTCGTCTGTTATTATTGATATTTTTAAGCCATTTCGCAATTTATTTCGTCTAGACCCAATGTTAAGCGCTATTATTGGCGGTGTTTTTGTAGGGCTAGGTATTGGGATGATGTTACGTTATGAAACGAGTACAGGTGGAACGGATTTATTAGCTCAGTTTATTTCAGATAAAACAAAAATCAATGTAGGCATTTTAATATTTTTTATAGATGCCATTGTCATAATGTTAGGTGGCATTATTTTATCATCAGAAACATTGGTTTTATCAATCGTCACAATCCTTTGTGTAGGTATTACAACAAGTTATATAACAAGTTACCGTCATGCTATTTAAAAAGTAGGCCATCTTTATATAAAGACGGCCTACTTTTTTAGGTTAGCTTTTCTATGCTTCTCTTTTTAATAAATGATAACTTTGTTTCTGAAATAATAATGGCAATAAGAATTAAAATGGCACCAATGATCATTCTTGTTGTTAAAACTTCTCCTATGAGCATTACCGAGAATACCATCCCCCAGAAAGACTCTGTTGACAGTATAATTGCAGCTTTAGTTTCATTTGTGAATTTTTGTGCAATTGTTTGAAATAGATATGCAATCGTTGTTGAGAACACACCTAAGTATAAAATGGATGAGATGGCTTCCACTTCAAATGAAAAGTTGACCTCTCCTTTGAAAAGTACAACAATCCATCCAAGGAGTGCTGCGACAAACATTTGAATAATTGTTAACAGAATTGGATCTTCATCTTTTACATATTTCGCCGTGTAGAATATATGATAAGCAAAAGCTACTGCACAAGCTAATGTAAGTAAATCTCCTATGTTAACATCTGAAGAAAGTTGAAGAGACAAGAATCCTATACCAATGATTGCTAAAATCGCTCCAGATAATTCAAACTTATCGATTTTTCTCTTATATGCTAAATACGCAATAAAGGGAACAATAACGACATTTACTGCAGTTAAAAAGGCGTTTTTCGAAGGCGTTGTATATTGTAGTCCGACTGTTTGTAATACAAAGGCTATGTATAAAAAGAAGCCTAAAATAACACCTTTTTTAAAAACTCTACTATTCAAGCCTTTCAATTTCTTATTAAATAGAATACTTAATATAATGAACCCAACTAAAAATCGTCCAGCTAATATTTGGTATGGCGTATAATGGTCAAGTGAAATGGCACTAGCTACAAATCCACTACCCCATATAATTGCTGTAATACACAGCATTATCTCCCCAATATATTTTTTCATTGCTTTCCCCCACATTTTTAATCTCAAATAATTATTATATAGCATTTAAAACTAAGTTTTCAAAGTTTTGAACAATAATTGACATTTTTCTATAAATATACAAATTCCTTAGAAATACGTGCTAGACTTTAATAATATGAATAAATAAAACACTCTAAAAATTTCTTGGAACTTTAGTAAAGAGGTGTAATAAGTGCTCCAATCAATTCTTTCCAACCTTGCCATTATATTATTATTACACTTGATTATGTCAATGATTATGCTTCAAAGAGAGAAACTATCTACGTTTACTTTTCGCTCTCTCACTATACTTTTAATGTCAGCATCGGTTATTACCATGTTTTATTTACCTATTCGATTTGATAATTACTGGGTAGATATGCGCTTTATCCCCCTAGTGTTTTTTGCATATTTCTACGGTTGGAAAATTGCTATTCCAGCACTGTTTATAGCGAGTTTTTGGCGTTTCCTAATGGGCGGAGATGGGATGGCCCCGGGAATTATTTTTGGAATGGTAGGTCCAACATTATTAGCATTAGCCTTTCACTCAAGATTGGAAACGGAAAAAAAGTATTTTGAAAAATTAAGTATAATTATTGGATGTTGGTTAATTTCTGATGTTCCAATCATCTTCTTAATCCCAAATGGTCTGGAAATATTTAAAGATATTGCCTTGATTCGTGTTATGTCATTTGTTGCGACGTCTTTTATTTGGTATATCTTTATTATACAAAATCGACAACTTCATATTTTACATAAGAAATTAATTAAACTAGCTGGAGAAGATCCACTAACGAAACTCCTAAATAAGCGGACTTTTTTTGAAAACATTGATGATAAAGTAAAACAGATAAAACCTAACCACTACATTGCAATGATTGACATCGACCATTTTAAAGAGATTAACGATACATACGGACATTTAGCAGGTGATAAAATCATTACCGATGTAGCAACTATTTTAAAGAAATATGAAAATGACACCGTGCAAATTGGAAGATATGGTGGAGAAGAATTTATTCTTTATATTGGCAGTGCAACCAACACGTCAGCAAAAGAACTTATTAAAAAAATCCACGAAGATATTCAATCTCATGAATTCAAAATGGATGATTATGAACCTTTAAGACTTACGGTATCAATCGGATTAGCAATATTAGAAAAGAATTCAACATTACTCCATACCGTAAACAAGGCAGATATTAATTTGTATATGGCAAAGAAAAGTGGACGTAATCGCCTAATCTGTTCATAAAAAAAACACGTAACCTAAATTTTAGGTTAACGTGTTTTTTTGAGCAAGTCGTTTTAATAATTGAATATAACCCTCCACCATTATTTGAAGACTTTCTTTTATACTTATTTGAAGACCAAATGCCCCCATCTGTTCTAATGCAGAAAAGCCATGCAATATACTTCTCAACGTTCTAATTGCGTGAATTTTATCCTCATATGATAAACCATAATCTGATAAGATGTCGTTTAATAAAGCGATAATTTGATTACTTGCATCTTCTAATTCCTTTTCACTAGTGTCGGGTGCTTTAATTGTAAATTGATATAGGCCAGGGTGTTCATTGGCAAAGGTTACATAAGCGTAAGCTAAAGCAATGATTGCCTCATCTTTCGTTTTATTATAGGCTGCATCTTTCAGTGTTTCAAAAAGTTTTGCCATACCAAGTAATGCTAGTTCTTTTTTAATACTTGGAAGTCCTTGAATATGATTAAATAGTGAAGGTGGTCGAACATTTAGCTTTTTTGCAATATTAGATAAAGTAATAGATTCTATCCCTTCTACATCTGCTAATTCTGCAGCAACCTTAATTATCATTTTTTGATCTAATCCAACTCTCGGTGACATATAAATTATCCTTTCTTATACACTCTTTGCTTCGAGAATGGCTTTTTTTATTACTTCATTCGGATTTTTTATCATTTCACCATGTCCTACAGCTAGTAGTGAAGGTTTTAATTCAAAAATTTTTTTAGCACTTCGAAGTGAAATCTCCTTACTCCACGTGCCAAAAGCAGGAAATGGAAAGCTTTTTACGATTTGGCCACACACTGCAAGTTTCCCCCGCGTTTGAAAAGCATCCCCAACAATAATAGCTCTTGATTTTGTATCAAATAATGATATAGAACCGGGTGTATGTCCCGGAGTTTCAAACACTTTAAGTGAACCAATTGTGTCTCCTTCCTTTAATAGGCGGTCAGGGTTTGTTTTAATGCCCTTTTTTGGTACGCCACCTTTAATTGGCAGTTGGGGTTCGTCAGTGTTGAGTGACTTATCCCCTTTTAACAAACGGCTATCTCTGTTGGAAACTGATACAACTACATCCTTAAACGTCTCTTTTAATTGATCCAACGAACCAACATGATCTCCATGTGCATGCGTTAAAACGATGTTCGTTAAAGGCTTCCCTATTTCTGCAATTGTCTTAACAATTCCCTTGTAGCTTGCGGGCATACCAGTATCAATTAATGTCAGTTCATTTTCTTCCTCAAAAATATAGCAATTTACTGGAAAAAGCTTTGGCCATAACGTTAACTGATAAACATTCCCTATGTTCGTAACCTTCACTGTTTTCATCCCCTTAACAAAACTAATGTCGTTAGTTTTATTATAACTAATGGTATTAGTTTTGCAATAGGCAAGTATAAAAAAGAGCCAAAATTTACAATTGGCTCCAAATCAATTTACTTAAGTATTTCTTCAATTCTATCTAATGTTTCTTCATCAAGAACAATTCCTGATGCTTTTGCATTTTCTTCAATCTGCTCTGGACGACTCGCACCTACAAGAGCACTTGCGACATTCGGTTGTCTTAACACCCATGCCAGGGCAAGTTGAGATGTAGAAATACTTAATTCATCCGCGATTTTTGTTAGCTGTTCGACTTTGTCTAACTTTTCTTCCGTTAAGAAATATTGAATCGTCTTATTATCCTTTGTAGCACGACTTCCAGCAGGATAAATTGCATCTTTTTTATATTTTCCTGTTAACACGCCTTGTGCAAGGGGTGACCACACGACCTGACCAACACCATGTTTTTGACTAACCGGAATAATTTCTTTTTCAATTTTACGTTGAAGTAAATTATACTGTGATTGGTTAACAACAATACGATCAAGCAGTTTCTTATCCGCAATATGTATTGCTTCGGTAATTTGCTCTGCTGTCCATTCACTTACCCCAACATACAATACTTTTCCTTGGCGAACGAGGTCATCAAATGCTCGAAGTGTCTCCTCAAGTGGCGTTTCCGGATCATAACGGTGAGCATAATAAATATCCACATAATCAACATCTAAACGTTTTAAGCTAGCATTTGCTTGTTCAATGATGTGTTTACGCGACAAACCACGGTCATTAGGGCCCTCTCCCATTGGCCAAAATACCTTTGTTGCAAGTACAATTGAATCGCGATTAAAAGATTTAATTGCTTGCCCGACAACCTTCTCAGCTTCCCCTTGCATATAAACATTTGCAGTATCGAAGAAGTTAATTCCTAAATCATAAGCATGATGAATTGTTTTAATAGCTGCATCAGATTCAACATACCCACCATAAGTCAACCAACTACCAAGGCTAATTTCACTAACTTTTAAACCTGTTCCACCTAATCTTCTATAGTTCATTGCAATGATTCCTCCCTCTATTTCATGGTCTTTATTGGAAATATACTAACATCTTACATTTACCAACTCAAGGATTGTCTATTAATAGATTCCTAGCTATATGAAGAAGTAAATGCGAGGTGAGGCGAAGTTAGGAAAAGTTGTATTCATCATACTTATGAAGACCAAAAATTGTTGTAAGCTCAATAAAACTAAGTTATGAATGCCATTACGACCGGATTTTCCAGCAGTTTTTGTCGTCATCAAGCAAATAAACGTCTCAGTGGCCAAATTTCCAAAAAAATAAGCTGTAACCCCTCATCAACAAATTCCATATAGCCAGAAAACAAAAAAACTCGCCAGAATCCCAAGCGAGTAAATTTATGTCCAAGCGTTAACCGTAACTTCTTTGCGTTCATGTTCGTAGCGTTTGATAATAATGCTAACCTTTTGGTACCAATTGTTACATTCTTTAAAAATGTCTTTGTATTCATCTAGATCTTTTGGTATTGCCTGTTCATTATCTAAAAAAGTGTATTCAACTATTGGATTTGAAAGATCATCTACAACAAGTTTTAATAGTAGTTTTTTCACCTCTTTTTTCGATTTCTCTTCGCTTTCTTCAGATCCACCAATATTCACATCTAATTTCGAACCCCCATCGATTAATGACCATCCATGGACACCGCCTTTTGATGTAAGCGCCACATTTTTTCCATCCTCCACAATCGCCACTTCGAATAACTCTTGAAAATCATATTCCCGCGCTTCAAATTCATCATCAAGCTCTTCTCTATCAAGAATGCGAAACGTATCTGAATTTTCATCAATTAATAGAGCTTGTAAATAATCCGGGGACAAAATATAGCGGGTATGGGGATATTCTTCTATCTGATCGATAGTCTCTTTCTCGATTGCTTCATTCCTCTTTCTACTTTCTTTATTTAATTCGTACAACCACCATCCTCCCAAAATAATAGCAACCACAAAGAAGAAGGAGTTGCCTGACTTAAATGCCAAAAATAAATAAATCACTTCCAAAAGTAATAAAAATAATTGCATCATCTGACAAACCCCATTTCCAATAGAATTTATAAATCTTTTAAATACGATTTTGATAAATTTCATTTGTAATAAAATACTATTCAAAAACTTGGGGAATCATTCTAATTCTTTCTATTTTTTTATAAATAAAACTATTACACGCTCAAAATTTAATTTCAGTAGTCTACTTTTATGCGTGTATAGGACAACGGTTTGGTAGCAATACTTATTAATGGAAATAGTCGTCGAAATGAGGGAAGTATTTTGTCGGAAAAAGATAAAACATTATCCATCTTTGCTTTAGGTGGAATTAATGAAATCGGTAAGAATATGTATGTCATTGAGTATGGCGACGATCTGCTCATTGTAGATTGTGGTGCGAAATTTGCAGATGAATCATTATTAGGAATTGATTTAATAATTCCAGATGTAACGTATTTGCAACAAAATGAACATAAAATTCGCGGCCTCATTGTTACCCACGGACATGAAGATCATATTGGTGGAATTCCTTATTTTTTAAAGAAAGTTCAGTGTCCAATTTATGCTACTCGATTTACCCTAGGATTAATTGAATTAAAGTTAAAAGAACATAAGATTTTGCGTGAATCAACATTAGTAGAGATCAATTCTAAATCTCAATTAGAATTTGGAGATATTAATGTTAGTTTCTTTAGAACAAGCCATAGTATTCCAGATTGCTTAGGCATTGTGTTCCATACTCCTGAGGGCAACGTTGTTCATACAGGGGACTTTAAGTTCGATTTGACTCCGGTTAATGAGCAATACTCAGACATACACAAAATGGCGAAAATTGGAGAAGAAGGCGTATTAGCTCTTATTTCTGAAAGTACAAATGCAGAAAGACCGGGATTAACGCCATCCGAAAAAGTAGTTGGTACTCATATTGAAGATGCATTTTATAATGCGACAGGGAAAATCATTATTTCTACCTTTGCTTCTAATGTAAATCGTGTACAACAAATTGTAGATGCAACGATCAAAACCAATCGCAGACTAGCGTTACTCGGTCGAAGCATGGTCAATGTCGTGAAAGTTGCTAGAGACCGAGGTTATGTTGATATTCCAGATTGGATGTTAATTGATGCCAGGGAAGTACGAAATTTACCACCTGAACGAGTAGTAGTTTTATGTACAGGCAGCCAAGGTGAACCACTCGCTGCATTGTCGCGTTTATCTACAAACAATAACCGCGACGTTAAAGTTTTGCCAAACGATACGGTTATTTTTGCAGCTTCTCCTATCCCTGGGAATGAAAAAAGCGTGACTAGAATTGTTGATAACTTATTCCAGCTTGGGGCAAAAGTGATATACGGTTCTGCAAGCATAACTGGAATGCACGTTTCTGGTCATGGTTATCAAGAAGATTTGAAATTAATGCTGACATTAATGAAGCCGAAATATTTCATTCCAATCCATGGGGAGTATCGTATGCTTCACTTGCATCGTATGCTAGCTGAAGATGTTGGTGTGGAAAAAGGTCATACATTTATCATCCGTAATGGTGATGTTGTCGATATTAAGCATCAAGAAGCGCGTCAAACAAGAAAAATTACTGCTGGGGACACCTATGTGGATAATGTTGGCGATGATGAGATTGTGGATATCGTACTACGAGACCGTAAGCATCTTTCAGAGGAAGGAATGCTAGTTGTTGTCGTGACGATTAATAAAGAAGATGGTAACCGCATTTCTGATCCCGATAGCATTTCCCGCGGATTTGTTTATGCAAAAGGAGCTGAAGAGCTAATAACAAACGTCAATGAAGTAGTTAGACGTACAATTGATCCGTTTAAAGAAGCAAACATTATGGGAATGAAACGAGCAATTAAAAAAGAGGTTGGAAATTATATTTTTGAACAAACAAAGAAAAAACCAATGATTTTGCCGATTATTATTGCGGTATAAACTGTCGGGGTTATCATCTATTTTAGCGGAATTTCATCATGAAAGGAATCAATATTTATGGAAAATAAACAACACGAAACAAATATTGAAAACGACAACACATTAACGAATAGACAAGGTCATCCAATTACAAACAACCAAAACATCCGAACTGTTGGGAATCGCGGACCAGCCACTTTAGAAAATTATGATTTCATCGAAAAGATAAGTCACTTTGACCGAGAAAAAGTACCTGAACGAATTGTACACGCTCGTGGTGCAGGTGCGCATGGTTACTTTGAAGCATATGGGACTGTTGGCGATGAGCCGGTTTCAAAATATACTCGTGCAAAAGTGTTCCAAGAAAAGGGCAAACAAACTCCAGTATTCGTTCGTTTTTCAACGGTAGTACATGGGTTACACTCACCGGAAACGTTACGCGACCCACGTGGATTTGCTGTCAAATTTTATACGGAAGATGGAAACTGGGATTTGGTTGGGAACAATTTGAAGATTTTCTTTATTCGTGATGCTATGAAATTCCCGGATATGATTCATGCTTTCCGACCAGACCCTGTAACAAATATTCAAGATTCTCGTCGTTTCTTTGATTTCTGTGCAAACTCTCCAGAAACATTCCATATGGTTACTCTTGTTTACTCGCCATGGGGGATTCCTGCAAACTACCGCATGATGCAAGGTTCTGGTGTTAACACATATAAATGGGTAAACCAAGAAGGAAAAGCTGTTTTAGTCAAATATCATTGGGAGCCTAAGCAAGGTATTAAAAACCTTACTGTAAAAGAAGCACAAGAAATTCAAGGCAAAAACTTTAACCATGCAACACAAGATTTATACGAGGCTATTGAACGTGGAGATTATCCTGAATGGGAATTACTCGTTCAAATAATGGAAGATGGCCCACACCCAGAACTTGATTTTGACCCTCTTGATGATACAAAACTTTGGCCAAATGACAAGTTCCCATGGCTTCCAGTAGGTCGTATGGTATTAAACAAAAACCCTGAAAACTTCTTTAATGAGGTAGAACAAGTTGCATTTGGAACAGGTGTATTAGTAGATGGGCTAGATTTCTCTGATGACAAAATGTTGCAAGGGCGTACTTTCTCATATTCGGATACACAACGATATCGTGTAGGAGCAAACTATTTACAACTTCCGATTAATACGGCTAAAAAACGCGTTGCAACAAACCAAGAAGGCGGCCAGTTACGCTACTACAACGACAAAGCACCTGGTCAAAACTTACACGTAAATTATGAACCTTCAAGCATGGGCGGCTTAAAGGAAGCGGAACAAACTGGTAAAGAGTATACACCAAATGTGGAAGGTATCCTTGTTCGTGAATCCATTGATCGAGATGATAATACAAAACAAGCTGGTGAAACGTACCGCAGCTTTGAGCAATGGGAAAAAGACGAGCTGATTAATAACCTTGTAAATGACTTATCCATATGTCCTAAAGACATCCAAGATAAGATGATTGCTTTAGCTGAACAAGCTGATGAAGAATATGGAAGACGTTTACGAGAAGGGCTTGCTGAAAAGTCTCAGAACAATAAAGAAGAATTTGCAGAAGAATTCAACCCTCATCCATTAGGTGCAGATGGAGCAAGTGAAGCTGTACAAGATGCAGTAGATAAAGGCCACGATGCAAACCCTTACTAATTTTTTAAGAAACTCAGTTATCATAAAAATAACTGAGTTTTTTTATTTACGAAGAAGTAATTTGTCCACCGTTTACATGCAACGTTTGACCTGTTACAAAACGCGAATCATCTGAAGCGAGATACACATAAGTTGGAGCAAGTTCAAACGGCTGACCTTGACGTTGCATCGGATTATCAGCGAGTGTTACGACATCTGCAGAAAAACTTGAAGGTATTAATGGTGTCCATACTCTCCCCGGGGCTACTGCATTTACTCGAATTCCTTTATCCACAAGATTATTTGCCAAAGCCCTCGTAAAACCAACGTTAGCTGCTTTTGTAGCAGAATAGTCGATTAACTGATCATTTCCATAATACGCTACAACAGAGGCAGTATTAATAATGGAACTTCCAGATTTCAAATAAGGTAAAGCCGCTCTCGTTGTATAGAAGTGAGAATAAATATTCACCTTAAACGTATTATCAAATTGTTCATCCGTAATATCGAGTAAACTCAATTGCTGAAATTGAATTCCTACATGGTTACATAAAACATCAAGTTGCCCAAACACCTCTATTGTCTTCTCCACAATCAACTCACATTGTTTTTTCTCTCGCAAATCCCCCGGTAATAGTAGACATCGTTGCCCAATCTCTTCAATTCGTTTTTTTGTTCGATTCGCATCTTCATGTTCATCTAAATAGCTAATGGCTACGGCAGCACCTTCTTTTGCAAAGGCAATGGCTACTGCTGCACCAATCCCGCTATCTCCCCCGGTAATTAATGCAACTTTTCCTTTTAACTTTCCGCTTCCTTTATAATTTGGATTTTCAATAATCGGTCGTGGCACCATTAAACTTTCAATCCCTGGTTGGCGGTATTGACGTTGTTCTGGTACCGTTATTGGGATTTCTTCATAACGAACAATCTTCCCATATTGAGGATTTAGCGGGTACTTATCAGCTAATGGTTCCTTTTGATTTTTTTCATTTTGCATTGGAATCCTCCAAATGTTTTTGATGAAATCATTTTATGTAAAGTCGCCCGTTTTGGTGTCTTTTGCATACTATGTATTGATTGGAGGGTAAAATATGCTAATAAAAAAGTGCAGAGATATAAACCTGTTATTGGTAACTGATTCTCATGAAAAAGTTCAGGTGATTTATGGTTCAAATACAGCTATTGTTCAGCCAAAAATTGGTCCACGTCCACCGTATTACACAAATCCAAGATGCGGCTGGTATTATCCAAAAAATTAAGCCAAATAAACACAAAACTAGTGAAGAGAAATCGAAATTTTTCCTTCACTAGTTTTTAGATTTACTATCACAATGCTTTACGGTAATTACGCTTGCCATCATACGTATAAAGAACAGGTTTTTTTTCAACAAAGGTTTCCATATGCACAGGACGACCCCAAAGTTGATAAATATATGGAAGAACATGCTCTAAATAGTGAGGATCTAATTCCATGCCTTCAAAGCCGTGCTTTAAATAGAGCTCCCCATTTCGTAAATAGTCACCATTTTCTACAACAATATATGGAAAGCCACCATTCACACGCATCGAAACTAGCTGGTCACGAACATTTTCATAGTCTTTATCGGTAATTTTATATTCATTGCCTTTTTTCTCAAACAAGTACATATCCTCTTGATCGACTAATTCCTTTGTTAAATAATTACGAATGAAAGAAATATCTGATTCGATTTCACGTACTTCAAAGATTTTTTCACGACCTGAATTAGGTTTTACACCTAACTTCTTCATTTCATCGGTCGGGTTATTATAACGTCTTTCAATATCTTCGAAAATCTTCAATCCAAGATAATAAGGATTGATAGAAGTTTTTGAAGGTTGCACTACGCCAGCATTTAATTTTGCATATTCAATCGTTTCATCTGTCGTTAAATTTAACTCCCTCATAATTCGTTGATGCCAATAAGATGCCCAGCCTTCATTCATAATTTTCGTTTCAAGTTGTGGCCAAAAATAAAGCATTTCTTCTCGCATCATAGTTAAAATATCACGTTGCCATTCTTCTAGCTCCCGACTATGCATTTCAATAAATAGTAACAAATCTTTTTCCGGTTTTGGCGGGAACTTTTTCTTTTTATAACGAACTGTGGAAACTGGTTCTTCTTTTTTATCCAAATTCCATAAGTCATCAAATTCAGACCTTGGTGTAACATTATCCTCATCATGGTCTATTTCATTTTCATAATCTAACAATTTCGGTCGAACGAGGGATGGGTCAATATGTTCTTGTATTGCTAACACAGCATCTAAAAATTGCTCAACTTCATCTTTTCCATATAATATTTCATAGTTTGCAATTCGCTCAGCTGTTGCCGTCATACTTTCTACCATATCTCGACGTGTATTAGAGAAACGAACATTATTTTTGAAAAAGTCACAATGAGCTAATACGTGGGCAATAATCAGTTTATTTTGTGTAAGGGTATTGGTATCAAGTAAGAAGGCATAACAAGGATTAGAATTGATAACGAGTTCATAAATCTGACTTAAGCCTAAATCATATTGAAGTTTCATCTTATGAAATTGTTTACCGAAGCTCCAATGGGAAAAGCGGGTTGGCATTCCGTATGCACCGATCGTATAGATGATTTCTGCTGGACAAATTTCATAATGCATAGGGAAAAAGTCTAGGCCAAACCCGACCGCAATTTCATTAATCTCTTCTATTGCTTTATGAAGCTCTTTCTCCATCTTTTCTCACCCCACTATAAGTAATTGCCGCCATTTCCCCTCTCTTAGATGGTAGTCTCTTGTTTTTGGAAAAAGCTTTTTAAGGCTTCATATACATCTTTCTTTTGTCTTAACACATAATGACGAAATTTCGGATCATCAATACGTTTAAAAGTAGACATTAATGAAGAATAACGGTTATTTGGATTAACTTCCCCATAGCCAAACATACTGGATACATCCATTAATTGCTGAACTAACTTGAAACATTTCTCATTATCAGTGGAGAAATTTTCGCCATCTGAAAAGTGTACTGGGTAAATATTGTAACGTACAGGATTGTATTTTAAATTGATTAATTCCAATGCTTTAGAGTATGCAGAAGAACAAATCGTTCCGCCACTTTCCCCTTTGGTAAAGAACTCTTCTTCTGTCACCACTTTTGCTTCGGTGTGATGCGCAATAAATTCAATTTCTACCGATTGATATTTTGTACGTAGGAACCTCGTCATCCAGAAAAAGAAGCTTCTTGCACAAAACTTTTCAAAGCTGCCCATCGATCCACTCGTATCCATCATGGCTAAAACAACGGCTCTTGTTTCTGGCTTTTTCACTTCATCCCAAGTTTTAAAACGTAAATCATCGTTATGAATTGGTGTTATTTCTGCTTTACCTTTCATTGCATTGCGCTTAATGGCAGTTAATATTGTTCTCTTTTTATCAATATTACCCATAAGCCCTTTTTTTCGGATATCGTTAAATTCAATTTTTTCCGTCGTAATATCCGCCATTTCTTTCTTCTTAAGATTTGGTAGTTCCAATTCTTTAAACAAGATATTTTGCACTTCTTCTAAACTAACCTCTGCCTCATAATAATCATTACCTGGTTGGTCACCGGCTTTTTGACCTTTTCCTGCTTGTTGATTACCTGGTTTTCCATCACGGGCTACAACATCGCCTACTTTACTATCGCCTTGCCCTTGCCCTACATGTTTGGATTTCCCATAGTTATAACGAATTTTATATTCGTCTAAAGAGCGAATAGGTATTTTAATTACTTCGCGTCCATTTGACATAATTATACTTTCTTCACTTATTAAATCTGGCAAGTTATTCTTAATGGCATCTTTCACCTTATCCATATGACGCTGTTGATCTTGGTACCCTTTGCGATGGAGTGACCAATTTTCCTGAGAGACGACAAAGTTTCGATTCTGGTTTTCACTCATTTTTATCCTCACCCATCTTTAATGAAGTTTCCCAATCATTTTGGGAAAATCACTTTTTTTATAATATGCGAATTTTCTGACAGATTTCACTACATTCTTACAATCAACTCATATTTTTCTTATAGTTTCCACTAACTTGGTGAATGAAGAAAAAAATGAGTGTCCTAAATTTTATGGACACTCGCATCAATATATTACCTATTTAATAAACTTCCTACATATCTTAATAATTCATTGGCAGAAGTAGAGTCGTAACCATGCTCATCAATGAGACGTGCAACCACTTCATTAATTTTCTTCAGTTGAGACTCATCCGGTGTTTTGGATGAAGTCGTAATTTTCACGACATCTTTTAAGTCTGCAAACAATTTCTTCTGAATGGCTTCTCGTAATCTTTCATGAGAATTATAGTCAAAACGTTTACCTTTACGTGCGAATGCAGATAGACGAATTAAGATTTCTTCACGGAATGCTCGTTTTGCATTTTCAGAAACACCAATTTGTTCTTCAATGGAACGCATTAATTTTTCATCTGGATTCATTTCTTCACCAGTAAGTGGATCACGAAGCTTGTTCTTATTGCAAAATGCCTCAACATTATCAAGGTAATTATTCATTAAATGTTTTGCAGATTCTTCATAAGAATACACAAACGCCTTTTGAACTTCATTTTTCGCAATATCATCATATTCTCTTCTTGCCACTGCAATGTAATTCATATACTTTTCGCGGTCTTCATCGGAAATCGATGCATGTTGATCAAGACCATCTTTTAAAGCACGCAGAACATCCAATGCATTGATTGAAGGTACATCTTTACGAATGATTGCAGAAGAAATACGATTTATAACATAACGTGGGTCAACCCCATGCATACCTTCATTTGGATATTCTTTTTTCAATTCTTCAACATCAACAGAATTATAGCCTTCTACACTTTCACCATCATATAAACGCATTTTCTTCACAAGATCAATTCCAGCTTTTTTCGGAACTTCTAGCCTTGTTAATACAGAGAAGATGGCTGCTGCACGTAATGCATGTGGTGCAATATGAACATGGGCCATATCACTTTCACGAATCATTTTTTCATAAATGCGTTCCTCTTCACTCACTTTCAAGTTGTAAGGAATTGGAATGACAATAATACGTGAATGTAAAGCTTCATTCTTTTTATTTGAAATAAACGAGCGATATTCTGTTTCGTTCGTATGAGCTACGATAAGTTCGTCCGCGCTAATTAACGCAAAACGCCCAGCTTTAAAATTACCTTCTTGAGTTAATGATAATAAGTGCCATAAGAATTTTTCATCTAACTTTAACATCTCTTGGAACTCCATCATTCCGCGGTTTGCTTTATTTAGCTCTCCATCAAAACGGTATGCACGCGGATCTGACTCAGAACCAAATTCTGCAATTGTCGAGAAATCAATACTTCCTGTTAAATCCGCAATATCTTGAGACTTTGGATCAGACGGCGTAAATGTACCTATACCTACACGACGATCCTCTGAGAAGAAGATTCGTTCAACTAAAACATCTTCAATGCGACCACCATAATCTTGCTCTAATCGCATTGTATTTAATGGTGATAAACTACCCTCTATCCGTACTCCATATTCTTTATAGAAGTCTTCTCTTAAATGATGTGGAATTAGATGGAGGGGGTCTTCATGCATCGGACAACCTTTAATTGCATAAACTGCCCCTTCATCGGTCCGTGAATATTGTTCGAGCCCTCGTTTTAGAAGTGTCACAATAGTTGACTTACCGCCACTCACAGGACCCATTAATAAGAGAATTCGCTTTCTAACATCTAATCTTCTTGCAGCTGGATGGAAATATTCTTCTACAAGTCTTTCAAGTGCAGATTCTAACCCAAAAATCTCTCTCCCAAAGAACTGGTACATCTTATGCCCGTCTCTTTCTAGTACACCAGCACTTTTGATCATATTGTAGACGCGTGAATGAGCTGTTTGAGCAACTTCTGGTCTTTGCTTAATAATTTCTAAGTATTCAGCAAAGGTACCTTCCCATTTCAGTTGATTTTCTTCTTCTCTATAGCGTTTTACCCTGCTTAAAATATCGATAGTTCTCCCTCCATTCAGGGCTTTTTTACATAGTATGAAGTTAGTCCGCGAATGATACCGAATACTTGAAATAGATTTTTGTCCTTCAATTATTGCAACAATGCCCTTCAATTTATATAGAATAAAAGAGCTCCGCTGAATCGCATTATCAGCAAGCTCTTTACCATCATATTATTTTGCTTTCTATATAATACCTAATAAATTAGTACATAATTGATGGAAATCATCCAAAGTGCAAAAGATTTAATAAGTTGATAGTCTAAATTCAAACATTCGTATCTACATTTATTAGAAGAGTTTGTCCAATAATTTTTCACAACTTCTAAATATTTTTTTGAGAATAAATGGTTTTTCCTATTCATACACATAAGTTAGTGCAAAAGAAAGGAGGATTTTTGTGTTCTCACAATTTAAGTATTGGAAACCATTCATTGGCCCTTTCGATCCTTGCAAACCGATAAAAGTAAAGAGCTATTCAACCCCTCCCCATCTTTATATAGGATTTCAACCTCCAGGCATGAAACAATTTAGTCCAAAAGATGCATTAATGCACGGAACACTTTGGCCACAGTTATATAGCCCATATCCAGATCCGAATAAAGGGGTGAAGAAAGATTGACAAAACAAATGCCCCCAGAATATTATCAATGCCTTGAAGAGATACAGGCAATTGACTTTGTGATTGTAGAATTAAACCTTTATTTAAATACTCACCCAAACGATTTAGAAGCCATTAAACAATTTAATGAATGTTCCAAAAAGAGTATGCAGCTAAAAGTAGAATTTGAGAAAAAATTTGGTCCGCTTATGAACTTTGGAAGAAGTTATGCGAACTACCCATGGGATCTTGATGACACCCCATGGCCTTGGCAAGTCTAGATAAGCTATAGAACGCTTGCAAAGCTCTTGAAGGCACTAGAGACTCTAACACTGGAAAGGACAGACAACAAGATGCCTTTTGTTCCATGCACACATCATCAGTTGAATAAAGAATGAACAAATGCAATTAGCCATAAAAAAATGCAGGTGCCAAGTTTTATTAATTTAATGTTGAATGTGAGGGGAGAAAATAAGGGATGTTTTACTATGAGAAAAAACTCCAATATCCCGTTAGAGTAAGTACATGTAACCCAATGCTTGCGAAGTTTTTAATCGAGCAATATGGAGGGGCTGACGGCGAACTAGCAGCTGCACTTCGATACATGAATCAACGTTACACAATTCCTGACAAAGTAATCGGTCTATTAAATGATATTGCCATGGAAGAGTTCTCACATCTAGAAATGATTGCAACGATGGTATATAAACTGACTAAGGATGCCACTCCAGAAATGATGAAAGCTGCTGGTCTAGGCGATCATTATGCAGATCATGACAAAGCTCTTTACTATCATAATGCGGCAGGCGTTCCTTGGACGGCTACTTATATCCAAGCAAAAGGTGACCCGATAGCAGACCTTTATGAAGACATTGCCGCAGAAGAAAAAGCCCGCGCTACTTATCAATGGCTCATCGATATGTCAGATGATCCTGATATTAATGATAGTTTAAGATTTTTACGTGAACGTGAAGTTGTTCATTCTCTGCGGTTTAGAGAAGCAGTTGAAATATTAAAAGAGGATCAAGGTAAAAAGAAGTTTTATTAATAATCTATACCCCATCTTTTAAAGAGATGGGGATTTTTTGACAACCAACCTTAGTTTTGATTTTTCTGAAAATGGATAGTGCTCTATAATAAGAACCATCTATTAATATTCGAAGGAGTTTTAATAAATGATTAAAATTATTACAGATAGTTCTGCTGACTTACCTGTTAAATACATAGAACAATATGATATTGAAGTGATTCCAATCATCGTCACATTAGATGGGAAAAATTATAGAGAAAAAATCGATATTTCATCAGAAGAGTTTTTAAAACGTATGTTTACTTCAAATGAACTTCCAAAAACTTCTCAACCATCACCTGCAACATTTGTAGAAAGCTTTTCTAAATTTGGTCAAAATACAGATATTTTATGTTTAACCGTTTCTTCAGGACTCAGTGGAACTTATCAATCTGCTTGTATTGGAAAAGATTTATCCAATTCTTCAAATGTAACTGTTTTCGATACATTAGCAGCTTCACTTGGACACGGTTTACAAGTAATTCGAGCAGCAGAACTTGCGAAACAAGGACTTACCGTTGAAGAAATTGTTGCAAACCTTACTGAATATCGAAAAAATATGAATATCCTTGTCATTCTTAACACTTTAGAGAACATCGTGAAAGGTGGTAGGTTAAGTAAATTCGAAGGTTCATTAGCAAAAATTTTAAATATTAAAGTCATCTTAGAAAGAGTTGAAGGTGGTAAGGTTGAAGTTCTTGAAAAAGTACGTGGGATGAAACGACTTCAAAACCGAGTATTAGAACTTATTCACGAAAGGGGTAAAGACCTTTCAGATGTAACAATCGGGATTAGCCATTCAGGAAATTTTGATGAAGTTGAAACTTTAAAGCAAAATCTTTTCCAAAGGTTCAACCCAAAAGAGATTATTGTGAATTATATGGGAGCTGCAATTGGCACATATGCTGGAAAAGACGGAATGATTATTGCTTTCTAATAGGAGAAGTATTTATGAGAGTTGAAAACTGACTCTCTTTTTTGTTGTCCAAAAAACCATCCCCCGTCAATGGGAAAAGCTACAAAATATTCTATTGCTATTTTTATAGAGAACGTGAGAAGATAGTTTCTATGATTTAATTGTAGAAAGAATGGTGAAGGTAATTGAATTCGAAAGCTTTATTATTAGGACTATTCACTGTTGTTATATGGGGATCAACTTTTGCAGCAAATAGTGTTAGCTTACAAGGTGGCTACTCTGCAGGACATCTCATTTTATTTCGTTTTTTAATAGCCTCAGCAATTTTTGTCATGATTGCTTTTATCCCAAGTATGAAAATACGCATACCTGAAAAGCAAGACTTTTGGAAAATTATGCTTCTAGGATGGGTTGGGATTAGTGGCTATCATATATGTGCTACTAATGGCCAATTAACAATTAGTGCAGGAACAGCAGGAATGTTAATCGGTTCCGGACCAATCTTTACTACAATACTTGCCATCATTATTTTAAAAGAACGGCTGGGAAAAGTTGGTTGGATTGGTTTAGGATTTGGCTTTATCGGCATCATTCTAATTGCCCTCGGTTCTGGTGATACATCCTTAGGTATTGCTCCTGGAGTCTTTTTAACGATTCTAGCTGCAATAGCAACTTCCATCTTTTTTGTATACCAAAAACCATTCTTTAAGAAATATAGTGCCATTGAGTTAACAGCTTATTGTACTTGGGCCGGAACGATTCCATTTTTACTGTTTGCACCCGGGTTCTTTACAACAATTCAAACAGCAACTTTGGAAGCAAATTTAACTTCAATTTATATCGGGATCTTCCCAACTGCTATCGCTTATTTCACATGGGCAATAGCGCTTTCCTTGGCAAATGCAAGTTCAGTATCAAGTATCCTTTACCTTGAACCGGTTATCGCTATTATTGTTGCCTGGATTTGGTTGGGTGAATTACCTTCCTCCCTCACACTAATCGGAGGACTCGTTGCAATCTCAGGTGTATTGGTTGTAAACTTCTACGGGAAAAAGCAAACATTTTCAAACAATTCGACTAATAAAATAGAACAGATTCAATAAAAAACAGGGTTTCCGTGGTTAATTCATCCATGGAAACCCTATTTTAATGGTCTCTATAAATTAAATAATTTAATATATACTTTAAAAAACTTGTATCAGATGGGATATCTTCTATCGTTTCAAGAGCGATACAGTAGTGCTCCCACATTTCTATTTTTGCTCTTTCAACGCCTAAAACCGATACAAAAGTAGAATTATTATTTTCATAGTCTTTTCCTGCCTGTTTTCCTAATTCAATTGTAATCCCATCAACATCGAGTAAATCATCTTTAATTTGAAATGCAATTCCAGCATGTTTTGCATACTTTTTTAGTGCACGTATTTCAGCTTCCTTGGCGTTCGCTAAAATTGCTGGCATCACAAGGGCTGCTTCAAAACCTAAGCCCGTTTTATAAAAACACATTGTATTTAATTGCTCCAATGTTAAAGCCTTTCCTTTAGACTCCAGATCCATCACTTGGCCCTTACACATATTTGAAGTCATATGAGCGGTGTATTGTATTAACTTAAGTACTGTTTCTGTTTCAAACTTCTTAAGAAATGATTGCTCTTCAATTGCCCTTTGCGTTAGGAAAATCCCGGTTAATTCTGCAACAGCTACATTATATACTTCATGTACTGTTTTATGCCCTCTTCTTATCGAAGCATTGTCTTGAGATGGTAAGTCATCAAAAATAAGGGAAGCTGTATGCATGTACTCTAAAGACTTTAGAAGGGGGAGAATAGTATCCTCATCCAAGCCATAAATTTTTACACCAGTAAACCAAGTAATAATTGGTCTTAACCTTTTTCCTCCAGTTGATAAACTATAATTTGCTGCTTCATTTATCGTATCTTTAAAAATCGTAAATTGAGCGTCATCCGTAATTTCCAAATGTTGATTTAGATGATCCCTTACAGCATTTACCGTTTCTTTAAATCGCTCCTGCTCGTCGCTTTCATCTTTCAAAATAGTTATCATATGATCTCTTAATAATTTATCAAAAAAGTCAACATCATCAGCGGAGTCTACCATCTTTTGTAGTACCTTATTAAATTTTGGGAAGCCAGATGCAAATCGATCCATAACTTCATTATATTTTTGTTGTCCATGTTTTTCTTTAAAACGCTTTAATCCATTAATTGCTCGATTTAATATGACATCTTTCGTTTTAGGGTCAGATTCATATACGTTATGAATCAGGTTTTTAATTACCGCCCAATACATTTCAAAGGGATTAATTAAATCTGGACGGATTTTATGATGCTTCCAATAGTACGTGTATGGCGTCACAGCTTCTTCTTTCATATCATCAAACATGTCGGCAAAATCATCTGCAAGTTGATTGTAAATACCATATAAAAATGTCCGTTCTTCAAATCCATCATCATTAGAAACAGTTAAGATGGACCGTGCAATTAATCTGGATGAGGAGGATTTTAAAATAATAGGAATATAAAGATCTTCATTTGAATAATCGCTTCTTGCTAAATTTTTTCTTCGGTCAATTTCTTGGGAATAAAAAAATACATAAGCTTGCTCAAAAAATTCATGAATGGTTTCATTTGTTTGATGGGATTTTATATATTCAAACGCCTCATGAAGCTCGGAGTGGATATACTGCATAAATTGAAGTCTCTCGCTCTCCCATTCTTCCCCAAGCCTCGGTACCGTTCCAGTTAATAATGCTGTTCGTATAATCTCGGAATAATTAATTTTTTCTTGTTCGGATAAAATTTGAGAATCCAGCAAATCATCGATGAAAGGGTAAGTTAATCCATAGGAATATCCTAATCGAATTGCTTCATCTAATTTTGTTGCACGAATAGCTGGATCTCCTTCTTCCATTTCATCCACTGTGTGCATCAATACACCTGCAATAATTTTAATTAACTTTCTTCTTGCATTTACCGCATCTAATCCTTCTGGTATGTTGCTTGCTACCCCATTCAATTTGTCCATTAGCCAAACAAAAGTAAGTTCAATTCCTTCTTTTTGAGCCTTTCTAAATAAAGCACTCATATGGAAGAAGTCACTCTTTTCATTGTTGGTGGAATTGATTAATTGATTTTTTAGTCGCGCAACTTCCTTTTGAATTTTCTCCTCAGTTTTAGGATCATCTAATTTCTTTCCTAAATCACGCAAGTATAAATAAGAAACACTACGATCCAAATAACTGTCCAATTTGTTTGTAAAATCAAGCCATTGTATATATTGATGATACTCTTTTGTACTTGGTTTTCGATTTTTGCTACTAAAGTAAGAAAACAATTTAGGATGATGAATATGATTACCTTTCCACGATAGAAAATCATTAATTAAAGTCTGATCATATTTTTTATTAATTATTTCTTTATATAAATCTTCATAGTACTTTGCAGCTTTCTGCATGGCACCTTGATAAGTTAAATCAGCATTAATCACAAACACATCATTCATATAAATGATTCACCTTTACTTAAAATTTGCATTTCTACCAAGTGGAAAATAATTAACCCAATACTATTTATTGTATTCTTTTTGCTTCACTAAATTCCTTTAAGACAGTATAGAATATGGTATTAAATGTATATAACTTGTAAATATTAGGGATATAAGGAGGTGGATTTTGTGGCTTCAGACGTTCTTTGTGAGGTAAACAGTTGCACGTATTGGGCTTCTGGTAATAAATGCGATGCAACAAAAATTTATGTTGTTGCTAGCCGAAACGAAGCATCAAATAGTGAGGAAACAGATTGTAAAACATTTAAAAAGAAAGAGGAAGATTCTTTTAACTAACCACAACAAGATGGGCTCATGTTCATCATGGGCTTCTTCCTCTTTCTATATATTCTAGTTTTCTACAATAATATCCCCGTTATTGGATTTTAATTTGATAAGTTCTTTACCTTCCCCAAATATAGTCGTTGAATTTGAATTCCCTAAAACAATAATTTCTCCATTATCTGTGTCTGCTTCTATTTTAACATTTTGTGGTGCATTTTTTGTCTGTATAAAAATTGTCCCATTATTTGTTTCTAAATCGGCTGGCTGATTTAATGTTTTATTTTTCAAGGAAATATCGCCATTAGAAGATTCACCAACAATTTCACCATCAATGTTATCTAAAAAAATTTCTCCGTTATCCGATTCTGCAAAAAGCGCAGTTACTTTTAAATTACTTAAATAAACTTCACCATTATTAGTTTCTACGGAAAATTCTTTTGAAGCAAGGTCACTAGCTTTTATCGTACCATTATCTGTTTCAGCATTAATTGTTCCTGCGAGGTTTTCTGGGAGATACACCTTTAATATTGGTGTTTTTGAAAAGAAATCAAAGGAAAATAGTTTGAACCATTTATGGTCGATTTCAATTTCTAAAGTGTCACCTTTTACATTAGCATTTAATTTATATTTGCTATTGCCATTTTCAAGCTCTATTTTTGCAGTTTCCCCTTTAGAGGCAATGAAAACAATATCCGCATTATCCGTCTCAACTTCTACATGGGAGAAATTTTGCTTTATTTCAACTTCTTTAGGAGCATTTTTAGAAAAAATATTTATGACAGTAACTGTAATGATTGCAAATAGCAATATCCCAATTATGAAAAACTTCTTGTTCATAATAATCTTCCTTTCAACATTTGATTAACTTAAGAATACAAGAAGTATAAAAAGCACGGAATGACCCTAAAACGTAATTTCAACTAAGACCTGAGACTTAAAAACCTTTTATTTTTATTTCTAGAAAAATCAAAAGAATGCAGGGAGCAAATACCCCTGCATTATATATAACCCTGAATATCTCCAAAGGCATTTGTTATTGAAATGTCCAAAAATTATTTAGAAGGAAATTTACAACTGGAATAACTAATATCGTCACGAGTTCACCAACAACATAATGTAACGATAATACATTTACAATGAGAAATATAATAGCAAAGTTTAATGTAAAGCCACATGTGGAAACAATTAAAAATCGTATAAATTTTTTACGTGAAAAATTACTTCCAAAAGTAAATTTTTTGTTTAAGTAAAATGAAAAAATCGTCATGATAATAAATGCAATAGCAGTACCCCATATCGGTTCATTATGAAACCCTTCTACCAATACAAACACAGAAACAAAATAAATAAGTGTACAAACAACACCGACAAGACTATATTTTACGAATTTAATATATAAATCTTTTTGTAAGAGCATTATGGATCCTCTCCAACGCGTTTAGTTTAATGATCGAGAAAGTAATTTTCTTTCTCGTTTTTTTAATATAGTTCCATGCTCTGATGTACGGTTTTTTTGGTTTTCTGTGCGATTTATGAGTAGCAATAATTGGATAAAGGTGAACGGTAAAGAAGTTTTTTTATATGCAAGATATTTCGGCTCCCATACAGAAGCAAACTTGCCTTTAAACTCCTTCAATCCTTTAAAATTATATTTCTTATTACCATATAAATAGACGAGGCGAATTAATTTTTCACTTGTAAAAGAATGCTCACAATGTCCAACACTTGAAAGGGGTGACATTCCTAAACTACAAAACTGATAACCGTTTTCCTTTGCCCAACGAAATATATGTATAAATAGTACATCCATCGTACCATGTGGACTCTCAGCAAAACTTCTCATCAAGTCAATCGTTATTTTCTGTTTGTAGTCCGTTGCTAAAGTTGCAAAAGCTAAAACATTTCCCTCGGGTCCATAAAGCAGTGCAATGGGCGAACGCGAAACATAATCCTCTTGAAAAGAAACAACAGAAAAACCTTTTTCCTTCTCAAAACCTAACCATGAATCAGAAATTTGCTTTAATTCAGTAAGTAGTTCATATGAAAATGGCGGTTGTACAACTTGAAATGAAAAGGAATTCTTAATGAACTTATTCATTCTTGTTCGTAATTTTGCACCTTTTTTACCTTCTAGTGAAAATTGTTGTAAATCGACAATTCCTTCTTCGCCTAGTTTTAGAAAGCGATACCCCGACTCATGGTAATATTGCATATACTGTGGGCTTATTTGATAATAAATTGGTGTTAATCCCATGGTGTTACTGTATACACAAAATTCTTTAATCGCATTTTGTATATCGCACTCATCCCCAATTGGGTCTCCTAAAACAAATAATTTTTTACCAAACTTTTTATATACAATTAATACATTTTTCTCTTCTGTCCAAAAAACTTCTTTATCTTTTAAGAAAAATAAATGCGAAACATGGTTCCCACCTTTTTCTTTTAAGAAATCTTCTAACTGTTCAACATTTATTACCACTTTGTTTTTTGACAGTTTATTTTTAAAAAACATGAAGTTTCCCCCTGATAGAAACAACAAAATTAACTATTAAATAATACCATACTCCCAAATAATAGATAGTAGATTTTTGTTACAAAATTAAAGCAAATTATGTTTTTTATAGTATTTAAGTAACAATATTTTTCCTTTTAATCAAATCAAACTAGAACTTAACATATATACATATTTTCTTAATTTATATAAAATTTGTTCTTAGAAGGGGTGTTAAAAATGTATGAACACAAGTTTATAAAAGTAGATTTAACAAACTTCGGCAAAAAGCCAAAAGAAGATTATCATGAAATTGTTGAGGAGCACGAAAAGCAAGGGTGGGAATTAGTACAAATCTTCTCACCAAGCACTGCATCATATGGGATGTCTGCCTATTTTGAACTCATTTTTAAGAGAAAAGTAGAAAAATAATTTGAGGATTCCTTCTTGAATGTTAAAAAAGCTAGTGAGAAGTCACTAGCTTTTTATTGTACCCTATGATGTTATTCTTCTGGCATTCCCGCAGCTTCCCAACGAGCTACTTCGTCATGAACAATCGGGGCTACTTCTTTCCCTAATAATTCAATGGATTTCATTACATCTTCGTGTGGCATGGATCCAACTGGACAGTGGAGCATGAAGCGAGTAATGCCTACTTTCTTACGGAGCAAAATGATTTTCTCAGCTACCGATTTTACGTCACCAGTATATAATGCGCCTTCTAAACTTCTAGCATAATCGAAAGTATCACGTGTATATTGTCCCCAACCGCGCTCTCTTCCTAATACATTCATTGCATATTGTGTCGGTGGGAAGAACTTTTCTACTGCTTCCTCTGTTGTTTGTGCAACAAAACCATGTGAATGGGAAGCAACTGTTAATTTTGATACATCATGGCCTGCTTTTTCGGCAGATCGATAATATAGCTTTACAAGGGCTGCAAACTGTAATGGACTACCCCCAATAATCGCCAATGCTAAGGGTAAACCAAGCATACCTGCACGGGCTACAGATTGAGGTGTACCGCCACTTGCAATCCATACAGGAAGCGGATTTTGTACCGGACGAGGATATACACCACGATTTGGAATTGACGGACGATGACGACCTTCCCAATTGATTATTTCATTTTCTGTAATTTGGAGAAGTAAATCTAACTTTTCCTCAAATAATTCATCATAATCTTGCAAATCATAGCCGAAAAGCGGGAATGATTCGATAAAAGAACCGCGACCAGCCATAATTTCAGCACGACCATTGGAAATCGCATCTACCATTGAAAACTCTTGAAAAACACGTACCGGGTCATCGGATGATAATACTGTAACGGCACTTGTTAATCGAATATTTTTTGTTCGTGAAGCAGCAGCAGCTAATAGCACTGCCGGAGTGGAACAAGCATAGTCTTTTCGGTGATGTTCACCTACTCCATAAACATCTAAACCTACTTCATCTGCCAAAATAATTTCTTCGAGCACTTCTCGAATACGTTCTGCATGGCTAATTACTTTCCCTGTTTTTACATCTGGTGTTGTTTCAACAAAAGTTGTTAAACCAATCTCCATACCCCAATCACTCCTAGTTGATTTCATCTTTATTAATCATACATGAGGCAAGGAGGAATTTACAATTTTACGGATTAAAAGGAAAAAGCCTAAAATGCCATAATTGACACTTTAAGCTTAGCAATACTTATCCTTTTAAATATTTATTTTCAAATTCATCGATTGGACAAGGTCTTCCAAAGTAATATCCTTGCATTTCATTACAATTTTGCTCGAGTAAATAACTTAACTCCCCTTCAGTTTCTACACCTTCTGCAATAACATCTAGTTTTAAATGTTGCGCCATTTTGATCATGGCTGTTGTAATACTTGCATTTTCAGATTCTGATGAAATGTTCTGTATAAAGGAACGGTCTATTTTTACGCCATCAAGATGGAAAGTTTTTAAATAATTAAAAGAAGAATACCCTGTACCAAAGTCATCGATGTAAATTTTCACACCAAGTTCCTTCAATTCTCTTAACGTCTTCGTAACCGTTTCTTCATTTTTCATAATAGAGTTTTCAGTAATTTCTATTTCTAAGTATTTACCCTCTAATTTATACTCTTCCAATAACTCTCGAATTTCCATCGCAAAGTTTTTTTGTAGAAAACGTTGCGAACTAATATTAACACTAATCGGCACTAATGGAAGTCCTGCTTCTCTCCATGTAACTAACTGCTCACATACTCTCTTTTTCATCCATTTTCCCATCGGTATGATGAGTCCCGTTTCTTCAGCTAAAGGAATAAATTCTAAAGGAGAGATTAAGCCAACTTGTGGATGATTCCAACGAATTAAAGCCTCAGCACTTGTTACTTTTCCCGTCCGTGCATCTACTCTTGGTTGGAAATAAGCAATAAATTCCTCGTTTAAAATAGCCTTTCGTAAGTCTCTCTCTAGTATTAACGATTGATAGTTTTTAACATTCATTGAGGCGTCATACATTTGGTACATATTGCGGCCTAATTCCTTCGCTTTATATAAAGCAATATCGGCCTTTTTCATTAAATCCACATCATCATTTCCGATAATCGGGAACATGCTAATACCAATACTAGTTGTAATAAATAATTCAAAGTCGTCAATATAAAATGGATCTGTTAAACTTTTTAAAATCGCATTCGCTATTTCAGTAACTTCAGACTCACTTGTTGTATCAGGTATTAGTACCATGAATTCATCCCCACCCATACGCGATACATGGTTTTCCCCAATACAATTAACTAGGCGCTCAGCAAATTGTTTAAGTAGCCGATCTCCAATATAGTGACCTAGCGTATCATTAATCGATTTAAAACGATCTAAATCTAAATAAAGTACAGCTAGCTTCTTTTTATGTTGTTTTGCATATTGTAATGACTCATTAATTTTACTTTCCATCCATCTTCTATTCGGAAGATCTGTTAATTCATCGTGTTGAGCAAGGTAGGCATTTTTTAATTGGATTTGCTTTTGTTCATTTATATCTTTTGCTACTAAATAAACTCCCTGAATATTTGAATTAATGATAATTGGGAATAACGTTACATTGAAATATACTTCCTTCCCATTATCGCAATTATATCCAAGTTCAAAATTTTGAGCGTATCCTTGAGTGGCTTGTTCAAAATGCATTTTCACTTGTCCTTGATACGATTCTGGAATAATATCAAATAAACGAATACTCGTAATTGAATTACTTGATAATCCTAAAAACTCCAGAGTACTCGGATTCATATTAATTATTTCGCTATTCGTATTAAGCATAATAATATAGTCTTGACTATACTTAAATAGCGATTGAAACCTTTCTTCATTAATCTGAAGCTCTTGTTGTGTTGTTCTTAATTCCGAAATATCTAATACTGTCCCTACAATTCCGGTAACTTCTTCACCATTTAAAACAGGCGTGACATCAACATACACCAATTTGTTATTTAAATTTATCTCATATGTTGTGTGCTGACCCTCGAATGCTTTTTTATAATGTTCTTCTTTGATAATCGCAATATCATTGGGAAACACATCCGAGGGCGACTTGTCCCTTAATGTATCAAAACTTGCCCCAATCTCATTTAGAAGTTTACCAACCGCCATTGTATAAATAAATTGGCCTTTTTCATTTTTCTCCATACAAAAAATTCCGTTTTGAATATTGCTCATCATATCAAAGAACTTTATTTTCTTTTCATTTAATTCTAGTGATTGTTTATTCCCATCAACATTTTTAATGAACAGAATTTCGTATGTATTATCATCTATATGTAAATGTTCTATATTAATTTCTACTTTAAAAGAGTTTTTTGTTTTATTAACAGCAGTATATATTTGATTTCCATTTGAATTTAAGAAATCTAAAAGCAGCGTGTTGATAGATTGTCCAACAACATTATTATTTAGCTCAAACAGCTCTCTTGCTTTAGGATTTACATATAATATATTTCTCAGTTTATTCAGAACAACAATACTATCAGATTGTTTATTAAATAATTGATAAACAAAGTCAATGTTACTGAGATAGTCCTTCATGACATTTCCTCACTTTTTATTCCTTTTCTATTATACCCCACATTATTCAAACATTACCAAAGTCTCAAATCTTAGCCCAATATAATTCAATTGTACAACATTTTAATGAATAATAGTTTAATAAAATTAATACTTTTTACTCAAAAACGATTAAGTACTGTATACATAAAAAAAAAGAGTAGGAAATAACATTCTCTACTCCTTCCCTTTCACTTCATTCATTAAATACTCTACAAATAGATCATCCTTCACTAACCAAGCCTCGTAATTCCGCTTCAAATATTTTTCCCCTTCAGCAAAACTAATAAAAGTTTCAGACAATGTTTTTTTATTTTGTTCAATAACCCATTTTCCATTTTCCGGATAAAGTAAAAACAAGTCATCCCCGCGGTTTCGATACAACGAACCAAAAGTTGATTCCTTCAAATTATAACGATTTCGTTTTGCATCAGCTTGAAGCGGTTCTAAATGGAAGGTGTCCAATACAAATTGTTTGAATGCTTCCTCGTTCATGGATGATCCTGAAGCCTTTTGATGTCCTCCACCACCATAAGTACCTGCCACTTCTGAAACATCAACATGATCATGAATAGTACGATAAGAAATTCGCTTCCCACCTACATTAAGAATAGCGATATAGTCTAAATGAGCATATTCTTTTCCAAGCTCATTTCCTACCTCAGAATGATACGATTCTGCATACACAATGCCTGCAAAAAATTTTCCCACTTGCGCTTGTACAATCTCACGTTTCTTTCTATTAATATATCGCTCTATTTTATCTTCTTCCATATTTAATAATCGTTTTTCGAATTCATCGAAATCAAAGTGATCGCTTGATGCGAGTCGTTCAATCATCATTTCTTCAAACTCATCAATAGACACTAAGTAAAAGAGGGAATTTAAAGAATGCGCTTTATGATTCTCGTTCTTTTCCCATTCCCACGTATCGTACTGCCTTACCAATTCAACAAATTCAGATATGGCATCAGTTGGCTTTAAATATTGATTTGACACAAGGTATTCATAAAGTAAAGATGTTGCGGAAGTAAGTTTACCACCTGCATCTTCAACTAATACATAGCCCCATTCGTAGTCGTTTAAATGTAAAGCAGTTTTATGATGGTCAAGTAGCTGAATATTCCCATGTTCAGTAAAATGTTCATTTAAACGACGTTCATTTTGTTCATTAGGGGAAAGATCCGTAATAATTAAACATGTTTCTGGTGGGTCATTTTCTAAAAAGAATTCAATTTCACGGTTTAATGAAGAAATAGAATTGTACCGAACTTTCACATCTTTCCCAAAGGCCAATTTTGCTAATATTCCACAACCTACTCCATCCAAGTCATTATGTGACAATAATTTATACAACTTTTTCACCTCTTTGGTAGTATAAGTGATTCAAGGCTACATTATTGATAGTTAATTCTGTAAATTTTAGCAACGTATATTAGTCATTTAACGAAACATAATAATTTCATAAAATGTTTTAAAAGAAGGATGACATCGATGAGAAAACAAAAGGTAAAAGCGAAAGAAAATAAAGTTACCGAGTTTTTAATTCTGAGTATTTTTGCTTTTTGTATTTTGATTGCTTTTCTGAATATAATTTCCATACAACCAAGTGTAACTGATTTTTCCTTTTACTTATTATTAGCTTTTGTTATTGTTTGTATTTACAAACCACTTCGCATGATTTTTTATTATACAACCGGGAAAATATTGAAGTGCTTCTTTTCTCCAATAAAGTTGTTACTTTCTAAAAACCGTTTTGCGGAATTAACCGAAATTGATGAAATGAGTGGTATAGAGTTTGAAAGATATTTAAAACATCTATATGAAAGACACGGGTACAGAGTGAAGTTAACGAATAAATCCAGAGATTACGGAGCGGACTTAATCATCAAAAATAAAAACAAAAAATACGTTGTCCAAGCGAAGTGTTTTACTAAAAAAGTAGGAATTCGAGCGGTTCAAGAAGTGATTGGCGCGATTAAGCACTATAAAGCAGATGGAGGTATTGTCGTTACTAATCGATTTTACACAACCCCTGCAAAAAATTTAGCTAAATCAAACGGAATTGAACTTATTGACCGAAATGAACTCGAAAAGTTAAACAACCTATCCAATCGCCAATATAAATTTGCATCTGCCATTTCTTTTATTTTAAATAAATCTTAAAAACAATTATAAATCTTAAAAACAATTATGGAAGTCCATAAGGCATACAGGTCTTTTGGCTTCCTTTTTCTTTTAAAATTCTATCGTGTCTCCTTTCTACAAATGCCTACATACAATACAAAGAGATTCGCAACCTAAAGGAGGGGAAACATGCAATTCCAAAATCGTAATGTTAATCTATCCACTATTCAACGACCGATTGTAAGTCCCCCAACCGACGAAATTGCTACTGAAGAAAACTCAAATAATAGTAATAATAATAATAATAATAATGAATTGTTTGTTGCTAGACTAGGTGCTTTTGGTGGGCTAGTTTCAACAATTGGAGGTATTATTTCGACCTACGCATCCTTCCTTGCACTTGAACAACTTCAACAGCAAACTATTGAAAATAATATGAAAACATCTGAGGAGACTTCGACAAGTACAACAGAAGATGAAAGAATTAAACAGTTAGAAATGCAAGTAAGTTATTTAATGAAAGAATTAGAAAAAATGAAAAGTGCTAACAAAAAAAACTCTACATAAAGAGTATTTATGCAGAGCTTATTCGATCTTATTTTAAAGAATATTTTCCAAAGCCATCTGTGCCTTCACCAATATATTTAATATTGCTGTTTGAAGGGATCACATCTACTGCTTTTTTCGATGTTTCAAATACTACATTTACACCTTCAGGAAGTTTTGCAAATTTCCAGTTTCCATCTGCAGAAGGGTCAATCGTTTTATTCGCAATAATGTATTCAATTATTGCTTGACGGTTTTCATCTGGATAGATTTCAACATATGATGCATTTCGTACACCAGGGAACGTCCCATTAGCGCGGTAATTGTTTGTAGCAACGATAAACTCTTGTTTTAAGTCAATTGGTTTACCGTTATATTGTAAGTTAACAATACGTTCAGATTTTTCATTTACTACTTTACCACTTGGGTCATATTTTGCAGGTTGAGTTACATCAATCTCATAAGTGACACCATCAATCACATCATAGTTATAAGAACGGAACTCTGAATTTATTAACTGTTGTTCAGTAGTTTTAGCAGGATCAATTTGGTTAAACTGACCAGCAGTCATTTCTAGCCATTCTTTCACATCTGCACCTGTTACTTTTACAATCGCTACAGTATTATCATACAAGTATAAATCAGCTACGTTTTTAATCGCTAATTCACCTTTTGGAACGAATGTATAGTATTCAGGATCGCTACGAGTACCCGCTTTAAATGGAGCTCCTGCAGAAAGTACTGGTAAATTCTCAAACTGAGTACCTTTGATTTTCCCTTTAACATATTCTGTTTGTGCATTTGTTACAATTTGAATAGATGGATCGTCTTGTACTTGTGAGAAGTAACTATGAATATCTGCAGTTGTACTACCTACTGCTTGGCGAACATATTTAATTGTTCCTTCATGGGCTTCTTTTACAGCTGCAGCTACTTCCATATCAACATCAGATGCATCTTCCGCTATTTTACGTACTTCTGCTTTAGAGTTAATAACTTCCCATTCTTCACCTTGCTGTTCAAGAGTTAAATCAATAACACCTAAATGGCTACCATATTTTCCTGGCATCACGACAGGTACCCCATTGATAGTTCCTTGTTCTAAATCAACTCCTGTTAACGATGCGTCCACTTGCCCTGGGAACACTTGGTGGGCATGGCCTGTAATAATTGCATCAACACCCTCTACTTTTGTTAGTAGATACGTAACGTCTTCTTCTCCTACTTCATGAGTTGTATCTCCTAATCCAGAATGTGAAAGAACGACGATCACATCTGCTCCTTCTTTCTGCATAACAGGAACAACTTTTTCAACAGCTTGAACGGAATCATCCACAACAACTTTACCTTCTAAATGAGACTTGTCCCAATTTAATATTTGTGGTGGTACAATACCAGTTACCCCAACTTTAATTGTGGATTTATTACCATCTGAATCTACAACTTCTTTATCAATTAGCACATATGGTGTATATAGATTTTCACCAGTTTTTGCATCTTTAACATTTGCATTTACATATGGAAAGGCAGCATCGTCTAATACTTCATCTAAATAATCTAATCCATAGTTAAATTCATGATTACCAAAAGTAGAGCCATCATACTGTAATAATTCCATCGTTGTAATAGATGGGTGCTCTTCCCCGTCCTTTAGAACTTCTACTGATTGTTTATACGAACCAAGTGGTGTTCCTTGGATACTATCCCCGTTATCAAATAACAGAGCATTTTGGTTTTCTTCTCGAGCTTTTTTAATAAGTGTCGCTGTTTTTACTAAGCCTAAACTATTAGACTCAGTATCTTTGTAATAATCGTAATTCATAATATTTGTATGAATATCAGATGTTCCTAAAATTCGCAATGATACAGTCGTGTTTGCTTGGACTGGTGAATATTCTTTTAAGAAACGTTCTAATATATTGTTCATATGTCTATTGGATAATACATTTGTTGGTTTTAATGTTTGATCTCCATAACCTTTTAATATTCCTAATGAGATTGCTTTCGCCACTTCATCACGATTTTCTTGCACAATATCTTGGCTATCTTTAAATTTATCTAAAACATTTTCCGAGTAAGTTTTATCATTTTGGATTGCATTTGCAACAATGATTACTGCCTCTTCCCGAGTAATTTTGTCATTAGGAGCAAATTCAGTCTCAGATTTTCCTGCTACTAATTTTAATTCAATTGCTTTTTCAATATACGGTTTTAAAGTTTCAGGCACATCCTCAAATTTCACCGTTTTTCCTGTGCCTAGCTTTACTCCCATTGCATCAATTACAGCCTTTACATATTCCCCACGTGTAACCTCATCCGATGCATTTGCAGCACTTACATTATCAACATGCGCAATACTTGTAGCTGCAAGTGATAACATTAGTGCAGAAGCAGTTAACTTTTTCCACATAAAATCCTATCCCCTTCATTTTCTAGAATTTTTTAACAACTCAATTCTAGCAAAAAAAGGAATATAAATATACTAAACTGCTTATTTTAAAGAAATATTTTTACTGAGGAGATTATAATTAGAGGAGCTAATCGACAAAACGCAACTAATAATAAAAAAGTACAGGAATGAACATATAAAAAATTGAAACACTAATAGAAAGTAAAAACTAAAGGCTGACACAAAAAACAACTTTTTTGTGTTAGCCCTTAGTCACTAATGATTATTGTCCTGAACGTCCCCTTAATTGTGCTTCTGCCATTTGAACAAGACGTTTTGTAATTTCTCCACCAACTGAGCCATTTGCACGAGAAGCATCTTCTGGTCCAAGATTTACACCAAACTCGCGTGCAATTTCAAATTTCATTTGATCAACTGCCGCTTGTGCTCCAGGAACTTGTAGCTTGTTTGAACTGCGATCTGCCATATTATCACCTCCTTGTGAAGTTAGATTGTTCAGATAGATTGTTTTAATACAAAGTTATTAGTACCTATAAAGTATCAATTTCCCTCGTATAAAAATCTCACTACAAAATTTAAAAGGTTGATTGAAATATGCAAAAATTCTTTTTACTTTAAATAATCTATTGCATTAAAGCATGAAACAATGTACACTATTTGTTAATTATATATTTTCTTATTTCAAAAACTTTTGAAGTAAGGATAGAGGCGCAAAGACCATTAGTACACAATTAGAGGATAATGAGGTCCATTGACAATTGTCGAAAGGGGAATTTGCCGAAGCTACAAGATGCTCATGAAATCTTGAAGCTGGTTCTGTTGTTGAATAAATGCAGAACTGTCATATAGGTTTTCTATATGGAGGGCTATCTTACGCAAGGAAATGACTTTTATTTCTAAGCAATAACGAGTCCTCGTTATTGCTTTTTTGCGTTTACAACTTAACGCCCTTCTCCCTCTATTCGATTATAAAAATGATGAGGATGTGGAGAAGAAATGAATTTCGGAAAAATTTTAACTGCTATGGTAACTCCTTTTGATCAAAATGGTGAAATTGATTGGCAGGCAACTGAAAACTTAATTAATTACTTAATTGCAAACGGTACTGATGGATTAGTTGTATCTGGTACAACTGGTGAGTCACCAACATTATCCGAAGAAGAAAAAATCCAACTATTTAAATTCGCAGTAAAAGTAGTAAACGGTCGAATTCCTGTTATTGCAGGTACTGGTTCTTATAACACTAAAGCGTCGATTGAACTTACAAAAGAAGCTGAAAGTGCAGGCGTTGATGGCATTATGCTTGTAGCTCCTTATTATAACAAACCATCACAAGAAGGACTTTATCAACATTTCAAAGCAATTGCGGAATGTACTGTTTTACCTATTATTTTATATAACGTTCCAGGTCGCAGTGTTGTTAACATTTCCGTTGAAACAGTTGTACGACTTTCAGAAATTAAAAATATCGTAGCGATTAAAGAAGCGAGCGGCAATTTAGATGCTATGGCTGAAATCATTGAAAAAACACCTGAACAGTTTTCATTGTATAGCGGAGATGATGGATTAACGATTCCAGCACTTTCTATCGGTGGAACAGGTGTAATCTCTGTTGCATCTCATATTATTGGGAATGAAATGCAAGCAATGATACAAAAATTCTTAAATGGCAAATTCCAAGAAGCTGCACGTGATCACCGCAAACTTTTACCAGTTATGAAAATATTATTTGCTACACCAAATCCAACATCAGTAAAAGCTGCATTAAACTTAAATGGTGTTAATGTTGGTGGTGTACGTTTACCAATGATTCCACTAAACGTGGAAGAATTAAACACATTACAAGAAGTTTTAAAAACAATTGAAAAAGTTAATGCTTAAACTATAAAAAGCGTCTCTCAAGATTGAGACGCTTTTTCCTTTATTCTGCTTTTGTTGATTGCATCAATTTCATTAAATAATACTGTTCTTCCCTCGCCATATGATCTGCCATAGATGCAGAGAATGTTCCAAGGACTTCCGCGCTTAATTCCATTTCTTTAAGTTCATTTAAAAATGTTTTAAACAATCCCATTTCCACTTCGACATCATGATTAAATTTGTTCAATGCTGGGAACCTTTTAACATTAGTCCGTAAATACCCTGTTAACTCAACTGCCTTTAAATAAAACTGTTCAAAGTGCTTTGTAAATTCATGACTTTTCTCTTTTAGCATTTTTTCTACTCCATCAAGTCGGTCATTAATTGCTCCCGCGTGTCCAGCAGCATCTATTAACCAAACTAAATGATGATGTAATTCGTGAAAAATTGGAGGGACCTTTTTCACTTTTAAGTAACTAAGAATGAGCTGGTATTCCTCTAATTCATTGACCATATGATTCATAAAAGTAGGAGTTAAATGGATTTTCATTTGGCCTAATAAATGACGTTTTATTAGTGAAAGTTTAAATTGTTTTAACTGAGCAACGAGTCCTTCCACATTATTTGTAAAGGTCTCAATATTTGATTCGTTTAATGCATCAACTTGCCCACGAAGTTGATCAAAATGCTTAATGAAGTATGAGGCTTTTGAAATATCATCTTTTTGTGAAGGATAAAGCGAATCATGAATAAAGCGGCTATGGTCACTTAACACATGGAGCCAAAACGAATGTTCGAACACAGCACTTCTTAAGTAATTGGACATTAGCTCATCCCCTTAATCGCACTTTTCTTCTACTTTATTCGACAGTTGTAAATTTTATTAATCCGATAACTTCAGGATAAAGAAATCCCCTAAATATTTATCCATATTTATCAAACAAAAAATTAGTAATGTTTTTTACGAATATAAAACTATTTTCGTATTTTAATTTTTTTGTCTAGATACATCTTACCAACCATCAAACTCCATATTAAAAACTTACGACAAATAGGTATAAGTATCTACATCATATTACTGGCGAATAATACAATGTGTTTATATTACTATTGCTTAAGTAATTTCCTGGTGATAGACTCAGACTGAAGAAAAAAGAGTATTAACTAAAGAAAAATTTTACTTCGGATAGTGATAACATGAATATTTTACATAATAAGTTTTTCTAGAATTTATCCTTTTTTCAATAAATGGACCAAACTTTTATTATTTAAAATAGAGAGGAGAAAATAATAATGTTTTTTAAAGATCCATCAAAGAAACAGTTAGATTACTTGTTAGAACAAAGCCGAGAGCTAAAAAAGGCAATTCAAGAAAATCATGTAACACCATTCGAATTAGAAAATACCAACGAAATTGTAAAGGAAATTCTAGATAATTTTAATTTTGCTATACAAAATACATATTCCTCGAAAGAAAATACAGAAATTCGCTTAAATTTAGTTACAAAGGCAATTCAAGTTGGATTATGGGATATGACCGTTATCGCAGGTGACCCGGTTAATCCCCATAATGAGTTTATTTGGTCTGATGAAATTAGAAGAATGCTAGGTTATCGGGATGAGAACGACTTTCCAAATGTGCTTAGTAGCTGGGCTTCTAAAATTCATCCAGAAGAACAAGAATGGGTAATTCAAGCCTTTGCTGACCATTTAAACGACCATTCAGGAAGAACCCCTTATAATATTGAGTACCGTCTTCGTAGGAAAGATGGCGAGTATAGATGGTTCCAAGCAACTGGCACAACATTACGTGATAAAAATGGAGTCCCTTTACGTGTAGTTGGTGCTCTATTTGATATTCATGAAAAAAAATTAGAAAATGAACAGCTAGACAGTTTAGTAACTCGTTATGATTTAATGATGCTTGTATTGGAGGAAGCTCCTTGGGATATGGAAGTAGTACAAGGAGATCCTGTTAATCCCAACAATGCGTTTTGGTGGTCAAATCAATTTAGGAAAGTGCTAGGCTATAAAGATGAGACGGATTTTCCAAATGTTTTAAGTAGTTGGAGTGATAGCCTACATCCAGAAGATCAAGAAAAGTCCGTTCAAGCACTGGTAGATTATTTAAATGACTATTCCGGAAGAAGTACATTCGACATCGAATATCGACTTAAAAAGAAAGATGGTACTTTTCGATGGTTCAGAGCCCGTGGTGAAGCAGCACGTAATCCGAATGGGGTTCCCCTACGTGTAGCAGGCACAATTCGAGATATCACTTTCGAAAAGAATAAGAGTGAAGCTGTAGATTCAATTATTAATCAGATTGGTCAACTTTCTACAGCGATTGAGGAAATGACTCAAGGAATTGAATCGGTTACTGCCCATGCTCAAGAATTAGCTTCAGCCCAAGAACATTCTACTGTCGCTGCAAAAAAAGTAAAATCAACAACTAATGAAACAAGGAATATTTCTAACTTCATAAAAGGCATTGCTGACCAGACTAATCTTTTAGGTTTAAATGCATCCATTGAAGCAGCCCGCGCAGGAGAACAGGGACAAGGATTTGGAGTTGTAGCAAACGAAGTACGAAAATTAGCTTTAGGAAGTGCAGATGCTACAGTAAAAATTGAAAGTAGTTTAAATGAAATGACGTCACTTGTTGATGAAATTCTTGTACATATTGACACAATGTCAGACATGACACAAACACAAGCATCATTAACAGAAGAATTAAATGCAGCAATCGAAGAAATTAATAGTACGGCTATATCACTAGTACGTCATGCAAAGTCAATTTAATTAGCACATAAATGCCCGAAAATCCATTTATGATTTCCGGGCTTCAATTATTTAAATTTATTCAATTCTATTTTAACATTATTTAAAAATTCATTGGCTTTTTCTTCAGGCGCCTTTGTCATTAAACTTACAACAACAAATAATACTGTTGAGAGCGAAATTCCCCATACCCCTGAAGTTAGTCCTAATGGTTTTAATTTGAATAGCTCAAGAACAATAACAATAACTCCACTGATAATCACACTCGATAACACACCCGCTGCCGTTCCCCGTTTCCAAAAGAATGTACCAATAATCGACGGTACTACAACAAGTAATCCTGCAGAGGAAGCAACAGATAAAACAGCAATTAAATCTAGTTCCAATTCAGCAAATAAATACGCTAATATTGCAATAATCGGGATAACAATTTTACCAACTCGTAATTGCATTTCGTCGGTTGAATTTTTCCTGAACTGACTATAAACATCTCGCGCAAATAAAGATGAAAGAGTAAGCAAGATTGAATCAATTGTGGAGATTGCTGCAGCCATGATTCCGACCATCACGATTACACCTAAAATCGGTGGTACTGCTTCAGAAGATAGGACCATTGGAGTTGCTAAATCAGCTTTTTCTAAATTTGGAAACATCACAACTGCTGAAAAACCCCAAATAACTGCTACAAGTGTATAAATTAATCCGAATATCATAAAACCCATAAGCATTATCCGTAAACTCTTTAAAGAGGCTGGCATATACAATCTCTGACTAACCTGTGGATTGGATAAACTAAAAAAGAACCAAGGTATCGTCATGCCAAGAAATGTTGCAAAACTCCAAAAGCCGTTTCCCGGTACTGATAAATGCTCTGGTTTCGTTGTTTCAATAGAGCCAAAAAATTCACTAAACCCGCCCAAGCTATGAACAAGCATAAGTACGACAACCGTTGAAGTGATGATCATAAAAACAGCTTGTAATGAATCCGTCCATGCAACAGAACGAATCCCTGCAATATAGGAAAATACAATCGCAACAACTGTAGCAATAATTACGCCTGTAGAATAGGAAATTTCATTATTCGTCATGCCTTGTAATAAATAACCTACCCCTGAAAGTTGTACTGCACTATAAGGGATTAAAAAAATACAACTTGTGATAGAAACGACTAAAGCTACATTTTTATTATTATAGCGATCCCCTAACATTTCAGATGGGGTAATATAACCATATTTCTTCCCCACTACCCAAAATCTTGGTCCAAAGAATGCAACAAGGGATACTCCCATTAAATAAATTAATTCAAAACCGAGTGCACCAACGCCACCATTATAAGTTAATCCTGCTAATCCTACTAACATAAAAGCACTATAGGTTGTAGCACTATAACTAAGGGCAGACACAATCCCACCCATTTTTCGATCGCCTAGAAAGTAACTCCCCATGTTCGTTTGCTTACCGCTTCTAGATAAATAGGCAATAAACAAAGCTATGAGGATGTAAATAATAATTCCCCACCAGACCATAGATGTTGTCATAACTTCACTTCCAATCTTTTGTTAGAAAAAAATTAATCCCAATTACAATACATGCCAGCACTGTCCATATTAAAAAGCTACCATACCATTTTGCCACATCAGTTAACATTGTATATGGAAGGATGTATGCTAGCATAATAATTAAAAGGATAGCGAGTGCCCACTTCAATTCATTACTTTTCAAATAATCACCTCATAAGATCATTGACTGATTATTAGTATAACTAAATACTTACAAATTAAAAATCATCAAATTTTTTGTTCATTAAAAATAGTATTTTTAATAGCAGAATTAAGTTATATTTTAATAGATTGAAAATTCAATACAAAGGAAGTTTTGGAATGAAAACATATAAAATTGCAGTAATCCCTGGAGATGGTATTGGGAAAGAAGTTGTCCCTGCAGCAATCGAAGTGTTAGATTATGTGGCGAAACTTGACGGGGGCTTTCAATTTGAATGGACCTACTTTCCATGGGGATGTGATTATTATCTAGAGCATGGCGAAATGATGCCAGAAGACGGGATTGAGACGTTAAAACAGTTTGATCAAGTCTTTTTAGGTGCTGTCGGAATGCCTGAACTTGTTCCGGACCATATTTCACTTTGGGGCCTACTGATTAAAATCCGTCGAGAACTGAAACAATCGATCAATGTTCGCCCTGCAAAACTATTAAAAGGACTTCAATCACCATTGAGAAATCCGCAAAACTTTGATATTACCGTTGTCCGCGAAAATTCAGAAGGTGAATATTCCGATAGTGGTGGTCGAATTCATCAAGGTGCAGACGAAATCGCGATTCAAAACGCAATCTTTACTAGAAAAGGTACAGAACGTGCTATGCGTTATGCCTTTGAATTAGCAAAAAACTCACGTCAACATGTAACAAGTGCTACTAAATCAAATGGTCTTACTTATTCCATGCCGTTTTGGGATGAAATATTTGATGAGGTGAAAAAGGACTATCCAGACATCGATACTGCTGTAAATCATATCGATGCATTAGCTGCATTCTTTGTGATGAAGCCTCATGCATTTGATGTTATTGTTGCTTCTAATTTATTTGGAGATATTTTAACGGATCTAGGTGGCGCCATTATGGGAAGTATCGGAATTGCCCCAGCTGCTAACTTAAATATCGAAAGAGAATTCCCTTCCATGTTTGAACCAGTTCATGGCTCTGCTCCTGATATTGCAGGAAAAGGAATTGCCAACCCAATTGGCCAAATTTGGACAGGTAAAATGATGCTTGATTTCTTAGGGCATCAAGACACTGGAACAAAAGTTTTAAATGCCATTGAGAACACTTTAGCTACAGGCGTAAAAACTGGTGACTTAGGTGGAACCGCAACGCTTGAAGAAGTGAAGAATGCAATTTTAAATCAGCTATAATTGAAGATCGATCCTAACTCTAGATTTGAGGAGTTAGGATTTTTTTGCTCAGTTATCGATGTTTTTTTATTATTTTCACTAAGTTTTTGGCGTTCATCTCCCTTATGAAGACCATTTCCTCATGGCTTTTACTAAGTTTTGGCGTTCATCTCTCTTATGAAGAATATTTCCTCATGGCTTTTACTAAGTTTTGGCGTTCATCTCCCTTATGAAGACCATTTCCTTATCGTTTTTACTATGATTTGTCGTTCACCTACTTTCACTACGCTACACATAGGGTGTTAATTTAATACTTGCATTATCACACTCATAAACCTAACCCTTAATTTTTTATTCTTTAGGAATATAATTTCCTAGAAAATATAAAACCGTTTACCCGATAATCAAATCGTGATAAACGGTTTTTGTATACTAGTTTCTATTCAGGATTACCCCAGCTTCCTCAGCATCTAAAATCATCTCGTTTATTAAGTCTTCAAGCATTTGTTCAAAATGAGCTTTAGTTGATTGTGGAGTTAATGGTACTAAATTAATACTTTTATCATTCAAATAATCTATTCCATACGTATTATATTTGTCTGGGTAAAGGACAATCACCCGATGAACTGGACGAATTCTCTCCCACCGTTTCTTATTATAAATAAAAGGTGAACGAATATGATCAGCATAACTAATCAACTGATTTTTTGAATCCATTAATACATCTCGTTTTCTATACTTCGAATCTAGAATAATACTTCCGATGTAGACCCCCTGAATAAAGAGGTCAATTCTGATATCGGGTTTATTGTTATCTCCGGTTGTATAGATTGGCTTTGCATTTTCCGTTTCTTGTTGTGTTTTTGGAACCGTTTCATCATAAAACACTTTAAACTGCATGTTGCCTTTTTCCAGTTCAAAGTTGGCTCCGGCCGGAATCGTAGGAATGACAAATAAGTTATCAATCGTTTCATCCATTTCGCCAAAAAACCATTTAGGCGCATTTGTAAATTGATAGTTTTTTGACTTAAAGTAGTCTATTACTTTAAAAAAGCACCAAATTTCATATAATTGATCAGTACGTTTCCAATGAGATTTCCAAGCAGGATGCAAAGCAACATCCCGCTCAGATGTAGTTATATATCGATGGATTTTTAATAATTTATTGTACCGTACATCCATATGCATCTTATCCGGTATAGAGGAACTAGTGATATCTGAAACTTCCTTAAACCAATAATTTAGTTGGAATCTATCTAACATCGCCTTTAGACGAAATGCGGTTTGTCGATAGTTTTCAAGCTGTGTTAATAAACTTTTTCTTCTATTCCGTGATACATAGGATGAAAAAAGATCCTCACCTTTTTGATATTGATTAATGTTATATTCAACTTGTTGCAAAAAATCCAACGTTATCAGTGACCATTTTTTTACGATTCGTTTCAACAACCGATTTTCAGGTAAATCATAATTGACCAAGTTTTTACGGGTCTTTAAGTAAGTTGTGGACTCTGGATGTTTAAGTTGATATTGAATAGATACTGCATCAACATGGGATGGTTTTTCAATTGATTGAAGAGCATAATCCCTTTTTAAGGTGAAACGTACTTTATTCGATAAATCCATAAATATCATAGTTAAATCATCATAGTAAAAGTCTAAAACTTTAAAATGCTGAAACAGAGTTAAATCAATATTCAGTTCTTGAGCGATATTTTGTTTCCTTACAACATCATATGCTAAACCTTTTAATTGATTTTCTACTTCATTTCGCATCGTGTTTAGTTGCTCATCTGATAAACGATTCGATATTACTTTAATAAAGGAATAATAGTTTTCTCCCTCAATTGTAACAGTAAGGCAATAGATTCCTGGAATATAGGGGTAATAGTTGATTTCTGAACCATGCTCAAACAATGTCAAAGCACCCGGATGAATATAAGCATTGTTAAATTCATCGTACTCAACTTTTCTATCTTTTAAAATATCTAAGCCATCCATCGACAATGTAGCTCTGGTATTTTCACAGCCAAATTTTAATTCTAAATTTAAGTTCTCTCTAATGATAGTATATGGATATAATTGTTCATCCCATTCTTTGAAATCCCTTACAAAATGTTTTACGCGGATAGATTCTTGTTCCCCATCTTTGTACTTCTGAATAAATTCAACGGTAAAACCTAATTGATTAGTATGAATAACCATATAACTTCAACTCTTTTGCTTTTTGCTCGATAATTTCTTTGCTTTTTGTGAAAGAAGAGAGAGCATCATATTTTCCTAGTAAATTAAGTAACCTACTATTAATGATTTCCCCTTCTTGGATATACGTACCTAACACCTCTCTTAACTGCTCATCCGAACCTCTTACTTTCGTTAAAACGCGCTGTACAATTTGACGGTCTAATCCATCTTTGCGAGTGATGAACTGCTGTACAGGTAAGTTCTCAAGATATTGATCAATTTGGCGAACAATTCTAGGTCCAACTCCCACTTGACGATTTGCTTTATGGAGTAGTTGATGTAATTCCCAAAGAAGTTCTAATTCCACATCAGATAAAGAAATAACTCGGTTGTCATTTTTGAAACTTTTATATGTTTCATACTTTACTTCTTCTCGGTTATGTTTCTTTTTGTCCGTTACATCCTTTAAATATGTAAAAGGCAATACTTCGAGATTAATAACATTTGAGCGATCCAACACTTTGTCACTAAAATGATATGTAGATTCATCAATATTAACTGTCCCTACAAACAAAACATTGTCTTGAATTAAAATGGTTGGTGGATATTGCGCTGAGTTATATAATCGATTTTCTAAATCATCATTGTAAAGTCGCAAAATCCTTTTCCCCTGTTCCATTTCTAAAATGGATAAGAATTGAGAGAAATAATGTTCTACTCTTGCTAAATTCATTTCATCAAAACATATTAAGAATAGTTTATCCGGGTGACTTTCTGCTTTTTTCAAGGCGTTAATTAATCCTGAGTCGCCTGGTCTGTACACCATATGCATTGTATCCGCATAACCAATTAAATCTGAGTCAGATGTCCATGAAGGGTTCACAGGAATCACAGTATATTGTTCGCCTTTTAAACCTAGTGCTTGACTATAAGAATCTACCAATTTACTTTTCCCCGTACCACTCATCCCAGATAAAATAACTAATGTAGAAGACTTCATTGCAGTATGGAAATTAATTAAATCTTCTCGAGTGTAGCATAACCTTGTTTCTTTCGTTTGCGTATAAAATGATTCAAGGAATTCGAGTTCTTCTAATTGTTCTGAAGATGTTTCGTTCATTTGAAGTTCATGTGAAACAGAAGAAGATTCTACGTGAATCGTAACTGGTTCGTGTTCAATCAACTTCTTATCAGAATCCTCAACGCTACTTTTTTCCACTGTTAGAGTTTCAGGAAGTTCTTTGCTATCTTTCATCACATCAGATATTTCCTGATAAATTGATAGTGGGATGAAAATAATATCTTCTACTCCATTAATAAAATAGCATTCTTCTAACCAAGCAGTTGAAAACTCTACTCCTTTTAATTCACTGCTAAGTTCAAAGCTAAAACCACCAAATGCATATTGATGTTTTTCAAACTCTCCGAATAGTTTGTAGTGATCATCATCGTCGTATGTTTCTTTCCAAAGAATAAAGGAAGGTGTATCATCTGATTCATGAGATATCCCATCTATTCTACCTATAAACTTTTTACTAACTAATCTTTGTAGAAATTCATCAAAATCAAAATTATGCGATTGTTCACTGAAGATTGGAACTGGAATTAAACTAAGTTCATTATGAAAACTTGGTAATTTCGGTATGACTTGAACATCTTTCGCGTTAAATACTTCTTCGTGATTGTAGCGAACTCTTCGTTCAACCTTAAATACTAATAATTTATCATCAAGCCAATTTTTTAAATCCTCTTTTCTCACTTCATCGCTTGCAATATAGTCGTCTTCAAATCCCCATGGCTCTAAATCCGAATTAAAGCATGTTACTGTTTTTACATTTGGAAAGCTATCTGGGGGTCGAGAAATGATTTTCACATTAAACTGTAAGCTGTTTTGTTTATTAATAAAAACAGAATCCCATGTTGAAAAATAATCATATTGAGGTGTATCTAAAACTCCAATTAAAAATGTATCCCATATTTTTTGGCTCACTTTAAATTTTTCCCTTCTCTAAAAATATTTTCACTTTATTGAAGTCACTAAAGTTTCGAGCATTGCCTTCAAATTTTTTAATAATTTTTCGCTTTAACGGTATCGGTACAAGATAATCTAATATCCATACTTCATGAAATTGTGGAATCTCTTCTGACTCAATAATTTCTTTTGGATTAACAATAATAAACTCAGGATTTTTAGATTCTTTTACAATTTTGTTTTTAGGGTCTCCAACAATTAAAATTTTCTTGATTGTTGTTTGTGTTAATTCCTTTTCTTCTACTGCTTTTGCTTTTTGAGTAGTATCTTTATTTGTATTAATTAACCTTGCATGCAAATGAGCAATTTCTTTTTTATATTTTTTTATCTCTTCCTCCAAGGTTTGCTGATTCGTCTTAAGCTTCTCAATATCGCTTTTGGTTTTCTCATAGTTCGATTTCTCCTTTGCTATATCTTGTAACAATTGAAACTTCTCTTTAATCCACGTTTGTTTTTCATCTTTGTATTCTTTCTTTAATTTCGAAAATTTCTGTTCCCAATTGTCGAGTTGTTTTTGTAAATTTTGATTTTTAGACTCTAATTTTTTTAATACTCGCTCATTTCCCGACTCATCCTCATCATTAGTTGGTATATTTTCTTTCGTTTCTACTACATCATTAATTTCTACTTTTTTAACCACATTTTTTTTCACCAATTCATCTATCGATTGAACATTATATTTTTGGAATATAGCTTTTAAAAATTCATCCGCAGCGTTATGATGTTCTCCCTCACTACTTGTATAAAGGACTCCCAAAATAACATGTAATTTTACTCCACTTTCAAACTTTTCTATTAATTGATCATTACTTAGCTCTCTTATATTAGTAATTTCATTTACGTCATCATTATCGTCCTCCTCATTCCTCTCTTGTACTTCTGCTAACGTCTTATAAAAGGTACTGATCATCGCTAAATTATTTGCCTTTAAAGCCTCTGAAACTATTAATTTCCTTGCGACTTTTATATTGTCATTGTTAATTTTCCGGAAGCCCTTTACTTTTAGCTTCCAAACATCGGTCAGTTCAATTAACTCCTGATCTGAAATACTGTTTAATAATTCTTTGCACTTATCTTTTTCCATCAATTACACCACCTCTTATTTTTTGCAATCTTTTGAATTTAATTATACCTTATTTTAATTACTATATCTGTAAAGTATTTAAAAATCTTTCAGTTACAATCTCGGAAAAAATTTACAAAATGCATTGTAAAAAGAGAACGTTCTCGTTATTATAAAGCGAGAGAGTTCTCTTTTTAAAAAATGAAGGAGTAGGATTATGACACCAAAAGTATCTAATGAATATAAAACACAAAAAAAGAAAGAAATTTTATTACACGCAAAAAATGTTTTTAAACGTAAGGGATTTGAACCTACAACGATGAAAGACATTAAAGAAGAAGCGAACATAAGCTTTGGCGGATTATATATGTACTTTTCAAATACGGAGGAAATTTTTCTACAGTTACTCGAATTAGAGTTTGAGGCAAATGACGAAGCATTAGCGATTCACCATTCGAATTCGATTTGGGAGCAAATTCAACTTTTTTTACAACATCAAAAAGCGGATTTAAAAAACATGCGCGATACATTAATTCCTATTTCATATGAATATTTCGTTACTGCATGGAGGGAGAAACATCGAGTTCCTTTTCTCGAAAATCGATATCACGTGGCAAAAGATAAATTTACTACCCTTCTAAAGATGGGCGTTGCAAATGGAGAGTTTACACCTACGATATCAATTGAAGACTTAAGCAAATTATTAATTTCCACATTGGAAGGTTTAAATGTTAGTGCGCTCTTCCTAGAAGAAGATATAGGAGATTTCGATAAACAACTAGATGCGTTGCAAAAATTGTTAGAACTAGCTTTACAGGTACAAGAAAAATAACGGTGGAGGTAAATCGGTGTCGCTAAAAAATCATCTTTCCTCATCTTTTGGAGTCTTTTACTTATTAATCGTTTGTTTACTATTTCGGCTGTTAGATATCTTTGTATGGAAAATGGATGAAAAAATTGGGGAGATTATTTTATCGAAAACAATCGGATTGATTCTAATCATCCTTTTTCTTATTTTCACAAACAAAAGCATAAATTATATTCACCTACGTAAAATCAATTTAAAACCGAGTATAACCTTAGCCTTTCTTCTAGCAATTTTAGCGTTGCTTATGTGCTACAGCGTAAAATATATTTTTCTTTTATCTACTAAAACTGAACCTGTTATTGCTTTTAACAATCAATATACAATTTTATCCATTTTTCTTTTTGTTTTTATTGGCAATTTAATCAATACATTAATGGAAGAAGGATTGTTTAGAGGGTTAATGATACAAACCTTTATAAACAAAATGCCATTCTGGGTTGCAAATTTACTACAGTCAATTATTTTTGGATTATGGCACATTCCTTGGATAATTAAAGAATATACAACAGGGAAGATTAATATGGGTACCATGTTATCAAATAGTCTACTGTACACATTAATATCCGGTATTATGGGGTTCATCATGGGTTATATGGTTTATCGTACTAAAAATTTATGGACCTCCATTACATGGCATTTTGTATGGAATTGTACAATGAATCTTTTCATAATTAAAACTTTGTCACATTCAGAGCTTTACCAAATTTCAGATATATTATTTTGGCTTATGTTCTTGTTATTTAGCGCGCTATCTATAGTAATCACCTATTATTCAACGAGAAGAATTGAGCGTGTTGTACAATGAGGATAGGAAAAATTATTAAATCAATATTATTATCTTTTTTACTTTTATTTGTGGGGATATTTCTTTATCATTCTATTTCTAGTTATGAAAGATTACCTTTTGTTGGAGAAATGATAGATATTGGGGATTACCAACTCCATATGTATGCAACCGGAAACAAGTCAACTCTCCCAACGATTGTATTAGAATCTGGTTCAGGGACCCCCTCCTCTTTTTCTGATTGGCAATACATTCAACCTGAGCTTTCAAAAATAACGAGAGTCATTTCGTACGACCGTGCTGGCTATGGCTGGAGTGAAGGAGCGAATAATGATCGCACTGCTGAGCAAATTGTTCAAGATCTCCATAAAATGTTAGAAGTTTCAGGAGAAAAGGGTCCTTATATTCTAGTTGGACATTCCTTTGGTGGTTTTACTATGCAATTATTTGCACACGACTATCCTAAAGAAGTTGTAGGAATCGTTTTATTAGATTCATCGATTATTGATAAAGGTCCAAAAGTAACTGACTCATCCGTATTTATTCAAGGGACTTTAAGAAAGGTAGGCGTGATGAGGATTCTAGGTGAGATTGGAGCACTACCTGTTCCAGAAGCAGTGATGACGAGTGAAATATCAAGGGAGTTTTTATACCGCAATTTTTATAATGCAGATCAACAAAGTGAATTAAAACTAATGGAGACGACTGAAGAACAACTTATACCTGTTCATAACCAAGGATTAGGTACGATTCCTATTTCAATTCTTTCATCAAGAGCGGAAGAAAAGGAACATAAAGATTGGCAAGCATTACAAGATAATCTACTCCAATTATCAACGAATAGTAATAGGTTGATTGTAGAAAACAGTAGTCACTACATTCATCATGACCAGCCTGAAATTGTCATTGATAGTATTTTAGATATGCTGAATGAAACGACAAATTAAGCCAAACCCGAAATTAAACGAGTTTGGCTTTATTTTATACTATGGATTAAAATCAAACATTTGCCCTTTAATTAAAAAAGCTGTGCTCTCAGCGATATTTGTAATATGATCTGCAACTCGTTCAATATAACGATTTACAAAAAGTAATTGTACAAGCTGATTTGTTTCTTCTGGGTGTTCACTTAAATAATTAGTAAGTTTCTTATATGTTTCAATATTATATTGGTCTACCTCATCCTCTAAGTCACTCACTTCCTTAGCAAGAGCAATGTCTTCTTCCAAGAAAGATTTAAGTGACTTTTTCAACATTAAAATTGAGATATCTTTCATTTTCTCTAAATCTGTTAAATCTAATAAACTATTCGCTTTCCCAATTTTTATTGTTGATTTTGCGATGTTTACTGCAAAATCGGCAATTCGTTCAACTCCATTCGAAATCTTTAAAACACCTACAACTACTCGTAGGTCTCTCGCAACGGGTTGTTCTTTTGCCATTAACCATACTGCAAATTGATTAATTTCCAATTCTAGATTGTCAATATCAGTATCTTCTTCAATTACTTTTAACGCAATTTCAACATCTTGCGTTTGTAAAGCTGTAAAAGCTTTTTCTAAGGCGTCTATTGATAGTTCGCCCATTTCATTGATTTTTCTTTTTAGTTCTTTTAAATTATTTTCAAAGTTTTCACGAATAACCATTTGTTCCCCTCACCTTATCCGAATCGACCTGTTACATAGTCTTCAGTTCTCTGATCACTTGGCGTTGAAAAAATCGTATCGGTATCGTCAAATTCCACCACTTCACCATTTAAGAAAAATGCCGTTTTATCAGAGATACGTGCAGCTTGTTGCATGTTGTGAGTTACAATTACAATCGTATAATCTTTTTTCATATTTGTTATTAATTCTTCAACTTTTAATGTTGAGATTGGGTCTAGTGCTGAAGTAGGCTCATCCATAAGAATGACGTCTGGTTTCATTGCAATTGCACGAGCAATACAAACTCTTTGCTGCTGACCACCTGATAAACCAAGAGCGGATGATTTAAGACGATCTTTTACCTCATCCCAGATGGCTGCCCCTTTTAAACTTTCTTCTACAATTTGATTTAGCTCTTTTTTATTTTTAATTCCTTGCATTCTAGGACCATAAGCAACATTATCATAAATTGACATTGGGAAAAGATTTGGCTTTTGGAAGACCATTCCTACCTTTGTACGCAATTTAATTACATCATTGTTTTTGTATACATTTTCACGGTCAATCATAATATCACCAGTAATTTTCACACCATCGATTAGGTCATTCATTCGATTTAATGTTCTTAAAAAGGTTGATTTACCACACCCAGAAGGACCGATTAATGCCGTGACCTCTTTTTCACGTATATTCAGAGATACTCCATATAATGCTTGTTTCTCACCATAAAATAAGTTCAAATCTTTTACAGTTATTTTTGATGCTTTCTCTTCTCTTTTTATCTCCATCTGTGATTGCACCTTTACTGTTTGATTTTCTTCCATCACCAATGATTCACTACGTTCCATTACTGCGGTACTCATAAATGCACTCCTTATTTATTGGTTGCTTTGTTAAGTTTTTTTGAAATCAATGTCGCCGAAATATTTATTCCTAAAATAATCACTATTAATACAATCCCAACAGCTGCCGCTAGCTCAATATCACCTGACTCTTGTGTAACTAAATATGAGTGAACAGTTAGTGTTCGAGCCGATGAAAATAGACTTTCAGGTAAAGCCGCTACAGTACCTGCTGTTAAAAAGATTGCAGCAGATTCCCCAACAATACGTCCTATGGAAAGAATAATTCCCGATAAAATACCGGGCATTGCACTTGGTAAGATTACTTTATACAAAGTTTGTAGCTTCGTTGTTCCTAGAGCTAAGGACCCTTCACGATAAGATTGTGGTACTGTTTTTAATGCTTCTTCTGTTGTTCTAATAATTACAGGTAAAACAATAATCGTTAAGGTTAGAGATGCAGCGATAATGGACATGCCCATTTTTAATGTTGTGACAAAAAACACCGCTCCAAACAACCCATAGATAATGGATGGTATGCCTGTTAAACTTTCTGTTGCAAAACGAATTAACTTTACTAGTCGACCTTGTTTTGCATATTCTTGTAAATACAATGCTGCCAGTATTCCGATTGGGGTAGCAATAACTAATGAGATGATGATTGTATAAATGGTCGTTACAATCATTGGCCAAATTCCTCCACCTCCAGTAGGTGAATAATCGCCAAAAATAAATTCGAAACTTATCAAATTCATACCTTTTACGAAAATATAGCCAACAATCATGACCAGAACGGCAACAGAAAGTAGAACTGAAAGCCATAATAATCCACGTAATACGTAATCCTTCAGTTGTCTCAATTTAGTTACCACCCTTCGCACTGATTTTTGCTAATACAAAGTTTAAGATTAATATAAACGAGAATAAAACGATTCCTGTCGCAAATAACATCTCTTGGTGTGTACCTGCTGCATAACCCATTTCAAGGGCAATATTCGTCGTTAGCGGTCGCACACTGTCAGTTAAACTTGTAGGGACAATTAAACTATTTCCTGCTACTAATATGACCGCCATCGTTTCACCAATTGCACGGCCTAAACCTAATACAATGGCCGTCATGATTCCCGATTTAGCTGCTGGAACGACCACTTTAAAAATGGTTCCAATTTGCGATACGCCAAGTGCTAAAGAACCTTCACGATATGTGTTAGGTACAGCACGAATTGCCGTTTCTGCTACTGTTACTATGGTTGGTAACATCATAATAGCTAGTACTAGTATTACCGCTAATAAACTTTGTCCCTTTGCCAATCCAAATGTATTTTGTAAAAACGGGACAATGATTGCTAATCCAAAAACACCGTATAATACTGATGGAATTCCGGCCAACAATTGGATGGCGGGAGAAATGATTTTTGCTAATCTTTTTGATGCAATTTCTGCTAAGAAAATCGCTGTAAATAAACCAACCGGCACACCTATGATCAATGCTCCAATTGTTGCAAAAATTGAAGCAACTATCATTGGGAAAATACCGAACTTATCTTCACTCGGTACCCAATCCGTACCAAAGATAAAATCTATAAAGCTATAGCCCTCGACTAAAAATGGATGTGATCCTTTATAAAATACAAATCCAATGATTAACAATAAACTGATGACGGAGAGAAGTGCACAAATCAAGAAAACTCTTGATGATACTTTCTCTAAAAAATACTTTCTCTTATTCGCCTTACCAATCTCTACGCTGTTTGTTTGGATAGACACTTTTGTTTTCCTCCACGTTATATATTAAAATTGTTTTGTCTTCTTACTTTACTGGGATTGCCCCTGCTTCTGCTGCTATTCGTTGTCCATCTTCACTTAAAATAAAATCTATAAAATTCTGACCTGCATCCGTTAATTTCCCTTCTTTATAAACAAATAAGAAAGGCCTTGATAATTTATAATTTTGTTCCAATACGTTCTCTGCCGTTGCTTTTACACCATTAATATCAATGGTCGAAATGGTTTCGTCAATATATTCAAATGATATAAACCCAACCGCATGTTTATTGTTTGCAACTGTTGTTTTTATGTTTCCGTTACCACTCGCTATAATGGAACTTTTCACTAATTCACCCGAACTATAATCAACAATTTCTTGGAAAGCATCACGAGAACCTGATCCATCCTCACGGGAAACAACTACAATTTCCATGTCATCTCCACCAAGCTCTTTCCAATTCGTCACTTCGCCAGTGAAGATTTGTTTCACTTGCTCCAACGTAAGATTTTTCACCTGATTTGTTGGATGTGTTACAACGACAATTCCATCGTATGCGATTACCACTTCTTGTAACCCACTTGCTTGTTCTTCTTCTTTTAAATCCCTCGAGGACATACCGATTTCTGACACTCCATTGATGGCATTTGTAATTCCTGCCGAAGAACCAATTTGATTTATCTCAATGTTTGCATTATCTTGCTCTGAGTATTTTGCCGCTAATTTTTCAGCAAGTGGACCTACAGATGTAGACCCTGATATAGCTATTGTTGAACCATTGTTGCCAGATGCTTGTGTACTACTATCACCATTACTTGAACATGATGATAACAAAGCTAACAAAGAAAACATCAATAACCCCATTTTGACTTTTGTTAAAATGTTCATTCGTTACCTCCGAGAAATTTGGTTTGAAACTTCTATGTCGTTTTTTGTCTTAACTGTAGAATAAACTCGCAGTGTAAATTTTCTTCTGTGTCTATGTAAAGCTTTTGTAAATTTTGAAAAAAACAATTTTGATTGTATTAAATTTTGTAAAAATTAAGAAATTAACTTAGAAATAGTAATCTACATTCTCTTTAATCAATGCATCAATTTCTTTCTAGTAACGGATTGTTTTTTCTTCAAAATTCGACAATTCTCAATTTCTAATAAAACATCTTGAGCTCCTATAAAATCACAGTTACAATCATAGAAATGGCGCTAGTTTTGGCTATAATAAAATATATAAATATTTGGAGGTCTTTTAAGTTGAAATTAACTGCAAAAGAAATGGAAATAGTTGAGATTCTAGAAAAAGACTCACGTGTCGCAGTCGAAGATATTGCAAAGATGGTTGAGCTAAGCGTGGAAGAAACGAAAGAGTCCATAAAAAGACTTGAAGAAAACAAAGTAATTGTAAAATACATCTCGATTGTCGATTGGACGAAAGTTGAGGAGCACCCAGGCGTTCGTGCTATGATCGATGTAAAAGTAACGCCAAAACGCGGTGTTGGATTTGATGAAATCGCTGAAAGAATTTATCGTTTCGATGAAGTAAATTCTGTTTATTTAATGTCAGGTACTTACGACTTATCGGTAATTGTGGAAGCTAAATCAATGAACGAAGTAGCAAACTTTGTATCTCAGAAACTGTCAACACTTGATTCAGTACTTTCTACAACAACTCACTTTATTCTTAAAAAATACAAGCATGACGGGATCATTTTTGAACCAGATAATAAAGACAAAAGAATTGTGGTGTCACCATAATGAAATCGACGAAAAGCACGTATGTTTCAAAACTAGTTAACGATTTAAAACCATCCGGCATTCGACGTTTCTTTGACCTAGCTGCAGGCATGGAAGGGGTTATTTCTTTAGGTGTAGGAGAACCTGACTTTGTTACCCCTTGGCATGTACGTGAATCTGCAATTAGCTCCTTGGAACAAGGCTATACTTCTTACACACCAAATGCTGGTTTACTTGAGCTACGAGAAGAAATTGCCTATTATATGAAAAGCCAATTCGATGTAGAGTATTCTCCGAAAGAAGAAATCATTGTTACTGTAGGTGCCAGCTCTGCTATTGATATTGCAATGAGAACAATTTTAGACCCGGGCGATGAAGTTATCGTAGTTGAGCCATGTTTCGTTGCCTATGTTCCAATGGTTGAACTAGCTGGCGGTGTTGCTGTTCAAGTTCAAGCATTAAAGGAAAATGACTTTAAAATACTACCTGATCAACTTGAAGCAGTTATTTCAGAAAAAACAAAAGCAATCATGTTATGTTCTCCGAATAACCCAACTGGTACAATGCTTAGTAAACATGAACTTGAAGATATCGCTCATTTAGCTAAAAAATATGATTTATTAATTGTTGCAGATGAAATTTACGCAGAACTCGCTTATGACGAAGAATACACAAGTATGGCAGCGATTGAAGGAATGAAGGAACGTACAATTTTAGTTTCAGGTTTCTCTAAAGGCTTTGCGATGACAGGTTGGAGACTTGGTTTTGTATGTTCAACTCCAGAAATCTCAAATGCCATGCTAAAAGTACACCAATATGCATTAATGTGTGCTTCCACAATGGCGCAATATGCTGCAATTGAAGCTTTGAAAAATGGGCGTCCTGAAGTAGATGAAATGGTAAAAAGTTATCGCCGCCGCAGAAATTATATTGTGCAATCATTTAATGAAATTGGATTAGAATGTCATAATCCTGGTGGTGCTTTCTATGCATTCCCATCTATTAAATCTACTGGATTAAACTCTCAGGAATTTGCTGAACAGCTACTACTTAAAGAAGGCGTCGCTGTAGTACCAGGAGATGTTTTTGGTGAAAGCGGAGAAGGGCATATCCGTTGTTCTTACGCAACCTCACTTGAACAACTTCAAGAAGCAGTAAAGAGAATAAAACGTTTCATTGATAGTCTATAATTAATGAGGATGTTGAGAATATTATTTCTCAACATTCTTTTTTATGGGAATTAATTATTATCTTCAGAAAATAAAAATTATTCCATAGATATTCCCTATTTTAAATAACCGTGATAAACTATTGTCCATCACAGTAATACAATTGTACATTCAACTAGTATATGTCAGGATCAACTTCGGGGGGAAAACATGAGAAACATTATACTTAAATGGAACAAATTTAGTTTAGTTCTAAGGATATTAATAGGGATTATTTTCGGGGTTTTATTAGCCGTTACTATTCCTGATTCAGCCAAAGGGGTTTCTATTTTTGGGTCCTTATTTGTAGGTGCGCTAAAAGCAGTTGCACCAATTTTAGTATTATTATTAGTGACAAATGCTATCTCTAACCATAAGAGTGGCAAAAAGACAAACATGAAAAGTATTTTAGGTCTTTATGCAATCGGTACATTTTTAGCAGGAGTAGTTGGTGTCGTTGCAAGCTTCCTATTCCCTGTTTCATTAACACTTACTTCAGGTGTAGAAGATTTAACTCCACCTGGTGGAATAATGGAAGTACTCAAGACTTTATTATTTAACATTGTTGACAATCCAGTAAATGCGTTAATGAATGCAAATTATATTGGTATCCTAACATGGGCTATCATACTTGGCTTAGTATTAAAAGGTGCAGCAGATACAACGAAAACCGTTATTTCAAACCTATCTGATGCTATAACACAAATCGTAAAATGGGTAATTGATTTAGCTCCAATCGGTATTATGGGTCTTGTCTTTGATGCAATTTCTACAAATGGCCTTTCATCATTACTTGAATACGGACAACTACTTACACTGCTACTAGGATGTATGTTCTTTGTCGCGTTAGTCATCAATCCAATAATTACATTTGTTTATACTCGTTCAAATCCGTATCCTCTTGTTTTAAGAACATTAAGAGAAAGTGGTTTGACAGCATTCTTCACACGTAGTTCAGCAGCAAATATTCCTGTAAATCTTACACTATGTAAGAAATTAGGTTTAGAGGAAGATACATATTCAGTGTCAATTCCTTTAGGTGCAACAATTAATATGGCAGGTGCCGCTGTTACAATTTCAGTTTTAACCCTATCTGCTGCACATACATTAGGAATTGAAGTAGATTTATGGACAGCCATTATTTTAATGGTAGTATCTGCAGTTTCTGCTGCGGGCGCTTCTGGTGTTGCTGGAGGATCTCTTCTACTGATTCCACTTGCATGTAGCTTATTTGGAATTTCAAATGACATAGCTATGCAAGTTGTTGGTGTAGGATTCATCATTGGGGTTTTACAGGATTCTTGTGAAACTGCTCTTAACTCTTCTTCAGATGTTCTATTTACTGCGACTGCAGATATTGCAAAAAAACGTAAAGAAGCAAGATAATCTTATTTTATTAACCTCCTTACTGTCATGTAAGGGGGTTTTTTATGCGCCCAAAACCATATTTTTTTTAGGTTAGTTGAATACAATGTATTAACAAATTAACTTTGAGAAAGGTAGGAGTAATGGGAAGCGCTAAGGAGTATAATGTCACCTTTCAAAATTTAAGCCAAAAAAACATGACTTTTGAACAAGTGTTTCAACATATAACAAATTTTATGAAGAAAGATCCTTCAGGTAAATTTCGACTTATGTTTGGTACCGATTCACAAGTTTTTAATCACTATACAAAATTCATAACTGGCATTGTTATCCAACAAGAAAGAAAGGGTGTTTGGGCCTGTATACGAAAAGTGAATGTTCCTAGACAAATGATGAATTTGCATGAACGTATCTCCTATGAAACAACTTTAACAGAAGAAATCGTTTCACTATTTACTAAAGAACATAAAGAACAATTAATAAATATTGTTTTACCAAATATTTATAGGGGTGCTAATTTTACCATTGAAGGACATATTGATATTGGTTCAGGAAAACGCAATAAAACTCGGGTATTTGTTAAAGAAATGGTAGCCCGTTTAGAATCGATAGGGTTAGAACCGAAAATAAAACCAGAATCCTTTGTTGCGAGCAGTTATGCTAATCGTTTTACAAAATGATGTGTTGCGACGTCAGTTTTTCTTCAATTATGCTAATATAGATAATTGAACCAATCAAAATTGGAGGTATCATTATGTTAGCTAACTTTGAAGAAAACTTACAAAAGTATGCAAAACTTTTAGTCGCAAAAGGAATAAACGTGCAAAAAGGCGATTGGGTAAAGATGACAATAACAGTCGATCAAGCTCCTTTAGCACGTTTAATTACAAAAGAAGCCTATGCATTAGGTGCTGAAAAAGTAATTGTTAAATGGTCTGATGATGAAATTACAAAGTTACATTATCTTCACCAACCGACAGAAGTATTAACAGATATTCCACAGTATGAAATCGAGGAATCTGAGGATCACGTATTGAACCATCGTGTAAGCCGACTTTCAATTATTTCTAGTGATCCAGGACTATTAAATGAAGTGGATCCAGCTAAGGTTGCCGCTTATCAAAATGTTTTCGGAAAAGCGTTCCATGTCCAACGTAAAGCAACTCAAAATGATGATTTAAAATGGACAGTAGCTGCTGCTGCCGGTGCAGGATGGGCGGCAAAAGTGTTCCCGCACCTTGCTACTTCAGAAGAACAAGTAGATGCACTATGGGATCAAATTTTCAAAACTTGCCGTGTTTATGAAGAAGATCCTGTAGCTGCATGGGACCTTCATAAGAAAACATTAAATGAAAAAGCGAATAAACTAAATGAAACGCAATTTGACGCTCTCCACTACACAGCACCGGGTACAGATTTAACTTTAGGATTACCTAAAAATCATATTTGGGCTTGCGCGGAAAGTTATAATCCAAAAGGTGAAGAATTTATTGCCAATATGCCAACAGAGGAAGTGTTTACAGCTCCTGACACTCGTCGCATGGATGGTATCGTTCGTAGCACAAAACCTCTAAGTTATGCAGGAACGTTAATTGAAGGTATTGAGGTTCATTTTAAAGATGGGAAAATTGTTGATATTTCAGCTGAAAAAGGCGATGAAGCTATTAAAAAGCTAGTGTTTGACAATGAAGGTGGTACTGGTCTTGGTGAAGTAGCCCTCGTTCCAGATCCGTCACCAATTTCACAATCAGGCATTACATTCTTCAATACATTATTTGATGAAAATGCATCAAACCATTTAGCAATTGGCTCCGCTTATCCGACGACAATCCAAGGTGGTACAACAATGAGCCCAGAACAATTGCGTTCAAATGGTATGAACACGTCAACTGTACACGTTGATTTCATGATTGGTTCAGCTGACATGAATATAGACGGTATTAAACAAGATGGCACAGTAGTTCCGATATTCCGCAATGGTGATTGGGCTATCTAATTTCCCAAATCAATAGTGAGCCACCTATTTGAAGAGGTGGCTTTTTTTATGCCATAAATTCACGGATTGTTCTTATAAAAGTTTGTGAATCTTCCAACATCCCTAGATGACCTGTTTTTGTCATTACTTTTTTCACATTTGGGTTGTTTGTTTCAACTGGTTTCACAACAGCATCCTCTGAACCTTCAATAACTAGGATTGGAATTTTTAATTGTTCGACTAATTCATGCTGATTCGGACGGTTTTTCATTGTTTCAAGAGCCATAACTAGACCCTCTTCTGACGCATTGTAAGCAATATTCCGCGCATAATTTACATGCTCTTCATTAGGATTTTCACTAAAAAATGCACCTAAAACGTTATTCACAAAATGTTCTACTCCATCATCAGCAATTTGTTGTTGTTGATTTGTACGCTTTTCAATTTGCTCATCTGTATCTGCTAAGTCAGAGGAATAAGCCAATATTGCCCGGTTAATTGGTGCAATTTCTTTTTCAATTGCTGCTAACACAATATAGCCACCCATGGAATGCCCTAGCCATGTCGCTTCCTTAATCTCTTCATGTGCTAATATATCCGCCACTGCTCTTGCATAATCATAGACAGAATAGCTTTCTTTTTCTAACTTACTTTCTCCATGACCTGGTAAGTCTACTGCAATGCAATCGAAGTGAGAAGAAAGTTCATCAATAACTTCACTAAAAATTTCTTTTGCTCCTAAAAAGCCATGTACAAAAACAAGCACTTCGCCAGTTCCTTTTCTTATATATTGAAGCATGGTCGTCTCCTCCTATTAATCAATAAAAAAAGACGGACGAGTATTATCATCCATCTAAATACATACTTCTCAAAAACTTAAGTTTTTTATACTTCGATTACCTCTGAATTTGCCAATCCTGCATTACGTGCAATACGACTTAATTGCATCTTAATGACTGGACTCTTCTCTATAATAAATTCTACTTTATCAAATTGAGAATCTTTATACATTTTAAAAGATGTTTCAAGAGCAGGTAACATTTCTTGAGTAATGATATTCATATTTTTACAATCTACTTTTAATGTAAAGTTGTTCGCATTAATAGATCCTACTTTACTTTGATAATCATTATGAAAATCTTTTGCTTGCTGCGGTGTAAAAGTCCCCTTTACAGACATATCAATGGTTTTTTCTGTTTGATTTACAAAAATGCTATAACTTCCTGTTTGACTCATTCTATTTATCCCCTTTTTACTAAACTCCCCAATATAGGTTATACTTACTTTTTTAACTATAGACTATTTTATTATTCTATTATTTATTTTCAATAGACTTTATACCTATTTTCTGTTTTTTCAAAAGTAAAAAATACTATTAAATAAAAAAACACAATCTAAGCATTGATTGATTGTGTTCTAAAATTTATTTACTTCGCATTCTCGTCCGGTTGATGAATTCCAAAAATATTGCCCTCTGTATCAAGATAGTAACCTTGCCATGCCATTCCTGGTAACGCATACTTAGGCAATGCCACTTTTCCACCTTGTTGAAGGATTTTCTCTTCCGTTGCATCATAATCCGCAACACCCATTGTACACACATAGCCATTTAGTGCCTGCGTCGGTTCAGGTGATGGCCCTTGTCGCTGCATTAATGCTCCGTTGATTCCTGGTTCGTCATCACTGCCTGTAACTACACCATAATAAGGCATCCCCGCATATTCAGACCAATCTTGAAACGTCCAATCGAACACTTCACCATAAAACTTTTTAGCATTTTCCATATCAGTAACGTGAATTTCGAAATGTACTAATCTCCCCATGAAAAGACCTCCCTAAAAAATTTTTACTACCTCTCAATTATAAGGATATTTTTATTAGAGTAATCAACTAATTGTAAATATTTATCATTTAGTGAGACATCCGTGTTGAAAATCACCGTCTCCCTGTGAGCTAGGTCACTTCAGAACAATTCATACAAGATTACAATACAATCATGAACAACAAAGGAGGACCTATCAATGACTACAAACAAAGAAATCGAGACAAAAAAATGCGCAGAGAAAAATGAAGATGATTCTCTAAAAGGCGCACTATTCTCTTCAGTAGTTTTTGTCGGCGGAACAATCGTTGTATTTATGGCTATTTTGCTAGCTTACTATATAGCAAGAATTTAAAGGAGTGAACATCAATGAAGATACATCGCGCAGAAGAAATATGGTTAATTATCGGTATTGCAATCATCGTAATTTCAATGGCCATTACTGGATATCAGGCATTTGCTTTAGGAATGGCACCTCCAAGTGGAATGGAACATATTGATCCACAAAAAGTAGATGATACAGCACCCTTTAATAATCCGGGTGTTTTCCAAACAGGGGAAAATGAATATGAAGTTGTTATGACTCTCCAAATTTTCTCATTCACACCAAATAAAATCGAAATTCCTGCTGGCTCAGAAGTGACATTTACTATGACTTCAAAAGATGTGGTACACGGATTCCAAGTGGCAGGTACAAATATTAATGCAATGGTCGTACCCGGTTATGTTCAAACGATTACACAAAAGTTTGATGAGCTAGGTGAATATTTAGTGTTATGTAATGAATATTGTGGCGCTGGACATCAATTAATGGCTACTACAATTATAGTGAAATAGGAAAGGTGGACATATTTTATGGCTACGATTACAAAAGAAACTGTTCCTTCACAGTCAACTGTTAAAGAAAAAATCCATGGTATGTTAGGTGTTAATCGTCAAGATGCCAAACTCTCATTAGTCCTTATCTCTATTGCTTTTATCGCATTTTTACTTGGAGGAATTCTCGGTTTAGTTCAAGGGTTAAACCGTGCCGGACTTTTTGAATTACCTTCTTGGTTAAATTATTATCAAGTGTTAACTGGTCACGGGGTATTATTAGTACTCGTCTTTAGTACCACTTTTACAATCGGATATTTCTACGCTGCATTTTCTCATACACTTGGAGGTCTTCTTCCAAAGGTGCGGAAAATGGGGTGGGCAGGCTTAGGATTAATGGTCATCGGAGTTGTATTTGTTGCAACAACAATTATCATGGGTGATGCATCGGTTATGTACACGTTCTACCCGCCAATGCAAGCATCACCGTGGTTTTATGTTGGACTAGTATTCCTTGTGTTAGGGATTTGGCTTTATGCATTTGGGGCGTTTATTAACGTTGCTCATTGGAGAAAAAATCACCGTGGCGAGCATCTACCACTACTTGCTTACTTTGGCGTTGGCGTATTCGTATTACTTTTCATTGGGAGCTTTGGAGTAACTGCAGAAGTTTTATATATCATTCCATGGGCGTTTGGATGGATTGATACAATTAATGTTATGCTCACACGTACTCTTTTCTGGAGCTTCGGGCACACGTTAGTAAACATCTGGTACTTAGCAGCCGTATCATCATGGTATGTTGCAATTCCAAAATTGATTGGTGGAAAAGTATTTAATGATTCATTAGCTCGTTTAGTTGTCATTCTATCAGTAGTCTTAAATATTACAGGTGGGTTCCATCATCAAATTATCGATCCTGGAATTAATGAGGGCATTAAATTCATGCATGTTTTTATGAGTTTATCAATCGGTTTCCCATCTATGATGACAGCATTTGCGATGTTTGCGACTTTTGAACGCACTGGTCGAAAAAAAGGAGCAAAGGGATTGTTAGGTTGGGTAAAAGTATTACCTTGGGGCGACGTTCGTTTCTTAGCACCAATGATTGCGATGATTTCCTTCATTCCGGCAGGTGCTGGTGGTATCGCCCAAACTAATAACCAACTAGACCAAGTGGTACACAATACTATGTGGATTGTCGGACATTTCCATTTAACTTTAGGAGTATCGGTTGTTGTTTCCTTCTGTGGAATTGTTTATTGGTTAGTACCTCACTTATCAAAACGCGTATTAACACCAAAAATGAACAAATTAGGAGTAATTCAGACACTCATTTGGACATTAGGAATGATCTTTATGGCAGGGTCAATGCACATTGTTGGACTAGCAGGTTCACCTAGAAGAACTTCTTACACAACTTATGGCGATAACGCAACAGCTCTAGGATGGGATCCATATTTATTCTTCCTAGCTATCGGTGGCACATTGTTAATTATCGGCTGTGTTCTAATGTTCTACATTGTATTCCATTTAATGTTCAAAGCACCTAAAGGCGAAACTGCATTCCCAATTGCCGAGCAAGAAGAAGGCGCTCATGCAACACCGTACTGGACAGAAAGATGGACTGTTTGGATTATCTTAATGCTTGCAATCGTTGCAATGGCTTACGTAATCCCATTAGTAGACATGATTTTCAATGCCCCTCCTGGATCACCGCCGTTTAGAACCTGGTAAATAATCAATTGAAAGAGGTAGTCGAGTGGCTATCTCTTTCAAATTAAAATTTGTTTAGGAAGTGATCTTTTATGGTCAAAAATAAACAGAATATCGCCATTCTTATCGTATTAATATTTGGATTCAGTTTGCTTTACTTTGGAACGGATGGATTTCAAGCATTTACAGCAGAAAAAGCGAGAGTGAATAATTTAATGAAGGACCATCCTATATTCCCAGAAGTAACTTTAGAAGATAGTGAAGGAGCGAAATATTCTTTTTCAAAGTTCGAAGGAAAATATGTACTTATGACGTTTCTTTATACAGGATGTACAGATGTTTGTCCGCAATTAGAATATAACCTAGCTCAAGTTCACGATTTAATTCCATCCCAGTATGTTGGGGAAAAAATTGAATTTTTAAGCATCAGCTTTGATCCAACACGAGACACACCTGAGACATTAAAAAAATACGCCCAATATTTTAATACAGACAGCACTGCATGGAAAATAGCGCGTATTTCCAATGAAGAAGAATTAACTTCACTTTTAAATGAATTTGGAATTATTGTCATACCAGATGACTATGGCAATTTCCAACATAACTCCGCATTTTACTTAGTTGACCCAAATGGTATTTTAATTGAAGTGTTGGACTATAAAAAAGTAGAAGAAGCAGCAACTATAGTGACAACTATTCTTGAAGAGAAAGTAGGGAGAAACTAATGAAACAAGCAATTTACGGCCTCATTTTATATGTTTTTCTAATACTCCCTCCAGTTGCTTCATTAGCTGAATCGGTAATGACTATTCATATGCATATGCAAATGCCGCTTTTAGTGGTAGTCGGATTCCTTTTCACACCATTTTTAAAACAAACATTTCCTAACTTTTTTGTACAATGGAATGCAAAAGGTGTGCCGGGCATACTCCTTTTTATGGTGATTACTGTCTATTGGATGCTACCCCGCGCAATGGATGAAGCACTAAACATACGTGCAATAGAAACCTTCAAATTTATTAGTTTACCATTTTTTGCAGGAGTACCATTACGAGATAGCTGGAGTAAGATGAATAGATTATGGAAAAGCATTACATTTATCTTCTTAACTTTGACATACGGAATGATTGGAATTTTATACATTCTAACTCCCATTCAACTTTGTAACAATTACTTAATGTTAGAGCAAAAAACGCTAGGATGGTCATCACTTGTAACCGCACTCTGCTTTTTAGCTTATTTAATACTAAATGTAACAATTGATAAATCTAAATATGAATAACTAAATCGGATATTATGTCCGATTTTTTTGTTAAAATAACTCTTCTTTTAATGCGTCTACATTGATCATCATATTTCCAACTTCATCAAGGTTCACAAGCCCTTTCTTTTTCAATTGGGTTAACGTTCTGCTCACTGTTTCTCTACTGGAGCCAATCATATTTGCCAAATCTCGATTTGTAAATTGAGTCGTGATAAGAATTGTTCCATCGACCTTATTTTTTCCGTGACTTTTTGACAATCGAATTAACAGTAAAATAATTTGCTCATAAGTAGTATTCATTATTTGCTCTTGAAGGCGGTTTTGCAAATCTACTATTTTATCCCCCAAAATTTTCATCATCTTCACACATGTTTCTGGGTGCTGAATTAGAAACTTTTCAAAACTTGGAATCGGAATATAAATTAAAGCAGTTTCTTCCAATACTTGGGCATTCGCCGGATAGTTATCATTTCGAAAAAAACCTTGATGAGGAAACATCTCACCTGGCTGGAGGACATTAATAATCTGTTCTTTTCCTTGCAAATCTGTACGGTAAACTTTGATTTTTCCTCTAGCAATAAAATAGACATTCGTTAATGGGTCACCTTGCATAAATATATGTGCTCCTTGATGGAACACTCCATTTCTAGACAGCTCTACAACAGGCTCCATTTCAGAATCGGTTAAGTTTTTAAATAGAGGAAATTTCTGAAGCAAATCTTGTATCGCATTTTTATTCAATTTGCTTTGCCTCCTTACTCAAGTGATTTAAATCATACTGAAATTGTGAATGAACTCACATAGGTCTTAAAGAAATTAAGTTATGATAATTATGACCATAATCATGGTATTAAAACATTGGAGGTTTAAAAGATGAACAGTATTAAATTACATGCACCAGATATCCCACCAAAAGTACGTCATTTTCGAATTTTTGAGGCTTTCGAAAAGTTAGACCCAGGTGAGTATTTGGAACTTACCAATGACCACGATCCAAAACCACTATATTATGTTTTCTCGATTGAAAGAGAAGGTACATTTGAATGGAGTTATTTAGAAGAAGGACCTGAGCTGTGGCGAGTAGCAATTAAAAAAATTTAGTACCTATTTGGGCTTATTTATTAGATTAAGCCCTTTTTATATGGAAAATTTTGTAGTATGTTTAATATATAATTATTTAAATAAGGGAGGCAAAAATGATAGTAAAAACTAGGTCTAAATCTACTGAATTACAAACTTTCTTCAGTGCAGTTGCCTAGTGATTAACGACTTGCTGCTTTCAACAAACAACACTACATATCAAATTGATTCGTTATTGATCATGTCCGACGCGATTTATCTTTTTGAGGTTAAAAACTTTGAGGGTGATTTTTATTATCAATCAAACCGCTTTTACATGAGACCGAAAACTGAAATAGTTGACCCCCTCATTCAATTGAAACGAACAGAATCATTGCTCAGCATGTTACTTCAAAAAATCGGATATAATATTCCCATTAACGCTTGGGTCGTTTTCATTAATTCAGAATTTACTTTATACCAATCACCTCTAGATTTACCACTGATCTTTCCAACGCAGATCAACCGTTTTTTAAAACAACTCGATACAAATACATCCAAAGTTTCGCAAAAGCATCGAGCATTGGCAGAAAAACTTTGTTCGCTTCATGTACAAGACAATCCTTATAAACAATTACCATCTTATGAGTATGATCAATTACGAAAGGGGATTGCCTGTGACATGTGCAACGGTCTCTTAGTTTTGGTTGAAGGTAAAAAATGCATCTGTACAAAATGTGGCCATCATGAAACCGTTGAATCTGCAGTATTACGGAGCGTAAAAGAATTTAAGCTCCTCTTTCCTAATGAAAGGGTGACGACTAATGCAATATTTGATTGGTGTAAAGTGGTGACATCTAAAAGGAGAATAAATAGGATACTAAGCAAGAATTATAAAATCGTCGGCACTCATCAGTGGGCTTACTACGAGTAGATGTTGTATAACTTAATTACATTCTCTTATCCTTTTTGTCCTTCAAGTTTTTGAAGGATTTTTTTATTTAGCTTCTCTTTTTCATTATGGGTATGAATGTCAATAAACACCTTATAATCCATGTCTTTCATTGCCGGTATGAACGTCACTAGAACCCTTATCCTCTGTTGTTTTGGCTTTCATCGCTGGTATGAACGCCACTAGAACCCTTATCCTCTGTTGTTTTGGGTTTCATCGCTGGTATGAACGCCACTAGAACCCTTATCCTCTGTTGTTTTGGCTTTCATCGCCGGTATGAACGTCACTAGACCCTTATCCTCTGTTGTTTTGGCTTTCATCGCTGGTATGAACGCCACTAGAACCCTTATCCTCTGTTGATTTGTCTTTCATCGCTGGTATGAACGTCACTAGAATTGTGTTTTGTCTTTCATCGAGGTTATGAACGTCACTAGAAGCTTTTATCCTTTTGATTTGGCTTTCATCACGGGTATTGACGTCACTGAGAGTTCCCTCAAGATGTTAAATTTCACAAAAAACAACCACAACAAACTACATTGTGGTTGTCGTAAACTATCTAATTTAACACTTCTGCACCCGTTAACGTGAAACCATTGTAGCTTTCGTCTGCTACTTGGTCACAAATTTTACGGTAGTTGTCTAGGCCACCTACGAAGATGACAAAGCCGCTGCGTTTTGTTCCATCTAGATTAGCACCTGTATACCAGGAATTTGTGTAAGGGAACAATGTTTGATTCGCAATATCATCACATTGTTGTGCCCACGTCTTTTCAGCTTCTTCCTGCGCTTCAATTGTTTGAATATTATTTTCCTCTAAATATTCAATACATCTGTCAATCCAATCCACATGCTGCTCAATAGCTGATGGCATGTTCGTTAATACGGATGGACTTTGTGGACCCGTAATCATAAAGAAGTTCGGGAAGTTTTGAACTGATAATCCTAAATAAGTTTTTACTACCTTGCCTTCTTCCCACTTTTCTTTTAACGGTTGTCCATCACGTCCGCGAATATCAATTCTTAATAAAGAGCCTGTCATTGAGTCATAGCCTGTAGCAAAAACAATGACGTCGCATTCAATTGAACCATTCTGCAACTCAACACCGTTTTCCACAATGCGCACAATCGGATTTTCTTTTAACGATACAACGTTCACATTGTCGCGATTAAACATTTCATAATAGTTCGTTCCAATAATTAAACGTTTTGTTGAAATATAATAGTCCGGATGCAAGGCTTTTGCCGTCGCTTCATTTTCCACAATTTCATCAATTTTATCGCGGACAAATTGGGAAACTACTAAATTCGTATCTTTATTAACTGCAACATCTGGATAAACTGAGCCTAATGCTAGTCCACCAGTTTCCCAGACATATTCTAACGTTTGCTTTTGTTCTTCTGGTGTAAATTCAGTTGCAGACTTGCCTGTTGTAAACATACGGATTCCACCAGGAGTTGTGAAGAATGCATCACGAATTTCTTCATATTTCGAGATTGCCTCATCTTGTTGTTCCTTAGTCAATGGGTGGTTTCTAGCATCAGCTACATAGTGTGGCGTACGCATTAATAACGTCAACTCACTCGCCTCTTTCGCAATAAGTGGCATTGCCTGCACACCACTAGATCCGTTCCCAATTACCACAACACGTTTCCCTGTGAAGTCAACTTTTTCATGTGGCCATCTACCTGTATGGTATTTCTCACCTTTGAATGTGTCGACTCCTTCAAATGGTGGGATATTTGTTGTCGATAAACAACCAACACCACTAATGAAATATTTGGCAACAAATTTTTCATCAGTGTCTGTTTCAATTTCCCACAGTTTTGACCCTTCATTAAAAGCAGCCTTGGTCACCCGCGTTTCAAATTGGATATCCGGACGCAACTCTAGCTCGTCTGCTACAAAATTCAAATACTCTAGAATTTCAGGTTGTGCAGCGTAACGCTCTTTCCACCGCCATTTTTTATATAAATCTTCAGAGAATGTAAAATTATAATAGATAGAATCCGAGTCACATCTAGCACCTGGGTAGCGGCTCCAATACCATGTTCCTCCTACTCCATCTGCTGTTTCAAGCACTTTAACATTTAATCCTCGTTCTCTTAACTTATATAACATGTAGAGACCTGCAAACCCTGCACCAATTACTATCGCATCATATTGTTTTGCTTCCATAAAATTCCCCCTTATTAAGAGTTGACTTTTAAAGCATTTAAGAACTGAGCGATTGCACTAACTGTTTCTTTTGTTTCATCCGCAAAAACAGCCATGTTACTAAAGAAACCATGTATGCTACCTGGTAACACGGAATACTCTACCTTCACACCTGCTTCTTTCAATTTATCACGATATTCAGCACCTTCATCGAATAATACGTCATTTTCAGCCGCTACAATGACTGCTGGAGGTAAAGCGCTTACATCTTCGCATAATAAAGGCGATACATCTACATTTTTATAATCCTCTTCACTATTAACATAGTACTCCCCGAACCATATCATTAAATCTTTATCAAGACCGAATCCTTCTGCAAATTTCTCATAGGAAGCCGTTGTGAAGTCAAGGTTTGTTACTGGGTAAATTAAAGCTTGTGCTGAAATAGATGGACCGTTATTCTCTTGGCTAAGAATTGTCATAATTGTTGCTAAGTTACCGCCAGCAGAGTCTCCACCGACCACAATATCATCTGCAATTGCATTCAACTCTTCAGCATGATCATGTGCCCAGCAAAGTGCTGCATAGCTATCTTCTACAGGTACAGGGTATTTAAATTCTGGCGCTAATCGATAATCTACAGAAACAACAACACGTTTTGTATTTTCAGCTAATAATCGGCATCCTGCGTCAGAAGTATCTAAATTACCAAGTACCCAACCGCCACCATGGTAATAAACAAATAATGGGAACGGACCATCTCCCTCTGGTGTATAAATTCGAACAGTAATCTCACCTTCATTTACAGGGATTTGACGGTTTTCAACTTTCGCAACTTGTGGTACTTCAACACCTTCTGGAACTGGAGCAATCATTGCTTGACGCACCACATCTGGAGTTAAGTCCTGAATTTTTGGCCCACTGTAAAACGCCTCTAAATACACCTTCGCACTATTTGATAAACCCATATTCTTCATCCTTTCATTCAGAAATTCGCATGCATTTGTATGCTAACTAAATACTATCAAACTATTTTTTTCTGTGTAATTCCTACTTTTAGCTATTTTCACTAACAAAATAGGTGAAATTTTTAGAATAAACACTACTTTTCGTATGATTTTCTGCATATTAAAATATAAGGGGTGATTGAATGAAACTAGATTCATGGACAATTAAAGAAGAGTTAAAAAGCATCGTACATTTACATTCACAAGAGGAGCAAATTTGTTCAATCCTTAAACTTTTTGAAAAACTATTCAAAGGTGAGAGACTTTCATTCTATCGTTTTAGTCCTATTGGTTATGTGGGTGAAGGCGTGGCACTGTTATACAACGGACAACTTCAGGCCCTCAATTATATTCGAGACGATATTCGTGGTTTGCCAGCTATTAGACAAGCTATCGAAAAGAAACAAGCTATCTATTATTCTGGACAAGATATTATTACCCAAATTACTAGTCGTTACCAACAAAACTATCAACTCAAGTCATTGCTAGTAGTCCCAATTATCGCCAATAATATAACGATTAGCTATATTTGTAGAGAGGTAATTAGTGAGGACCATAGTATTCCACCAGAACAAATCGAGGATATTTCTTTTTTTGGTAAAATAGCTGGAGAGTTACTGATTCAACCTCAGAAAACCCTGCATCCCAAACTTAGCCCCCGTGAAAACGAAATTTTAAAGGCGTTAGCAAACGGTTTCTCCACGAAGGAAATGACCAACATTCTTTTATTAAGTGAAGCAACAATCAAACAATATATAAAATCTATTTTGGTAAAACTTAATGCAAAAAATCGTGTCCATGCTGTCTCAATATACATGTCCCAGTATATGTAAGTTTTATGCAACAAAAAAAACTTGGTCTCTTTTTTAATTAGAGAACCAAGTTTTTTAAGTTTTTATACACGAACCGTTGCTTTTTCTTCTACGGAATCTAATTTAGTGTTTTTCCATTAGCCTTAGTAGTCGCTAATCTTTAACTTTAACTTTTTCGCTCGATTTTACTGAATGCATCGTGTGTAATTTGTTCGGATCTGGATTTTTCATTGTTTTGAAAATTACTTTAAACTAAGAATTTAGAAACTCATCTGTAAGTACATCTTTGTATTCATCAAGATGAGTCCATTTCCCTAAAAAACCATGTGTAACGCCATCATTTCTTTTCGCTACAACATGAACACCACATTTGCTTAAGTTCTCAGCATAAATTTCCCCTTCGTCACGCATAGGGTCAAATTCTGCAGTAATCACTAATGCTTGAGGTAAATTTTCCAAGTTTTCTTCACGAATTGGAGATACAAGTGGATGATTAGGATCTGCTCCTCCAGATAAATAGAATGAATTGTATTCTGGTAAATGAGCAGTTTCAACAAAATATTCTTTTGGGCCTTTTTTTGCTCTTTTCGCTTCACCGGAAGCAATGCCGCCTTTGCGCCCCATTTCTGCTCGTTCTTCCGGTGTCCGTTGTTCTACTGGTATGAAATTACCGTTCACGCCAATACCATTTTCAGCCCCTTTTACATCCTCCCTTCAGGCAAAATAAAAAAGCGGTTTACTTCTTCCGCTTTACGGTCTTTACTCTATTTAAACATACCCCTCCACTTCCCAATGTTTATTTTAAATAGGCAAGAGGGGGGATTAAATTATGTTAACGATTGACTGTAAATGAGAACTTATAATCATCTGCTCTATGAACTGCTCTTCTAAATCCTATTAACTGATCATTACGTGTATATAACTTTGTTTCAATCACAAGAACCGGGTCTCCGATATTAACTTCCAAGTATTGCGCATCATCCATGCTTGCACCTGAGGCATAAATTTGATGCTCTCCTCGGGAAATAATGATTCCTAGCTCTCTTTCAAGTAATACAAAAACACTTTCCGCCTCTTCAAGAGCTTGAATAGTCGGTTGGAAATCCTTGGATATAGTTAAATAGGTTTGTGTCCATACAAGATACGTATCTTTAAGCATAATTAATCTAGAAACTTTTAAATCTTTTACTTCTGAATTTAATCCTTGAGAAGTGGATACCTCTTCTGGACGGTAAACACGTTCGACACCTAGTATTGTTGAACTACAATCCATTCCTTGCTCACGGAGAAAGCCTACTAATCCGCCTAATTCAAGACCTGGAGGACGTACAGGAAGCTCATGAACTGGGAAAGTCCCCTTTGCACGCTCTCGATACACATAGCCCTCATCTGCAAGTTCCTTCAATGCTTGTCGAACAGGTGCACGACTTACATGAAAACGTTGAACAAGTTCCTGCTCTGTACTAAACGGTTTATTTGTTTGTCCGTCAGAAGCTTGTAGTTCTTCGATTAAAATTGCTTTTATTTGCTTATATAGAGGAATTGGCGAATTACGATCTATTGTATTTTTTTGTACGTATTTATTCATAGTTGTACCCCATTTACCGCTACTTGAATATCAGCGAGATTCTTTAGCTGAGCAACGGTCCGTTCTTGAACATATTCAAATGTAACATTAGGAGCTAATTCTTTTACCACTAGGCCTTCTTCTGTTACATCAATTACTGCAAGATCTATATAAATGCGATCTACACAACGCAGAGTAGTTAATGGGTAAGTACATTCCTCAACAATTTTTGCTTCACCATTTTTTGTCGTATGTTGCATACATAAATATACACGCTTACTCCCAGCAGTTAAGTCCATTGCGCCTCCAACGCGTCCTAGAGTAGCATTTGGAAGTTTCCAACTTGCAAGGTCTCCCGTTTTTGACACTTGGAATGCTCCAAGAATTGTAGCATCGACATGGCCTCCACGAATCATTGCAAATGAGTCTGCTTGTGAGAAGTAACACCCACCTGGTTTTAGTGTGATTGGCTCTTTTCCTACGTTTACTAAGTCCGGGTCTTCTTCACCGGGTGCTGGTTTTGCACCTTGCTCCACGAGTACTGAACAAGTTGTGAAGGTAATCCCCTCCCTCCAAAACCGCCAACTAATAATGTGGCACCATCTTTCATATCTGAAACCACTTGGGAAGCACTATCATACTTTTTCTGGATCATTTAGAGTCTACTCCTCTCAATGTTTCTTTTGTGTCAATTAGCTCTTGACGATAGCTATTCATCGTTACAAAAAATGCACATGGTAAATTGCGTGGATCTCCTTTATAACCAATTTCCTCTGCAATAGAGCCAAATGGTCATAATTAATAGTTCTCTAGATTTTCAAGAGAGCAATAGCTTGTTTTATAGAAGAATGGCTTGATAAAACAAAGTGTTTCAATCATCTAAAACCTCTAATAGCGAAAAACCATTTAAAGATGAGTAGTATAAATTATCTTTAGTAGTTGAAATGTTCAGTAAGAATTAGAATTACTAAAAATATACATTTTGTACACTCTTTTTCATTAGGAACATATTATAACATTGTTATACCAAAGGTCAAAACATTTTTCTGACTCCTCTAAATGTTATACGTAATTAAATATTCCTTGTACTTAAGCAGATAATAGCTGTATATAGCAGTCAATATCAGCACCCTACTACTATATTCATTTTTGAAAGTTAAATAACTTTTTAGGAATTACGCCTAATAAACGTAAAAATGCACCCCAGTTGTTCATAATACAATTGGGGTGCATTTTATTATTTATTGTTCAGGAGTACTACGATATTTGTATGTTAATCCTTTAATAAAGTTTCGGGTAAAGTTATCTCCACATTCTTTATAATTCCGATGATCCGCTTTACGTAAAATTGCTCCAAGTTCACCTTTTGATACGTTTAATCCTGCATCATAAAAGATGTCGAGCATATCTTCTGTCGTTAAGCTTAGGGCAACCTTCACGCGTTTTATGAATAGGTTATTTGGTGTATCTCTTTTAACAAACGGTGGTGTTACTTTTTCTTGACCGGGTTTTTGATCTTGTTTACCACGTTTGAAAGTTATGAATCCATTTAAAAACGCCTCAAGCATTTCGTAATCACATGGTAAAAAATTATCAGTTGGTGTTAAGTCATATTCACCATCTTCATTTTCTTCTGGCTTTGTCAAAATCTTAAGTACCTCTTCTTTTGTAAAATCCATTCCACCCAAACGAAAAATTTCTACCATGTCTGAATTCTTTATATCTAAAGCATAACGAAGCCTTATAAGTAAATCATTATTTGTCATATTTGTTCTCCTTTTATGTAAAATAATCTGTTATTCCTTATTTCAATTTTAACCACGTATCTCTTTTGTAATCCACCCACATCCAAAATGATTCAGACATACAAAGTTTATAAGCTTTCTCGCAAAAAAAGAAAGCATCTTTTATGGCAGATGCTCTCTTATTATAATGCACTAATAGGTTTATATTTCAATAGTTTGTAGTAACTTCTTATTCTTTGTAAATTGTTGTTTTATTTTTACCATCCTTTTTCGATTGATAAAGAGCTTGATCTGCTCTTTCAATGATTGTTTTTGGATGAATGTCTCCATCCTCTATACTAGTCACACCTAAGGAAACGGTAATTGGTTTTCCGGTTGGGCTTTTTGTTTGTTCAATTTTTAATCGAAGCTGCTCTGCAATATTATAAGCATCTTCTTCATTTTTATCTTTGATTAAAATTCCAAACTCTTCCCCGCCATATCTAAAGCTTAAATCATCTTCACCAGTATAGTTGTTAATGATGTTTGCTAAATATTTAATAACATCATCCCCGACTAAATGGCCGTATGTGTCATTTACTTTTTTGAAATTATCAATATCTAAAAATACAAGTGAAAAAGAATGCTTTTGCAAGGTCCATTCTTTTATTGTGGCATCAAACGTTCTTCGGTTTGCAAGTCCTGTTAATCCGTCTAGTTGCACTTCTTTTTTTAATATTACTATATGGCTTTTCACTTGACGATAAAGCTGGTTTATCTCGTAAATATGTGAACGAATATTAATAACATCTTTCCCTTTATCTATTTCATTATTAAGGATGGCTTTTTCAGAGTATAGGGCTAGTTCAGTTAACGGTCTTGTTAAATTTCTAACCAATAATGTTGCAATTATTAATAAGACAATTAATGTCGTCAATGATCTCGTAACAATTTTAATTAATAAATTATTAATTGGTTCATTAATTGTTGATGCAGGTGTAAGAGAAACGACCCCCCATCCCAAATTTTTAGTTTGTGTATAGCCAGCAAAATATTCTTGGTCTGCAATCGTTACTTTCTCAAATCCACTTTTCCCTTGTTTTAATTTCTTTACGATTGGGTTGTCGCTTATATTCTCATAAACTTTACTAGAATTAGGATGATATAAAATATGACCATTTTTATCCACTGCAAACACATAAGAACCATCATTATAGCCATGTGTACCAAGGGCCATTTTAATAGCATTTTGATTTTCTAAATAAACCGTTCCCACCATCACTCCTTTATGCTCACCTTTTTCGTCAAAAATAGGTGCCGTCACTAAAAAGAGTAAGGTTCCACTTACCGTTTTATATGGTTCAGAAATAAATGGTTTTTTCTCTGTTAACGCTCTTTTCATTATTTCTGTATCAATTTTTGTACCTGCCTTAACAGTTTTACCATCAGGGGAATTAATAACGCTTGGGCTTATTAATTGAATAACTCCATTAGTATCTGTGATGAAGATTGAATTAAAATGCTCTTTTTCAGAATTAAAAAGAATATCTAAATTACTTTGCTTTTGAAAATCGATTGAACTTGAAAGATTTGCAATTGCTATTATGTTTTTTTGTAATTCACTAGTAATATAATCTACTGCCTCAGCTAATTTCGTTGTATAGTTATGGTTACTAACAAGATAATTATTTGTTAATGATGTCTTTAAAGCATTCGTTGCAGAATATAAATTAATTAATGTAGCAAAGAAGACTACCATTACAACTAGTATACTAATTACTATATTTAGTTTAAGTTCCTTTTTCATAATAATTTAAATCACTCTTCTTTCGATTCGAAATCCTATTATAGAAGACATCAATAGTATAAATCTTCCAATATGGTTTTCAATAGTTTTTTTACAAAAAAATCCAAATAAATTTTCTGTGAATGTACAACCATATTGTTTGAATGTATTTTTAATATAATTGCATTTATCTACAATTACCTTTAAATCTACACTTTATTTACATTATTAATATTTTGCAATAATCAAATTATTATAAATTAGAGTTTACTCTTCTCGAATTGTAGAGTAAACTCTATTTTATTTTGATTTTTTGTTTCGGGAAGGCGGAAAAAATTTATGTCACAATTAAGAAACGTGAAAATTTTAGGTACAGGGAAATTTTTACCGAAGAAAAAGGTCACTTCATATGAACTTGATCATCTACTAGGTTTGAATAACGGGTGGGTTGAGCAAAAATCTGGCGTTTCTCTGCGCTCTTTCGTGGAAAATGAAACCGCTTCAGAAATGGCGGCCTTAGCGAGCATAGATGCCATTAACGCCTCTAATTTACATAAAGAAGACATAGATTGTATTGTAAGTGTCAGTGGAACAATGGAACAGCCGATTCCTTGTAATGCAAGTCTTGTACAAAAGCAATTAGGTTTAAATAACTCAAAAATACCTTGTTTTGATATTAACTCCACCTGTTTAAGTTTCGTAACAGGCTTTGATACGATTTCATACCTAGTACATAGCGGTCGGTATAAAAATGTACTTCTCGTTTCTAGTGAAATTGCATCTGTTGGACTAAATTGGAAAAATAAAGAGAATGCCATACTTTTTGGGGATGGCGCTGCAGCTGCAGTGATATCGAAAACTCCAGATACAGAAAACTCTAAAATATTGGCTGGGCATATGGAAACATTTAGCGATGGCGCTCACTTTACGGAGATTAGGGGAGGCGGAACGAAATTACATCCAAATCATCCAACTGCAAATGAGACCGATTTTTTATTTGATATGAATGGTAAGTCTGTTTTTAAATTATCGTCAAAAAATATTGTATCTTATATGGAAAAATTATTATCTCTTTCTAATTGTACAATAAATGATATTGATCTAGTTGTTCCCCATCAAGCTAGCGGAATGGCAATGAGAATTTTAAGAAATAAGCTAGGAATAGATGAAGCAAAATTTATGAATATCATTCACAATCATGGAAATACAATTGCATCTAGCATCCCAATGGCATTACATGAGGCAATTGTGCAAAATAAAATCCAGCGTGGAAATAAGGTTATGCTTATTGGGACATCTGCAGGACTTTCTATCGGAGGGGTTGTATTTGAGTATTAATATTTTACTCACAGGAGGGCGCGCCCCTGCAACATACTATTTTGCACGTCTATTAAACGAACAAGGTCATCAATTATTTATGGCAGAAAGTTTACCAAAACATTTATGTATGCGCTCTAATTTGTTCAAAAAATCTTTTCTCGTCACTGCACCTAATGAAAACCGTGATGAATTTGTACAAGATTTAATTAACATTATACAAGATAACAATATAGATTTAGTTATACCAACTTGTGAGGAAGTATTTCATGTTGCTTATGGATATGAGAAGATTTCAAAATATTGTAGTGTTTTATGTGAACCTTTAGAAAAAATAAATACATTCCACCATAAAGGATTATTCATTGAAACTTTAAATGGAAGATTTCAAGAATTTGTCCATATTCCACATACAGTAGTTATTGATACGAACTTAAACACAAGTGATACTAAGACCATCATTGAAAACCAACTATCATTAGATAATGAATATGTGTGCAAGCCAGCCTACTCTAGATTTGGAACGGAAATTGCTTTTATGAAAGGCAAGAATCTAGTTGAGTACATTTCTACAAGAAACAACATTTGGGTGGTACAAGAAAAAATTAGTGGCAAACAAATTTGTACTTACGCAATTTCAGACAAAGGCAAGATGAAATGTTACAGTGCCTATGAATCAAACGATACTGTTGGACTCGGTGCTACGATATACTTTGAACCTCTTCAAAATGAAAAATTGGAGCAGTTCGTAAAACACTATATAGAAGAATACGAATACACTGGACAAATTGCTTTTGATTTTATCATGAAAGATAACGGTGAAATTTACCCAATTGAATGTAATCCAAGAACAACAAGTGGTATCTGTATGTTCCCTCTTGCGAAATATGATGATACCTATTTAGTAGGAAGTGAAACAACGATGGTTGGTCTAGCGATGTTGCAAACATTATTCTTTAAAAACATATTCAAGCAGATCGGCAAAATGATTAAAGCAAAGGATATTATTTGGAATACGAAAGATCACATCGTATTCTTCGATCAACTAAGCAGTTTCCTCTACATGTTGAAAGAAGCTAAGAGAAGAAAAATATCTAGTTATCAAATGAGTACGATAGATATTGAATGGAATGGTGATTTAGTTGAATAATATTTTAGTAACAGGAGCAACAGGTTTTTTAGGCGGGCATGTTGTGAATCGACTTGTAAATGAAGGCTATCGTGTCACAGCAGTTGGTCGAAATAAATATATTGGAGAATCATTACCCGCAGATGTTCATTTTGTGCAAGTTTCTTTAGAAGATCGAGAAGGCATTTTAAAGGTCATGCAAAACCAGGATTTTGTTATTCATTGTGGTGCACTTTCGTCCGTTTGGGGTAATTATGAAGATTTTTATAAAAGTAATGTCATTGGTACCCAAAACATGGTTGATGCTGCGTTCTCTGCCGGAGTAAAGAGATTTGTTCATGTGTCAACGCCAAGTATCTATTTTAATTTACATGATCGCTCAAAACTAAATGTAAAAGAAAACAGTGAAATACCTAGTCCTGCAATTAACTTTTATGCTGATACGAAATGGAAAGCTGAAAAAGTTGTAGATGAAGCATATCGACAAGGACTACCTACCATTACAATAAGACCGCGCGCTTTATTTGGACCTGGTGATAATGCTATTATTCCAAGATTAATTAAAACAAACCAGAAATCAGGCATCCCGTTTATAGATGGTGGAAAAGTATTAACTGATATTACCTATGTAGAAAATGTTGTGGATGCACTCTGTCTATGCCTTCATTCCGACGAGCATACTTTCGGAAAAAAATATAACATTACAAATGGTGAGCCAATGCATTTATCGGAACTTTTAGATAAAGTTTTCAAAATGCTGAACCAACCAATGAAAAAGAAAGCAATAAAATACGATACGATTTTACAAGTTGCAAAGCTATTAGAGACAACATATCGCTTGTTCCATATTAAAAGGGAACCCATTATTACTCCTTATACAATGACGGTACTAGCACATTCTCAAACTTTAAATATTGATGCAGCGAGAAGTGAGTTAGGTTATGTGCCGCGCATTTCAATCGATGAAGGGATTAATAGATTTGCAGAATGGTGGAAAACGAAAGAATGATTACTTATAAATTATTTCAAACAGGATATTGTACACATAATGCGAAAGTTGCTTTAAAAGGTGAACCTTCATATGAAATGAAGTTCCCAGCAATGGTGGCATTGTTAAAACACCCGGTACATGGCAATATTTTGTTCGATACCGGTTATACAACTAAGTTTTATGAAGAAACAAAGAAATTTCCCTATTCTTTATACGCAAAAATTACTCCTGTTTTTGTAAAAGAAAAAGATCATATTGTTGAACAGCTTAAGAGGGAAAACATTGGTGTAAAAGAGATTAAATATATTTTTCTAAGTCATTTCCATGCTGATCATATGTGTGCGTTGAAAGACTTCCCATATAGTCAATTCATCTGTTCTAAAGAAGCCTATCTATCCGTTAAAAATAAAAAAGGGGTTCGGGCCGTCTTGTCTGCATATATTCCAACCTTGTTACCGGAAGATTTCGGTAAGAGAGTGCACTTCATTGAAGATAAAGCAACTGCTCTAATTGATAAACCTGAACTTAACACCATCCATAAAGTGTTCCAAAAACCTCTTTACGATATATGGGGTGATGGTAGTTGTCTTGCAATCAATTTATCAGGTCATGCAAAAGGGCAATATGGATTAATTTTTGAGAATGAAACAAACGAAACAATATTTCTACTAGCTGATGCTGTTTGGAGAAGTAAAGCCTTCCGTGAAAATCTTCCTCCAAGCAAATTAGCCTATATTATCATGGATAACAGTGAAGATTATAAGGAAAATTTCCAAAAGATAGTAAAGTTACATTCTATAGAGAAAAAAATTAAAATGATTCCCTCTCATTGTGAGGAACCATTTCAAGTTGTAAGAGGTTAATATGTTAAAACTAGTTACTATTCTACAAAATTATCTCAGAGTAAAAAGAATTCAAACTTACTCGCCTGATGCTTTCCGTCAGTGGCAAACAAAACAATTAAAAAAGCACCTAAAATGGATTAAACTTCATTCACCATATTTTAATAATGGACCGCTTAATTTAAGTGACTTTCCTTATATGGATAAACAAATGATGATGGACAATTTTGATTTACTTAACACCAAAGGCATAAATAAGGATGAAGCATTTGAGATTGCTCTAAGCGCAGAGGAAAATCGAGACTTTTCGCCAACAATCGGCAACATTACGGTCGGACTCTCATCTGGAACTTCGGGAAACAGAGGGATTTTCTTAGTTTCTGAAGAAGAACAAGCTGCTTGGGCAGGAACAATCTTAGCGAAATTGTTACCAAATGGATTTAAGAACAGAGAAAAAATTGCGTTTTTCCTACGTGCAAACAGTAATTTATATGAGTCTGTAAAAAGCAGAAAAATAGAATTTACATTTTTTGATTTACTTGATCACTTTGAAACACATTTAAAAAGATTGGAAGACTATCAACCGACTATTTTAGCAGCACCACCTTCCATGGTTCGTCGTATAGCAGAGACTGTGAAAGAGAAAAAGCTAACTATCCAACCGATCAAAATCATTACGATGGCTGAAGTGTTAGACCCACTCGACGAACAATTTATCGAAGGGGTATTTCAACAAAAGGTTCACCAGGTCTATCAATGTACAGAAGGCTTTTTAGGATGTACTTGTAAACATGGGACGATTCACTTGAATGAAGATATCATTTACATCGAAAAGGAGTTTTTAAATTTGGAAAAAACAAAATTTTATCCGATTATAACGGACTTTAGAAGACGAACACAACCTATTATCCGTTATCGCCTAAACGATATTTTGACAATTAAAACCGATCCATGTCCATGTGGCTCACCAATGTTAGCAATTGAACAAATTGAAGGTCGAATGGATGACTTATTTATATTAAAAAACTACCAAAACAAGATGGAGTATGTGTTCCCTGACTTTATTCGGCGAGCTTGTATTACAGCTTCCGATAACCTAAAAGAGTACAAAGTCATTCAACACAATATGAATGAAATTGAAGTTCAATGTTTAGTATTTAATGAAGATAAAAGACAGGAAACTGAACAAAGCATCCAAGCAAATTTAACCGGTTATTTAAAAGAAAATTACATCGTTCCAGGCATTACTTTTGGTCATTATCAAGAAATAGATATTTTAACGAAACTAAAACGAATTGAAAATAAGATGCAGAAGGATATTTATAATGTGGAATAAGGCAATAATTTTCACTAAAGAAAATATGGACGAATTAGATTGGAGCACTTACGAAAACGGGGACTTTTTAAAGGATTATTTTGAGGGTTTAATTGAACATACGACTACATATATCAAAAACGTGGAGACAGAAATTTGTTTTGTAGCGCTAGGAAAAAAGTTAATTCCCTGTACAGTAAATGAAGAAACCTACGAAAACTCTTATGTTTGCTCACCATATACCCATTACATCACGTATGCAAAGGAAGAATTGCGTTTTGTTTCTAATAAACTATTAAGAGTAATTTTAAAAGCTCTACTTAATAGTTTTAGTATTTTTGCGAAGAAGATTGAAATCAATAAAATATTCTATATAAACAATTATTGCTTATCGACAAATTTAATAACACCTTTAACTGCCGAAGAAGTCTATCTATTAAAGGAACTATTAATTGAACGCTTTCCAAAGCACCAACTAGGATTTCGTTCCATCAATAAAATTTGCCATAAGGATATGTTGAAGTCTTTTAAAAATGAGGGATTTGAATTATTACCAAGTCGATATATCTATATTTCTACTTCCGAACGATTACATTCACCTACAAAAAGTGAAAGAAAAAGACGAAGACAAGACGAAAAATGTCTAACTGAAGATATGACTATTGTTACAAATGAGGAATTTTCAGCAGAGGATATAGAGCGAATCGTTGAACTTTATAATCAATTGTACTTAGAAAAATATTCGAAACTGAATCCGCAATTCACTTACAAATTCATTGAAAAAATGTTGGAAAAGAATTTATTACTGTTCCAAGGTATCAAAATAAATGGACAGTTAGAAGCAATATCTGGAACTTTTGTATTAGACAATATGATGACAAACCCGATTTATGGTTACAATTTATCGTTATTCCCTCAAGCACAGCTATACCGGGTGTTAAGACATTTAAATACAAAGTTAGCCCTTGAAAATAATTACTTATACCATCAGAGTGCCGGTGCTGGGAAATTTAAGAAAGCTAGAAGCGGCATAGGAACCCCTGAATATACCGCTTTATACGTCGACCATTTGCCTTTTTATAAAAAGCATTTTTGGAAGCTTCTATCCTTCTTACTAAAAAAAATCGGCATTCCTTTAGTAGAGAAACTAGAATTGTAAAAGGCTATAGCAGTTAACTATAGCCTTTTTACTATTTTACATAATTACAAAGTTTCCCGATATGTTCTACTTCTACTTCTACAGTATCACCAGACTTCATTGGACAACTTCCTGAAGGGGAACCTGTCGCCAAAATATCTCCTGGCTCTAAGGTCATCACCTTTGATATCCAACTAATGAGGAAAGGAATAGAAAATGTCATTTGATTTGTATTCCCATCTTGAACGACTTGACCATTTAATGTTGTAACAATTCGTAAATTGGTTGGGTCAATTCCTTTTACGATACACGGCCCCAGTGGACCAAACGTATCGAAGCCTTTACCACGCGTAAACTGTGGATCCTTCTGTGTTAGATCTCTTGCTGTTACGTCATTAAAAATTGTGCAGCCAAACACATAATCTAACGCCTCTTCTTCTTTAATATTTTTACCCCGTTTTCCAATAACAAGTGCTACTTCACCTTCTAGTTCTACCTGATTTGTTAATTCTTTTGGTGGAAGAATGATTTCTCCTTGATCTGGAATAATAGAAGATTGTGGTTTTAAAAATAAAAACGGTTCATTAAGATTTTCTAATCCCCCCGTCTCTTTCGCATGGGCAGCATATGTCCAACCAAAATTAATGATTTTCGATGGGATGACTGGCTCTAAAATTTTTACCTCCGTATATTTTACTTTCGTTCCATCAAATTTTAATTCATCATTTATCACTTCATTGAAAGAACTTGATAATTGTATAATTTCATCCCCTTCGACAATGCCGTAATAAACATTATTGTCAGGATGCTTGTAGCGAACAATTTTTTGTGTTTTATGTAGTACCTTCAAATTTATATCAACTCCGTAATATTTATGAAACTGACAAAGTAGTATAATATTTCCGAAAACTAAGCCAATTTCCTTATAACAGTTTAACAGTAAAGTCATAAGAAAAGAATTAGCATTTTTAATTTTGGAAAACAGTTAAAATAGTATTTCCCTAAAATTCTTTCAATATTAGTTACGGTTTCTTACATTCTATACAAAGAACAAATACATAACTCTAAGACATTCGGGCAATTTAACTTTGTGTATAAACACTTTCTAACCTAGTTCCATTTTTGAAAGGAGTTTTACCGGTTTGAATATAAAAAAAGAAAATAAAGAAGTAAAACTTATTCCTTTACTGATTGTCTTCCTTATTGGGTTAGTGATTTGGTTTATTCCCCCACCTGAAGGCTTACAAGTACAAGCATGGCATTTATTTGCTATATTCGTTGCAACCATTATTGGATTAATTATAAAACCAATTCCAATGGGTAGTATGGCAATTTTGGCATTAACCGTAATAGCCATAACGAAAACCTTAACTTTGGAGGAAGCTTTAAGTGGTTTTCAAAACTCCACTATATGGTTAATTGTCATAGCATTTTTTATTTCTAGAGGATTTATTAAAACAGGGTTAGGCACACGTGTTGCATATATTTTTGTGCGATTGTTTGGTAAAAAAACTTTAGGATTATCTTACTCACTTATTGCAAGTGACTTAATTCTCTCACCAGCTATGCCTTCTAATACAGCTCGTGCTGGTGGGATACTGCTACCGATTATTCGATCACTCTCAGAAACATATGGTTCAAGACATGATGATGGAACAGAAAGAAGAATCGGTTCTTTTTTAACAACCGCTTCTTTCCAAGGAAATATGATTACCTCTGCAATGTTTTTGACCGCTATGGCAGCTAACCCATTAGCAGCAAAAATTTCAGAAGATGTTGCAGATACAGAAATCACATGGGTAGGTTGGATGACAGCAGCCATTGTACCAGGATTAATTAGTTTAATATTAGTGCCATTTCTCATTTATAAAGTTTATCCACCTGAAATAAAAGAAACTCCCTCTGCCACTGAAGAAGCAAAAAGGAGATTAGACGAAATGGGTCCTTTAAAACGGGAAGAGTGGTGGATGATAGGAATATTCATACTCTTACTTGTTCTTTGGATTTTCGGCTCTAACTTTAACCTTGATGCTACATCAACAGCTTTTATTGGGTTAACTTTACTCTTACTTACACATGTATTATCTTGGTCCGACATTAAGCAAGAACAAGGAGCATGGGATACATTAATATGGTTTTCAGTGTTAGTTATGATGGCGATGTTTTTAAATAGTACCGGTTTAATTCCATGGTTTAGCGACAAAATGCAAGGTTTAATCGGTGGTACGTCTTGGATATTTGCTCTCATTATTCTTGTTATCATTTACTTTTATTCCCATTACTTTTTCGCTAGTAACACTGCTCATGTAAGTGCAATGTACGGGGCATTTCTCTCTGTCTTAGTAGTTGCTGGAGCTCCCCCGCTCGTATCAGCACTTATTCTTGCGTTCTTCAGTAACTTGTTTGGATGTTTAACAAACTACGGTAGTGGACCTGCCCCAGTTTTCTTTGGAACAGGGTATGTACCACAAGATAAATGGTGGATGATTGGTTTTATGCTTTCAATTGTACACTTAGTCGTTTGGATCGTAATCGGTGGACTTTGGTGGAAAGTACTTGGGCTATGGTAAAAAGAAAGCATGCTAAAACTTACTTAGCATGCTTTTATCTTCTTATCATAATGAGTTCATTGCTTCTAATAATTTGTCCAACTCTTCTTTACTTAATGTTACACCTTTCCCCATTTTTTCATGGTTCGGTGCCCAATCACGAATGTCGTATTTCGGTTCTCGTCCATTCCAGCTAATTAAATTAAGTTCCTTTGTCCACCCTTTTGATGTTTCAGAAAAAACAGCAATCTGTTTTGTTATTTCAAATTTAATTTCTGCCATGGATTTGTCCTTCTAATTTTTTAAGTACTTGTATTAACTAATACTATCACTTTCGCCAAACTTAGCAAATTTCCTTTTTGTCCATTCGAAACAAAAAGAGTTCATTTGTCTTACATAATGAATAGTAGTTTTGTCAATTTCCATAAAATGGTATAAAATTAAGATAAGAAGATGGATTGGAGATGTTTAAATGCTTGATAAAATTCTTGGCGGTTTATTTGGTGTAGCAATTGGAGATGCATTGGGAGCAACAACTGAATTTATGTCGCAAAAAGAAATTGAAGCTGAGCACGGTATCGTAAAAGACATCATTGGAGGCGGTTGTTGGGATGTACAACCAGGAGAAACAACAGATGATACTGCTATGACGATTGCTGTTGCAAAAGGAATTATTACAAATTTTGAAGATCCTATAGAAGACATAGGAAGACAATTCTTACTGTGGAAAAATACTAACCCTATAGATATTGGTATTACCATTAGAGTTGTTTTTAAACATTTTGAAGGTAATTGGTTCGAAGCAGCAAAAAGAGCACATGACATTTTAGATGGTAGAAGTGCAGGAAATGGCAGTTTAATGCGCTGTCTACCAGTTGCATTAGCATATTACGAAATTTATAAAATGGAACAGATTTCAGTTGCCCAATCTAAAATGACCCACTTCGATGACTTAGCTAGTGAAGCGTGCATTATTTATAATCGAATTGCCCATCGATTATTAAGGAATGATGATTTAAAAACAAGTATATTAGCTGAAATAAAAAATACACGTTATGAAAAAATTTCATCTTTAAAACCAGATTGTCCAGCAGATGGATTTGTCGTAAACTCAATGAAATGGGCTTTATATTGGCTATTAAATTACGTGTCATTTGAAGAAGTTGTAATTGGAGCAACAAATATCGGTGGAGATAGTGATACAATAGCAGCTATTGCAGGTGGACTTAAAGGATTAGAAGTGGGATACAACAATTTACCAAATCACTATAAAAATAAAATATTAGATAAAGAGCAACTAGCTGATCTTGCAAATCAATTATTTGAAATAAGAGAAAGAGAAACTAACGCTTGAAGATAAATCACATAGTGCTGTCCTAAAATTGGAAAATTTAATTTTGGTGAAGAAAAATCACATCTTCTCTTCACCAAATTTTTTTGCTATTTTTAAGGGGCTATGAACTCTATTTTATCTCTATTTACCATTTGTAAAGATACAAAATTTACTTATAATAATGGTAAAGGGTTACAAAAATTTCTTTTATGAAGGTGGGTATTGATGAGCGAAGTATTGTTAAAACAGATTCTTGAGGAAATTTATTCAATGAAAAATGAAATTCACTTAATGAAAGATGACATTAATTCAATGAAAGATGAAATTCACTCAATGAAAGATGAAATTTATTCAATGAAAGATGAAATTCACTCAATGAAAGAAGACATTCACTCAATGAAAGAAGACATTCATTCATTAAAAGAAACGCAATATTTAATGATAGAACAACTCAATGAAACAAGTCAAATTGTTCTAGCAATACGTGACCGTCAAGAGGAAACCGATGCAAAACTAGACGCGCTTTCTATGGATGTGCAACAACTGCATGGTAAAGTTTCCGATCATGATGAAAGTATTAAACTATTGACAGAAATTCAAAAACAGCAACAACAACTACTCGAAACACTTTCTCTCCGTTCAATCAATCACGAAACAGAATTACGCTATTTAAAACAAGTATAGTTGGAAAATTCCACCACCTCTTTTAATCCTACTAATGGGAAGATGGATTATAGTACAAACCAACCATTCTTTAGTTTCGCATCCATTTCCCATTCAAATAAATATGAGAAAAAAAGACACCCAATTGTGGTAGGGCACTGAAAAAGTCGATTTTAATAAATTTTTATAATAAAAATACGCTCAGATCTTTTAGGAAGTGGGATTCACGAAGACTCCTACGGGAACAGCTTGAGCTGAAGACCCCGCAGGAGCTTGCGACGAGGAGGCTGAAGCCAAGCCCGTGGAAAGCGAAGTGAATCCCACCTTCTATTTAGAAGCAAATAATTACTATAAATTTTTATCGGTATTTAGTTTTTCAGTGGCTTCAATTGTGGATGTCTTCAAGTAAACTCATGTTTATTAAACTCTCAATAAACCCCGGAATCCTCTAGCTGCATAGTACGAGTCTGCACCATTGTGATACATGAAAACAGTGTCGTATCGACGATCACAAAAGATAGCTCCACCTAATTTCCGAATACTTTCAGGTGTTTTTACCCAACTTGAAGTTTTTAAATCAAATTCTCCTAGCTTCTGAAGGTCTCTGTATTGATCTTCCGTTAACAACTCAATGCCCATTTCTTTGGCCATATTCATCGCACTATTTTCTGGTTTATTTTTCTTCCTTTTTTCCAGTGCTTCATGGTCGTAACAAACACTTCTTCGCCCAGTTGGACTTTCTACTGAACAATCACAAAATATATATTCATTAATTTCCTGAATATACTCTACAACATCGGGTTCACCGCCTGTAGCTTCCATTTCATAGAGTGACCATAGTTTTTCAGGACTAGCTTCAAGCTTTTCTTGCACTTTTTCCCATTCAATCCCTACATGGCGCTCCATATTCTTTTCAAATCGCTTTTTTAATATTTTGATTAGCTCTTCTGCTTGTTCAGGTAATAACTGTTTTTTACTTGTCATGGTTGTTTCTCTCCCTATTTATATATAGTCTTTATTTTCTCTTGTAATTAGATTTTCATCAATAAAAGTCTGCCCATTATAAAAAAATTGTATAATGTAAAAGAGTAGGTGATGCAATGGATAAGAAAATGGAACGACGTAAAAGTATGATTCGAGCAGCTAGGAAATTATTTTCTCTACATGGATTTGAAAAAACAACAATGCAGAAGATTGCAGATGAATCAAATGTAGGAGTTGCAACTCTGTTTCGTCATTTTCCGAAAAAGGAACATCTAATTATTGAGGTTGTAAAGGAAGTTATTGAACAACAGGTCCCTCATTTTGAAGCAATTATTCAATCGAACAAAAAGGGTATTGAAAAAGTTGATGATATGTTAAATACATATATAAAGTATATTTTAGAAGAAGATCGAGATTCAATTAAGCTGTTAGAAACATTTGAAATGTACATTGTATTTATGCCGATTGAATCAGAGTTATTGGATGAAATTAGAAAATCTTATAAAAAAATAAGTGATATGATTCTATCCATCATAATAGAAGGCAAGGAAGATGGGAGCATCCAGCTTTCACTAAGTAACGAAATCGCCGCAAGTACCATTTTGAATATGTTTGGCACAGCGGTAAAAAAATATTCACTTTATAATATACTGCCAGAAGATGTGATAAGCCCAGTACCAAAAAAAGAACATTTAATCCTAGTTAAAGATTTATTCCTCTCGTATTTACAAGGTAAACAATAAACAGCGGCCTTTTTTAAAAAGACCGCTGTTTCATTATTTTACTAGATTAATTTCTAATAGTTTTTTCACAATGTTATCTGTGAGTTCTTGTGCTGTTTCTGGAACAAAATTCGTTAAAATTTGATTGACCATAGCACCCATCATACCACCAGCTGTGATGTCTAAATGCCCTGTCATTTTTGTATGCTCTTCATCGATCGGTTCTGCGAGGAAATATCCCCCACCGTTAAAGTTATCAGATAAACCACTTAAGTCGAATATCACCTCTTTTGGTTCATTCCACTCTTTAATATCAATCTTCAACTTTACTGTTTTTTTCATAAAACCGAGATCACCTTTAAATGCCCATGTTGATTGGCTTTCACTTAGTATTTCATGGTTAATGTAACCTGGAACAAGTGGAGCCCAGTTGTTCATATCATGGACAAACTCCCAAATCGTATTAATATTTAATGGGACTTCAACAATATGTGTTCCTTGTGGCATATTTTTCACCCTCTATTCTCTAGGTTTAATAATTAACGGCAGGCTGTTCTGCTAAATTTGCTGCATGTTGACCTGCTAAGAATCCGAATACCATTGCTGGTCCAATTGTTCCACCAGCACTTGGATATATTGGGCCTAGTGGATTAGCTGAGGCGTTACCGGCCGCATATAATCCTTTAATTGGTTCACCTTTGAAATCAACCACTTGTCCATTTTCGTTAATTTTTGGACCACCGTTCGTTCCTAGTGCTCCTAAATAGATTGGTAATGCATAAAATGGACCTTTTTCGATTTTTCCTAAATTATTTTCTGGGCTACCGCCTCCAGTAGTTAATGCTTCAAATTGTATTGTGCCACGGTGAAAATCCGGATCTTCGCCTTGTTCGCAATACTCATTCCATTTACGTATTTCATCCTCTAAACCATCCGGGTCAACACCAATTTTTTCAGCTAGTGCACGAATAGAGTCTGCTTGGTCTACCCATTCAGGCGCAGGATCACCAGGCATCATCGTGATGATTAGTTGGGAATCTTTTAATTGTTGATCAAAAATCAGCCAAACGGGTGCCTCATTAGGAAACTCCATTTTTACAGGATCAAAGTTGAAGAAGGAGCGTGGCATATCGTTATACGTAGTTCCTTCATGTACAAAACGACGACCGTACTTGTTTACAATAATAGAGTTTGGGCCATTACGACCGCTGCCTAGTTGCGCCATCACATGATCTTCGTATTCAAATGTTGGGTCCACCATAGCTGGGTACCACCAAGCTTCACTCATGTTAGCAAGAGCAGCCCCTGCTTTCATTGCCATCATCAAAGCGTCCCCTTCATTTCCTGGAGGTGTGACCGGATGGGTAATCTCTGCTTTTAGGAAAGCTTTAATTAATTGTTTATTCCATTCAAATCCACCTGACGCTAAGATTACGCCTTTACTAGCTGCAAAATGTAGAATTTCACCATCTTTAGTTTCAGCAACAACGCCAATTACTTGTCCATCATTATTGATAACTAAGTCTTTTCCAGCTGTTTCAATTAATGTTTCTACTCCTCGGTCTAAACATGCTTTAAATAAGGAAGCAACTAAAGACCTGCCCATTGTAACGATATTTTTTTGCATACGTTCAGCAACTAATTGAAAATCAATTCCTCCGACTGCTCCACCTTCTTCAAGTGTAAGTGGTGGGAAAATTGGATTTTGACGTAAAAGTGCACCCCATTCGCCAATCTCGTTAAGATCAAAGGGAGCAGGATCTAATGAGCGTGTTCCATTTTTTAATGCCTCATCCATTCGCTTGTAGTATTCCGGATAAGACAATGGAGTAGTAAATTTAACAGGGGTATTGTCATGTAAAAATTTTATAATTTCATGTCCTTTATCTACGAAAGTTTCAATCATATGATCATCCGCTCTTCCAAGAGAAAGCCTTTTGATGAAAGTAATTGCATCCTCACGATTGTCCTCAAAACCTGCCTCTTTCATATAATGATTGAGAGGAATCCATGGTACGCCACCAGAATAAGCAGTTGTCCCACCTATTTGATGTGTTTTTTCAAGAACCAATACATTCGCACCGTTTTCAGCTGCTGCAACCGCCGCAGTTAAAGCAGCACCTCCAGAACCTAGTACAATTACATCTACTTCTTTATCCCATTGAATAGAACCAGTATCAAACAAGAAATCATCCCCTTTGCGCTCTTTTGATAGCGTCACTATCATTAATTTAATTATCATGGAGAATTCTGACTTTTTCAAGTTAATTTTTATAATTTTTAGAAAATTAAAATCGAATTCCTTGTGATAATGATTTACGAACGAGAAAAAAGGCAATTCAATCAAATGGGAAGATATCTGATATCAACACATTTTCTTGAACTGCCTTTTAAATTTATTCAGTTACTACATTCGTATCATTGTTGTAATTATATTGAGAAGGGTCAACTGGAGTATATCCTGTTGGTGTATAGAATCTTAATAAATCACCGTTTACAACTTTATCCGACAATTGCAATTTATAATCCACTTCTTTTTTGATAGCGTTTGCCATCTCAACTTGGCTATCTTCTAATGGTAAACCAGTTTTGCTATCGTAAAGCTTTTCATCAATTGAATAAATTGTAGGACCTACAAAATCTCCATTTCTAAATGGAACAATATCATTATGTTCTTCTGATAATAAATCTGAACCAAATTGAACATAGTTTTGTGAATCAATTCCCAATAAATGTAACACTGTTGGAAGAAGGTCGATTTGGCCTCCGTAAGTATGGTTGTTTCCACCTTGCATTCCTGGTACGTGTATGAATAATGGTACCTTTTGTAAATTAGCATTTTCATAAGGTGTAATTTCTTTACCAATGATTTGTTCCATCGCTTTATTATGATTATCTGAGATACCATAATGGTCACCGTAAAGAACAATCATACTATTATCGTATAAACCAGATACTTTTAATTGATTAAAGAACTGTTCAATTGCTTCATCCGCATAACGTGCCGTTTGGAAATAATTATCGACACTCGCATCACCCGTATTAGCTTTCTCAATTGTTGTTAGCTCTTGATTAATTTTATAAGGATAATGATTCCCCACCGTAATAAATTTCGTGTAGAAAGGTTGCGGTAAAGTATTTAAAAGATCTGCTGATTGCTCGAAAAATGGTTTATCTAACAAACCATATTCAGCCATGTCTTCTGGTGAGCTTGTGTCATAGAAGTTGGCATCAAAGAATTTATCGTAACCAAATGATTTATAAATAACGTTTCGATTCCAGAAAGATCCTCCATTACCATGGAAAACTGCAGATGTATAACCATTGTCCTTTAATATACCAGGAGCTGCTTGGTACGTATTTTGTCCCTTTGTAATAAAAGCAGATCCTTGTGGTAATCCAAATAAAGAATTTTCTAGCATAAATTCTGCGTCCGATGTTTTACCTTGCGCTGTTTGATGGAAGAAATTATCAAAGTACAAAGTATTTTCATCTTTTGATAATGAATTTAAGAATGGTGTAACTTCTTCACCATTTAATTTATAGTTGATAATAAAGTTTTGCATTGATTCTAAATGTAAATAAATAACGTTCATGCCTTTTGCAGCACCGAAATATTCCGGATTTGGTTCTGCATAGTTTGACTTTGCATAGTTAATAACTTCTGTCATATCATCGCTATCAGCTAAAGCTCTTTGTGAAGATGCCTTAACTGTTTCAGCTGCATCATAAATTGTATAGTTATACATTCCTAAATATTTCACAATATAGTTTCGATCAAAACCACGTGTTAATAATTGAGGACGATCTGCTTCAGCTAGTCCCAAATTAACAATTGATACTGCTAACGCAAATGCAGTAATTACAATTCCTTTTCTATAACCTATTCCACTTACTTGCTTTTGTACTTTTTTTGTAAAACGCAAGTAAAATATTACAAATACGTCCACAAAGAACAAAATATCATAAGGTTTTAATAATGAAAGAACACTACCACCTAAGTCTCCAAAATTTTGTGTTTGGAAGATTGTAGGTAATGTAATGAAATCGCTAAAGAATCGGTAATAAACAACATTCGCATATAAGAGAAATGATATAAGTGCGTAAATAATAACTAGTGCAGTATATCTTCTTTTTCCTTTAAATAAAAATGAAAATCCTAGAAAAATAAGCGCTGAACCTATTGGATTAATAAATAGAAGAAATTGTTGCATGAATCCTTCTGCACCAAGTTCGAACTGTATTGTTTGAGTTAGGTATGTTTTAATCCATAACATCAGAACAGCTAGAAAGTATATCCCTAAAAATTTGTTTAATAGGTCATCTTTTGCTTTTACTAAACTAATCATTTTTACACCTACCTTTTAATAATCAGATTTATAATATATTAGCAAACTATTATTTTACAATAACTTTTTATAGCTTATATATATTATTCCTATTTTACACTTCTGTCAAGTTCATATAACGAAAGACAATTAGTTATAGTTCCTTCTAATAGATATCATTTCATTAAAATGTGATTGATTTGTGACCGACATTTCCAGCCATTGCTCAATCATCAATACAATTTTTCTTATTTATAATTTTTCTCTCATTCACCTACTAGAATGTACTACACTACAAATATCATCATTATTTTGAACAAGGAGGGTTTTACTTTATGAATCAAACCATTTCGATACAAAATGTCAGTAAAAGCTTTGGAAAAAAAGTTGTCCTAAAAGATATTAACTTCGAAATTATGGAAGGACGTATTTATGGTTTTATTGGACCTTCTGGAGCAGGAAAAACAACACTCGTTAAAATGATTGTAGGGATGGATGTTCCAGATCAAGGTTCCATTTATTTGTTAGGTGAAAAAATGCCGAATTTAAATATGTTGCAACAAATTGGCTATATGGCTCAATCTGATGCACTGTACAAAGAACTTACTGGAAAAGAGAATTTAATGTTTTTTGCTTCACTTTATCATTTAAACAAACTTGAGCGAAAAAGTCGCATTGAATATGCTGCAAAATTAGTCAATTTAACGGCGGACCTTAATAAAAAAGTATCTGCGTATTCTGGTGGGATGAGACGTCGATTATCTCTTGCAATTGCTTTAATTCAGAATCCAAAAGTACTTATTTTAGACGAACCAACAGTTGGTATCGACCCTGAATTAAGATTAAGTATTTGGAACGAACTGTTAAGACTTAAAAACGAAGAGGGCAAAACCATAATTGTAACTACTCACGTTATGGATGAGGCCGATAAATGTGATTATATTTCTATGGTTCGCGAAGGCTCTCTTATTGCAACAGGTACACCTGACCAATTGAAAGAAAAGTATAAGGCGCATAATCTTGATGAGGTATTTTTAGCAGCTGGGAGGTTAATTAATGAGAACTCTAGCGCTTATTAAAAGAATTTTATTACAAATTGTGAGAGACAAACGCACTTTAGCTTTACTATTTATCGCCCCACTTTTAATACTAACCCTTATGAACTTAGTGTTTAATGGGAAGACAGTAAAACCTATATTAGGAATTGAAAATGGTAGCCAACAATTAATTGAATCTTTCAAAGAGGTAGATATTGTTGCACAGGAATATGTTGATATTTCAGATATCGAACACGCCATATCGAAATATAATTTAGACGGCTTTTTACAAATAGACGGTACTGAAACTACGCTCACACTACTAAATGAAGATCCAACAGTAGCTAAAAGTTTAGAAATGAAAGTCAAACAAGTCATTAGTAAAGAAGTTCAGTTTAAGCTAACGGGCACAAACCAAAGCAACGATCATATACAAACAAACTATATTTATGGTAGTAGCGATACGAAAATTTTCGATACTTTTAGCCCAATACTCGTAGGATTTTTTGTGTTCTTTTTTGTGTTCTTAATTTCTGGTATTGGTTTACTAAATGAACGAACAACGGGAACTCTTGAGCGTTTAATGGCAACACCTATTCGGAGAGGCGAGATTGTTGCTGCTTATCTGATAGGTTATGGGTTACTAGCTTTCCTACAAACGGTCATTGTTGTTCTATTTTCAATCAATGTATTAGATATCATTTTAGTCGGCTCTTTTTGGAATGTTATTTTAATTAATGTCATTGTAGCCATTGTCGCATTGTCACTCGGAATATTGTTATCTTCTTTTGCTAGCTCTGAATTTCAAATGGTGCAGTTTATTCCATTAGTAATTGTTCCTCAAATCTTTTTTTCTGGTATCTTTTCGATTGAAGGAATGGCAGATTGGTTACAAGTTTTAGCGAAACTAATGCCCTTGTATTATGCAGCCGATGCGTTAAAAGGGGTCATGTATAAAGGGGCTACCTTATCTGAAATAAGCAATGACCTATATATTTTATTAGCTTTTGCCGTAGTGTTTATCATCTTAAATTTATTCGCCCTAAAAAGATATCGAAAATTGTAGTTCCCAATTAATTAATAAAAGAGCCCTTAAAAACGCAATTAGCATTTTCAAGAGCTCTTTCTTTATCTACCTATTTTTTCTCTAATACTAAATTTTCTTTCTTTTTCTTAGAAACTAAACTTGATAGTGTATCTGGTAGTGCGATTAGAGCTGGAACAAAAATCGGCAACAAAATAAAGCATAGCACGATTAAACCAGTAATAACCGCTACAGCCAACTCTATTAATAATACAATTCCTGCTGGCATAAGCGTTGCAAAAGTACCACCAAGGATAATTACGGCTGAAATGATAACTCCCCCTGTATGCTTCGAAGCTAAAACAATCGCTTCTTGAGGAGACAGGTTTGGATATTCCTTAAAGCGCATCATTAAGAAAATACTATAATCTACTCCCAACGCTACAATAATAATGAAGGAGAAAAACGGTACAAAGGAAGAAATGCCTGCATACCCTAATAAATCTAAGAAAATAAAGTTAATAATGAACATCGCTGTAAAGTAAGCTCCAACAAGTGATGCTGTAATAAACACCGGAGTCCAGAATGAACGAATTACTAAGAATAAAACAAGTAATACGCCAATAATAACGATGATTGTTGTTCTATTTAAGTCACTCGATAAAACATCGTTCATGTCTTTCGTTGCAGCCGTTGTTCCTGCTGTTCCACTTTTTGCATCTGAAAGGATAGTACCCTTTAACCCAGTTGAAAGTTATCAAGTTTATAGCTCACCATTAAGGTTGTGCCATCTTCAGAGACTAAAGAGCTTTTTGCATCAGGTATGCTAAAAGGGTCAATCATATCTGTAACTCCGAGTTCAGAGCTACTGCTACGAATTGCCTTTACCGAATCTTCAATCTTCTCCATTTCATCGTCTGATATTTTCTTTTCATCGTAAAAAACGATGAGATTGTCGCTACCTTTTGCCGTTTCCATTTTCTTCAATAGCTCACTTGCAATAACAGACGGACTATTACTACTTGTTCCTTGTTGACCTTGCTGGCGTAATATTGCATTAATGTCAGGTTGAATAACCGTTAGCAATATAGTCACAACAAGCCAAATTGAGAAAATGACCCAACGTCCTTTTATGATGCTTTTCACCTTGCATCCTCCAATTAGTTTGATTTTTTGCGTTTGTCCTTGTTAGAAAAGTATAAAATATCAATGTAATCATTGTTATCCATACCGTCTGCAATCATTTTTTCTTTAACCGCAGAAACTAATAATTTCATCCCTTTCTCCACATCCTCCTGTTCACTTGGCGATAAAAGATCTAACACACCTACTAAAGATTGATTCGTCATCTCAGAAATACTTTCATTAAGATCTTCAGCTAAACGAGGAGATAACGAAATATCAACAATTCGTTTATCCTTTTCATTAGGAGCCTTTACTAACAACCCTTTCGCTATTAATCTTTCAACAATTTCAGAAACAGTACTTTGTGTCATCTTTAAGTTTTGGCAAAGTTGTTTAATGCTTACTGTTTTATGAGCATATACATCGCCTATTACTCGTATTTGTGGAATAGTTACACCATGCTCTTCCGCTGTTTTCTGTAGACTTTTCATTGTAAAGCGATGAATAAAATTAATAGATTTTCCAATAAATTCTGCTCTATTCAATAGTTTACATCCCCTTTCACCATTACATCGGTCACGATACATCGCACACGATATATATATTATTCACAGTGGTCTATTTTGTCAATTTACAGAGACATTTTTACTAGCAAAAAAAGCACCTCCGTATCTAGAGATGCTGTTGAAAAAAATTTATATTAATAAAATTCACTGCCACTTATAGCAGAAACTGCTTTGCAAAATTTTGCCCATTTTACAGGATAGTGATTACTTCCCATTTTGATTTCACAGTAAGTGTCATATTCGATACGAACAGACCAATGACCTCCATCTAAAACATATGGTTGAATATATTCTTCAGCCCAGTTTAGAAAGTCACATTTGTATAATTCCTCTAGAAACCAATCTATCACTTCTTCCTTATCTAACTCAATCGTCACATCAAAGTATGGACCCGGGAATCCACCACTGCTTGCATAAATTTTTCTTACCATATTATATGGTTTTCTTCCTCTATATTTCTTCCAAGTATGGTGACAATCCATACAATAGTATTTGGCATTGCCTATTGTATAGGTTTCTACATATTCAACCATACATTGATATGGATTAATTTGAATTTCGGGCTCATTAGGTATTTCTGGGATTATATCGTAAGTATTATTTCTATTACATTTTGGACAAGTTGGTGTTTTTCTTCGTTGCCTCGTCAATTTGTTGCCCTCATTTCTCTATCGTTTTTTTCTACTTTTATATGAACGATCAATATTACTTCCATTCCCTGAAAACAACTCATTTTTCTTACGTCCACTATCTGGATTCTGACTTACCCTCAATCTATTTTCAAAGACTTATTGTAGAAGATTCATCCCATTTTTTTGTCCAATTATATCACGTATTCTACTGTTACCTAGAAGACAATAAAACATTATCTTCACTGTACTCATATGCTACATATAGTACTTAGTATCTAATAATCCAATTTCAGTTTACGTGTATACTATTCGTTTTTTAAATGCAGTGTTAATTAAGTCCTATAATCTTCCATTAAAAACCATTAACGATAATATATTTCGAACACAAAAAATACCTCACTTTTTACACCTTAACGTAAATATTTGCTCGAAAACGTATTGATTTTAATATAAGTTAACTCTATAATAATATATTATAAAAATAATCCAGTATATTCCAATAATACAATAAATTATTACATTTATAGTAATTTTATACCATTAGGAGGGATTTTTATGGCAACACAAAAAAGAGGGGTACCGTTTTCTATTAGAAAAAAGTTAATCACAGTTTCAATTCTCTTATTAATTATCCCGATGGCCATTTTAGGAGTTATTAGCTACCAAAAAAGTTCAGGTAGTTTAGACGAACTTGGTCGAGTAAACTTACAAAATAGTGTCAATATGACCATTGAAATGATAGATTCTCTACATAAAGAAGTTGAGAAAAATAATATTACATTAGAAGAAGCCCAGGAAAAAGTAAAAGTCGCCGTTCTTGGTGAAATGGATCAAGAAGGGAAACGTCCTATCAATTCCAACATTAATCTTGGGAAAAATGGTTACATCATGATTCATGACCAACAAGGAATTCTGGTTGCCCACCCAAGTTTAGAAGGGGAAAATACATTTGAGTTTGAAGATTCCAATGGATATAAATTTGTACAAGAAATTATTAAAGCAGGAAATGCAGGGGGAGAATATGTTTATTATGATTGGCCACTTCCTGAAAATGAAAATAAACGTGAAAAGAAAGTAGTTTATGCAAAAAATTATGATAAGTGGGGCTGGACAATAAGTGCAAGTACATATCTTTTAGATTTTAATGCTCCTGCAAAACAAATCTTAAACACAATTGCTATTATTGTAGCTTTAACCTTATTAATAGGTATAGTTATTATCTGGACATTTGCAAATAATATTTCTAATCCTATCAAGATTGTTACAGACCGTATGCACCATTTAGCTAGTGGTGATTTAAGTCAAGAATTACTTCAATTCAAAGTAAAAGATGAAGTCGGTAAATTAGCTGAAGCAATGAATAAAATGCAAATAAATATTCGAGATATGATAAGCAATATATTAAAAGATTCTCATATTATCTCGGGCCATAGCGATGAACTAACACAAGCAACGTTTGAAGTAAAACAAGGTTCCGAGCAAATTTCGATTACGATGGAAGAGTTAGCAAAGGGAGCTGATCGACAAGCAAATAGTACAAGTAACATTTCAAATATTATGGCTAGTTTTGCAGAAAAGGTTCAAATCGCACATAATTATGGGGAACGAGTTCAAAAGTCTGCAAATGAAGTATTAACGTTAACAAACGAAGGTAGTAAGTTAATGGAATCGTCCTCAGATCAAATGAAAAAGATTGATCAGATTGTACGCGAATCTGTGAATAAAGTGAACGATTTGCATGTTGAAACACAGGAAATTTCTAAATTAGTAGTTGTTATTAAGGACATTGCAGATCAAACTAATCTTTTATCATTAAATGCTGCAATCGAAGCTGCAAGAGCCGGCGAACATGGAAAAGGCTTTGCAGTTGTTGCAGATGAAGTAAAAAAACTAGCAGAACAAGTCGCAGTATCTGTAACTGATATTACTAGTATCGTATGTAATATTCAAAATGAATTTAGTAACGTAAGTGATTCGTTACAAAATGGTTATAAAGAAGTGGAGCAAGGAACAACAAAAATCGAACTGACGTATAAAACATTTAATAATATAAGTGATTCATTGAAGGAAATGGCAAATAGTATTCAAAATATATCAGCAAACTTAACAAATATTGCCTCTAGTAGCCAAGAAATGAGCAACTCCATTATAGAAGTGGCAGCAATATCCGAAGAAAATGCTGCTGGTGTAGAACAAACTGCAGCAGCATCACAACAATCCATTAGTTCGATGGATGAAATCACGAATAGCGCAGGTCAATTATCAAAACTTGCAGAGGATTTAAATGATTTAGTTTCTAAATTTAAAATTGAATAAATAAGAATTTTACCATCCGGAAAACTCACCTCTGGATGGTAACTTTTATTTTAATAAGAAGTTAATTAAGAAAGTGATGACATAAAGGAATTACGTTTGGCATACTTTTTCATTTTAATTTTACATTAAGATTTCTAACTGATCTCTAACATCTTTGTAATCTTCAATGGCCCTAGCGAATTGATCATCATATTGTCTGTAATCATTCACTTTCCCATGCCCAAAAGCCGGATGCATGGCTAGGTCCGTAATTTGAGCTTGGACTTCTTGTAATTCTTTTAATGCTTCATAGGCCTTTGCATGTTCTTCTGGCGGATTTTCTAAATTACTTAATTGTTCTTCTATCTCTTTTTGTTTCTTATCTAATTCTTCAAATTTCCCCTCTTCAATGTACTTATTGTAGACCGTACCACACTCCCAACAATTAATGAACCATATTGATTCATAAATGGGTCATTTAACGTGTTGTACCATTTGTCTATATATGACTTAACGATTGTTTCGCTTTCAATTGCAAGGTCCTCAATATTATCAAAGGTTGTATTTAAGTCCTCTTTATATTTATTTGCGGCAGCACCACAGCCAGACATTAAAATAACCATTAATATTAAAGTCGGAAAAAATCTCATAAAATAACCTCCCTGTGAAGGAAGCCACTGAAAAACTAAATACCGATAAAAATTTATAGTAATTATTTGCTTCTAAATAGAAGGTGGGATTCACTTCGCTTTCCACGGGCTTGGCTTCAGCCTCCTCGTCGCAAGCTCCTGCGGGGTCTTCAGCTCAAGCTGTTCCCGTAGGAGTCTTCGTGAATCCCACTTCCTAAAAGATCTGAGCGTATTTTTATTATAAAAATTTATTAAAATCGACTTTTTCAGTGCCCTACCGTGAAGTTCGCTTTTAGTATAATATCTCACTTGTTTTAAAAAATATTGACTACAATATTTACCTTTTAACTTTTATAATGAGGAATACTACATAGAAAAAAAAACACTATTAAATTAAATAGTATTGTCATTATGTATTGGCTTTTGAACATGATAATATTGAAAAAACAAGAAGGAGTAAAAAATGACCTCGTACCAACGTAAAATAACTGCTGCTTTACTTGTAGCAACATTTTTATCTGCAATTGAAGGAACCATTATTAGTACTGCTACACCAGCTATTGTAAAAAATCTAGGCGGACTCGATTTGATTAGTTGGGTATTTGCTATCTATTTACTTACTTCCGCCGTTACAACACCTATTTTTGGCAAATTGGCTGATCTCTTTGGACGTAAAAAGGTTTTTATCGTGGGAACTTCGATTTTTTTAGTGGGCTCTTTATTATGCGGCCTTTCACAAAATATGGGGCAACTGATATTATTTCGTGGGTTACAAGGTATCGGTGCTGGCGCCGTCATCCCTATTACCTTTACTATAATTGGCGATATATTTACTTTCGAACAACGTGCAAAAATTCAGGGACTATTCAGTTCAATTTGGGGAATTGCTGGTCTTTTTGGTCCACTAGTTGGTGGTTCACTAGTCGATTATGTTAGTTGGCATTGGATCTTTTTTATTAATCTTCCTTTTGGATTAATTTCTATATGGATTATTGGTAAACATTTAGAGGAAAACATCGAGAAACAAAAGCGGAAAATTGATTATGGTGGTGCAATTACGTTCACAATTGGGACAACTGCCATCCTTTATCTGCTTTTATCTGGACAATTTAATTCAATGTTCACCTATGTACTATTAATCGTCGCTATCCTATTTCTTGCAGTTTTTGTATTCATCCAGATTAAACATCCAGAACCAATCATCCCAATAAAACTGTTTCAATATCGAGAAATTTTGATTTCGAACATTGTTGCCTTTTTAGCAAGCGTCATTACAATCGGCCTCACAACCTATATCCCATTATGGACTCAAAGTGTGCTTCATAAAGGGGCTATGTTTTCTGGTTTTGTTTTACTACCTATGTCAATTGGTTGGCCACTTGGAGCAACATTTGGAAGTCGCCTCCTAATCAAATTTGGCCCAAAACCGATTTCGCTAATTGGCATTTTGCTTGTGACAATTGGTTCGTTCGCTTTAACGTTTATCACCATTTCATCGCCAATTTGGATGTTACTATGCATTATTTTCGTAATGGGATTAGGATTTGGGTTTTCGATGACCACATTTACAATTGTTGTTCAATCTGCTGTTGGCTGGAATCTCCGGGGAGTAGCTACATCTTCTAATACATTTGTTCGCACATTAGGACAAGCATTAGGAGTAGCTGTACTAGGAACGTACCTAAATCAACATATAGGCGTTTCAACAAGTTCAACAAGCGTATCACAAGTAGCGTCAACTTCTCTAGAAGCTGGTATTCACGGCATCTTTATTATCATGGCTGGAATTGCGTTAGCGAGCCTCATCGTAACATTCCTAGTTCCTAAGAAAAAAGAACAGGAAGAAGCGATTTGATTGAAGCAAAATAAGTACCGAAAATTTCTCGGTACTTATTTTTTAGTTCATACTTCTCATCACAAATAATTAGCTAAAACAAAAATTGTAATACAATATATATCTACTGGAATTGATATAAGCCATATTAGAATCCAGTTGCATTTTAATAATACATTTGGTGGTATCGTGTTGATTAAAGGTGTGCTTTTTTCTAGTACTTTATCTGTTTTATTAAGATTAGGATTATTATAATCACTCTCTAAAAAAGCATATTGAGCATTTTTAATCGACAATTTCCCACTCCCCTCATCAAATTCAGCTCTTTTTCCAGTATATAACTTATGAATTCAAATTATTTCAAAACCAAAAAAATTGGCTCCGGACGCATCCGGTTAAAACCGCATTCATTCGGAGCCAATCTAACCTATTCTACTCTTGACTTTCCGTATTATTCTCAAAGTTATCAAGCAATGCTCGTACTTCGTCAGTTGACTTTGTGCTCATTAATTGATTTCTTAATTCACCCGCGCCACGAAATCCTTTCACATATATTTTGAAAAAACGGTGCAACGCTGTGATGGAACGTGGTAATTCCTCTGAATATTTATCTTGAAGATCAAGTTGCAATCTTAAAAGATCAAGATATTCCTTCGTGCTATGTTCTTTCGGTTCCTTTTCGAAGGCAAATGGATTTTTAAATATCCCACGCCCAATCATAATCCCATCAACACCATACTTTTTGGCAAGCATCAGGCCAGTTTGACGGTCCGGAATATCCCCATTGATTGTCAAAAGGGTATTTGGAGCTATTTCGTCACGAAGTTTCTTAATCTCCGGAATGAGTTCCCAGTGCGCATCAACTTGACTCATTTCCTTTCTTGTTCGTAGATGAATAGAGAGGTTCGCGATGTCTTGTTTTAAAATATGTGTAAGCCATTCTTGCCACTCGTCTATTTCTGTGTACCCAAGCCTTGTCTTCACACTTACGGGTAATCCTCCAGCTTTTGCTGCCTGAATCAGTTCTGCTGCAACTTCTGGACGCAGAATAAGGCCACTACCTTTCCCTCTCGATGCTACATTTGGTACAGGGCAACCCATATTAATATCAATACCTTTAAATCCAAGCTCTTCCATGCCAATACTCATTTGGCGGAAATATTCTGGATTATCTCCCCAAATATGTGCGACCATGGGCTGTTCATCTTCTGTAAAAATTAAACGGCCGCGCACACTTTTGTTCCCCTCTGGATGACAATAGCTATCCGAATTTGTAAACTCTGTGAAAAATACATCCGGTCGACCAGCTTTACTTACTACGTGACGGAAAACCACATCGGTCACATCTTCCATTGGTGCAAGTACAAAAAATGGCCGTGGTAAATCATGCCAAAAATTATCTATCATTTCAAACTCATATCCTCTCATATAGGTACAACTTAAAAATCTTCTAATAATATAAGTTAAATATACTTCTTTTACATTTTATATCATGATTAATATCCAATTATCAAACACACAATACTTGGAAATCTTTTTAATAATAATTGGAATAGAACCTTCTATTCCATACTGCATTTCTATTATATCACTATAAAATAAGACAGCGACTTTGAAAGAAAATATAAAAAAGACGGTCTTCTAGAGATGCGCACCTGCACTCTAAACCGTCTGCTTAGCTGAATAAAGAATATAAAATGGTCATTTCTATTCAAGATTTCTGGAATTAATAATGTAAATTCCTATAAGATTTCTAAAGCATATTGATATAGAGTTTTACTCATTTTCTCAATATCATCTATAAATGCTGAACTAGTGGAGAAGAAAGGTTACAAATATACTAAATTTCAGGGCCTATTATTGTTGGCAATTAGGGCAAAAGTAAGTTTTCCTTGAAGAGATTTCTGATTTTATTATAGAAGTATTGCATCTTGAACATTCTTCCCCTTCTCTATCATAAACATAAAATTGGTAGCCTCCTGTTTTACCATCTCCCTGATATAATGGGTTTTCCATATACCCGCCTTGTTCAATTCCTTTATTAAGGATAAATTGAATCGAATGATATAACCGGGTTAGTTGCTGATGATCAAGATCATTGATTTTTTTATCTGGGCGAATTTCTGCATGCCAAAGTACCTCATCAGAATAGGCATTCCCGATACCCGCTAAAACTTCTTGATTGATTAATGTTGTTTTAATGGTTCCTTTTCTTTTTTGCATCAGCTGTTGAAAGGCATCCACTGTAAAAGGAGGTTCAAGCACTTCAGGCCCAAGTTTTTTGAACTCTTTCTCGATTTCTTGTGCTGATAAAAGATGTAGGTAGCCTAAGCGTAATCCAATGAAAAATAAATGCTGTTCCCCAAATGATAGTTTAACTTGAATTGTCCTATTTGGTTTATCTTCTTCTTTGCCAAAGTACATCCATCCACCAAGCATTAGGTGTAACAATAAACATGACCCATCCTGCAATTTAAAAATTAAATACTTTGCTCTTCTAGAAATCGATTCAATTGTTTGATTTACAACTTGGTTCGTAAATCTGTCAACTGATACATTAATAGACTTTTCCCGCCCTATCTCAACATTTGATATTTTTTTCTCACCAATCAAAGTCCCCAATAAAGTTTTATAAGTTTCCATTTCTGGCAATTCAGGCATCATTCTGTCCTCCATTTTGCGGGCTTTTTTATACAGTATTTCCTACAGAGTGGTTATTATAAATCGTTGGCATTCCCGAATTAAAAGCAAAAAAAACATCCTTAATTGGATGCTTTAAAATACACATGTTATTTATAATCTAATTGCGAATTAAAGTGCCATTAGGTTTTGGTATCTCTTGCTTTGATATGTTATTCATTTTACAGTAATAGTTAAAAAATTGTTGTGCTAACTCTTGTTCCTCTGTGTCATTTTTTAACGAAACTATATCAAGCAAAATTTGAGCCATCCATAAATTATCAAAATAACGATATTTACCTGATTTCCATGTTATTTTTTCTGGGGATTTTTCATTTGAGTAATACTTCCAAAACAGCATTTGATTCGATTCTTGTTCTGTAAGTTCAAGTTTGTATTTTGAATGTGCAGGAATGTATCCATCTTCACAAAGCTTTCCGATGAAATTTTCATCCACCATATAAACACCTAAAATATGTCTGTCCTTCTCTGGCAAACTGGAATCCACTGATGTTAACAAGACCGCACTATTTCGGTACAAGCGGATTGGTTTATTTGGTTTTCCCTTGTTTGGACCACTTTTTATCTCGCCTGAGAAAACCCGCCAATCTGAAAGGGAACTATATTGTTCTTCATTATCACACCAAAAGACCATTTGTGATTCAGGATGAAGTTTATGACTTTTCATAAGTTTTTCATGTTCTAAGCGAAGTTCCTGATTTTTTCGGTGTATTTCTTTTTCTTCTTCCTTCTTCCTTTCATCCTCCATTCGTTCTATTTCCTTTTTTTGTATTATCATATCAAGTGAAGCAGCAACATTTTGATCATGCAATTTTAAGTGCTTTTCAAATACATCAGGGAAAACAAACTTTTTATTTTCTGATGCAAAATTTATTTCAATACTTGAATCATTATGTTTAACGATACAACCCAACCCAAAATGTTTATGTGTAACTTTTTTATTGATTAGATTCATTATATATCCTCCTTGTAGGAAATAACTGTTTTCTGTAATTGCAATAAACAAGCTTAAAAAAAAATACATTTACAACTGTTTAGATTTACTTGCGATAAAAAAATCGTATTCCTCATTCTATTGCAATAAAATACAGCGGAATTCGGAATACGATCAAAGTAAACAATTGTAAGACTAGTATAACATTTCTTAAACTTTAATACAAATTTCTTGTTGACAATGCATTTCAATTTAATGTAAAATTTATAATTTATATTTTTATAAACACTTTACAATTAGGGCTTTTACCTATTTATAGAATGAACTCCCCAACTATATTCTTCTTAAATCACTCATTTCCAATCATCAAACGAGACAAACTTTATAAACTAATCGTAATTGAAAATAATTCTCAAAAAAATATTGCATATAAAAAAATTGAGAGTATTATAAATCCGTATAATGATAAATGAAAACCTTTATCATTTAATGGAAAATAAAAAACAAACTAACAAAGTGAGGCTATTTATAATGAAGAAATCATTATTATTAATCATTACTTCAATTTTTATTCTGATTCTTGCAGCTTGTTCAAATGACAGCTCAACTAATGAAGGATCAACAACAACTGAAAAAGAAACCGATAGTGAGTATCCAATCGTCATTAAACATGCATTTGGTGAAACAACAATTGATGAAAAGCCTGAACGAGTTGCAACAATTGCTTGGGCAAACCATGATGTTGTATTAGCACTTGGTGTTGTTCCAGTAGGTTTCTCTGCTGCAAACTACGGTATCCAAGATGACTCAGGTTTGTTACCATGGACTGCTGATAAATTAAAAGAGCTAGGTGAAGAAAATCCAAACGTTTACCAAGATACTGATGGTCTAGATTTTGAGGCAATTGCTGATAGTACTCCAGATGTAATTCTTGCTGCTTATTCAGGTATTACTCAAGAAGAGTACGATACATTAAGCCAAATTGCACCCGTAGTACCTTACGAAGAAACTCCTTGGGTTACTCCTTGGCGCGACCAAGTATTATTAAATGCTAAAGGTATGGGTATGGAAGAAGAAGGTAAAAAGATCCGCTATCGTTAGCCTTAAACCATCTGCACCTTTATAGATTCCTTTATTATCCTTATACCATTCCACATTGCTAATATTTAAAGGCTGAAATAAGTGTTTTTGCGCAAATTGTAATGCTGTTTCTCCTGTAGCTTGCTGCAATATTGCAGTAATCAAATGGGAGCATCCAGAATTATAGTTCATTTTTTCTCCAGGAGGTAAAATGAGTTCTCTATCTAAAGTAAATTTTATGATATCCCCGCCTTGAACCATAGGAGCAAAACCTTCCCACTCTTCCCATTCCGGAAAATGTAAGCCTGGTGACATTGTTAATAGGTGATATAGTGTAATTGCGTTTTTTCTTTTATCGTTTTGTGCATGTAATACTCTTGGGAAATATTCTTGAATTGGTTGATGAAGATTATGTAAATATCCTTTGTCAAATGCAATGCCAACTAATAGTGAAAGGATTGTTTTTGTGCAGGAATAGATTTTATGTTGTTTATCTTCTATTTTTTTATTTTTATAGTATTCAAAAACACGAGTTCCATTCACCAAAATCGTGCATGCTAAAATCTTTTCTTTTGATAAAATCTTATTTAATTCTTGTTCATGAATCCCATTGCTCATCGTTATGAATCTCCTCTTTTTCTATACCGCTTACCATTACTTGCTTCTATTATAAATTCAATAAAAAATGAACAAATCCCTTTTGTTAGAATTGTTGAAATCGCGCTGAAAGACCTTATTATTCGTGGGAAATTAATATAAAATTTGAAACTTATGATACACTTAGGTTAACAAATTCGCTGTATATACCCTGATGTTTCTTCAACTAACGAAGCAGGAATGTTAAGTTATAATGAAACAAATACTACAAGTTAGAAACTTATTAAAAAAGATGAAATTTCTAAACAAATAACTTAGGGTATTTCTATATCCAAGTTAAGGAGTGGAAATTATATGGGGACTTTCGGGATTATTGGATTCATTTTCGGGATCATTGCTTATACTACGGCACTCAATAATGCTAAAAAAGTAAAAGAACTAGAATCGAGAATTAACGATTTAGAAAATAAAAAGTAAACATGTTGTTTGTTAAGTTAATTGGTGCTTTAGTTGAATAAGACATTATTAAAAATCAGAACTTCCAATTTATAGGAGTTCTGATTTTTTATCTTAAACAACAATATGCTTTAACAGAGCTTTCCTAAAAAAAAATCAAACTAGTCGAAACCAGTTTGATTTTTTATACAATTCCTACGGGACATTAGGCATTTAATACATCGATTTTATTGATCTTCAATAACAATATAAGTTGCTTTAATTGGACCGTGTACACCAACAATCAGCACCATTTCAATATCGGCAGAGTTACTTGGACCAGACATAAATAGTATACAAGAAGGCACTTGTTCTCCCTGTTTGATTTGATTATGGATTTGACGTGCTGCTTGGGTCATACGAGGAACGATTGAACTTTTTGGAATAAGTACAATCGATTTTTCTGGTAAGAAGTTCATCGTACGTCCACGGTTCGGGTGACTATATAGTACAGCTGAAGCAGATTCAGCTAATGTTATCTCACTAATTGTAATGCCAATATTCGCTTTTTCGGCTTGGCGAATATTTTCTTCTGGGTTGTCAGTGTCCCATTCGTAAAATTCAATACCGCTTTCAGGCCAAAACTCCATTAATTGTGATATACCGAATTTGTCAAAGCGCTCATCTTTCCAAGCTACAACAGACTTTCCACCAAAATCTGTAACGACCTGATGCAATGTATTTGCTAAGTTAGCTGTTGTCGTTTGTAAACATTCGGTATGAATGTTTTTACATTGCTGTTTTAATACTTCTATAAGCTCATCTTGAGAAGCATTTTTTAATACTTCATGTTGCGGCAAGTATTTCCAGGCTGGACGCTCCACTTTTGTCCGGACGGGTCGACCAAGGCTATTTGCAATAGTATTTAAAAATTGATCTCGAGTTTGAATTGTCATGATTGTTCCCCTTTCTGACGTTGTTTTAGCCAGTTACGGAAGCTTTCTTTATTTGGCGCTGGGAAGTCACGCTCTTCCGTCCATGCTTTTAATGGGCCAGGTCCACTCGTAATTTTGTCGTCTTTTACAAATGGAGACATAATTGGTGAAGCGACCTTTGTTGCCATATTAAAGAGTGGTGAAGTTGATGCACCAAAACCAAATGCTTTCATTAGTAAACGTTCTGAAATAGGTGCCTTTCCTTCTTGTTCTACAATTTTTTGTCGATGATTATGCAACAGTTCGTGTAACGGAATCTTTACCGGACATACTTCTGTACAAGCACCACAAAGAGTAGAAGCATATGGTAGTTCTTTGAAATCATCATAACCACCAAGAAGCGGTGTTAATACGGCACCAATCGGACCTGAATAAATTGAGCCATAACTATGTCCACCGACGTGTCGATAAACAGGGCAAGCATTTACACAGGCTGCACAGCGAATACATTGTAAAACCGATTGGAACTCTGTACCTAAAATTTTTGAGCGACCATTATCGACAATAACTAAATGATATTCTTCTGGACCGTCTGTTTCGCCTTCACCTTTAACACCTGTTAACATCGTAATATAGCTTGTCAATTTCTGACCGACAGCACTCCTTGTTAATAAACTAACTAACACTTCCATTTCTTCAAATGTAGGAACGATGCGCTCCATCCCCATTACAGTAATTTGCGTTTTTGGTAATGCTGTAACCAGATCTGCATTTCCTTCATTCGTTACAAGTGTCACTGTCCCACTTTCAGCTATCGCAAAATTACAGCCGGTAATACCGATATCTGCCGTTAAATATTCTTGACGTAGCTTTTCGCGGACGTAAAGTGCCATTTCCTCAGGTTGTTCAGTTTTTTCGTAGCCAATTTTATTTGCAAAAATTTCGCGAATTTGATTGCGATTTTTATGTAATGGCGGCACGATGATGTGCGAAGGTGGCTCATGGTCATTTAATTGTAAAATGTACTCACCAAGATCCGTTTCAATTACTTCACAGCCTGCCTCTTCAAGGGCTGCATTTAAATGAATTTCCTCCGTCACCATTGATTTTGCTTTTACGATCTTTTTCGCTTGTTTTTGTAACGCAATGTTTTTAATATATTCGGATGCTTCCTCCGCTGTTTTCGCGAAAAATACGTGACCTCCACGCTTTACGACGTTTTCACTTAGTTCGTAAAGGTATGCATCTAAATTTTCAAGTACATGTTGTCGAATTTCCTCACCGTGTGCTCGCCATTCTTCCCAGTTTCCTAATTCATCTACTTGTGCTTGGCGACGCGTTTGGAATCTAGCTTGCGCAGCTGACACCGCTCCACGCATAAATGTATCATTTAAGTTATTCGCTACACGATTTTTAAATTGCTCATCACTCGTTTTCATTGCCATAACAAATCCCCCCTTAGCGACTATTTAACACTTCTGCAATATGCATGACACGAATCGGTTTACCAGTGCGACCGATGCGACCCCCGATATTAATTAAGCAACCAGCATCTGCCCCGATTAATATGTCTGCTTCTGTTTCTTCAACATTACACACTTTTTCATCTACCATTTGGCCTGAAATATTCCCCATTTTGACAGAGAATGTACCACCGAAACCACAGCAACGTTCTTTACCAGGGAGCTCAACGTATTCAAGACCTTCAACATTTTTTAATAGCTTAATTGGCGCGTCTTTTACACCGAGTAAACGCGTCATATGACAAGAAGTATGATAGGTTGCTTTTCCGTCTAGACGAGCACCGACATTTTCTATTTTTAAAACGTTTACAATAAAATCTGTTAACTCATATGTTTTATTTGCTAATTGTTGTGCTTTAGGTTCCCACTCAGCATCATTTTTAAAAATATGTGGATACTCTTTAAACATGTAAGCACAAGAGCCAGATGGTGTAACAACGTACTCCGCCTGTTCAAAAGTTTTAATCATATTTTTCATGGAACCTTTTGATTGTTCTACATAGCCACTGTTATAAGAAGGTTGACCGCAGCATACTTGAGTTGTTGGGAAATCAACTTCACAACCGAGTCTCTCTAGAAGTTCTACAGTTGCTTTCCCAACGTTCCCTTGAAACATATCAACAAGGCATGTAGCAAATAATGTGACTTTCATTTTAATCCCCTCAACATTCCTTTGTTATTCTACAGGTCATCTGATGAATTAATCGTAACACGTTTTTGAAAATTTCACTATATTTTTCGAAAATTTAATAACTTTAGCATAAAAAGTGTTCCTTCTTTATTAGCATACAATTCGTAACTAACTTACTAAATGCACTATTAATATATATGAACAATCAGAAACTAGTAGAAATAATATAGGGGGGATTTTCTTGAGAAAACATTGCCCAACGCATAACAAAAACGCCACTTTGTATCAGCGTACAAATGGCGTTTTCTATTTCAAACAGACTCTTCACTCTACTTTGTAACATCAAAATATTGCATAAGAATTTTTTCCACATTACTTAAATGGGAGGACATTGCGAGTTCAGCAAGCTCAGGGTTTTGCTGTTTAATAGCTAAAAAAATTTGCATATGTTCATCATAAAGCTGTTCGCTCGTAGTTTGCTTTGAAAATAACCATATTCTACGTGTTTCTCGCATTAAATCAATGGTAAGACCAGACACTTGATCGAGTAAGTTTGGGATTAACGGATTATGAGAAGCATCTGCAATCGCCATATGAAATTCAAAATCTACCTTTTCACCAAGCTCACCGTCGCCTTGGACAGTTTTCATTCTTTCAAGTATTGCTTTTAAATGTTTAATATCTTCTTCTGTACGATTTCTTGCGGCGCTGACAACCGTGCCAACCTCAATAATTTTTCGAAGTTCTAATAAATGAGGGACATTCTCTTTATGTGCAAGAATCGAAGTTGAAAGAGGAAAATCTAATTTTTGTTGAGGGAATTCCTTCACGAAGGTACCCGAGCCTTGCTTAATTTCAATGAGACCCATCGCTTTTAATGCGGATAATGCTTCACGCACAGCGGATCTACTTACTTGCAATTGTTCTGCTAGGTAGTCAACTGAATCTAAACGATCACCGGGTTTCAACTCACCTGCCCGGATTTTTTCATGAAGTATTTCACAAACTTCTTCATATTTTTTTTTCGTTTTTACTTTTGTGAATTTCAAAGGACACACCTCGTTTTGTTATGTGAAATACACGTTTTTATAAGCTTATTATACATAAAGAATCGATAAAAATCTTTTCTCCATTACAATGTCCATCTAAAAATTGAATTTATTATTCAAAAAATACATTGAATTATTAAAAAATTCTATTTATAATCTATCACGTAAGGTCATCTGATGACTTTTAGACAATTAAGGGGAAATCGAAATTATTCAAATAAGGGGGAACATGCATGTCGTTTACGCAAAACTTTACAGCAGTCGCAAATAGTCTTGGCTGGACTGCACTTGTTGCAACGGTACCAATCTTATATTTTTTCTGGGCACTTGCAATAAAAAAGATGAAAGGTTATATTGCCGGTTTTACAACATTAGTATTAGCAATATTAGTTGCAATTATTGCCTTTAAAGTACCAGTTATAACAGCAGTAGCTTCCGCATCACAGGGCGCTGTATACGGTCTAATACCAATTGGGTGGATCATAATTACTTCCGTATTTTTATATAACTTAACCGTGAAAACAGGACATTTTGAAGTGATTCGTTCATCCGTACTTTCAATTACAGCAGATAGACGAATTCAAGCATTATTAATAGCATTTTCATTTGGTGCATTTTTGGAAGGAGCTGCAGGGTTCGGTGCTCCGGTAGCAATTTCTGCTGCGTTACTTGTAGGGCTAGGCTTTAAACCGTTACAAGCAGCAGGGCTATGTTTAATTGCAAATACTGCCCCTGTTGCCTTTGGTGCAATTGGGGTACCGGTTACAGTAATGGAGGGAATTACAGGTATACCAGCAATTGAAGTATCAAAAATGGTCGGTCGACAGTTACCTATTCTTGCAGTATTTATACCATTAGTTTTAGTAGTCATTATGGTTGGATTTAAAAAAGCATTAGAAGTGTTACCAGCTATTTTAGTATCTGGTTTTTCATTTGCGATTACTCAATTTTTAAGCTCAAACTATTTAGGTCCTGAATTACCGGATATTTTATCATCATTAGTATCGTTAATTGCATTAACAATTTTCCTTCGCTTCTGGAAGCCGAAAACGATTTATCGTTTTGAAGATGATGTGGAAATAAGTGAGGTTACAAAAACGCATTATTCTGGCGGACAAATATTAACAGCATGGTCACCATTTATCATATTAACTTTCTTTATCTCTGCTTGGGGAATTCCAACTATTAAAAAAGCATTAGTTGGAACATATGATGGTGGAAATGCAATTTTAAATTTTGTTAATTCGATTGGAAGCGCTTTAACATTTTACCCGGAAGTACCATATTTACATAACGTGGTTATTGATGGTGCAACAGGGAAAGAAATTGCTGCTGTTTATAAATTCGAACTTTTAGGGGCAGCTGGTACTGCTATTTTATTTGCATCCATTATTTCAAAATTTGTTTTAAAAATTTCATGGGGCAACTGGGTAAAAGCATTTTTCGCTACATTAAATGAAATAAAATTCCCATTGCTTACGATTTGTTGTGTAGTAGGTTACGCATATGTAGCAAATACAGCTGGTATGATGGCAACGTTAGGTTTAGTGTTAGCAAAAACAGGCGCTTTATTTCCATTCTTCTCACCAATATTAGGTTGGATTGGTGTCGTTGTAACTGGATCTGATACTTCTTCAAATGTATTATTTGCGAAGTTACAACAAGTAACAGCAGGTTCTGTTGGGATGGATCCTATATTAGCATTAGCAGCAAATACGGGTGGTGGTGTTACAGGAAAAATGATTTCACCACAAACATTGGCAGTTGCTGCAGCTGCTGTAGGACTAGCTGGCAAGGAATCTGAATTATTAAAATTTTCATTCAAGTATAGCTTAATTTTATTACTAGCAATTTGTGTTATTACGTTTTTACAAAGCACTGTTTTAACTTGGATGATTCCATAAATTTATATAGGGGGTGTACAAAAGGCTAAAATTCTTTGGACACCCCCTACTTACATGATAATTATCTCATATGAAAAAGCGCTTCTGTAGTGGGCGCATTAAATGTACCATCTCGCACGAAAAGCTTTATCTCAAAATCACTTTTTAGACTAATAGTTGATTCAAAAAATGGGGGGAATTTTTATGAAAAAAATCGAAAAAATTTTAGTAGCAAACCGTGGTGAAATTGCGATTCGTATTTTCCGCGCATGTACGGAATTGAAGTTAAAAACGGTTGCAATTTATTCCCATGAAGATAGTGGTGCCTTTCATCGCTTTAAAGCTGATGAAGCGTATTTAGTTGGACAAGGTAAAAAGCCAATCGATGCTTACTTAGATATCGAAGGAATTTTAGCAATTGCAAAAGATGCAAATGTCGATGCAATTCACCCTGGTTACGGATTCTTATCAGAAAATGTGGCATTTGCACAACGTTGTGATGAAGAAGGGATTATTTTTATTGGCCCAAAATCAATGCATTTAAATATGTTTGGCGATAAAGTAAAAGCACGTGAACAGGCGATTGCTGCTGGGATTCCTGTCATTCCAGGTACAGATGGTCCAGTAAATAGCTTGGAAGAAGTTGAAGCATTTGCTAATCAGTATGGCTTCCCTGTAATGATTAAAGCAGCACTTGGTGGCGGTGGCCGAGGGATGCGTCTTGTTGAAAATCCAAATGACCTTGCTACAGCTTATGAACGTGCAAAATCAGAAGCAAAAGCAGCTTTTGGTTCAGACGAAGTGTATGTAGAAAAAGCAATCATCAAACCAAAACATATTGAAGTGCAAATTTTAGGCGATGAAGGTGGAAATATCGTGCATTTGTATGAGCGTGATTGCTCTATTCAACGCCGTCACCAAAAAGTAGTTGAAATTGCACCTTCCAATTCAATTTCTCATGATCTTCGCCATCGTATTTGTGAAGCAGCTGTGCAATTAATGAAAAATGTGCAATATGTAAATGCTGGTACGGTAGAGTTTTTAGTGACCGGGGATGAATTTTACTTTATTGAAGTGAACCCACGTATTCAAGTAGAACATACGATTACTGAAATGATCACAGGTATTGATATCGTTCATACCCAAATTAAAATCGCTGAAGGGCATGCTTTACATAGTAAAAAAATTGGTATACCACAGCAAAAAGATATACCGTTATTCGGTTATGCGATACAATCTCGTATTACGACAGAAGATCCAAAAAATAATTTCATGCCAGATACAGGAAAAATTATGGTATACCGCTCATCAGGTGGCTTTGGAGTACGTCTTGATGCAGGGAACGGCTTCCAAGGTGCAGTTGTCACACCCCACTATGATTCATTACTTGTGAAACTATCAACTTGGGGAATGACATTTGAAGAAGCGGCTCAAAAAATGGACCGCAATTTACGTGAATTCCGTATTCGTGGAGTAAAAACGAATATACCATTTTTAGAAAATGTCGTACTACATGAGAAATTTATTAGCGGACAATTTGATACGAGCTTTATCGATACAACACCAGAACTGTTCGTATTTAAAGAACGAAAAGACCGCGCAACGAAGTTATTAAGCTACATCGGAAATGTAACGCTAAATGGCTTCCCAGGAATCGAAAAACGTCCAAAACCAATTTTCGTACAACCTAATATTCCAAGCGTTACTGGAACACCTCTTTCTGGTACGAAGCAAATCTTAGATGAGCAAGGTGCAGATGGACTAGTTAATTGGGTGAAGACGCAAAAAGATGTGTTACTTACAGATACAACATTCCGAGATGCGCATCAATCGCTACTTGCAACACGTGTTCGTTCAAAAGAAATGTTTGAAATTGCAAATGCAACGAGTACCTTAATGCACAACTTCTTCTCCCTCGAAATGTGGGGCGGTGCAACCTTTGACGTAGCATATCGCTTTTTAAAGGAAGACCCATGGGAACGTTTAGAGCAATTACGTAAGCAAATTCCAAATGTTTTATTCCAAATGCTCTTTAGAGGTAGTAATGCAGTAGGTTATTCAAACTACCCAGATAATGTGGTGCGTGCGTTTATTAAACAGGCGGCACAATCTGGTGTGGATGTCTTCCGAATTTTTGATTCATTAAACTGGGTAAAAGCGATGGAAGTAGCCATTGACGAAGTACGGTTGAATGGAAAAGTAGCAGAAGCGGCGATTTGTTATACAGGTGATATTTTTGATGAAAGCCGCGCGAAATATACAGTGCAATATTATAAGGAAATGGCAAAACAATTAGAGCATGCAGGGGCTCATATTTTAGCCATAAAAGATATGGCTGGTTTGTTAAAGCCAAATGCAGCATATCGTTTAATATCTGAATTAAAAGAAGCAACAGATTTACCAATTCACCTTCATACGCATGATACAAGTGGAAACGGAATCTTTGTATATGCCAAAGCAATCGAAGCTGGTGTTGATATTATCGATACTGCATTAGGTTCAATGTCTGGTTTAACATCACAGCCAAGTGCCAATTCATTATACTACGCGTTAAGTGGTGAGGAACGCAAAGTACGTGCAGATATCGATGCTCTTGAAAAGCTTTCATATTATTGGGGAGATGTACGTAAATATTACGTGGACTTTGAGAGCGGTATGAATGCACCTCATTCAGAAGTATTTGTACATGAAATGCCAGGTGGACAATATAGTAACTTGCAGCAACAAGCGAAAGCAGTTGGGCTAGGCGATCGCTGGGAGCAAGTGAAAGACATGTATTCACGAGTGAATTTAATGTTTGGTGATATTGTTAAAGTAACACCGTCTTCTAAAGTTGTGGGAGACATGGCATTATTTATGGTACAGAACGATTTAGATGAAGAAAATATTTATGAACGCGGGAAAACACTTGATTTTCCTGATTCAGTCATTGAACTGTTCCAAGGTTATTTAGGACAACCACATGGCGGCTTCCCAAAAGAGTTACAGCAGCTTATTTTAAAAGATCGAAAAGCCATTACAGTTAGACCAGGTGAATTATTAGAACCTGTTAATTTTGAACAGTTAACAATTGAGCTTGAAGAAAAAATTGGTCGTACACCATCTCATAAAGATGTGCTTGCCTATGCACTTTATCCAAAAGTGTTTGAAGAATATGCGAAAATGAATTCCCAATTCGGTAGTATCTCAGTTTTAGATACTCCAACGTTCCTTTACGGCCTACGCTTAGGTGAAGAAATCGAAGTCGAAATTGAAAAAGGAAAAACATTAATTATTAAATTAGTATCAATCGGAGAACCACAGCACGATGGTACACGTGTAATTTACTTTGAAATTAACGGTCAATCACGGGAAATTATCATTCAAGATATGACGGTAGAAGTTACGGGCAATAAAGCACCGAAAGCAGATCCTTCAAATCCGAATCAAATTGGTGCAACAATGCCAGGTACTGTTTTAAAAGTGGCGGTATCAAAAGGTAGTTCAGTTAAACGTGGAGACCATTTATTAATTACAGAAGCAATGAAAATGGAAACGACTGTACAAGCACCAAAGGACGGGGTTGTTAAAGAAATTTATGTTGCAGCAGGCGATGCAATTTCAACAGGTGATTTATTAATCGAATTTGAATAGTTTGAAAGGCAGCTTAGTAAGTTTATTATACTTACAATAGGCTGCCTTTTTTTGCAATTTCATTTGTATTAATAGATGGCGATTGCTCACTTAGCCATGATTTCAGATATTTAATAAACTTTTTCGTAGCTGGAGCAAGAGTTTTAAAAGAGGAAGAAGCAATTCCAATTGTACGAAAATTATCTCCCTCTAATTTAAGCGTTCGAACATTAGTTGGTAACCGATGTAAAACCATTTCGGGAAGTATACTAAACCCCATCCCATTTTCAACCATTGAAATCATTGCTTGGTCATCAGACAGTTCAAATTTTATATTTGGGGTAACATGATGTTCTTTTAAAATTCGGATCAGATCGTTATCACTTCCCTTTTTTGGCTTGATTAAAGGCTCATCTTTAATGCTTTCAAAACGTATTTCATTTTGTTCGGCAAGAGGGTGTTCACTTGATAGAATACAGAGCATTTTATCCTTTTTTAAAGGAATCGCCTCAAGATGTTTTGAAGTCGGTAATGACACAAAACCAAAATCAACTAAACCCGTTGTGATCCAATGCTCGATGTCATCATAATCCCCCTCTAAGAGTTTGATTTCAATCGATGGATGATTCTCATTAAATATTTTCATGATTTCAGGCAACCAGTGTATGGACACACTTGAAAACGTTCCAATCCGTACTGTCCCGATTTCCAGCCCATTGATATTCGCTATTTCCTGAACCATTTCTTCATTCCACTTTAGAATTTCACGTACGTATTTTAAGACGCGCTCCCCGTTACTCGTCAATTGGATACCTGAGCGTCCTCGATTGAGAATAGAAAAGTTCCATTTTGATTCAAGGCTAGTAATGGCATGACTCACAGCAGATTGACTTAAACCAAGTGTTTCACCAGCTCTCGTAATGCTCCCTAATTCCACGACAGTACTAAATATTTCATACTTAACAAGAGACAGTTTGACCACTCCTTTTACATGAATTTTTTTCATATTAACATTCAAAAACATTCATTTTTCTTATGTCAATTTTACAATTATACTTAAAATTATTCAATTTGTAAGAGAATGGGTGATTAAATAAATGGATGGAAGTAATTTTTCAAAGAAACCGCTTGGATCAGACACTCAATTAAAAGCCAATTTTATCATGCTGATAGTAACGATGTTTTGGGGTTCATCTTATTTGTTTATGAAGATGGGTCTTGGTTCTTTTCAGGAGTTTAATTTAGTTGCTCTACGTTTTGGCATTGCCTTTATTTTAGCCGGGGCATTATTTTATAAGCGATTAATTAACATGAATTTTAAAACATTCTTTTATGGTTTTATATTGGGTTCACTTTTATTTTTACTTATGTCAGCTGTGACATTCGGATTAAAGTTTACATCTGTCTCAAACGCAGGTTTTTTATTCAGTCTCTCAGTTGTATTTGTTCCAATGTTATTAGCAATATTTTTCAAAGTAAAGCCAGAGAAAAGGGTTATTTTTGGTGTTGGTATCGCAATCATAGGAATTGCTTTATTAACATTAAATAACAAATTATCGATTAACTCTGGGGATTATCTAATTATTTTGGGTGCAATCGTTTACGCCTTACAGATAATTTTTACAGATAAATTCACAAAAAATGTTGATTCAATTACACTTGGGATTCTACAATTGGGGGTTGCAGGTGCTTGGGGACTTTTATTTTCATTCCTTTTCGAAGAGCCACATCTTCCTAGCACATCGGAAGCATGGGTTTCGATCATGGCATTAAGTGTTCTATGTAGTGCCATTGGATTTATAGGGCAGGCTGTAGCACAAAAACATACTACTCCTACACACACAGGCCTTATATTTTCACTAGAGCCCGTTTTTGCAGCGTTCTTTGCTTTTATGTTTATCAATGAAGTACTTCCAGTAAAAGGATACGTTGGGGCAATTCTTATCTTAGTAGGTGTATTAATAGCTCAGTTCAAGTTCAAGAAGCCATTTTTCGGGAAAAAATTCAATCAATCAGTTGACGGGTCTAAAGTGTAGCATTAATCTACATTGATACGATCATCGTTAATAACTATTAACTGTCCATAAAAATCTTATTTAACATTCCATCTTTATAATAGAAATCAAGTGCGAGACTTCACTTTCATTGTTGTATTTAAATTAGTTGTTCAAATTTCCTAGAAACGAGCTTAGTAAAATCCTAAGTTCGTTTTCTTATTAGAACAAACATTTTTGAGCAACAAGAAAAAAGAACGAATCCGAATACCTGGAATTCATCCTTCTTCTATTATACTAACTCGATTTAATGATTAATCCTCTATTCCTTTTTGTGTGTCTTCAATTAATTGCTTCGTTAATAATTCTGCTGTTTCGAAATCGTTATTGACAAGTGCTATTTCTATTTTTTCCAAATGTCGTAACTGAGCCCGTAAATAACTTTTAAAGATGATTTCATGTTCTTCCAAAATACACAATATTTTAGATGATCTATTTAAAATACCTTAATCTAGTGCAATAAAAAACCTCTCTCATCTATTACAGATAAGTAGAACTCTTTAATCTTTTAAGATAGCTCCAACCAAGTAACTGCTTCACAATCCGTGGAGTGAAATCTTTCACTCATAACTTACTTCTCCCTAAATAACTGCACTTTGGGCCAATTTACATAAATATTCACTATCACCATCTTCACATGAAGAAGAGATTCACCGCCTTTTAAGGAAGAGACGCAGTTAATACATCTACGTTTAGTTGCATTAAAGTATAGTCTTCAAGGGTGCGGAATATAAGTTATAAATACTATCTCCCATTTCTAATCTCGTCAAGTAGACACACAATCTCTTTATTGTTGAGAGTTTTTGGAGGCAAATAATTAATGGAATCGGCATTTATCATTTTGGTAAGTTTTTTATAATCTTTCTCATCAATCATATCAAAGCCTCTTTCAAAGCCGCAGTTTTTCAGCAGCCCTTCAAGAGCGGTGATAAATCTATTCGCCGCAGCAACTTCGTCAACTGTTTCTGTGGAAAATCCACAATAAATTGACAACTCTGCAAGCTTATCCATACAAATGTTTTTGTGAAAAGAAACAATCGGTATAAGACATAGCGCAATAGCTTTTCCATGAGGAATCTGATACAGGGCACCGATTGAATGTGCAAAGGCATGAACATACCCAGCAAGCTGCATGTTGATAGCATTTCCACCGTAATAGGCGGCAAGACACATATTCTGTCTTGCGTTGACATTATCTGGATTTGAAATAAGACAGGGCAGATTCTGAAATACAAGCTTTATGCATTCACGGCTTTTATTTATATCTTCTTCACTCGTCTTAATGTCTGCGAGATATCCCTCAAGGCCGTGACTAAGAGCGTCAATTCCACAGTATACCGTAACACTTTCAGGCGCACCCATTGTCAACTCGCTGTCAAGCACAACATGAGGAACATTCAGACCGATGACTACCGTGGAACTTTTTATCCCTTTTTCATTCTTAACTACAGCCCCGACAGTAATTTCAGCGCCTGTTCCGGAAGTGCTCGGAACAGCGATAATGGGCAAAGTTTTTCCACTAACATAAACAAATTTGTGCAGGAAATGTTTAATTTTTCGCTTTGGTATTTTTGTGCTTGCGGCTATTATCTTACAGGTGTCCAATACGGAACCTCCTCCAAGAGCTATGATACAATCGGCGCTGCAGTTTATAGCGATAGTTCTACCTTCGTTGATTATGTCAATTTCCGGTTCAGATGCGATATTATAGAATACAGAATAATTGATGTTATTTGCTTTCAACGAGTTAAGAACTTTTTCGTAATAACCGAGAGAGAAAATTATTTTGTCAGTTACGAGAAGCACCGATTTATATCCCGCATCAGCGCAGATTTCACCAATTTTTTCTCTTGAGCCATAACCATCTGTCATAACAGGATCAGGCTTTGGAATCATTTTGATTACAACTCCAGGCAATTTGCGAATCATTTTTCTAAGTAAATAAAAAGGCATTTCTGTCACCTCACCTGATTTTCTACCCGTGACACAAAGGTTATACAGAAAAACTGCAATCTAGTAGGCAATAACAGTTCATTCTATATTATTAAAAATTGAATATTACCAATACATGTAAGTTTGAAGACTAAGTAAAAAGTTTCTATCGTAGCAATAATAATAATTATACAGAACAATAAATTAAAATTTGTACGTTCATTCATGTTGAGTGTTTAGTAGTGATGTCTCTTTCATAAAATAATAGTAAAAGCAGACGGCCAATTAGAGGTGGGATACCAGCACTTCTAAACCGTCTGCTTTTTATGTTTTAACAAATATCAAATTAGTAATCGCTAAAAATCATCCGAATAAAGCGTAAGTTGAAAAACACACTTAAGTAAAGATTAGTCAGCTAGTTCAAGCCAAGCGACCGCTTCACAGTGCGTCGTTTGAGGAAACATGTCCACTGGTTGAACTTCCATTGTCTTGTATCCACCGTCTTCTAGTATGCGTAAGTCCCGCACTAATGTTGCAGGATTACATGATACATAGACTACGCGTTTTGGTTTCTGCTCAATAATCGTATTCAATAAAGCCTCGTCACATCCTTTGCGAGGAGGATCGACTACTAATACGTCTGCCACTTTTCCATCTGCGTACCAACGTGGGATAACTTCTTCTGCCGGGCCAGCTTCGAAATACGTATTGGTAAAGCCATTGATTTCTGCATTTCGCTTTGCATCTTCAATTGCTTGCTCCACAATTTCAACCCCCATCACTTGTTTCGCTTTTTGTGCTAGGAATAGTGAAATTGTTCCGATCCCGCAGTATGCATCAATTACTGTCTCATCACCTGTTAATTGAGCATAATCCAATGCTTGTTTATAAAGTACCTCCGTTTGTACAGGGTTTACTTGATAAAACGAACGAGCAGAGATTTCAAATCGTACTCCGCCAATTGTGTCTTCAATAAAATCTTTACCCCACAATGTCACTGTTTCATTTCCTAATATCACGTTCGTTTTTTCAATATTAATATTTTGAACAATGGATGTAACATTTGGTACAAGTTTTCGGATGAGTTCAATCGCTGCATCTTTTTGAGGAAACTTATGTTGATTTGTAACAAGTACAATCATCACTTCCCCAGTAGCACGACCTTTTCGAACCACTACATGGCGTAGCATTCCTTGATGGGATTCTTCGTTATAAGGGACAATGCCAATTTCCGTTAGCTCTTTTTTCAAATTCGCCATCATTTCATCAGCTTCACCAACTTGGATTAAGCAACGTTCCATATCGACAATTTCATGGGATTTTGACTTATAAAACCCTGCTATCGGTCCCGTTTCTGTCATTGAAAATGGAATTTGGGATTTATTACGGTAGTTCCAAGGGTCCTGCATTCCTTTAACAGGAAGTACTGGCGCATCAATTTTTCCAATGCGTTTCATCACATTGCGCACCATGTTTTCTTTCCATTTTAATTGTCCTTCATAGGATAAATGTTGAAGTTGACATCCACCGCATTTTCCAAAATAAATACAAGGTGCTTTTACTCTGTCTGGGGATGGTTTTATAATTTCAACAATTTTAGCAAATCCATAATTTTTAAGGGTTTTTAAGACGTGAATTTCTGCTGTTTCTTCAGGTAGTGCTCCTTGTATAAATAACGGATATCCATCTACCTTTGCCACGCCATTTCCATCATGAGTCAAATCTTCTATATATACAATTTTGCGATCATTTTTCTTCACTGGTGCTGCCATGTTCCGTCCTCCATTTCAGTTCTTCTATTGTAGCATGGTCATAGAAAATATTGCTATTATGTTGTGAGATTATGTGTTCCCTAGTTTTCAAAATAAAAAGCCATCCAATAGATTGGACAGCTTATACAGCTTCTTGCCTTATAGGTTAAAGTTAGAGTATTTACTCCGCCAATGCTTCTACAATATGCTCTTTTAAAAATGGAGAGAGGGTTCTTGCATATTCAGCCGTAATATGATGTGCATCACGATATACAATGATGTTCCCAATAACAGAATAGCAAGTTTCGTCATCACAGAAATAATCGGACATATCGGCAAAAAACACATTACTCGGAATTTCTTTTGTATTTTCCCATGGTAAAACCGAGGAAAGTGCTTCATCCCGTGGCAGTGAACAATCAATATTATCTTTTTCACGCTCTAAACATAAAGGCACATTTTCGCTCATTCTAGGATTGTCGCGCACTGCAAAAACCTTCGTGACACCCTCAAGTTTTTCCCACTGTTGTATATAACCAATTGGAATCGTATCATTTTTATTTAAATTCGCTGTGGTGAACACTAAGTCTGGTGGGTTTTTAATGATCTCCTGAATGACTAGTTCATTCCACTTCATACAAGCTTCTGTTAATGTTCCGTTAAAATCATCGTTTGAGAACCTGCAACCATCATGATTATACACATCGATTTGCATCTTCAATTCTTCAGCAAACCCCATCAATGCAGGGAACCAATGTCCAGAATGAGAACCACCAACAAGGGCAATTGTATGCTCCGGCTTTTTCGTTTCACCAAAGGAACATTTTGTCACCCTTTCTCCAGACCTTGTAACACAATCCTCTACTGAATAAAATTCTGGGAGGTTTTCTTTAATTTCAAGCATGGAAGGAATCGGTTCAATATCAGGTTTCACCGTCATTTGTACAGCCAATGCATTAGCACCCGGATAGTCTTCCAGATTATAAATACTCTTTTCCTCTGTGAGTTGTGTTCCCCATAAAAAAACAACAAATGTAACAGGTAGTGCAAAGGATGTCGCAATCGATACTAATTTTACCTTAGAGTATTTTACATTTAATTTTCGAACTGGTGCTTCGAGAACTTTAGTTGAAACGTAAGAAAGGATAAAGGTTAATGATAAAATGACTAGCCCTGCACTTAGTGAGACTGTTTCCTTTTTGAAATATGTTAAATAGAAAATAAGTAGAGGCCAATGCCATAAATAAAAACCGTACGAAATGCTCCCCATAAATAATAGCGGTTTTGATCCTAATAGTTTCTCTACGCCAAAACGATGACCATTTTCTGCAGCAAGAATAATTAAAATAACTCCAATCGTTGGCAAAAGTGCCGCATATCCCGGAAACACAGTAGAAACAGGTAACAGTACTCCTGTTAAACAAATAATTCCTAATCCAACCCATCCAATTAACGCACTATATACGCTTTTTAATGGAATTAACGTAATAATAATTGCAACAATCCCACCTAAGCTAAACTCCCAAACTCTAGCAAACGTATCAAAGTATGCCCATGGTTGATTCACAATTGTCTTATAAATGGAATAGCTAATAGATAATGTAAACAAAATGCTTAGAGTAGCTAATAACGTTTTCCTCTCCGGCGTTTTAAAAAGCTTCCGTGCAATAAAAAACGACAAGATGATAATCAATGGCCATGTAATATAAAACTGACCTTGTAATGAAAGCGCCCAAAAATGTTGAAGGGGGCTTGCTTCATTATTTTGCTCTAAATAATCCACCGAGTTAAAAGCTAACTGCCAATTTTCATAATACAGACCAGATGCGATTACTTCGGATATGATTTGCTCCCATTGAACTTTCGGCATGATGAGAATCGATAACAACGACGTCACAGTTAGTACTGTGAAAGCTAATGGAATTAAACGTTTTACTAATCCAAGTAAATACTCAAATAAATTGATGTGCCCTTCTCTTTCTATTTTCGCTAATAATGAGGTTGTAATGAGAAACCCCGATACAATGAAAAATACATCAACGCCGCCAGAAACTTTTCCAAGCCAAATATGATATACCGCTACAAGGATTGCAGCAACTGCACGGATTCCTTCGATTTCTGGTCGGAACTTTTTCGTTGGTGCATTTAAATCTCGCATAGTATCCCTCTTTTCTATTTCTGATACACCTTATAGCTTTTCCATTATTTACGAAAAATAGTAATTCAGGACATAAAAAAGAAGCCTACCTAAGTAGACTCCTTATCTTGATTAAACTCGATCTTGTTCACGAATATCATTGATTGGAACAAAAACTTCGATATGCCGTTTTAAGTTTGTAAATTTCACCGGTGCATCCCCGCCATATTCGCCATCCAAATTAATGTGGATTGTCTCATCTACATCCATTGGCGATACTTTAACTACACTCGATTTTTTATAAATTAAATTTGGATCATTTAAATGTTCTCCTCGCAACGCAAGGGAAGCAATGCGAATAAAATCTGCAATATTACATTTTTTCAATATCATCATTGTGAACAATCCGTCATTAATACTTGCATCAGGGGCAATTTTTTCAAAGCCCCCAACAGAATTCGTTAGTCCACATAAGAACATCATCGCTTCGCCTTCAAACACTTCATCATCATACTCAATTCGCATATTCGTCGCTTTTATTGATGGTATCATTTCAATACCTTTCAAATAATAAGCTAGTTGCCCAAGCACCGTTTTCATTTTACTTGGAACTTCATACGTTAACTCAGTAATGCGTCCACCTGCTGCAATGTTAATAAAATAGCGGTCGTCATTTATTAACCCAACATCTACTGGGATTGTATCTCCTTGAATAATGATATCAATTGCCTCGTCAATTTTTCTTGGAATTTGTACAGCGCGCGCAAAGTCATTTGTCGTTCCCATAGGTACTAACCCAAGTTTCGGGCGATTTTCATACGGACTTATTCCTGCTACGACTTCATTTAACGTTCCATCTCCACCAGCAGCAATGATAATATCAAAACCACGCTCTACTGCATTGGCTGCTGCTTGTTTTGCATCACCTTCACATGTAGTTGCATGGCAAGATGTTTCATACCCAGCGATTTCAAGCTTTTCTAATACATCTGGTAAATGTCTTTTAAATGCTTCTCTACCTGATGTTGGATTATAAATGATTCTTGCTCTTTTCATGTTTTCGTCCATCCTATTTCTTCTAATTATGTATAAAAGAACGCTTTCAGTAAATGGAAAGTTCCCTTCAAGCAAAGTTTGTAGGAGCAATGAAGAGAACCTTTAATCTTATATTATGATAATTTTCCCGTTATGATAACGCTTTTGTAATAATAGCTTTTATATCTTCATAAACCCATTTTGCACATTGAGGATCTTGAACATATTTCTCCTGCAAAGTAGTATACAATTGTTTTTGTTTTTCTTCAAATGATGGGTCATCTTTTTCAGGTAATTGCGCACGCATATCTGTGACCATTTGTTGAAGTTGTGGAGCACGTGGACCCCATTTTCCAATCACTTCACCTTGAGCGTTTAAGAATAAATATATTGGAATTGCCCGTCCACCATTAGTTAAGTGACGGTCAATTAAATCCGTATCTGCATCACGGAAAGCACAACGAATATCAAGGTCCGCTTCTTCTGCAATTTTACGCATTACAGGATTGTTCAGCATTGCATCGCCACACCAATCCTCTGTAATTGTTAGGATGTGTGGTTTATGCTCTTTTAATAATTGGAATACTTCATCTTCAGAGTTCACATTGAAGCTTTCATACACTTTAAAACTTGGCTCTTTTAAATGTGTTGTCATCTGATCCATGTATTGTGCCATAGACATTGATTCTTCAAAATATTGTTGTTCTGTTTTCATTATTATGACCTCCCTTTCTACATTCTATTTTGCCTTTCGGAAGGTTGAAAAACAATTTTTATGATTCGGACGATGTGAAAATGCCCTTTTGTGCGTTAATTAACACATTTTGTGCATTTAAAGGATTCTATAGTGCGCATGAAGTAGCGTTATGTGCACTTAAACAAATGATTTGTGCACTTAGAAAAGTTTCGTCCACATAGCAGTTGCTTTTGCTCATTCAGAGTTAGTTTATGTCCAGTTAGCAGTTGCGTTTGCTCATTCAGGGAGATCTTTTGTCCACACAGCCATTAATATTGCCCATTCCAAGCTTTTCTCCCTATAAAAAACCACCCTAAAAGCAGGATTCATCCAACTTATAGGGTGGCCATTCTCAAAGAAATTATCGTTTGTTAATTTCTTCAAGTAAAATTTTATTTAACATTGGTGGGTTTGCTTGTCCTTTTGAAGCTTTCATGATTTGACCTACTAAGAAGCCAATTGCACGGTCTTTTCCGTTTTTAAAGTCTTCAATAGATTGTGGGTTCGCATCTAAAGCTTCTGTTACAAATCCTAATAAAACAGCAGGATCTGAAATTTGAACTAAGCCTTTATCTTTTACGATTTTCGCTGCGTCTCCACCGTTTTTCACAAGCTCAGTGAATACTTTTTTCGCGATTTTAGAAGAAATTGTGCCATCTGCAATTAATTTCACCATACCAGCAAGGTTTTCTGGTGTTAATGCAGTATCACCAAGTTCTTTTTGCTCAGCGTTTAAGTAAGCTGAAACGTCACCCATTAACCAGTTGGCAGAAAGTTTTGCATCCGCTCCAGCAGTTACCATTTCATCAAAGAAATCTGAAATCTCTTTGTTTACTACTAGTACGCTTGCATCGTAATCATTTAAGCCAAGTTGTTCAACATAGCGTTTTTTACGAGCATCTGGAAGTTCAGGGATTGAAGCACGAACGCGTTCTAACCAAGCATCATCAATTTGTAAATCAACTAAGTCTGGCTCTGGGAAGTAACGGTAGTCGTCCGTTCCTTCTTTCACACGCATAAGAATTGTTTTACCAGTTTTCTCATCAAAACGACGAGTTTCTTGCTCGATTACGCCACCAGCCATTAATACTTCTGCTTGGCGTACTTCTTCGTACTCAAGACCTTTACGTACAAAGTTGAAAGAGTTTAAGTTTTTTAGCTCTGTTTTTGTACCGAATTCTTCTTGACCATATGGACGGATTGAAATGTTCGCGTCACAACGAAGTGACCCTTCCTCCATACGAACATCAGATACTCCAGTGTATTGAATAATTGCTTTTAGTTTTTCTAAATAAGCATACGCTTCAGCTGGTGTGCGAATATCTGGCTCAGAAACGATCTCTACAAGTGGTGTTCCTTGACGGTTGAAGTCTACTAAAGAATAGCCTTCACCATGAGTTAGTTTACCAGCATCTTCTTCCATGTGAAGACGTGTAATACCGATTCTTTTCGTATAACCAGGTTGGCCATCAGTTCCTTCAATTTCAATTTCAATCCAACCATTTTCGCCGATTGGTTTATCAAATTGAGAGATTTGATATGCTTTCGGATTGTCTGGATAGAAATAGTTTTTACGGTCAAATTTTGTATGTTGGTTAATGTCCATGTTAAGAGCTAATGCAGCTTTCATAGCATAATCCACAACATTTTTATTTAACACAGGTAATACACCAGGATATCCAAGGTCGATTACTGTCGTATTTGTATTTGGCTCTGCACCGAAATGGTTTGGCGCTGGAGAGAAAATTTTTGATTCTGTTTTTAACTCAACGTGTACTTCTAACCCGATTACTGTTTCAAAGTTCATAATTATTTAACCTCCCAGATTTGAGGAGTTTGTGTATTGAAATCTGTTGCTTGCTCATAAGCGAAAGCAGTACGGTAAATTGTTTCCTCATCGAAATGTTTACCGATAATTTGTAAACCTAGTGGAAGTCCATTTTCAAAACCACATGGAATTGAAATAGCTGGAACACCTGCTAAGTTAATTGGAATTGTTAAAATGTCGTTTGCATACATCGTCATTGGATCATCAATGTTTTCGCCAACTTTAAATGCTGGAGTTGGTGCAGTAGGTCCAACAATTACATCATAGTTTTCGAATACTTTGTCGTAATCTTCTTTAATTAATGTACGAACTTGTTGTGCTTTTTTGTAGTAAGCATCGTATGTACCAGCACTTAAAGAATAAGTTCCAAGCATGATACGACGTTTTACTTCATCACCAAAACCTTGCGCGCGAGTTTCTTTATAAAGTTCCATTAAGTTCTTCACGCCTTCAGCACGGAAACCGTAACGGATACCATCGAAACGAGAAAGGTTAGATGAAGCTTCAGATGAAGAAAGGATATAGTAGGCAGCTAGAGCATACTTAGAGTGTGGAAGAGATACTTCTTCTACAGTTGCTCCTAAACCTTTTAATACTTCAAGAGCTTCTAAAACTGAGTTACGTGCTGCTTCGCCAACACCTTCTCCAAGGAATTCTTTTGGCACTGCAATACGTAAGCCTTTAATGTCGCCATTTAGTGAAGCAACATAGTTTGGTACTGGCACATCCGCTGAAGTAGAATCGTTTGCGTCTACACCTGCGATTGCTTCAAGTAATAAAGCGTTGTCATATACATTACGAGTAATTGGTCCAATTTGATCTAATGAAGATGCGAATGCAACTAAACCAAAACGAGATACACGGCCATAAGTTGGTTTCATTCCAACAACACCACAATAGGCTGCTGGTTGACGGATTGAACCACCTGTATCTGAACCTAGTGAGAATGGAACTTCACCAGCTGCAACACTTGCTGCAGATGCACCTGAAGAGCCTCCTGGTACATGGTCAAGGTTCCATGGGTTTTTAGTTGTTTTGAAAGCAGAGTTTTCATTAGATGAACCCATTGCGAATTCATCCATGTTTAATTTACCAACAGTAATCATGCCAGCATCGCGAAGTTTTTTCACGACTGTTGCATCATAGATTGGCATAAAACCTTCTAAAATTTTTGATGCACATGTTGTTTCAAGACCTTCAGTTACGATATTGTCTTTTACTCCAATTGGTAAACCAAATAATGGACCACGTTGTTCGAATGGAACTTGATCCATTTCTTCAGCCTGAGCTATTGCTTTTTCTTTATTTAAAGCTAAAAATGCTTGTACATCGCCATCTAATTTTTCAATGCGTGCAAAAGCTTCATTTGTTAAATCAGCAATTTTAAAATCGCCGCTATGTAAGCCTTCTTGTAATTCCTTTGATGAACGTTCAAATAACGTCATGAGTTACCCTCCTGCTTAGGTGATTAGTCTTCTAAAATTGGTGGAACTTTAACTTGTCCAGCCTCTTGTTCTTTTACGTTTAGCATCATTACTTCACGATCTAAACCTTTTTGTGCAACGTCTTCACGCATAACATTTACAATTGGTAATACGTGAGAAGTTGGTTTAACGTTTGTTGTATCCAATTCATTTAGTTGCTCTGCAAAATCCGTAATTTTTCCAAGTTGGTTTGCAAATTTTTCAGCTTCTTCATCCGTAATTGCAAGACGAGCTAAATGGGCAACGTGTTTTACTTCTTCTTTTGTTAATTTCGCCATTAATCTACACCTCCGAATATGAACGTGGCAATAATCAATAATAATACCATTTTTCCTGTAAAAAATCTCAATATTGGACTAAAAACTTGGTATCTCGTCATTCTTTTACCTTATATGCCTTTATTCCACTTTAAGTTTACTCAAACAATTTCTATTATCGCCAAATTTCCCACAAATTCAAACCTATTCTTAGAATTGTCATATAGTAATTTAATACTCACAAAAAAAACAATGTAGCCAAAATGACTACACTGTTACTCATAAATATGAACCAATGGTTCTGCATCATTACGATCTTTTAAAATAAGCACTTCTGGTCCATTAACAGATGTAATGCTTACCTCGATGTCTATATCGTTCGGTAATTGTTTAATAATAACGCCAGAGAGATATTGAGAAAATCCAATAATTTCAGTAGATCCATAAAATTGAATTGGAATTTCAATCGAAAGTTTTGTCATTTGATTATTTTGATAAAACCCGCGTCCTATTACACTCGTATAGTTTGCGAAATATTTATCCACATCTTGTTTAAGGTTCAGGAATTTGTCGTTAGCTTCTCGATATATTTCGTCTGGCGAAGACATTGGGAACGTCACGTATTCTTCGTTAATTTTTTGCCATTCCCCTAAACTACTTTGGCCATTTTCTGAAACACTATAGGCAAAGTAAGTTCCCGGCACAATAGAATTACGTTCTTCTTGTTTAAACAAACCAATAACTATAGGAATATCCTTCATATCTGGTCTTGCACGTAATCTTGTAAGAACTTCCTCTGCAATTTGTTTTCCCTTTTTCTCTATATCTGCTTCAGGAATTGGCTCCTCATAATATTCTCCATACTGTTCCTTTTGATAGTAGTAGATAGAATTTAGAGCAAGCCCTATTGAAATACCACCTATCTTAACTTTGTTATCCTCTGTTTTTGTAAGATAGTTTTGCTCAACGATATGGGCTAAGTAAATAGGTGCTTGTTTTGCCCGCACTTCTGGTGATAATTTATTCCCGGATGCATCTGTATCAGGTGGGTTCAAACCATGTAATTCTGGTGATTCCTTTTGATTTTGATTGCTTCGGTATAACCAATTACTCACCGTTTCAGAATCTAGATACTGACCTTCTTGGAAATAGTAAGTATCTGTATCGTAAACATTTTGAGATAAACGCATTAGTCCTGTTTCTACTTCATTAATGTCGTACTTTGTAAATAAATTTGACACGACTAATCCACGGCTTGCACTTTCCTTATACGGTACAAGCGTTCTATAATAACGGTCACTTATTTGAATACTAGGGATGATTGTCGTTTCAACCTCTGCTTCAGCTTCATCTGTATTTTGTAACACTTCTGTATCTTCTTTAAGGGAAGGTACACAACCTGTTAGCATTGCAACAACGACCATCGCCGGAATCCAGCGAAATCGGTTCATCGTTTGAAACTCCTTTACTATTGTAATTGTTCAACTAGGCGGTTTTCGTCCCATACTTCAATGCCAAGTTCTTGAGCTTTTGTTAATTTTGAACCAGCATCTTCTCCTGCAATGACAAGATCGGTTTTTTTACTAACGCTACCTGTAACTGTTCCGCCCAACTCTTCTATTTTCGCCTTTGCTTCATTCCGTGTCAATTGCGATAATTTTCCTGTAAGAACAATCGTCTTACCTGCAAATGGATTTTCACCAATTTCCACTTGAACTTTTTTACCTTTGAATGTCATATTTACGCCAACTTCTTTTAGCCGTGAAATCAACACTTTTACTTCATCTTGTTGGAAATAAGTTACGACAGAATCTGCCATCTTTTCTCCAATTTCAAAAATTGCTGTCAATTGATTTTCTCTTGCTTCCATAAGGGCATCGATAGTTTCAAATTGTTCTGATAAGATTTTTGCCGCTTTTTCTCCCACATGACGAATACCTAGACCAAATAAAAGACGTTCCATTGAATTTTCTTTCGATTGTTCTATGGCATTTACTAAATTCGTAGCGGATTTTTCTCCCATTCGTTCAAGTTTTACAAGTTGTTCTACTTGAAGGTGGTACAAATCAGCAACATCTTTAATATAGTTTTCACGAAGAAGTTGCTCCACTACTTTTTCACCTAAACCATCGATATTCATCGCGTTACGCGAAACAAAATGCTTAATTCCCTCAGCAATTTGCGCAGGACAAGTTGGGTTAACGCAACGTAATGCAACCTCACCTTCAATGCGGATAAGTTCACTATCACATGCAATACAATGTGTTGGCATTTCAAAAGGAACCGCATCTTCAGGACGTTGCTCTAAAATAACCCCGACCACTTCTGGAATAATATCGCCAGCTTTATGGACGATGACAGTATCCCCAATACGGATATCTTTTTCACGGATCAAGTCTTCATTATGAAGGGAAGCTCTTCCTACTGTTGAACCTGCTACTAGAACTGGTTCTAAAATTGCAGTAGGAGTTAATACACCAGTTCGACCAACAGTAAGTTCGATATCTAGTAATTTCGTCACAACCTCTTCAGCAGGGAATTTGTAAGCAATTGCCCAACGTGGACTTTTAGCAGTAAATCCTAGTTCATCTTGGTGAGCATAGCGGTTTACTTTTACGACGATTCCATCAATTTCGTAAGGTAGGTTTTGACGATTTTCTGTCCACTTAGTTATGAACGACAGCACATCATCAATAGTTTCACATAACTGTCTTTCTTTGTTCGAAGGAAATCCTAGAGTTTCTAAATAATCTAGCATTTCTGCATGAGAATCGATTCCATAGGCTTCACCATCTCCACCAATTGCATAGATGAAGGTTGAAAGGTTACGACTAGCTGCGATTTTTGGATCTAATTGACGTAGTGAACCGGCTGCTGCGTTACGCGGATTTGCAAATAGTTCTTCTCCTTTTTCCGCACGTGTGTTATTTAGTGTTTCAAAGGATTTTTTCGGCATATAGGCTTCACCGCGCACCTCAATTGTGATAGGCTCCTTTAATCGCAACGGAATTGCCCGTATTGTTTTTAAGTTGGCTGTAATGTCTTCTCCAACTGAACCATCACCTCGAGTGGCACCTTGAACGAACACTCCATTTTCATATCGTAGTGAAATCGCCAACCCGTCAATTTTCAATTCACACACATAGGAAAAATTATCTCCAATTGCTTGTCGGATTTTTCGGTCAAAGTCGCGTAAGTCCTCTTCGCCAAAAGCATTGGATAAACTGAGCATAGGATACGTATGAGTTACTTTACGGAAACCATCAACTGCCACACCTCCAACACGTCCTGTAGGTGAATCGGGATAAATTAATGATGGATTTTCTTTTTCTATAGCAATTAATTCATGTAAGAGTTGATCATAAACAGCATCAGCTACGATTGGCTTATCTAGTACGTAATAGGCATGTTCATATTCATGAAGCAATTTATTTAACTCTGCAACTCGTTTTTCAATGTCGTTCATTGTATTCCTCCAAAATACATATTTTACCCTTTTGTAATTGGTGCGAATTTCGCTAATAAACGTTTAATACCGATATTCGGAAATGCAATGTCTAGTTCAAGTCCGTCTCCTTCACCTTTCACACTAACAACGGTACCTGTACCCCATTTACCATGGACAGCTTTATCTCCTGCTTTCCAACCTAGTTCATTTCCACCCGTAGATTGTAAGCTGGCTACTTGAGACTTTGTTTGTACATTCCCCACTGTGCGGCGATAACTTGAAGCACGTCTACTTGAGCTAAAGGGAAGCTCCTCTGCATCAATACGATTTCCTGATTTTGAAATGTGCTCCATAACATCATCCGAAATTTCATTTAAAAATCTTGAAGGCATATTGAAACTTGAACGACCATAAAGCGTACGTGTCCCAGCACAAGATAAATAAAGTCGCTGTTCTGCTCGCGTTATGCCAACATAACAAAGGCGACGTTCTTCCTCCATCTCAGCAGCATCATTTAAAGATCTTGAATGTGGAAAAATATTTTCCTCCATACCGATTATGAAAACAACTGGGAATTCTAATCCTTTTGCCGAATGCATAGTCATTAAAATAATACTACCTTTTGAAGTGTCTTCTTTCTCTAGAGCATCAATATCTGCAACTAGTGCTAAATCTGTTAAAAAAGCAACGAGGGATTTATCATCACTACGCTCTTCAAAGGCTTTTGTTACGGATAAAAACTCTTCGATATTTTCTAATCTACTTTCGGCTTCAATTGTTTTTTCATTTTCGAGCATTTCCCGGTAGCCGGACTTTTCAATTACTTGCTCAACAAGTTCTGTAACAGAGAGAAATTCTTGCATTTGTGTTAAGTTTGATATCAACTCACGAAACTTCTCCACTGCTCCAGCTGCCCTCGAAGTAAGCCCCATAAATAATACTTCCTTCATCGCCTCAAAAATTGAAAGGTCATGTTGGATTGCATAGGTTGCCATTTTTTCAAATGAAGTTGCCCCGATATTTCGTTTTGGCTCATTGATAATTCTTGCAAGGGACAGATCATCATCATTGTTTGCAATTAAGCGTAGGTATGCTAGTAAATCTTTAATTTCTTTGCGGTCGTAGAATTTTGTTCCACCCACGATTTGGTAGGTCATATTTGATTTTACGAGCACTTCTTCCATAACACGGGATTGAGCATTCGTACGGTAAAGAATCGCAAAATCATCTAATGAGCGGTTTTCCTGATCCATTAATTTTTGAATGGTTTGTACTACAAATTGAGCTTCATCTTGTTCTGTTGAAGCTTTGTAGACAACTACTTTATCTCCGTCGAGGTTCTCTGTTCTAAGTCGTTTCGGGTACCTGCTCTCATTATTTTCAATAACATCATTGGCAGCCTGTAAAATGCGTTTTGTCGAACGGTAATTTTGCTCAAGTAAAATCACTTTCGCATTTGGGTAATCTTTTTCAAAAGATAAAATGTTTCCGATATCCGCCCCACGCCAACGATAAATAGATTGGTCAGAATCCCCTACAACACAAATGTTTTTAAACTTTTGAGCTAATAATTGTACGAGCTTATATTGAGAGTGGTTCGTATCTTGGTACTCATCCACGTGAATATATTGGAACTTATTTTGATAGAATTCCAACACGTCTGGTACTCGTTCGAATAATGTAATGGTCGTCATGATGAGATCGTCAAAGTCGAGTGATTGGTTTTTACGTAGTCTCTTTTCGTATTCATCGTAAACTTGTGAAACGACCTTTTCGTAGGGATTGTTCGGATTGCTATTAGTCTTATACATATCAGCAGTTATGCACTCGTTTTTTGCCGAACTAATAGCATTTAAAATCGCACGGGGTTCATAACGTTTCGAATCGATATTAAGCTGTTTTAATACGTTCTTCACTACAGTAAGTTGGTCGGACGAATCTAGGATAGAGAAGTTTTTTGAATAGCCGATACGGTCGATATTTCTTCTTAAAATACGCACACACATTGAGTGGAAGGTAGATACCCACATACTATCTGTTGTACCATTTCCCAAAAGTCCATCAATTCGTTCACGCATTTCGCGGGCAGCCTTATTAGTGAAGGTAATGGCTAAAATTTTTGAAGGATATACCTCTTTTTCAACGACTAAATAGGCAATTCGATGGGTCAATACGCGCGTTTTCCCTGAACCAGCTCCTGCCATGATTAATAGGGGGCCTTCTGTTGTTTTTACAGCTTCAGCTTGCTGTGGATTCATTCCATTTAGTAAGTTTTTCGTTATTTGTTCCATGATGCACCGCCTTTATACAAACATTTGTTCTATTATACTATATCTACACCCCTAAAGCATTTTAAATGGCAATACTTTTTACAGCTTCAACCGTTTTTAAAGCTTGTTTTATATCGTCGTAAATAATGTTGCCAACGATTACAGTATCTGCAATTTTCGCCATTTCTTCAGCCTGTTCAACATTTGTAATGCCTCCACCGTAAAATAGCTTTGTTTCTGATAACACCTCTTTTACAGCCGAAACTATTTCTACATCACCGTAAGCTCCACTATATTCCACATAAAATATTGGTAGTTTGAAATAATTTTCCGCTAGTCTTGCATAAGCAATAACATCTTCTTTTGACAAGTCTGTATTCGCACTCGTTGCTTCTGCTACTTTACAATCTGGATTCAATATACAATAACCTTCCGCAATCAACTCGTCCCATACCATCACATCTCCATATTCTTTCAATGCTGCATGGTGAAGGTCTTTTACCCATTTCGTATCCGTACTGTTTAATACTGAAGGGATAAGATAATAATCAAAACCACCAATCACGGATTCTAAATTTGATATTTCTAGAGCAACAGGTACTGAAAAGCGTCTTACCCGTAACAAAATATCAATAACATTATCAACTGTAACCCCATCTGTTCCACCAACTAAAATCACATCTGTTCCTGATTCACACAATTTTTCTAAATCGTCCTCCGAAATTTCCTTTGCCGGATCAATTTTAAACACATGCCGCCAACTTTTATAATCCATTCTTGCACCCCACCTAAAATGTTCTAAATTTATATAGATTCATAACAAGTATAACGTAAACTACAATAAAGAGAAAAAAATTTAGAAGTAAAAAAAAGCTGCCTAATAGTCAGTTTTTGACTTACTAGGACAGCCTAAAATTTTTAAAAATTACTTTGGTTGGAATGGCTTTTCGTCAGGATATAAACGTCCTAACATTTCATCATACGTATCGTTTCCATAATCAAAACAACGACGAACTCGAGAAATGGTTGCTGTGGAAGCACCTGTTTCTTTTTTAATTGTTTCGTATGTTTTCTTTAAACGTAGTAAATGAGCTACTTCAAACCGTTGAGCCAACGATTGAATTTCACTTATTGTACATAAATCATCAAAAAATTTATAGCATTCTTCGAGATTTTTTAGTTCCAATACAGCTTTAAATAATTGATCAGTTTGATGTCCCCGTATTTTATCAATCTGCATGCATTTTCTTCCCTTCACTAAACTAAGAGAAACTAACTGATGAAACAATTCCTGGATTTGATGGAACAAAATGTATCCATGTTTGTCCAGGTACTAATTTCACTTCACTACCATCAGTTTCTACTGCTTTTAAAACGCCATCCACATTTTCCCAAAGCACTTCACGCATAATTCCTTGTTGAAACACATATGCTGTGCCGCCTGAAGTAATATCGATTTCCAGTCGACCTGCGCTATCGATAATGCTATGATCCATTTCGAAAAATAAAACATTAGATAACGCGATTGGTTCCCCTGTCAAATTGTCTGTTGTTTCTACACTTCCCGCTTCCCTCGAATATGTTTTTGTGTCAGCATTATAAGTATAAAGGCTATTAAAGGAACTGGACCCTCCGTAATTTATCTCTACTGAAGTTGCTTCAATTCCCATTTTAGCACTTTCATCTGGCTCATAAAAATTATACGACACTTTTTCCTGATAAAGAAGTGAAGCATTCACTTTCTCTGCAGCAAGTTCAATATTTTCTCCTGGAATATAGGAATTGTGTGGCGCAACTCTGTCTGAAGAACGTTTAAAAATTGTGCCATCATACGCCATTCCGTTGATATTATCGACGAAACCATTCATCAACATTGTTTGTGCTTCTGGACTATATCCATGGGCAATGTAAAATGCATCCAAACCTGCTGCAATTTCGATAAAGTAGTCTCTCGCACTACGAATTGGTCCAATTATTTCAGGAATTTCAGATTGGTATAAAGCTAACAATCTAGTTATATTACCTTCTGCTAACATTTCATAAACAATATCTGCAGATGCAATACCGGATTGGGGCCTTGCATCTGGATGGTTATTAATAGTTGCAATAATCGGACGCATGGTTACTTCATTTGCAATCTTCTCTCCTGTGAAAGGTGTCACATAAGGTAACTCGACTTCTTCCGTAACAGGTATCGTTTCTTCGTCTACAGATTCTTCTACTTTTTCTGCTTCTTCTTTATCTCCACAACCAACAAGTAAAATTGTCGAGAATAGTGCTATCATTACTTTATTACGAACCATTTTCTTTCTCCCCTTTAGCGCATCACAGCTGGTAACATTACTTTCTTTTGCATAACATCATATATCCCACGAGGTGTTATACGAATATATGGTAGATGTGTTGATTGTAAGAATAGTAAAGTATAGATTACATCAGAGTGTTTGTATCCCCGTTCTTTCATAGCAGATTTCAATGCTAATTCATATTTAATGAGTTCTTCAACATCTCCATCAAACAGAGAGCCATTAATCGGTAATGGAATTGAAGTAACAACCTCACTATTTTCAGTAAGAACAATTCCACCTTTAATTTTTCTTAATTCTTCAAAGGCTTGTTTCATATCTTTAATATTTTTTCCTATAACGATAATTTCACCGGTACATGAATAAGAAGAGGCAAATCCCTTTACATGGGTGTCGAATCCTTTAATCATCGTATTGACTCGCCATTTTCCATTTCGATCGATTAATAATAAATAGCTTTCATCACAACCTAGTGGCAATTCCTTATTATTAAATTGGAGATTAATAGAGTAAGGCTTTGTAATGACGTCATTTACCATTTCGATTCCGATTGGCATTGAAAATTGAAAATCATCATCCGTTAACCCAAATGATAATTCAAGAGGTTCAAAATGTCCCCAATCAATTTTTGGTAAGGCATTAACTTTTTCATTGTTTTGTTTTACCCATACACCTTTGGATAAAACAGCTTCAGGATTTGGTGAAAATTCATCTTTTAAAATATTTAATGATGCAAATCGGCCTGTAGCAATTAAACCGTGTAAGTGGTTCATGTTATAATAACGGGCAATATTATAAGAAGCCATGTTATAAGCGTCGATTGGTGAAACACCTTCATCTAAGGCAATCTGTATACATTTATCCATTACACCATCTTGATGGAAACTAGGTGTAGAGCCATCTGTTGTCATCATTAGATGGTCAAAAATGTTTAAGTTTTTCTCTATAATCCCATTTAAAAGTTGTGGTAAATCTGGGCGAATAGAGGAATGTCTTAACGTAACCGCAAATCCGTGTAGAATTCGATTTTCTACTTCCTCTACCGTCATCGCCTCATGGTCACCATCCGCACCAAATAACTTCATACGAGCAAGCGTTTTTTCGGAAGCTCCCGGAAAATGACCTTCCACCTTTTTACCTTTTAGTTTTGAAGCTTGAATCCAATACAGCATCAAATCATCACCACGGATAATACGTGGCCATCCTGTTAACTCTCCACCAACAATTACATCATTTCGTTCAAGCCATTCAAGAACCGATTTATTTGTAAAAAGTTCATCTTCATTTTCAAGTTCTGTTTGTGAATCGAATCGTGCCCACCAGTAAAAAGAAAACGGCAATTTTTTCAATTGATCTAAAATTGAAAACGCTTTCTGATTTGGGAGTGATAATACATATGACATGTTGTCGGCTATAAACGTCGTCGTACCACTTTGTGCAGCAAAATCTGCAAAGGATTGAGGATGATAAAGCTGAAACGGATGAACATGTGGCTCAATGTATCCCGGAACAACTACTTTTCCCTGTAAATCCAGCACCTGTGTATTATTAAGACTTGTAGGCATTTCCTTCCCAACATATACAATCCGATCCCCTAAAATCCATATGTTTCCATTAATCCATTGTTTAAGTACACTATGTAAATAACGTGTATTTTTTAAAACAATTGATGGTGCGTGTTTACCATCTATAACGGCAACTTGCTTTCGTATTTCATGAATTTTCCAGGTAGACTCTGGCATAATTAACACTCCCTTCTATTACTTTTAAAATTTATTTCGACTAAAGACATTTTATACGCACATACTAACTTTGCTCAAAAAGTATTCAAATTATTTATTTAAATTTTTGAGCTCTTATCTATCGTATCACAGCACTTTTGTAAATTAAAGTTTTTAGGTTGGAACATATTTACTTTAAAAGGAGTGTCTGACATGCAAGAAAATATTTCAGAAAAAAGCGGTTTTGTTCGCTTAGCACTTGGTACAGGGTTAACAGCTTTTGGTGTTGCTCATTTGACAAAGGATTCTGGTAGCAAAACGCTCGGTTCTGCATTAGTTCTTGCTGGTGCCATGAAAGTTGCTGAAGGGATATTCTTATATTGCCCAATGAAGGCTCTCATCGGTTCGAATGTAAAAGAGGCGGTTTACAATTCGTTTGATGAATATATGGACGGCGATAGCTTGATGAGAGCATATAATGACACTTATCAAGGTCGTTGGGGTAGCACTTCTTCCAATACTTCAAAAAGCAATCATTCCTGGTCTGATAGTGGACTTGCAAAGGTAGCAACTCAAGCGATGCAATCAGTAATGGAAGGTGAAGATCCTGAACAAGTCATTAACCAGGCTGCTTCATCCGTGAACGGTAGTCAATCATCAAACACTTCTTCAAGTAGTAAACAAACTGGTACTGCACAAAACTTTGCGAATGCAGCTTCAGAAGTGATGCAAAGTGTAGCGAATGGATCAGACCCGGCAGAGGCAGTTTCAAAAGCTGCGTCTCAAATGACCAATAATAATAACGGTGGGCCATCTAAGTCGGCATCTAATTCAAAAAAATAACCTAGAGGAAAGTAAAAAAGTACAACTGTTGATGTTGTACTTTTTTACTGCTTATTTAAATGTACGCCATCCAATATCTTTTCGATAAAAGAATTTATCCCATTGTAAAGTGTTAATTGCACTATAAACTTTTTCTTGTGCTTCTTTTAATGTATCGGCTTTTGCCCCAATTAAAAGAACACGTCCACCATTTCCAACAAAGTTACCATCAACTAATTTTGTTCCTGCGTGATAAACAGCAGTGTTTTCGGCAATATGAACTAAACTTGGAAGTGCATTACCTTTTTCTACATCTCCAGGATAACCTTCAGCTGCAATTACAACACCTAACATCGCTTCGTTAGACCATTGTAAATCAAAGTATTTTTCATCCATAAGTGCTTTCATGAATAATCCAAAATCAGAAGACATACGTGGGAGTACTACTTGAGTTTCAGGATCACCAAATCGTGCATTAAACTCGATTACTTTTGGACCTTGTTTCGTTAAAATCAATCCTGCATAAAGGATCCCTGTGAAAGATACCCCTTCTTCTTCCATAGCTTTTACTGTTGGCTCTACTATTTCAATATACGCTTTTGAAACAATTTCTTGTGGAATTTGTGGTACAGGAGAATATGCGCCCATCCCACCAGTATTAGGACCTTTGTCTCCATCGTAAGCACGTTTATGATCTTGCGCAATTACCATTGGATAAATTTGACCTTTATGTACAAACGACATGAAGGAGAATTCTTCGCCATCTAAAAACTCTTCAATGACAACACGTGAAGACGACTCACCAAAACGTTGGTTGCCAATCATATCATTAATAGCGTCAATTGCTTCTTGTTCAGTCATTGCTACAATTACACCTTTACCAGCTGCCAGACCATCTGCTTTTACGACAATTGGTGCCCCATGTTGCTTTACATACTCTATTGCATTTTCAGCATCCGTGAATGTATCGTAAGCAGCTGTCGGGATATTGTATTTTTTCATAATTTCTTTTGCATACGATTTACTGCCTTCGATTTGAGCAGCAGCTTTCGTTGGTCCAAAAATTGTTAAGTTGCGAGCATGGAAGAAGTCTACTATTCCACCTGCTAATGGTTGTTCAGGTCCGACGAAAGTTAAGTCAATTTCATGTTCTTTTGCAAATTGGGCTAGTCCTGCAAAATCCATCGCATCTAATGCTACTAATTCTGCACAATCACGCATCCCATCATTACCAGGTGCTGCGTATACTTTATCAACAGATGGAGCATCATTAAATTTTTTGGCGATTGCATGCTCGCGACCACCACTTCCGATTACAAGGATATTCATAAAGTGCCTCCTATAATTTTTTATGTGCGGTTTTTATCGATTTATGTGCGGTTTTGACCTGTTTATGTGCGGTTTACGGGGATTTATGTGCGCTTTTCTCGAGTTTATGTGCGCTTTTCCCCGTGTTTTCCTAAAAAACGCCCGCCTCCCAAAGACGAGCGTAATTTTATATTAATGTTTAAAGTGACGTACTCCAGTAAATACCATTGCAATTCCGAATTCGTTAGCTTTATCGATAGAATCTTGATCTTTTACAGAGCCACCAGGTTGAATGATTGCTGTAATGCCTGCTGCTGCTGCTGTTTCAACTGTATCGCTCATTGGGAAGAATGCGTCAGATGCAAGTACTGCACCTTTTGATTTTTCTCCAGCTTGTTCTAGAGCGATTTTTGCTGCGCCAACACGGTTCATTTGTCCAGCACCCACACCTAAAGTCATTTGAGTATCATTAACCACAATTGCATTAGATTTAACATGTTTTACAACTGCCCAACCTAGTTTTAATGCTTCCCACTCTTCTTCAGTAGGCTCACGATCTGTTGCGACTTTAATGTCCGCATCAGCAAAACCGAAAGTATCTTCTTCTTGAACTAAAAGACCACCTTCAACAGATACTACTTTAAATTGGTCTTTTTTCTCTTGAGCAAAGTTGATTGTCATTAAACGAATATTTTTCTTCTTAGTTAAAATTTCTAAAGCTTCTTCAGTAAATGAAGGGGCAATAATAATTTCTAAGAAAATTCCACCTAATTTTTCAGCAGTTGCTGCATCTACTTCACGATTTAACGCGATAATACCACCGAAAATTGAAGTTGGGTCTGCTTCATATGCTTTATCAAACGCTTCTTCGATTGTAGCACCAGTTCCAACACCACAAGGGTTCATATGTTTAACTGCAACCGCTGCTGGTTTCTCAAATTCTTTAACAATTTGTAGTGCCGCGTTCCCGTCTTGAATGTTGTTATACGAAAGCTCTTTACCATGTAATTGAGTTGCATAAGCTAAAGAGAAATCTGAGCTTAAACGTTTTTGATAAAATGCTGCTTTTTGATGAGGGTTTTCGCCATAACGTAACGTTTGTTTTAACTCATATGTCATTGTTAAGTTTTCTGGGAATTCTTCTTCCGTTAAATAGTTGGAAATATAAGAATCGTACGCAGCTGTGTGACGGAATACTTTTGCAGCTAACGCTTTACGTGTTTCGATTGTAGTAGAACCATTTGCTTTTAATTCCTCAAGAACTTTTGCATAATCGTTTGAATCTACAATTACCGTTACATACTGATGGTTTTTTGCAGCAGAACGTAACATCGTTGGACCACCGATATCAATGTTTTCAATTGCATCGTCCCAAGTTACATCAGGTTTTGAAATTGTTTCTACAAACGGATAAAGGTTTACACAAACAATTTCAATTGGTTCAATTCCATGCTCATTCATTTGGGCTTGGTGTGATGGGTCATCAAATTTTCCTAATAGACCACCGTGAATCATTGGGTTTAATGTTTTTACACGCCCATCTAGAATTTCTGGAAACTTTGTTACCTCATCAACCGCAGTAACAGGAACATTGTTATCTTGCAGCATTTTTTTCGTGCCGCCAGTTGATAAAATTTCATAGTCTAAAGCTACAAGTTCTTTTGCAAATTCTAAAATACCATCTTTGTTTGAAACACTAATTAGTGCACGTTTAGTCACAAAAAAGACCTCCAAGTTATGTAATTTGAGAACCGAGGTATGCATTCACATACCTTTTCTCAAGAAAGATTAATGAAAGATATTAATTTTATTTTCAAATATTTGTTTCAACGTTTTTGTGTAAAGTACATGTTCGATTGCATGAATACGTTCTTCTGTTGCAGCACGATTCCCTTCAACCACCTCAACTGCAGCCTGAGAAAGAATTGGCCCTGTATCCATTCCCTCATCAACAAAATGAACTGTGACACCTGTAATCTTCACACCATGATCCATTGCCTGACCAATGGCATCTTTTCCGGGGAATGAAGGTAATAATGACGGGTGGATGTTCACAATATGATAAGGATAAGCAGCTAACAATGTTTCGCCAATTAAGCGCATATAACCAGCTAGTACAACCCATTCAACTTCTTTCTCTTGAAGAACATTGATAATTTCCTGCTCATAATCAGCTTTCGATTTATAATTTCGTGCTGTAAAAGAAAAGACAGGAATATCAAATTTTTCTGCACGTGTAACTACAAAAGCATCTGGTTTATCAGTGACAACAAGTTCGATTTTGGCATCTAGCTCGCCACGAACGATTGCCTCTTGTATCGCTTGAAAATTACTACCACTACCAGAAGCAAAAACTGCGATTTTCGTTGTCATTTAAACTAAACTCCCATCATGCTCACCGTTGAAAATAACTCCTTCACCTTTTACAACACGACCAATTTTATAGGCCTTTTCATTATTTCCTTCAGCTATGGCGATAACTTTATCAACTTCAGATGCAGGAACTGAAAGTACATATCCAATTCCCATATTAAATACGTTATATAAATCTTTATCTGCTAAATCACCTTTGTCTTTTAAAAACTCAAAAATACGCAATACAGGCCAAGCACCTAAGTCAATTTCCGTTGCTAAACCTTCTGGCATCATACGAGGTAAGTTCTCATAGAAGCCTCCACCTGTAACATGGGCCATCCCATGAATATCTGCTTGTTTTAACATATCAAGAACTGGTTTTGCGTAAATTTTTGTTGGTACAAGAAGTGCCTCACCGATTGGGCCAAGATCTTCATAGCCTTCAACTACTTCATCTACTGTAAAGCCATTGTCAGCAAATACAATTTTTCGAACTAGTGAATATCCATTTGAGTGAACGCCACTTGATGCAAGACCAACTAACACGTCACCTTCAACAATTCGAGTACCTGTTACAACGTTCGCTTTCTCAGCTGCACCTACAGCAAATCCAGCTAAATCGTATTCATCCTCTTCATAAAGACCAGGCATTTCAGCAGTTTCCCCACCGATTAATGCTGCACCTGCTTGAACACATCCATCTGCTACACCTTTAACGATTTGCTCAATTTTTATAGGGTCGGCTTTCCCAACAGCCACGTAGTCTAAAAAATACAATGGTTCTGCGCCTTGAGCGACGATATCATTGACACACATTGCCACGCAATCCACACCAATTGTATCATGCTTATCTACCATAAAAGCTAATTTTAACTTTGTCCCGACTCCATCTGTACCTGAGATAAGAACGGGTTCTTTTAAGTTTAAAGAGGACAAATCAAACATGCCTCCGAAACCTCCGAACGTTCCCATAACACCTAAACGATTTGTACGTTCAACATGGGACTTCATTCGTTTTACGGCTTCATAACCAGCTTCAATATTTACGCCTGCTTGTTCATATGCTTTTGACATTTGAGAAAAGTCCTCCTTATCTAACTAGCTCTTTTTCATGTGGTAATACTGTATCTGGGAAAATTTCTGTAGGGTAGTTTCCTGTAAAGCAAGCCATGCAAAGTCCACGATATTCATCATCAAACGGGCGAGCTATTGCTTCTACTAATCCCTCAGCTGAAAGAAAAGTTAGTGAATCTGCCCCGATTACGTCACGAATTTCTTCCACACTATTGCTTGAGGCAATTAATTCTTCACTTGTAGATGTATCAATTCCGTAAAAACAAGGATTTTTCATTGGCGGCGATGAAATAACAACATGTACCTCCGTAGCACCTGCTTCTTTTAACATCGTAACGATACGGCGTGAAGTAGTACCACGTACGATGGAATCATCCACCATAACTACTCGTTTTCCTTTTACAACTTGCACAACAGGAGAAAGTTTCATTTTTACTCCGCGTTCACGTAACTCCTGTGTTGGTTGAATGAATGTTCTACCTGTGTATTTATGTTTAATTAATCCTAATTCATAAGGAATACCGCTTTCCTCAGCAAATCCAATAGCCGCTGAAATAGATGAATCAGGTACACCTGTTACTACATCTGCTTCAATTCCAATACATTCTTGCGCTAAACGTTTACCCATACGTTTACGTGCCATATGGATATTGAGTTCATCAATGTTTGAATCTGGTCGTGCAAAGTAAACGTACTCCATTGCACACATTGCACGTTGATCTTTTGCAGCAAAGCGATCTTCTTCTATCCCGCTATCTGAAATAACCAGTAGTTCCCCTGGTTCAACATCACGAACAAATTCAGCCCCAATTAAATCAAAGGCGCATGTTTCTGAAGCTACTACCCATGCATCCCCTAACTTCCCAATAGATAATGGACGTAATCCGTTTCGATCACGGGCAACCATCATGCAGTCTTTCGTAATAATTAAGATGGAAAAAGCGCCTTTTAATAATGAAAGAGACTCTTTCACTTGAGCACGCAACCCAGGTTTTTTACTTTTCTTAATTAAATGCACTACAACTTCAGTGTCAGAAGTTGAATGGAATATATTACCTGAACGTTCTAAATGTTGCTTTAAATGATTGGCATTTATTAAGTTCCCATTATGTGCAATGGCCATACTACCTGTTGAAGAACGGAATAGTAATGGTTGCACATTTTCAATACCACCACCGCCAGCAGTTGTATAACGAACATGGGCAATAGCTGCGTTTCCTTTTGCAGACTTTAATTTCTCTTCATTAAAGACATCATTGACAAGACCTTCACCTTTAACGGCACGTAAGGCTTGACCGTCAGTTACGACGATACCAGCCCCTTCTTGTCCGCGGTGTTGTAATGCATGAAGTCCGTAATAGCTTAAGTGCGCTGAATCAGGGTGTCCCCAAATTCCAAAAACGCCACATTCTTCGTTTAAGCCTCTGATTTCACCAAGCATGGGATTGCTCCTTTCCAAGCAGAACGGAATTCCTCCACTGTACCTTCTAGAAGAACACTGTCTTCACCAATGATTGTAATTTTTACATCATCTGTTACGACACCAATTCTCTTCGCATCTGTTACAACACTTTCAAATGCAGCTGCATTTTCTTCTTTAACAGTGATAACAAAACGAGATTGTGATTCACTAAATAATGCAGTTACTGCTGAACCTTCTAATGTTACATAGATACCTAAATCTTCAGTAGCAAATGTTTTCTCAGCTAATGCAACCGCTACGCCGCCTTCTGAAACGTCATGTGCAGATTGAACAAGCCCTTCACGAATCGCAGTTAGTACCGCTTGTTGACGTTTTGCTTCTACGCTTAAGTCAATGCTAGGTGCTTTTCCGAAGATTTTGCCATAGACTAATTTTTGAAGTTCTGATCCGCCAAATTCAGTAGTTGTTTCCCCTACTAAATACACAACGTCACCAGCAGACTTCACTTGTTGAGTTGTTACATGAGCTAAATCTTGAACTAAACCGACCATACCGATTGTTGGTGTTGGGTAAACCGCTTCACCTGAACGTTCATTGTAAAGCGATACGTTACCACCGATTACTGGTGAATTTAACGCTGTACATGCTGCTGCAATACCATCAGCACTCTTTTCAATTTGCCAGAAGATTTCAGGTTTTTCAGGGTTACCGAAGTTTAGGCAATCTGTAATTGCAAGTGGTTGACCACCTGATGCAACAATGTTACGAGCTGCTTCCGCTACAGCAATTTTTCCACCTGTTTCTGGATCTAAATAAATATAACGAGAGTTACAATCCGTAGTCATTGCAAGACCTTTATTTGTACCACGCACCCGAAGTACTGCAGCATCAGAGCCTGGTGCTACCACTGTGTTTGTACGCACTTGATAATCATATTGATCATAAACCCATTCTTTAGAAGCGATTGTTGGTGCTTGAAGAAGGGATTTTAATGTTTCTTTATAATCTGTTACTTCTGGTTCACTATTTTCAATCGCTTGGAACTCAGCGAAATATGCAGGTTCAGCAGATGGTTTATAGTAAACAGGAGCGTCTTCTGCTAGTGCATCAGCCGGAACTTCTGCAACCACTTCCCCTTTATGTAATAAACGAAGCATTTTATCGTCTGTTACACGACCGATTGCTACTGCATCTAAACCGTATTTATCAAAGATCGCTTTAATTTCATCTTCACGACCTTTTTTCACTACAATTAACATACGTTCTTGTGATTCAGATAACATCATTTCATAAGCTGTCATTCCTGTTTCACGTTGAGGAACTAAATCTAAGTTCATTTCTACACCAGAACCAGCTTTTGAAGCCATTTCTGCTGAAGAAGATGTAAGACCTGCAGCACCCATATCTTGAATCCCAACTAAGGCATCTGATTTAACAACTTCTAAACAAGCTTCAAGTAAAAGTTTTTCCATGAATGGGTCCCCTACTTGAACTGCTGGGCGTTTTTCTTCTGAATCTTCACTTAATTCTTCTGATGCAAATGTTGCACCATGAATACCATCACGGCCTGTTTTAGCTCCAACGTACATTACTGTGTTACCTACACCAGCAGCAATTCCACGTTGAATATCTTTATGATCAATTAAACCCACACACATTGCGTTAACTAGAGGGTTTCCTTCATAACATGGGTCGAACTGAATTTCCCCACCCACAGTTGGAATTCCAATACAGTTACCATAACCAGCAATCCCTGCAACAACTTCTTCAAATAAATATTTTCCACGCTCGGATTGTAATTCACCAAAACGAAGTGAGTTTAACATGGCGATTGGACGAGCACCCATTGAAAATACGTCACGGATAATCCCACCTACACCAGTTGCTGCTCCTTGATAAGGCTCAATAGCAGAAGGATGGTTATGTGATTCCATTTTGAAAACTACTGCTTGCTCATCACCAATATCAACAATCCCAGCACCTTCTCCAGGACCTTGTAAAACTTGAGGGCCTTTTGTTGGGAACTTACGTAATACAGGTTTTGAGTTTTTATATGAACAGTGCTCGGACCACATAACAGAAAATAGACCTGTTTCTGTCCAGTTTGGCGTACGTCCAAGGATTTTTTCGGCCATTTCAAATTCTTCATCCGACATACCCATTCCAGCATATAACTTTAGTTCTTTAATTTGTTCTGCTGTTGGTTCCATCTTAGACATGAGCTTCCCTCCACTGTTTAACAATTGATTTAAATAAAGCTAGACCATCGCTACTACCAAGCAAATCACTTACCGCGCGTTCTGGGTGAGGCATCATCCCAAGCACATTTCCACGTTCGTTGATGATTCCTGCGATATCTTCTAAACTACCATTTGGGTTTTCACCTGAATATGTAAAAACAATTTGATTATTTGCTTTTAATTTTGCTAGAGTTTCTTCGTCACAGAAGTAGTTACCTTCTCCGTGAGCGATTGGAATGTTAATAATTTGATTTTTTTCATATTGGCTAGTAAATCTAGTATTATTGTTTTCTACTTTTAACTGTACAGTACGGCACATGAATTTAAGGTTTTTGTTACGTAGTAGTGCACCTGGTAGAAGTCCCGCTTCCGTTAAGATTTGGAATCCGTTACATACACCTAAAACGGGTTTCCCTGCTTCTGCAGCCTTTTTCACTTCAACCATCACGTTCGATTGATTTGCCATTGCACCACAACGTAAGTAATCACCATATGAAAAACCACCAGGAACTAAAATACCATCAAATTCACTTAAATCTGTTGCATCATGCCAAACGTATTCTACTTCTTCACCAAGCTCATCTTTAATCGCATGGTACATGTCGATATCACAGTTTGACCCAGGGAAAACGAGTACTGCGAATTTCATAATTAGTTTGCCTCCTCGACTTCATAGCGGTAGTCTTCAATTACTGTATTTGTAAGAAGCTTTTCACACATTTCTTTTACTAATTCATCAATATTTCGTTCTGAGTCACCAATTTGAACTTCTAAATATTTGCCTATACGCACGTCTGTTACCTCGTTGTATCCCATTTTTGCTAAAGAGCCTTGTACAGCTGATCCTTGTGGGTCTAATACACTTTCACGTAATGTTACATAGATTTTAACTTTTGCCATTTTTATTTTCCTCCAAGTCTAGCAAGAATAATTTCATAACTTTGCGTCAAACTGCCTAAATCACGACGGAATACGTCTTTATCAAGCTTTTGTTTTGTTTCTGCATCCCATAGGCGGCAAGTATCTGGTGAAATTTCATCTGCAAGTAATACGTTGCCATCTTTGTCACGACCAAATTCAAGTTTAAAGTCTACTAAAATTACGCCTATTTCCTTAAAAATAGGTTGTAAGACATTATTAATCTTTAACCCTTGTTCATATAACGTTTCTACTTCTTCTTTCGTAGCTATGCCTAAAATATCGATATGATCATTGTTAATGAGCGGGTCGCCCAATGCATCGTCTTTATAATAGAACTCTACAATTGTACGTTTAAGCGGAGTTCCTTCTTCCAACCCTAGACGATTAGCAAGAGTTCCAGCTGCAATATTACGTACAACCACTTCAATTGGAATAATATCCACTTTACGAACAAGCTGCTCATTATCTGAAATTCTTTCAACAAAATGCGAGTCAATTCCGCATTCTTTTAATCTTTCGAAAATTAGAGTTGTAATCCGATTATTAAGTATTCCTTTGCCTTCAATTTCCGCTTTTTTTTGACCGTTGAATGCAGTTGCGCTGTTTTTATATTCAACGAACAAAATATCTTCTTGTTCTGTTTGATATAAACGTTTTGCTTTACCTTCGTACAAAAGCTGACCTTTATTCATTGTCGTGGCCTCCTAGTTTAGGCATTCATCCCCCAATTCAATGGGGAATGAATGTAATCAATATTCATTTGTTTGGCAGAGCTAATTAATTATTTAATCCAAGACGTTCAAAAATCATGTCTACATTTTTAATGTGGTAGTTATAGTCGAAGCAATCATCAATTTCTTCTTTTGATAATAGTGAAGTAATTTTTTCATTTGCCTCTACTAATGGGCGGAACTGTGTCTGTTCATCCCAAGCACGAGCCGTAAGTGGTTGTACTGTGTCATAGGATTCTTCACGAGATAATCCTTTTTCCACTAACGCAAGTAAAATACGTTGAGAGTAAATTAAACCAAATGTACGATCCATGTTGCGTTTCATATTTTCAGGGAACACCGTTAAGTTTTTCACAATGTTGCCAAAACGGTTTAACATATAGTTTAATGCGATTGTTGCGTCCGGTAAGATGACACGTTCTGCAGATGAGTGAGAAATATCGCGTTCATGCCAAAGCGACACGTTTTCGTAAGCTGTAACCATATGACCACGAATAAGTCGTGCCATCCCAACCATATTTTCAGAGCCGATTGGGTTACGTTTATGCGGCATTGCTGATGAACCTTTTTGACCTTTTGCAAATGCTTCTTCTACTTCACGAGTTTCCGATTTTTGAAGACCGCGAATTTCTGTTGCAAACTTCTCAATCGAAGCTGCAATTAGCGCAATTGTTGCAATATATTGTGCGTGACGGTCGCGCTGTAATGTTTGCGTTGAGATTGGTGCAGCAGCTAAACCTAGTTTTTCGCATACATATTGTTCAACAAATGGATCGATATTTGCGTACGTCCCTACAGCACCTGAAATTTTCCCAGTTTCGATTACTTTAGCAGCTGCATCGAAACGTTCTAGATTACGTTTCATTTCTTCTAGCCATAAAGCAAGTTTCAATCCGAAAGTAGTTGGCTCAGCGTGAACACCATGAGTACGACCCATCATAACTGTATATTTATGTTCTTTCGCTTTTTCCGTTAAAATGTCAATAAAGTTCACAATATCTTTACGTAAAATTGTATTGGCTTGTTTTAAAAGATAGGAAAGTGCTGTATCAACTACGTCTGTTGAAGTTAAACCGTAATGAACCCATTTACGTTCTTCACCGCATGTTTCAGAAACTGCACGAGTAAAAGCTACTACGTCATGACGCGTATCCTTTTCGATTTCATAAATACGGTTCATATCAAATGAAGCATTTTGGCGAAGTAATGCAACATCTTCTTTTGGAATTACACCAAGTTCAGACCAAGCTTCACAAGCTAAAATTTCAACTTCTAGCCAAGCTTTAAATTTGTTTTCTTCTGTCCAAATAGCTCCCATTTCAGGACGTGTGTAACGATCAATCATGTTTTAATCTCCTTCTACTCTGACCAAATGCCAGAACTCTCGATTTGTTTTAAAGTGTCGTCAATACTTTCCGTCAAAATCGTCACGTGACCCATTTTACGATTCACTTTTGCTTCAGCTTTGCCATAAAGATGAACGGACCAATCAGGATATTTTGAAATGGAATTTGTTAAAGGAACAACATGCTGACCTAACAAATTAACCATCACAGATTGTTTCAATAGTTTCGGCTTCCGTAGTGGCCATCCGCAAACTGCACGAATATGCTGGCTAAATTGTGAAATGTTACAAGCTTCTATAGAATAGTGACCAGAATTATGTGGTCTTGGGGCTAATTCATTTATGACCAGCTGCCCATCCTTTAAAACAAACATTTCAACAGCTAATGTGCCTATTAATTGGAGGTAATCTGCAATTTTTTCAGCCGCCTCGAATGCCTTTTCGTACGTTTCACTTGAAATACGTGCCGGTACAATTGTTTCGTGTAAAATGTGATGCACATGAATATTTTCTCCAACAGGTAGGCAATATGTTTCACCATGCCCATTTCGTTGAACGATGACGGATATTTCTTTTTCAAAAGGAACAAACCCTTCAGCTACGCAATAAGAATGTTCAAATAAACTTTTTGCTAATGGTAAGTCTGCTTTTGAATTTAGTTGTTGTTGACCTTTTCCATCATATCCACCACGGGCCGTTTTCACAATACAAGGATACCCGATTAAATCGATTTGACTAACTAATTCATCATAATTTTTTGCAACTATGTATGGAGCAACTGGGCAACCAGCATTTGAAATTGCATCTTTTTCAGTAATACGGTTTTGCGTAATCCGAACCAATTCAGCACCTTGTGGAACGTAAGCAATTTCTGTTAATCTCTTTAAACCTTCATAATCTATATTTTCAAACTCATAAGTAATCACATCACTAGCATCTGCTAATTCTTCTAAAGCGGACTCGTCATTATATGGTGCAACAATTCGGATATCAGCTACTTGTCCGCACGGGGAATCCATTGATGGTTCAAGTACTGCAATCTTATATCCTGCTTCCTTAGCTGCTAGGGCCATCATACGTCCTAATTGACCCCCACCAATAATTCCAATTGTTTGCCCGGGATAAATCATTTTTGTCACACTAGGTCACCTGTACTTTCTAGAGCCATCTGTTTCATCATTTCTCTATGTTCTTCTAGTCTAGTTGCAAGTTCTTGATCAGTTGTAGCTAAAATTCGTGCAGCTAATATACCTGCATTTGTTGCCCCAGCCTTACCAATCGCAACTGTTGCAACCGGTACACCACCTGGCATTTGTACGATGGATAATAATGAATCTAATCCATTTAATGATTTTGACTGCACTGGAACACCAATGACCGGTAGTATCGTTTTAGCTGCTACCATACCTGGCAAATGGGCAGCACCACCAGCACCTGCAATAATTACTTCAATTCCTCTTGAACGTGCAGTTTCTGCATATTCAAACATTAAGTCCGGTGTGCGATGTGCGGAAACCACTTGTCGCTCATAAGAAACTTGCAATTCATCGAGAATATCGCAAGCATGTTTCATCGTTTCCCAATCACTTGAACTTCCCATAATAATACCGATTTTTGGATCCATTATTATCTCTCCTTCGAATGTGAAATCTACCGTTATTACAAGACGTATAGACCTTATTAATAAAAAATGTCCTCAAATAATTCCACTTTCTCGTTAATGCGAAGAAAGCAGAATACTTGAGGACAATTATTCTCTCAGAAATAATAATGTAAGTATTTTCGGTACCCACATTTTCTGATTGCCTAAGCAAGCTTTCCCGCATAGTCCGACATTTACGGCGTCGGGTAGAGACACTAGAGCCATATCCTCTAGCATATATGTGGGATGTTTATATATAAAGTTTCCCTAGATGATTAAATCTAACTTTGTTTTCTCATTCACATTTTAACAAGGGATGAACAGAAAATCAACGAAAAAATGCGAACAATAAATTTTCAGAAAACGGTAATGTTCGGATTTTGGCCGAAAACGTTTTCAATTATCCATTAGCATTCCTTTAAATTTGATTTTTTGCCGTAAATATGTCGGTTCTCCATCAACCAAATGAAAGACAGGCTCTTCTTTTCTTCCACAAGGTAAGTAACCCTCTTTTCTCATTCGTTCTAAACATTGCTCAATTGATTCATTTTCTTCTACTTCAAACCATCGATCTTTCTTTTGCTTTGCCATATATCCTCCATTAAACTAATTAATCGTTTTACTTATTATAGCAATAAATAATTTTTTAATTTTGATTTTTACTGTGTAAATAAAAAGTCAATTTTACACTTAAAATTAATTTAATCCTAAATGGATTAAAAGCGAAATTTATAGTATACTTATGGTTAAAAGGGGGATGAAAATTTGAAAGATCTATTGTTTATTTGCTTATTTTTTTGCAAGCTTTCTATTTCTGCATTTGGCGGCGGATATTCATTAATCCCTCTTATTGAAAAGGAAATTGTAGAAAGGAGGAAGTTGCTGTCATCTGAGGATATTACCAATTTGTTTGCAATCGGCGGTTCTGCACCAGGAGCGGTTGTAATCAATATCGCAATATTAATTGGCTACAAGATAAAAGGGGTTATAGGCGCTATTTTATGTACGTTAAGTATCACCCTCCCTGTTTTTTTACTTGCAATTGGTTGTTCTTTTGTCGTTGATTACTTTATTGAAAATATATACATTCGTGGAGCTTTAGTTGGACTACAATCTGCAGTAGTTGCACTAGTGGTCTATGCAGCTTTCCGATTATATAAAACTGCTCTTATTGATACCTTTACAATTAGTTTATTCTCCATTTCTTTAATCTTACTATTTTTAAAAATCAACGCAATTTACGTGATAGTATTTACTATTTTCATAGGCATTATCCTTGTATTTTTAAGTAAGGAGGAGACACAAAATGTTTAATATAATAAAAATTTTCTTTGTAGTAGGGGCTCTTTCTTTCGGAGGGGGATATGCTATTATTCCAATACTTGAATCGCAACTCATTTCAAGTGAATTACTTTCATCAGATGAATTATTTTCTGCTTTAACTTTAGGTAGTATGTTACCAGGGTCGGTCCTTGTGAATATTGCGACGCTCATCGGTTTTCAAATCGGTGGTATATTACTTGCATTCTTTTGTGTAATTTGTGTGATTAGTTCATCCTTCGTTTATATGTCAGTAGGATTTCCATTCATGCGTTTCATCCCAACTAATCGATGGTTAAACTCTATCTTCTATTGTTTGCGTGCAACGGTAGTTTCCCTAATTTTATATGCAAGTTACATTTTATTTTTAAAACTTGAAATTCACTCAATAAATACGAGCACTATAATTCAACTTTTATTAATTATCCTTTCCTTTACACTTTTGATGATGAAACAATCTACTATTAAAGTTTTAATAATATCAGGAGTTCTTGGAGTAATTTTCTTAAGTTAATGAAAAAAGAGAAAAGGCCGTTTCAAAACGTTAATTTCGAAACGACCTTAGGATACTTGTTATATTTCATTTGTTGTATTAGTTAATACGTTTTGAACTACTGGACCACGTTTTTTCAAATACGCTAACAATATTACTGTAATCACTAACGCAATAGTGCTTATTAACATATTTGTTTGAATTAACGCAATCGCTGTGATGAATATAATTGTTCTTACAACGATAGGAATCGGCCCGTATAAATAACCCTCTACTGCACCCGCGAGTATATAAACACCGACAACTGCTGTTAATATCGCATATGCAATATTAAACACTTCCCCTTGTAATAACAATTCCGGACCATAGATAAACATAAATGGAATGATGAATGCTACTATTCCTATTCTACAAGCCTGTAGTGACACTTTAAATGGATTGGTTTTTGCAATACCAGCTGCTGCATAAGATGCGATCGCTACTGGTGGTGTTATTGCAGAAAGCGTACCAAAATAGAAAATAAACAAATGAGCTGCCATTGGTTCAACACCTAAGTTAATTAGTGCAGGTGCTGCTAAAACAGCAAGAATTAAATAACAAGCAACTGGAGGTAGACCCATTCCTAATACAATAGAAGCAATCATAGTTAGAATTGCTAAAATTAATAAATTACCACCAGCAAGTTCTAACAATAAACCAGAGAATCTTAGCCCAATCCCTGTCATGTCAATAACACCGATAACAATTCCCGCGCAGGCACAAGCAGCAATTACAACAAGTGACATTTTTACCCCGTCAACTAATGCCCCTGCAATATCTTTTATGCCCATTCTCGTTTCTTTTCTGAAATAAGAAATAATTGGCACAGATAAAATTGACCAGAAAACTGCTTTAACAGTAGATAATTCAAATACCATTAATAGCAACACTAAAATGACTAAAGGTATTGCCAAATGACCTTTTTCAACAATTAATTTCTTCAAATCAATTGTGTTATCAACATCGGAACGAATATTTTCTTTTGCTGCTCGAGCATCGACCATCATAAATACTGCAAAATAGTATAATAATGCTGGTATCAATGCTGCAAGAGCTACCTCAGCAAATGGCACTTGTAAATAATCAGCCATCAAGAAGGCCACTGCCCCCATAACTGGAGGCAAAATCATCCCACCCGTAGAAGCAACTGATTCTACCGCAGCTGCGTATGTAGGAGAGTAACCACCTTTTTTCATTAATGGTATCGTTAAAACACCTGTACTCACTACATTTGCTACTTGGCTCCCACTAATAGAGCCAAATAGGGAACTTGCTACCACTGAAACTTTAGCCGAGCCTCCACGGTAACGTCCTACTGCAGACATTGAAAAATTAATAAACACACTACCTGCACCAGATCTTTCTAAAAACGATCCAAAGATAATAAACAAAATTACATAAGTGGCAGACACACCGAGTGATGTACCGAAAATACCCGAACTACTTAATCCTACTTGCGTAAGGATTCGATCAACTGAAATACCTGAATGCGCAACCATTAATGGGAGTTGGTGCCCCCAAAATGCATAAGCTAAAAACACACCCGATATAATAGTCAGTGCTAATCCCAACACTCTTCTTGCTGCTTCGAGAACGAGCAATATTGTAGCTGCACTAATAAATAAAGTAATACTATTTGGACGACTTAAGTTTGTAATTACATCAATATAGTTTATAGAAATATAAATAGTTATCACTAATGATAGAGCTGCTAATGGGTAACTAATCATTTTACTTAATAACGCATTTGCATTCTCTTTTTTAGATAAGGGATAAATTAAAAATATTAAAGTTAAACCAATACCTAAATGAATTGCACGTTGTTGGGTAGCAGGAAGTAATTGAATACCTCCTGCATAAATATGAAATATAGCTAAACCAAATGCGAGGGTTGCAATAAGTTTTCCAATCATATTTTTCATTTAGTTTCCCCCAATCATTCTGCGTTAGCAATAGAAATACCCATTTCAGAATAGAATTTTTCTGCACCTTCATGTAACGGCATAATATCTATACCTTTAGCGATTGTTGATTCATTTAACTCTTTTGCAACTGGGTGAATTGCTGCAATATCTTCCTGATAATCTACAATTGTTTTAAGGAAGTTATAAACCAAATCTGGATCTGCATCTTCATGAGTGAACGCTACTACATCCATTGATGGTGCAATAAAAGGTTGATCTTGTCCTTCGTATGTTCCAGCAGGCACTTCATAAACTGAGTAATACGGGTTAGCATCTAAAAATTTCTTTTGTGCATCATTATCAATTGATAAATAAGTTAAATCCGTAGAAGTTGATAATTCTGTTAATAAAGAAGCTGGTATTGCCCCTAATTGTGGACCAGCATCAATACTACCATCTTTAATACCTTCTGCAATCTCACTATACTCTAAAGGAACAACTTTATATTCTGATTCATCAATGCCATAACCATCCTTTAATAAAGCTTTTACAATTCCCTCTGTAGCAGATCCTGGAGGTAATCCAAGTGTTTTTCCGCGTAAATCTTCATAACTTTTAATTCCTGATTTTTCGTTTGTAACAACCTGTGCTGCTGTGTACGTTACATAAGAGATGGCTCTTAAATTTTTCTGTTCTCCTGGGATTTTGTCGTAAGTGCCATCATAACTCTTTGAAACATCTACAATTGAATTAAATCCAATTGCTGTTTTTCCTTGAGTACTTTTATCCAGTACCATGTTAATAATTTCAGCGCCACCAGAAGTAGCCTCCGTAACTAATTGAACATCTTCCATCACTTTATTGCTATTAAAAATACTGCCGATTCCTGCACTAATTGTATAAGCAATACCCCCTGTACCTGGAGTGTAGATTGGAATAATTCCTGAAGCTTTTTCTGGCTCCGCATTACTTGAATCGCTACTTACTGTTCCACAAGCCCCTAAAAGTAGTGAAAAAATCATTAAAACAAACATCATTCCTTTAATATTTTTCATATTAATTCTCCCTTTTTTTAGATTGTAATACGGTCTAAATCGTTCGGAATAAATAATTCCCCTTTATATACCCCTTCTGTACGTTCTCTAACATTTTCTTCATCCATTCCTGGTAAGAAATGCGTCATAATTAATTTTTGCACATTCGCTTTAGAGGCGATCTCAGCAGATTGCTCAGGTGTACAATGTTCTTTTTGTAAATTTTCCCAAATAACTTTAGCATTTTCAGCTGTGTCGTTGTTAATAAAGGTTAAACATGTATCAAGAACCAGTGCATCTGCCCCATCTGAAAAATCAATAATCCCTTGATGAGGAGCCGTATCACCTGATATAACTAGCACCTTATTATTCTTTTCGAACTTATAGGCAAAGGTAGGAACATTGTGTACCATTTCAGCTGTTGATATAGATAAACCGCTTTCAATTTCAACATCTAAAATTCCCGATTCATCTATCTCGATAACCTTAACATCATAAATACCATTAATCGGTCTTCCTAATTGCATTCGATAGTTAATGTCATTTTTCAGCATTCCTATTACTTGTTCATGCATTTCTTTAGTTCCCCTTGGACCAATTAACGTTAACTCACGTCTCCCTTCTACCCAACCACTAATTAAGAAATTTGCATACCCTAAATAGTGATCTGCATGTAAGTGAGTTAAAAAAATATGCTTAATTTCTTTAGGATTAATACCAGCACGAGCTAACTGCATCGTGGTACCATCAGCACAATCAACTAAAATTAAATTTTCACCGGTGTTAACTACTTGTGCAGCAGAAAAACGATCCTTATTCATTCTTGGACTACCGGTACCTAACATAATTAGTTCAAAATTCATAAATTTGCACCCCTTTTAATAAAATCCATAACGGACTTAATTAATGAATATTATGACAAAAATAAATCTAATAATCAACGAAATTTTGAATTTTTTTAATATATTTATAATTCAATCAATAATTAAATCCTTTTTGGATAAAAATATGTGATTTCTCCCGTCTGAGAGCACAAAAAAACCACAATGGAATTTTACTTCCCACGTGGTTAACTATTTTTTAATTTAATCCATAGATTCGGAATCACTTGAATGTATAAAAGCTTGGAACGACATAATACCTGCTCCTTTGACCGATGCATAATCCCCTAATTCACCGTTATCGATGGTTGTCTCAATGTCCCCTTTTATCGACTCAAAGTAACTAGTTACCAAGTCAAAGTAATTAGGAAAATGTTCGAATAATGGACCATTAATAATAATCCGATCGACTTTAAAAATGTTAGATAAGTTTATTGCACCAATTGCTAGAGGTTTGGCAGTATTCATAATAATTTCTGTAGCACTTTTATTTAATGATTTTAAGAAATTAACTGCTTCTGTTACTGTTGCATTTGTAATTTCTTTCGTGTTTATACTTTCATAAGTAGGTAGCTCTGCTTTAATTTTATTTAAAATATACTCAAAAGAAGTAAAAGTAATTAAGCATCCATTCTTACCACAGCGACAGGGTTTCCCTTCAAAGTTAATCACCATATGCTCTATTGCTTTACCGTCTTCTAAATTAGTGGTCAGTAATTGATTATCTTTAATTATCCCACAATCTAATCCCCAGCCCCCACTAACAATTAACAATAGGTTATTGGAACGTTTATGAGCAAAATAATGTTCAGCTGTGATGGAAGCATTTACACCTTTATCAAGAATAATTGTTCCATTAAAATAGCTCTTCATTTCATCGACGATTCGAAAATTTAATTCTCCACCTTGGATAAACGATTGGGATTGATAAATTAATCCTTCTTTTTTATTTAAAGATCCAACAGCTGCAATTCCAATAGAAAAAATATCATCCTTTGATAGTTGGTTTTCTACTAATAGTTCATCAATGGAATTTTGAATAAAAGAAATAATAAAACTTGGAGAATGGAAAGATGTCATATAGCTAATTTTACTATTAATCTCTTCAAACTTGAGATCTAATAATGTAACCATAACACGCATTCTGGTAATATGAACGCCAATTAAGTAACCGAAATGCTTATTAACTTTGTAAGTAATCGATGGACGACCTATGCCATTTAGTTTTTTACCACTTTGATATACTAACTTTGCTTCTTCTAAACTATCAAGTATCCGGACAAGAGTAGTTTTCTTTATATTAAGTTCGTGCATAATTTCCATTTTGGATGCACTTTCAATTCTTTGTAGAAAATCGTATACAGCAAAATACTCATCACTTTTGTTTAATTGCTCTTTTATAATATTTTTTTTCAATATTATTACCACTTTCTCCAAATTCTATTAATTATGATTGTATAAACAAACAGTTTTTATTTCAATCAATAAATTTTCAGAGCTTTCTAATGTGTAAAGAGAATATGTAGATTTTGTTAATAAATAGGAGTATTAAAATTAAGAACTTCTTCTCATCATTTTTTTCTAATCAAACTTACCACCTTCTATCATTTTCAACTCGTAAGATACAAGTATCAAGTAAATGAAGGAGAGAAAGGAACATGAAAAAGATTATTTTATTACCAGCACTATTAGGAGTAATGGGTCCATAAATTTAAATGAGGGGCTGTTTTTCGAAACGGCCCCTTTTTCACTTAAACGTTATTATTTTTTAAAGCATTTGGATCAATTAATTGAATTGCTCCCTCATCTAATATTTGTTTCGTTACAAAAATAATGTCTTGTTGTACTGCATATTTTTCATGAATATTATTTGTTGGTACAAAAAAGCTAATCAACATCCGATAATAATCTGCATGAAACTCATCAATATACACTAAAATAAAATCTTCTTTAGAAGTTTTCGGATGTAAAAGAATTTGCTTATTGATTTCACTGCAAATATTTCGAATGGACTCTTCATTTTGATTTGTTGATACATATAAAAAGGTTTCGATTTTCCGCTTTTCTCGTTTGGATAAATTGTATATCGGTTTATTCATTAAATAAGCATTAGGAACATAGACAATCCCTTTATCAGCTGTTGATATTAATGTAGAGCGTAAATTAATATCCAAAATGGTGCCTTCTACTTTTCCATCTTCTGTTGTAATAAAATCTCCCACTTGAAATGGCCTATCAAACCCCATCGACAAACCACCAAAAATGTGAGCAGACGTATCTCTTATCCCAAACGCTAAAGCTACACCCGTTAGTCCAATTCCCGTTAAAAATCCGTTTAAATTGAAATGCCAGAGTCCCGCAATAATGGCAATGGCAACAAGGGCTAAAAATGCTTTAATAATTCGAAGTGAAAATGGTGTTAAAAAAGGAACCTTCTTTTCTTTTAAATAGAAGGTTTCAGGGTGATTTGCATAATAAGTTAAAACATCATACATCCCCTTAAACGCGTAAAATACCATTAAAGAATAAAAGAAATTACGTACTGAAGGGTTTGAAAAAAGGGAAATTTCAATTAACCACGACAAAGCAAAGAAGATGATTCCTGTAAATATTGCATGTCTCGTTTCTCTACTAAAATGCTCAAGTATCCTAGCCGTTACAATTTTAGAGCGCTTTTCAAAAAATCGAGCTGTTCTTTTAATGAGGTACTTTAAAACATAATGTTGTAAAATCCATCCTAACAAAATAATCAATATAAAAATAATAATGTCCGTTAATTCAGGCTCCACCATTTTTGGATAAAGCCATTGAAGATAGTCTATCATCTATATTTCTCCTAAGTTTAAAAAATTAATTATCGGTATTATTATAATTTCAAAAAAAATTTATATCACTATTTAAAGAAACATTTTCTACAACTTTATTATCACAAAGGCAATTACACAACAAAAAAGCCCTATAAATAGACTTTTTGCAATCGTCTATCTATAGAGCAATTAATCTTTTATTAATGATGTAGAGTTGCTAGGTATAGTAAGAAGATAACTGCAAACACATACATGATTGGGCTTACTTCTTTCCCTTTACCTTTAACGATCATTGTTAATGGATAGAAAATGAAACCTACTGCAATACCTGTTGCAATGGAATATGTTAATGGCATCATAACCATTGTTAAAAATGCTGGCACTGCAACTTCAAAACGATTCCATGTAATTTCACCAAGTGATGCAACCATAAGCACACCTACAACAATTAAAGCTGGTGCTGTAACCGCAGATGTGATTACTGATAATACTGGTGAGAAGAATAGAGCTAATAAGAATAAACATCCTGTTACAATCGATGCAAAACCAGTACGTGCACCAGCTGCAACACCAGATGAAGATTCAACATAAGACGTAATTGTTGAAGTACCAAAAATTGAACCAATGATTGTTGCAATTGAGTCAGAAATTAATGCTTTACCCGCTCTAGGTAAACGGTTATTTTTTACGAATCCTGCTTGGTTTGCAACTGCCATTAAAGTACCCGCATTATCAAAGAAATCTACAAATAGGAAAGTTAAAATAACCGATAGCATTGATAAAGTATAAAATTCTGGATCTGAAAATGCCTCGAAAACTGAACCAAATGTTGGAGCAATACTTGGTGGTACATCAAATATTTTAGATGGTGCATCAACTAAACCAAAAATCATCCCTACGATAGCAGTAATCACCATACCGTAGAACACGCCACCTTTTAAGCCTCTTACTAAGAAGATGACCGTAATAATAATACCAAATATCGCAAGCAATACTTGAGGATCTTGTAAATTACCAATACCCACTAGTGTCGCGTCATTATTAACGATAATACCTGCATTTTGCATACCGATAAATGCAATGAATAATCCAATACCAGCACCAACTGCTAATTTCAACTCCATTGGAATGGCATTAATTAATTTTTCACGTAAACCTGTTACTGTTAATAGTAAGAAGAATACCCCTGAAATAAATACTGCTGCTAATGCATGTTGCCAAGGACTTCCGTTAACTAAAATTACTGTATAAGCAAAGAATGCGTTTAATCCGAGACCTGGGGCAAGCGCCAATGGATACTTCGCAAATATCCCCATAATAAAACTACCGATTGCCGCTGAAACTGCAGTAGCCACAAAAACCGCACCATAATCCATACGATTAGGTAAATCCGGTACATCCGCTAATGTTAATGTTAATGGGTTAACAACTAATATGTAGGCCATCGCAAGGAATGTTGTAAAACCTCCTAGTATTTCACGGCCATAATTTGTTCCAAGTTCATCAAACTGGAAATACTTTTTCATTTTTTTCCTCCATATATATATCGTCATCTGTCTAAAAATAACAAAAAAGACACACTACTATAAGAAGAGCATGTCTACGATTTCAAGAACTGTAATTCTACATAGGAATATCGTTCTATATCAAATCGTAGTCAAGCTATTTAAGGTAGCTTGGTAGAAACTTTCGAGCCATATTCTCGACATTATACGACGATTTATTTAATTTACTTCTGTAATATACCATCTGATTTTTTTATTTTCAATACTAATTACGAACATTATTAAAAAAATTATAGAAAAAGTTCGTATAAATTTTATATTTTGTAACTATTTTTCATAACATGCTTATTTACATGCTTAGTTAACGAAATAACAATAATTATTTCAGGGAAGGATTAACACATGCTTTTTACATCGTTTGAGTTTATATTTCTCTTTTTGCCAATCGTCTTTATTGGCTACTTTTTATTAACAAAGGTTAATTTTACTTTTGCAAAACTCTTATTAGTTTTGAGTTCTTTATTCTTTTATAGTTGGTGGAATGTTGCGTATCTCCCTTTGTTATTAGGTTCAATCGTATTTAATTATTTTTATGGTAAGTTTTTAAGTTCCAAGTCATCAAAGTTATTACTATCTTTTGGAATCATCGTGAATGTTTTAGTTCTTGGGTATTTTAAGTATATGGATTTTTTCATTACCAATGTAAATTTCCTATTTTCAACAACCTTTGAACTTTTTCATCTTTTATTGCCTTTAGGAATTAGTTTCTTTACTTTCCAACAGATTGCTTACTTAGTGGACTCATACCGAAAAGAAAGTAAAGATTACTCAATACTTGATTATTCATTGTTTATCTCATTTTTCCCGCAGCTCATTGCCGGGCCGATTGTTTATCATAAGGACATGCTCCCACAGTTTGTAAACAGCGAAAATAGACGGATAAATATACAAAATATTGCCACTGGGATTTTTATTTTCGTACTTGGATTGTTTAAAAAGGTTGGCATTGCCGATACCTTTGCAAAATGGGCAAATTCAGGTTTTGCCAACTCAGATAATTTGACTTTTGTGGAAGGTTGGATTACTTCCCTTTCTTACACAATGCAGCTTTATTTTGATTTCAGTGGCTATTCCGATATGGCTATTGGGTTAGGGTTAATGTTTAACATTCGTTTACCATTAAACTTTAATTCGCCATATAAATCATTAAGTATCCAAGAGTTTTGGCGTCGTTGGCATATGACGTTAAATCAATTTTTAACGAAATATTTATACTTTCCTTTAGGTGGAAGCAAAAAAGGCACTACAAGAACTTATATCAATATTCTAATTATCTTTGCAGTTAGTGGAATATGGCATGGTGCTGGATGGACTTTCGTAATATGGGGGATGATGCACGGAATTGCATCTTGCATTAACCGACTATGGTCAAAATTCGGTTTCCGTCTTCCAACATTTTTCGCATGGTTTGTAACCTTTAACTTTGTGAATATAGCATGGGTATTTTTCAGAGCGACTTCTGTACAGCAAGCTATTGACGTGTTAAAAAGTATGTTTGATGTCAAAAATTTGCTTTCCACAAATTATTTAGCGGAGCAAATGATGCTTTTCCATACACCGACTGAATTTTTAGGGTTTTCATTCTCATTAGTTTATTTCATCACATTCATGATGATTGCGTGTTTAATCATCGCTCTATTTACAAAAAACACTTGGGAATTAAGCCAGTTACGTTTCAACTCAATTATAGGGGCTGTATACGTAGCTGCAATTATTACGATTGCGACATATGTTGTATTTTCAAATTTTAGCAGCAGTGAATTTATATACTTTAATTTTTAGGAGGGCTTAGTTTGAACTATAAACGATGGCTTTTGACAACAGCAATTTTATCATTATTGTTTTGCAGCCCTTTTCTATATATGATTTTTTATAATTACTATGTCGATCCATTATGGAATTTTAATCATCAAAATGAAGCAAATGCGAGTCAAATTGCTTTTGATGAAAGGCAATTAAAGGTAAATTATTTAGCTCAGAAAAAACAATATGACTCCTTGCTTGTTGGGACGAGCCGTACTACTTATATTAATCAACACGATTTTACAGATATGCTTATGTATAACTTCTCAGCAGGTTCACTTACATTGGGAGAGTATGGACCATATATCGAATTCGCAACAGAACAAAATAAAAAAGCCTTTGAAACGATTATTTTAGAATTGTATCCAACAGGGAACTTGAAAGAAGCTTTGATTAGTTCATATCCGGATCCAGCTACTTATTTCGAAACAACGAACGAAGCATTGTACCCGATTAAATCACTATTTTCCTTTGATACGTACGAAAAGGCAAAAAACAACGCAAGTGATGCTACCCCAAAAGGATTTCGCATCTATGATCGAAATAATGTTGTGGCATTGGACCCTTTAGATATTGAAACGGTACAATCCAACATCAAAAGAGGATTAAATAAGTTGTCATCAGTTAAAAAGAGCACAGATTTAACGGAATATAAAAAGGCTCTTTTAACAATTAAAGAGGCTAGTCCTAACAGTGAATATATTGTTTATTCCCCACCCTATTTTCATGAACGGTTGGCGAAAATTTTTAAAGAAGAAGGTGGAGTGGAACTTTATCAAGATTGGTTAGAAATATGTATAGAAGTGTTCGGTGGCGTCGTAAACTTCACAACCATTAACGATATATCTTTAAATGTAAATAATTACTTTGACACAAATCATTTTTACCCTAGCACAGGAACATTCATCGCTCAAGACCTTGTCGCTTTCCATAATGGACAAGATTTACAATATGCAACATTCGTTACACATAATAATTTTGATGAATTTATTGAACAGTTTAGAAAGCAAATGCAGGAATATAGATAACCCCATTTCAATTTCGAGAAATGGGGTATTTTGAGCACTATTAATTGTACTATATGGAATATTGTAATTTTATGGTAATATATTCTAGTACTTATGCAAAGGGGAGAAGATATTTGAAGAGAAAAATCTATTTAAAGTTATTATTAACATTAGCATTAATATTAAGCATTATTCCATTAGTGAGTGAACCTGCAGATGCGGCAAGTGTAAGTTATATGCTAAATAAGAAAAAGGTATACACGTATCAGGATTATCAACTGAAAGAAACGTATGAAGCAAAGTTTGATAAAAATAAAAGTAAAGAAATTGAAAGAATTGTTACTCAATCCTCTGAAAGTAGTGGTTTAACTTGCTTTACCGATCATAGCTGTTATAAGGAAGACAAAAAAACACTATCTCAAATGGTGATGTATGCCGGATTAATTGAAAATTTAACATATCCAGTGAAAGTAAATAAATCCTGGGAAACTTCTATGGGCGATATTCGAAAAATTACAGCCATTAAAACGGTAAAAGTTAAAGCTGGTACATTCAAAAATGTGGTCGTTGTAAAAGAAACGCGCTCTTATGACAAAAAGGAATTTTATATTGAGTACTACGCACCGAATGTGGGATTAATCCTTAAAGAAGCAAGTAACGAAGAAACAAATTATAAAACAACCAAACAAATTGAGTTAATTAAATTAAAATAAGATATTGTGGGATATGTCGCCCGTGACATGTCCTTTTTTATATGAGATTTGCCACAATTACGTTAATAAAGTCGAAACGGGTGTTAGTTATTACAAATGTATACATATTATGTAAATATATTGGTAAAATAGGGAAATATTTAATACAAAGGAGAGAGAGAAATGAAGAAGGGGAATTTATTTAAATTATTACTAGCTTTCACATTAATTTTTAGCATTTCTTTACCGTTAGTGAATGAAACTGCAAATGCCGCTGCCAACGTAAGCTACATGCTAAATAAGAAAAAGGTCTATACATACAAAGATTATAGTATTAACAAAACATATGAAGCAAAGTATGATAAAAAACAACACGAAGAAATTGCATTTTATGAACTTCAATCTGATGGAAAAGGATTTACTTGTTATACCGATTATAAATGTTATTCAGAGAACAAAGAGGGATTGTATAAAGTTGAACTCGATGATAATGAATTATTAAAATATCCAGTGAAGGTAAATAAAACATGGGAAACTTCATATGGCGAGACTAGAAAAATCACAGCAATCAAAACGATTAAAGTTAAAGCTGGTACATATAAAAATGTTGTTGTAGTAAAGGTAACAAAACCAGAAGACAAAAAAGCATATTCTATTGAATATTATGCACCGAATGTTGGTCTAATTCTTAAAGAAGTAAACAATAGCGAAACGAAATATAAAACAACAAAACAGTTAGAATTAATTAAAGTAAAATAACTTTATCTATCAGGTTTTTAGAAATGATCCCACTTTCATTTTGTATACAGAATGATAGCGGGATTTTTATGTAAAATATGTAACTGTGCTTATTCGCTAACCGTGAACAATCCTTTTAAATACGCCCTTGTAACTCCTTTAGGTAATTCTCTTACCTCTTTTGTCTCCGTATCTACTACCCAATATTGTGCGCCAAGTAATTCATAAGCTTTTCCTGGCACTCTAGAAAAAACATGAAATCTCCCATATTTCCCTATACAAGGTCCCCCGTCATTTATATTAGGATGTTCAACTCTTACTCCACTAGCTCTACTTCCAACATTTGATTTAATAGCTGGCCTCCATACTGCCCCTTCTACTAACTTTAAAGATTTGAAATACTCATAACCATTCATAATTAGCCTCCTCCCAATGTACACATATAATATTTTGACATAACTATTATTTTTTCCTTCCAGCAATTTATAAACTTCACTCATCTCAAACATGATTAAGAACAATAAAAATCCTCTTCCAGTTAGTCTTTTGAAACTAACTAAAAGAGGATTATTTTATAGATAACTTAAAATGAGACTATTCCCACTCAATCGTCGCTGGTGGCTTACTCGTCACATCATACAGCACGCGGTTTACGTGTTTTACTTCGTTCACGATACGTACTGAGATTTTTTCTAGTACGTCCCATGGAATACGTGCCCAATCGGATGTCATACCATCGATGGATGTTACGGCACGGATACCTACAGCGTAATCGTACGTACGTGCATCACCCATCACACCTACTGAACGGATGTCTGGTAGTACGCAGAAGTATTGCCAAATGTCGCGATCAAGTCCAGCATTTTTAATTTCTTCACGTAAAATGTAGTCTGCTTCACGAACGATTTCTAATTTTTCTTCTGTGATTTCACCAAGTACACGGATACCAAGGCCAGGACCTGGGAATGGTTGACGCCATACGATTTCTTCAGGAAGGCCAAGCTCTAACCCTAAAGCACGTACTTCATCTTTGAATAATGTATTTAATGGCTCGATTAACTCGAACTTCATATCTTCTGGAAGTCCACCAACATTATGGTGCGATTTAATTGTTTGAGCTGTTGCTGTACCAGATTCAATAATATCTGTATATAAAGTTCCTTGAGCAAGGAAATCCATATCCGTTAGTTTTGAAGACTCTTCGTCAAATACGTAAATGAATTCGTTTCCGATAATTTTGCGTTTTTTCTCTGGATCCGATACACCTTCAAGTTTACTCATGAAACGTTCACGCGCATCGATTTTGATGACTTTCATATCGAAGTCTTCAGTGAAAGTTTTCATTACTTGTTCAACTTCGCCTTTACGGTTTAAGTTGTGATCCACGAACATACATGTTAATTGGTCACCAATTGCTTTATGAATTAACACTGCTACTACTGATGAGTCTACCCCACCTGATAGTGCACAAAGAACTTGTTTGTCTCCAACTTGTTCACGAATTTTTTTAATTTCTAATTCAATGAAGTTTGCCATTGACCAATCGCCTTTAGCGTTGCAGATGTCGAATACGAATTGGCGTAATAAGTCATTTCCATAAACAGAGTGACGTACTTCTGGATGGAATTGAACAGCGTAAAGGTTGCGTTCTACGTTTTGCATTGCAGAAATTGGACAAGATGCACTTGTTGCAATTACTTCAAATCCTGCTGGTACCTCTGTTACTAGGTCACCATGACTCATCCATACTATTTGTTCTTTTGGAAGATCTCCAAATAATTTGTTGTCTACAGTAACATTGATTTCTGCTTTTCCGTACTCTCTATGATCTGCGCCTTCTACTTTACCGCCTAAAGAATAAGACATTAATTGCATTCCGTAGCAAATCCCTAAAATCGGTAAACCTAAATCGAAAATTGCTTCGTCTACTTTGAATGCTTTTTCGTCATATACTGAGTTTGGACCACCTGAGAAAATAATCCCTACTGCGTTCATTTCTTTAATTTCTTCAGCCGTAATTGTGTGTGGATGAAGTTCAGAGAAAACACCAAATTCACGAATACGACGAGTAATTAACTGGTTAAATTGGCTACCAAAATCGAGTACGACGATTTTTTCTTGCTCTTTTAATAATGGGGTTGTCACGCTTTACACCTCTTCTATTATTCATTAGATGCCTCATATTGTTAAAAAAACGCGTTCAAAAAGAATTCTTTCTGACGCGTTCATGTTCTAAACCTATAAAGGCGGGTACACTTAAAAATACATAGCAGCACCCGCCTTCATAGATAAGTTATTGTTGTGGTAACTTAGTAGAAACATCCGAACCATATTATCGGACTTATATGAAGGCAGCCTATACTTTTTTCTAAATTTTACTCTTAGTATAGTCTAAAATCAACTAGTTGCCCGATTGATTAAATATTCCCAACTTTCTTTCATTTGGTTAAAGTCAACTTCAGCTGAATCCTTCGCATAAATATATTGCTCATAAGCATTTGTCATTTTCCCCATATGGTTCGTTTCAAAATAACGATCAATTTCTTTAGCAAATGATTGTAACGTTTGTCCTTTTTGACGTTTAAATCCTTTCATCTCTAATATTTTGAGCAATTGTAAGTACATTAATTCAAACGAAGACTCATCAAGTTTCTTTTTACGGTTAAATTTAACGTACACTTTTGGTATCCACTTAGTTCGTTTTAAATAAAGTAGCAAGGCAGCCCCAACTAATACTATAAACCCAATTAAAAACATCCATTTATATTCTTTGATAGCATTCAGGAATATATTATTTCCATTTGATGATTTTTGTTGCACATCTTTTTTATCCTCAACGACTTCATCAGGTTCTGTTTTTTCTTCATTGACCGATAATTCATCCCTTTCAACTTCGGAAGTTTCTATATTATAGTCAATTGATCTTGTATTACTGAATCCAATCGTCGGTTCAAAATTAATCCAACCTACATTTGGAATAAAGGCTTCTACCCAAGAGTGGGCATCGTTGTTTGTTACCTCATAAGTCTTCATATCGCCGTTAGTATCAATGATTTCTCCACCTGCAAAACCTTTTACCCATCTAGCAGGAATTCCCACTGATCGAAGCATAACGACCATAGACGTTGAGAAGTTATCACAATATCCAATCTTTGTTTCAAATAAAAATTGATCCACATAATCTTGATCTTCAGTAGGAATTGCTACATCATCAGTATCATAACGGAAACTATTTTGTCTAAAATACATTTCGATTGCTCTTGCTTTATCATAAACACTTTCTTCACCTTCAACGACAGATACAGCTAGTTCTCTTACTCTGTCTGGTAAGTTTTCGGGTAGCTGTAAATAACGCTCGGCTAAACTCGGGTCTAAGTTATCAAGATTTGAATTTTTCAAATCACTGTAAAGAAATACTGGTTTACTATATTCAACGAAGTAGTTAGTTAAAGGTGCCGGGTTTTTGTTAAAGTGAGGTGTAATTTTTTCGGAATTATCATCCATTAAAAACTGATAACCTTCATTAGAGTCCATTAAACCAACAGACTTTAACCCATATGGCTGAACAACAAAGTCATAGGGATACAACATCGAAATTGCTGCTTGTTTCGTCCCTTCTTCAGGTCCAACAGGTAATGAATGAGTGATATCCATATAAGGGTCAAATACAGTTGATGCATCGGTAAAATAATCTGATTTAATCCAACCCCTGGATGTATAAACATCCCTCGTTTCTACTCGCCAATATTGCTTCGTTTCTGATTGTGCCGTAAAAACAATGGTATCATCTGCAACAAAAGGACCACCTAAATTGCTATCATCTTCACCATAACCTACTTTTGAAACGCCTTTTTGACCTTCTTCATTCCCTCCTTTACCAGCTGCTGCTTTTAGAAAAGGAACTGGATCTGGCCATTGAGGTTCGGACTTTGGCAAAAATATCGCCGTAATACAAGAAAGCCCTATAAGAAGAATGACGGGTACTACTAGTTTCATATACTTTAGCCAATCTAATTCCGCACCTGACTCAATAATTAACCGTTTTAAGAATAGAAAAGCGATAGTAATTAACCCAAGTAAGATAATTTTAATAATAGCAAATGTACCATCGTATTCTGTAAATGTATCTAACGTACCGATAAATAATACAGTCAGAACAAGGAAATAAAAAATTGACATTCTAACGGTAATCCAATGGTGAATTAAGTAAATTAACATCCAAATGAGAACTAAGAATAACAATGTTCTAAAAGGATCTGTAACACTAACCCAATTTGCTTGTACGAGCAATCCAATATTTGCCGTTAGCTCTGATACTAAAAAGTGCATTCCTTCTGCGGATAAAATAGAATACCCACTATAAATAGTGACGATAAACCATGAGATATAAGCAAGTTTAATGACGATTGAAACCACAAAATGTATGCGAAACAGACTTAAAATAAGAGACAGTGCAATGAAAAACAAAATTAGTTCCATATGACCTGTCCCAGTTAATTTCATAATTGGAATGAGCCATTCTCTTAAAATGATAAACACGATAACATAATAAACTGCTAATTCTACTATACTGAAGACATTCTTTTTCACGGCTTTACCACCTCCGTGAATGCTTGTTCAAATTTTCCTTTTGAGATTGGCATTACTTTAACATTGGCTATAGTTCTTACCTGCTTTTCTTGATCTGTTACTTCAAAGCAAATAATACCTCGCGTAAAGCTAGAACTTTTTGAAAAAAATTGTTTTAACCCATCCGTAACTTCACCAGTTACAATGATTAAAGAAGCAGTTTTGATTAACCCTACTTCATTCGCTAATGTTGCATCTATGGCTTTCTTGGTATCACTCCTAATAGTGGCCAAATGTTGCATCACTTTTTCAAGCTGGCTATGTGTTTTAATTTTTGGTGAATAATAACGTTTTTCTCCTGAAGATAAAAATGAAATATCTCCGTGATTTTTTACAACACTCGTAATAATTGAAGCAACTAAATCCACTACATCATCAAAGTTTTTATCTGTAGATTGGTCAATTACGAGCATGATTTCTTGTGTTTGTCGATCTTCAAATTCTTTCGTCCGTAATGTGGCATTTTTCGCAAATGACTTCCAATGAATCCATGAAAATTTATCTCCTGCTTGATAATCCCTTACTCCGGTTACGATGGATGTATCTTTTACCATTGAAAAAGGTGCGTTTATGCTACCATGCTCAAACTGCAATTGTAACGGTTTGTATTTAATTTCCGATAATTTCGGATAGACAAGTACCGTTTTATTTTCTTGAATTACTTTATTGCGTATCGTCCATCCAAAAAAGTCTGTCACAGTTAGATGTAAACCTTTGAATTGAATTGCACCGCGCTCAACATCATGAAGTTCATATGTCCATTCAAACTTTCTTTTCCAGCCAACGAAAAATATTTGGCTTGGTCCTGTAGTTGAATCTAGTTCTTTCACCGTTAAAAATACAAACGGAAACCAGGATTTATTTTGGAAACTAATCTTCACTTGGGCAGAGTCACCACGATGAAGTTTAGATGGTTTAATTTCACAATGCACTTCTCCTATTTGAATAGGCGCAAAAGAGAGTAATAAAGAATAAAGTAAAAACGGGCTAATAGTATAAAAAAGGAACCAGCTCACAAAGCCACCTTGAAACATCGCATAACTAAATGTAATGGCAATTAGAAGAAGTAAGACGATGAATCGACCTCCACCGCCTAAAATTCTTTTTATTTTATTCATTGTTCTGCATACCTTTTAATCGGAATGACAGATTTTGTAATAATCCGGTCTAAAATATCTTCTGTTGTAATTCCTTCGTATCTGGCTTCAGGTCTTAAAATAATGCGATGCCCAAAAACAAATGGGGCTAAATATTGAACATCATCCGGCTTTACATAATCTCGATCTTGCATTTTTGCATAGGCTTGGGAAGCTTTCATTAATGCAATTGATGCACGTGGGCTTACCCCTAAATAGATTTCAGAAACGTTTCTTGTCGCTCTAGCTAGTTGAACGATATAACTTTTTACTGAATCTTCCACATAAACTTGCTTCACTTCTTCTTGTAAAGCCAACAATTCATCCAGCGATATAACCGGCAACAAATTAATAATTGGCTGTGTTCTCTCCGCCCGACGCAGCACTTCAATTTCTTCCTGTGCATTTGGGTAACCCATTTTAATTTTTAATAAAAACCGGTCCAGTTGTGCTTCCGGTAAAGGATATGTACCTTCATATTCAATTGGGTTTTGTGTAGCCATAACAAAGAAAGGCTTTGCAATGTCTAAAGTTTTTCCATCAATTGTTACAGAAGCTTCTTCCATACTTTCTAACAAGGCAGATTGTGTTTTTGGTGAAGTACGATTAATTTCATCTGCTAATATGATATTCCCCATAATCGGTCCAGGTCGAAATTCGAATTGAAGCGTTTTAGGATTATAAATGGACACACCAATAACATCTGAAGGAAGTAAATCAGGTGTGAACTGGATTCTTTTAAACTCGGCACCTACTGATTTGGCAAGAGCTTTTACCATCATCGTTTTACCAACACCCGGTACATCTTCTAATAAAACATGCCCCCCTGATAAAAGAGCTACAACACTTAACTCGGCAACTTCTCGCTTACCAATCATTACTTTCTCTATATTTTCAATGATTGCTTCAATCTGTTTATGCATTTTTAAAAACCCTCCTAGACAAAACAACAAAAATCAGAATATACACACAAAATTACAATTCAAGCATAAACGAAATAGGAAGGCGAGTACAACTAATTACAACCTGGGTTCATTAAAAATTAATTTTGCTTTTTATATATGGAATATAACGGCATTGGAACGGGAGATAATTCTAAAAAAGTGAAATGAACGCCTGTGAGTGAGAGATATATTCATCCGTACTATGAATACAACTTTTACAAATTTTAAGTTCTAATGGCTATCAACCTTTTCAATAGCACAAAAAAATGGCTACAAACTGTAACCATTTCAACGTTTTCTATTAAACTATCAATGATGAACTCCCCAATCAAAATCGTGTAAATCATCGTAGGTTAATAATTCACCAATCTCTTGTTTCTTTATCCATTTTTCTGCAGATTTTTCAGAATCAAATGCCATTACCCCATAATTCATCGGTGTCGAATTTGTTTCTGCGTATACATATGTTGCTTTTTCCGCATTCAACCATTTGTTTTTTGATGCATCCATTACAAAAGCAGCACTAATTTTGGAAGAGTCCGTTTCCATCATATAATCCATCATGCACCCAATATCGTCAAATACCTCTTGATCACCGTTATCCATTACAATCTGAGCAGCATATTTAACATCTGTTAACCCCATATTGCACGCCTTACATACATCATCTGAGCTAATTTCACGCGGTTTATCTGATGAACAGGCAGTAAGTATCATTAATAAACCGACAACAATGATCATTTTCCACTTCATGAATGAACGCTCCTTCACCATTTAATCCCCATTGTGAAACTGATCGATTTAATTGCTATAGTTATTTACGAATTATATACATTAGGTAAATTCGCATCGATTGTTTTTCACATCAGTACCGATAATATATATATTTTGTATCTACTTATTTTATACCGGATTGTGAAATGGATTTTGGCAGAAGGAGAATTATAAAAAAACACCTCAAACCTTTTGGAAGCCACTGAAAAACTAAATACCGATAAAAATTTATAGTAATTATTTGCTTCTAAATAGAAGGTGGGATTCACTTCGCTTTCCACGGGCTTGGCTTCAGCCTCCTCGTCGCAAGCTCCTGCGGGGTCTTCAGCTCAAGCTGTTCCCGTAGGAGTCTTCGTGAATCCCACTTCCTAAAAGATCTGAGCGTATTTTTATTATAAAAATTTATTAAAATCGACTTTTTCAGTGCCCTAAACCTTTTGAGATGTTTTAATCATACCGAAGATCGGTAAGTGCTTATTCTTTCCTTTCTTTTATACATAGCATTTATCTTCATCGCATGATCTAAAAGGCTGTTACGCATTGTTGCAGCTGTATCGGCATCTAACTGTATGCCTTTGACTATAAATTTGTTTTGAGTCTTTTTCAAAACCCGCTTTTTATCCCTACTAGTTGCTTGTGCATTTTTTCCTTGCTGTTGCCCTCTTTGCTGGCGCCCTCTACTTTCACCTTCTTGCAACGTCCGATAAAACAACTCGTTGGAATGTAAATATTGCCTAGAGTTTCTAAAAATACTACTAGGTACCGGCTGAACACGCGTCGTTCTCATAAGCACTTACCTCCCTTCTTATAACTATATACCCATCTTTAACTAATTCATCGGTATATTTGAAATACATTTAAGCAAGCAAAACTAAGTTTTTTACAATTATTATTAAATATTTTGATTTAAAGAAAAAAGTGTAGAAAAAGGGCATTAACCCTCTTTCTACACTATATGCAACGTTATCTCCAAAATTGATCAAAAATCGTAATTGGTAAATGTCTTTTATGTTGTGATCGTAAATAATGACCTTCAATCACTTTCCTTGCTTCTTCAGGAACCTCTTTACCTTCTAAATAATCGTCAATCATTTCATACGTTACACCTAAAGCCGTTTCATCAGGAAGCGCTGGTCTTTCCTCTTCTAAATCAGCTGTTGGCGCTTTTAAATATAAATGTTCTGGGCAATTTAAATGAGCTAATAGTTGTTTTCCCTGGCGCTTATTCAAACGGAAAATTGGCGTCAAATCTACACCGCCATCCCCAAACTTTGTATAGAATCCTGTTATTGCTTCAGCAGCATGATCAGTACCAACTACAACAGCACCTTTCATAGCAGCAATTGAATATTGAACTTTCATTCGCTCCCGTGCTTTCTCATTTCCTTTTGCAAAATCACTTAATTCAATTCCTGCTTCTAAAAGAGACTTAACACTTGCATCTACTGCTGGTTTAATATTAATTTCATACACTTTTGTTGGTTGAATAAAAGAAAGCGCATCTTGGCAATCCTGTTCATCGGCTTGAACACCATAAGGAAGACGGATTGCGAAAGTTGAAAATTTTTGTTCCCCAAGTTCGTCGTTTAACTCATTCACCGCAATTTGAACAAGTTTCCCAACTAAAGTAGAATCCTGCCCACCACTAATTGCAATGACAAACCCTTTTAAAAATGAATGCTTTATCGCATACTCTTTTAAAAAGTTGACGGATTTACGAACTTCTTCTTCTGGATTAATCTTTGGCAAAACTTTTAATTCTTCAATAATTTGTTGCTGTAGAGTCCCCACAAGATCACTCCTTACCGAACTCGATATTATGCACCATGTTTCTCACTTCTTCAATATTACGCATTTTGTTATCCCAACATTTTTGACTTAAGTCTACTGGATATTCTTCAGGGTTTAGTGAGCGTTTATATTCTTCCCATAAAAGATTTAAATTTTCACTCGCATACTGTTTCATTTCCATTACAGTCGGACTTTCATACACAACTTGCCCTTTATCAATAACTTTTTGGTGTAATTCTTTCGCTTCAAAATTTGTAACAAACTTCGAAATAAAAGTATGAACTGGATGGAACATTTTTAGGCGTTTTTCCTCTTGTGGATTTTCATCCGCCATCACAATATAATCGCCCTCTGCTTTACCATTTTCACGGTTAATAATGCGATATAATTTTTTTAGTCCTGGCGTTGAAACCTTTTCAGCATTAGCTGTAATTTTAATTGTATCTTCCATTTCTCCATGTTCATTTTCAATAGAAACTAATTTATAAACGGCTCCTAATGCAGGCTGATCATAAGCTGTTATTAGCTTCGTACCAATTCCCCAAGAATCCACTTTTGCACCCTGGGCAATTAAATTTAAGATTGTATATTCATCTAAGTCGTTTGAAACGATAATTTTCGCATTTGGAAATCCTGCTTCATCCAACATTCTTCTTGCTTCTTTTGATAAAAACGCAATATCGCCACTATCTAATCGAATGCCGACAAAGTTTATTTTGTCACCTAATTCTTTTGCCACTCGGATGGCATTAGGAACACCAGATTTTAATGTGTTATAAGTATCAACTAAAAACACACAATCTCTATGACGTTTTGCATAGGAATGAAAAGCTTCATATTCATCTTTATACGCTTGAACTAATGAATGGGCATGTGTACCTGAAACAGGAATATTAAACAGCTTACCCGCACGTACATTAGAAGTTGAATCAAATCCTCCAATAACTGCTGCACGTGCACCCCAAATGGCAGCATCCATTTCTTGCGCTCGGCGTGCCCCAAATTCTGCTAACCCATCATTTTTAGTAATTTGTTTAATTCTACTAGCTTTCGTCGCAATTAACGTTTGGTAATTGACGATATTTAATAGTGCTGTTTCTATTAGTTGCGCTTCAACAAGAGGTGCCTCAACTCGTAAAATCGGTTCATTCGCGAAAACTAACTCTCCCTCAACCATTGAATATATTGTTCCAGTAAATTTTATATTTTGTAGATATTCAATAAAGTCTGGTTTATAGCCAAGTTCTTCAGTTAAATAAGTAATATCAGATTGCGAAAGGCGGAAATTACGTAAATATTCTAAAATGCGATCCAACCCTGCAAATATGGCATATCCATTTCCAAATGGCAGTTTTCTAAAATACAATTCAAAAACGGCTTTTCTTTCATGAATACCGTCTGCCCAATAGCTTTCCGCCATATTTATTTGGTACAAATCTGTGTGTAGAGTCAAGCTATCATCAGCATAATTCGATTTCATTTATAGCCCCTTCTTCCAGTTTCATAATTAGTCATAGTATACACTATTTAACAAAACCAAGTATTGTTTAAACTCCCTAAATATTACGTTAATTTATCGAAAAAATGGGGTTTACGTATATTTTCCCAATTACATGGTAAAAATGGTGTTAGACTAGTCTTCTCCCCCTTGAACGACTAGATATTAAGGTTTTAGCTAACTCAAGCCCCCATTCTTGAGTTAGCTTTTTTCATGATTTCTACTCTTTATAAATTTATAGTTATAAAATAAATCGATATAATATAAGTATTGACTTCAGATTAGGAGAAAATCATGACACAATTCCATGAAACAGTTATCAAATTCGAAAATGTTTGTTATGAAACTGAGCAGCTGTCTATTTTAAATAATGTAAGTGGAGAATTTTATAAAGGAAAAATAACTACTCTCGTTGGCCCTTCAGGAGCAGGAAAAACAACATTACTCAAATTGTGCAATGGGCTTTACTCACCTACATCTGGCGAGGTTTATATTCAAAATAAACCAATTAATTCCTATGAACCTACCACACTTCGTAGGAATGTAGGAATTGTTTTGCAAAGTGCGCCAATTTTAAAAGGAACCGTCTACGAAAATTTAGCTTTACCTTATACATTACAAAATAAAAAGTTTCCAAAAACTGAAGCCATTAAGTTTTTAAATAATGTTGGCCTAGATGAATCATTTTTACATAGACATGCTGAGGATTTGTCTGGTGGTCAACGTCAAAAAGTTTCAATAGCTCGTACCTTTATTAACCATCCAGAAGTTTTATTGCTAGACGAAATAACATCTGCACTGGATCCTAGTTCTGTAAATGATATTGAACAGCTTATTTTAAAAATTAATCAAAAGTATCAAGTAACAATGATTTGGATTACTCATAATATTGAGCAAGCGAAACGAGTAGGAGATTATACATGGGTGATGATGAATGGGCAATTGTTAGAAAGCGGGGAAACGAATATCTTATGGAACAACTCAAATAAATATATTCAAAATTTTGTTTCGGGGGTACAGGAAGTGTGAGTTATACTACATTATCTTTAACACTTATATTTGTCCTTATCCCATTATTTTTATCTAAAACACTAAAACTAGGGCTTGAAAAAGATACGATAATTGCAACTGTTCGTTCCATTATTCAATTACTTATAGTTGGTTATGTATTGAAATTTGTTTTTGAAACGGAAAGTATTGTTTATATTTTATTAATGATTACTTTAATGATTGTTGCTGCTACGTTAAATGCTCGAAAAAAAGGGAAAGCTATCAAAGGAATCACATGGAAGATTGCCCTGACACTTATTGTAGTTGAAGTTGTTACACAAGGAATTTTACTTGGACTTCACATCGTACCAGCCACTGCACAATACATTATTCCAATTAGCGGAATGCTTATTGGCAATTCTATGGTATTATCGATATTATTTTTAAACCGATTTACTGCAGAAGTTGAAAGTAGTCGTGATCAAATCGAATTAATTCTTTCTCTTGGTGGTACTCCTAAACAAGCAATTCATAAACAATTAACAAATTCAATTAAAGCCAGTATGATTCCAACAATTGAAAGCCAAAAAACAATTGGGCTAGTTCAACTACCTGGTATGATGAGTGGTCAAATAATAGGAGGTGCAGATCCCGTTCAAGCTGTTCAATTTCAAATACTGATTATATTTGGTTTATTAACAACAGCAGCACTTTCAAGTATAATGGTTGGTTTTTTGAGTTACCCTACATTATTTAATGAACGTATGCAAATACTAAAAAGTGTATAAATTAAAATTGGAAAATTTAAAGTATTTGCAATTCACTGTTAGCAATTTACTGTATGTTATAATTACTTTTAAAAAAGAAATGAGGTTCCGATTATGCCAATTTTACGAGATTTCTTCTACAACTTATCTGAAAATCAACTTTTAAACAGTGCAGCTCAAAAGTATGGACTTAGACTTGGTGCTCAAAGTGTAGTAGCTGGTACAAACATTCCAGAAGTAATTCAAAGTATTAAAGAATTAAATGCTCAAGGAATCTCCTGTACTGTAGACAACCTTGGAGAATTCGTTTATGAAAAATCAGAAGCGACAAAAGCAAAAGAACAAATTCTTGAAGTAATTGAAGCAATCCATGAAAATGACGTAGATGCACATATTTCCCTTAAACCTTCTCAACTTGGTTTAGATATCGATTATGATTTTTGTTATGACAACTTAGATGAAATTGTTGGATTAGCAGCTCGTTACAATATGCACATCAACCTTGATATGGAGAACTATGCACGCCTTCAACCTTCATTTGATTTATTAGATCAACTTTCTCTTAAATACGATAATGTTGGTACAGTTATTCAAGCATATTTCTTTAATGCGAAAGAAAACATCGAAAAATATAAAAATTACCGTTTACGTATCGTAAAAGGTGCTTATAAAGAACCTGCAGATGTGGCTTATCAAGATAAACATGATATCGATTTAAATTTTATTGACCTAATCGAGTACCATTTATTACATGGTAAATTTACATCAATTGCAACTCATGACCATAATGTAATTAATCATGTTAAACAATTTGTAAAAGATCATAACATTCCAAATGATAAATTCGAATTCCAAATGCTTTATGGATTCCGTAAAGAAATGCAAACTGAACTTGCAAAAGAGGGATACAATTTCTGTACGTATGTTCCATTTGGTAACGATTGGTACGGTTACTTCATGCGTCGATTAGCAGAACGCCCTCAAAACTTAAACCTTGTGACTAAACAAGTATTTACAAAGAAAACAAATACTGTAATCGGTGTTGCAGCAGCAGCATTTATTTTAGGACGTTTGACTAAGAAGAAATAAATAGAAAACTGGATGGCGTAATGCCATCCAGTTTTATTTATTCCATCCTTTTTCTTTAAAACGAGAAATTGCTTCAATTCTATTCCCTACGCCTAATTTATCTAAAATGGTAGAAATATAATTGCGTACTGTACCTGCAGATAAGAAAAGTTCTGCGGCGATTTCTTTCGTCGTTTTCCCTTCAGCTACAAGCTCTAAAACTTGGCTTTCCCGTTCTGTTAATGGATTTTCACTATCATCTTCGTAAACAAAGTCCACTAGTTCAGGAGCATAAATACGGCGACCATCCATTATCACTCGAATGGAATGTACCAATTCTTCAATCGGGCTATCTTTTAATAAATAGCCGCGCACACCTGCTTTTCTTGCACGTTCGAAATATCCAGGTCTTGCAAAGGTTGTTAAAATAATCACCTTACAATAGGTTTGATCCTGTATTTCTTCTGCTGCATCCAGACCGGTTTTTACAGGCATTTCGATATCCATTATACATATGTCAGGCTGATGTTCTTTGACTAATTGAACTGCTTCTTCACCGTTTTTTGCAAGTCCTACCACTTCCATATCTTCTTCCATATTAAGAAGTGATTTCATTGCACCAAGTAACATGCCTTGGTCTTCTGCAATGACAATTCGAATCATTTCACTCATTTCCTTTCTGGTGTGTAATGGCTAGCGGTACACTTATTTGGAGTTTGGCGCCTTTCTTATTTTCAATTTTAAGGGAGCCGTTAATAAATTCCAAACGTTCCTGCATTCCTTTTAATCCGTTTCCGTTGATATTTAGCTTTTCATTAAATCCCTTACCGTCATCAATAATACATAAAGTAATTTCATTGTAACTTTTCTTTAATGTAATTTTACATTTTTTTGCACCACTATGCTTAACAACATTTGTGATGGCTTCTTTTAAGCACATGCTTAGTACATTTTCAATCAGAACAGGAATATGCAATTCCGCTGCATTTCCAGAGATTTCATAGTCAATTTGTGCAGCTTTTAATATTTGCTCAACTCGTATTATTTCTTCGTGTAGTTTAACAGCTCGCATATCTGCCACGAGTTCACGAACTTCTTTTAATGCTATGCTAGCGGTATGACGAATATCTTTAATCTCTTGTAACGCTTGTTCAGGATTTTTTGTCACCAATCGACTAGCTAAATCGCTTTTTAGTCCAATCATGGATAGTTTCTGCCCTAATGTATCATGAAGATCCCTAGCTATACGTTGCCGTTCTTCATGGATAATCAATTCCTCAATACGTTCTTTTGCTGTTTCAAGTTCACCTTCTAAATTTTCCCTTTTATTACGGCTATACAAAGTAAACGGTAGTAAAACAACCCCAATAACAGTAATAATGATAAAAGGTGTTTGCGAAAGAAATAGATGCAAATCAATAAAATAGCCCGCAACAATCGAAATAACTGTAAATCCAATATGTAACCCATACATAATAAAGAAACCAACAGTATTTCGAATATTACCAATAAAGAAAGCGGTAAATAATGACAAATAAATATAGCCAAACATTAATGTCATAGCTATATTCAATACCATTTCAAAACTGATCCACATGTAGACTAACCCATTTTTTGATTGAAAGGAAAAACGGTGAGAAAGAAAATAAAGTAAAATTAACACGAGTCCGATGATTATTTGGACAAAGGAATAAGATTTGATGATGAAGTAAAAGGGCATGATACAAAAAATGATCCAAACGTAAATACTAATCCATGGATTTTTCGGTAGTATTGTATACCAACTTTGCATGTCTTTCCTCACTGTATTCATAGTTTTTCTAATATATTATAACAAAAATCAGAAGCTATAGAAAAACCACCTCTTATTTAGAGATGGCTTTCATGTTTTTCGATTTTAACGATTTTTCTCTTATTCGAATTAACTCTTCTACTTCTTTAAAGGAAACAAACTTTTTACGTTCTGGATCGTATAACTTATAACGAATCGACTCAACACTAGTTTTTAATGTAATTGTCGTTGCTCTTTGAAGCGGTGGAATTGATTCATGTGCTTCTTCCAATTTATAATTTGGTACTCTTGGTGCTAAATGGTGCACATGGTGGAAACCAATATTACCAGTAATCCATTGTAAAATTTTTGGCAGTTTATAATAAGAGCTTCCTTCAACAGCTGCTTTTACATAATCCCAATCTGTATCATATTCAAAGTACGAATCTTCGTAAGTATGTTGGATGTAAAATAACCAGATACCAAGAGATCCTGCGATAAACAATGTGATAGCATGCACTAATAAAAATGTTTGCCAACCAAAAATTAAAATTAATGTTGTACAAATAACCACTAAGGCGATATTTGTAAAATACGTATTTAAACGTTCTTTTTGTTTTGCATCTTTACGGTTAACACGATTTAAAACTAATACCATATACAATGGACCTAAGCCAAACATAACAATTGGGTTACGATATAGACGATAACCAAAACGACTAAGCTTCGACTTTTCTAAATATTCATCTACTGTTAACATGTCGATGTCGCCAATTCCACGCTTGTCTAAGTTCGAACTTGTTGCATGGTGAATCGTATGTTCACGTTTCCACTTCTGGTATGGGAAAGAAGTTAATATACCAGTGATATTTCCTACAAGATCATTTGCTTTTTTACTTTTGAAAAATGAACCATGTGTACAATCATGGAAAATAATGAAAGTACGTACAACAAAGCCGGAAGCAAGTACACTACACGCCACTGTATACCATGGTGAAAATTGTAATAAATAATACCCTGCTGCCCAAATAACAAGCAATGGTACGATCGTGTTGAAGATTTGTAAAATACTCGTTTTTAATTCAGATTGTGCAAAAGGTGCAACGTCTTTACGTAACTTTTTCGTTTTCTCTGCATCTGTCATTGTCAAAGTAATAACCTTCTTTCTCTAAACTCTCTATGCTTATCTTAAAGAAAAGGAAGCGTGACATGTAGAAGCAAACATCACAAATTTTTCATTACAAATGTCATATGACAAAGTAGTATATTTGTGCATAAAAAAACTATCCCAAAGATAACTTTAGGATAGCAAATATCAAAATACTTATTCTTTAATATTTTGAACAAATAATTAATATTTCTATTAATGACTGAGCAAACTTTTCCTTTTCATACTCCAAATTTATTTTCATTTGTATAGTTTTCAAACTATGCACTTAATTTCTTTATAACATTTGCTAATAGCAAAGCACGTTCAACCAATGAAGGGATTTCCAAATATTCTTCTTCACTATGAGCATTTCCCCCTATTGGTCCCAAACCATCCACAGTTGGTACACCTACATTCGATGTGAAAGAGGCATCGGAATTACCACCTGTTGAGACATCATTAATGTTTAAACCTAATTCTTCACAAACTTCCTGAATTTGATTTAATAATTGAATGGTCCCTTCGTTTTTTACCATTGGAGAACGATTAATCCCACCTTCTAGTTCTAAAATTGCTCCTGGAACATCTGCTTTTGAGCAAATTTTTCTAACTTCATCTTCCACAAGTTGGCCTTGTTCAATTTTATCAATACGAATATCGATAACTGCTTCAGCATATGGACATATAACATTTGCTGATTCTCCACCACGAACGATTCCAACGTTGACATTAATGCCTTTTTGTAATTGGTTTAGTTTTTGAAATTTAATAATTTTATGTGAAATTTCTTCAATCGCACTAATTCCCTTTTCCGGTGCAATTCCAGCATGTGCAGCTTTACCATATACTCTTAATTCATAGCAGCCCCCACCTCTTCTTGCACTAACAAGGGAGCCATCTGGTCGGGCTGGTTCAAGAACTAATGCATATTGCTTCCCTAATGCAAGATTTTCGATTAATACATTAGAGGTGGTTGAACCAATTTCCTCATCACTATTAAAAACGATATGAACATTTTTCACAGCCTCAATATCACCGTTCCGAATAAGTGCTTTTAATGCATAAAGAAGTGTCACATGGCTACCCTTCATATCAATTACGCCCGGACCATATGCTCTAGAACCTCTTATCATGAACGGGCGATCTTTTACTGTTCCTTCTTTAAAAACTGTATCCAAATGCCCCAAAATAATAATCTTAGGGGCCTTCGCTTCTTTATGACGAATTAGTAAATGATTTCCGACTTCTCTTTGCTCAATCGAATTCACAGTAAAATTTAGTAATTTATATTCGCTACTTAATAACTTCCCAACAGCATCAACCCCCTTTTTGTAATGGCTGCCGGAATCTTTATTAACGAGCCTTTCTAGCATTACTAACATTTCCTGTTCCTTTGATTGCAAATATTTATACAAAAAATCATTTCCCTTCTTTGTACTTTTCTGCGTTTCTATCACCTTATGCTTAGAGGTGAGCAAAATGAAGTAATATAAGGTTAAATGCCTATTTGCTAGGACTATTGAATTTGGCTATCTACAAAAACAACTATCGAATGATGAAGGGAAACCGAAAGTTAGTACAACAAATTTTAATAGAATATGTGCTTGAGTCATTCTATGAAGCATAGTTCAACTATTATTTCAGTTAGTTTTGTCTTTTATTTCGCCTATGAAGGTCACTTCGGCTAACTTTTCCGCCAGTTTTGTCTTTCATCAAGCTTATGAAGGTCACTACCACTAAATTTTCCGTCAGTTTTGTCTTTCATCAAGCTTATGAAGGTCACTCCCACTAAATTTTCCGTCAGTTTTGTCTTTCATCAAGCTTATGAAGGTCACTACCACTAAATTTTCCGTCAGTTTTGTCTTTCATCAAGCTTATGAAGGTCACTCCCACTAAATTTTCCGTCAGTTTTGTCTTTCATCATGCTTATGAAGGTCACTTCGGCTAATTTTATAATCAGTTTTGTCTTTCATCTCGCCTTTGAATTTCCCTCTTTAACCCACATATCAATCGTCATCAGAAAACTGAACCGCACTATTTCATTTCACAAGAAAAAACCCCGAAAGAATTTAATCTTTCGAGGCAATAACTGTTATACGTTAAAATATCGTGCATCTGGATGGGCAAATACAATTGCCGAAACACTTGCTTCTGGTTCCATCATAAAGCCTTCTGTTAGCTGCACGCCGATTTGTTCTGGTTTTAATAATTTAAATAGTTTTTCTTGATCTTCTAAATTTGGACATGCAGGATAGCCAAAGGAGAAACGTTGCCCTTGGTATTTTGCTGCAAAACGTTCACGCATTGTGAAATCTGTTGCATCTGGGAAGCCCCATACATCACGAATTTCTTGATGGATACGTTCTGCAAATCCTTCTGCAAGTTCTAATGCAGTTGCAAGCAGGGCATGACTTTCTAAGAATTTTCCGTCTGCTTTAAACTGTTCAGCAACCTCTTTCACACCTTGACCAGCAGTAACAACCATAAGCGCTACATAATCCATTTCACCACTATCTACCGTTTTTAAGAAATCAGATAAACATAAATATGGTGCCTCTTTTTGACGAGGGAAATGGAAACGTTCAATTTCTGTTTTACTATCTTCCGGACTATAAATGACCACATCATCTCCATCAGCTTGAGCTGGGAAGAATTGATACATTCCAGATGGTGTTAATAAATCAGACGTTAAAAATTCATTAACTAAATTATGGAGTTCTGTTGCACGTTGATCATTGTCGGCTAATAATTTTTCAACATTACCTTTTAATCCAAGATGATGTCCGATTAACGTACGCAAATTCACATACGGGTGTAGATGGGCAACAGAATAGTTTCGTTTAATATGTTGTACTAAATCTTTTGGTACGTACACTTGTGCATCTTGTACAGTTCTTACAGGTTTGTCTGTTCCTTCTTTTACAGGGCGTGCGGCACGTTTTTCATCTGCAAGCAAACGTTTTTCTCTTGATTCACGTAACTCTTCAATAAAAGCAGCACGTTCATTGGTATCCATTAATCGGTTCGCATGCTCTAACCCTTGCATTGCGTCTTTTGAATAAATGACAGGGCCATCATACTCAGCCGCAATTTTTGTCTCAGTAAAACGCTTCGATAACGCTGCTCCACCAACTAAAATCGGCACATCAATATCCGCTTCTTTAAAATCTTGTGCAGTTAATACCATTTGTTGAGCAGATTTTACAAGTAACCCAGACAACCCTACAAAATCAGGTTTCTCTTTACGAATTGCTTCGATTAATTGTGCTGGTGTTACTTTAATTCCAAGGTCCACTACTTTATAGCCATTGTTACTTAAAATGATATCCACAAGGTTTTTCCCGATATCGTGTACATCACCTTTTACTGTAGCAAGGACAATTTTCCCTTTACCTGAAGACTCTTCGTTTTTCTCCATGTACTGCTCCAGATGGGCAACTGCTGCTTTCATAACCCCTGCACTTTGCAATACTTCCGCAACGATTAGTTGATTATCATTGAATAAGCGCCCTACTTCAGACATCCCTTCCATTAAAGGTCCGTTGATAATATCTAATGGAGATTCGAAAATTTTACGCGCTTCTTCTAAATCAGGGATTAAGCCTTCCTTTGTTCCTTCTACGATGTAATACGCTAATCGTGCTTCTACTGTGTCAGGAATGTTGGCAACTGCCTTTTCTTTTTTCTTATCACGATAAAAGTCTGTAAATACAGCCAACGTTTCATCATTTGTATTGAAGATTAAATCATTCGCTAACTTAATTTCCTCTTCAGGAATCGATGCATAGCGTTCTAATTTTTCTGTATTTACGATCGCGTAATCAAGGCCAGCTTGCGTACAATGATACAAGAACACAGCATTTAACACTTCACGACCAACTGGAGGTAAACCGAATGATACGTTACTTACTCCTAAAACCGTTAAGCTTCGTGGGAATTTTTCTTTAATTAATCGAATCCCTTCAATTGTTTCTTCAGCTGCACCGATGTATTGCTCATCACCAGTACCTACAGGGAAAACAAGAGGATCGAAAATAATATCTTCAGGCGCTAGACCCCATTTTTCCGTTAGCAATTCATAAGAACGCTCAGCAATTTGTAATTTCTTCTCTCTTGTAACACCCATACCTTCTTCATCAATTGTTCCTACAACAATAGAGGCACCATATTTTTTGACGATAGGCATCACTGCATCAAAGCGTTCTTCTCCATCTTCTAGGTTAATAGAGTTAATGATTGCTTTACCTTGTGAAAACTTCAATGCTTCTTCGATAACTTTCTCATCTGTTGAGTCAATTACTAAAGGAACTTTTACTTTTTTCACAACTTCTTGCATAAAGTTGCGCATATCGTCTAGTTCATCACGGTCTGGGTTTGCTAAACAAATATCGATAACATGTGCTCCATTTTTCACTTGGGCACGGGCGATTTCCGCAGCTTCTTCAAACTTCCCATCAATGATTAATTGTTTAAATTTACGGGACCCAATAACGTTTGTACGTTCACCGATAAACAATGGGCGCATAGAATCATCATATAAAAGAGGATCGATTCCTGATACGACATGGCCATGCGTTTCATTTAGCGCTTGTCTTGGTTTGTATCCTTCTACTGCTTCACGAATTGCTTGAATATGGTCTGGTGTTGTACCACAGCAACCACCCACGATATTTAACCAACCTTTTTCTGCAAAACCACGTAGTTTTATTGATAAAGATTCAGGTGTTTCGTGATAATGTCCCTCTTCATCCGGTAATCCGGCATTTGGATAGCAGCTAATATAACTTGTAGATAAATCCGATAAAGAACGAATATGATCTGTCATAAATTCAGGACCCGTTGCACAGTTAAGTCCGATTGATAAAGGTTTAATATGTTCGATTGAAATATAGAATGCTTCAATTGTTTGTCCAGCTAAAGTCGTTCCCATTGGTTCGATTGTCGCAGAAACCATGATTGGTAACGTCTTGCCTGTTTCTTCAAACGCACGATTTACACCAAGAGTAGCTGCTTTTACATTTAACATATCTTGACTAGTTTCAAGCAATAATAAATGTGCTCCAGCTTCTACTAAAGCTTTTGCTTGTACGTAGAAATTTTCAGTTAGCTCATCAAACGTAATACCACCTGTAACAGACAGTGTTTTTGTAGTTGGACCAATTGCACCCGCTACAAAACGTGGCCACTCCTCTGTTGAGTATTCCTTAACCGCTGATAAAGCTAATTCAACAGCACGTTTGTTGATTTCTTCTGCTTTAGAGCCTAGGTCGTATTCGTTTAATACAAGAGGTGTACCACCAAAAGTATTAGTACAAATAATATCTGCACCAGCTTTTAAATATTCACGATGAATGTTCTCTACAACATCTGGTCGAGTCAAAACTAGATTTTCATTACATCCCTCAAGTTCTTCCCCACCAAAATCTTCAGCAGTTAAATTTTCACGTTGAAGCATTGTCCCCATTGCCCCATCGATAATTAATATTCTATTTTTTAACTGTTGTTCGATCGGATGGTTATACATTTGCTTCTACTCCTTCGTTTTGCTCATCAAGTTGTTTGATATATTGCATTAATTGTAGTGTTAAATCGTAACGTAAAAACGGTGTAATTAAATAAATACCATTAAAATACTTCGTTGCTGTATCAAGTAATTCTTTCGCAATTGCAACGCCTTCTTGTGCTTCACGCTCTTTGTCCCCTTCGCACGCCTTCATTCTTGCTAGTACTTCATCGGACAATTTTATTCCCGGTACTTCGTGATGTAAAAACTCCGCGCTTCGGAAAGATGTTAAAGTCATAATTCCAATATAAATTGGCGCCTCAATATGTTTTGTAGCTTCGTAAATTTCCACAATTTTCTCTGAAGAATAAACAGGTTGGGAGATAAAATAATCAGCACCATGTTCGATTTTTTTCTCAAGTCGACTCACTGCACGATCTAACACACGGACGTTTGGATTAAAGGCAGCCGCTACTGAGAAGTTCGCTTTTTTACGTAATGCTTTTCCCGAGAATGAAATCCCTTCATTTAATTGCTTAATTAGTGAAATTAGTTCCATTGAAGACACATCATAAACACTTGTAGCACCTGGGAAATCACCAATTTTTGTTGGGTCTCCTGTAACAGCTAAAATATCATGAAGCCCTAACGCATTAAGTCCCATTAAGTGCGATTGCAAACCAATTAAGTTGCGGTCACGACATGTTAGATGGGGCATAACACGAATGCCATGTTGCAACTTCAAAATGGAACCCATCGCAACATTACTAATACGTGGAGATGCTAGGGAATTATCCGCCATCATAATAATATCTGCCCCTTCGTTATAAAGAGCTTTAGCCCCATCCACGAATGCGTCAATTTCTAAATGTCTTGGCGTATCTAACTCAACAATGACAGAACGCTCACGTTTCACTTTTTCGTGCAACGGTTCAAGTCTAGTAGGCTCTGCGTCTTGAATATATACATCCCTTTGCTGTACTGGTTGTTTCTCTGTTAATGGTTTTAATAATTCTAGTTGCTTTTTAACCGCTTCGATATGTTTTGGTGTAGTTCCGCAACATCCACCAATTAAACGTACACCTTGATTGCGTAACTGAACAGCAGCTCGAGCAAAATAATCAGTTTCTGACTCGTAAATAACACGCCCTTCTTCAATATCTAGAAGTGAGGCGTTCGGATAAGCAGATAAAAATGCTTTTTTAGGAAGTTCTACTCCTTCTAGCGCTTGGATTGTATGGTGTGGACCTAATCTACAGTTCACTCCCACAACATCTGCCCCTAATGCCTCAAGTTGTTGCAAGGCATCATTTAGTTTCAAGCCGTTTTGCAGAACACCGGGTTCATGCATAGACACTTGTGCAATAATCGGTAAGTCTGTCATATTACGCAGCATTTTTAAAGTTTCTGTTAGTTCTTCAAAGTCGAAGTATGTTTCAAGTAAAAGTCCATCTAGATCTGCACGAATTAACGTTTGCGCTTGCTCACGTATCGCATCTAAAATTTCATCTAAGGTTACTTCGCTTTTTCGAACACCACGAATCCCACCAATAGATCCAACAACAAATTGATTGCCAGTTGATGCAGCATTTTTTGCTAACTTTGCCGCTGCTTCATTTATTTCCACAACTTTTGATTCAAGTCCATACCGTGCAAGCTTAATTGCGTTTGCTCCATATGTATTTGTTTGAATAACATCCGCACCAGCTAATATATATTCACTATGAATTTTTTCAATAAGTTCAGGTTTTACGATATTCATCTCTTCATGGCAATGATCAAGTCCATAAGAATATAATAATGTTCCCATTGCGCCATCTGCCGTTAACACTTTCGAGTTTAATGCTTCAAGTAGACCCATTTTTTCATCTCCTAAAAAAACATACTTTCAAAAATTTTCTGTCACTTTTATCACAATAAAAAGCCTTCTTTTTTTTAGAAAGAAGGCTCGATTATCTTAATAGTTCCTCCTTATCTTTCGGCATAACGCCTGCTGGATTTAGCACCTTACGTTACGTTGGTTGCTGAAGCTTCATCGGGCCAGTCCCTCGACTTCTCTTGATAAGAGTTATGAAATTATATATTAAATTGAATCATATCTTTAAATTCCTATTTAGTCAATACAATTATAAGAATTTACGAAATCATCTATTATTTTAAGGCATTTAACACTTTTTCTGCAGTATTTTTACCATTTTCAATACAAGCACCTATGCCAACACCAAAATAAGAACAACCTGCAATAAAGAGATTTGGGTATTGTGAATTTAGTTGGTCTAATGCACCCTGTAAAGCTTCATTATGTGCTAAGTCGTATTTCGGCATTGCGTCAATCCATTTTTCGATATTTACAACAACCGGCTTCTCTTCAATATTTAAACTTAACCGTATATCTTCAAGAGCGACCTTAGTAAGTTCTTCTTCCGTCATATCTACAAGTTCTTCGTATCTAGGATTATTACTTTTGTAGAATAAACGAACTAACAAGTTTCCATTTGTTGATGTATGTTTCCATTTACGGCTAGTCCAAGTAGAAGCATTGCAAACTAAATCGCTATTATGAGAAACGATAAATCCAGTACCATCTGCTGGCAACACAGCATCAGGAATATCAAATCCTAAATACATCGTAATTGCAGAACCATTTGTAAACTTCTCTAAATGGGATTCTAGCTGTTGGTCCTTTAATAAGTTACGAACAACATTGTTTGGAATAGCTAAAACGACCACATCTACTTGAATAGATTCACCATTGCCAAAAGTTACTTTATATCCATCATCATTCTTCTCCACTTCCGTTGTTGCAGTATTTTTATAAAACTCTACTTCTGGAAGCAATTCTTCTAGACGATTAATTAAAGATGATAAACCTTTTCGGAAAGAAATAAATTTTTTATTCGCTGCTTTTTCGAATTGTTCTCGATTTGCCTCGAATCCTTTAATAATACTGCCATATTCATTTTTATAATCTACTAAGTAAGGTAAAGTAGAAGCGAGGGATAATTGGTATAAGTCTCCCGAATACACTCCTGCTAGTACAGGTGCTATTTGCTTTTCAACGATTTCTTTTCCTAGAAAGTACTCTAAAAACTCGCCAATAGAACTTTCCTTTGTAAACTTTGTATTAGGTAGTTCGAAATCCTGTAAAACTCTTTTTTTACCTTCTTCAGAAATTAATGTACTTGAATGCAATGAATCCACACTCATTGGAATTCCAAAGGTAGAGCCTGCGGGAATTGCATGCAGTTCATTATTCGTATGTATGTACGAAATGCCTGTTTCGTTATAGACAAGTTCCGATTCAAAATTAAGTTCTTTTACAAGGTTGAGTACCCCTGGATGACGCGCCACCATTGAATCAGCACCTGTTTCCATAATAAAACCTTGCTCACAAACGGTATGCATTTTCCCCCCAAGATGAGGACTTTTCTCAGCTAAAATAAAACGTATTGATATGTTCTCTTCAACAGCTAGTCTTTTTAAATAATGCATTGTACATAATCCTGTTATACCGCCACCAACTACAACTACAGTCTTCATTTTTACAACTCCCTACACGATTCAATATCCATAAGTCTAGTATAAACGTTTTTATTAAAAAGTAACTGATTGGTGTATTACAATATTAAGTCAAAAAGGGAGGGCTAAAATTTAGCCTCCCTAAAAAACTAATCTAATTTTTTCGCAATCGTTGCCAAATTATCTGCAGAATTGGTTACGTCATCAAATGTCATGCATAATTCGCTAATTACACTGTGTAGTTGTTGTATTTCGTGTTTCATCATTTCATTTTGAGCTTTGGATTCATTCATTACCGATAAAATTTGTGAAAATTGCTCTTCTGTATCATTCATACTTTCTTCTTCACATTGTACTTCCTCTTGTATTCTATTTAAGGATGCTACAAGATTCGTTGTGTGTTCTTTGTTACTTTTTAATAACTTTTCGACGGATAGTGCCGAGTCTTTCGTTTGATCAGCTAACTTTCTTACTTCTGCCGCGACTACACTAAAACCTTTACCATATTCACCGGCTCTTGCTGCCTCAATTGAAGCATTTAGGGATAATAGATTGGTTTGATCTGCTATCGTTGTCACAATGCCTATTATATTTTCCATTTCATTAGAAACATTCAACAGTTTTTTAATATTTAAAGAAATTTCGTCAACAGTATTTCGAATATTTAACATGTTCTCATGTTGATGAAGTATTTTTGTTTTCCCATCTGTCGCTTTCATTTCAGCTAAATTTGATAATTCTGATGTTTTCAATGCAAAGCTTGAAATTTCTTCAGATTGGCTGTTAATTTGATTAAACGTGACATTCGTTTGCTCAGAGATTGTAGCCAAACTAGCAGCAGATTGAATAATTGATTGACTTATTTGTTGCTTTTGAATATGCATATCTAACTTCAATTGTTCTGCAACTTTTTCAAACTCCTCTAAAACGAGTTGTTGTTCAAAATTGCAAATTTTTGAAGCAGCACGAATCATATTCAATTGGTCTATTGGGTCGCTAATGTTTTTTTCAATGATATCTATAAATGAGATTAATAGATTTTGAAATGCCGCTATATACCATTTTGTTTTTAAATCAATCCGTACATGTACTTGGGCAATGCGTTTACGTTTGATAAAATAACTGTCATCTATAATTCCATTAAACATTTCAATAATATGTTGTCTTAATGTAATTTTTAATTTATCCATTGAGCTATTTTCATTAATTATTTTAATTAAGTAATCTTCTGCAAAGAGTGCATCATAAAATTGTTCAACAATTTCATAAATCTTTTTTTCAACATACGGTTTTAATACGACTAAATATTTTAAATCTTGTTCTGTTAAATGAACCATTTGTACTTGCTTTTTGTATTTAGGCTTATATGAAACATCCAATTTAACAGTGATATGTTCTATATTTATTCGTGTAGTTTTAGCTGAATTTCTAAAAAACATCTATACTTCCCTCCAGATAAACGTTATTCTTATATACCTATAAATTTTCCAAAATAAACCTAAGCTTTATTATATATGTCACTTTCCCTACTTATATCACTTACAATTGATATAACAAAATAAAAATATCCCAACAACTGTAAAATGGAACAAAAAAAGAGTATAGACTAAGTCGATTTGACTTTGTCTATACCCTGTTAAAAATTGCCTTTTTTGAATTTATAAAAGATCACTCCATAATATCCATTTGAGCCATCGCTGACTTTCTCCAACGGGCTGCTTCTTTTAAATCTTTTGGAACATCAATTCCATGTTCGTAAATCATCGCCATATTTATTTTCGCTTGATAATCGCCTAAAAGAGCCGCTCGTTTATAATAATAAAGCGCTTTTTTACCATTTCTAGAAACTCCAATACCGTTTTCATATAAGAAACCTAAATTATAAATCGAATCTATATGATGGGATTTCGCTGCTTTTTCAAACCATTCAAGTGCAAGCGAGATATTTTTCTCTTGTCCTAAAAATCCATCTAAAAATACTGTACCAACTCGGTATTGGGCATCATCATATCCACCTTCAGCAGATTTTAAATAATAAGAGAACGCTTTTTCTTCGTTTATTTGGGTTCCAATTCCTTGTTCATACATGATACCTAAAGTAAACATTGCTTCCACTACATTTTGAGTAGCTGCTTTTTCAAACCAAAACAAAGCTTCTTTTTCATTTACAGGTACACCTTCACCATTTAAGTACATGTCTGCTAAATTATTTGCAGCATCCGCATGGCCATGTTCAGCTGCCTTTTTATATAGAAGAAAAGCTTGTTCATAATCTTCGTTCACACCGAGACCTTCAAAATAACTATTTGCCAACTCATAAGCAGCAACAGGATGACCTAAATTCGCTGCTTCATGAAACCATTTTACTGCAGCACTATATTTTTCACACAAACGGTATATATGTGCAATCTCAATCATGGCCTTTGCATTTCCGTTTATAGCAAGTTCATAAAGCTCAATTGCATTTTCTATTTCTTTATCATGAAACAGTTCAATATGGTCATATAATATTTGTACAAATTCTTTAGGATCGTTGCGCAAAGTTATCTACACCTTTTTTATGATTATATAGTTCAATACGACTTTGTTTAGTTATTTCCCTTTAAAATTCTCTACTAAATAATCGATAAATTGGTTTGCTACAGGAGATAGGTAACGATGTCCTGCCCATGACACCCCAATCTTCCTCTCACATATTGGATCACTTACACGGATTTTGCATATGTTATATTCGTTTAAACCTTTTATATTAGGGATAAGTGAAACGCCCAAACCCGCCCCAACGAATCCAGCAACAGTGTGCATTTCCTCCCCTGCAAATTTTGTATTTGTCGTAATCCCAGCCTGTTTTAAAAAGCGATCCACAATTTGACGAAGAGCATTTCCCTTTTTTATAGATATAAATGGTTCATCTTTAATTTCTTCAAGTCTAATTGATTCTTTCGTTGCAAAACGGTGATTCTTTGGAACGATGACAAATAATTCTTCACTCCATAATTCAATCCATTCAATTTTCATGATTTTCGATTCAATACGTTGTGATAAGCATAAATCTATATTTCCTTCTTCAAGTCCTTTTAATAAATTATAAGAAGAGGCTTGAGTTAAGGAAAATCTCATATTTGGATATTTTTTTGGTACATGTGCCATCAGTTCTGGCACAACTTCCATGCCTAAACTATGAATAAATCCAAAGGCGACTTCCCCATAACCCGGCAACACTAATCCACCTATTTCTTCTCTTGCTTTTTCATATTCTTCTAGTATGACTTCAACACTTTGAAGAAAGAGTTTACCATATCGATTAAGATAAATTGACCGTCCTTGCCGATCAAAGAGAGGTACCCCAATTTTGGTTTCTATGTTTGAAATCGATTTACTTAATGCAGGCTGTGAGATGTTTAGCTCCTCAGCTGCTTGAGTCATATGTTGTAACTCCGCGACAACTTTAAAATATTCAAGTTGTTGGATCTCCATTATTTCTATAACCTCTCTTCAATTGATAACTTTTTGGAATGATATCGATAAAAACAATAAATTGTACTCATGTATAGTTAACACTATAATAAGCTTAAATATTAGTTTTGCATATCAAATTTCAACGTAAAAAACAATATATATTAAAAACTTTTCGAATGTTTGTCACAATTATAGTGGAGAAGGAGTTTATACGAAATGAAAATCATTCCGCCAAAACCATTTACAATTGAGAAAGGTAACCGCGCCGTTCTTCTACTTCATGGTTTTACAGGAAACACGAACGATGTTAAACGGTTAGGTAGATTTTTATCTGAACGCAACTATACAGTTCATGCCCCATTATATAAAGGTCATGGTGGGGACCCAAAAGCTTTAATCGAAACGAATCCAATTGAGTGGTGGAATAGTGTCTTAGAAGGCTACGATATCCTTCGTAATAAAGGATATGAGGAGATTGCAGTAGCAGGTGTTTCACTTGGTGGAATTTTCTCGTTAAAATTAGGTGAAGAGCGTCCTACAAAAGCTATTGTTGCAATGAGTGCGCCTGCATTAGCGAAAAGCACCGACAGTTTACAAGAGCGTATTATCGATTACACGATTAAATATAAAAAATTATCTGGCACTTTTAATGAGCATGAAGATAAACCACAAGAAATTGCCAAAAAATATGTAATGCCTTCATTATCTTATTTACAAGGTATGATTAACGATACAAGTGCTAAATTGCAAACAATACAAACTCCTGTCCACATTTTACGTGGTTTGCGTGATGATGACTATTATTGCGAAAGTGCAGATCTTATTTATAACTCTGTTAAATCACGCATTAAATCAGTTAAAAGCTTTATTAACTCAGGACATATTTTAACTCTTGACCAAGAAAAAGAACTAGTCTTTGAAGAAATTTATCATTTCTTTGAAGGACTTAAATGGAAAGAGTAATCTTTTTTCAATTTGATTGATTAAATTTGAAAAAATCCGTCCATATTATTATTGTATCCCCTAGCAAATTAAATGCGACGAAAGGCAAAGCCGTCAGTTGCAAATTAAATGCGACGAAAGGCAATGCCGTACATCGCAGATTCCCCAATTTGCTATAAAATATATGTCCTAGTGACATACATCCCTTTTAAAAACAAGTTGTAATTATGATCCCCGTCATAATTTGCAGCTTGTTTTTTTATTCATAAAAAAAGTTGCCCTTTTGATACTATGCTAAAGGACAACCGTTTTTTGAATATGGAGTGATGGATCTTATTTTGGAACTAAATTATTTTTCCTGTAATGCTAAAAAACCTGCAATTACTTTTGCTGCATCCGCTCTTGTAACTTGTTGTGCCGGTACAAATTTTCCATCTGCTCCTTGATCAATACCTAAATCATATAAAAGAGTGATGGCATTTTGCGTCTCTGCATCAAACTTTTTAATGTCTGAATAAGGTGCTTTCTTTTCAGGAGCATAAGCTTCTCCAGTAACAGCTGTATAAGCACGAGAAACCATTAATGCTAGTTGAGCACGCGTTACTTTATCATCTGGCTTTAAATAACCATTGTACCCTTTAACTAATCCAATACTAGCAGCTTTAGCTACTTCCATTTTCACTTCATTTGGATAATTTTCTACATCAACAAATGGCATGTCCAAAGCATCTGGTAACTCTAAGCTACGTGTAATAACTGAAACGGTTTCAATACGAGTAAGAGCTTGGTCTGGTTTAAAAGTACCGTCTTCATAGCCACTCATAATACCTGCTGCAACAACTTCTTGGATATACTGTGCTGCCCAGTGTCCTTCGATATCTGTAAATACCACTTTTTCTTCAGCTAATGATGCTAATGTTTCAAAGAATCGTAATCCTACAACTTGATAACCTTCAGCGCTTAAATGGATGTTTTCCGGATTCGGAATATACTTCGCTTCATCTGCTGCAATTGCTTCAGATACCTTAACAAAATGTGCTCCATTTTTAGTTGCAATATCACTAATAGCAGCATCTAGAGAAGTTACTAATAACGACAATTGTTGTTTATAGTTTTCTAACTTTGGATATGGATTATAATAACCCATTACAAAAATCTCAACATCTGGATTAATTTGTTTTATAGTAGATAAAATCGCATAATAATTTTCTCCTACTGTTTTAATACCAGCCGTAATAGCTGCCATGTCGATGTTAATTTTGCCCGTTTCTTTATCTGGTTTCACAAAAGATAATACATCGTTAGCACCAATACTTATCGTAATGATATCTGCTTCTTTAATAGCAGTTTGAATATTAGTAGTCTCTTTTTGAGTCCCTTCTAAATTGAAAATTGGCTTTGTAACATTGTTTTTTAAGTCATTTAGTAGATCTGTTGTTTTATAACCTGGTACTGCAAAGCCTTTATTATAGCTTTTTAATCCCTCAATTTCTTTTAACGAAAGTGCAAAATAGTCTGCATATCCATTAGCAAGCTCACCCTTTTCATTAATCCCAGCCGCCAGCGAATCTCCCAACGCTACATAATTTAATCGTAAATCCTCGTTACTCTCTACTTCATCAGCACTTACTGTAACTGGAATAATTAAAGTTAAAGCAAGTAAAAATGCAAAAAGTGCTTTAAACTTTTTCATATACTGCATTCATTCTCCTCCTTTTTCTAAAGAATCCCATCACCCTATATATATAGTAATTTAGTCACTTCCTATGTATCAATTTAAATATTTAATAGATTAAAAAAAGATGTCGGCATGAATCGACATCTTTCTAATCCTCCTGCCCTATTTTTCCGTAAACTCCACCACCACCTACAGTAATGCCAAGCATGCCTTTTCTTGCAAGGTCTAACGTAGTGGCAATTTTCTTCGGTATCACCTGTTCAAGTTCTTGTACTTCTACATGATGCAAAATGTTCATTTCGGTACCAAAAGCATTCAGTAATTTTTCTATCGTTTTCGGCCCAATACCTGGAATAAAATCAAGTGGAATTTGATGAATGTATGGTGGGCGCTTGCGAGTTGGTGTATCTGTATCAGATAATTCCTTAATTCTCTTTGATACCCCTTTAACTAATTGAGCTTGGCCGCAGTAAGGGCAATGTATTAGACCTTCCTCTTCTACAGATTCACCACAATTTGCACAAACCGTTTCGTGATATTTTCCAAGTAGTGGATTCAATCCATAATTCGCAATAACGCCTCTACCTTCTTGTTCATGGAGTGCCATTTTTAGCTCGTAAAAGTTGACATCAGCTAGCTGTATCTTTTGATATTCCCTTGCTAACTTTCCTAAAGAGTGGGCATCGGAATTCGTCACAAGAGTATATGGGTTTAGTTCACTAATACCATTCACCATATACGTATCTGAACTTAGCCCAAGCTCGATACCATCAATGAGATTGGGATCGAATACTTCCGTTAAACTTTTTTCTACCCCCTTTCCATATAAACTTTTAAACGGTGTGAATACATGTGCTGGAATAAATAGCCCACCTAATTCGTAAACTTTTTTCTGTAGTGTAAGCCCATCGCAGTAAATACGTTGAGAACTTAAGTGAATGTTTTTCAGATGTCTGCTCATCCAATTGGAAAAGTACTTTATAATTTCGATTGTAGGAAAGAAGGCAAGGACATGTATAGGACCATGACAATGTTCATCATATATTTCAATTTCAGAACCGGGAATTAACGTTGTATTTTCATATCGTAATCCGCCATGTGGTAATTCCAGTATCTCCTCGCTATCTATCAGTTGTTCAATTTCATCCATTACTTCAGGTGAATGACAATCAATAATTCCTACTAAATCTAACCCTTTTCTTGATGTTGCGGTATGCAATATATTTTTAAGGGTTAAATTTCTGCTACCCGTGATCTTTACTGCTCTTCCACTATTCGTTCTCCCAATATGAATATGCAAATCTGCATAAAACTGTTTTAACATTGTACACTCCCCTATCGCACTCATCTAAATTAAGAATACCCTAAATTTATATATTTGTTACAAGACATTCTCTAGGCTGATAAGTGTATCAACTATTGAACAATAATGGATATAAAACACCATTTATGTTAAAATTACATAGGTTTAGTAAGTTTACCCTATTTATATATTGGTAAAGTTTTTAAACTGCAGTATGTAGTAAACTTAAGTTTGTTCAGACATTTTATGGGGGTATTTAAAATGCGATTAACGAGCATTAAGGCAAAATTAACAGCAATCTTTTTAATAATGTCTATTGTTCCATTAATTATTGCGACATCTGTTATTTTTTTCATTTCTAACCAAGGTTTAAGCTATATAATAGATGATCAACAAGACAAAATGGTACATAGTGTTCAAACAGAATTAGAACAGGTCTCGAGTGAATTATTAAAAATCACTACAAATTATTCAAAAAGTGAACAACTTCTTAATAGCTTTAAAAAAGGCAATCGTCCCGAACTTTTAAACGTAGTGAACCAAATTTACCCTCGTTTACAAGTTGAACATCAATTATCGGTTTTTGAATTTGGAGATGAAAATGGAATTGTCTTTTTACGGGGACATAATCCTAGTGAATATGGGGACGACAAAAGTGAAGTGAATGCAATTGCAACAGCACTATCTGGTGAACCTATTGCTGGATTTGAATTTGGCAAAAGCGGACTTTCTGTAAGAGCTTTTTCTCCACTTCTTGATAATGGAGAAGTAATTGGCACACTTCAAACAAGTATAAGCAGTAACTTTCTACAACAATTGAGCGAACAGCTACAAGGTATCACAATTAATTTATATGACCATAAAGGCTCCAATTTATATTCTTCAAATTCATCTTATTCTTCACAATCCCTTGCGCCTACTATTCTTACTCAAGTTTTAGAGGGAAAAGTAGTTGAAACACAACAGCAAGAACTGGTTGAATCAATTTTACCAATATACGATCCAACTGGGGAGGAAGTAATAGGGGGAATTGGAGTTTTACAAGACATTACTGCAATAGCGACAATACAGCAACAAATAATTACTGTAACAACAATTCTTATTATAATAACTCTTGTCATTGTAGTTATTTCTTCGATAGTCATTGGGCGTTCGATTTCAAAACCAATCGTTGGAATTGCTAACACCCTTGACGAACTATCAAATGGAGATTTACAAGTATCAACTGCTGAGAGTAAAAGAAAAGATGAGATAGGCCTTTTATTAAATTCCATGCATAAAATGAAGTTAAATATGTACGTGACGATTAAAAAATTGTCTGAGTCTTCCTTATTGGTTGCAGAACAAAGTATAGAGTTAAAAGAATCTACTGAGGAATTGAGTGCTGGCTCACAACAGATTGCAGCCACAATGAATGAAATTTCTGCTGGTTCGGAAAGTCAAGCAAGCAACCTAACTAATTTGGCTATGACAGCATCTGATTTTACTGTATCAGTTGAAGATACTAATAACAAAGGAAACGTTATACATAAAGTTTCTAGTGAAGTTCTTCAGCATACCTCTTCTGGTAAACTATTAATGCAATCATCAGGTGAGCAAATGAGCAAAATCGATGCTATTATGCAGGATGCTGTTAAAAAAATGCATAGCCTTGATTTACAAACAAAGGAAATATCCTCATTAGTTTCAATAATAAAAGAAATCGCAGACCAGACAAATCTCTTGGCACTAAATGCAGCTATCGAAGCAGCACGAGCAGGAGAACATGGTAAGGGTTTTTCAGTAGTAGCTGGAGAGGTAAGAAAACTTGCTGACCAAGTCTCTTGTTCCGTTACCGATATTACAGATATTGTAAGGAGCATTCAACAAGAAACATTAATTGTAGAATCTTCTTTAAAAAATGGCTATACCGAAATTAAAAAAGGAACAGAGCAAATAAAAACTACTGAGGAAACCTTTAACTCGATTAACAGTTCCTTTACAAATATGGTGGACCATATTCAAAGTATAACTCAGGACTTATCGGAAAATATGAGACGATCACAAAATATGAGTGAAACAATAGAAAAAATTGCTTCCATTTCAGAAGAATCCACTGCTGCATTCCAACAAACCGCTGCTACTACTCAAGAATTTAGTGGATCGATTGAGGAAATAACACAAAGCACAGAAAAACTTTCACGCTTATCCAATGAATTAAATGAAGTAGTTAAACAATTTAAGCTATAATTAAAAGCCTCTATTCAAAGAGGCTTTTTTCAATCTTAAAATGCTATAATCATAACTAGAACCCAAGCTATTAAAAATAGTAAACCTCCTATAGGAGTAATTGCACCTAATTTTTTTACACCTGTAATGGAGAGAACGTATAAACTTCCTGAGAAGAAAATCACTCCTGCAAACATTAAATACCCGGCCCATATGAGAAAATTAGTTTCCCCTATTAAACCATCACTTGATAAAATCGCTAAAGCAATCATTCCTAACGCATGATACATTTGATATTGTACCGCTGTATTCCAATTTTGTGCATAACGAGGTTCAGCAAATTTATCCTTTAACGCATGTGCACCAAAGGCACCAAGAGCAACACCCAAGAATGCAAGGATGGCTCCTAATAAAAGTAAAATATTCAAAGTGTAACACTCCCTCTATGTAGATTTCAATCCTACTATATAGTGTTAGTATCATTAGGACAACGAATTGAATTTATTACAAACAAAAAACTGTATAATTAAGCAACCCTTAACTATACAGCACCGTGAAACTTATTTTTTAAAATTGTATCGTTTTACATCACCATTATTAAATTTCACTTCGAGTTCAATGTTTTGGTAATTATCTTCTAACTCAAAAGCCGACAGCACTTCATTTACTACTTCCTCATCAGTTGAATTTTCATCAAAGGTAAGCTTTTTAAGTTGGGGAGCTAATTGGTTATTAGCATCATCGCCCTTTAATTCTACTTTATTAATTTCATCATCAATTTCTGCAGTAGCAACATCTTGATTATTGTTATATTCAACGTCATAAGAGAAATCATTTGCATAATCTACATCTAAATCAAAATGTGTAAAATTATATTGTGTATTTTCCGTATTTTGATCGTTTGTTGTTTGCCCAGCAGTAACATTTTGCGTATTTTCTGTTTGACCAGTTTTATTTGTATCTGTTACAACTTCATCTTGATCAACATCATTATCGTCATTACAGCCAAACAAAACACCTAATAACAAAGGAACAATCAGAAATGATTTGATAGAATGCATGATTTTTCTCTCCCCTATATTTCACATTATTGTACTCTCATATTTTTCCCTTACATCGGAAATTTATCCATTCAATTTAAATTGTAAAAAGCGCAGTTGAAATAAAATTCAACTACGCTTAAACTTATCGATTTACGCTTCTTTTTTCTCTTTTACTTTTCGTTTCCGAGTTACTGGTTTTTTTGTTGTGGACGTTTTATCTAATGATGCTTGAAGTGCTGCCATTAAGTCCGTCATATCTGAAGGAATTGCAGCTGTTTCTTTCTCTGTTGCTGTAACTGTTGTCTCCCCAGCTTTTTTCTGTTCAATAAGTTCAAGTAAAGCTGTTCGATAATCATCTGTATATTTTTCTGGGTCAAAATCCACAGTCAACTGTTCAATTAACATAAGAGCAGTGTCCAATTCTTTTTGTACAATTTTTTCTGTGTCCGGGATATTCGGAACTTCTGCCGCATTTCGGACTTCATCTGGAAAATGAATTGTCTCCATTACTAAAGTATCTTTATACACCCGAACAATTGCCAACTGTTCTTTTGAACGAATTGTAATTTTAGCAACTCCAATTTTCCCTGAACTACTTAGTGCCTCACGTAATAAAGCGTATGCCTTTCCTCCACCACTATCTGGTGCAAGGAAATAACTACGTTCAAAATAGATTGGATCTATTTCTTCAAGTTTAACAAATTCAAGTATTTCAACAGCCTTATCCTCATTTTCTTTCTTAATTCTTTCAAGCTCCTCATCGTCTAAAACAACAAATTTATTTTTTGAGTATTCGTAGGCTTTCACAATATCTTCATTCTTCACTTCTCTATCGCAAACAGGGCAAACCTTTTGATAATTGATTGGACTATTACATTCTTTATGTAATTGTCTTAACTTTATATCTTTATTTTCTGTTGCGGTGTGAAGTTTTACTGGAATATTAACAAGACCAAAACTAATGCTACCTTTCCATACAGTATGCATTATGACTTCACCTCTCTTTTCGTTATTATGCTTATTTACATTCTTTCTATGTATAACGTGGTGGTTTATTGAAAAAATAATGAAAAAAGAAGGCTTGTCTTTATGAAACCAATGCTACTTACTGCAACTGAAAATACTCCAACCGGTAATGATTGGATTTACGAAACAAAATATGATGGATTTCGATGCCTAGTAATTTGGGAGAAAAAACAACCAAAACTCATTAGCCGCAATGAGAAAGAACTTAATGGCTATTTTCCTGAGTTGATTCAGTATTGCGAAGAGATATATGAAGAAATCGCTCCTCATTTACCACTAATTTTAGACGGCGAAATTGTATATTTGACTAACAACTATAAAAGTCAGTTTTCTATAGTACAAAAACGTGGAAGGACAAAAACGGAAAAAACAATTCAAGAAAATGCAATACAATTTCCATGTAATATCATCGTTTTTGATTTGCTTATGCATAAAGGAAATGTGTTGGAAGGATTACCCTTAATTGAGAGAAAATTACTATTGCATCAACTTAAGTTATTTGGGTTTCCAGACGCTCAAAATAAAGGAACATTGCAATTAATCAAAGAGTTTCATGATGCCGATAAGCTTTGGAATAAAGTGAAGAAGTATCATGGTGAAGGTATTATTGCAAAGAAAAAAACTAGTGTATGGGAAAGTGGAAAACGTTCAAATCAATGGTTAAAAATTAAAAATTGGCGAATCGTAACTGTTATTTTGACTCAATATGATCAAGAAAATGGCTATTTTAATGGAGCGGTATTTAAAGATGGACAATTAGAAGTCATTACAAACTTTCGTCACGGATTATTAGATGAAGAAATGGGCACTCTTTCAACATTTTTTCTAACAAAAGGGACAAAAACCTCTGCTACCACCTGGGAACTGCCGCCCTCTATTTGTGTAGATGTAGCATGTATTGACTATGATGGAAAAAAATTAAGAGAACCAAGATTTGATGCCTTTCGATTTGATACTGCAGCAAATGATGTTACTTGGGAAAAAATGCTGCGACAGTTAAATCCGTTGCCTGAAACAATTACAATCACTCATCCAGATAAACCAGTTTGGCCGGCAATGGGGTTGGTTAAGGATGATTATATTTATTATTTACAACAGATTGCTCCCTACATGCTTCCTTTTTTAAAAAATCGTCTCTTAACAGCGATCCGTTTTCCTCATGGCGTTCCTGGAGAAAGTTTTTATCAAAAAAACGCTCCAGATTATACGCCTGAATTTATCAAAACAATGGTGCACGAAGAGATTGAATATATTATTTGTCATAATATCGAATCTTTATTATGGCTCGGAAATCAACTGGCCATTGAATTTCATATACCTTTTCAGACGGTTGCAACAAATAATCCAACAGAAATTGTATTCGACCTAGACCCACCTTCTGTAGACGACTTTTCACTTGCAATTGAAGCCGCAACTCGAATGAAAGCAATATTTGATAATTTAAATTTAACTTCCTTTGTTAAAACATCTGGTGGAAAGGGGCTTCAAATTTATATTCCGTTACCAAAGGATGCTTTTACTTATGATGAATGTCGAATTTTTACCGAATTCGTTTGTCGCTTTTTATGTGAACAAGAGCCAAAATGGTTTACAACTGAACGTCTCAAAAAAAATCGAAACAACAAATTATATTTAGATTACGTTCAACACGCAGAAGGAAAAACGATTATCTCCCCATATTCTGCTAGAGGGAATGATCATGGTTATGTTGCTACACCATTGCTATGGAGTGAAGTAGATAGCAAGCTAAGCCCAAAACTTTTCCCCATTCCTGCTGTTTTAGAAAGAATTTCATCAATGGGGGATCCGTTTAAGGACTTCTTTAAAATACAACAAGAGGAAGAATTCAGAGCTGTATTAACAACTTTAAGACAATTAAAAAAATAACCTCCATTTACGATTGCTGGAGGTTTTTTCTTATGTTAATTGGTCGATTTAATTTAAAATATTGTGCACACAACGTAATGACAATCACTACATCAATGAAATCTCCACCGTAATACATGATGACCCCACCCATTTGTGCATCAAATTGGGCAATACCTTCTGGAGGGTTGGCATAGATCCATTTCGATAAAATACTATGAGAAGCCATTGCCAAAACTAAAACAATCGAGCGATAAATAAAACTAAATCGATGTGGTGATGGATCAAGATAAATCATTGATGCCGTAAAAACATAACCTGCTAAAAATACATGTAGATGTATCAAGGCGTAAAGTAAAGTTGATGAATGCATTGCATGATAAAGTGGTGTTGTGTAAAGTAACCAAAGCCCGCCCATATTTAATATTGTTGCGGTTATAGGATGAGTTATAAATTGCACATATGAACCTTTTAAAAATTTACTCACAATTCTAGCATGTGGAACTTTTAAACATCTAAGTAAAAGTGTCATCGGAGTAGAAAATACAATCAATAAAGGTCCTAGCATTCCCAAAAGCAGATGGGTAATCATATGAGCTTGAAAACTAGTGTGAGCATTGTTAGCAATTGGTCCGATTAAACTTATTGCAATACAGAAAATACCAAAACACCATAGAACTATTCGGTGGAGCGGCCAGTTTGAATACTTTTTATTTGAGACAAATACCCCAACTATATAAAGCCCAATAAGACATAAAAACAATAACCCATTTAAAGCAATACCTAGCCAACTAATCTGCTCATGATGATGCATGAAGTTCACCTGCTTTTTTATCGGATACTGAGGATTTTTTTATCAAGACTACTCCGACAATGATTAAAATGATGGCAATAACATTCCAAGTAAAATCATAATAAAAAATTTCAACATTATAACGGATTTGATGTATTTTCATTAATTTGTGTTGAATAGTACCATCATACAGTTGAAATGCGCCAGCCCCTAAAAAAATACCACCTACCCACTTCTTTGTATTCCAAATTTTCCGCTTGCGTAAATCTGCCAACATAAATAGCCCTGCTACCGTGGAAAACCAACTAAAGGCATGGAAAAGTCCATCTGATATAAGACCCACACTTAAAGTTGCCTTATCATAAAAATGATGCCAATGTAAAAGTTGGTGGAATACCGCTTCATCAAGGAACCCAGCGATTCCTACTCCGAAAAAAATTCCTGACCAAATATTATATTTACTATTTTTCATACTTCACCCTCAGCTGAATTCTTATTTACCACCCCATTTTATCCAACAATTGTAAAAATTATAATTGTGCATATGGTCTTTGGTGAAGTAAGCATACATTTTCGTTTTTTCAATTGTCACTCGTTCATCTGATGATATTTGATATCCTTAATGATTAGCGTTTTTCTGCCTTATGAAAAATGTTACACTTTATTTTCTTCTAAGTTTGGCGTTAATCCCCTTATGAAAACCACTGCATTCCATTTTCCCCCAAGTGATATCAAATATCCGTGCAACTCCTTTCTTAACCACTTGTGTGCTTGAACGCTATTTATATTTCCAATAAAAAAAGGTATCCCATATTAAATGAGACACCTGCTTTTTCCAATTAAATATATTAAGTTCTATTATAAAACTAATGACTATGAGCATGGTGGTGAAGCTGTTCATCTTTTAGTTTACATAAAATTGAGTCCTCATGTTTATGTTGATTATCTTCTATTTGTACTGTTACATGATTAATGCCTAAGTGAGCTAGCTCATGTTCAATATATTTTAGCATCTCTTGACTTTCTCGAAGCGTAACGTGATCTTCTACAACAACATGACATGAGAGGGCATTTTGTCCACTTGTGATTGACCATAAATGCAAATCATGAATGTCTACCACACCAGGAGTTGATTTTAAAAGTTCAATAATCTTTTCCATTTTTATGTTACTCGGAGTTCCTTCCATTAAAACATGGATGGAATCTTTCGTAACTCTATAGCCACTGATTAATACAAGCAATGCAACAATCACACTAGCAAGAGGATCTGCCCAACCCCAACCAAAAAACATGATAAGCAGAGCTGCCACTACTGCGCCTACAGAGCCAAGCATATCCCCAATAACGTGTAAAAACGCTGCACGTACATTTAAGTTTTCCTTTGTATCGCCACCGCGCATTAAAATCCATGCTACGAGAATGTTTACTAGTAACCCAATAGCTGCAATTGTTAACATACCCGTTGAAGCAACTTTAGGTGGATTTGCAAATCTTTCAATTGCTTCATAAAAAATGAACAATGCGATAATAACTAAAGTGACACCATTAAAAACAGCAGCTAATATTTCAAAACGTTTATAACCATACGTTTTACTGTAACTCGCTACTTTTTCCCCCAATTTAAAAGCTAATACACCAACTCCAAGGGAAATTGCATCACTTAACATATGTCCTGCATCCGAAAGAAGTGCAAGACTATTTGTGAGGAATCCCCCTATGACTTCTATAATCATAAAAGCACTTATCATAAAGAAAGCTATTGTTAACGTTTTTTTATTAGCGCCGTGTGTATGGTTGTGATGAGCGTGATCATGTCCGTGTCCCATATTTTATCCCCCTTTTTTATATTAGTATATGTTCATATAGAAATATTGGTACTACATCTTAACTATGATTCGCATGTTCAATCGTTTGTTTTAACATGTTAATTACATGTTCATCATCCTGCGAGTAAAATAATGTGGTTCCTTCTCGACGATACTTTACTAGACGAAGATTTTTCAAAAACCGTAACTGGTGAGAAACGGTTGATTGTTTAAGGTCCAGTGTTTCAGCAATATCATTAACGGAATGCTCTTTATTAATAAGTAAATTTAGTATTCGAATACGTGTTGGATCACTTAATGCTTTAAATGTCTGAGACACTAGAAAAAGCGTTTCCTCATCTAAATCATCTTGGAATAGTTCATTCATATTTTCTTCCATATTCATCCCCCTCAATAACCAAATATGAACATATAATCATATATCAATATTATATGCTAACCGTTTAGTTTTGTACATAATATTTGGAAAATAATTTCTATTTATATTATTTCGAGCATAAAAAAAGGCAGTGCCCACAAAATGGGACTGCCCTTCTATTAATAATAATGTAATTCCCTGCCAGACTCATTCACTTTATGAGCTAAACGAATTGTTGATACAGCAATGTCTGCATATGTTACTTCTTTTTTAGGACTAAATAGTTCATTTTCTATTGGAAGTAGTTCCAATGCAGTTGCCAATGCGACATGCCCAGGATAAGTTACATCTGCAGCATCTTTTACATTTACTTTATAAATGTCTTTATGTTTTGCAGCTTGCTCTAAACCTAATGCACGAATATACCAAACAGCTAATTCTTCACGAGTCATTTTTGCATCCGCATCGAAAGTACCGCTAGTTGCATCGATAATGCCTATTGAAACGGCTCTTTCAATAACGCTATAGTAAGGGTGATCTCGTCCAATATTTTCAAAAGTTTGTGGCGTTTCTTCTTGTGCAGGGTACATTCCTTCGTAGAAGTAAGTAAGCGATTTTACTAAGATTTTTATCGCTTCACCTTTAGTAATCGAGCTATTTGCATTAAAATTACTAAAGTCTTTTACTTCTAAAATATTCTTTTCAATTAAGTAGTTTAACTCTTTTTCAGCAGTTGGGTGCGTTACTTTAGATGTTTCTTTTTTACCAAATAAGCTATTCCACTCACCCGTTGTTGCATCCAGTGAACTAATTTGTTGTTCGTTATAAGCTGGTACGTAAACTAACGAATAATGCTTTTCTTCTTCATTTTGTTTCATGTAAAGTAGCTCTAGATTCATTGCTTCTTTGTAACGGTTTGTAGCTTCAGTAAGCGACAGTATTCCCTCTGTAGAAGGCCACTCTTCAATATTTTGGTTATTCACATATAAATTCGTTAATTCGCCTTTATCAGTGATGCTCACGTTAATTTCATCACCCGACACTGCGATACCATTCACTACTCTAGGGAATGAGAAACTATATATTCCTTGCTGTTTATCGTAATATGGTTCGTTAATAGGTTTTGCATATTGGTGTAAGTAAGATGGTACCCATTCTTTCAAGAAAGCAGTTGCTTTTGTTAGAGCTTCAGCTTTTGTAATTGAAGTCTTACCATCTTCTTTTTTCATATCATTTAACACTTCATTTTTTAAATTATGATATTGAATGATTTCTCCAGTTGCTTTATCAATTTCGATACTTGAACCGTATCCACCATTTTTATATTCATAAGAATAGTTAATGACAATGACATCTTTTCCGTTGTAGTTTTTCGTTTCTTCAACATGGTTAATTGTTAGTTTAACATCTTCTGAATCAAGCTTTAATAGTTCGTTTGCTATTGTTTTTGCTTGTTCAACAGTAATTCCTGGTTGTTTAGGTGGTAGTTGTTTACTCACAATTGTTTCCACTGATTTTCTTGCTGGTAGTGATTCAGAAATACCTTCAGCTGTATACCAATTACCACTGATTGCATGTACACCACTAAATTGAGTAGTTGGATTATACACTAGCTGAACAGAACGCTTATCACTTCGGTAATCGTAGTTAATTTGATATTGTAACTGTAAGGATAGGTTTTCCTTAACTTTTTTCAATACCTCAGCTTGTAATTTCAACTGATTCTTTTCATCAAATGTATTAGACTTTTGTACAGTTGTATTACGATAGAATTCCGTTATGTCTCCATTTCCAAGTACAGAAACGTGAATTTGCTGATCGGCAATTTTTACATCTGAGTGCGTTCGTGCAAATGAAAACGAATAGCGAATAGGCTCCGTTAACAATTGATTTCCGTAGAAGTGATAATAATTACTATCATTTGTATTTAATTTGTATTGATCACTGTTTGGGAATTTTTTTATAAAGTCTAATGCAATTTGCTTTGCCTCATCCTCAGTTATTTTCGCAGGGAACAACGCCTCTGATTGATTAAGAGGTTGATAATAGAAATTTTCAATCTCTAAATTGTCACCAGCAAACACAATTCCACCGTGAATGTATTTTCCTTTAATATTTTTATTAAAACTTAAGTCGTAACGAATTGTATCGTCCCCTGGGAATTGGTGCCCAGTACTCATATGAAAATCATTGCTAGTTAAAAAGTCAAACTTATTTGGGAAAAGTGCTTTTAATTTTTTAATTAAATCCTCTTTTGCAACTTGTGTTTCTGTAGAGGCAACTTGAATTTGGATCTTTTCAGCTTGTCCGCCCACAGGAGTTTGTGCACTTGCAACAGAAGTTAATAGACCAAGAGAAAGTGCGGCTGTTGTAACGGAAATACCAATTTTCTTAAATTTAACCAAAATACCCCTCCTAACTTTATACATACCATTTTATTACATAATAGGTAATTGTAAAATAGTCATTTCTATCTATATATCTTGTAACCATTCAAATGAAAGATTACAAAAAAACAGCCTCAAACTACTTATAAATCGTAGTTTCGAGGCAATGTTACAATTAACGCTTTTTCACATTAAAGTTTTCGCCAATTAGTAACCAATTTTGAGGGAACGGGAAACCTAGCTTCCAGTAACTGATTCCTCTTAAGTTAAGTCTTTTCATTAAATTAAATTTTGCTTGAATGGACCTTGCGTCTTCAAACCAAACTTTGTGGGCCTTCCCAGCACTGTCTACATAGTTAAAATGTGGGGCTTGAGCTGTATAATCATATTGAATGGCTACATTGTTTTCTTTAGCTATTTCAACTGCTCTTTGTGGACTTACTGCTCTTGCATATTGACCACCTTGAACAAAGGGCAGTGTCCAATCATAGCCATATAGGTTTTGCCCCATCATAATTTTACTCGCAGGCATTTCGGATAACGCATAACGTAATACTTTTTCTACTTCCTGAATTGGCGAAACTGCCATTGGAGGTCCGCCAGAATATCCCCATTCATAAGTCATCAGTACAACAAAGTCAACTATCTCACCATGTGCCCGATAATCGTGCGCTTCATACCATTGACCCGCTTGTTCAGCACTTGTTTTAGGAGCAAGAGCACTTGATATTAAAAATCCTTCATTGTGTAAATAATTTGCCGCTCTTCTTAAAAAGTTATTGTATGCTTGTCGTTGATCGCCCGGTAAAAATTCGAAATCAAAGTGAATATCCGATACGCCACCGATTCTTCTTGCTTCCTCTACAATATTTTCAAGCAATACATCTTGAACAGCTGTACTTTGTAAAATTGCTCTTCCTAGTTCACCACTAAATTGTCCGTTTTCTAAATTTGTAACAACCATCATTAAAGTGGCACCAGTAGATTGTGCAACCTCTGGAATTCCTTCTGTCGGGATTGGATCTAGACTACCATCCCTTCTTGCTTCGTAACTAAACGGTGCTAAGTACGTTAAGTATGGCCCTACACTTCTCGCCTCAGTAAGTAACTCTTCGCTTACTGTATCGCCCATTGGTTCAATATAAATATTTACTTCTGCATCTCGTTTTGGCATAGGTGGTATATAAAGACGCGTTCCAACTGTTAGTGGCGTACTTGGATTAATGCCATTTATCTGTGCTAATGTCGTATAATTTACGCCAAAGCGTTGGGCAATTGAATACAAAGTGTCACCTGACTGAACCCAATAAAAACTACCGTAAATAGGAATAACCAATGCTTGCCCGATTACTAGTCGCGAAGAATCCTCAATCTGATTCGCACGTACAATATTTTCTATTGTTGTTCCATAAGCTTGTGCTATCCCAAATAACGATTGACCCGGTTGAACAACATGTATTTGAATTTTGTTTCCTCCCTTTAACGTTGTTCGAAACAATACACCAATAGAGTTTATGATTTTTACGAAAAGAAAATCACAACTATTTTTTTACATATTAAAAGGTTACTAATGTCCATGAAAAACATTAGTAACCCATTTATTAATTTACTATATTATGTTCGTAAAGGTAATCATACGTAACGTCCACAAATAAATATTCATGTTCGTTTAATGCCATCGAGTAAGTACGAGTTAGTTCACCTGTCTCAATGTCACTGTATATACTTGAAAGTTCACCTTTTCCGTCGTTTCTTAATTTTATAATATTAAATAAGAAATACGGTCGCCAACTCCAGTTTTTCCCTACAGCCTCTTGATCTACATCCCACTTACCGTTATGACGAACAATATTCGGAGATATTTGGAACCCTTCATCATTACAAATGTAGAAACGAAATGCGATATTTTCTAATTGTTTCGCGAGCTGTAATAATTTTTCATCATTATTTTTTTGGGGCTTTGTATTTTCAACAATCGTCGCAATCTTCTTTTTCAATTTTAACATTTCTTCATACTTTACTTCCAATAACCGTTTCTCCGTTGAAATAAATTGTTGACATTCATTACGGAAACGCTCTTTTAATGTATCTTTAGGAATGAACTGGTTCGATGGTTTTTGCAAATACCCACCTTTAAAATAACGGGCACCATTTTTCCAAGCATGGTGTAGTTGATAATCTGTTGAAATATTATCAAACATTAATGTCGCACCAATTTTCACTGCTAATGTTTGGATTGTGGTAAACACGTGGTTTTGTGCTCCCCATGCATTATAATTCAACTGGCTAACATTAATTTTTAAAACAGCAGGTTCAAACATTAATATTTGATCAAGATTACTTTCAGAACCGATTTGATCTAACGCAATTTTTACACCATATGTTTTGATATATCGTATAGGATGTTGTAGCTGTTCAAAGTCTCCAACATACTTATGTTCCGGAATGACTAAGTAAATATTAGAAAACAGGCTTTCATCCATTAATTCCTTTAACGTTTGAAAATATCTATCACCAAAATCAATCATAAGTAGATTAGGATTACAGGGTAAATAGAGGGCAATCTGTTTTTGTAAAACTTCTTCCTTAGCAGCTGAAATCGCTTTCTTTATAAGATTTAACTCAATTTCAGAACGTAAATTTTCTGCAATGGATTCATCATATGTAAGTTCAGTAATATTGAATGTTTTTCTTTCATTTGTATATTGACCAATTACTTCGTATGCTACGATTACATGCTCATCCGCACTATAAATTGGTTCAAAAGAAACGTTCATCTCATCTATTTTGTCTAAAAAACTAAGAACATCCATTTGCATAACCCCCCACCATCAATCTTAAAACTGTTATTACTGTCACACTAATTATACACTAAATTAAATGTCAGAAAAGATAACATGAGAAAATATAATAGTTTTTTGAAAAAACAACATAAAAAAAGAACACACTGTTAATTAGTGTATTCTTGAAGTAGTATTTCTATTACAATTCATGCGAGTAAATTATTTTTATATAACTTATACCAGCAAAGTACTAGTAGAATGGACAACGCAATTTCTTTTACTATTTTTTGCCTTATACAGCGCATTATCAGTTCTTTCATACCAGTTATTATACGTTTCAAGAGGGAGTTTATTTGCAACTCCTAAACTAGCTGTCAAGTGTCCTGCAATCGGATAGTGGTTTTCTTCAATAGTTATTCGAATCCGTTCTGCAATTATACATGCATCTGAGATTTTCGTGTTTGGTAATACGATTAAAAACTCTTCCCCACCAAGACGAACAAGGATGTCAGATTTTCGAATAATGCCCTTTAAAAGTCCTGCTGTTTCTTTAAGCACTTTATCCCCAACTGGATGTCCCCACTGATCATTCACTTTTTTGAAAAAATCCAAATCTATTATAATCATTGATAGCGGCTCATTTGCTTGATCTGCTCGTCTCATTTCCTCTTCAACTTTTATATCGAGATAATGCCGATTATAAAGACCTGTTAAATCATCCGTAATTGCTAATGTTTTTAAAAATCGATTCATTTCTGTTAGTTCTTCCGTTAATTGAGCAAGATTTTCATTTTTCTCAAATAACTCTTTTTCTAACTGTCGTCTATCTGTTATATCCCTAATTGAAGAATATATAAAGTTTCCATTTACAACATTATGCCATTCTAAATAACGATAATGACCATTCTTACATCTTACCCTATTAATAAAACTGAAGATATTCTTCTGCTCATTTATTTCCCTTAAGACTTCCAGTGTTTTAGGTATATCATCTTCATGAACAATACTTTTTACACTTTTCCCCTCAAGCTCTTCTGGCTTATACCCAAGTACTCGTTCAGATGCCTGATTTACTCGAAGAAAATATCCATCTGTATTGGTTATTGTAAGCATATCAATATTTACTTTTAGAAATCCTTCAATATCTTTATCCTGTAGATATTCTTTTGTTATATCAAAATATATACAACCAAATATATCACCATCTATTGGGAATAATATAATTCTGAGCCATTTTTGTTGGTGATAGATTGTAAATTGAGTCTGCTCCTCTTTAATAACTGTATCAATAATACATTGCTTTATATTAAACTCTTCCCAATCAGTTGGAAGGTCCAATTTTTGGTTGATTACATTATTATTGTGTAGTCCCATCATTTCCTTATATGCAGGATTGTAATCTAAAATAATATATTGGAGAGGTATCCCTTTATCATCGAAAACGGCTTTTTGACATGAATATGCTGTTGGGGAGTTTTTATAAAATTTTTCCAGTAATTTTGTCTCCATATATTCAATCCATTCTACCATTTTTTAGTTATTTTTAATATTAATTTGATATTCCATTCCCTATTATAATACCTGTATTATGAATGAAACTCAAATTATTAAATTAAAAAAGTACAACACACAAAATGTTGTACTTTTTAACCTAACACTATTTATTTTGCTTGTTCTGGATTGATTGCACGTTTTAAGAAGAAAGATAATATCAATGCAACTACTGAGATAATTGTTGCAACAAAGAATGAAAATTCAATACCTTCTAGTAGTGCTTGTTGTGTAATTTGGGCCTTTAACTCTAACATTTGAGCTTCAGTCATTGGCGCAGTTGCAGATGCAGCAGCGTCTTGTGCAAGTTGTTCCCCGACAGAAGTTGTACGGGCATTCATTACCGCTATTAGAATTGCGGTACCAATTGAACCTGCAATTTGTTGAATCGTATTGTTTGTAGCAGTACCATGTGGATTTAAACGTCGTGGTAATGCGTTTAAACCATTTGTTGTAATTGGCATCATAACAAGGGACATACCAAACATACGTAATGAGTATACAAAAATAATGTATAATTTTGTTGATTCTAAATCTAACTGTGACAATAAATATGTGGATACAGTAGTAATGGTTAAACCAACAATCGCTAATATTCTCGGACCCATTTTATCAAAAAGTTTCCCAGTGATTGGTGACATAATTGCCATAACAATTGCTCCTGGTAACATCATTAGCCCCGATTCCATTGGCTCAATACCACGAACATTTTGAACATAGGCAGGTGTTAAGATCATCCCCCCCATTAGCGCCATCGCAATAACTGTATTAATAATTGCAGCAAAGGCAAATGGTTTTGCTTTGAAAATTTCCATACTTAATAGTGGTGTTTCTAATTTTAATTGGCGGATTACAAAAGAGACTACACCAATCACACCAATAACAATTGTTGTAATAACAATTGGATCTGTCCAACCATCGTTACCTGCTGTACTGAAGCCATATAGAATTCCGCCAAAACCAATTGTTGAAAGCACTAATGAAAAGTAATCTAAAGATACTTTTTTGGTTGGTAAAATGTTTTCTAGTTTCCAAATACTTAGGAGTAAACTAATAATCGCAAACGGTAATATCATACCAAATAATACTCGCCAATCATAATGCTCGACAATATACCCCGATAACGTAGGTCCAATTGCTGGTGCTGAAATCATTACTAAACCAAACACACCCATTGCTGCCCCACGTTTTTCGATTGGGAAACTAATTAACATGACGTTCATTAATAATGGACCCATAACCGATGACCCTAGAGCTTGAAGCATTCTTCCTATTAAAAGAATACTAAATGTTGGGGAATAAGATGCTAAAAGTGTACCTACTGTAAAAATAGCAGTTGCTACAATAAATAAAGGTCTTGTCTTAAACCGTGTAATTAAAAAGGCTGATGCTGGAATCAACACACCACTTACAAGCATATATCCAGTTACAAGCCATTGAATGGTTGCGTATGTTACTTTAAAATCTTCCATCATTGTTGGAAGTGCCACATTTAATAAAGTGTTATTTAAAAAAGATACAAAAGCTCCGACAAATAATATTGCAATCATTAAATACGGAGGCTTTTTCGTTGTTTGTTCATTATTCATATTTTAATGTTCACTCTCTCCCATTTTCTTTCACGAAGCTAATTCTATACTCTTAGTCTATTTTATTCAACAAAAAAATAATATAATTTAAAAACACTGATATGAAAGTGTTTTCAATTTAGACTAGTGGTATAATAATGGCAATAAGTAATATAAAAAGGTGGAACTATGAATAAAAGAAAAAGACAAATTATCCATGCTGCACGACACCTTTTCATTGAAAAAGGTTTTAATGATACTTCTATTATGGACATAATTACTGCAGCTAATATATCAAAGGGTACATTTTATAATCATTTCAGTTCTAAAAATGAATGTTTAATTTCAATATTAGAAGAGACAAGAGAGGAAACAATTAGTCAGCGTGCGGAAGTGGCGATTAACAAAGAACCGTCAAATAAAGATGTTCTTGTAAAGCAAATTGCTCTACTTGCATATATTCATCGCAAAAGAAATTTAGCGCAAATTTTCGAATCCCTTTCAGCTAATACAAACAAGGAATTGAAAAAAGTTCTTGAGAAGCACTTAATTTTAGAGCTGAATTGGTTAGCTGGTAGACTTGTTGATATTTACGGCGAAAAAATAAAAAACATATCATTTGAATGCGCTGTACAAGCAATGGGAATGATGCAACAATCTCTAAAAGTTTTCGCAATGGCAACTACACAATTAGCATCACCTGAAAAAGTAGTACAAGTCGTATTAGAACACATAGATGCAATAATTGAACGACAACTGAAATCAAAGACTATCATTTTCACAGAAGATATTTTTCAAGCTTTTCTACAAAAAGTTGAACAAAAAATAGTAACGAAGGAAACATTACTTGAACAACTTCAAGGATTTAATGAAAAATTAACGCAACAGGACCGTGAAGACGGCATTGAATATACAAAGTTTCTAATAAAAGAATTCGAAACAACTGATGAGGATAATTTGTATGTTTTAGAATCGATTACACAGGCATTTAATAAATCTTTTACTAATACAACCCACGAAGCTGAGGCCCACGAAATTTCAGCTTCTCTTTGGCAATATTTACAAAAACAAAGACACCTAAAAAATGATTAATTTTCTATCTCTCTTTTGACGATACTTATTAATAACAGATTAGTTTTGGAGGTGGGAAAATGGGATTTAATTTTCGAAAGAGCGTTAAAATTGCTCCAGGAGTCCGACTAAATGTAGGAAAGAAAAGTTCAAGCATTAGTTTTGGCAGCAATGGGCTCCGCTACTCAATTAGCTCAAATGGCAAACGTCGTACTACTGTTGGAATACCTGGTTCAGGCATTTCTTACTCCACAACTAGTGGTGGAAAAACGTATAAATCCCCTGCTTACCAAAAAAGACAGACTCTAAAGCAACAACAAATGCAAGAAAAGAAAGAACTGGCTCGATACGAAGTGGAAATGTACCTATATACTTGCGAAGTGTTAAAATCCATTCATATTGAAGCAGATGACCCAGTTAATTGGTCAGAATTCGCTATTAGCCCCCCACCTTTTCAAATAGATGAAGTGGGGCCCAATGAACAATTGGCGCTTCAAACTCTTAGCAACTATAAGCCAGGTTTCTTTGAAAGATTATTTAAAAACGATAAAAAGGAATCATTGGAAGATGCTGTTTTACTTGCACGAAAACAAGATGAACAATCATATGAGGATTGGCAAAAACTTAAGACATTGAGCGAACGTATCCTTACAGGTGATTTAGATGCCTATATGCAGGTCATCGAGGAAATGGACCCTTTAAATGATTTAAGCGAATTTGGTAGTGGTTTTGAAATTGGTTGTAACGATTCGACTACGCTTTTTGTTACTTTTGACGTCCATTCAAAAAGTGTTATTCCAACAATGGAGAAATCATTAACAAAAGCAGGCAACCTGTCCGTAAAGAAACTAACGGAAACTAAGTATTTTGATCTACAACAGGATTATGTTAGCAGTTGTACGATACGAATCGCTCGCGACCTGTTTGCATTACTTCCTATCGAAACTGCCTATGTTCACGCATATGATGAGCAACTAAATACAGAAAACGGTCATGTAGAAAAGTTTTGTATTTTATCTGTAAAATTCGATCGTTCAACTTTTGAAACACTCAACTTTTACAATATCGATCCATCCGATGCTTTAAATAACTTTAAGCACAATATGAAGTTCCGTAAAACATTGGGATTCAGTGAAGTAATGGAAGTTGATGTTGAATAGGATTTTAAAATATACTCGTTCAAATACAACAAAAACCATTTTCAAGACTTGCTCGAAAAATGGTTTTTCCTTTACTTAACTCATATTGTTTTTACTTTTTTGTAATTCCGGATCAATAAATTCTTCTGCATATTCAGTTTGTAATTTTCTCGCTCTTGTCATATTATTCGGTTGGTCGACATTAACGAAAACATAATTTCTCAAGTATCTGTGGTAATAGAGCTCTGCACCAAACACAAAAAGTGCAGCTAGAAATGATGCGGACATAATAGAAACATTTTGATCTTGTTCAAATAAAAGAGACCCTAATGCCCATATTCCTAGAAATGCTATTACAAAGTCTGCAAAGGCAGCCCAAATGTTTCCGATATTCGGTAATATAAAGACATCCCCAAGAAATGCAATAATGGTAAGTACTGTCCCGATAATGATAATATCCACAAAGTGAGCATTAAAGAACAATCCTAATACGAGAATTAATGAAGCTAAAGTTACACCATACTTAATAAAAAATGCTTTTGTATATTTCATGTTTCAGTTCTCCTTTCCTTTTTCCTTATGATTTAATCTTTCCCGTTCGTTCACCTTCATACATCATAATGCCCCTAGAAACGTGAACCTTTTAGTGAGAAAATTATAGTTTTCTCTGCCATTCTCATAGAATAAATGTTAGAATTTTCAGTAATAGGAAGTAGTAAGGGGGATAAAACATATGGGAAATTTGTTTAAAGGGGCAGATTTATTAGAGGTTGTTACATTAGGGAAAAAACCACCTAATTGTGATATAACCTTACAAATAGAGGCAACATATGCTTCGGACGGGGTTGCACGAGGCGTGTGGAAGGTAGACGAAAAATTCTTGAATGGAATTGGTGTTACAATGGGTGGTTTTGTTGCTTCTGCTGCAGATATTATGATGGCGTATGCTGTTTCATCTAAGCTAAACCCTAATCAATCCTTTGCTTCTATTGATCTTCATACCACATTTCATAGACCTGTCTTACCTGGAGAAGTTACAATTGAAGCTACAGTGGAGAGGATGGGAAAAAAATCTGCATACATTGTCGCTGAATTATTCCAAAACAATAAAAAAGTATCCAGTGTTGTTTCTTCTGTCATGATTCTTTCTGATTAATAGAAACAAAAAATAAAGCTCAATTCCTCAATTTTACTTTGAGAAATTGAGCTTTCTATTATGTTAATTCTAAAAATAATAAATTTGGGGTTTCTATTAAATCTTTAAATCTATTTGTAAATGCAACAGCTGTTCCGCCATCCGCTACACGATGATCAAAAGACATCGAAATATTCATCATCGAACGAATGACTATTTCATCCTTTTCATTCACTACTGGCATTTTCTTCGTTTTATGGAATGCCATTAATCCCGTTTCTGGATAATTAATAATTGGTGTCGCTCCAATACTTCCTAAAGGCCCTACATTACTTATCGTAAACGTACTTCCTGACATTTCGGATACAGCAAGCTTCCCTTCTTGAGCCTTCATTGTTAATGTTTTCATTTCTTCGTGAATTTGCTTTAACGATTTTTGTGAGACATCCCTTAAAACCGGCACGATTAATCCTTGCTGTGTATCTGTAGCAAGACCAATATGAACCATCTTTTCTAAACGAATCACTTCATTTTCTTCATCCACTTTTGCGTTAAATATTGGGAAATCTTTTAAAGCAATTGCTAATGCCTTAATAAAGAAAGCAACTACTGAAACATTAGTGTTTGTTCGTTTTAATTCTTCCCGGAATGCTAAAAGGTGCGTCATATCAATTTCTTCAAAATGAGTAACATGAGGAATTGTAAATAAAGACTTTGTCATTTTTTTTGCAATTTGTTTTCGTATTCCTTTAAACGGAATAACGTCAGCTTCTTCTTCAATCACTCTAACAGGCTTTTCTTCTACTATCGGAATTGTATTAGGAGCTTCCTGTGCTTTTAAATATTGATAGATATCTTCCTCTAGTACTCTTCCAGCTGGCCCTGTTCCTTTTACTAAAGTAATATCTACATCGTTTTCTCTCGCAATTTTCCTAGTGTAAGGTGATGCGATGACAACACCTATTCTGCTTTTTGTCTCTCTATATTGAACTGGTGTGCTTTCAACTGGTACTTTTTTAATAGGTTGTTGAATTTCTTTCGTTTCTACTGTTTTTGTACCCACTTCTTCAATAATTAAAATCGTTGTACCTACAGTAATAGTTTCCCCAGTTTCGATCAGAATTTCCTTTACGATACCTGCAGCAGGTGATGGCAATTCAGTAACCATCTTTTCTGTTTGTACTTCCATTAAAGGTTGATCCACTGTCACTTGGTCACCCTTTTTTATAAAGTAAGTGAGAATTTCCCCTTCATGAATCCCTTCACCTACATCGTGAAATTTAACTTCTACCATCCCTTACACCCCCTAGAAATAAATTGCCTTCTCAATTGCTTCCATTACCCGGTGAGGCGTTGGCAAATAGTGATCCTCTAAAGCAAAGAATGGGACATGTACATCTGCACCAGTTACACGCTGAATCGGTGCTTTCATATATAAAAAGGAAGTATCATTGATAATAGAAATAATATCATTGCCTAAACCACCCGTAGCATGTGCTTCATGGACAATCACACAACGACCTGTTTTTTGAACGGACTCTGCAATAATGTCTTTATCAATTGGGTATAGAGTACGCAAATCAATAATTTCACAGCTAATTAATTTCTTTTCTGCTTCGATCGCTGCCTTTTCAAGTACAGGCATCATTGCGCCCCATCCAATTAACGTAATGTCGTCCCCTTCTTTACGTTTTACGCCCTTACCAATCTCTACTTTATATTTTCCATCCGGTACTTCACCGCGCACAGAACGATATAGTCTTAGAGATTCCATAAATAGCACTGGATCTGGGTCTTCAATTGCTGAAATTAACAATCCTTTTGCGTCATATGGGGTAGAAGGACAGACTACTTTTATCCCCGGCATATGGGTAAATAATGCCTCAGTACTATCTGAATGTATTTCCGGAGCACGGACACCCGCTCCATATGGGGCACGAATAACTAATGGAACCGTATAAGCTCCCAATGTTCTGTAACGCATACGAGTAGCATGAGTCATTATTTGTTCATAGGCTGGATAAATGAATCCCATAAATTGAATTTCAGCAATTGGTAATAAACCATTCATTGCCATCCCTATGGAAGAACCAATAATACCAGCTTCACTTAAAGGAGTATCGATTACACGACTTTCTCCAAATTCTTCTTGTAAGCCTTCTGTTGCACGGAAAACTCCACCATTTTTCCCAACGTCTTCACCAAGAACAAGCACTTCATCTCGTTCTTTCAACATTGTTCGCATACCATCAGTGATTGCTTGAATTAATGTTAATGATTGCATTATGCTTCACCTCGCAAATGTGTCAGATAAGCGTCTTTTTGTTCCTTAATTGTCCATGTAGGTTCAGCAAAAATATGGTCAAATAAATCGCTTACATTTGGATTCGGCATCGATTCCATATCCACAACAGCTTGATTAATTTCTTCATCGATTAATTTCGTTTCTTGCTCAACCCATTCTTCATCCCAATACCCATAATTTTTCATAAACTTTTCTAATCGAGTGATTGGGTCAAATTCACGACGCTTTTCACTTTCTTCCTGATTTCGATATTTCGTTGGATCATCTGCCGTTGTATGAGCACCATATCTCCATGTCACTGCCTCAATTAATGTTGGACCATGACCGTTTCTAGCTCTTTCTAGCGCGTTTAACGTTTCGAAATATACAATAAAAATGTCATTTCCATCAATTCGAATACCCGGCATAGCATAAGCAACGGATTTTTGCGCAATCGTTTTGGAATTCATTTGCTTTTCAATCGGAACAGAAATGGCATAGCTATTATTCTGATTAAAAAATACAACTGGTGCCTTAAACACACTAGCAAAGTTCATTCCTTCATGAAAATCCCCTTCAGATGTTGCACCGTCACCAAAATAACAAATCACTGCATTGGATGTTCCTTTATATTTTTCTGCCATGGCAGCCCCTGCAGCTAGTGGAAGTTGTGTTGCAATCGGAACAGATGGAGGAACAATTTGTTTACCTTTTGGAGGGACACCACCTTCTACTCTTCCCTTCCAGAAGGCAAATATTGTTGGCAAAGAATGACCAAATGTTATACTTGCAGCGTGGTCTCGGTAAGTAGGGAACATCCAATCGTTCTCTTTCAACGCCATTGCACTTCCTACTTGAGCTGCTTCTTGCCCTTCAAACATTGCATATGTTCCGATTCGACCTTGGCGTTGTAAATTTTTTGCCTTACGATCAAAAGCTCTTACTCTGATTAAATGGCGATAGAAAGTTAAAACTAAATCGCGAGTTATTTTATTCTTATAGTCTTCTCGTACGAAATACCCATCCTTATCCACAATCTGCTGCATCGGAAAATCATTTTCATATCCCATATAAGATCACCTCATTAATTTGAGATTAAATTTAATTTTGAAATAATTATAAAACTTTAAAGAAATCTTCTATATAACAAAAAGAACGTTTTTAGCAGCAATAATTTACATCATGTAGAATTTTTAGTGTTAATCCTTACAATTTGATTTCGGATTATTTTCATAAAAAAACGACTTTCTGCATATGCGAAAGTCGACTATTTAATTATTCAGTTTTATTATCAAAAGAAGGGAGAATTTTCTTTCCTGATATTGGTGATTTAAGAACGATAGATGAATTAATATTTCCATATTTTAATAGTTCGTCACTAAGTTTTCGTAGGTGTTCCATATCATTGACTGCAACCTTTAATAAATAATCCACTACCCCTGTGACTCGGTGACATTCAATAATATCAGGATGGTCAACTATAAAACTCTCAAACTCAGAGTATGGTACCTTCACTTGACTCACTTGAATAAATAACAGCAGCTCACGACCTACCTTAGGAGGAGGAACAATCGCACTTATTTTAGAAATGATTCCTTTTTCCATTAGTCTTGTTAGTCGTTCAGTTACACTTGGACGGCTTAATGATAACGCCTTCGATAGCTCACTCACTGTTATTCTTCCGTCATTTTGTAGGATTTCCAATAATTGTATGTCAATACTATCCATCATTTTCCCTCCCTTCTGTTACCTTTATATTGGTGAAATAATCGAATTAGAACCATCTATTGCTTTTTGAACACCCAATCGATATGTAAGCGGATTCATTTTTATCTCTACATTACATAATAACATTCTTCTATAAAGCTAGTAAACTTTGCCTTCAAGTATGACAAATGTTTAAAGGCAAATCCAAAAAATTTCCCGTAATTTAACTTGGATTTAACGTTCATTATTTATATTTATTTATAGGGGATTTTTTACATAAATTTATTACCTCTGAAGTCGATTCCCAAAACATATTAAGCGAGGTTAAAAGATGAAAAAATTATTAGTGGGTACTGCATTTACTGCTACATTATTACTCGGTGCTGTTGGTCAAACGGAAGCGGCTTCAATCCCAACAAACGTAGAGAAAATAAACGTTCCAAATTTTGATTTTGCAGAATCTAAATTAATATCGCAATCTAGAGAATTAAAAGTTCAGATAAATAATCAAGTAAACGTAATATCAGAAACTAACAAAAAAATCTCAAATTTAGATGAAGCGCTTAAATTACTAAACGCATTAAACAAGTACAATTCAATTTCTGATGAAGATTTGAGAGTTTATCTAGTAAAAATTAATAGCTGTTATGAAGCTTCTGAATTTGGGGATGCCTACAATTTGAAGTCCAATGAGAATGTAAAAGATCTGAAAAATAAAATAGAAGCAGATATAGTAGATATAAAAAGTCAACTTGACATATTAAATGCTAAAAACCAAATTGATATGTTACACCTGAGTGCACTTAACTATGAATATAATCAAGTCTTTGAACAATTACAACAGCTTAGTAAAAAACACATTGATAGTCGTTCAGTAATTCTTGGAGAATTTCGTTAACCGTTTCATTTAAACTAAGCACCGCGCAAATAGAAAGGAAGCCTCCCATTAGATTTTTATTGCTAATGGGAAGCTTCTATTTTTTATTCAGCTACAGTAAATTTAATCCAAGTTGGGGTAGTTAATGTTTTCCCTTGTTGAGATTTAATATCTTTTACAAATAAGTAATATGATTCCCCTCTTAGGTAAGGAACTTTTGGAATAACCTGAAATGCGTAAGAAGAAATAGGTTTTACGTCGATATCCATTTGATCACCATATTTGTTTGTTACTATAACACTGTTTTTTGAGATTAATTGGATATCAATTTTTGAATTAAAATTAATAGTCCATTCCTTGTTTACTGGAACTTCAGTATGCTCATTCAATTTTCCAACGTCTAAAGAATAAGAAGTTGTTTGGAATTTAAATTGAATTGCTTCTTTTATTGGTTTTCCATCCATAGATTGGACCTTTTTGCTAATAACAAGTTGATAGGATTGGTTCGGTTTATAATACGATTGGGGCTTTACAATGATGCTTCGATTATCTTTAGAGAGTTCTAGATAAACTTCCACACGATTGCCTTCTTCGTCCACTACATAAACATTTTCTTTTGTTACCGTACTAGGTTTTACAGGTGCACTTAATTTTATCGTCCATGTTTTATCCACCATAACCGGTTTTTCCGAAACCATTGTACGTCCATTAGAATCAGTTTCCGGTGTAGTCCAACCATTTTCCATTTCAACAATAGTAAATGTACTAAATTTATTTATCGTAATTTTTAATCCGAGTTGACCATCTTTATAAGTAACAACGTCTCCCTTAACTAAGACTTTCTCTCCATCGCTGTGCTCAATAAAGATACCCAGTTTAGAAAGGAATGCTTGTCGTTCGGCCGCGTCAGTTGGAATTGAGACATCCCGTAATGGTAATACTAGGTCAACAGAACGACTTGTCATGTTCGTTTCAATTGTCATTGGACGACCCACTACATTCACTGTTTGATTACCAGCAACCTTTTTTACAACTTCCTCAGTTCTAACTTGATTTTCTTTTTGTTGTTGCTGTGCTCTTTCCTTGATAGGAACAACTTTAAAATATAAATCTTCATTCATATTTTTCATCGACTCGGCAGGTAAGATGATTCTTGCGTTGTCTGTTGATATCTCAAGATTTATCTTTCCTTGTTCGAAGGCTTGAATCGATGCCTTTTCAATTTTGATATCTGCTTGAGCTACCTCGTCTTTTGCATCAGGTATCACAATACGAGCAGTATCCGAACCAGCTTCCTTCAATTTTTGAACTGTTTCAACTGCTTTTTGTTGCGTATACGTTACTTCATCTTTCTTTGCACCAGTTGTTGTCGTTGTACGAACAATCTCTGCTGTAGAAACGGTACCACTTCCACTTCCATTACCGCCAGCCTCCACTGGGACAGTAATAACTTCCTGACTTCCACCAGGATTGTTTCCACTTGATGGCACTTCAACATTAATACGATTGAACATGATACTATACTGATTTACAACCTGATCATTAGAGTTCAGCACTTCAATAATAATTGTGTTTTTACCCATTGTTAATGGAACAGTTGTATCGAGCAAACCAACTTGAGATTGTCCATCTTTTATTCGTAATTTGGTATTACTATTGAAAGCCTTTGTTTGAATTCGAACATTTGCCTGTGTTACATTTCCTGCATTGTACTCCGTTGTTATCATATTGAATTTGGGAGAGAGTACGACAGCCGATACGTTTAATGTTTGAAGATACTTACTATATCGTTCAGCTCGTAAACCTGGTCCCATCAATAATTCTAAAGCATGCTCTGTTTTATTACCCACAGTATCCGTTACAACAAATTCGACTATATCACTGCGATCGTCTCCTTGATATTGATGAACATAAGTAAAATAACCACGCTCGTCAGTATCCACAGTTTTACCATTAACTGTAAGTGTTGCACCAATATCTGTTTGACCTTGAATTTGAATTTCCTCTGAATTCATGATGTCCCCTGGTGCATGATTCAACTGTAGCATAGGTGCTTGCGTATCCACATATAGCGTTTGATATGCACGCCCTTGATCTCCTTGTTCATTTGCTACACGAACATCAATGAAATAATCACGGTCCACAAGATTTTCTAATTCGTATTGTACATCTGTGCCTACTTCAGTTTTAACTAGCTGTTCATTTACATAAATCTCAATTGTTGAGGATTGATCAACATTAATATCAACTGTAGCAGACGTTTTATCAATAATTGTCATTGTTTCCTCAACGTCATTGTAAACAATCTCTTTAAAGTTCTTCTTCTTCGTTCCATCTGGGGCTGCAATAGAAAGATTCACTTTTGGATAATTTGGTACAGGTAGGTTAACTTCTACTACTTCTGAAGGTAAACTAACTTCCCCTGTTGTTCCGACCTCTTTAATAGCACTTACTACTAAAGAATATTTTTTTCCTGTCTCTAAACCAGAAATAATTATTTTTTGGTCTGGTTTCGTTTTATCTGCTTCTACCTCATAGTTTGGTCCAAAATAATCGACTACACCATTCTTAACTTGATGAACTCGGTAGTAAGACATATCAGCTGAATTAGAGTCCTTAAATTCTAGCGTAATCTGGCCATTGCTTGTAGAAAGTACATTTAAATCTGTCGGCGCTTTTGGTGCATCTGCCCAACTCACTTCAATTGGAGTATCCAAAACTTCATATCTTGGTCCAATATCTTCATGATGTGTTTCTAATACAACATAATACTTACCACTCATGATTGAACGCGGAATAGATACTTCCTTGTTTCCAGTTGCACCTAAACCACTTGCAATTGTTGGGCCTACAAGCTGATCTTCTGAAGTAGTTAGCATTAAATTAATGTTACTACCAGCACGAGGATGTTCAATATTCCAAGTGAAATCAAAAGTATTTTCACCATTCGCTTTTGTTGCATTAAACTCGGTAATTTTTGGTAATGGATTTACCTGTGTTACTACTGTTTGAGTAATAGATTTTGTTTCGACTATATACTCCCCAACTTGGTTCGCATCTACGTCAACTGTAATATACATGTGTTTTTCATCAGAACGATAAAGCGCATTATGATTTGAATCTTTATCATCAAGAATTTTTATAACCTTATCCCCATTTGGGCGAATAATTTCAGCAGTTGAATCTCCATCAGTAATATCAAACAAATAACGACCAGGGTCTTTTATTTCAAAGAATGTTTTATTTCCTTGATTTGGGTTTTCAAACAATGGCTTAAGATTCGTTACTGAAGGATTGAGTTCATAAAACTGAATCGTTGCATCATTTTTAGTGCCAATTGTTATCACTTCATTTTGTAAAACATTTAGTAAAATATGTGTAGTGTTTGTATCGTCGTCGTAATAAGAATTCCAATTTTCACTCTGTTGATTAGAATCAAGTGGAAAAGCCGTTCCATCTTGTTTTAGCAACACAATATCATTAGAGGAATTTTGAATTTGGATGTAAGTTTGACCATTTTCAAAGTTATACCCTTGTAACTGATAATCACTATACTTTGCCTTTACAATTAAATCTGTCATTGAAGCATTTTCATCGATTTCAAAGAATTTAGGCTCCATAACTTCGGAATTGAATATTTTCCAATTCCCTACTTCAGCTGATGGAATTTTTACAACCACCTTTTCTGTTGAAACGATACTTGCATTCCAATTTCCCGAATTTGAATCAAATTCAAGCTTGTATTGAGAACCGTCTGGGCGAATAATTTTCAGATTACTTGTATCTGTAATATAATCAAGTACTAAAGCTAAATCTGATTCTTCACTTACAGTAAACGGCATTTCATGACCTTCAACGATGTAAGTCTCTTGAATTTGTTGCATATTGTAAGTTGAATCAATTTTATAAGATTGTACTGTCTCTCCTACAACCGAACCATCTTCACTTGCAATTTCAACGGTCGTATTTTTATCTGGAACGTCTACATAGAAGTAAACTTTATGTTCATCTGCTTTGAAAATTGCATTCCAATTCGGATCTGAAGTGTCATATACAAGTGGAACGATTGACCCATTATTAGCAGTAACAGATTGAACATGAATAAGTTCTGCTGAAGTAACGTCACTCACTTCAATTAATAAACGTTGAGGGTCATCTACAGAAATAGAAACAACATTCACTTCTCCAGATAAATCTTGCAGTGCTTCTAATAAAGCCGGATCATCAATTGATTCACCATTTGCAAAGTAAACTGGAGCTGACCAGAATTTTAACTTTTTAAATACAGTTTTAGCGCCACTTGCCACTGCATTACCTATTGAAGAGGCAGCCTTCGCGACACCATTAGCGACCGTTTTCGCACCATTCCAAACCGTTGTCGCTGCAGAAGAAATGGCTTTTACCGTTCCTGTTACTGCACCAAGCGCGAATTTACCTATATTTTTAAGAGTAGCTAATGCATCAACCTTAAAGTCAACTTTACTATCCGAGAACCCGTAAGTTGCAACAAACCCAACACCTATTACTTCAAGAGATCCTCTTACCTTAGAATCGTCAACTCCTAGAGAAGCCTTTGATAACGTATTCCCTCCAATAATAGGCACATAAGTAGGTACGATTACTCGAGACATTACATATCCTTTAAATGTTTCACCTTCGAAGTACTGTACATTAAATGTCCCAATAAGGATTCCTAAAATATCAACTCGTGCATCTAATTTAAAACCTGCTTTTGTGAATCCAGGGTAACCAACTGGATTGAAGACCACTTTTGCTTCTACTTCAGCGATTTTAATCGTGTAGATAGCAAGATTCCCTTTAAATTCTACATGGGCACCAGATAACCCCAACTCTAAATCATCCGCATTAATCATATATTGGTCATTGATTTTTGGCGTAATAACATCCGATAATCCACCAAGTAAATGGAGTGTTAGTGGTGCTTCTGCTCCGGATGATAGACCGCTAATTCCGCCACCAATTTTTTTAATTTGCGCACCGGTTGTACCGATTTTTATAGGGGCAACCACTGCGATTTTAACTGTATCCAGCTGTCCACGTACGATTACTAAATCTAAATCAAAACCTTTATTCATTTTACGAATCTCTGCTGAAGCACCAATGCCAAATTTTGATTTCTTTGTATCAATACCTACTCGCAGTTCAGATGATTTTAACGGACCTGTCTTTAAATCCACGCCCATTGAAAATTGTGCAGCTAAATCTACCCCAGATGGAGTAAAGTCCAAGCCTTCTACGTTTGCTTTACCGTTTAATTTAGCTGAACCAAGGCGGAAGTTTGATTGGATTTCGCCTTTTACCCGTAGACCATTCTCCACAAATTGCATCGATTGAATTCCTACTGGCATGCTTAATTTTAAGAAGTCATAGGCACTACTTGCATTAAATTTGATACGGAATTCTTCAGCATCAATTTCAAAGCTTCCTTCGTGTAACGTATATGTAGTCGTAATTCCATTTTGAGAACGTCCATTCACATATAATCGACCATTCCCACGAACTTTACCGAGCATTTGATCGACCTTTAATTCTGATCCTTTGAACATAACATAACCGTTCATTGTCACTACTTCTTTTGGATCAGCTAACTCATAAACTCCTTTTGATGATTCCTCAAAAGGACCTTTCAATTTCACTTCATCTACATCTTGATTTGTTGGATTGTTCGCTTTAAAGACAACTTCACTAAACATTCGATTTTTATATTTTGGATCTTCAGTAACCTCAAATGCATTTGTAACCTTCTTCCCAGAAATAAACTTATGTTGAAGATCTAAATCGTAATAGCCTAGCTTCATTTCTTTTGGAAGTTCAATGCGCAGCGTATTATCATTTTGAATTGTGATTTTATCTGGAGCGATCTCATAGACCGTTTCCGTAGCTACATGCTTTGCTTTGAAGCGGAAATCATACTTAGAAATTTCTGAACCTTTAAAGCCCCTTCCTAACACCGTTAATGTCTTAATGGCTGAAAAAGAAGATACTTTTGATGGACCTACTTGATCATAGGCAAGTTCGTCCCCCTTAAAGACCGGCACCTTCTTTACCGTTAGAGGAAATGTTTTCGTAACAGTACTAGATTGACCGGTTATTGTTGCTGTTAAAGTAACTATTGTGTCTGCTGTCGTTGGACGGCTGACTATTCCCTCTGCACTAATGATGGAAGGATTAGAAGTTTTCCAAGTTACCTGTATGTTGTCACCAAGTGTACTAGGTAATGAAAGATCTTGGGTGACACTTGTAGCAGAATCACTTTCTTTATAACCAATCTGTAGTGTGTTTGCTACAGTTCCAAGTCCACTTGTATCAATATTCCACGACAAAATTTTGTGCTTCTCATATCCCCAACCTGTATACGCAGAAAAGGCTCCGTATAGATCGTGTGATTTAAAAGCATCGCCACCTAGACTAATATTTGTCCCTGTCCACATCGGATTAGCTGGCTTATTTTTATTATTCTTTGACAGATAAAGCTTCAATGTTTTTCCAGTTCCATCATAGTCTAACCACACATAGAATGGGATTTCATTTGAACTACTACTTGCAAAGTAATCATCAATACCTAAATCAATTTTTCCTAACTCTTCTGTGCCCGACCATATCTTAATGTAATTCGGAAGATGACCTGTATCAACCCATGTTCTGAATTCAAGCATCAATCCGTTTGTTACATTTCCACCTGCTCCTGCGCCACTTCTTTGTTCTAGAGGCGGCTTAGACTCAGATTGTAAAATATAAAAAATACCGTCTGCTCCAAAATTTTTAAGATCGGTTACTGAAAAAGAAAAATTCGTAGAAAAGCTATAATCTTCTGGTAATGTTAAAGGCTCTTTCGTCATCGCCATACCAAATTTATTCTCCTCAGATGGCGTTAGTACTAAAGCTTTATTTTCAATCTTCGCAACATTATCTTTGGTTGTATCTTCAGGGAAGATAAGTTTAGATTCCCCTTCAGCAAAATCTGTTAAATCTAAGCTCTTTAGTCCACCTTCTGCAGCTACTTTCGTAACAGGAACAATAAACGATAGTCCCATTAAAATCGGCTGCAAAAATAATACTATAGCAAGAAGTAACGAAATTTGTTTGAAATAATTATAGTTTGCCCGTTTCATATTACATTCCTTCCCTTATATTCCTAAAAATAGGAATTTTTGCTTAATAATTCTAATTTTAGACCTTAATACCTAATAATCTATTATCGTATTATGAGATATTAGTTGTATTCTTTCAAACATTATTTTCTTACAACAATCTTACAAACAATCAATTTGGCATTATTTTGATATTTACTGGAAATAAAAAAACAGATCCAAAAAATACTATTGGATCTGTTTTCATTAAAAACTATAAAAATAATTGTTATTTGGTAATGTTCTAAACTGTGAGGTAGGTGTTGTAGATTTATTGATCATTCTTAATAGCTCTTCCATAGCAAAGAGACGTTGATTTGAAGGGTTTTTAATAAGTACATCAGGAGTTAGCCCAATTCCGTCAACTTTATCTTGTGCAGGTAGTGAATATTCATCAACCGTAATTTTTAAGGCGCTACCGTCCTGTAACATAAACAACTGTTGCACGGTTCCCTTACCAAAAGTTTGTGTTCCAACAATTATCGCTTGCCGATAATATCGTAAGGCTCCTGTTGTTACTTCTGCTGCACTGGCAGTTTGTTCATTAACCAAAATTGCAAGCGATATATCCCAATCTTTGCCGTTCCTAATCGGAATTGCTTCTTGCAAAACATGAGTGTTATGTATAAATGCTAATGTACCCTCTCCAACAAATTGTCCAACCACTTTATTAACAGCGCTAATCACTCCACCTGAATTCCCTCTCAAATCAAGTATTAATCCTTTTACATTTTTTTGTTTCAATTTCTCTAACTCATTAACGAATTGATTTGCTGCTTTATCTGTAAAAGAGGTGATTCTTATATAACCTATCTCATTAGTTAATAGATTTGCTTCCACTAATGGTATCTGGACGGGTTGTCTTAGAATCAGATAGTTCCGGACCAATTTTCCACGCTTAATCTGAAGGGAGACTTGTGTATCCTTTTCACCTCGTAATAAGTACGTTACTTCTTCTAGTGTCATTTTTTGAACAAGCGTGTTGTCAATCGCAATAATTTGATCGCCTTGGAGTAGCCCCGCTTTTTTTGCAGGTGTGAAATCGAAAACTTGATCAACAAAGACTTGATTATCTCTACCACCAAGCAATACGCCAATACCCGCAATCTTCCCTTGATTTGAGTCTAATAAATCTTTTACCTGCTTGGCAGAATAATATCTAGCATATGGATCATTCAATTCGAGTAACATAGAATCGATTGAACCTTGCGCATTTCTTGAAGGTGTTTTTCCACTAACATGATAATTTTTAATAAGTTTGTATACTTCTATTTCAGGATTGGATTGTTCACCAGTTGCATGGGAAGTTGATGGTAATAGAAAGAATGTAAAAATCAATACTAATATCCCTATGTAATTCAAGCTTTTCATAACTAACTTCCCTTCAATTAACTTGTAGTGTAGTTTAGCATAGTCACTTATATAATTCTATACTAGAAATAGTATTGGGGCGTTAAGCCAATACGTATCTGTCCCACTGTTTCGTGAAGCAATTCACAAAGGACTATTGCATAATAATTGAATACATTTTGTTTTTGTTATTTAATAGAAAAGGTAAATTAAAGAAGTCTTATAGGTTTCTTCTTTATTTAAAATAGGAGGACAAAAATGAATATCGATGCTCAAATGAGTCAAACAAAAGACGAGGAATCGGAGCAATATAAAGTATTTCCTATTATCGTCTCTTTTTTGATTGCTGGATTTATTGGTTTATTTAGCGAAACAGCTTTAAATATGGCACTAGGTACTTTAATTGTGGATTTTAATGTCCATGAAACTACGGTGCAATGGCTTACAACTGGCTTTTTATTAACTCTAGGGATTCTCGTTCCAGTGTCAGGATTAATTTTACAATGGTTTACAACGAGACAATTATTTATTGTTTCCCTTTCATTATCCATTATTGGAACATTTATTGCTGCTATTGCCCCCACTTTCGCTTTCTTAATGGTGGCTCGAGTAGTTCAAGCAATGGGTACGGCATTAATGTTACCGCTCATGTTTAATACGATTTTATTAATTGTTCCACCATATAAAAGAGGAAAAATTATGGGGTTAATGGGACTAGTCATTTCCTTTTCTCCTGCTGTTGGACCAACACTTTCTGGATTGATTCTAAAAACACTTTCATGGCATTATATTTTCTGGTTCTCTTTACCGGTACTAGTGTTCGCCCTTGTCTTTGGGATAATTTACATGCAAAATGTTTCAACACCAACAAAGCCTAAAATTGATATTTTTTCGATTATTTTATCGACTATCGGTTTTGGTGGCGTTGTTTACGGATTTAGTATTGCAGGTGAAGGTGGTTGGGGAGATTCAACAGTAATTACATCTATTGTAATTGGTATCATTGGATTACTTCTCTTCGGCATTCGTCAAACAAAAATGGAACAACCTATGTTAAAACTTCGTGCATTCAAATATCCAATGTTTGTCGTTGGTTTAATACTTGTTCTAATTTGCATGATGGTCATTCTTTCTTCAATGATTGTACTGCCACTATACTTGCAAAATTCATTAGCTTTAAGTACGTTTGCAGCAGGACTACTATTATTACCAGGAGGAATTGTTAATGGATTATTGTCACCTATAATGGGTAGCTTATTCGATAAATTCGGACCTAAATGGTTAGTCATTCCGGGAATTGTCATCGTCACAGGTTCCTTATTTGGCTTTTCAACAATTGATTTAGAGACATCTTCTGGATTCTTGATTGCGATGCATATTTTAATGATGGTCGGTGTTTCGATGATCATGATGCCAGCCCAGACGAACGGATTAAACGAATTGCCACGAGAGCTCTATCCAGATGGAACAGCAATCATGAATACACTTCAACAAGTTGCTGGTGCAATTGGTACAGCGGTAGCGATTTCGATCTTATCTTCTGGAACTGAAAAATATCTTGAAAATGTTACTGATGCTACAAACCCACTAAATCAACTACTTGCTTTCACTTCTGGAGTTCAAGATGCCTTTATCTTTGCAATTATCGTGGCAGTTGTTGGTTTAGTTGTTAGTTTATTCATAAAACGAGTACAAGTATAATATTACGTTTCTTAAAACCCAAGAACTTTAATATTCTTGGGTTTTTTAATGGTGTTAGCAAAGTAATAATCAATGCAATTTAAATAACCTTCTCACAAGTTACATTAACTTATGAGAAGGTTTAATTTTATCCGCTCTGTTTCACCTTAACCAAAATACACTCTTACATTCTCTTCTTTACGTGCTGTTTCTAAACAGTTTAATAGAAAATTTGAAATTTGCTTTGCATCCCAATTTTCAAATTCACTCTTTGACGAGTTATCATTATAATTGCAGATTTGTTTAAAAGCTTCCAGTGCCTCTTCAATTTGTTGTGTTGATATATTAATACTATCACCTGATCCACTCACTCCAGCGTAATAATCAAGTGCATTCAATAAATTGTACAAAATAGTCGAATTAGGATTTCCCATGCTAAAACGTGCATATGCAATTTCTTCTCCTGCTTTATTGAAGCCTAAAATATCATGACCCATTAATAGTCCTCCTTTAAATAATTAATTAGGATATTAAAAAGTACATTAATAGCCATATTTAGTTACATCGCAAGGTAGAAGAAAAAGTTGCTAAAGGCAGATTCAATCGATGTTCAGTGCAAATAATTGAAAATAGAGTAATAGTGGAATGAAAAAGAACGAGATTAGTTTTTGGGGAAATACTGAAGTCTATCTATATAATTCCACGATTCCTCCTACTTGTCAATATTTGTATTTAAATATTCTCAATAGTTTAGAAATGGAATCTTACATTAATTCTAAAATAAATAAAAGGCACCTATTAATTTCATGTTCCGCGCAGATTGTTACCATTTCACTTTCTTCTCACCTACAACCTACCAATCTATTTAAGAGACCCTTAATTCAAGTATATGTTCACATTAAACTTCCGAGATGTGCATACACTAAAATATCCTTTTAACACGTATGTATAAATATAGTTTAAGGACAACCCCCACAAAACACATCATTTCTAGTTCAGCTAAACTCCACAATAAACTACTAAAAAATATCTTAATAGGGTGTTTACCTACTATATTTCCTTAAGGTTCTTAGTAATTGTTAAGAAAGAGAGGAACTATAAATGTTTCAAATATCGTTATTTACTCTCCTGATAGGCTTGTTTTTATTTGGTATGTTTTTACTAAGGAAAGGACTCTTTAATCTTTCTTCTAAGAAGCTAGAAAAATCGCTAGTCACTTTAACAAATAAACCATGGAAAGGACTTTTACTAGGAATATTTGTAACCTCCATACTACAAAGCAGTTCGGCTGTATCCATTATCACAGTTGGACTAGTTGCTGCAAAAGTTCTAAGTTTTTCACAATCCATTGGCGTTATTTTGGGAGCAAATATTGGAACAACAGTGACAGCTGAGTTAATTACATTAAACATTGATTCGTTAATTATTCCATTGGCAATTATGGGAGCCATTCTCTTATTATTTAAGAAAAATGGTTTGCGCAATTCTGGTTTAGCTTTAATCGGAATATCCGCAATTTTTGGGGCCATGTGGGGATTTGAAAGGTTAGCAACACCTTTGAGAGGACTAGCATATATCGATAAACTTTTCCTCACGCTCGATGGAAACCTATTCTATGCTGTAGTAGCAGGAGCTCTACTTACTGCATTAATTCAATCAAGTACAGCTACAACTGGGATTATGATGGGCTTTCTTGCTGCAGGAACAATGAATCTAGATACAGGTGTAGCTATTGTTCTTGGTGCAAATATCGGAACATGTTTGGATGCATGGCTTGCTTCATTAGGTTCTGGTAGAGAAGGCAAACTTACTGCCTATTCACATATATGGCTAAATGTTTTAGGTGTAGTTATTTTCTATCCATTCATAGGCATGTTAGCAACAATCGGCACGAAATTATCTCAGCACCCTGATGTACAACTGGCTCATATAAGTGTCATTTTTAACGTAGTAAGTTCATTAATGATTCTGCCTTTCACCAAGCAGTTTGCAAGTTTTATAGAAAAAATTCATGGTCGACAATAAACGGAACCTTAAAACAGTAGGATTTGTCTTCTTTTAGCTCACATAATGCTGTAAAGGGATAGATGGAAAATAAACGAACATTTATCCCTTGAGATTATTAGTTCGTCTACTCCTTTTCATAGTATAAATTGAAAAAGAAGCTCCCTCATAAATTTGTCATGAAAAGCCTCGAAATTCTAAACTAGCATTCTCACTAACGGCAATTCCTTTCCCATATAAACGCCAAACATTTTGTTGTATTTCTAAAATATAATCTTCCAACGATATCTGATCGATTGCAAAACGTTGACTTTTTGCTAGTTCAATAATCTCAATCGCTCCACAGTTATATTCTCTTTCATCAAAAATAACTTCATACGTTTTACGATTTCGCAAAAGAATCCACTCCTTCTTTCATTAACAAATTAAATCATAATATGTTGTAATTAGAACTATAATGAAATCTTCTTATTGAAAAGTGCAGTACATGAGCTGTTGGGAAAAAATTAGCGGGTTTGCGCTTGATGTCGGTAATCCATATGGTCGTTACCGAGGATGAAAAATGGATGATGAATCTTCTTGTGGGAAGTGCCACTGAGCAATAGCGATAATACTAAATAATCGTCAATTTATAACCGTTATACATAATTCCAATAAATAACAAAATTGGAACATAGGCAAGAACTTACAATTGCATTATTTCGTCTTATATTAATATAACAGCACAAAAAAGGAGCCATCCAAGTATCATTTGGACGCCCCTTACTTAAAAATTTATATTTTTCTAGTCCATCTCTTTCAATAAACAGCATTACAAACGGATTCTGAACACCTTATTGGAAAGCGGATATAGAAACTGAACCCCTTTTTTTGTTAACATATCTCCTACTATATGTGAAAGATAAGCACTCGTGCAGATAAGAGCCAAACTGTCCACACCAGTGCTAACTTGCAATAAATATGACATATACCACCAATAAACTAATGCCCAAATGGTATGCGTTGGTCCTCGGTGTGCAAACCACCCAGCTCCCCCAATGTATAAAGCAAACATAACTAACCACCACAACTCATGCGTAATTGCATAATATAGAAGAAATAAACTTAAAATGCTCATTAGAATATTTTTCAAAGTTTCCATGTTCTTCAGCGAGAGTCCTATAATAATCGATCCCCATACAAATAGTAAAAGTAAATTTTGTTGAGTAAACCACTTTCCATCTAGAGTAAACAAGAAATTCATATTAAAAAAATATGTATACAAAGACAGGACAATTAATGCCAACCCGACAAATATCCCTCGTTTCTTTATTAGTTTAGCTGTCTTAGTTACATGTTTATTTAACAGATTATTCCCGTCTAAATCCGGAGCAAGGGAAGCTACGCCAGATGCAACTAAAATGACGGGCATCATTTCAAGTGTTTGGCTAACCGATGCCACTGCTCCTATTCCCAACCCTATTGTTAAATGCGTTCGACCTTTCATGCTGCCACCTCTTTGTTGTTGTGTCTCTTTTTTCTACCGGAAGTTATCACGAATCCCTGAAAATTTGCAGCATAATTAACTTTTTCACAACTTGACTACAAAATCTCCCTATAAAAGATTATGAAAAGTTTAAGGTATAGTGAAAGTAATTTTAAACTATTACACTAATTGTATAATTCCCCCACTTACATTACTATACTTTCCATGTTTTTTTGTGCTTCTTACTAATTGGGTTTAGCATCTCAATGTCTATCTCAATGTAGCAATAGAAATGAAAAAAAGCTCCTCACAAGTTAAGTCAACTTATGAGAAGCATCTGGCATCTACTTCATATGAGGAGGAACATAAAGATTTAAGAAAACAAATACTGAAAGGTTCCCCACATCGACAAGCATATGAGAATAAACTGACCATCTTAAGCTTCCTGTCTTATATCGAATCATAGACCAAACAATTCCCATTACTAATAAAGATATATACATTTGGATAGACCTGTTTGCTATTGAAAATACTCCCCACATTAAAGGATGGCTTAATACAAAAAAGAAAGTTGAATAACCAATATTTAGCCATCTGGGAATACTCATCCCATCTCCTGCATCTAAAATCATTCCTCTCCAATACCCTTCTTCAAACCAAGGATTAATTAAAGCGAATAGAAATAGAAACAGGGTTAGCATAGGATATTCTACAAGTAAATTAACATTAAACGCTAATATACCTACTGCAGGGAATATCCCAACAACTAAGCCGATAATTAACCACTTCTTAATAAAGACAGGTTTCTTAAGCCAATCTCTTAAAGTATTAGAAGGAACAAAGAGATATTTCATTAATCCAGTTAAACCCCAATAAGATATAGCTGTAATTATCCAAGAAAAACTAGGAATCGTCTTATAGCTTATGGTAGCAACCATATGGACAACAGCTATGATAAAAAGAGGAGATAAATATACTATTAACCTATTTCTTTTGCTTTCTAAACCAAACACTCCCCCACCACCAATATCTTCAATTATGTTAAAAATATACAATCATTTTCCAATTTGTTCAAGCCACCTTTTTCACAATGTAATTTATTTATGATTTGTTCCTTCATAGTTGATGTCTACTAAGTAATACAACAGTTAATATAGCCTGTTCTTTTGTTAGATGATTAATCTTATTGATAATACATTGTGCATCAACTTTTCTGATAAGCAGAAAAAAGCTTCTCAAAAGTTTTATTAACTAATGAGAAGCCCCTTTTATATCAGAGATGTAGTATTCTGTTTGAAGCTTGCTTTAAACCCATTATATATCTAGGGTTTTAGCGGTCATTACATCATGCCACCCATTCCGCCCATGCCACTCATATCTGGCATTGCTGGAGCTGCTTCTGGGATGTCTGCTACAACAGCTTCAGTTGTTAAGAATAATGAAGCGACAGATGCAGCGTTTTGAAGAGCTGAGCGCGTTACTTTTGCAGGGTCCACTACACCAGCTTCAATCATGTTTACCCATTCGCCGTTTGCAGCGTTGAAACCAATACCAGCTTCTTCGCGTTTTAAGCGGTCAACGATAATTGAACCTTCAAGACCTGCGTTGTTAGCGATTTGACGAACTGGTTCTTCAAGGGCACGTAAGACGATGCGTACACCAGTTGCAACGTCGCCTTCTACAGTTTCAAGAATTTTTTCTACAGCGCTATAAACATTAAGAAGTGCAGTACCACCACCTGATACGATACCTTCTTCAACTGCAGCACGAGTTGAGTTTAATGCGTCTTCGATACGTAATTTACGCTCTTTTAATTCTGTTTCAGTTGCAGCACCAACTTTGATTACTGCTACACCACCTGCTAATTTTGCAAGGCGTTCTTGTAATTTTTCTTTATCGAATTCAGAAGTAGTTTCTGCAATTTGAGCACGAATTTGGTTTACGCGGCTTTCGATTGCATCACTATTTCCTGTACCTTCAACGATTGTAGTATTGTCTTTAGAAACTACTACTTTACCAGCACGTCCTAGAGATGTTACGTCAGCTGTTTTTAAATCTAAACCAAGGTCAGCAGTGATTACTTGGCCACCAGTTAAAATTGCGATATCTTCAAGCATTGCTTTACGACGATCACCGAATCCAGGAGCTTTAACTGCTACTACGTTGAATGTTCCACGTAATTTATTTAATACTAATGTAGCTAAAGCTTCTCCTTCTACATCTTCAGCGATAATTAATAATGGGCGACCTTGTTGAACAACTTGCTCTAATAATGGAAGGATTTCTTGGATTGAAGAAATCTTTTTATCAGTAATTAGAATGTATGGGTTGTCTAATACAGCTTCCATTTTGTCTGTATCAGTTACCATGTAGTGAGATGCATAACCACGGTCGAATTGCATACCTTCTACTACATCTAACTCAGTTGTGAAACCTTTAGATTCTTCGATAGTAATTACACCGTCAGTACCTACACGTTCCATCGCGTCAGCAATGAATTCGCCTACTTCCTCATCCGCAGCAGAAATTGCAGCAACTTGTGCAATCGCTTCTTTGTTTTCTACTGGACGAGAGATAGATTGTAATTCTTCGATAGCAGCCGCAACCGCTTTGTCCATACCTTTACGGATACCTACTGGGTTTGCACCAGCAGTTACGTTTTTAAGCCCTTCGCGAATCATAGCTTGAGCTAAAACAGTAGCAGTAGTTGTACCGTCACCAGCGATTTCGTTCGTTTTAGATGCAACTTCAGCAACTAGTTTTGCGCCCATGTTTTCGTATGGGTTTTCAAGTTCGATTTCTTTCGCAATTGTTACACCATCATTTGTAATTAAAGGTGAACCGAATTTTTTCTCTAATACAACGTTACGACCTTTTGGGCCTAAAGTAACTTTTACAGCATTTGCTAATTTATCAACACCTTGAAGCATTAATGTACGTGCTTCTTCAGAGAATTTAATATCTTTTGCCATTTTTTTGCTTACCTCCAGTTTTATTCTATTGAAAAATCAAAAGTAGCATGCAAGCGCCAAACAAGTCATATTATGTAAAGGCGCTTTTTTGATGAAGTTTTAAGTTTTTAATGATTAGCCTAGGATAGCTAATACGTCAGTTTCGCGTAGAATTAAATATTCTTTGCCTTCATATTTCACTTCTGTGCCTGAATATTTAGAGAAGATGATTGTATCGCCTTCTTTTACTTCAAGCTCGACACGTGTGCCGTTATCTAGTACACGACCTGTTCCCACAGCAACAACTTTACCTTCTTGTGGTTTTTCTTTTGCTGAATCTGGAAGTACAATTCCGAATTGTGATTTTTCTTCCACCTCAACTAGTTCGATAATGATACGATCACCTAATGGTCTTAACAAGTGAAACAACCTCCTACAAATTAAAGTTAGTTATCATTATTAGCACTCCCTTCATATGAGTGCTAACACAATTATTATAATAATGAATTAGTTCTAGTTTTGCAAGTATGATGCATTAAAAAATTTTGTTTTCTTACCAATTTCAACTACAATAGAGTATAGTTGGATATCCTAGTTATACCTGAAACAGTTTGTCTACATATCCTATGTTTTAAACTCTATTTTTAGAAAGAGGGATTTTTTCTATTGAGCACTTCTGTGAAATTTCAAACACAAAAAACGGCCTTTTACGTTTTAATTACTTACATTCTATTTCAATTATCTGGTTTTATATTATTTATTCCACCTTTAAAGGAGTTTTTCCTTCATTTTATTAATGAAGATGGTGTCAATTCCGGCATTGCATTAGCTGCTTGGTGGTCTACAATTACGGCAACAATTGCTTTTGTTATTTGTTTGCTTCTAATAAATAAAAATAAAACCTTCTGGAATGTTTTTAATGGAGAGAAAGCATCCATTCCAGTATCAATTGGTTGGGGAATTATTGGTTTCTTCTTAGTTTATTTAGGTCAAACAATTGGTGCCTACATTGAATTAGCACTTGGTATAGAATTTGGTTCAGAAAACACTGAAACCATTATGTTGGTAACTGAGATTGCTCCAATCATGATAGTAACAACCGTATTATTCGGACCTATATTAGAAGAATTCGTTTTCCGACGTGTTGTTTTTGGGTCAATCATTCAAACCCAAAACTTTTGGGTAGCTGGATTTGTAAGTTCAATTATCTTTGCTGCAATCCATTTAGACTTTACCCATATTATTCTTTATACAATCAGCGGTTTCGTTTTCGCGTTTCTTTACTATAAAACGAAGCGTATTCTCACTTCTATCATTGCGCATATGCTGTTAAATGGTTTTGTTACATTGATTCAATTAAATGCAGATAAAATACAACAAATCTCTGATCAGCTTACAAAATAGAATAAAGCACTCTTGTCTGCTTTGTTTTTTCTAGGAGAAAAGCGTTTTTGAATTCTACACAAAAATTAATACACCTAGTTAATAGTACAAACTAAATGTTTGTACTTCTTTTTTCCAAAAGAAATCAGTATAAAGTGTGAAAAAATATACATTTTGAATCAGTTTTCAGAAAATGTTATTCTATTAATAAGTATAACTATTTACTAAAAACTTTAGAAACTAGCCCCTTTTATATAAATTCAATATCTACCTTCCAGCGAAAGGAGTACTTTTTATTTGAAAGCACAATCAATGATTTTTACACTTTTTGGTGATTATATATGTCACTATGGTTCGAAAATATGGATCGGCAGCTTAATTCAATTGTTAAAAGAATTTGGGCATAACGAACAAACTGTACGAGTAGCAGTATCACGAATGGTGAAACAAGGATGGCTGAGCTCTGAAAAGAAAAGTAATAAAAGCTACTATTTCTTAACTAAACGTGGCGAACAACGTATACAAGAAGCAGGTAATCGGATTTTCAAACTAAAATCACCTAAGTGGGATGGTAAATGGTTGATTTTAATGTATACCATTCCAGAAGAAGATCGTCATATTCGCGATGAACTTCGACGGGAATTACATTGGAGTGGTTTTGGCTCGTTTTCTAACGGCTGCTGGATTTCTCCAAACAATCTTGTGAATGAAGTAAATATTCTCATTCAAAAATACCAAATTGAAGATTATGTGGAGTTTTTTGTAGCTGATTATTTCGGTCCAAAAGATGAGCAATTGCTCGTAAGGAAGAGTTGGGATATAGAAGGAATTGAAAAGCGTTACGAAGAATTTATTGATGAATATAGTAAGAAATTTATTATCCATCAAAGTATTATTGCTCAAGGTGAAATGTCAGATGCCGAGTGCTTTGTAGAACGTTCTAAACTTGTACATGAATACCGTAAATTCCTCTTTATCGACCCGGGTTTACCAAACGAATTACTTCCCCAAATGTGGAGTGGTAACCACGCTGCATTGTTATTCAAACAATATTACAAAATTTTAGCTGAACCAGCCAGCCGCTTCTTTGAACAAATTTTTGAAAAAGATAATGATTTACAGAAAAAAGACTCTTTCTATGATGTTCAACATCATCCATATATGACAGATATGAAAAATTAATTCACCCATTAATCGTTATCAATAAAGAGAGAGCTACTATAACATTTAGTAGCTTTTTATTGTACATTTTTTAAGAATTAAACCTTTGTCTTTGTTGCTCAGTATAAATATAAAAAGAGGTGTGCTATGGATAAAAAATCGTTGATGAATGACTTAAAACAAATTGTACTTAAGGAGGTTCCTAATGCGGTTAAGAAAGTAAAATTAGATAAAGGGGATAAGATATGTTACATATCTTTAATCGGAACAGATTATGAGCCTGTGCTTGGACTAATTCAGTTTGGTATTGAATCGTACCGAAACGAGATTATTAAAAGCGTAGGGATTGATGATAAGTGGAGTATATGGAACACAGGTGAGATGCCTGTTGAATATCAGACGGTAATAGATGGAGATAACTTTGCGGAAAAACAAGAGCAATTAGTAAAAGATTTCGGAGACGATTGGGAGAATTTATGGGATGAGTGTCAAAGGTTACGCTTTGAAGTTGCCCAGCAATTGAATAGTTATAATTGGAGCGAAATTCTTACTATAACAGAGGACTTTGTTGTATTTTCAGATTGGGAATCAATAGATGTTGCAAATGGAGATTTAGAATCTAGTATTCCAAAAGAAAAATTAGAAATAATTAAAGCAAAAAACTTAATCTAAACGGCAAATTATTATGTATTAGAATACTAGTTTAAGGGTATAAAATAGCAAATCATTTTATACCCCCTCTTGACTTTTTATTCTAAGCCATTTTACTTTATTGATATTCGGTATAAACCTCTGCTAACCGTTCACGCATTTCTTTCATCATTTCTTGTATTAATTCCTCAACAGTTGGTAAGTGTTGGATTAAACCGGCGATTTGCCCGCTATTCATATAACCATCCTCACCATTTCCTTCAATGGCACCTTTAATATGATATGGCTCACTTGTCTTTTCGTTGTATTCTTCCAACGTAATGCCTGCTTTTTCTTGTTCTAAAATGGTTTTGGCATAAGTGTCTTTTAGCACTCTCCGTACTTGATTTACAGAACGACCTAGAACAATCGTCTCCTGATCGCTAGCATTTAGAAGTCTTTCTTTATAATAAGAATGGACTGGCATTTCTTGCGTGGCAATAAAGCGTGTGCCCATTTGTACACCTGAAGCTCCTAATAGAAGTGCTGCTGCCAAACCACGGCCATCACCAACTCCCCCAGCGGCAACAACTGGAATGGATACTGCTTTTGTTATTTGAGGAATAAGGGTCATGGTTGTTAGCTCTAAATTCGAATTGATCCCTGCAGCTTCAACACCTTCTGCCACAAGCACATCTGCACCTGCTGCCTCAGCTTTTTGGGCATGTTTGACTGCTGCCACTACCACGATAACTTTAATTCCAGCCTCGTGTAGTTTCTCTATAAATGGTGCCGGATTTCCTGCTGATAGTGAAACAACTGGTACCTGTTGTTTTATTGCTAAATCTACTAATGCTGTAGAATGTGGATTTACGTTGATTGGAATATTAATCGCAAATGGTTTTGTTGTTTTACTTTTTGTTTCAACGATTAATTTCTCTACTTCTTCAGGCGTCATAACCCCACTACCAATCGTTCCAAGTCCACCAGCATTACTAACAGCGGATGTAATCGCTGCATTACTAATATTACCCATACCGCCTTGAATAATAGGATACTCAATATTTAATAATCTACATAAATGTTTCATAGAATGCACCTCACTTACAAATATGATATAATATTTTTAGAATAATTAAAATATTTAAAAAGGGGATGTTGAAATGCTTGTACCTTATTTAGACAAAAAACCAATTGTGGATGAGACAGTATTCGTTGCACCTGGAGCCTATATTATCGGGGATGTGACAATAGGCGCTCAATCAACAATTTGGTTTAATGCCGTTCTTCGCGGAGATGAGGATCTCATTCAAATAGGCGAAAGATGCAGTATACAAGACAATTCAACTATCCACCACTTTGAAGGTGCACCTGTCATCATTGGGGATGAAGTAACAGTTGGTCACCAAGTCGTATTACATGGTTGTAAAATAGGAAATCGTTCCATCATTGGAATGGGTTCTGTTATTTTAGATCATGTTGAAATTGGTGAAGAATGCATCATCGGGGCAAACACATTGATCACTAATGGAACTAAAATCCCACCTCGTTCCCTAGTTGTTGGATCTCCTGGAAAAGTCGTGCGTCAAATAAATGAAAAAGATTTAGAATTAATTCAGCTTTCCATTGATACATATGTCCAAAAGGGAGTTCAATACAAACAAATTTTCAATAAGTAATATGTATCAAGCGCGAAATAGAATCAGAAACACGTTTAAGCTTCTGATTCTTTTATTTACTAGTTCTACTATATTAATAGCTATTCACCTTTAAAATTCGGCTCTCTTTTCTCATTAAACGCCTCTAAAGCCTCTATACGATCCTTTGTTGGAATTACCACTTCATAAGCTTCCGTTTCAATTTGAAGGCCTGTCGCTAAGTCCGTATTCATACCTTTCGTAATCGCATATTTTGCTTGTCGTACAGCAATTGGCCCATTTTTCATAATTGCCTTAGCCAATTCTTCACTTGCTGATACTACATCCTCAGCTGGGACAACTTTTAACACGATTCCTTCTAAAAGTGCTTCTTTGGCAGTTAATTTTTTTGCCGTAAAAATCATCTCTTTTGCTTTCATTTCCCCAATTAAGCGTGGCAAGCGTTGTGTTCCACCAGCACCTGGAATGATCGCCCAACTTGTTTCTGTAAGGCCTAGTTTTGCATGCTCAGCAGCAATTGCAAAATCACAAGATAGTAGCCACTCAAAACCGCCACCTAACGCATGACCATTTACGGCAGCAATTGTTGGTTGAGGTAATTGAGAAATGCTATTGAAAACATCACGAATCGCTTTTACATTACGTCTTACTTGTTCTTCGTTTAATGACTTACGCTCCTTTAAATCTGCCCCTGCACTAAATGCTTTGGTACCAGCACCCGTAAAGATGACAACGCGAATATCATTATTTGTTGCAATTTCATCTACAGTTTCTTGTAAAGAAGATAATGTTTCGTAATTAAAACAGTTTAATACATCCGGTCGATTAACGGTTACGTAAGCAATGTGATTTTTAACTTCCAATAATACAACTGACATTAAAATCCTCCCTCAGATAAAGAAGTTGCCTCAAAAATTACTTTTGGGACAACTCCTACATTATATTAATCTGTAACTTTTTCGATAATCGTCGCAATACCTTGGCCAACACCAATACACATTGTTGCTAATCCATATTGCACATCTTGTTTGTGCATTTCATAGATTAATGTCGTCAAAATACGCGCCCCACTAGCACCTAATGGATGACCGAATGCAATTGCACCACCATTAACGTTAACCTTTGAACTATCTAATTCTAATTGTTTCATACATTCAATGGATTGAGAGGCGAATGCTTCATTAATTTCAACTAAGCCAATATCAGCTGTAGAAAGTCCTGCACGTTTTAATGCTTTACGTGTAGCATCAATTGGACCTAACCCCATTATTGCAGGTTCTAAACCAGCAACTGCACCTGTAACATATTTTGCTAATGGTTTAAGCCCTAACTCTTTTGCTTTAGATGCACTCATTAGTAATAATGCTGATGCACCATCGTTTACTCCTGATGCATTTCCAGCTGTGACAGTACCGCCATCAAAAATCGGACGTAATTGGGCTAATTTTTCAAGCGTTGTATCTGGACGAGGATGTTCATCTTTATCCACAATTGTAATATTGCCTTTTCTATCTTTTATTTCAACAGGTACGATTTCCTCTTTGAAACGATTTTCTTCAATGGCTTTTTTTGCACGCTGTTGACTTTCAAATGCAAATACATCTTGTTCTTCACGGCTAATTTTAAATCTTTGAGCAACATTTTCAGCCGTTTGTGGCATTGAGTCGGAGCCGTACATCTCATGCAATTTTGGATTTGTAAAGCGCCAGCCAATTGTCGTGTCGAACATTTTTAAATCGCCACGTGGAAAATCGCTTTCCGCCTTTGCCATAACAAATGGTGCACGAGTCATACTTTCTGTACCACCAGCGATGAAAATATCCCCTTCACCAGCCATAATAGCGCGAGCTGCATAATGAATGGCATCCATTCCAGAACCACAAAGACGATTAATCGTTGTACCACCAACTTCAATTGGTAACCCAGCAAGTAAAGCAGACATCCGTGCAACATCACGATTATCTTCCCCTGCTTGGTTGGCATTTCCTAATACAACGTCTTCAATTTGGTCCACTGGCACATTCGGATTACGTTCAATTAATGCCTTAATGACAATTGCACCTAAATCATCTGGTCGTACTGATTTTAAAGCACCTTTGTACCGACCAATCGGAGTTCTCACTGCATCGACAATTACCACTTCATTCATTTTTTCACCAACTCTTTATCATCTGTATAGTCATAAACACCACGTCCACTTTTGCGGCCAAGTCGACCTGCCTTAACATATTGTTCTAATAGTGGCGCTGGTCTATATTTTTCCCCTAATTTTTCATGTAAGTAGCGCAAGTTATTTAAACGTACATCTAAGCCTACTAAATCCACTAATTCAAATGGACCCATCGGATAATTTAATCCTAGTTTAATTGCTTTATCGATCTCTTCAGGTGTACCTAGGCCTTCTTGTAGCATATAAAATGCTTCATTTCCAACAAGTGCACTTATACGACTTGTAACAAAGCCCGGGAATTCGTTAATAACCACTGTTTCTTTACCCATTTGTTCCGCAACTTCACGAATGATGTCTGCTGTTTCATCGTTTGTTTCTAAACCGCGCACAATTTCAACAAGCTTCATTCGGTGAACAGGGTTGAAAAAATGCATGGCAATCGTACGTTCTGGTCGATTTGCATACGAGGCAATTTCAGTCGGACTCATTGTGGATGTATTCGTTGCAAAGTAGCACGAAGATGGTGCATACTTTTCCATCTGTTCAAAAACAGCCTTCTTAATATCAGCTTTTTCAGGTACAGCTTCTATAATTAAGTCTGCATTACTTACCCCATCTGCCATATTTGTTGTATAGGATAAGTTTGCTTGTCCTTGAGCAGCTTGTTGGTCTGTTAATTTCCCACGTTTTAAAGATTTTTCAAAAATGCTATTAATCTCTTTTTCTGCACTTTGTAATGCTTGACTATTAACATCAATTAAAGTAGTAGTAAATCCCCCGATTGCGGAAACATACGCAATACCTCGCCCCATAACACCAGAACCAATTACTGTTATATGTTTTACTTTCATCTATAATCCTCCCATTAGTTGAAAAACTTAGTCAATTATGTTTTGGAGATTAGCCTTTGAAGCACTTAGCAAATTAAAAAATAGAAGAATAGGAGAACAATCCCCTATTCTTTTTCGTATTTTATAAGCCTAGTGGGTTTAATGGGCGACTACCGTAATAAGAGATAATACTCTTAGTTTCTGTGTAAAGATCTAACGTTTCGATACAAAGTTCACGTCCAAAACCTGATTGTTTGTAACCACCAAATGGCGTACCTGGCATTGCAGAGAATGGACAGTTCACCATTACGATACCTGCTTGGATTGCATTTGCGACACGTGTAGCACGTGCACCATCCTTTGACCAAACAGCAGAACCTAAACCGAATTCTGTATCGTTTGCTAGATGAATTGCTTCTTTTTCATCTTTAAACTTACTAACTACAACAACTGGCCCAAAAATTTCTTCCTGAACTACTTTCATTTCTTGCGTAACGTCTGTAATGATAGTAGGCTCGTACCAGAAACCATTTTCGTAACCTTCCACATTAGCCACTTTACCACCAAGAAGAATTGTCGCTCCTTCTTCTTTAGCAGATTGTACATATCCGTCAATCACATCAACTTGTGCTTGGTCAATGATTGCGCCCATATGTGTTTCTTTACTAAAAGGATCACCAAGTTTAATTTGTTTTGCCTTTGCAACAAATTTCTCCATGAATTCATCGTAAATGCTTTCTTGAATATATAAACGTGAACGTGCTTCACATGATTGACCTGAATTGTAGAAGATTCCATATAATGAGCCATCTACCGCAGCATCAATATCTGCATCTTCAAATACTAGATTTGGAGATTTACCACCAAGCTCTAAAGTAACACGCTTTAATGTATCTGAAGCTTTCTTCATAATATCTTTCCCAATTGGTGTAGAACCTGTGAATGCCACTTTATCTACTAATTCATGTTCTACTAAATAGTTTCCAACTTCAGAACCTGAACCTGGTACGATATTTACAACCCCGGCAGGAACTCCTGCTTCAAGACAAATCTCACCTAAAATGATTGCTGTTAATGGAGTTAAAGAAGCTGGTTTTACTACTACCGAACAACCAACTGCGATTGCAGGAGCAATTTTCCAAGCTGCCATCATTAAAGGGTAGTTCCAAGGAATAATTTGAGCACAAACACCAACTGCTTCTTTTTCAGTATAGTTACTGAATTGGCCTGGTAAGTTATTTACTACACCTCGATGTCCAACTGCTGCTGCTGCATAGAACTCAAAGTCTTCAATTGCTTGATGTACTTGTCCTTGAGCTGCACTTAAAGATTTTCCTGTATCTAAGATTTCAAGTTCAACAAGCTCGTTAAAACGAGAACGCATAATCGCAGCAATTTTATTTAATACTTGTGCACGACGAGATACTGGATATTTACTCCACTTTCCATTATCAAAAGCGTCACGAGCTGCTTGTACTGCACGCTCAGCATCTTCTTTCGTCGCTTTAGCAACTTTAGCAATTAATTCACCTGTTGCAGGGTTAAAAGTATCAATTGTTGCACCATTACTACTTTCTACTTTCTCTCCATTAATAATTAGATGATAATATTCACGTTTTAATGAGACTTTTTCTTCTACAGTTGACATTTCAATCTCTCCTTTAATCGCCTACAAAAATAGGTTTTCTTTTTTCTGTGAAAGCTTGAACACCTTCTCGATGATCTTTTGTTAAACCCGCAATTCGTTGCCCTTGTGCTTCATATGCTAAAAACTCTTCAAAAGATAACTCATCTGCTGCACGTAATGTACGCTTCATTAATGAGATTGCCTTTGTTGGAAGATTTGCAACTTTCTCAGCAAACAAAGCTACTTCTTCATCAAAAGTTTCATTAGCCACTACTTTTGTAGCTAAACCTAAAGCTAAAGCTTCATTAGGTAAAATCCGTTCTCCTAAAACAGAGATTTCTAACGCTTTTGCATTTCCAACAAGTTGTTTTAAAAAGAATAGATTCCCAGAGTCTGGTATCAACCCAACATGCACAAATGCATTTAAGAAAAAGGACTTTTCCGCCATAATTCTAAAATCACATGCTAAGGCTAAACTAAAACCAGCTCCAGCTGCCGCCCCATGAACACCAGCTATTATTGGTTTTTCGCAATTGTAGATTTGTTTAACCATTGGACCGTATAAAGTTGTTAACACTTCACCGTGATCCATTGATTTATCTACCGTGGATAGGTCTTGTCCAGAGCAAAAACCTTTTCCGGCTCCTTTTATTACAATACAACGAACATTTGAATCTTTTTCAGCTTGTTTAATTGCTTGTTGAAGCTCACGATTCATGTTAGCTGTAAAAGCGTTTAGAGAATCTGGACGATTTAAAAGAATCGTACATACATTGTTAGCTACCACATATTCGATTGTTTCGTACATGTTATTGCCCCTTAAACTGAGGTTTGCGCTTTTCTACAAAAGCTTGCATACCTTCTTTTTGATCTTCTGATGAGAATAATAAGTAGAAGTTTTTCCGTTCGTATTGCATACCTTCATAAAGTGAATAGTCCACCGCTTTACTTACCGACTCTTTAATTAAGCGAATAGCTAGCGGTGGTTGATTACTGATGGAACTAGCAATCTTCAACGTCTCTTCCATTAATACTTCTCGTTGTACGATTTTGTTTATAATACCGTATTGAAGGGCTTCTTTTGCTTTAATCCGATTTCCAGTCCAAATCCATTCTAAAGCTTTTGTACGCCCAACGAGTTTTGTTAGTCGCTGTGTTCCCCCTGCACCTGGCATTACGCCAAGAGTAACTTCAGGGAAGCAAAATTCAGTTCCTTCAGCTGAAATAAGCATGTCACAACTTAGCGCAAGCTCAAAACCACCGCCGAATACAAAACCTTGAACTGCTCCAATAATCGGTTTCTTTATTAAAGAAATACGATCCCAATCTGCAAATTGGTTTAATAGTTCAAGTTTAATCGAATCGTCATACGCCATTTCGTCAATATCTGCTCCAGCTGAAAAAGCATTACCCCGACCTGACATTACAATGACACGGATATCTTCATCACGATCGAAGTTTTCTAATGCCTCAACTATTTCGCGCACCATTGTACGATTTAACGCATTATATTGTTTTGGTCGATTTAACTCCACTAATCCAATATAAGATTGTTTGGAAGTTTCAATGAATTCAAATGCCATTAAGCATCTTCACCAATCATTAATGTAACGATGTCTCCAGCAAAACTCATTAAATCTTTACCAGATGCTTTCCCTTCATCAGAACGCATACCATTTTTTAAATCTTCCATGCTGTCATAAATCATTTCACACATTAAGTAATAAGGTGATTCTTTTCCCATAGGTGTACCTGAAAATTTCGTTACACGCATTTCACGTAATCCTGGAATTTTTTCAGTGATTGGTACATGTACCTCATAATAGTGTTGATCAAAAGCAGCTGGGTCTTGTGGCTGACTATAAAGTGCGATTAATTTAGCCATAGTTATCTCTCCTTTTTACATTAATGTTGATATAGGCTTCATAGCTTCAAATGGGTTTTTACAACTTTTGCAATATAAAATACTACGACATGCAGTAGGACCGAAAATATTTTCCATCGTCACGTATTCAGAATTGCAATATGGACAGTTTACATGCCATGAGCCGTCTTCTTCTAAGTATTTTGGCGGTGGAGCAATACCAAATTGCTTTAACCCTTCTCTTCCTTTTTCAGTGATTCTGTCGGAAGTCCAAGGAGGGTTGAAAATAAATTGAACTTCCACAGAATCTACATTCTCAACCGTTTTGACAGCACGTTCGATATTTCCTTGGATTATATTTAGTGCAGGACAGCCAGAAAACGTTGGTAGCATTTTTATTGTGACATGCCCACCTTCTATTTCCACATGCTCTACCATCCCTAAGTCAAGAACACTCACCGTGTCGATTTCAGGATCTTTTATTGTCTCAAGCACTTGATAGATTTGATCTTTAGTATCTACAGCTGTCATTCTTTTCCCCTCCTCTTTACCAAGCTGCTGCTAAGTCTGTTGCATATACCTCGGACATTGTATCAATTGCATCTTGTAATTCATTTGTATGTTCACCGTTACGACCATTACGCTCTGGTTTACCGAATGTAGGAACAGCAACTTTAATAGTTTCAAACACTGGTTTAACATATTCCGTCCAACGATTTAATAGAACTTGTTCTGATTCAATTAAACTAGCATTTGTAATTTCTGAAGCTGCATCACCAAATGAGAATAAATCGCCACTATCTGCAACCACTTTTTCTAGAGCCTTTGTCATGCGATTTCTGGCTTCTTCAGTTGCATTAAATAATTGTACAAACCAAGTTTTCCAGTGAAGTAAATGGTAGTATAATTCCATGCTAATTTTCACTGCAGCTTCTGCCAATGATTGGTCAGAACTAGATTTTAAAGAATCTATTTTGATCTTTTTAGCTGTTGTATAAATGTAGCTTCTTGCCACTGCATATGCCCAATCATAACGTGGATTTTCCATGTAGCACCCTTCACCATTTGGACGTTCCACTAAAATACTATTTTTACGTTCAGCTGCAGGACGGATATGCGCAAGAGAATCCGCCGCACCTAAACCTAACCCTTCAAGTAAACGATAGTATACTGTTGCGTGGCCCATTGTATCTTGTGTAATAGAAGAAAATGCTACGTCCTCTTCAATATGTGGTGCTAATCCTAACCATTCTGAACCACGATATGAAAATAGATAATCATCATCTGCTAATTGGAATAATAGTTCAACTACTGGATTTTCGAATTTTTGTGTCATTTTTTCTGACCTCCAGCCCAAGATAAAATTTCTTTTTCATCAAACATACCTTGTTCGTACTGACGCCATTTTTTACGTAGATAACCATAACCTTTTGTTAAACGGTAATCTTTATTATCTAAACGTTCTACTATTTGACGTTCTTCTGAATTTAGCCCACGGATATGATCGCGTTTAACTACCCAAATATCTGCAACAGGCTCACGGCGCATAAAGTTTTCTTGTGCCATTACCATTGCAATGTCTTCGTTAGGCGCTAATAAGCTAAATTGATGTTGAAATGGTGATGTTTTTGTACGACGACTAAACACTTCAAATTCTTGGTAGAATGATTCGTTCCCCATTTTTAGATCCCCCTTATCCGATTTGAGCACTTAATGCTTCTCTTACCCATGCAGTGTCATCATAAGAAGTACGGCGAAGTTTTAAGCGTTCTTGTGATTTTGGTCCTTCATTACGTTGAATTTTCTTGAAGTTCTCCCAATTAGGTTGTTGATATATCCATTTTTGAGTTTCTTCGTCAAAACGTAATGTTGGATCAGGTATAGTTAAGCCGATAGATTGAATACGTGGAATATACTTAGATAAGAAACCTTGGCGTAATTCCTCGTTTGTATTAATTCTGATTTTGTATTTGATTGTGATATCTTGTTTAGTTGAACCAGTTGTATCGCTTGATGGAGGCCCAAAGAAGAATAATAACGCTTCCCACCAACGATTTAAGGCATCTTGAACCATTTCTTTTTGCTTCTCTGTGCCTTCTGCAAGTGCTAAAATAATTGCTTCACCATGTTGAGCATGGAATACTTCTTCTGCACAAATGCGTTGTAGAGCACGAGCATAAGGAGCATACGATGCATTTAACATATTCGTTTGTGTAATAATTGCTGCGCCATCTACTAACCAACCGATTAGACCTGCATCACCCCATGATTTAGTTGCCATATGGAACACGTTATGGAATTTTAAACGTCCTGCAAACAGGTCCTGCATTAGGTCTTCACGGTTTTTCCCCAATGGCTTAATTAAATCTTCTGCCACTCGAAGTAATAGCTGACCATGGCCCATTTCATCTTGTACTTTTGCCATAATTCCAAGCTTACGATATAACGTTGGTGCTTTTGGTACCCATTCTTTTTCAGGTAATGCACCCATAATTTCACTAATACCATGCATTGAAATTAATTTAATCAATGCTAAACGGTACTCCTCTGGCATCCAATCATCTGCCTCAATCTTGTCACCTGCTGCGATTCGCTCTTCAAATTGAGCTTGTAAATCCTTTTCCAACAATACATCAGCTGTCATTTTTATACCCTCCTATATAACATTTTTAATAACAAACACTTAATTTCAGTTATATTGATATGCAAAAAAATACGAAACTAGATTTCTTGTAATTCAATTGGTTGACTAGATACTTTAATAGAATCTGTTGGGCAACCACTAATTGCATCTTCTAAATCATCATAAAGGTCTTCTGGTACTTCTTCGATTCCTTGATTATCATCTAACAGTACAAAAGCAATACCTTCATCATTATAGTCAAAGATTTCTGGCGCACAGGCACCACAAGAACCACATGCGATACATGTTTCTTGATTAATTCGAGTGAACTTTGCCATTTGATCCCCTCCTAATATATGATTCAATTACACGAATTGTTTTTTGTTTTCCATTATGCTAGTGCTGTGTAAAGGCTGTACTTTTGAGGATGGGTCAATGTATACTTTTGCATTACTAATTGCTGCAGGTGCTTCACCAAATCCAGTGGCAATTAATTTGATTTTACCTTCATAAGTACAAATATCTCCTGCTGCAAATATTCCTTCAATATTTGTTTCCATTCGTGAGTTAACTACAATCGAGTTCTTCTCGATTTTTAAGCCCCAATCTTTAATTGGTCCTAAAGTTGAAACAAATCCGAAATTAACAATTACCTCATCAACATCTTTTAATAATGTTTGCGCTTCATCTTTAGCATGATTTAGTACCACTTGATCGATTCTATCTGTACCAATAAGCTTGGTTGGAATGTATGGTGTTAACACTTCAACTTTAGAAGCATGTAGCTTTTCAACACTATGCTCATGTGCACGGAATTTATCTCGACGGTGTACAAGCGTTACTTTACTTGCAACTGGCTCAAGCATTAAAGCCCAATCAACTGCTGAATCTCCTCCGCCTAGTACCATCACACTTTTATCCCGGAATTTTTCTAAATCGTTAACAAAATAATGTAGGTTAGCGTTTTTAAATTCTTCTTCACGTTCAATACCTAAAGGACGTGGATTAAAAGCGCCATTTCCTGCTGTAATTAAAATTGTTTTAGAATAGTGTGTGTGTAAATTTGTTTTAATAATAAAGATCCCGTCTTTATTCTTTTCAACGGATTGAACACTTTCACCTAAACAAACTTCTACTGGAAATGTTTTCATTTGTTTTTCTAAGTTATCGATTAACTGTTGTGCTTTTACTTCCGGAAAACCAGCAATATCATAAATATATTTTTCGGGATAGAGGGCAGACAACTGTCCACCCAATTGCGGTAAGCTTTCAATAATCTTGACACTCATTCCGCGCATTCCACCATAAAATGCTGAAAACATCCCGACAGGTCCACCACCAATAATCGTTACATCTATTATTGGTAGATTTGTCATCTTACCGCCTCCTCAACAAGTTCTTTACGATGATCAACTACACGAACAGCTTTACCTTCTGATCGTGGTACACTTAATGGTTGTTGAATTGTTACTTCAACAGAAACTAAGCAAGCATTTTTCAAATCATGTTGTACTTGTTTCTTAAGTTTACGAACTGCATCATTTTCTAAATCACCTGCTATTGATTGGTAGAAACTTGGAGTAAGTTCTACTTTCACTTCAAGTGCATCCATGTTTCCTTTTTTCCATAAGTGAATTTGGTAATGTGGAGCAAATTCTTTTACTTTAAGTAATTCTCTCTCAATTTCAGATGGGAAAACGTTTACACCGCGAATAATAATCATATCGTCAGTACGACCTTTAACTCGTGCCATTCTTGCTGTAGTACGACCACAAGTGCATTTCTCTTTTGTAATTGATGTAATATCACCTGTTCGATATCGAAGTAATGGAAGAGCTTCTTTTGTTATGCACGTAATAACTAGTTCTCCATCTTCTCCGTCAGCTGCAGGTTGCAGTGTATCTGGATTAATAATTTCAAAAATAAAATGATCCTCCGCTAAATGTAAACCATCTTGTGCTACATAGCATTCTATTCCAACACCTGGCCCCATTACTTCACTTAATCCGTAAACATCCATTGCTTTGATGCCAAGTTTGCTTTCTATATTCTTACGCATTTCTTCTGACCATGGTTCTGCACCAAAAATACCATATTCTAATCCATTGTTTTCTGGCGCAATTCCTAGTTCTTCTAACTTTTCAGCTATATTTAAAATGTAGGAAGGTGTACCACCAATCCCACGAGGTTTAAAATCGTTAATTAACGTTACTTGACGGTCTGTGTTACCACCGGAAATCGGTACAACTGCAGCACCTAATTTTTCAACTCCATGATGGAAACCTATGCCACCTGTAAACAATCCATATCCATAAGCATTATGGAATATATCTTCTGAAGAACCGCCAGCTGTAACAATTGCACGAGCTATAAGGTCTGACCAGTTGTCGATATCCTTTTTTGTGTAACCTACAACAGTTGGTTTGCCACTTGTACCGGACGAACCATGTATACGAACAATATCCTTTTGTGGAACAGCAAATAGTCCAAATGGGTATTGATCACGTAGATCCTTTTTAACCGTAAACGGCAATTTTCTGACATCTTCAATCGTTTTAATATCTGATGGTGAAATTCCTAATTCATCTAACTTTTCTTTGTAAAATGGCACATTATTGTAAACCCTTTCAACCGTACCCTTAAGACGAGAAAGTTGAAGTTCTTGCATTTTCTCCCTAGACAATGTTTCGATTTCAGGTGAATACATCATTGCCCCCCCTTTGGCTAAATAAGTAAAGTGTTTACCCCTTATATAACACTTTCAAGTCGGAACGTATTTTTTTCGTTCTGTTACCAAAGAATAAAATATTTACATGGAATTGTCAATAAATTTTGAATACTTTTCTATAAAAATACTGAAATATTCTCTAAAAGGTTACTTTTCTATTCTTTTTCGAATTTTATAAATAGGTAAAATATTATACAATACATTTATCTGTAGACCTAATACTAATAATGTATAGATTATCTACATTATTTATATATTACCTATTTTCTCTTCCTTAAAACGCATATTCGTATATTAATCTTTTATTTTCTTTGCACCTAGATATCTTCTAATGTTACATTTATAAATGTATTTCATATTTATCTACTACCGTATTTTTTTTTATATACTTTGTACAAAGGGGGATTTTGATGGCAAATAACTTGAGTACGCGTAAAGAAACGATTTTTAAAACACTTCAAGCTGAGCCGTATGCTAACTTTTTAGGCTTTAAATTAATTTCTGCTGAAGATGGTAGTGCGGTTGCAGAGGTTATGCCTACAGAGAATATGTTAAATTCTCACGGCACTGTCCATGGAGGGGTCATTTTCTCACTAGCAGACTTTGTATTTGCTGCCGCAAGCAACTCATATGGCCAAATTGCTGTTGGTGTTAATAATAATATTAACTATCTTTCTGCAGGTTACCCAAATAAGCTGTTACGTGCTGAAGCAAATGAAGTAAGACGAACTAGAAAATTGGCGTGGTATTCCATTAAAGTTTTTAGTGAAGAAGAGTTAATTGCAACAATGGAAGCGATGGTTTACGTTAAAAGTGAGTATTTTGTAAAAGAGTAGTAGATTCGAAGGTAGTATGAAATACGAAAAGGGGATTAATTTACAACTGATCATATTTTACTTGTTATAGTACGATGATGGCTTTTCCCTTTGAAAAGTCATCTTTTTATTTATTAAACTAAAAAATCCGAACCTAGAGTTACCTAAGTTCAGATCTTTTATCACTATATTTATACCTTCGCCGCTTCCACTTTGCCAAAGTATGCTTCTTGTACTTTTGGGTCATTCAATAGTTCATGAGACGTCCCGGAAATAACAATTTGACCATGAGCAAGTACACAGCCTCGATCAGCTACTTTTAGAGCAGCCTTAACATTCTGTTCAACTAAGATAATCGTTGCCCCACGTTCATCACAAAGCTTTCTTAAAATCTGCATAATATCCTTAACGATTAATGGTGCTAACCCAAGAGACGGCTCATCTAACATAAGTACTTTAGGATTCGCCATTAATCCACGACCAATCGCTAACATTTGCTGTTCTCCACCAGATAACAATCCACCTGGTCTATTTAACATCGTTTTTAAACGTGGAAATAGTTCCAATACTTCTTCGTATTCATTATGCACATTTTTATGATCTCGACGATAACGATGATAAGCGCCCAGCATTAAATTATCTTTTACTGAAAGCGAAGAGAAAATTTGTCTACGTTCAGGTACTAGAATAATACCGGAAGATACCATTCTTTGTACATTTTGCTTTGTAATATCCTTTTCTTTATATTCAATTGACCCACTACTCGCACGATATACACCTGCCAATGTTCCCAGAAGAGTACTCTTTCCAGCACCATTTGAACCAACTATTGCTAGTAGCTCCCCTTCTGATAGTTCAAAATTAATACCGTTTAATACATGTAAATAGCCGTGATGCGTGTGTAAATTATTAACTTTAAGCATATGCTTCTACACCTTCTTCCTCTTCATCCCCTAGGTAGGCAGCAACAACTTGTGGATTTTGATAAATTTCTTCAGGTGTCCCTTCGCCAATTTTAACTCCATTATCAATTACGACAATTGAATCAGAAATAGACATAACCGTTTCCATATCGTGCTCGACAAATAAGAAGGTCATTCCTTTTTCTCTCATTTTTAAAATTACTTCTACTAATTGTCTCGATTCTTCCGAGTTTAAACCTGCCATTGGTTCATCTAATAGGATTAACTTTGGATTTGAGATGGCTGCACGTGCTATTTCAAGGAGACGTTGACTACCATAAGGCAATCGATCCGCCATCTCATATGCTAAGTCACTTATCCCTACTGCTTCTAATGCCTCTATAGCACGTTCCATTGTTTTAATTTCTTCTTTTTTTACACTTGGTAACCTTAAACCCGCTGTTAAAATATTCGTTTTCATTGTGATATGAGCACCTGTCATAACATTTTCAATAACCGACATATTGTCAAATACTTCAAGGTTTTGAAAAGTACGTGTAATTCCCATTTGGGCAATTTGGTAAGGCTTTTTACGATTTAAACGCTTCTCTTGGAAATAAATATTGCCTGAAGAACTTGGCAAAACCCCAGTAATCATATTAAACAGGGTCGATTTCCCTGCACCATTCGGACCAATAACTGCAAAGATTTCTCCTTCATCGACTGTAAAGGAGACATTATCTACGGCAACAACTCCACCAAAAACCTTCGTTAAATTTTCTACACTTAATATTGGTCTTTTGTTACTCATTTGTTGTCGCCTCCAGTTGCATTCGCTGAAATAGTAGATTGTAGCGCACCATTAGTTGGCGTCTTTTTCTTAAACTTAGAAATTAATTTTTCAAATCTCGGCACTAAACCATCTGGCATATAAATTAACGTCAATACTAACAATATTCCAAAGAAAACAATTTCAAATTGCCCACCAACATTTGGTAAAAGCATTGGTACATAATGTTTTAATATTTCATCAAGTAATACATACATAGCTGCTCCAACGATAGAACCCCAAATATTGCCCTTTCCACCCATAATAACCATGATTAAGAAGAAGATAGATGTATTTGCTACAAATAAATCAGGGTTGATAAACGAAACATAATGAGCAAGGAGTGATCCTGAAACAGACGCAAAAATAGCACTTAATACAAAAATTTGTAGTTTATAATTCATTAAATTAACCCCAACGGCATCGGCAGCAATTTCACTACCTTCAATGGATCTTAATCCACGTCCGATACGAGAATGAATGATATTACGTGTAAATAATATAGCGAAAAATACAAAAATCCAAATTAAATAGAAATAACTTGTATCTGTTATAAACTCAAAGCCAAAGAGACTAATTGGTGGAATTCCAAAGAAACCATTAGAGCCACCCGTAATAGTGCTTAATTCTTTAAATAATGTATAAACAATAATTCCAAATCCAAGAGTAGCAAGAGCCAAATAGTAACCCTTTAACTTAAAGGTTGGAATACCTACGATTAAAGCAACTACAGCTGAAATTATTGCTCCAATTATAATAGCAACCCATGGATTCAACCCATAAGTGCCTGTTAATACTGCAGATGAATAAGCCCCAATTCCATAAAACGCAGCGTGCCCTAAAGATATTTGACCTGCATATCCTGTTAAAGTTGTGAGACCTATACAAACAAGTGCATAAAAGCCAACCATCGTTAAAATAGAAAATAGATAATTAGATGAGGATACTAAAGGAACACAAAACAACAAAACAAAAAAGATAATGGGACCCAGAATACTATTGTTATAAATTAATTTCAAGCTTTTACTATTCACTATGAATCCCCCTATACACGTTTTCCTGAAGCCTTTGCAAATAATCCCTCTGGCTTAACAAACAAAATTAACAATAAGAATGAGAAAGTTACAACATCCTTCAATCCTGATGACCATAATCCTTCAGTAAATGCCTCAAGAATACCAATTAAAAATGCTCCTGCAATAGCTGCGGGTGCGTTTGTTAATCCACCGATTACCGCTGCTACGAATGCTTTAATCCCTAACATCATCCCCATATCATAAGTAGCACCTGAAATTGGTGCAATAACCGTTCCTGCTAAAGCACCGACACCAGCACTTACGATTACTGCAAATAAGGACATTTTTTCCGGATTAATCCCCATTAGGCGTGCTGCAAATGGATTAACTACACATGCTGTAAGTGACTTTCCTACAAATGTGTAGTTGAAGAAATACATCATTAAAATTAAGATGACAACTGAGATACCTACAGCCCAAATATTTTGTGGCAACAATACAGCATCTAAAATTGAAATCGGTGTGTTATCTGTAAATGGAGGTAAAGTTTGTACCTGTGTACCCCAAATAAGAATCGCTAAACCACGTAGCGCAATTGATACACCAATCGTAATAATGATTAAGGTTGTAACCGATGATTTTCTTGCTGTATGAAGCGCTGTTCTTTCAAAAATCCCCCCGATTGCTGCAACAATGACAATACTAAGGATAATTGCTAACCATAGAGGTACATTCATATTAACAAGGGAAATACAAGTCAGTGCCCCTAACATAGCAAACTCACCTTGGGCAAAATTTAATATTCCGGTAACGTTATAAATGACCACGAAACCAACTGCTATAAGTGCGTATATAGCTCCAAGGGTTAACCCTGAAAACAGCAGTTGCATCATTTGAGATAGTACTTCCATTGGGATCCTCCTCCATCCAAAAAAATTTGAAAAATAATGAGCATTGGATGAAACTTCAATGCTCATTAATAACTTACATATTAATTTTCAAGAACCCATTCACCGCTTTGAATGCGAACCATTTCAAAGCTATCTGGAGCAAGACCCATGTGATTATCAGGTGTGATGTTAAAGATACCTGTAACACCGATGTACTCACCTAATTCGTTTTCAATGAAGTCACGAATAGCTGCACGGTCAGTACCTTTTGCTTCAATTGCTTTTACAGCGATATTGAAACCGTCTGCTGCATACGTACCGAATGTACTTGCTGGTTTGTTATACTTATCTGTGTATTGTTTGCTATAACTTAACAACACTTCTTTTTGTGGATTTGAATCTTCTAAACTGTCAGCAACAAGTAATTTACCAGTTGGTAGAATAACGTCATTTGCCGCATCTCCTGCAACTTCAATAAATTGTTCTGTTGCAATTCCGTGACTCGCTAAAATTGGCATTTCTAAAGCTAACTCACGGATATTTTTAATAACAACTGCTGATTCTTGCACTGTACCCCATACAATAATTGCATCAGGATTTTCTTTTTTCACACGTGTTAATAAAGGTTTTGCATCTTTAACTGTTGCTTCAAATTCATCTTCAATTACCGCTTCAATTCCGTATTCAGGTGCATATTTTTTAAACTCGTCATGTCCACCTGTACCATATGAGTTTGCTACATTTAGCCATGCAACTTTTGTTAGATTTTTTTCTTTTAAGTATTGTAGAATACGTTCTACTGCTAACTGATCATCTTGTGGCATTTTAAATACCCATTTACGAGCTTTTCCACTTTCATCAACATATACTTGTTTACTTGCTGCAAGTGAAATATATGGTGTCTCATATTGTTCTGCAAGTGGTAACATTGCAAGTGCGTTACCGCTTATTGTTCCACCAATTACAACTGTCGCTTCATCTTGAGTAAGCGCTTTTTTCATCGCTAAAATTGCTTGGTTTTGGTCTGATTTGTCATCATAAGTAATCAATTCAATTTGTTGACCATTAATGCCGCCAGCAGCATTCTTTTCTTCTACTAACATTTTAATAGTTTCTAATTCAGGCTCACCTAGTGCCGCAGCTCCCCCAGATGATGAGAAAATCCCTACAAGTTTGATTGGTTCCCCATCGCCGCTTGGTTCAGCAGTTGCTGCATCTTCTTTTGCTGGCTCTGTTGAGGTTTCTTTTGTTTCTGATGAATTGTCTGATGAACTACATGCTGCTAAAAATATCATTGTCATCAGAACAAAAAGAGATAAGAATACTTTTTTCACTAAAAACACCCCTTATTTCTCTAATTTTTGTTGTAAGCAAATATCTAGCCCCTTTTTCCAAATAATTGCTTACATTTTCTTGTTCCCCAATACAAAAATTAAAAACATATCTTATTTTTGCACTGAGCAACAAACTAGCACTAAAGTAGAAATATCGCACATTAATAACAATTAATTAATGATATTGTAGATATTTCATAATATATTGCTAGCTTATTTAGAAGATTAACATGTTTCACCAAATATTTTAAATACTTAAAAAATTCTTTTTGTATATATTATATATAAAAAAAGTATAAGACATTTATAATCGTTATAAAAAATACAGTTATATTAATCATAATTTATGCACTAGTCAACTACTTTTATCACCTTAAGAAACCAATAAATTCAACGTTCTAAATCGTAATGCAATGATTTAATTCACTGCATTACGATTAATTACAGAAAAAAAACTACAAACACTAAAATGTTATATACTAAAAATCTCCAATATATGTTATCATACAGAATAAATATGAAATTTTCTGAATACTGAATAAAAAAGATATAGATAAAGGAGGAGACTAGATGGATTTAAGACAATTGAAGTATTTCGTCACAATTGTAGAGGAAGGTCAAATTACAAAGGCAGCAAAGAAATTACATATGGCACAACCCCCCCTTAGTTATCAATTAAAGTTAATAGAATCAGAACTTGAGTGTCAGTTATTCGATCGAAATGGCCGTAATATGATACTTACTGAATCCGGTAGTATCCTATATAAAAAAGCAAAATCTTTATTATCTAATTTTGAAGAAACGATATTTGAAGTCAAAGAGGTAGGAAAAGGCATTAAAGGTCTACTTTCGATAGGCGTTGATCAAACTTGCCAATCATATATAACAGAAAAAATCGTCACTATGAGCAAACAGTATCCCGATTTACGCTTTAAATTAAATGAAGGTGATACATTTTCGTTAACAGAAAGCTTAGATAGAAAAGAAATTGATGTCGCTATAATTCAGCAACCTATAGAAGACGATCGATTCGATTCATTGTCGTTACCTAGCGAACAATATGTTTTAGTAACACCCGAAATATGGCAACTCGATGGACCAATTGAAATGAAAAGTTTAAAAGACGTTCCATTTTTATCCTTTTATCGTCATCGAAATTGTAATACGTTTAAAATTATTATTGATGAATTTAGAAGACATGGTTTCTCACCAAATATTATTTGTGATTGTATTGACCTTGCTATGATTGTTTCACTTATTAAAGAAGGCTTGGGGGTAACAATTTTACCGCGCAATAGTTTGGATAAGCTTAGTACAAAGGGAATTAAAATACTCGATTTTGTAGATTGCAATATTCAATCTAAGGCTACGATTATTTGGCCAAAGAATCGCTATCTATCAAAAAATGCCCGTAATTTTATTAGCATGTTTAACAAGGTGAAAACATCTGACCTAGATAAATTATTTGTTACTTTATAATTATCCCCTCTACCAATATGGGGCTCCAAAACTTAGCGGTAAAACATTTACATACGAGCCCCATTACTAATGCATTAAAAAAGCACCTATGAGATTTGTCCATCTACATAAGTGCACTACATTAATATTTATTTCTCACGATGAAAGTTTATCCTTTAAGATTACGCATTTCCTCGATTTGACGACGTTGTTCAGCTAAGGCTTGTTCAACTTGTAGTTTTTGTTCTGCTTCTTTTTCCTCTTTCACTCTCAAAGCTTCCGCAGCTTCATACTTTTTGTAACCAATCCGCGCAATCACAATACTTATTTCATATAAAATAAATAATGGGATAGCAATTAATAAATTGGATATCAAATCTGGAGGTGCAAGGAACACAGCTAGTACAAACAAAACAAAATATGAATACTTACGGAATTTCACCATAAGCTTTGGATTCAGAATTCCTAGTCGTGCTAAGAATAGTGTTACAACTGGTAATTGGAATAATAATCCAAAAGGAACAACAAGCTTAAATAAAAATGAAAAGTATTCATTAATACCTATTTCTTGCTCAATTTCAAGATTATTTGATAAGTTCATCATGAAGTTCAAAACATTTGGGAATAAAACAAAATAGCCAAATGCTAGTCCACCAATAAACAATAGAAATGAATAAGGGATATATTTTAATGTGGCTTTACGCTCTCTCTCGTGTAAGCCTGGTGTAATAAAAGCCCACAATTGATAAAGAATAATTGGTGAAGTTATAACCAATGCCACAACAAAAGTTACTTCTAAATAAACGGTAAGTGGGTCCGCTACATTAAAGGCATTTAATGTAATTTTATCAGCTTCACCTTGGTGTTGAATGTACTTAATAATTGGTTCAGCTAAATAAAAACTTCCAATTAGTGCGACTACTAGATAAGCTGCACATATAAATAGGCGCTTTCTTAATTCTTCTATATGTTCAATAACAGTGAGTTCTTTTGGATTCATTTTAATGAGACATCCCTAACTTACTTGTTTTCGTCTTTATGCTCAATAACTTTCTTAGTGTCATGATCATCATCATCCATTAATCCTTTAGTACCCTTTTTAAACTCACGAAGCGTTGAACCAAATGCCTTTCCAAGCTCTGGTAACTTTTTAGGCCCGAAGATTAATAATGCTACAATCCCGATGATAACTAGGCTCACTGGTCCAATTGCATTTAAATGCACAACCACGATAGCCACCTCCTCTATTATATGTACATTTTAACGCATCTTGTCGCATTTTGCTAATAGATAATGTGAACACTTTACGTCAGTCACTATTACGAATTAAATAGATTAATGCCTCTAGTTCAACCGACAAATCAATATTCATTAACTTCATTGATTCAGGCACATTTAATCTAACAGGTGTAAAGTTCAATATTCCTTTTGCGTTAATGGCAGCAAGTCGATCTGTCATCACTTGAGCAGACCTTGAAGACACGGTTAATATAGCAAGTTCTGCGTTATATTCATGGTACATTTCCTCTAATCGATCCGGATGGTAAACTGGAATTCCGTTCACTTCTGTACCTTCATGTGGTGCTTTAGAATCAAAAGCCACTACGATTCTTGTATTATGATTTTTTTGAAAATTGTACTTTAAAAAAGCATTACCAAGGTTCCCAACCCCAATTAAGGCGACATTAGCACCTTCATCTTGGTCAAGAGTTTGTCTAAAAAACTCTAGTAAATAAAGAACATCGTATCCGTATCCTTTTTTGCCAAGCGCTCCAAAATAGGAAAAGTCCCTCCGAATCGTAGCGGAATCTATTTTCATTGCTTCACTAAGTTCTTGCGAGGAAATTCTCCTTTTCCCTTCATTTGCGAAATTTTGCAAAAACCGATAATACAGAGGAAGTCTTTTTGTTGTAGCTTGTGGTATTTTCATTTCCTGTTTCAAACAATATCCCCCTAACAATATAACCAATACACTACCAATTTTATCATTTTTAAAAGGCTGAACCTTATTATATTAATAAAGAAATTTTTATAGAAATCGTTATCATCTTACTAAACATGTTGAAATAAGTAAAGTCTCCTCGTTGCGCACAATTACCCCATCCATTACACTAATGATAGTGAAACTGAGGTGTAAAAAATGATTGTATTACAAGTAAACCAATTATATAAATCTTTTGCGACAGATGAAATATTAAGTGGCGTTAAATTAGAAGTTCAACATCGTGATCGTGTTGCTTTAGTTGGGCGTAACGGTGCTGGGAAATCCACACTACTAAAAATTATTGCTGGTCAAATGTCCTATGATTCTGGCGAGATAATCATACCTAAGGATGTGAAACTAGGTTATTTAGAACAACATTCAGGGCTAGAGTCCACATTATCCATTTGGGGCGAAATGATGACAATTTTTGCTCCACTAAGAAATCAAGAAAAAAAATTACGTGAACTAGAACAAAAAATGGCCGATCCATCTGTATACGAAAATCCAGAAACTTATAATCGGATTATGGCAGAATATGATCAACTTCAGCATGATTTTAAAGATGCAGGTGGTTATCAATACGAAGCAGATACACGATCGGTATTACACGGAATGCAATTTTATCCTGAAGATTACGACAAACTGATTTCTTCTCTTTCGGGTGGGCAACGAACAAGACTCGCCCTTGCAAAGCTTTTATTAAGTAATCCAGATTTGCTTATTTTAGACGAGCCGACCAACCATTTAGATATCGAAACGTTAAGTTGGTTAGAGAATTATTTGAAGGGTTATGACGGAGCAATTCTAATCGTTTCCCATGACCGCTATTTTTTAGATCAAGTTGTTTCTATTGTATATGAAGTTAGTCGTCACCAAGTAACAAAATATGTTGGAAACTATAGTGCATATCTAGAAGAAAAAGCGAAAAATTATGAACGCGATTTAAAATTGTTTGAGCGAGAACAAGATGAAAAAGCAAAATTAGAAGCTTTTATCCAAAAAAACATTGCCCGTGCTTCCACTACTAAAATGGCCCAAAGTCGTCGAAAAGTGTTAGAACGAACACAATGGATGGACTCCCCAGATGGTGATGAACGTTCTGCAAATTTTGGTTTTACAATTGAACGCCAAAGTGGTAATGACGTCCTTTCTATAGATGACTTAACAATTGGCTATCAAGGTGAGACAATATCCAAAAATATTTCAATGCGTCTTTTCCGCGAAGATCGTATCGCGCTAGTAGGTCCAAATGGTGTTGGAAAGTCTACTCTGTTAAAAACAATTGTAAAAGACTTACCTATTTTACATGGTGATATTCGTTATGGAGCAAATATTCAAATTGGTTATTATGATCAAGAACAAGCAAAATTAACAGGTAACAAAACTGTTCTTCTTGAGTTGTGGGATGAATGGCCATTAATGACTGAAAAAGATATTCGTACAATTTTAGGACGATTCCTATTTAGTGGTGATGATGTTTCAAAACCTGTCCACTCATTGTCTGGTGGAGAAAAAGCAAGACTTGCATTAGCGAAATTAATGATGCAAAAGGCAAATTTACTAGTTCTAGATGAACCAACAAACCATTTAGACCTTGATAGTAAAGAAGTGTTGGAAAATGCATTAATTGATTATCCCGGAACTCTTCTATTTGTATCTCATGACCGTTATTTTATTAATCGAATAGCAACAAAGGTAGTTGAAATGTCTAGCGATGGTTCCTTTGAATATTTAGGTGACTATGATTATTACTTAGAGAAAAAGCAAGAACTACAAGAATTAGCAGAGATGAAAGCTCAAACAAAAGAAACTCAAGCTACAACACCGGTTAAAACTACATCTCAAATTGATAAAGATGTAAAAAAGCGAGAACGACAAATTCGACGGACAATTGAAGAACTTGAAAAAAATATGGCTACACTGTCAGAGCTAATTGCACAGATAGAAGAAAAATTATGTGACCCTGATATTTTCCGTGACCATGAAAAAGTGCTAGTCCTACAAAACGACCTAGATAATGCCAAGCTAGAGCATGATGAAAAAGAGTTACAATGGCTTGAATTAAATGAAGAACTAGAGAATATTAATTCTTAATGTGGGTATATATAATACCATGTACAACGAATGTGCATGGTATTTTATTATTTATGAATAATTTACATATATCTTGGTCAATAGACAAAATTCGATAAAATATACCCACAAATTTATTCACACCATAAAGTTAGTCATATCAACATATCAACAGACTTTTCCACATTATCCACAAGTAAAAAATTATTTATCCACATTCTTGTGTGCAAAAATCAACACTATATATAGGTTTATCACAAGTTACCCACAACTTATCCCCAAAATGTGAATAAGTACGAATGTTCGTCTTGACATTTTTATAAAATTACTATCAACCTGTGGATAAGTTTTCAGAAAAATTCCACAAAAGATAGAAAGATAAATAATCTAGAATTATTGGGGATAAGTGAGTGTGGATAAGTTTTTTCGACAAAAAAAGAGATGCCCTAATATAGGACATCTTAAAACAACTTGCTTTATTATTATTTTTCTTATTTCCAACTTTTTAATTCTTTCCCTGGCACTCCATTCATAGATAAATCTCCTCGTACCCCTGCTTCATACATATAAGCAGCAGCAGCACCAATCATTGCTGCATTATCAGTACATAATTTTAATGGAGGAACAGTAAATGGAATACCTTCTTCTAGAAATACCTGTTCTAAACTAGTTCGTAACCCTTTATTAGCAGAAACGCCACCTGCAGCAATAACTTGTTTTACATTAAATTCACGTGCAGCTTTCAACGTTTTTGTTGTCAATACTTCTACAACACTATCTTGAAAACCTTTCGCAACATGTGCTGGTACAATCTCTTCACCACGTTGATCCATATTATGTTTATAATTTATTACTGCTGATTTTAATCCACTAAAACTAAAGTCGTAACTTTCATCTAACCAAGCACGAGGAAAATCAACTGATTCTTCTGCTTCATGAGCTAAGCGATCAATATGCGGTCCTCCTGGATACGGCATATTGAGCACTCTTGCTACTTTATCATATGCCTCTCCTGCAGCATCATCCCGTGTTTCACCGACTACTTCAAAGCTCCCATGTTCCCTCATTAAAACCAATTCTGTATGACCACCAGAAACAACAAGAGCTAAAAGAGGAAACTCCATCGGTTGCACAAGTGCATTTGCATAAATATGGCCCGCAATATGATGTACCCCAATAATCGGCAAATTATGAACGAATGCAAAAGCCTTCGCTGCATTAATTCCTATTAGTAAGGCTCCCACTAACCCAGGTCCTTCCGTCACAGCAACTGCCGATATATCGGAAGGCTGCATATTTGCCTTCTCCAACGCTTCTTCAATTACAATGGTGATTTGTTCAACATGATGCCTCGAAGCTATTTCTGGAACAACACCACCAAATCGCTTTTGGCTTTCAATTTGAGACGCTACAACGTTTGATACGATTTCTGAACCGTTACGAATTAATGCTGCTGCGGTCTCATCACAACTTGTCTCAATTGCTAAAATAATTGTATCTTTCATTATAAATTCACCCACATGACAAGAGCATCCTCTTGATTATCTGTATAATATCCTTTTCGAATACCTCCATCTTGAAACCCAAGTTTTCGATAAAGGTTTTGTGCAATTATGTTCGATACGCGTACCTCTAAACTTAAAGACTCAACACCACGTTCTTTAGCAACCTTTATTGCCTCCCGCATCAATCCTTCACCAATGCCCTGCCCACGAGTAGACTCAACAACAGCTACATTGGTAATTTGAGCCGAATCAATGATCACCCACATACCACAAAATCCAATTATATACCCATCATCAGCTACTGCTACTATATAATGGGCATATGGATTTTCCCTCATTTCATAATGAAAGGAATCTAGTGTCCACGGGGTAGGAAAAGAAGCTAACTCAATTTTGTGAACTGCTTCCACATCGTCAGGGGTCATTTTTCGATAAAGTACCATCTTATTGATTTCCTTTCTTTTGTTCCTTGATCCATTCTGCTTCAGCTTGGGCAATACGATGATATTTCGGAACAAAAGAATGTACTTCTTCGATACTTGGTAAAGGCTCATTTTGCACAAGTTCAATTAGTTTCGAAGCTCTAGGTAAATAAAGAGATTTTGGTGCAAAATAAGCAAGTTCTCCTAAATACTCACTGATTTTATCTTGGAAGTTTTCTGCATCCAATCCAACAAACATTACAGGTTTATTCAATTCCTTTAGCTGCTGCAATAATTCTTCAATCGAAATATGTTGTTCTTTAATAACAGTTTCGAATAAATCAGGTTTATAGGCCGCAGCATAAACATTTTGTCTGCGTGCATCAAATAATGCGCAAATAAGACCATTAAATAATTGGCCATTGGCGGCTAACACTTTTAAGCTAGATACTCCAACAACAGGTTTTTTTAATGACCATGCAAGAGTTTTAGCAATGGTAACTCCTATACGAAGACCAGTATACGAACCAGGTCCTTCTGATACGGCGATGGCATCAATCTCTGCAGGTTTTATATTTACTTTTTTTAATAGTTCCTCAATCGTTGGCATAACTGTTACAGAATGCGTTAATTTTAAATTTTGCACAATTTCAATAAGTACTTGTCCATCTTTTACTACAGCAATAGATAGAGGTGCATTAGATGTTTCTATTCCTAACCAAATCATTTCAATAACTCCTCACACAATCCTTCATAATGAGCACCAATCGGTTTCAATACAATTTTTCTACTTTCCGCACCAGTGCGGAAAATTTCAATACCTAGCCGCTCTTCAGGTAAGTAATCTTCTATTAAGTGTGCCCATTCTACGACAGTAACAGCATCACCATAAAAGATTTCATCCCAACCAAGATCCTCGTCGCTGTCATCTAACCGATAAACGTCTAAATGATTGAAGAGTAACCTTCCTTCATATTGTTTCATAATTGTAAAAGTCGGACTATTTACCGTTCTTGTAATTCCAAGGCCTTTTGCAAACGCTTGAGTAAATGTCGTTTTCCCTGCACCAAGGTCGCCCTCAAGTGTAATAGTATCTTGAGCATCAACTAGTTGAGCTAATTTATTAGCTAATTTTTGAGTCTCTTCCAATGACATAATTTCTATTTCATATTCCATAAACATTTATCCTCTCACAATTACATTACCATTAGTTTACCTAAACAATCATAAATGTTCAAAGTGTATTACCTAAATGAATGAATAAAAGCACATCTCAATCATTCTGCTTGCGCTTGATTAAATGATTGTGACGTGCAATTATTCAATAGTTTTAAAATAATAATAACTTTTACGAGGTAACTACATAGAGTAAATGATTGAAAGATTATAGAGAAATAAAATTAATAATTAATACAATTAATGCTGCAACACCAATAAATAATAATGTAAATAAATTTCTACGATAGCGCTTACGATTCTTCATAAAACCACCTCTTAGAAAAAGCTGTTACTATCATTATTATTATGAAAATTTTTATTTATGTGACTTTACTTTTGACTAGATTTGCAATCATACAAACGTATTAAAAAACACCACTAAAATTTAGTGGTGTTTTTTTGCCTAGCAACGTCCTACTCTCACAGGGGGAAGCCCCCAACTACCATCGGCGCTAAAGAGCTTAACTTCCGTGTTCGGTATGGGAACGGGTGTGACCTCTTTGCCATTATCACTAGACCACATATTTAGTTGAAAGATGCTTATTCTCTCAAAACTGGATAAAGACATTGACATACAAACTTCAAGCTAAAATTGGTTAAGTCCTCGATCGATTAGTATTCGTCAGCTCCATGTGTCACCACACTTCCACCTCGAACCTATCTACCTC
>NZ_OBMQ01000005.1 GCF_900217795.1 Ureibacillus xyleni | reverse complement strand
TTGCATGTATTAGGCACGCCGCCAGCGTTCGTCCTGAGCCAGGATCAAACTCTCCATAAAAGAATTTGATAAAGCTCAAATTTGCTGGCATCAAAATTGATGTCAAAATGTTATTTCTCAAATTAATGAGAAATTATATTCATTAACGTTTTGTTGTTCAGTTTCCAAAGTTCATATATATCGCTCCAAAAAGCGACAAACATATTGTAACAAATATTTAAATGTTAGTCAAAATAATTATTTCCAATCAACTCTCAGTAATAAGTTTCAACTAGTTATTGACTAGTTATGATGACAACTTTTACATAATACAACGAATTATTCATGAAAGTCAATATGAATTCATAAGTTTTTTATGAAGCACTAATTTTATATAAGAAATTAAGTTAAAAAGGGGAAGATACATGATTCGTAAATTGTTGCTAACAATAACAGTAGTATTTTTAGTAACATTGTTTGTTTTTCCAGAAAAAAATTCACTTGTCTCTGTTTTCCGTATGACTGAGGATCCTATTATTATTTCAAAAGGTCATTATGGACAATCTCTCGTTTTGGAAATTTCCTTCTCTCATGAAGGGTTAGAAGAATGGCTACAATCAGCGAACAAGCCTTATCCCTTACTAATGTTAGATGCGGATTGGATTGATCGCTCTCCTAAGCTAGTAGAAATTATAAAAAAGAGAAATTTCCCAACTGGTCTTCTAGGGGGAGAAGGAGCGGAGAACAAGGATAAATATTCAATTAATGATTTCAGTAAGGATTTGGCAATCTACCAAAAGCATTTTGAGTACAAGCCATTGTGGTTTATGACAACTGATTATGAATTTAATCCCGAACTAATGCAAGTTGTGTTTAAGGAAGAAGTAAACTTATTGTCTCCTTCTACAATTTATACTAAAAATTATAAAACTACAAAAGGTACAATTGTCACTTTGCCGCTTCACGAAAAATCTAAATTTAATTTTGAGGATGTCTCAAATTTACTTAAAAGCGAAAAGTTTATATCCATAGAGGAAAATGTTTTTGGTTATTCGATTAAAACTAAAAAAATGCCATAAATTAAAAAGGCTGCTACCTTAAAAAATAGGTAATAGCCTTTTTAGATTTTTGCGTATTATGCATTCGTACTTGCGTTTTTCTTTCCTTCTCTTGCAAGTTTTCTCGCTTTTTTACGTTCTTCCAACCTTTTACGATCCTCATCAGATTTTTCATTGTATTTTGGCAATGACAATAATTGATATGCATTAACTGCAATTAATGGGAACAATAATAATGCTACATATGTATCAATATTTCCTTGGCGCCCCATTAAAGCAATAATCCACTCTAATGATGTAATAACAATCATGAAGAACATTGAAGAAATTAACACATGTTTTTTCCCGGTTAACTGCACTTTCTTCATGGATGTTGCGATGGCACCAAATAGTAAAAAAATTAAAAGACCGATATAAAAGACCCAATCACTTGCATTTTCTGCACTTGGAACAAAACGGAATACAATTAAATCAACAATAAGAATAACCATTAATAAAACTTGAACCCAGTTCCATAAAGTTAACGTTTTAAAAATACCTATCCCTACTTGATGTAATGTTAAATATGCAAAAAAACCAGCTTGTGCAATAACACTCATGGTGAACCCTAGGAAGATCATCCAGGAAAAGGCTGCTAGAAATTCACCGATTTGCCCTTGAGCTAAATAGGGTTGAAAAAAGTTCCAACGAATAATCATTCCTGCGATGCCGGTAACACTACCACCAACTACTAAACACATAAAGAAAAATTTGACCCAATTTCGTATTGTCACGACGTAACGTCCTCCATTTTTTCAATATACCTTTATATTTTAGCAATGCAATTGTAAAAAAGCTATCGAAGTCATAATTGCATACATATTATGCGTAAGAATGTGAACAATAAATGAAAGAGAGTCTTTAAGAAAGGACTGGTACTTGTGCTAAAGCGTATATTCCCCATATTGTTCGTAGTACTTTTGCTCGCTAGCTGTTCCGAAAATACAAATACAAACCTTTCCTATGACGAGGTTAAAAAAATGGTGATTGATGCCGTACAAACCGAGGATGGAAAAAAAGCCATTCGTCAACTATTAGAAGATCCGAGTTTCCGTGAGCTTATTGTTCTTGAACATGATCAAATTGAAACAGCCATAAATACAACATTACTTTCAAAAGATGCTGAAGAATTTTGGAAGAAAACTTACGAAGATCCAAAATTTAAGGAAGCTATGGCGAAAAGCATGAAAGAACAACAAACAGAAATTATGAAGGATCTTATAAAAAACGCAACTTATCAGGAAGACTTAGTTAAATTTTTCGGACAAGCAGATATGCAAAAAGAGCTTGAAACTGTCTTAAAAAGCTCAACTTTACGAAAACAAATGGAAGAAGTCGTTATGGAAACCCTTCAAGATCCACTTTTACAAACACAATGGATAGATATTATTAAAAAGAGCGGAGAAACTTCAGGCGGTGGCGGTGAAGAAGGCGGCGGTAAAGAAGGCGGTAGTGGTGGAAAAGAAGGTGGAGAAGAAGGCGGTGGCGGTTCATAAATTCACCACTTTTACTTTTCAGCTGAAAGAAAAGAGGCGTCTCAATAATGAGACACCTCTTTTTTCATGATAATTTATCAATAACCTTTTGTGCCATATTCAAATAAATTTGACCTGTTGGATGGTCTTCTTCATAAATGGAAGGTGCAAAATCTTCATTTGTCCAATCAGGTTGTCCAAGAGGAACTTGGCCTAGTAAATCGGTTCTTAATTCATCGGCAAGTTTTGGACCGCCACCTTGACCAAAGACATATTCACGCTCTCCAGTTAATTTCGACTCAAACCATGCCATATTTTCGATAACCCCTAAAATATCATGATTTGTTTGTAATGCCATCGCACCCGCTCGAGCAGCTACAAAAGCAGCAGTCGGATGTGGTGTTGTCACAATAATTTCCTTTGAGGATGGTAACATTTGATGAATATCAAGTGCCACATCACCTGTTCCTGGAGGTAAGTCTAGTAATAAGTAATCAAGATTTCCCCATTCAACATCTCGGAAAAATTGATCTAAAACTTTTCCAAGCATTGGCCCACGCCAAACGATTGGTGCGTTGTTTTCTACAAAGAATCCCATTGAAATGACTTTTACACCTTTACGTTCTACAGGGTAAATTCTTTCTTCCTTCACAACTGGCATATCTTGAATGCCCATCATATCTGGAACACTAAAACCGTAAATATCTGCATCAATTAAGCCTACTTTTTTACCAAGTCGAGCCAGCGCTACTGCTAAATTGACAGAAACTGTTGATTTACCAACGCCACCTTTACCAGAAGCAATTGCAATAAATTGAACTGTCGAAAGTGGAGATAGCAAATCATGGACTTCAGATTCTGTTGCTTGACCACGGAAACTTTCTAGCACTTCTGGTGATAATTCTTCAAAGCGAATACCTACTGTAGAGGCACCAGCTTCTTTTAATAGTTCAACTATTTTCATTTGTAATTGCATTTGTTCTGGTGTGTTTGTTTTAGCTATCGCTATTTTCACACTAACGTGATTTTTTTCTTCTTTAATGGATACGTTTGTAATCGCATTCGTTTCAGCAAACGATCTATGTAAAAAAGGATCTTGTAATTGACTTAAAGCGTCACGGACTTTTTGTTCGTTTATCACTTGAAACACTCCCCATTATTTACTTCCAATAATAGTATAACACAGTGGTATTTGAATGCTTTAATGAAACATTCTCACTATTACTTCCACAATCAAACATCATACTCCATTGTTACCTAACTTTATTAAGATTATCACCAATTTTATCCTCTTTTAAAAGAAAAGAACCATAGATAAAATCGAGGAATCTCGAATTAATCTATGGTCCTTAATAGAAAATGATGTAAAAGTATATTACGCAAATAATTTCAAACTCTTTATTGGAACTCTAAATTCACATAGCTTTCAATCCCATCAACAATCGCCTGGGCCATCTTGTCTTGATAATCTTTACTCGATAAAAGGTCACGTTCTTCTTTGTTACTTAAAAATCCTGTTTCTACTAAAATAGCAGGTACTTCAGTTTTCTTTAAAAGATAAATTTGCTTAATTGCCATCGCTTCACGATCTGTATTTTGCAATGAATCTTTAATGGAAGATTGCACTGCTTTCGCTAACAATTCACTATTGGCATGTCCTTCTTTATGGTAGAATACTTGTGCACCTCGCCATTTCTCCTCTGGGATTGCATTTGCATGAATCGTAACAAAAATATCCGGTTCATTTGACTTCACTAGATTAGCTCTAAAGAAAATATCTTCCTTTTTTCTTTCCCTTAATGTGGAGAACTCTTCACTTGGAGCATGTTCATCTAATACATCTCCATCAGTAGAACGTGTCATTACAACTTCTGCACCCATACGCTTTAATTGACGCTCAACTTTTTGCGCAATTGCTAAAGTAACATCCTTTTCAATGACTTCACCTGATGATGCACCACCATCAATCCCACCATGACCAGCATCCAATACGATTTTAACCCCACCTAATGGTTCAGGTAAAAAGAAACTACGATCGGAAGCGCTTGTCTCATAAACAACGACAAGTAAACAACATAACAAAATAACTCCAAGAGCGATCCATCGCTTCAAAACTATTACACCGCCTTTAGCAACCTTTTGCACTACTATACGCAAAATTGGGGACTAGTATGCGTATTCTACAAACAAATATATGAACCTCCACTTAATGTCATATGTTGGACAAAGTGCCGAAAATAGTAGATAGGTAAAATAAAAACTGTCCACTCTTTTACAAATGGACAGTAAAATATTTTATTGAATTTGTAATTGATTTTGAAGGTTAGCATAAAATCCGTTTTTACTCATTAAACTTTCGTGGTTGCCTTGTTCAAGTATAGCACCGTCTTTAATTACTAATATTTGATCGGCGTTCTCAATCGTTTTAAGACGATGGGCTATCACAAAACTAGTTCGACCTTTCATTAAGTTGTTTAACCCTTTTTGTATGTGTACTTCTGTCATTGTATCAACACTTGATGTAGCCTCGTCTAAAATTAAGATATCTGGATCTTCTAATATCACCCGAGCAATCGCAATTAGCTGACGTTGACCTTGACTTAAATTCATGCCGCCTGAAACTAGCATCGTATCGTATCCATGTGGCAAATATTTAATAAAATTGTGAGCATAAGCAATTTTTGCCGCATTTTCTACTTGCTCGTCTGTTGCACTTAGTTTTCCATAACGAATATTTTCCCGAACAGTACCTGAAAACAAGTAGGTGTCTTGTAAAACAACACCTATATGATTGCGTAAGTTTTCCAACTGATACGATGTAGTATCTTCACCATCAATCGTAATATGGCCTTGCTTTGCATCATAAAACCGATTTAATAGTTGGATAATTGTTGTTTTACCCGAACCAGTTGGACCTACAAGAGCTATCGTTTCTCCTGCTTTTGCATGAAACGAAATATTATTGAGAACTGGCTTATTTTCGTTATAGTAAAAACCGACAGAATGGAAAGCAACATCACCATCGTATCGATCTTTTACGATGGCATTCGGTACGTCCTTTACTTCTTCCTGCTCATCAAGTATTTCAAATACGCGCTCAGCACCTGCAATGGCGGATTGGAATGTATTGAGTAAATTCGACAATTGATTAATTGGCCGGAAGAATTGTCTTGAGTAGGTTACAAATGACGCAATGACACCTACCGTTACAAGTCCATTTACAGATAACAATGCCCCACTCCCAATAATGAAGCCAATTCCTATGTTATTCATAAAGTTATTAATTGGTGGCAAATAGCCTGATACCGTCTCTGCTTTTAAAGCCGATGTTCGCAAACGTTCATTGGTCTTTTTAAATTGCGCGATTGTCTCATCTTCTTTTCCGAATAACGTAATAATATTAGCATTTGAAATGTTTTCTTCTATATAGCCATTTAACTCTCCTAAATCTCCTTGTCTCGCCTTATAGTTCACGCTACTTCTTTTAATTATTTTTTTCGTTGCATAGACAACAAGCGGAATGATAATCAGCGATACAATGGCTAACATCCAGTTTAAATAAAACATCGCAACTGCAGTCCCAATGATTGTAAATAGTGATGAAACGATTTGAATAACGCTTTGAGATAAGGCCAAATGTAAATTATCCACATCATTTGTCATACGGCTCATTAAATCCCCCTGTTGACGTTTATCAAAAATAAAAAGAGGGAGCATTTGAATTTTTTCGAAAAGTTCTTTTCGAAGTCGTTGAATTGTATTTAATGAAACACGTACCATAACAAATGTTTGTAACCATGAAAAGACGGATGATCCTAAATAAATAAATGCAAGTATGATTAACATCCTAACCGTACCGGATAAATCGCTAGGAATTATATACTGATCTATGATGATTCCAATAAATAATGGACCTAATAAGCTAAGAATGGAAGAGACAATAACGAATAATGTCGCAAATATAATGCCTGTTGGTTGCAATTGAAGGTAGCTCCAAATACGGCTTAAAGCAGCTTTTTGGTTATTTGGTTTGACCACTGGACCTTTAAAACCATGTCCCCGTTCTAAGCCGGTTCTTGTCGACTTTGCTTCATTAGTCATTAAGTACGCCTCCTTTCTCCACTTGTGTTTCAACGATTTCTTTATAATGCTCACAAGACTTTAGTAAATCATCATGGGTACCAGAAGCAATTAAATGACCATCATCAATGACGAGAATCTGATCCGCATTTTTAATAGAAGATACTTTTGAAGAAACGATAAACTTTGTACTATTTGGAAAGTTTGTTGTAATTGCCTGTTGGATTTTCTTTTCAGAGATTGCGTCAACTGCTGAAGTGGTATCATCTAAAATTAAAATTGCTGGCTTACGAATAAAGCTACGGGCCATTGCTAATCGTTGTTTTTGGCCCCCCGACAAATTCGTAGCTCCTTGTGTTAATACATGCTGTTCTTGTTCCGATAGCTTTTCTACAAATTCTGCAGCGCACGAAGCTTCCAATGCTACATTTATTTCATTTACATTGGCATCTGATTTGCCATATTTTAAGTTTTCTTCAATTGACATGGAAAAAAGAGCAGCTTTTTGAGGTGCATAGCCAATCGATTGTCTTAAAATCTGTAAATCATAGTTTTGAATTGGTTGGCGATCAATTAATACTTCCCCTTCGTCTACATCAAAAATACGAGGAAGTAATTTCATCATGGTTGATTTCCCACTACCTGTCATCCCAATAATCCCAATCGTTTCTCCAGCTTTTGCTTGGAAAGAGATGTTTTTTAATACCGGCTCCCCTTGCTTCGTATAAGAGAAACTAACGTTTTTAAATTCTACTTCTCCGCGGAGCTTTGTTTTCATCGGTTCAGCTGGATTAAGGATATCATTCGGTTCTTCAAGGACAGTGACAATTCGTTCAGCACTCGGGATTGCACGTGCAATTTGAATTAAGACATTACTAGAACTCATTAATCCGTTCATAATCATCATTAAATAGTTGATGAAGGCTAAAATCACCCCTACTTCAAGTGTGTTATTGTCAACTTTAATAGCTCCAATCCATAGCGCATAGACAAGACCCATATTCACAATTAAAGCGGTTAATGGCATTAGTACTGCTACCACTTGTTCTGCTGTAATATTACGCTTTGTTAAAAGTCCGTTCACTTCAAGAAATTGCTTCATTTGATAAGTTTTACGGTTAAACGCCTTAATTACCCGTATTCCCGCCAGGTTTTCCTGTACTTTTGTGTTCATAATGTCCACAGCTTCTTGTACTTTTCTGAAAAATTTACCCGTTAATTGAGTTAAGACAATGACACTAATGGCAAGTAGCGGCACCACATATAGAAGAACAGAAAACAGTTCTCGCGCCGTTATGTATACAAAAATAATGGCACCAATAAACATTAATGGTCCACGAACGAATACTTTTAACAACATGATAATTGCTCGCTGCAACGTCTCTACATCCATTGTTAAGTTAGTTATTAGTTTCCCTAATGTAAAGTGATCTTTATTGCGTTCCGAAAAACGAGTGATTGTTTCATATAACTCTTGTCGAATATCTGTTGCAAAGTTAACTGCCGTTTTTGTCGCATATGTGGAGCACCCGATCCCTCCAATTAGACCTAAAAAAGCAGCTAAAATCATTAATGCAAACATGCTCATGATATATTTTTCATCACCATTTGCAATTCCATTATCAATAATTTTCTGTAATATGGTCGGTTGTACTAAATCCATCACAACCTCAAGAATCATCATTGATGGAGCAAGTATGGCAAAGAAGATGTATGGACTTAAATATTTTCTTAGCTTCCACGCAGCCTTCATTCAATGCACCTCATGTTCTTTTTATCTGTTAGAAATACTACTCTTATTGATTTTATTTCTCAATAGTTAAATGAGAATTATTTTCATAATGCCTTTGTTTTTTCTCACTGAAGTTATGTATGCTACTATATAGAAAATATTAGAAACAGGAGGATTTTCCCTATGAAATTACGAGTTTCAGCTATTCAATATCATTTACATACAATCGATTCTTTTGAGGACTTTGCACTGCAATGTGAGCACTATTTAAAAGCAGCTTTAGAATTCGATACAGAGTTTGTTTTATACCCCGAATTTTTTACTACCCAATTATTATCAATTAAAGGCGAAAACGGAGAGGCATTAACAATTAATGACTTGCCAACTTTCACTGAGCAATATCGCAATTTATTTACTACACTTGCTAAAAAATATAACGTTCATATTATTGCAGGTACTCATGTAATCGAAGTTGAAGGCAAATTACGAAATACCGCGCATCTATTCTATCCAGATGGAAAAATTGGAACACAAGATAAAATCCACATTACACCAACAGAAGTGAATGAATGGAATATGTCTCGTGGCGATGGTTTAAACATTTTTGAAACGGATAAAGGGAAAATCGCGATACTTACTTGTTATGATATTGAATTTCCTGAAATCGTTCGTATGGCAAAAGCTCGCGGTGCCGATGTCATCTTCTGTCCATCGTGCACGGATGACCGTCATGGCTTCCATCGTGTACGCTATACAAGCCATGCCCGCGCAATTGAAAATCAAGTATATGTAGTACTTACAGGAACAGTGGGCGCATTACCTACCGTCGACTTTATGCGTGCAAACTTTGGTCAGGCAGCAATTATTACACCAAATGATGTTCCATTCCCTCCTAAAGGGCTTTTAGCTGAGGGCGAAATTAACAATGATATGCTTGTAACAGCTGACCTTGATTTAGAGCTTTTATACAAGGTACGTGAAAAAGGTTCTGTTACGACATGGCGTGATAGACGAGTAGATTTATACACTGATTGGGAGTAGATAATTCGAAAGGAGCTTTACTATGTATCGCAGTGAGCAGCTGTTGTTTGAGCAAGGTAAACCAGTTCATATTACAATTCGGAACTACACGAAAGAAGATTTCGATGACTTAATTGAGATACAATCTGAATGTTTCCCCCCTCCTTTTCCACAAGAATTATGGTGGAATAAAGAACAGTTAACGAATCACGTTACCTTATTTCCAGAAGGTGCTCTATGCATAGAGATAGACGGAAAGGTTGTTAGCTCATTAACAGGGCTATGCGTACAATTTGACCCCGCCCATCCAGCTCACTCTTGGGCTGAAGCAACCGACTCTGGGTATATTACAAACCACGATCCAAAGGGTAATACACTTTATATAGTTGATATTAGTGTTCGTCCAAGTTATCGTTCACTTGGGCTTGGCAAAATCATGATGCAAGCAATGTACCATGTTGTCATTAATAAAGGGCTAGACAGATTGCTTGGGGGTGGACGAATACCGGGATATCATAAACACTCAGCAAATATGACAGCTAACGAATATGTTGAAAAGGTGATGCGCGGAGAATTACATGATTCCGTTATTTCATTTTTATTACGGTGTGGTAGATTGCCTATTGCAGTCGTGGAAAATTATTTAGACGACGAAGAATCGCAAAATTTTGGCGTTCTAATGGAATGGAAAAATCCGTTAAAGTAACGTTTTAGTAACAAAAAATGTAAACGAATAATAAACACTATGAAAAGAGTAGAAAAAAGTTAACATTCTACTCTTTTTTTATATAGCAAAAATCAAAATAAACGATATGATTTAAGTATCAAAACAAGAAAATTTTACTTCATGATAGTTCTTTATAAATGTTGTAAAATTAATTTAGTACCTTTATGAATGAAAGGTGGAATTACCTTGAACCTACAAAAGTATAAAAGTTTACTTTTTCAAAATATAAAACAAAATTTATCAAAATGGTTTGATTCAAATGAATATGAAACAATACCATCTACTGAAGTTTATCGTTTTCTCCATTCACTAAAAGGAACTTCTGGTACTTTAAATCTTAATGGATTAGCTCAACTCTCCATTAAGTTACTAGAGCAACTAGATGAAAAAAGTGAATTTAACTGGCATAAACAAGAACTGAAAGATTATCTCTTCAAACTGATTGAATTATCCTATCAATATGAACATTTTGAAGAAGAAGTTTCTGAAGACGACAATACTCGAGACCCGCAAAAACCACTTATCCAAGTGATTGATGATGATGTTTCTATGCTTATTTTATTAAAAGATAGTTTAGAAGAAAACGGTTGGATGGTCATTACAAGTGTTGATCCTGAGAAAGCCGTTGAACAATACTATCAACTAAAGCCAGATTGTCTAATTATCGATTATCAACTACCAACAAAGTTAGGATTTGAAGCCTTAAAAGAAATACAGCAACATATTGAAAAGTACTTCATTCCTAGAGTTATCATCAGTGTGAATAATGATAAAGAAACAAGAATAAAAGCCTATCAAAATGGTGCAGATGATTTTATTGCAAAACCAATCGAACTTGATGAATTTTTAGTTCGTGTTGAAAGGCATTTATATCGCAAACAAATGTTTGACCAATCCGTTTTAATCGATGAGTTAACACAAGTATACAATCGTAAATTTTTAGAAGACAATTTTTCTAGACTATTACAGGATTATAAGAGAACAGGCCAAGCATTTGTTGTAAGTATTCTAGATTTAGACCATTTCAAAAAAGTAAATGATACATATGGTCACTTAACAGGAGACCTTGTATTAAAAGAGTTTGCACAATTCCTGAAAGAGCAAGTGCGCAATGTAGATAGAGTTTACCGAATTGGCGGCGAGGAATTTATTATCACTTTCCCAAGGTCCAATGAAAATGAAGTAAAAAAGCTTCTGACTAATCTGATAGAGGAATTTTCCGAAAAACTATTTACTTATGAGGACACCCCTTTTTCAATTTCATTTTCTGCTGGAATCTATACAGTGAACGATTTACACATTCCCCTTAAAACAGCTATAAGAGAAGCCGATGCTGCCTTATATGAAGCAAAACGTTTAGGAAGAGCTCGGGTAGAATGTTCTAAAGTGAATATCGATCCATCAGTTAAAAAAGTACTGAATATTTCAGTAGTAGATGATGATATTATTATTCGATCCATACTCGGTAAATTACTTAGTGGAATCCAAAACGAACAGCTTGATATAAACATAGGTATATATGAAGATGGTCCTTCGTTTTTAAAATCGGATTCTGCTCAAAATGGGGAGGAGCACTTCCTCATTTTAGATGGGATGATGCCAGGAATGGATGGTTTAGAAGTACTACAAGCAGTGAAAGCTGGAGAAAATTCAGACAAATTTACTGTTCTCATGCTAACAGGTAGAAAACGGGAAGAAGATATTGCCCGCGCGCTAAAATTAGGTGCAGATGATTATGTAACAAAACCATTTAGTACAACTGAATTAGAAGCAAGAATTACTAGACTTCTTAAAAGAGTAAATTAAATGTTTAACCAAGAAATTTTATTTCTGTCCATACTCAATTTAGTGCTCTTTGTAGGATTAATCAGTTTGCTCGGTTATTTAGTCATACGAAAATTTATTGAAATAAAGCATCAAAACCAACTTGCTGATGTAAAAAACAAGTTGCAACCATCCGTGATCAACTATTTGTTGGAAGGGTATTTTGGAAATAGTTTTACGTTTAAAAAAAGAGTCTATCTACAAGCAATGGAAGAACTATTTGTAAATTATGCTGAAGTGCTAACTGAAGAAAAAGTAAAAATGCATATTCTGGATTTTGCAGATCATCATTTTAAACATATATACGTAAAGAATTTATCTAGTAGACGATGGAGTACTAGAATGAATACGCTCTACTACATCGAAGAATTAGGGATGGAATCGTTAATCCCAACTATGTTAAATCGTATGGACCATCGTAAAACGTCCCAAACAGAAAAAGTTCAAATGTTAAGGATTTTAGCAACATTTCAACACCCTAAAATTGTGGAATATGTTAGTGAGTTTAATTTTATGTCTGATAGTGATTATAAAGGAATCCTATTAAAGCTAAACCACCAATTACTCGATTTACTATTTTTAAATTACCACCAACACAATGCGCAATTAAAATATGCTCTTCTGGACGTTATTTATATTACAAGTAATTTGCAGTATATCCACTTAGTTGAAGATATTTTCAAACATTCGATTGGAGAGGAACGAATTCGATCATACAAAGCATTAGTAAAGCTTGGGTATGCACAGGATATTAATAAGTTCATTCCGTTAGTCCACTCAATGGTTTGGGAAGAAAGAATGCTTACGGCAAAATTATTAGGTACCGTTAAAGAACAACAGTATTTACCAGCGTTAAGAGAGCTTTTACGCGACCCTATTTGGTGGGTTCGAACTCAAGCTGGACATGCTATTGCTTCTTATCCTAATAGTACTGAAATACTGCAGGACGTTGTACAAACAGAACAAGACCAGTTCGCAAAAGATTTAGCATTAGAATGGCTACAAAAAGGAGTAAAGAATGAGAATGCCAGAAACCATTTGGAGTGATATCGCACTCTTAATCGGATTCATGATTACGTTATACACAATCATTATCATTGCTTTTTATTTATTTATCTTTGTCACATCGGCCATTCAGCTAAGAAAAGAATACCGTTTGAAACTTGATCAATCCTTTATTGAGCATATTTATGGGGATAATGTAAAGCCTATATCCATTTTGGTACCTGCTTACAATGAGGAAGCGGGCATCATACAAAGTGTCCGCTCTTTGTTAAATATTCATTATCCTCTATTCGAAATTATTGTCATAAACGATGGCTCTAAAGATTCAACATTAGAAAAGATGATTAAAACTTACGATATGACTCCTGTTGATAAAGTGGTTCGAACGGTGATTCCAACAAATCAAATTAAAGCCATTTACCAATCAGAAGTTCTGCCTAATCTATATTTAATAGATAAAGAGAATGGTGGAAAGGCAGATGCATTAAACGCTGGCCTTAATTTTTCGAACTACCCTTACTTTTGTTCTTTAGATGGAGACTCCATCTTAGAAAGAGATGCTTTTATCAAAGTAATGAAGCCAATCTTAGATTCAAACAATGATGTTATTGCATCAGGTGGGAGTATTCGTATCGCCAATGGTTGTAAGATACAAAACGGAAATGTGCTACAAGTAGGATTATCTGAAAACCCGCTTGCCATTATGCAAACGATTGAATATTTACGTGCATTTTTAATGGGTCGAATCGGATTAAGTCGACATAATTTACTGCTAATTGTCTCTGGTGCTTTCGGCGTATTTTCGAAAAGCTGGGTACTCGAAGCTGGTGGGTACAAGCGGGATACTGTTGGAGAAGATATGGAGCTAGTGATACGTCTTCATCGATTAATAAAAGAGAAAAATGCAAAAAAACAAATCGTTTATATTCCCGATCCAGTTTGTTGGACAGAAGTACCTGAAGAAATTACTTATTTAAGAAGACAAAGAAGACGCTGGCATCAAGGCCTTTTCGAAAGTCTATGGGCACATAAGAAGATGCTCGCAAACCCTAAATACGGCAATATCGGTTTTATTTCACTCCCCTATTTTTGGATTGTTGAATTTTTCGGTCCAATTGTAGAATTTACCGGGTATCTCTACATGATTACTTCTTTCTTTATTGGTGGTATTTATTTAGAAATATCGTTGTTACTTTTCTTACTATCGTTTTTATATGGTTCTATCTTTTCAATGGGCGCGGTCCTATTAGAAGAGTGGAGCCTACGAAAATATCCGAAAGTAAGTGATATTATTAACCTCTTTCTTTATTCCCTTACAGAAACATTTTGGTATCGACCACTCACTGTCTTCTGGAGATTAGAGGGCATTTGGAATGTTATGAGAGGGAAACATCAATGGGGCGAAATGAAACGAAAAGGAATATCTGAGTGAAATGACCTTATAAACAATGAAAGAGGAAAAAGAAATGAAGAAAATTTTATTAGCTGAAGATGAAGAAGTTTTAAGAATGTTAGTGGTTGATACCCTTGAAGATGAAGGATATGAAGTGGATGAAGCAGCGGATGGCCAGGAAGCTTTAGATTTATATGAAGATGGGAAGTATGATCTTTTAATACTAGATTATATGATGCCCATTTTGAGTGGTTTAGATGTTATAAAGAAGATTCGTTCTACTGAAGGCGAAAATCGAGTTAAAATACTAATGCTCTCTGCGAAAAGTCAACAAGCTGAACAAGACCGTGTTTTAGAAGCGGGGGCAGATTATTTTATGAGTAAACCTTTTAGTCCGATTAAACTCGTACAATTGGTCGAGGACATCTTAAATGAAAGTTAACGAACATATAAAACGAAGCTTATCTAATCAAGTAGTCTATTTATTTGGAATCAGTATTGCATGTTTCATATTAGGAACGATTGTTTTGTTTTATATTCAATACCAGGCAAATCAAGGGTATATTGAAGAACGCCAAAAAATTGTAAACGAAAGAAATTTATTAATTCAAATTAACGATTTATTTAATACAACTTTTATTGATATGGGGGCTTCTACTACATTAGCTAATCCATTAATTGAAAGCCAGTTATATAGTCAACAAGATGAGATTGAGCGATTAATAGAAAGTTTAGAGACTTCATTGGAAAATGGCGGAAGAGATATTACTCACGCTAATATGGTTCGAGATTTTTCCAATGAGTTTTATTCATTTATTCTGCCTTCATTTTTAGAAGTGTATGAAAGTGGAAATCAACAACAGCTGGATAAACTTTCGAACAATATCATACTTCCAGAGGTCAAAACTTTCCGAAACTCGATGCAAAGTTCAATTATGTCGATTGGAAAAGCCCTTGAACAAAATGTACAAAACCTAACTCAAAATCAAACTTATATTCAAGTTATATTTATTCTTTTTATTCTTCTATTTCTTTTCACATTACAAAGAATTGTTAAAAGAGTATTTACGAATATTGGTCAGCCATTATCGGAATTTGCAAATGCCGCTAATGAAATTGCAGAAGGTAAAGAGGCTGTGATAAAAGCATACCCTAATCGAAAAGATGAATTAGGTACATTGTCAATTGCTTTTGAAAAAATGATTACCACTCTTCAAGTGAAGGAACAAGATTTAATTGCGCAAAATGAAGAACTCATGGCACAGCAAGAGGAATTGCAAGCTGGACAAGATCAACTACAGGAAACACTAAGCATTCTTATGGATAATGAAGAGAAACTAACGAGAAGTAATGCATTAATTAATGGCATATCAACCTCTCTAGACAAGAAGGACGTTCTATATAGTATTGTTGTAAACATGTGTAAAATAACGTTTTCTGATTGTGGCTTAATTACGTTTCTTCATGAGGATGCATATTCTTCTTTTGGTGTGTCAGAAACAGGTGTACAACAATTTAGAAACAACTTAGATTCAGGGCTTATCCAACGTCTACTGAACACAAGAAAAGCATTTGTTGTAAAACGTCAACAGGAAACCTCTGAAAAAGGCTACCATGAAGCTACTAACTATATTACTGATTTGTATATTCCAATTATTACAGCTAATCAGGATATAGAAGCAATTATGGTTTATAGTCGTTTGGGGAACACGTACTCAGAGAAGGAAACCGTAGAGTATCAAATCCTTACAAAGCAAATTGCTATTTCACTAGAAAAAATCAAATTATACGAACGCTCTGAAGAAGAAAGAATTATTAATCAAGATATTTTAAACACGGTTCAAGAAGGGATACAATTAATCGATGAAAACCGAAACATTCTTCAAATAAACCATGAGTTCAGTGAAATGTTTGAATGCATTGGGAATACGAATGAGATTATTGGTCTTTCATGGTCGGATTGGAGTTCCACATTAGCATCGAAAATAGAAGATGAGCAATTTATCCCTTCTCTAGATCAAGCAATATCTTATGCTTCTAGGGATAATCATGTAGAGCCAACATCGTTTATTTACCACATGAAGCAAGATTCTCGTGTCATTCAAGTTTATTGTAAAAAAATGTTCAACGGCGAAAAGGAAACCGGAACGATTATTGTTCACCGAGATATTACGAAAGAATTCGAAGTCGATCAAATGAAATCTGAGTTTGTGAGTACAGTAAGCCACGAGTTACGTACCCCTTTAGCAAGTGTTCTAGGGTTTACTGAACTTTTACTGCATAAAGAATTAAAACCAGAAAGAAAAACAAAATACCTAAAAACTATCTTTAATGAGGCTCAACGTCTATCTGCTTTAATTAACGACTTTTTAGATATACAGCGAATGGAATCTGGAAAACAAACGTATGATAAAAAGTTTATTAATATTGTTCCAATTCTTGAAAAGGTAATTGAACATCAACAAGTCCAAACATTAATACATCAAATTCACTTATCTATTGGTGCACAACAAACAAGAATCCTTGGTGATAAAAGCAGGATAGAACAAGTCTTTGGTAATCTTTTAAACAATGCAATCAAATATTCTCCAAAAGGCGGGGACATTGTTGTTCGTATACGGGAAGATGAAAATTCATTAAAAATTGACTTTAAAGATGAAGGATTAGGGATTCCAAATGATGCAATTCCACACCTTTTTGAGAAGTTTTATCGAATTGATAATACCGACCATCGCCACATTGGTGGAACAGGCTTAGGTTTATCCATTGTTTCAGAAATCGTTAAAATTCACGATGGTAGTATCTCTGTTGATTCAGAACTTGGAAAAGGAAGTGTATTCACATTAACTTTCCCCAAAATTATATTAGAAGATATGAAAAACTCAGAAAAGAATGTAAACATAAAGCAACACCATAATGTTGTCATTATAGAAGATGATAAAAGCTTAGCTGATTTATTATCACAAGAGTTAATAGGAAATGGGTTTCAAGTTTCATGTTTCAACAATGGATCCACCGCTTTAAAACAAATGAAGATATCTCCACCAGATGCTTTAGTTCTAGATATCAAACTTGAGGAAAATGAGTTGGATGGCTGGGCGATTATGGAGGAAATGAAAAAAGATGATAAGCTTAAAGATATCCCTATCTTTATTTCTTCTGCCTTTGATGAAAAGCAGCGTGGATATTCACTCGGAGCACAAGATTACTTATTAAAACCCTATAGTCCGAGCAAACTTTCAAATACGATTATGCAAACCCTTTTAGTAAACGGTAAACACGGTCAAATCATGATACCGAAAGAAGAGGTTTAAAAATGTAACGAGTAGCAAGAATCACCCTTGCTACTCGTTAATTTTATTTATTTAAGTGAACCTTCCATTTTTCATCTAATTCTTCATACTGAGTGACAGTAACTACATATAACGTAAACTCATTTGGCACTTCAGTGATACCTGGAACCTCAAGAATATTCTTTGTTTTATAGAAACCATCTGCATTCTTTTCATCTGATATTTCGCCCGTACCATTTACTTCATAAGCTTTGCCTTTCTCATCCACCAACACCCAATTAACGATTTGGGATGCCTTTGCTTCTCTACTACCTTCCATCTCGATTTTTAAACTTTTCTCATTTTTTATTGGAGTTATAGAGTTTTCAAGGGAAAGATTATTTTCCACCTTTACATCTTTTACAGTAATATGATTTCCTTCAAATTCGAAAGATGTTAACTTTTCAGGTTTGATGTTAATCGAGAAATCAGACGGTACAGTTTTAAATACACCATCTAATACAAATGTAAGCTTCTCTTGATTTTTAGAAGGGATAAATGAATCCTTCCATTCAACATGGCCTATTTGCGATTTCCACTTACCTGAACCCTGAAGTCCACCTTCTAAAATCGGGTGCCCCTTTCCTTCGATAAAGCCTTTATGCTTAAAAATTGAGTCTCCATTTGCGTTTTCAATTCGGTAACCTAGAGAAGTCTCGTAAGTTCCGTTAAAACCTTTTATTATATTTTCACCTAATTTATTGCTTAAAGCATCCAATTGATTCTCAATCTTGTTTAATTCATCTTTTGTAAAAGATGTTTCATAATCGAAATCAGCTGATGTTGGTGCGATTTTCAATTCATCTAAAGTTACATGAACTCCACCCGCTGTAAACTCTTCATCTTGTAGCGCATACGTCTTCGTTTGCTTACTTATCTCTTTTAAATCGATTGGCACTTCTAATTGCCAATTTCCCTTTACACCATCTAGCTCTGTTAAATTAAATTTTACAGTAATCGAATCTAACGATGGAAGTTCTCTAAGTGAATATTCCAATAATGCATAACCATCTTCCTGTGAATAACTACTGTCCAATAGTATTAGCTTTTTGCCATTATGATCATATAACGTTATTTCATTACCGCTATTTAGATCATGTTCATTTAATGCCGGGTCTTTTGCAATGCCTTTACTATTTAACACTTGGTACGATAGAGCAATTCGAGACGTATCTGCAATAACATCTTCAATTTTAAATGTTAGCCCCTTGTCCGTAACAGAAAGATTTACTCTCTCTCCAAATCCAGCTTCATTGGCCATTTTTAACCCTTCATCTACTACTTGCTTTCCAAAGATGCCACCAATTAATTCCGCAAAGCTTGGACTAAATGTAGTAGAAACCCCAAAGGCTAGAGCAACACCTGCTGCTGTAATCAACATACGATTCCAAACACGTTTTTTAGGTTTAGCTACTTGTTTGTATGGTTCTAACTGTTCTAATACGTTTGTGGCAAAGTCTTCAGGTAACGTTGGTGATTTTAATGTTTCTTGTAAAAAGTCATTTTCCTCTTCAAGCATAGTAACGATTTGTTTACACATCGCACAATTCACTAGATGCTCTTCAATTTGTTTATTCTCTTGTTCCGTCAACAATCGGTCAACATATTGAGACAGTTGATCAGCCTTCACACAGTTCATAAAAATAGCCCCCTTGTTTTACTGTCATTCGCATTTTTTTCTTTGCCCGATGGAGTTTATTGCGAACATCTGAAATTGAAATCGTTAGTAAGTCGCTTATTTCTTGGTAAGAAAGTTCATTAACAAATCGTAACAAAATAATTAGCCGTTCATCTTCTGGTAGCATAGCAATGAGCTTTTCTAATTGACGGCTTTTTTCCTTTTTGAAAAATACGATCTCTGGGTTGTTGTGGTTGATGACTTGCTCGTCTTCTATTTCAACCTGCTTCATTTGGTAGCTCTTCTTTCGGAACTCATCCATACAGTAGTTGATTGCTACTCGGTAAAGCCAACTGGAAAAAGAACCTTTCTTGTCATACTTACCGAGCTGCTGGTACACTTTTATAAAAATTTCTTGTACGAAATCTTGTGCTGTTTGTGGGTTTTTCGTCATCCGTAATACGAGTGCATACAACTGATTTTTATATTGATTGATGATGTGTGCGTAGGCTTGTTTATTACCTGCTAAGACACTCTCAATCAATTCTAGCTCCTCTTTCATAGAAACCTCCTTAAGTAAACGTCCATGCGCATGAGTCGTTTTCATGTATTCAATTACTATAACGGATATAGTTATGAAAAAATTTCACTTTTGTGGAAAAAATTTTCACATAAAAAAACCCTAAACTACAAAATGGTTTAGGGCACACGTAATTCTTATTTAACTAAAGCGCTTCTAAGCTGCGTCACACCAAATTCTAAATATGCCTTTAAACAAGTCATCATGTAGACCCAACCCTCTTTGTTATCGATTAACTGATCAATAAGGTCTGGTTCATTTTCATTAAAACCTTCCTCTGTAATTTCAATAATTGTATGAGATGGTGTTTGTTCATTTAGTTGAATCGTAACGATATGGTTTGTTTCATCCTCAAAAACGATTTTTTCATTGAGGATAACCTTTTGTATTTTTATCAGACCATCATAGTCATACTCTTTATATCGCAATGTGATCGTTTTTCCTTGCTCCCATCGTTCTGAACTTGATGAAAACCAGAAGTTACCGATTTTTAATGGATTTACAAAAGCTTCAAATACTTCATTTGCTGGTTTTAAAATGCTCATTTTTGTAATGTTCCTCATTTCTACAACTCCTTATTGAAATTGGGATATCGAAACTCGATATAATTTATCATCATTTTCTTGGGGATTTCCTCGACCATCCTTGTTATTACTAATAAAGTAAAGAAACTCTTCATCTATGAACACATCACGAATTCTGCCTAATCCTGAAATTACTTTTTCTGACTCTTTATTAGCAAGGTTAAATTCATAAACTCCCGCGCCTCGTAACGCAGCAACATACAATTTGCCGTTATAATGGTCCATGCCAGAAGGAGCCCATGTTGCATTACTTCCCGAAGTAAAAATCGGTGTTTCCAATCCTTCTCTTTTTTCATTCCCTTGTATAATTCGCCAACCGTAATTTTTACCCGCTTCAATTTTGTTTATTTCATCATTTGCATCGTTGCCATGCTCACTTGCATAAAGAGAACCATCTGCTAGCCAAGTTAATCCTTGAGGGTTACGATGCCCATAACTGTAAATGTACGAATTAGGAAATGGGTTATCATTTGGAATCGAGCCATCCAAATTCATTCTGAGTATTTTCCCGCCTAATGAATTTAAATCTTGTGCAAGAGCTGACTCGAGCGCATCACCCGTCGTAGCATAAAGCTTATTATCTGGTCCGATTCTAAGTCTTCCGCCATGATGAAATGGTCCACTTGGGATGTTATCGAATAGTAATTGTTCTTCTCTCCAAACATTGTTTTCTAATTGTAGTGTAACAATCCGATTATATTGTCCTGAGCTATTTTCGTATGTGTAGTAGGCATAGGCAAGATTTGTTTGTTGAAAATTAGGATCAAGAACAAACCCTAATAACCCTGCCTCTGCTGCTGTTGCTAATTCCTTTTTAAGTTCAACTTGCTGACGTTCTTGCCTATCTCCTTCTACCTTTACAATACTTCCAACCCTTTCAGATAGATAAAATGTGTTTCCTAGTTTTTGAATTGACCACGGAATTTCTAAATTCTCTGCCATCACCTCAATTTGGTTTTGTGAAATTGTACTTACGGGAATGTCCTCTGATTGTTTGTTATTACACGCCATTAACATTAGGGAAGATGCAATCAATAACATAAATATCTTCTTCAATTTACCCTCTACTTTCGATTTAAGTTTAATCCTATTATTACCATTTTATTTTATAAATTTCTATTATCTAAGGAATTAAAAAAACTGCCCGAAACAATCCGGACAGCTTAATAATACCTATTCTTCTATACTTATCACTTCTGTTTTCATTAATTGGGCAATCCCATATTGCTCTTTATGGCGCTCACCCTTAATTACAATAAGCTTACCGAGATTGTTCGGGTTTTCTTTTAAACCATACGATTTTTGGTTTTCTCCAGTTAATGTCACTAACATCATCTTAGAAACATCCGTTTCATTCGGTTGATCTGCAATTAAAAGATTACCATTGTTATAGAAGTTTGATTTTAATGCTATATTCTTTGCATTTTTCGCATTTCCTACAATATAACCTGAAACTGTTACATTACCAGTTTCCTTATTTATAGCTTCACCGATTGAAATCTTACTAAAATCAAGCGTCAAAGTATTCACCGCATTCTTTAAAACATCCTCTTTATTAAACAACATTTGCTTATATTCAAAATTGATATATAAGTCAATTTGATCGGAATAATGCCGAGAATATTCTCCATTTTGTGAAATGAAGCCAATTTGCCCTGGAGGTGTCACGTTCATTCCGATTGGGCCATCTGGTGTCAACTCAACAAAATGGTTTTCACTTCCTCGGTTCATCACGATAAATTCCGTATCATCACCAGCACCATATTTCCATCCAATCCATGACTCTCCCGCAAAGGTTTGCTTCTGAATAGGTTGTGGCGTCCATTTTTCAATTGTATCGCCATATTTCTCTTTCAGTGATACCATTGCTTGGTCAAAACTTACTAATGCTAGTTTTTCAATCGATTTATTTTCTTTTAACCATTCATACTGAGGTTTTAAATTTGATTTCTCTCCTTGTAGAATGTGAATAAGTAAATCTTTATTCACTTGTGCATAATCATCCTCAATCACATTTTTAGACAGTTGAGCGATCCAAGCATTTAAAATTCTATCCGCAGCTGTGGCATCATAATAGCCGTCTTTGTCCACATCTTCATTTAAACCATTCCACTTTTCTAGTAAACTATGTGTCTCTTTGTATACAGAACCTTCTTGTTTCGATAGCAATTCTAAAAGGTATGGTTTAAACCATTTTTCATCTAGGTTTGCAAAGCTCGCTGCATAATTGATTTCGTTTACATCATCAAAAGTTAGTAAATCCCGCGCATTGATCCCATCAATAAACTTGTGAACGCGGTTATTAATGCCCCATCTACTATTTTGTGAATTATTACTCCAATGTTGAGATGGTTTGTTATTCCACCCTGTAATAAAACCACTTTCCGGATTTATTTCATACGGGTTGTCCTTAGGGTCTCTAAAACCTTTCCATTCGTACTCGCCCGTTCCTAGTGTCGGTAAACGCCAATCTACACGTTCATCACGAATTGGAGACTTGCTCGTATGGAAGAATGCAATATTCCCTTCCTTGTCTGCGTAGAACCAATCTAATGTCATTGTGTAGTCACGTGCAGCTTCAGCAAAGTCATCCACATTTTTAGCGTAGTTCATGCTTAAATATGCCGCCCAACTATCAGCTTCTGTACCACGGAACGTCCATGCTTTTGTATAAGCAACTCCACTTTTAGGGTCCTTTGAAATAACTGGCCCATGAACACTGTATTCAAATTCTTTAGAAACTTTCTTCGTTGTGCCATCCTTTTGTTTTACTTCAATTATTTCGGTTTGCTTTTCAAAGTTACGCCATTCACCTTTGAACATATACTGGCTAGGGTTATTTGGATTTAGTTTCTCTTCAAAAATATCGACTACATCCCCATATCCAGCAGTTGCACCCATTGAAAAGTCTTGTGTCGCACCAAACATAATAAATGGATAGCCAATGAAACTTGACCCTTGAATATCAATGTTTGGGCCATGAAGACCTACCTCATAAATAAACCCAGGTGCTGTAAGTCCAACTTGAGGTCCACCAAACATAATTGGATTACCTGATTTAGATTTTGTAGGACCAATGATGACAGCATTACTACCAACTTTTGTTGGCAATCCTAATTCTTCTGTTTGCTGTTGAAACGCTATTCGATCTTCATTCAGTTCTTCAGCAGCTTTCACTACAGCATCACTTGTTGTATTGCTCCCAAATGGCGTAAATGTACCTAAAGTAGCTTCAGAGTTGATGCTAGTAGGAGAGTCCGGGTCATTATCCCAAATATAGTCGTTGAAAATTTGTTGAGCTTTTTCCTCGCCAAACTGTGTAGTTAAATTAGCTAACATTTGGGCATTTGTCATCTCAGTTTCCTGGTCCATAAAGGCGGTCATAGAAGCCATATACAGACGGAGCACATCAACCGCACTCCAACGTTCAGGTTCTAAACCATAGTCCTTGAAGTCTTTAGAAAGTTTATCTCCTGGGTTATTCATCGCTTCTACCACATACGAATCAATCCCACTTGCAAAGGTTTTTAATATATTTCTAGCGAATGGGTCCATTTTATCAATCATCTTTTGTACTTCTTCGTCGTTGTAACCATCACGACGCATAGTTTCATCGCGTTTTAAATATTGTTCTCCAAACACAGCAGAAAGTGTCCCTTCATTTGCTCGTTTGAACATTTCAAGTTGGAACAAGCGGTCTTGCGCCATAACATAACCATATGCCTTATATAATTCTTCAGTTGAGTTGGCATAAATATGTGGTACTCCATACTCATCACGATGAATTGTGACAACTGAATTCTCATTCTCAGCAGCATAACTAGGTGGAAATGTTGTAAAAACTAACATTAAACTAAGCAATAAGACGAATACAGCATTCTTCTTCATATAGAACCCCTTCCTTTAATTAAACTATGAAAATGATATAACTTTAAAACACAACCCTCCTTTCCACCTTTTTCTTATATAACGCTTTTAAAACGCTATACATTAATTTTGTCATAGTAGAAATGGGTGAAAATCCAAAACCCTATCTCCCCATATAACACTATTAAAACGGTAGAAACTATTAACTTTATATAGAGTATAACTATCAACTTCAATTGTCAAACAATTTAGATAATAGACGACCGAAGTTACTTTCAGATGTATGAAAAATTAAAAAGCCCTCAAGCGTTTTTGCTTCGAGAGCTTTTAACATCATTACTGCTTATTTTTTAAATTTTCTTGCGCCATTTTTACTAGTTCTTTCACCATATTTCCACCTAAACGACCACCCACTTTACCTGCTTCTTCAGAGGTAAGTTTTCCGTTATAACCTTCTTTTAAAGGCACACCAATTTCTTCTGCAATTTCAAACTTTGCTTGATCTGGATTTGTTGTACCAGCAACCTTTGCCTTTAGTTCATCTAATCCTTGTCTCGCTTCTGGTACTAAAATTTTATTACGACTTCTTCTCCCCATGAATCTCACTCCTTTATTTTAGAATGTCCTAATATAGGGTGAAACATGTTCATTTTAAATAAAACGAAGATCCGTCAATGTTTTCAATATCATCTCTTCTTTTAATTTGCTTCATCAAAGTAAAGAGCGCTTCATCTTTCTTTTTAGCTTCAATCATACAGTGAATTTCAGGGATTGTTCCTTTGATCTCCTTTAAAAAACTAAAAAACATCTTTACATCAACATAATCAGAGTGATGTCGAAATTGTTCTTCACTTTTCGGGCTTGAAATATGCATTTTAATAGGAAGTAATGAATTATGCCAGGTTGCTAACACTCGATCCCAATTTTCCAGCCAATTTTCATTCTGATGATGTGCAAGGTGGTGATGATAATCGAATACAAAGGGAATTCCTAACTTTTCACATAAATATAAAGTGTCCTCCATTGTAAAAGATGTATCGTCATTTTCAAGCATAATCATTTTTTGTATCGACCTCGGAACTTCCATCCAATTGTCCACAAATCGCTCCAATGATTGTTCCGTTTCCTGATAATTCCCGCCAACATGTAATACACAACGATGCATCGGGTCAATTTTCATTCCCTTTAGTATAAGATAATGCATTTTTAAAGTTTTTAAGGAATTTTTCAATACATCCGTTTTGTTAGAGTTTAGTACAACAAAATGATCTGGATGAAAGTCAACGCGCATCTGATGTTTTGCGACAAACTCACCAAGCTCACTTAACTTTTCTTTAAGTGGTTTCATATAATTCCAATCCGTAAGTTCCTCATGATTCGCTAATGGGATTAAATGCGAAGTGAAACGGTAAAAATGAATATCTCTTGATGCATTATGTTTCAGTAGCCTGTGGGTATTTTCTAAATTAGCCAATGCAATTCGTTCTAATTTACGTATTGCTGCCTCACGATCATCGATTTTCTGAAATTGTGCAAATGTCATCGTTTTAGACGGGGAAGCGTTCTTCAGTTCCATACTCATTGCAACATAGCCTAAGCGTACAATTGTCAATTTTCCCACCTCATCAATAGTATGAAGAAAATGAGGTGATCGTAGACATAAAAATCAAACCTATTCTAAATGATAAATTAGCTGGACAACACCTGAGGAAAATCTTTTTGTCTTAACTAATTTCAAATTCAACCTATTTTGTAAGCCAACGAATAGGGGTTTCCCATCTCCTAAAATAACTGGGTGAATAGATAATCGAAATTCGTCAACAAGTCCTAATTGTAGAAAAGTCGTTATAAGATTCGCCCCGCCATATAACCAGATGTCTTTACCTGTCACACTCTTTAGTTTATTAACTTCCTCAACAAGTTGGTCATTAATAAATATTGCCTTACTATCCGCTCCCTTTTGCGTTTTAGAAAACACGTATTTTTCTTTGCTATGCACTGCTTTCCATAGTTCTATTTCAAATACTGGAGCATCTGTTTCTGGAGTAAATTGCCCCCATAAGTCATAACTTTTTCTACCATAAAAAATTATGTCAATTCCATTTAAAAAATCAAGAAACTCCATCCCTGGATCCATGATACACCAATCCACTTCACCATTTTTCCCTTCTATAAAACCATCTAGAGTAACAGCTAAATCTAAAACTACTTTTCTTCGTTTTTCAATTTTAGTCATAATTCACCCTCATGCAAATTAAATCTTCCCATGATAACGGTATTATAATAGTTTCCGTCAGATAATAGCTTGTCCTTTTTTATAACACCTTCCACTTCAAATCCATACTTTTCGTATAATTTTATAGCTTTAACATTGGTTTCAAGAACGTTTAGATATATTTTTTTAATATCATTCAAATCTGCCCATTTAATAGACTCCTTCAAAAGGTTTTGTCCAATACCATAGCCCCAAAAATCTTTTAATACACAAACTCCGAATTCTACTTTATGGGAAGTTCGCTTTAATTTGTTCCCTTCACATCTTGAAAAGCCCACAACCATTCCATCCACTTCAGCAACTAAAAATAAGTTATGAATGTGTTCTATATCCTCTTTAATGAGTTGGATAAAGCCTTGTTCATCTATGTATGCTTCTCCTCTTTCTCGATCTAAATTCTCTGTTTCCCCATCTATTTGTAATCTCACTTCAGATAGTCTCTTTGCATCCTTCTCCATTGCAGACCTAATAACATACCGTAGATTTTCAACATAATATTCTGCATTGTTTCCCATCATATTAATACCCCCATTGTCATCATGTGAACCATTAGTGAACTATAGTTGATTTCTTTACTCATTTCGATTATCATGCAGAAAAAAAAGACCCTTTCCTCCGAAGAGAAAAGAGCCTTGAAACGCCATATTAACGTTTTGAGAACTGAGGCGCACGACGAGCACCTTTAAGACCGTATTTTTTACGTTCTTTCATACGTGGGTCACGAGTTAGTAAACCTGCAGATTTAAGTGCTGGACGGAAATCTGGGTCAACTTGTAGTAACGCACGAGCGATACCATGACGGATTGCACCAGCTTGACCAGTGAAACCACCACCGTTTACGTTTACAAATACATCATAGCTACCTTTAGTTTGAGTTGCTTCTAATGGTTGGTTGATGATTAAGTGTAAAGTTTCAAATGGTAGGTAGTCTTCGATATTACGATCGTTAATAACAATTTTGCCTTCGCCTGGTACTAAACGTACGCGAGCTACTGAACTTTTACGGCGACCTGTGCCGATATATTGAACTTGTGCCAAGTGAATATCCTCCTCTAGTTAATTATCCGCGAAGCGTGTAGCTTTCCGGTTTTTGTGCTGCATGTGGGTGTTCTGCTCCAGCGTATACGTGAAGTTTAGTGAACATTTTACGACCTAAAGAGTTTTTAGGAAGCATACCTTTAACTGCTAATTCAAGCATTTGTTGTGGGTATTTTTCTTTCATTTCGCCAGCAGTACGTGTTTTTAAACCACCTGCGAATTGAGTGTGGCGGTAGTAAATTTTACCTTCTAATTTATTACCTGTTAATTCAATTTTGTCTGCATTGATGATGATTACGTGGTCACCTGTGTCAACGTTTGGTGTGAATGTTGGTTTATGTTTACCGCGTAAGATTGAAGCTACTTCAGAAGCTAAACGTCCAAGAGTTTGGCCTTCTGCGTCAACTACTAACCATTTACGCTCTACTTCGTGACCTTTAGCCATGAATGTTGTACGCATTTATTTGTCCTCCTAATCGATTCGATTACCGTTATTTTTCATTATATAATCACTTATAAGTTTCGGGGCTTATTTGTGGTTGGTAATGAAAATACCATATGTCATCTTATAATATTTTTTGGGTTTAGTCAAGAAAAAAGTTGCACACCTGGGAAAGTTGTTTTTTAATGCGATAGCTATTAATAAAATACCTTTTCTAAATACAAACCGTGTGCTGGCGCTGTTTTGCCCGCTTTTCCTCGTTCTTTGGAAGCTATAATATCTTTTAAACTAGCTACTTCCCGTTTCCCGATACCAACTTCCCATAAAGTACCTGCAATAATTCGTACCATATTGTATAAAAAGCCATTGCCTTCTATCACCATATGTAGCTCTTCATTATGCCTCTCAAAAGCTAGAGAATGCACCGTACGCACTTTATCAACGACACTGGTATTTGCTGCACAAAAGCATGAAAAATCGTGTGTACCAACGATAAACTGTGCAGCTTCATTCATTTTCTCAACGTCTGGGTTTATTCCTTTCGTATCAACTGAGAAATGCCTACGAAATGGGCTTTGTTCTTCCTCGCAATTCCAAATGTAGCGGTAACGTTTCCCTGTTACACTGAATCTTGCGTGAAAGTCACTTGATACTTCCTCTACCTCTAAAACACGAATATCACGAGGTAGTTGAACATTCAACGCTTTTTTGTAACGATCGTGTGCAATAGTTAAGGTTGTATCGAAATGAATTACCTGGCCAGTAGCGTGTACACGCGCATCCGTCCGACCACTTGCTGTTATCCGCACTTTTTCTCCCTTATGCATTTTCGCTAATACCGATTCAATTTCAAGCTGAACAGTGCGTTCACCTGGTTGTACTTGGTATCCTGCAAAAAGTGTCCCATCATAGCTAATCGTTGCTTTTAAACGCCTCATCAACTTCACCTCGTTAGTTACGTAAAACTACTAAAATAATTGTTACGACTACTAATGATGCTAAACTTGTTGTATCACGCCAATCCCATTTTAATTGGCGATAACGAGTTCTGCCCTCACCACCACGGTATCCACGTACCTCCATTGCTGTAGCCAAATCTTCAGCACGTTTAAACGCACTAACAAAGAGAGGTACAAGCAAAGGTACAACGGCTTTAATTCGGTCTTTTAATGGCCCTGCACTTAAATCCGAACCACGCGCCATTTGTGCCTTCATAATTTTATCGGTTTCATCCATTAACGTTGGAATAAAACGTAAAGCAATAGACATCATTAACGCCAACTCATGCACTGGCAATTTTATTTTCTTTAATGGGTTTAACAATGTCTCAAGCCCATCTGTAATAGATATAGGTGACGTTGTTAGCGTTAAAATAGACGTCATAAAGACTAGAACTAAGAAACGGATTGAGATAAATATCCCTTGCCTTAAACCTTCCTCATACACTTTAAAAAAGCCTAGTTGGAAAATAATATCCCCTTCACGAGTAAACAAAATATGAATCATAAACGTAAATATTAATAATATAATAACCGGCTTTAATCCATTAATTAAAAAGTATAAGCGGATTTTAGACATTAAGATTACAAACAATGTAAAGGCTAATAATAACGCATAGGTAGCAACGTTATTTGCTAAAAAAACAATGACAATAAACGCAAAAACAAATAGTAATTTTGAGCGTGGGTCCATTCTATGAACAAACGAATCCCCTGGAATAAATCGACCAAATATCATTTTTTCCATCATTGGTAATCACGCCCCTTTCGTAAGACACGTGAAACTTCCTCAGCAAGCTCTTCTTCCGTTAAACAAATCTTTGATAAACGTAGATTCATCATATTTTCAATCTTTTGTTGGAATCTTACAATATGCGGCAACTCCAATCGATAAGTTTCCAATGTCTTTGCATCAGAAAAGATTTCATGCGGTGTACCATTTAAGACACATTTTCCTTCGTGCATGATAGCAATTCGATCAGCATATTTCGCCGCGTCTTCCATACTATGGGTTACGAGAATTGTCGTGAGTCCTCTTTCTTTATGCAAAGTATAAAACATATCCATAATTTCACGTTGTCCACGAGGGTCAAGACCTGCAGTAGGCTCGTCTAATACAATAACCTCTGGATCCATTGCTAACACTCCTGCAATGGCTACACGTCGCATTTGCCCTCCTGATAAATCAAAGGGTGACTTATTTAACGTTTCTTCAGGTAAACCGACCAGTTTAATAAGCTCCTTAGCACGTTTTTCTGCTTCTGTTTCGGAAACACCAAAGTTCATCGGTCCGAACATAATGTCTTTTAATACCGTCTCTTCAAAAAGCTGATGTTCTGGGAATTGAAAGACAATTCCCACCTTTTGACGAATTGGCTTTAGTTCCTTTGCTTTTTTACCCGCTTCAATAACCCGTTCTCCAATATGTACTTGTCCTTTAGAAGGCTTTAATAGGCCATTAAAATGTTGTAGTATAGTGGATTTGCCTGAGCCTGTATGTCCTATAATTGCTTGATACGTCTGAGATGGAATCGTTAAATCAACATCAAATAATGCGTACTTTTCAAATGGGGTACCAATCGAATAGGCGTAGCTTACTTGTTGAAGTTTGATGTCCATAAATCATTCACCAACTCTTCTTCTGTCATATGTTCTCCTACTAACTGTACACCTTTCGATTGTAGAAGTTTTGTCATGCGCATTGCAAAGGGAAGCTCAAGTCCAAATTCTACAAGCTTGTCTCCTAGTGCAAAGATTTCTGTCGGTGTACCTTCAGCATATTTTTTTCCGTCATTCATAAATAAAATACGATCTGCATATAGTGCTTCTTCTACATCATGGGTAATGGATAGTACAGTTAAACCAATTTCTTCACGCAATGCACGAACAGTTTTTAACACTTCATCCCGGCCCTGTGGATCTAACATAGAAGTTGATTCATCTAAAATTAATATTTTGGGACGCATCGCAAGGGCACCTGCAATCGCTACACGCTGTTTTTGTCCACCTGATAAATGATGTGGTTCATGATTTAGAAAATTATCCATTTTAACTTGAGCAAGGGATTTGTGAACACGTTGAACCATCTCTTGATATGGAACACCACTATTTTCTAGAGCAAAGGCTACATCATCTTGAACAGTAGCACCTACAAACTGATTATCTGGATTTTGAAAAACCATTCCGATTTGCGAACGAATTTCCCAAAGATTTTCTTCTGTTAATACATCCCTCATAACACGAACTTCACCCTCTTGTGGGAAAAGTAACCCACTTACAAGCTTCACCATAGTGGATTTACCAGAACCATTATGACCAACAATTGCAATCCATTCGCCTTCTGAGATGGAGAAGGACACATTTTGAACGGCTTTACGAGCATTTGGATTATCTGGTGTATATGAGTAACTTACGTTGTTAAACGACAAAATTTCCGTCACTATTCTAATCTCCTCTCGCTCAAACTCTACAAACTAAATTACACTGAATTGTAGTGTAATTCTATACTTTTAGCGGTTTTTATTTGACATATATAAAAATAAGGTACGTTAACAAATCTTTAAGGAAAAAGGTAAGATTGCAACGTACATTATTTTTGCATATGTATAAGTGTATAATTCGTCATTTGTATGTTTAATTTGTTTTAAGGAATAATAAAAAAGCGCGCACCCCATTCAGAGAAATGCGCTTTAACAACATTTAATACAAGACACGGCTGCTCAATTCCGTGCTTTGTTGAATGAGGTGCGGAGAGCTAGACGAGACGCCGCAAATGATTGCTCGCTCATTATAACGCTCATGCCATTTTATTGTCGTATAAATCATTATTTAAAAAAAGAGGTGTCCGGGTTCAACCGGTGAACCGGACACCCTCAATTGCAAGTAGCTTAACTAAATTATACTAATTCAATTACAACTACAGGCGCACCGTCACCACGGCGAGGACCTACTTTAAGAATACGAGTGTAACCACCTTGACGGTCAGTATAACGTGGTGCAACATCATTAAATAATTTTTGAAGTGCAAATGAAGTTGTTTCGTTACCTTCTTCGTCTGTAGTTGTTACTACTTCACGACGGATAAATGCAGCCGCTTGACGACGAGCATGTAAGTCTCCACGTTTACCTAAAGTAATCATTTTTTCAACAACTGAACGTAATTCTTTCGCACGTGCTTCAGTTGTTTCAATGCGTTCGTTAATGATTAAGTCAGTAGCTAAATCACGTAGTAACGCTTTACGTTGAGAACTTGTACGACCAAGTTTTCTGTAACCCATGGATGTTCCCTCCTTTATTTCAGAACTATATAAATTCAATCACTTGATTAGTCTTCTTTGCGCAGTCCTAATCCAAGCTCTTCTAATTTCGCTTTAACTTCTTCTAGCGATTTACGACCAAGATTACGTACCTTCATCATGTCGTCTTCTGACTTATTCGCAAGTTCTAATACCGTATTGATACCAGCGCGTTTTAAGCAGTTGTAAGAACGTACAGAAAGATCTAGTTCTTCAATCGTCATCTCTAAAACTTTCTCTTTTTGATCCTCTTCTTTTTCGACCATGATTTCAGCAGTTTGTGCTTCATTAGTTAAGCCTACGAAGATGTTAAGGTGCTCAGTTAAAATTTTAGCTCCGAGCGAAATCGCCTCTTTTGGACCGATGCTTCCATCTGTCCACACATCAAGTGATAACTTGTCGAAATCAGAGTTTTGTCCAACACGAGTGTTCTCCACTTGAAAATTAACGCGTGAAACTGGAGTGTAAATAGAGTCGATCGGGATCACGCCGATACTTAGATCCTCACGTTTGTTTTGATCAGCAGGAGTATAGCCACGGCCACGACGAGCATACATGCGCATACGTAGATGACCATTTTTAGCGATTTGTGCAATGTGTAGGTCTGGATTTAAAATCTCTACGTCACTGTCATGCGTAATATCGGCAGCTGTAACTGTTGCATCACCTTTCACGTCAATCTCAATAACTTTTTCTTCGTCAGAGTAGATTTTTAGTGCAAGCTTTTTGATATTCAGAATAATTGAAGCAACGTCTTCTACAACGCCTTCTACAGTAGAGAATTCGTGTAACACGCCATCAATTTGAATAGATGTAACAGCAGCTCCTGGTAAAGAAGACAGAAGGATACGACGTAAAGAATTACCCAAAGTGTTTCCATAGCCGCGTTCAAGCGGTTCTACAACAAACTTACCATATTTGGAATCTTCGCTGATCTCAACAGTTTCAATCTTTGGTTTTTCAATTTCGATCATTCAATTTACCCTCCTTCAAAACATCGAATGTATAGGTTCATAACATCATAATAGTCAAAAAGTGTTGACTTTATAAATTTTGCACAAGATTTTTGTTTTGTACAAGCAATGATGAACTCAAATTAGATTTGAGATGCACCCATTACACACGACGACGTTTTGGCGGACGGCAACCATTATGTGGAACTGGAGTAACATCTTTAATTGCTGTTACTTCTAGACCTGCAGCTTGAAGTGCACGGATTGCAGCTTCACGACCAGCACCAGGACCTTTAACAGTTACTTCCAACGTCTTCAGACCATGTTCAAGGGATGCTTTTGCAGCAGCCTCTGCAGCCATTTGCGCAGCAAATGGAGTAGATTTACGAGAACCTTTGAATCCAAGTGCACCAGCACTAGACCAAGATACTGCGTTACCTTGCATATCTGTAATCGTTACGATTGTATTGTTAAATGTAGAACGAATGTGTGCAATACCAGATTCGATATTCTTTTTCACACGACGTTTACGTGTTTGTTGTTTACGAGCCATGTTAAGAAGGAACCCCCTTTACTTATTATTTTTTCTTGTTCGCTACAGTTTTACGAGGACCTTTACGCGTACGCGCATTGTTTTTCGTATTTTGACCACGAACAGGTAAACCACGACGGTGACGGATACCACGGAATGAACCGATTTCCATCAAGCGTTTAATGTTAAGTGAAATTTCGCGACGTAAGTCACCTTCCACTTTGTATTTATCTAATTGTTCACGGATTTTGTTTAACTCATCTTCAGTAAGATCGCGAACGCGTGTGTCAGCGTTAACACCAGCAGCAGCTAATACTTTTTGAGATGTTGTTTTACCAATTCCGTAGATGTAAGTTAATGAAATTACCACGCGTTTGTCACGAGGAATATCAACACCAGCAATACGTGCCATACTTTAAGTGCACCTCCTTCTAATTATCCTTGTTTTTGTTTATGTTTAGGATTTTCACAGATTACCATTACTTTACCGCGTCGGCGAATTACTTTACATTTTTCGCAGATCGGTTTCACAGATGGTCTCACTTTCATCTAACCCAACCTCCTTAATAGTCCGGAGTGCAAAAGATTATTTAAAACGGTATGTGATACGACCGCGAGTTAAATCATATGGAGATAACTCGATAGTAACCTTATCTCCTGGTAAAATTCTAATAAAGTGCATACGAATCTTTCCAGATACGTGTGCTAGCACTGTGTGCCCATTTTCTAATTCTACCTTAAACATCGCGTTTGGCAAAGTCTCAACAACTGTTCCTTCGACTTCAATTACATCGTCTTTCGCCATCAATCCTGTCTCCCTTCTATATGCAATTCCCAATTCTCTAACTTACACGAGATAGAGAATTATTGCAACTGTTTTCTTCCAGTAAGAAGCAACTACATTATAAACTTTGGATTGTGAGAGATGTTCGAAAGACGCTCGTCTGGTTTCGCTTCACACAATCCAGGAACGACTAACCGGTTACGGATAAGTCTGGATGAGAGATTCATACCCTTTATACAGATGCTTCCACGAAACCCTAACACTTATTCAAAAGTTGGAAAGTTTCCCACTTTTGTTTGAGTGTATACCGGGCACAATATGCTTTTGCAACTCTCAAAAATAATGTTTTAATGTTGCCCTCCGCACGTCTCCCAAGTAAAGCAGTTTGACTTTCGCCTAATGCCGGGTATCAGCTGCGGCTGCCCTGTAATAAAAGAGCGTCAAGATCAGCAAACACTTTTTCAATGTCTTGCTGTCCATCTATATTTGTTAACACACCTTTTGCTTGATAAAAATCAAGTAAAGGTTGAGCTTGATTCATATTTACTTCCAGACGGTTTGCAACAGTTTCAGGATTATCGTCCGCACGTGTATATAATTCGCCACCATCTTTATCACATTTTCCTTCCACTGCTGGAGGGTTAAATAAGATATGGTATGATGTACCGCAAACTTTACAAATACGACGACCACTTAGACGTGCAACCAGTTCATCTTTTTCAACTTGGATGTTAATTGTATGTTCAATTCTTTTCCCTAGTTCTTCTAAGATGTTATCCAGAGCTTCCGCTTGAGGAACTGTGCGAGGGAATCCGTCTAATAAGAACCCTTTTTCGCAATCATTTTGTGAAAGTCGCTCACGAACGATGCCAATCGTAACTTCATCAGGAACTAATGCCCCTTGATCCATATACGATTTTGCTTTTAAACCAAGTTCAGTGCCATCTTTTATAGCCGCACGGAACATGTCGCCTGTAGAAATATGAGGGATATCGTACTTCTCAACAATTTTGTCTGCTTGAGTACCTTTACCGGCACCAGGCAAACCCATTAAAACGATATTCATACGTTTTGTCTCCCCCTAATACTGCGGGTTAGGAAACAAAGAGTTTCCTAAAACCTGCAAATTATTTCATAAAGCCTTTATAATGACGTTTAACTAATTGAGATTCTAATTGTTTCATTGTTTCTAATGCAACACCGACAACGATAATAACACTAGTTCCACCGATTTGTGCCGTAGCAGGTAGATTCATGAAATTAATAAATAGTATCGGTAATACAGAGATTACAACTAAGAATATAGCACCAACAAATGTTAAACGATATAAAACTTTTGTTAAGTATTCTTGTGTATCATTTCCCGGACGAATACCAGGAATATAAGCACCTTGTTTTTTCAAGTTGTCTGTCAAGTTTTCTGGATTCACTTGAATAAATGCATAGAAGTAGGTAAATGCAACAATCAATGCAATATATATAATCATTCCAACAGGTTTTGTATAATCAAACGTATTTTGAATGAAAGAAGTGATATCATTTTGACCGAAGAATGTAGCTAAAGTTTGAGGTGTAACAATGAACGCTATTGCAAAGATTACCGGAATAACCCCTGCAGCATTTACTTTTAACGGTAAATGAGTTTGTTGTCCACCAACTTGAGCAGTACGTCCCGCAACTCGTTTTGCATATTGAATCGGAATTTTACGCAACGCTTGTTGGAAGTAAATAACACCGACTACAACTGCAAGCATAATCAAAGCAAGTAATACTAGGATAGCAATTCGAATGAATAACTGATCACCAGCATCCTCGATTTGTTGTGCATAAATTTGGTTCACAGTAGTTGGAAGAGCTGCAACAATACCTGCGAAGATAATGATTGAAATACCGTTTCCAACACCATGAGAAGTAATTTGTTCCCCTAACCATAATAAGAAAGCAGTACCACCAGTTAATACAACTGCAATTGTTAAGTATGACAAAACACTTGTGTCTTTAATTAACGATCCACCGTACATTTGATTAAAACCAAATGACATGGCGAAAGCCTGGATGAACGCTAAAACAATTGTTAAATAACGTGTAAACTGTGCAAGCTTACGACGTCCAACATCACCTTGTTTAGCCCATTCTGCAAACTTAGGTACAACATCCATTTGTAATAGTTGAACAATAATGGAAGCAGTAATGTAAGGCATAATTCCCAATGCAAAAATTGAGAAGTTAGACAGTGCACCACCGCCAAATGTATTAAGGAAGCCAATTAAATTAAATTCATCGGCTACCTTTAATACTTCTGAGTCGACGTTTGGTACCGGAATAAAAGTCCCGATACGAAAAACAATCAACATTAAGAGAGTGAAAATGATTTTATTTCGTATATCTCGAACGCGCATAAAGTTTGAGATTGTTTGAAACATTAAATCACCTCAGTTGTTCCGCCAGCGTTCTCGATAGCTTCTTTAGCTGAAGCAGAGAACTTATGAGCTTTCACAGTAAGCTTTTTATTAAGAGTTCCATTACCTAGAATCTTAATGCCAGCTTTTTCACTGCTTACAACTCCAGTTTCTAATAACAATGCAGGTGTTACTTCTGCGCCGTCTTCGAAACGATTTAATGCATCAAGGTTCAAGATAGCGTATTCTTTACGGTTAATGTTCGTAAAGCCACGTTTTGGTAAACGACGGAATAGTGGGTTTTGACCCCCCTCAAATCCAGGACGAACGCCGCCGCCAGAACGAGCGTTTTGACCTTTATGACCTTTACCTGCAGTTTTACCATTACCAGAACCGATACCACGACCAACACGGTTGCGTTCTTTACGAGAACCTTCTGCTGGTTTTAACTCATGAAGTTTCATATAGGTGGCACCTCCTTGTTCAAAGTTTAAAAATTAATTTTCTTTTACAGTAACTAAGTGAGCTACTTTATCAATCATACCACGGATAGCAGCGTTATCAGCTTGTTCAACAGTAGAGTTTACTTTGCGTAAACCTAATGCTTCAATGATTTTACGTTGCCCTGGTTTTGTACCGATCAAAGATTTAGTAAGGGTAATTTCTAATTTATTTGCCATTATAATTCCCCCCCTTAACCTAATAGTTCTTCCACTGATTTACCGCGAAGTTTTGCAACTTCCTCTGCGCGTTTTAATTCATTTAAACCTGCGATAGTTGCACGCACCATGTTAATTGGTGTGTTAGAACCAAGAGATTTTGAAAGAATATCAGTAACACCAGCAAGTTCAAGTACAGCACGTACAGGACCACCAGCAATAACTCCAGTACCAGGAGCTGCAGGTTTAATTAAGATTTGACCTGCTCCGAAGCGACCAACCACGTCATGTGGAGTTGTTCCACCAACAAGTGGCACTTCGATTAAGTTTTTCTTCGCGTCTTCTACAGCTTTGCGGATTGCGTCTGGAACCTCTTGAGCTTTACCAGTACCAAAACCTACATGACCGTTTTTATCACCTACAACAACTAGTGCTGTAAAGCGGAAGCGACGTCCACCTTTAACAACTTTTGCAACGCGGTTAATTGTAACTACGCGTTCTTCAAGTTCAAGTTTGTTTGCGTCAATGCGACTCATGAAGTATGTCCCTCCTTCTTATTAAAATTCTAAGCCGTTTTCACGTGCAGCTTCAGCTAAAGCTTTTACACGTCCATGATATAAGTAACCACCACGGTCAAATACAACAGCAGTAATATTTTTTTCCGCAGCGCGTTTAGCGATTGTTTCACCGATTTTAGTTGCAGCTTCTACATTGCTACCTGCACCCTCAAAACCATTTTCTTGAGTTGATGCACTAACAAGTGTAACACCAGCAACATCGTCAATAATTTGCGCATAAATGTTCTTGTTTGAACGGAATACGTTTAAACGTGGACGCTCAGCAGTACCTGAGATTTTAGAACGTACACGCGCATGACGTTTTTTACGAACTTGATTTTTATCTTGTTTCGTAATCACAGAGGTCACTCCTTTCTAACGCTTCTTAGAGCATTATTTACCTGTTTTACCTTCTTTACGACGTACATATTCGCCTTCATAACGAATACCTTTACCTTTGTATGGCTCTGGTGGACGAACGTCACGAATGTTAGATGCTAAAGCACCAACACGTTCCTTGCTAATACCTTTAACGATCACTTTAGTGTTTGAAGGAACTTCCACTTCTAGACCTTCTTCAGGTGTGAACTCTACTGGATGAGAGTACCCTACGTTTAGAACAAGCTTTTTACCTTGTAATTGCGCACGGTAACCGACACCGATAAGTTCTAGTGAACGAGAGAATCCTTCAGAAACACCAGTTACCATGTTTGCTAATAGCGCACGAGTTGTACCATGGATAGTACGGTGTTCTTTTGATTCAGAAGGACGAACGATCGTAATGATGTTGCCTTCTTGCTCAAATTTCATTTCAGTATTGAATTGACGAGTTAATTCGCCTTTTGGTCCTTTAACAGTAACTGTGTTGTCTTCAGCAACAGTCACAGTAACGTTAGCTGGAACCTCGATTGGTTTTTTACCTACACGAGACATTTAGTTGCACCTCCATTCATATATTACTAATTACCAAATGTAAGCTAAGATTTCTCCGCCAACTTGTTTAGCACGTGCTTCTTTATCAGTTAGTACACCTTGAGAAGTAGATACTAAAGCGATACCTAAACCATTAAGTACTTTTGGTACTTCGTTAGTTTTAGCGTATACACGTAAGCCAGGTTTTGAAATACGTTTTAAACCAGTGATAACACGTTCGTTATCTCTTCCATATTTTAAGAAGATACGGATGATACCTTGCTTATTATCTTCAACATACTCAACATCACGAACGAAACCTTCACGCTTTAAGATTTCAGCGATTTCTTTCTTTAAATTAGAAGCAGGTACTTCTAATTTTTCGTGACGAACCATGTTCGCATTACGGATGCGAGTCAGCATATCTGCAATTGGATCTGACATTGTCATTGATTTTACCTCCTTCCCAATTTCGGGGATTACCAGCTTGCTTTTTTAACGCCAGGAATTTGTCCCTTATATGCAAGTTCACGGAAACAAATACGGCAAAGTTTAAACTTACGATATACTGAATGTGGACGACCACAGCGTTCACAACGTGTATATTCTTGTACTTTAAACTTTTGCTTACGTTGTTGTTTAATGACCATTGATTTTTTAGCCACGTTTTCGCCCTCCTTGTTTTATTACTTTTGGAACGGCATACCGAATTGTGTCAATAACTCGCGAGCTTCTTCGTCAGAATTCGCAGTTGTTACGATCACGATGTCCATACCGCGTACTTTTGAAACTTTATCGTAATCGATCTCTGGGAAAATTAATTGTTCTTTAACACCTAAAGTGTAGTTACCGCGACCATCGAATGATTTTTTAGAAACACCATGGAAGTCACGTACACGTGGAAGTGCGATAGCGATTAATTTATCCAAGAATTCATACATACGTTCACCACGTAATGTAACTTTTGCACCGATTGCCATACCTTCACGTAAGCGGAAACCTGCGATCGATTTTTTAGCTTTAGTTACAACTGGTTTTTGACCAGTGATGATTGTTAATTCTTCTACAGCAGAATCTAATGCTTTAGAGTTTTGTACAGCGTCACCAACACCCATGTTGATTACGATTTTTTCAACTTTTGGCACTTGCATTACTGATTTATATCCAAATTTGCTCATAAGAGCTGGAGAAACTTCTTTTGTATATTTTTCTTTTAGGCGGCTCATGTTCGTACCTCCCTTCTCAATTTACTTATTAGTCGATTACTGCACCTGATTTTTTTGCAACACGAACTTTTTTGCCGTCTTCGATTTTGTAACCTACGCGAGTCGGCTCGCCAGATTTAGGATCGATTAGCATTACGTTCGAAACGTGGATTGCTGCTTCTTGGCTAACAATACCACCTTGTGGGTTTAACTGGTTAGGTTTAACGTGTTTTTTCACAATGTTTACACCTTCAACAAGAACACGGTCTTGTTTAGGGAAAGCTGCTAAAACTACGCCTACTTTACCTTTATCTTTACCAGTGATAACTTTGACTTTGTCACCCTTTTTTACATGCATTATGTGTCGCACCTCCTTGATTGGTACTCTCATGAAATTAAAGAACTTCTGGAGCTAATGAAACGATTTTCATGAAGTTGCTATCACGTAATTCACGAGCAACAGGCCCGAAAATACGAGTTCCGCGTGGTGACTTATCGTCTTTAATGATTACGCAAGCATTTTCATCAAATTTGATATAAGTACCATCTTTACGGCGTACACCAGATTTTGTGCGAACGACAACAGCCTTAACAACGTCACCTTTCTTGACAACGCCTCCTGGTGTTGCTTTCTTAACTGTAACAACTACGATATCTCCGATATTAGCAGTTTTACGGCCAGAACCACCAAGCACTTTAATTGTTAAAACTTCACGTGCACCTGAGTTGTCAGCAACTTTCATACGAGTTTCTTGTTGGATCACTTAGGTTACCTCCCTTCGGAATTTAAATGTTTCCGAAATGTTATTAAATAATAACCGCTTTTTCTACAACTTCCACTAGACGGAAACGTTTAGTAGCTGATAGCGGGCGAGTTTCCATGATACGAACGATATCACCGATTTTCGCTTCGTTTAACTCATCATGAGCCTTGAATTTTTTAGAGTATTTTACACGTTTTCCGTATAATTTGTGTTTCTTATAAGTTTCAACAAGAACAGTTACTGTTTTGTCCATTTTATCTGAAACAACACGGCCTGTGTAAACTTTGCGTTGGTTACGCTCAGTCATTCTTTCAAACCTCCTTATCAGTTATTTGCGCTGATTTCTCTTTCACGAATCACAGTTTTCATGCGCGCAATCGCTTTACGAACTTCGCGAATGCGAGCTGTGTTTTCTAATTGACCAGTCGCCAATTGGAAGCGAAGGTTGAAAAGCTCTTCTTTCAGTGATTTCACTTTTAATTCAATTTCAGAAGTGGCAAGGTCACGGATTTCATTAGCTTTCATTAGATTCACCACCAGTTTCTTGACGTTTAACAACTTTACATTTCACAGGAAGTTTGTGTGATGCTAAACGAAGTGCTTCACGTGCTACCTCTTCAGATACACCTGCAACTTCAAACATTACTTTTCCTGGTTTTACTACTGCTACCCAACCTTCTGGAGAACCTTTACCAGAACCCATACGTACCTCTAGAGGCTTTTTCGTATAAGGTTTATGTGGGAAGATTTTAATCCAAACTTTACCGCCACGTTTCATGTAACGTGTCATAGCGATACGGGCAGATTCGATTTGACGGTTAGTAACCCAGCTAGCTGTTGTAGCTTGTAGGCCCCATTCACCAAATGCAACTTCTTTACCGCCTTTTGCTTCACCACGCATGTTTCCACGGTGTTCACGACGGTATTTTACGCGTTTTGGTAATAACATAATTATTTGCCTCCTTCCACAGAGTTCTTCTTAGTAGGAAGGACTTCACCACGGTAAATCCATACTTTAACACCTAATTTACCATAAGTAGTGTCTGCTTCAGCATGAGCATAGTCGATGTCAGCACGAAGAGTATGAAGTGGAACTGTTCCTTCACTATAATGTTCAGCACGCGCGATATCAGCGCCACCTAAACGTCCAGATACTTGTGTTTTAATTCCTTTTGCACCAGCACGGATTGTGCGTTGGATTGCTTGTTTTTGAGCACGGCGGAATGATACGCGGTTCTCAAGTTGACGAGCGATGTTTTCTGCTACTAAACGAGCATCAAGATCAGCTTTTTTGATTTCTACGATATTAATGTGTACACGTTTGCCAGTTAAATCGTTAAGGTATTTACGTAAGTTTTCAACTTCTGTACCGCCTTTACCGATTACCATACCTGGTTTCGCTGTGTGAATTGTAATGTTTACGCGGTTTGCTGCGCGTTCGATTTCTACTTTAGATACAGATGCATCTTTTAAAGCAGCTTCGATATATTTACGAATTTTAATATCTTCGTGAAGTAATGTCGCATAGTCTTTTTCAGCGTACCATTTTGACTCCCAATCACGAATAATACCAACTCGTAGTCCTATTGGATGTACTTTTTGACCCACGGATTAACCCTCCTTCTTCTCAGATACCACAACAGTAATGTGGCTTGTGCGTTTGTTAATTGCGCTTGCACGTCCTTGTGCACGTGGACGGAAACGTTTTAATGTTGGACCTTCGTCAACAAAGATTTCAGAAACAACTAAGTTGTTTACATCTAATTCATAGTTGTGCTCAGCGTTAGCAACTGCAGATTTTAATACTTTCTCAACGACTGGAGACGCCGCTTTTGGAGTATGACGTAAAATTGCAACTGCTTCACCAACTTGCTTACCTCTGATTAAGTCTACTACTAGACGAACTTTACGAGGAGCGATGCGCACTGTGCGAGCGATAGCTTTAGCTTGTGTCATTAGGATTTACCTCCTTCCAAAATTAGCGTCTTGTTTTCTTGTCATCTGCACCGTGACCTTTATAAGTACGTGTTGGTGCGAATTCGCCTAACTTGTGACCTACCATATCTTCTGTCACGTATACAGGAACATGTTTACGTCCATCATATACAGCGATTGTTAATCCGATGAAGTTCGGGAAGATAGTAGAACGGCGAGACCAAGTTTTAATAACTTGTTTTTTCTCAGAACTCTCTTGTGCTTCAACCTTTTTCATTAAGTGGTCATCGACAAAAGGTCCTTTTTTCAAGCTGCGACCCATTTAGGAACCTCCCTTTCGTGACTCACCACGGCACGACTAGCGAACCGCAGTACAATCACATTATTTTTTGCGAGAACGAATAATTAACTTATTAGTTTTGTTTTTCTTCTTGCGAGTTTTGTAACCAAGAGCTGGTTTGCCCCATGGTGTCATTGGAGATTTACGTCCGATTGGAGAACGTCCTTCACCACCACCGTGTGGGTGATCATTAGGGTTCATTACAGAACCACGAACTGTTGGGCGTTTACCTAACCAACGAGTACGACCTGCTTTACCGATGTGGATAAGCTCATGTTGTTCGTTACCAACTTGACCGATTGTAGCACGGCAAGTAGCAAGTACTAAACGAACTTCACCAGATTGTAGACGGATGATTACGTATTTGCCTTCACGACCAAGTACTTGTGCAGAAGTACCAGCAGAACGTACTAATTGACCGCCTTTACCAGGTTTTAATTCGATGTTATGGATTGTTGTACCCATTGGAATGTTTGCTAATGGTAAAGCGTTACCCACTTTAATATCAGCATCTGGACCAGAAACGATTGTTTGACCAACTTCCAATCCTTTTGGAGCTAAGATGTAACGTTTTTCTCCGTCAGCATAATTGATTAATGCGATGTTTGCAGAACGGTTTGGATCATATTCGATTGTGGCAACGCGTCCTGGGATACCGTCTTTAATACGTTTAAAGTCGATTACGCGGTATTGTTTCTTGTGACCACCACCGTGATGACGAACAGTAATTTTACCTTGGTTATTACGACCAGCTTTGCGTTTTTTTGGAGCTAATAATGACTTTTCAGGCTTATTAGTTGTGATTTCCGCAAAGTCAGATGACGTCATATTACGACGACCATTTGAGGTTGGTTTATACTTTTTAATCGCCATTTGTTTTCCCTCCTTCTTGAATGTTAAAAATCTAGTTCTTTATAGGAATTAGATATCAAATATTTCGATTTCTTTGCTATCAGCAGTTAATTTAACGATTGCTTTACGACGTTTGTTTGTGTATCCGCCAAATTTACCAACACGTTTGAATTTACCTTTATAGTTCATGATATTAACTTTATCAACTTTTACATCAAAGATTTCTTCTACAGCATCTTTAACTTGAGTTTTGTTTGCACGAACGTCAACTTCAAAAGTGTATTTTTTCTCAGCCATAAGCTCAGAAGAACGCTCAGTAATGACCGGACGTTTTAAGATATCACGTGCTTCCATTATCCAAGCACCTCCTCAACTTTTTCTACTGCAGCTTTTGTGAATACAACTTTTTCATGACCTAGAAGGTCAAGAACGTTAATTCCGTTAGCTGTTACTACCGTTACGCCAGGGATGTTACGAGCAGATAATGCTACGTTTTCATTTAATTCAGCAGTAACGAACAATGCTTTTGAATCAATGTTTAGGTTACCTAAAATTGAAACGAAGTCTTTAGTTTTTGGTGCATCTAATTGTAATGCATCAAGAACTACGAAGTTTTGTTCTCCAACTTTAGCTGATAAAGCTGATTTAAGAGCTAAACGGCGAACTTTCTTCGGTAATTTATAAGAATAGCTACGTGGAGTTGGACCGAATACGATACCACCGCCGCGCCATTGTGGAGAGCGGATTGAACCTTGACGTGCACGACCAGTTCCTTTTTGACGCCATGGTTTACGTCCACCACCAGCAACTTCAGAACGGTTTTTTACTTTATGATTACCTTGACGTAGAGAAGCGCGTTGAGCGATTACTGCGTCGAATAATACTGCTTCGTTTGGCTCGATTCCAAAAATCGTATCGTTTAATTCGATTTCGCCAACTGAAGCACCTGTTTGACTAAGTACAGATACCTTTGTCATTCCTGTTTCCTCCTTTCTTCGAGAAATTATTTAGATTTTACAGCTGTTTTAACTGTAACTAATGCTTTTTTAGAACCAGGAACATTACCTTTAACAAGTAGTAAGTTACGCTCTGCGTCAACTTTAACGATTTCTAAGTTTTGGATTGTAACTACATTTCCACCCATTTGACCAGGTAATTTCTTTTGTTTGAATACGCGATTCGGAGCAACTGGACCCATTGAACCAGGACGACGGTGGTAACGAGAACCGTGGGCCATTGGTCCACGAGATTGTCCGTGGCGTTTGATAACACCTTGGAAACCTTTACCTTTAGTAACGCCTGTTACGTCTACTACATCGCCTTCTGCGAAAATTTCTACTTTGACTTCTTGACCAACTTCGTATTCTCCAACGTTTACGTTACGGAATTCACGAATGAAGCGCTTAGGAGCAGTATTCGCTTTTGCTACGTGACCTTGTTCTGGTTTGTTAGAAAGCTTAACGCGCTTATCTTCAAAACCAACTTGGATTGCTTCGTAGCCATCAGTTTCAACAGTTTTCTTTTGAAGTACTACGTTTGCAGAAGCTTCAATTACTGTTACTGGGATTAAATCGCCATTCTCAGCGAAAACTTGAGTCATACCAATTTTTCTACCTAAGATTCCTTTAGTCATTTGTCACACCTCCTGTGATTATTAAAAAGTTCTATTTGTTTTTACCATTAAAGTTTGATTTCAATATCAACGCCAGATGGTAAATCAAGTTTCATTAACGCGTCAACAGTTTGTGGTGTTGGGTTAATGATGTCGATTAAACGTTTATGCGTACGCATTTCGAATTGTTCACGAGAATCTTTGTACTTGTGAACCGCACGAAGAATTGTGTACACAGACTTTTCAGTTGGTAACGGAATCGGACCTGATACACTTGCACCTGAACGTTTAGCAGTTTCCACAATTTTCTCAGCAGATTGATCTAAAACACGGTGATCATACGCTTTTAAACGGATACGAATCTTTTGTTTTGCCATTATTTTCCCTCCTTCTCGCCTATTTTCTAGACATTCTCCACGAAAATTTCCCACACACGCGCCATGGCAAAGCGGCCGGGTGTGTCGGCAACCTCTCGCTTCATCGCAGTCAAAGACCAACATTCAACATTATATACAATAAAAAACGAATGTGCAAGTACTTTTTACAAATTCATTTTTATTGATAAGTTTTAGATGTCGCTTTTTCAAGCCGATATTTAGTATATAAGAATTTATACAGTATATCAATTAAAATCTTCAATAATTTTTATGGTAATTCGAGTTTTGTTTTCCTTTTAAATGTAATACAAATTATAGAACAAACATTACTGCAATCCATCCAAAAATAATTAATGGTATGTTGTAGAAAACAAACGTCGGTACACATGTATCCCAAATGTGATTGTGCTGTCCATCTACATTTAAACCAGATGTCGGACCTAATGTTGAGTCAGAAGCAGGGGAACCAGCATCTCCTAAAGCACCAGCTGTTCCAATTAGCGATATAATTGCCATTTCACTTAATCCAAGCTCTAAACATAACGGTACAAAGATTGCTGCAATAATAGGAATTGTTGCAAAGGATGATCCAATCCCCATCGTAACAACTAACCCGATGAACAGCATAAGTAAAACTGCTAAACTAACATTTCCATTTAATATGCTTAACGTACTTTTCACTAGAGTTTCTACATCTCCTGTTGCATTAATTACTGATGAGAAGCCATTCGCAGAAATAATAACAAATCCAACGAACGCCATCATACGCATTCCATCTGACAAGATTAAATCCGCTTCATTCCATTTTAATGCCCCTGTTACATATAGAATTAATATCCCACATAATGCACCTATAATCATCGATCCTGTTGCTACTTGGATAACAACTGCGCCTATTAAGGAAACAATAGTAAATAGAACTGTTTTATTATCTATCTTAACTTGAAGTTTGTCTTCCTCTATATCGACTTGATTATATTTACGTGGCTTTCGATAGACGTAAAATGCTATAGCTAATCCTACTACCATACCTAAAGCTGGTATCGCCATTGCTTTAGAAATATCAGAAGTCTTAATCTCTAAACCTGATAGCCCAATTTGAGTAGCAACTATATCTTGATAAATGGCACCAAATCCGTACGGTAAGAAGATATACGGCGTAATTAACCCGAACGTGATAATACATGCTATTAATCGACGATCCACTTCTAATAAGTTTAAAATTTTTAAAATAGGTGGTACTAATAAAGGTACGAACGCAATATGAATTGGAATTAAGTTTTGAGAGAAGATTGCCATTAATAGCAGGAAGAAAAAGATTACTACTTTTCCTAATGCTTTATTTTTTGAATCTCCTTCTTTTCTTACAATTTTCAAAATACCTGATATAAGTAATTCTGTGATACCAGTTTTTGAAATCGCGACTGCGAAACCTCCAAGTAAACCATAGCTCAATGCTACTTGTGCACCGCCACCTAATCCATTATTAAAAGCCTCTATTGTCTCGGTTATAGACAACCCGCCTGATAACCCACCAATAACTGCTCCAATTACAAGTGATAATACAACATTGACTCTGAGTAAACTTAACAACAACATAACAATAACTGCTACTAAAACAGCATTCATAAATAATCCCTCTTACTTTCATTTGCTAAATTGCTAAATTGGCAACGTGTTAAAGTCTAACTGCTCGATAATATAATGTCAATATAAGAAAAAGCCACTATAAATTCCTGAAATATTCGGAATATATAGTGACTTCCTTCTATTATAATGACTCTCTAACAACCTTTTTATAATATTGAATTGAAAGTACCGCAAATACAGTGTACATGACAACGTATAAACAGATTGTGATGATTAATGGTGCCACAAGTTCAGTACCAAATAACCACCAACCAGATTTTACAGCAAAGTAACTATGGAATAGACCTATTATAAGTGGAACCCCGAAATTGAATGCTTGTTTTGCATAAATCCCCTTCATTATGTGTGTTGTTGAAAAACCAATCTTACGCAAAATAACATAGGACTCTTTTTCATCATCTGCTTCTGCAATTTGTTTAAAATATAGAATGCTTCCGGTAGTTAGTAGAAAAGCTAAACCTAAGAATGCCGTGACGAAAATCGTTAAGCCAAGGCTAGCAATATTGTTTTTCCTTTGTTCTTCAAAAGACTTGTGGATTAGACTATGTTCCTTATCTAAGAACACCTTTCTATGTTCTGAGAATTTTTTATAGAGCATTTCTGCCTTTTCTACATCTTCTCTTTCAACAAGGTTAATACCGATTTGAGAAGTAATTGCTTGTTGCTCTTTATTTTGTTCTTCAATTTCTTTAAACAGTTTATCCGATACTACTAAAATTGGACTACCATTTGAAACATAGTTTGATATTACGTAATCTTTACGAATTTCTGTAATGTGTAGGGGAAATTCCAGCTTTCCGGACTTTACAATAATATCTTTATTCTTTTGGAGCGGTAAGACTTCTGATAACACATTCGCATAACTTGTTAACAAAGCTTCTCCTTTTTTTAATGTATAGTTCGGCTTTATTTGACGAAAATCACTTAGCGACACGACTACTGTATCTGTTTCCAGACTATACAAAGGGCTATCTTGTAGATTTTCCGATACTAAATCTTTAATATTTAACTTTACACTAGAAATCTGATACGTGTCCTTCTCAAACTTAATCCCTTCTTGATATAACGCATCTAAAAACTCAATTCCTTGATCGTTAAGTAGAATATAGTCATAAGGGGATACAAAGCGTGCATTTGAATTTGACGAATAATATGCAATATAAGCTAGACTCATTATACCTACTGCTAAACCCGTTAGAGTTGTGATTAACGTTAATGATTTAGAATTACTTTTCATTTTATGCATAATTGGTGTTACGGCTAATACATCAGTTATTCTTAGATGCCCTCTTTTGCCTGCACGGATCATATTCATAATTAAAGCAACAGTATACCTGAAAAAAAGGTATGTCCCAATAATTGTTGCCCCTAGTATAACAAGCATGTGTAAATACAAATTATCAAAAAAACTACTCTTTTCTACATTGAACAACTGTGTAGATTGATAATATCCAAAGATGATTAAGAATAGCCCAATAAACCCCATCACCATCTGGAATATACTAAAACCTCTAATTTGCTCATCCGCTTTTTTAGATGCAGTAAATAGTGAGAGCAGCGACAAGCTTCTAATTACCCAAGCCATTTGCAATAAAATAATCACAAGCAAAATAGAAAAAATAATGGCAGATTGTTTAAAAGCTTCAACAGAAAACTTCAATTGAACAATCATATCCACTTCTAAAATTTCTAATAACACCATTGCAAAGAAGCGCGAACTAAAATAGCCTACAACCATCCCTACTATTACGGCAAGTAAAAATAGAATGATATTTTCTAAAGCGATTAGACGAAATACTAATCCTTTCGTCATTCCGATCAATTGATATATTCCAATTTCTTTACTCCGCCTTTTCATAAATAAATGACTTGCATACAGTACAAAAAATGTCACGATGAAATATAAAACATATGTTGCAGCTTTAAAACCTGCTGATGCGGTTCCACTTTCTTCAAGAGCCAATACTACTGTGGGATTATATTGTAATGTTGTATATGAAAAACACAATGTCACACTAAAAATCAGTGCAAAGAAATATAAATAGTATTGCTTAATGTTTTTTCTCATACTTCTTAGCACTAATCGACTAAGCGTCATAACCATCACCGCCTAGTATACTTTGCGTATTTAATATTTGTTGGAATAATTGTTGACGTGTTTTGTCCCCTTTATATAACTCTGTATAGATTGCACCATCCTTTAAAAATAGAACACGGGAACAAAAACTCGCCGCTACTGGATCGTGTGTAACCATCATAATGGTCGCGCTTTTTTCTTGATTTATCGTTTCTAAGTTTGTTAATAAAGCATTTGCTGATTTTGAGTCAAGTGCACCAGTCGGCTCATCTGCAAATACTAATGTAGGATTTGCAATAAGGGCACGAGCTGCAGAAGTCCTTTGCTTTTGTCCACCAGATATCTCATTCGGGTACTTGTTTAAAATATGTGAGATACCTAATATCCCTACAAGTTCTTTTAGCCGGCTTTCCACCACCGCTTTTGGTTGTTTACTTATAGATAACGGTAATAATATATTCTCCTTTACAGTTAACGTATCCAGTAAGTTATAATCTTGAAAGATAAACCCGAGTTGTTCACGTCTAAAATTGGCTAAAGCCTTTTCCTTCATTCCTCTTAAATTTTGACCATTAATTTCAATGATTCCTTCAGTTGGGTAGTCAATGGAACAAAGTACATTTAACAGCGTTGTTTTCCCAGATCCAGAAGGGCCCATAATCCCAACAAATTCACCTTTTTGAACTTCTATATCAATGCCCTTTAACACTTCTTGAGCTGTCGATTTCTTCCCATAAACTTTTCTTATTTTTCTACCTACCAATACTGACAAACTTTTTCTCCCCTTTCTTTAACTATTTTCATTGTACAATCGAATCAACACCACTGCCTTCGTTCAAGATGACAAAATAAAAAGGTAGGTGACAATTTCGTCATCTACCGAGTAATCTTCCATATTCATTTTCAGTAGGGAATTGTAATGTAAAGATTGATCCTTCATCTTTTGTAGATTGGACAATAATTTGAATACCTAGTTTCTGTGAAGCGTTTTTGGCAAGATAAAGACCCATTCCTGTTGATTGAACCGACTCTCTACCAATTGTCCCAGTATATGATTTATGAAATATACGTGGCAGATCCTCTTGACGTATACCTACTCCATAATCCTGAATATGAAGCAAAAGATGACCGGAATCATCTATTGTCGTAAAAATATTGATATCTTGATTTTGATGACTATATTTTATAGCATTCGATAGAAGCTGACGTACAATAAACGCTAACCATTTGCTATCTGTAATAACCTCTTCTTTTAAATCCTCAACTTGAAATCCAATCCCTTTTTCCATACACCATGAATGAAACTCTCGGATTTCTTTATATACAATAGTACGTAAGGAGATCTTTTCAAGACGGTTATCCTTTTCAATAAAAGCTAACCTCGAATTATGTAATTGCTGATCTAGTAGTAAATGAATACGCATCCATTCATTTTCAAGTTTTTTTCGTAAATTTGTATCTTCAGTTTGCTCTATCATAAGCTTCAACGCCGTTAACGGGGTTTTCATTTCATGTACCCACGCCAATAAATCCTCGGAATCTTCTTGAAGCTGAATTTTTGATTGATTTAATAGAGCATCCTTTTCTTCTAATACTTCAACTATGTGCTCTACATACATTTTTTGAAATGGCGAGAATGTTGCATCGTCCGACAAAACATCATATCCATTCGACAAATTTCCCAGGAAATATGTCAATTGATGTATTTCCTTTTTATATCGCCAAATGAGAAATACAATAGTAATAGAAATAGTAACAATATTAAAATAACTTATAGATATGTTAGAAAACCCATAATCCAAGTAGAAAAGGATATTCATACAAATCAACACACCGATGATGAATCCTATCCATGCAATTTTCTCTCTTAAAAATAGTAACAGCATATCTCACCTCGTAATGGTTATTGCCATATAGCCTAACCCCTTCTTCGTAACAATAACATTTTCCAAGCCAATATCTTCAAGCTTTTGTCTAAGTCGATTTACATTTACAGACAAGGTGTTATCGTTAACAAATCGTTCATCATCCCACAGTTTACGTATTAGTTCATCCCTTGAAACAATTTTATCTACATGCTGAAGGAGTATGCGCAATATGAATAGCTCATTCTTAGTTAGTTCACATACCTTTTCATCAAAATTAATCACACCTTTCGCATAGTCAACCGTCGCATCGTTCCATCTTGTAATTTCGCTTTGCTCCTCGACATAATCATATGTTCTACGAAGAATCGCCTGTACCTTTGCTAAAAGAACTTCCATGTGAAATGGCTTTTGTACAAAATCATCTGCCCCCATTTGCATGGCCATTACCATATCCATTGGGTGATCACGAGAAGAAAGGAATATTATTGGTACCTTTGAAACTGTACGAATTTCCCTACACCAATGAAAACCATCATATGCAGGTAATTGTATATCAATAATCACTAATTGAGGCTTCTCTTCTATAAAAGAATCCATCACTTTTTGAAAGTCTGGCGGTCCACCAACTTGTAAATTCCAACCGTTAAAACGTTCCTTAATCAACTCAAAAATAGCATTATCATCTTCTATTAAGAAAATTTTCATGTTTACTCATTCCCTTCAATACAGGTATGACTTTTTCCTAATTAATCCAGTTTTATTATACTATACATCTTCAAATCAATCATAAAGGAAGGTTTTTATTCCGATGCATCATTTAAAATGTATAATAGTTTGAAAGAGAGCTAGATTCAAAGATATTGTAAAGGAGATGCTTCTTTTGGATATACGTCAGATTGAATACTTTTCAGAAGTTGCTAAACATTTAAGCTTCACAAAAGCAGCTTCTACTCTACATGTATCACAGCCATCAATCAGCAAGGCAATTCAAAACTTAGAAGCTGAGCTGGGAGTCCCTCTGTTTTATCGATCATCAAAACAATTAGAATTGACCGATGCTGGGCGAGCTGTCTTAATTAATGCTCAACATGTATTAGAGGCATTTAAAAATTTAAGATCAGAGTTAACAGATTTAATGGAATTAAAAAAGGGACAAATTCGCATAGGGATTCCGCCTATTGTGGGTTCTGAATTCTTTTCAAAACTTGTGAGCCAATACAAAGAACAGTACCCTTATATTGAACTTATTTTAACGGAAGTTGGATCGAAAAAAATTCGGGAAGGCGTAGAAGCTGGAGAATTAGATATCGGACTAATTTGCAATTTAAGTGTGGCAAATGAAAATCTAGAAGCAATCGGAATTCTAAAAGACCCATTAATGTTAATTGTTCATCGAGATCACCCGCTTGCTGTTCGCTCTGAAGTACAATTGTCGGAGTTGGAAAAGGAATCGTTTATTATTTATCGAAATGATTTTACATTGTATGATCGTATTATCGACGAATGTGCAAAAAGCGGTTTTTTCCCTACGATAGCTTGCGAAACGTCTCAGAAAGACTTAATTATCGAGATGGTTGCTGCAAAACTCGGTATTGCACTATTACCAAAGAGAATTTGTGAGAAAATACAATACGATACAATTTTAGCTGTTCCTTTTAGTGAGGAAAATATTTTTCTAGAGCTAGGTATGACGTGGAAGAAAAATAAATATTTATCTTTTGCAGTAAGAGAATTTATTACATTAGCACATGATTTTATTCCCCAATAAACAACAAAGACATTATCTCACCCCAAATGGATAAGATAATGTCTTTTTTTAAATTAATTTGCTATAACCGTACCATATTTCGCTTTAGCTTCTAAACGTTTTTTGTGTAGAATTGGCTCCGTATAACCACTTGGCTGCTCATAACCTTTGAATACTAAGTCACAAGCTGCTTGGAATGCAACTGACTCTTCAAAGTTCGGTGCCATTGGACGGTATTCTGGATCATCTGCATTTTGTCCATCAACGACTTTTGCCATACGTTTCATTGTTTCTAATACTTGCTCTTTTGTACAGATGCCGTGATGTAACCAGTTAGCAACATGTTGACTTGAAATACGAAGCGTTGCACGGTCTTCCATTAGCCCAATATCATTAATATCTGGCACTTTTGAACATCCTACACCTTGTTCTACCCAACGTACAACATATCCTAAAATACCTTGAGAGTTGTTGTCTAACTCCTGTTGAACTTCTTCAGGACTCCAGTTTGTAGTTGGTGACACTGGGAATTGTAAAATTGCGTCTTGGAAATCTTCTGAGCTCGATAATCCTTTTTGCACATCTTTTACATTTAATTGATGATAATGTGTTGCATGTAATGTTGCTGCAGTTGGAGATGGAACCCAAGCTGTGTTAGCACCTGCTTGTAAGTGACCAATTTTTTGCTTTAACATTTCAGCCATTAAATCTGGCATTGCCCACATACCCTTACCAATTTGCGCACGACCTTGCAAACCACAATCAAGACCTACTGTTACATTTGATTTTTCATATGATTGTAACCAAGTAGAAGTCTTCATTTCATTTTTACGAATCATAGGTCCAGCTTCCATTGATGTATGGATTTCATCACCTGTACGATCTAAGAATCCTGTATTGATAAATACAACGCGATCTTTTACTTCTTTAATACATGCTTTTAAGTTTAAAGAAGTGCGGCGTTCTTCATCCATTACACCAATTTTTAATGTAAAACGGTCTAAACCTAGTAAGTCTTCTACACGTTCAAATAGTTTATTTGCAAATGCAACTTCTTTTGGTCCGTGCATTTTTGGTTTTACAATATAAATTGATCCTTTTTGCGAGTTTTTATATTTTCCTGTTCCTAAAGTTTCGTGTTTTGCTATTAAGCTAGTAATCACACCATCTAAGATTCCTTCAGGTACTTCTTGACCGTCTTTATCAAGAATTGCACTATTTGTCATTAAGTGCCCAACGTTACGCACAAACATTAACGAACGACCTGATAATGTAATTGTTTCACCATTTAATCCTGTGTAAGTACGATCAGGATTTAATGTACGCGTCATCGTTTTTGTTCCTTTTTCGAATGTCGCAGCTAAATCACCTTTCATTAATCCTAACCAGTTGCTATATACTAACACTTTATCTTCAGCATCAACAGCTGCAACAGAGTCTTCACAATCCATAATTGTTGTAATAGCAGATTCAAGTACGATATCTTTAACACCTGCTGCATCTGTTTTACCAATTGGATGGTCACGGTCGATTTGAACTTCAATGTGTAAGTCGTTGTTTTTGAATAGTAAAACTGTTGGTTCTTCAACTGTTCCTTGGTAGCCTACTAGTTTTGACTCATCTACAAGTCCTGTTGTTTCTCCGTTTGCTAATGAAGCAACTAATTTATTTTCAACAATAGCATATTTCACTACATCAATATGTGAAGCATCTTTCAAAGCAATTGCTTCATCTAGTAATTGTTTTGATTTTGTGATAACTTTTTCACCACGAACTGGGTTATACCCTTTACCGATATCTGCACCATCTTCTTCACTAATTGCATCTGTACCGTATAGTGCATCATACAAACTTCCCCAACGTGCGTTTGCAGCATTTATTGCATAGCGCGCATTGTTAACAGGTACAACTAACTGCGGTCCTGCTTGTACTGCAATTTCTTCATCTACATTTTCAGTAGTAATTTTGAAATCCTCTACTTTTGGCTCTAGATAACCAATTTCTTGTAGGAAAGATTTATAAGCGTCAAAATTAAAGTTTTCCTTATTTTCTTTATGCCAATTATTGATTGCTTCTTGTAGCTCATCGCGTTTTACTAATAACGCTTTATTTTCCGGTGTTAAGTCATGGATTAACTCATCAAAGCCATTCCAAAACTGTTCTTGATCTACTTTGCTCCCCGGAAGTGCTTGATTGTTTATAAAATCATAAAGAACTGAAGCTACTTGAAGATTCCCCACTTGAACATAATTTGTCATGAACATATCCCCCAATATTTAAAAATTCAAGAAAGAGGAGATTCCCTCAATCTTATCCTATAATTATTATAATAGAATAAAGCTCTATAAATAAAATACATAATTCGAATATTTATTATTCATTTTAGCTATAGTACATGCACAAGATGAATCCCAAAGATAGATCTTGTCTTAAGAGGCTATCTCAATTCAAAAAAAAAACATCTTGCAGGCGTCCCCGCAAGATGTTTAAAGCGTTTAACTAAAATTATTTTTGGATAGAAGCTACTACTCCAGCTCCTACAGTACGGCCACCCTCACGGATAGAGAATTTTGTACCTTCTTCAAGAGCGATTGGAGAAATTAATTCTACGTTCATTTCGATGTTGTCGCCAGGCATAACCATTTCTACGCCTTCTGGTAAGTTGATAACACCAGTTACGTCAGTTGTACGGAAGTAGAACTGAGGACGGTAGTTAGAGAAGAATGGAGTATGACGGCCACCCTCTTCTTTTGATAAAACGTAAACTTCTGCTTTGAAAGTAGTGTGTGGAGTGATTGAGCCTGGTTTAGCTAATACTTGTCCACGTTGGATTTCTTCACGAGCAACCCCACGAAGTAATGCACCAATGTTGTCACCAGCTTCAGCATAGTCTAATAATTTACGGAACATTTCTACACCAGTTACGGTTGTTGATTTTGGCTCTTCAACGATACCAACGATCTCTACAACGTCACCAACTTTAACTTGTCCGCGTTCTACACGACCAGTTGCAACTGTACCACGACCAGTGATAGAGAATACGTCCTCTACTGGCATCATGAATGGTTTGTCAGTTTGACGTTCTGGAGTTGGGATATAGCTGTCAACAGCGTCCATTAACTCAACGATTTTTTCTTCCCATTCTGGTTCACCTTCAAGAGCTTTTAAAGCAGAACCTTTGATTACAGGAACATCGTCACCTGGGAAATCGTATTCAGAAAGTAAGTCACGTACTTCCATTTCTACTAATTCTAATAATTCTTCGTCATCAACCATATCACATTTGTTTAAGAATACTACTAAGTAAGGTACACCTACTTGACGTGATAATAAGATGTGCTCACGAGTTTGTGGCATTGGGCCGTCAGCAGCAGATACTACTAAGATACCGCCGTCCATTTGAGCAGCACCAGTGATCATGTTTTTAACGTAGTCAGCATGTCCTGGGCAGTCAACGTGTGCATAGTGACGAGTAGCAGTTTCATATTCTACGTGAGAAGTGTTGATTGTGATTCCACGCTCTTTTTCTTCTGGAGCGTTATCGATATCAGCGTATGATTTTGCTTCCCCACCCATTTTTTTAGCAAGAACTGTAGCGATTGCAGCAGTTAATGTAGTTTTACCATGGTCAACGTGTCCAATTGTACCAACGTTAGCATGCGTTTTCGAACGGTCAAATTTTTCTTTAGCCATTAGAGTTAGCCTCCTAAATATGTGTTTAATTTTTTAGTTTTATATGTTATAACTGCTGGCTGGAGGGCCCTTCGCAGCCAGTCAATCATAGCTTACAAATTATTTATACTTGAAGCAAGATGAAATTTCAATTATTCACCTTTATTTTTTTTAATGATATCATCTGCAATTGATTTTGGTACTTCTTCGTAGTGATCGAATACCATTGAGAACACACCACGACCTTGTGTTGCAGAACGTAATGTAGTTGCATATCCGAACATTTCAGAAAGTGGAACCATTGCACGAACAACTTGTGCGTTACCACGTGCTTCCATACCTTCTACGCGACCACGGCGAGAAGTGATGTTACCCATGATATCTCCAAGGTATTCTTCTGGGATTACTACTTCTACTTTCATTACAGGTTCTAAAAGAACAGGGCTACATTTTGATGCCGCAGCTTTAAGAGCCATAGAAGCAGCGATTTTGAATGCCATTTCGTTTGAGTCAACATCATGGTATGAACCATCGAATAATTTCGCTTTGATGTCGATTAATGGGAAACCAGCAATTACACCACGGTCAAGTGAGTCACGAAGACCTGCCTCAACAGCTGGGATATATTCACGCGGTACAACCCCACCAACGATTGCGTTTTCAAATTCGAAACCTTTACCTTCTTCGTTCGGAGAGAATTCGATCCAAACGTCACCATATTGTCCACGTCCACCAGATTGACGAGTGAATTTACCTTGAACTTGAGCAGACCCACGGAAAGTTTCACGGTAAGAAACTTGAGGAGCACCTACATTACATTCAACTTTAAATTCACGTTTCATACGATCAACTAAGATATCAAGGTGAAGTTCACCCATACCTGAGATGATTGTTTGGCCAGTTTCTTGGTCAGTATGCGCACGGAAAGTTGGGTCTTCTTCTTGTAATTTTGCAAGAGCTTGTCCCATTTTGTCTTGGTCAGCTTTTGATTTTGGTTCTACAGATAATGAGATAACTGGTTCTGGGAATTCCATTGACTCTAAAATAACATGATGTTTTTCATCACAAAGAGTGTCACCAGTAGTAGTATCTTTAAGACCTACAGCAGCAGCGATATCCCCAGCGAATACTTTTGAAATTTCTTCACGAGAGTTTGCATGCATTTGTAGAATACGACCTACACGTTCACGTTTACCTTTTGTAGAGTTTTGTACGTATGAACCTGATTCTAAAACACCAGAGTACACACGGAAGAATGTTAATTTACCAACGTAAGGGTCAGTCATAACTTTGAAAGCAAGTGCAGCGAATGGTTCTTCATCGCTAGCATGTTTTTCTACTTCTTCACCTTCGTCATTAACACCTTTAATTGCTTCTACGTCAGTTGGTGCTGGTAGATAGTCAATTACAGCATCAAGCATTAATTGAACACCTTTGTTTTTGAATGCAGTACCACAAATAACTGGGTAGAATTGTACAGATAGAGTAGCTTTACGGATACCAGCTTTTAATTCTTCGATAGTGATTTCTTCACCAGCAAAGTATTTCTCCATTAATTCTTCATCTAGCTCAGCAACTGCTTCAATTAACTTTTCACGGTATTCTTCTGCTTGTGCTTTATATTCTTCAGGAATTTCACGCTCTTGGATATCAGTACCAAGGTCGTTTCCGTAGAAGATAGCTTTCATTTCAACTAAATCGATAATTGCTTCGAATTGATCTTCAGCACCGATTGGTAGTTGAATTGGGTGAGCATTTGCTTGTAAACGATCATGTAGAGTTCCTACAGAATATAAGAAATCTGCACCGATTTTATCCATTTTGTTAACAAATACGATACGTGGAACACCATAAGTTGTAGCTTGGCGCCATACAGTTTCAGTTTGTGGCTCAACACCAGATTGAGCATCAAGTACTGTTACTGCTCCGTCAAGTACACGTAATGAACGTTCAACCTCTACTGTGAAGTCTACGTGTCCTGGTGTGTCGATGATATTTACGCGGTTACCTTTCCATTGAGCTGTTGTCGCAGCAGAAGTGATTGTAATACCACGTTCTTGTTCTTGCTCCATCCAGTCCATTTGAGAGGCACCTTCGTGAGTTTCACCGATTTTGTGAATCTTACCAGTGTAATAAAGGATACGCTCAGTTGTTGTTGTTTTACCAGCATCAATGTGAGCCATGATCCCAATATTACGTGTATTCTCTAATGAGAATTCGCGTTTCATAGGAAATTTTCTCCTTCCATATTGGGTATAGACTAGTTGTTGAAATATATATTTAAATCTACGTACTAGCTTGCCGCTAGCACGTAGTTTAAATTACCAACGATAGTGAGCAAACGCTTTGTTAGCTTCTGCCATTTTGTGCATATCTTCACGTTTCTTAACTGAAGCACCAGTGTTGTTTGATGCGTCTAAGATTTCGTTAGCTAAACGCTCTTCCATAGTTTTTTCACCACGAAGACGAGAATAGTTAACTAAATAACGAAGACCTAAAGTAATACGACGTTCTGGACGAACTTCAACCGGTACTTGGTAGTTAGAACCACCAACACGACGAGCGCGTACTTCAAGAACTGGCATTACGTTATTTAATGCAGCTTCGAATACTTCTAAAGGCTCTTTACCAGAACGTTCTTTTACTAATTCGAACGCACCGTATAAAATCTTTTCAGAAGTACCTCTTTTACCATCAATCATCATTTTATTGATTAAACGAGTTACAAGTTTTGAATTATAAATTGGATCTGGTAACACGTCACGTTTGGAAACAGGACCTTTACGAGGCATGTGTTTTCCTCCTTTCAAAAATATTAACTATTTTAAGTATGCAAGTTGCAAGTTCGAAATTATCATGTACTCTTGAATGTTTGCTAGCATGAAGATCACCATTCAAAAGGTCTCTGATTTTTTCTTTAGCTTTTTGCGAAAGTAGAATTATTTTTTCTCTTTAGGACGTTTTGTACCGTATAGAGAACGTGATTGCATACGGCCGTTTACACCAGCAGTATCAAGAGCACCACGTACGATATGGTAACGTACCCCTGGTAAGTCTTTTACACGTCCACCGCGGATTAATACTACGCTGTGTTCTTGTAAGTTGTGACCTTCACCAGGAATGTAAGCTGTAACTTCGATTTGGTTAGTTAAGCGTACACGAGCGTATTTACGTAACGCTGAGTTTGGTTTCTTAGGTGTCATTGTACCTACACGAGTACAAACTCCACGTTTTTGTGGGGAATTAACATTTGTTAAAGATTTTTTAAAGCTGTTATATCCCTTGTTTAACGCAGGTGAATTTGATTTCGTTACTTTGGATTGACGAGGCTTACGTACCAATTGGTTAATTGTAGGCATCGGTTTTTCCTCCCTTCATTTATTCCTTGTTAATACCACACATCCAGGTGGTTCATTTTTTGGGTAAAAACAAAGTCTTTGTGTTTAGTCACACAAAAACTAACTTGCAGCGATTGCAACAATCGCAGCACCAACATGAATACCACAAGCTTTGCCAAGTTCTTTTTTCGACTCGACGAGACTCACTGGTACGCCGACTTCTTTTGCAAGAACAATCACTGGATCGGTTACCCAACTGTCTGCATCAAGCGCTACAAAAAGCTCTTTCACTTGACCAGCACGGATTGCTTTCACTGCTTGCTTTGTACCTATGATTGTTTTACTAGCCTGTTTAACTTTATCATAAGACATTTTCATATCCTCCGAAGTACAGACAGTTAACTATCAACCTTAAGTATATTAACATTATCAATTTAAACTGTCAAATATTTTTTATTAAATTCCCCGAGAGATATTAATTCTCTCGAGAAATTTATAATAATAATTATTCTACTGAAGCGAAGTCTTCACTTAAATCCATTGGGTCTTCTTCGATTTGAATTTGTCGATAACGTTGCATACCAGTACCAGCAGGAACTAGTTTACCGATAATTACGTTTTCTTTCAGACCTAGAAGTTCATCGCGTTTACCTTTAATTGCAGCATCCGTTAACACACGTGTCGTTTCTTGGAATGATGCAGCAGATAAGAACGATTCTGTTTCAAGCGACGCTTTTGTAATACCAAGGATAACAGGTCGGCATGTTGCAGGGATCTTCCCATTAACAATTGCTTCTTTGTTTGCATCTGTAAATTGATGAATATCAAGTAATGAACCAGGTAATAGTTCCGTATCGCCCGCTTCAATAACACGAACTTTACGTAACATTTGACGTACCATTACTTCGATATGTTTATCGCCAATTTCTACCCCTTGCATACGATATACTTTTTGTACCTCTTTTAGTAAGTACTCTTGTACAGTAGCTACGTCTTTAACTTTCAATAATTGTTTTGGATCGATTGAACCTTCTGTTAGAATTTGACCAGGTTTAATACTATCACCTAATTGTACTTTCAAGCGAGCATTGTATGGCGCTTGGTACTTACGTGTTTCGATTTCACCTTGAATTGTCAATTCTTTTAATCCTTCACGAATTTCCTCAATTTCAGAAACTACCCCTGAAATTTCAGAGATAACCGCTTGACCTTTAGGATTACGTGATTCGAAAATCTCTTGGATACGTGGAAGACCTTGTGTGATATCGTTACCAGCAACCCCACCAGTATGGAATGTACGCATTGTTAATTGCGTTCCAGGCTCTCCGATTGATTGAGCAGCGATAATTCCTACCGCTTCCCCAACTTCAACCTCTTCACCTGTTGCTAAGTTGATACCATAACATTTTTTACATACACCATGTTTTGTATTACATGTGAATGCAGAACGAATTGTCACTTCATTGATACCTGCATCTTCAATTAAACGTGCAGCATCTTGAGTGATTAAGTCATCACGATTTAAAATAACCTCGCCAGTTTCTGGATGACGGATTGTTTTCTTAGTATGACGACCAACAATACGCTCTTCTAATGTTTCGATTACTTCAGTACCTTCCATTAAGGCACCAATTGTTAAACCGCGATCCGTACCACAATCGTCTTCACGAACGATAACATCTTGTGCAACGTCAACTAAACGACGAGTTAAATAACCTGAGTCAGCAGTTTTTAACGCAGTATCGGCTAAACCTTTACGAGCACCATGAGTAGAGATGAAGTATTCTAATACCGTTAAACCTTCACGGAATGAAGATTTAATTGGAAGTTCGATAATTCGACCAGCCGGGTTGGCCATTAACCCACGCATACCTGCTAACTGAGTGAAGTTTGATGCGTTACCACGGGCACCAGAGTCACTCATCATGAAGATTGGGTTTGTATCTGGTAAAGAGTCCATTAGTTTGCCTTGGATTTCATCTTTTGCAGCAGACCAACTTGAGATTACACGGTCATAACGTTCTTCTTCCGTAATTAAACCACGGCGGAATTGAACCATTACTTTGTCTACTTTTTTCTGCGCTTCTTCTAGAATTTCATTTTTCTCAGGTAATACAACGATGTCGGAAATAGCAACTGTAATACCTGCTTTTGTAGAGTATTTGAAACCTAAATCTTTCATACGGTCAAGCATTTTTGAAGTTTCCGTAATGTGGAATCGTTTAAATACTTCTGCAATGATTTGCCCCAAGAACTTTTTACGGAATGGGCTAATTGGTTTCACGTTTTCAAAGTGCTTTTTCAACACTTCTTGGCGTTGAAGCTCAATTTTCACATTCTCTTCTGCATTTCTATAGTCATCTGATTGTTCTAGTTGTTGTAACGTTTCTTCATCGATTGTTAACGATGCGAAATATTTTTCTGGTGTTTCTTTTTCTAAATTTGTAGTAGTAGGTTCATTAATGTACGGGAATGATTCTGGTAAAATTTCGTTGAAAATTACCTTACCTACTGTAGTTAGTAAGAATTTATTATTTTGTTCTTCTGTAAACGTTGGGTTATTTAATGAACTTGCTTTAATTGCAATACGAGTGTGTAAATGCACTTTCCCGTTTTGATATGCAATTAATACTTCATTTGTGCCATAGAAAATTGAACCTTCTCCACGTGCGCCCGCACGTTCTAAAGTTAAATAATAGTTTCCTAAAACCATATCTTGAGATGGCGTAACAACAGGTTTACCATCTTTTGGGTTAAGGATGTTTTGTGCTGCTAACATAAGTAGACGTGCTTCAGCTTGTGCTTCAGCAGATAATGGTACATGGACCGCCATTTGGTCACCATCGAAGTCAGCGTTATATGCTGTACATACTAACGGGTGAAGACGAATCGCACGGCCTTCTACTAGTGTTGGTTCGAATGCTTGGATACCAAGACGGTGTAATGTCGGTGCACGGTTTAATAAAACTGGGTGTTCACGAATTACGTCTTCTAAAACGTCCCAAACTTCATTGTGTAAACGTTCAATTTTACGTTTTGCACTTTTAATGTTATGAGCTAAACCACGTTCAACAAGTTCTTTCATAACGAAAGGCTTGAATAACTCGATTGCCATTTCTTTCGGAAGACCACATTGGTACATTTTTAAGTTTGGACCTACTACGATAACGGAACGTCCAGAATAGTCTACACGTTTCCCTAGTAAGTTTTGACGGAAACGACCTTGTTTCCCTTTTAACATATGTGATAACGATTTTAATGGGCGGTTACCCGGACCAGTAACAGGACGACCACGACGACCATTATCAATTAATGCATCTACTGCTTCTTGTAACATACGTTTTTCGTTTTGGACGATAATGCTTGGTGCACCAAGGTCAAGTAAACGTTTTAAACGGTTGTTACGGTTAATAACACGACGATATAAATCGTTTAAGTCCGAAGTAGCAAAACGTCCACCATCTAACTGCACCATTGGACGAAGCTCTGGTGGGATAACTGGCAGTACATCTAAAATCATCCACTCTGGTTTGTTACCTGAGTTACGGAATGATTCAATTACTTCTAATCGTTTAATCGCACGTGTGCGGCGTTGGCCTTGTGCGGTTTTAAGCTCTTCTTTTAATGATACAGTTTCATCTTCTAGATCAATTTGCTCTAGAAGTTTTTTAATTGCTTCTGCACCCATAGATGCTTCGAAGCCATTGCCAAATTTTTCGCGATATGCACGGTATTCTTTTTCAGATAGTAATTGTTTCTTTTCTAATGAAGATTCACCAGAGTCAATTACAACATAAGAAGCAAAATAAATTACTTCTTCTAATGCACGCGGAGACATATCTAGGATTAATCCCATACGACTTGGAATACCTTTAAAGTACCATATATGAGATACAGGAGCAGCTAGTTCAATATGACCCATACGTTCACGACGAACTTTTGCACGTGTTACCTCAACACCACAACGGTCACAAACTACACCTTTGTAGCGTACACGTTTGTATTTACCACAGTGGCATTCCCAGTCTTTTGTTGGTCCGAAAATACGTTCACAGAACAGACCATCTTTTTCTGGTTTTAAAGTACGATAGTTAATTGTTTCAGGTTTTTTTACTTCTCCATATGACCAAGAACGAATTTTATCAGGTGAAGCTAAACCAATTTTCATATATTCAAATTCATTAACGTCTATCAAGGAGCCTACCTCCCTTTAGTATAAGTCCTTTAACGACTTTCCGAAGCTCAACAATTAAAGTTTATTTAAAAAGGGCAGGCAGTATATTACCCCTGCCCCTACTAACCGATTATTCAATCGTTTCTACAGCGTCTTCTTCTTTAGGTAAGATGTTCAATGCATCAGTTGGTTGAAGTTCATCTTCATCATCAAGATCACGAAGTTCAACTTCTTCGTCATTGATTGTAAGCATCTTCACGTCTAAACCTAATGATTGAAGTTCTTTAATTAATACTTTGAAAGATTCAGGTACACCTGGTTCTGGTACGCTTTCACCTTTAACAATTGCTTCATAAGTTTTAACACGTCCAACAACATCGTCGGATTTAATTGTTAAAATTTCTTGAAGTGTATAGGCAGCACCGTAAGCTTCAAGTGCCCAAACCTCCATCTCACCGAAACGTTGACCACCAAATTGAGCTTTACCTCCAAGTGGTTGTTGAGTAACTAGTGAATATGGTCCAGTTGAACGAGCATGAAGTTTATCGTCAACCATGTGAGCAAGTTTGATCATGTACATGATACCTACAGAAACACGGTTGTCAAATGGTTCACCAGAGCGACCATCATACAGAATTGTTTTACCATCACGGTTCATACCTGCTTCTTCCATCGTTTCCCAAACATCTTCTTCATTGGCTCCATCAAATACTGGTGTAGCCATATGAATACCTAAGTAACGAGCTGCCATACCTAAGTGAAGCTCTAATACTTGTCCGATATTCATACGAGATGGTACGCCTAGTGGATTTAACATGATGTCTACAGGTGTTCCGTCTGGCATGAACGGCATATCTTCTTCAGGTAAAATACGTGAAATTACCCCTTTGTTACCATGACGTCCGGCCATTTTGTCCCCAACGCGAATTTTACGTTTTTGAACAATATAAACACGGACTAATTGGTTAACACCTGGTGGTAATTCGTCGCCATCTTCACGATTGAAGACTTTAACATCAAGAACAATACCGCCAGCTCCATGAGGTACACGTAGAGATGTATCACGAACTTCACGAGCTTTTTCACCGAAGATTGCGTGTAATAGACGTTCCTCAGCAGTAAGTTCAGTTACCCCTTTAGGAGTTACTTTCCCTACTAGAATATCGCCATCACGAACTTCAGCACCGATGCGGATAATACCACGATCATCTAGATTACGAAGAGCATCTTCCCCAACGTTTGGAATGTCGCGAGTGATTTCTTCTGGTCCCAGTTTTGTATCACGTGATTCTGATTCATACTCTTCAATATGCACAGAAGTATAAACATCATCTTTTACAAGACGTTCGTTCATAATTACAGCATCTTCATAGTTAAACCCTTCCCAAGTCATGAAGGCAACTAATACGTTACGACCTAATGCAAGTTCACCAAGTTCCATAGAAGGACCATCAGCTAAAATGTCTTTTGGTTTTACGCGATCGCCAACTTTAACAATTGGACGTTGGTTAATTGAAGTACCGTGGTTTGAACGAGTGAATTTTTGAAGTTTATATTTCACTAATTCACCTTTAACTTCTTTTCCATCAATTTCTTCGATACGACGAACATGAATCGAACGGGCTTCAACATGTTCAACAATACCGTGGTATTTATTAACAACTGCAGCGCCTGAATCACGAGCGTCTACGTGTTCCATACCAGTACCAACGAATGGTGCTTCTGGATTAAGTAGAGGAACCGCTTGACGTTGCATGTTCGCTCCCATTAAAGCACGGTTAGAGTCATCGTTTTCTAAGAATGGAATACATGCAGTGGCTGCAGATACTACTTGTTTAGGTGATACGTCCATGTAGTCTACACGTTCTTTTTTGAAGACAGTGTTATCCCCACGGAAACGACCTAATACTTCCTCGTTTGCAAACGTACCATCTGGATTTAATGGTGAGTTTGCTTGTGCAACAATATAGTTATCCTCTTCGTCTGCAGTTAAGTAATCAATTTGTTCCGTTACACGTCCTGTTTCAGGATCAACCTTACGATAAGGCGTTTCAATGAAACCAAATTTATTAACTTTTGCATAAGAAGATAATGAGTTAATTAAACCGATGTTTGGACCCTCAGGAGTCTCAATCGGACACATACGACCGTAGTGAGAATAGTGAACGTCACGTACTTCCATACCAGCGCGTTCACGAGTTAAACCACCAGGGCCTAAGGCAGATAGACGACGTTTGTGCGTTAACTCCGCTAATGGGTTTGTTTGGTCCATGAATTGTGATAATTGAGAGCTACCGAAAAACTCTTTAATCGATGCAATTACTGGACGAATATTAATTAATTGTTGAGGAACGATAGAAGCTGTGTCGTTAATAGACATACGTTCACGAACTACACGTTCCATACGAGATAAACCAATACGGAATTGGTTTTGTAATAATTCGCCGACAGATCGTAAGCGACGATTTCCTAAATGGTCAATATCATCTGTATTTCCAACGCCATATAATAAGTTAAAGAAATAAGACATTGAAGCAATTACATCAGCTGGTGTAATATTTTTCACTTCTTCATCAATATAAGCGTTTGAAATAACGTTAATTTCTTTTTGAGCTTCATCATTTGGAGCATAAATTTTAATTGATTGTATTGTTACATCATCCTCAAGTACTCCACCAACTTGTGATAAAGTACGGAATCCGATGCCATTCTCTAAGTAAGGAATGATACGGTCTAAAGTACGACGATCTAACGTTGTACCTTTTTCAACGATAATTTCTCCAGTTTCTGGGTCAACAAGAGTCTCAGCAATCGTATGGTTAAACAAACGATTTTTAATATGAAGCTTTTTATTCATTTTATAACGTCCAACGTTTGCTAAATCGTAACGCTTAGCATCGAAGAAACGTGAATATAATAAGCTTTTAGCACTTTCTACAGTAGGTGGTTCACCCGGACGTAGACGTTCATAAATTTCTAATAGTGCTTTTTCAGTACTATCAGTATTATCTTTTTCCAACGTATTACGTAGGTATTCATTGTCACCAAGGATGTCAATGATTTCTGCATCAGATCCAAATCCTAATGCACGTAAAAGTACTGTAACAGGTAGTTTACGTGTACGGTCGATACGAACATAAACAACGTCTTTTGCATCTGTTTCGTACTCTAACCATGCACCACGGTTTGGAATAACTGTTGCACCAAAACCTTTTTTACCGTTTTTATCAGTTTTATCATGGAAGTAAACGCTCGGTGAACGAACTAATTGCGATACAATAACGCGCTCGGCACCATTAATTACGAACGTACCAGTTTCTGTCATCAAAGGGAAATCACCCATGAAGACATCTTGCTCTTTTACTTCGTCTGTTTCTTTGTTATGGAGACGTACTTTTACACGCAATGGTGCAGCATAAGTAACGTCACGCTCTTTGCATTCATCCACATCATATTTAGGCTCACCTAACGTATAATCGATGAATTCAAGAGATAGATTACCTGTAAAATCTTCGATCGGAGAAATGTCGCGGAACATCTCTCGCAATCCTTCTTCAAGGAACCACTCGTAAGATGCTGTTTGAATTTCAATTAGATTCGGAAGCTCCAGCACCTCTTTAATACGCGCAAAGCTTCTACGCTGGCGGTGTTGTCCGTACTGAACTAGTTGACCTATCAACTCATTCACCCCTCATTAAAGCGATAATAGGTCTTTGCAAAACCAACTAAATAGTGTATGATTTCGAAAGACAAAAAGAAAACGAGTCTTTTCTTAGACGTCATTTTCGGTTAAACTTAACTTATTCATGGCAAGTATACCCACTGAAATGGCGTTGCATACAAAAGGGCAAACTCCCACAAAATAATATTTTTGCATTTTATTATGTTATCATAGCCGATTTGTCAAGTCAATAATTTATACGCTTCCGTTATTTTTTGGCACGTATAATCCAATATCCTTTTTTCTTCTCGACTATATCAACTTCTGCAAAACTCTCTTCTAAATGAACTACCGTCGATGGTGCCCCTTGTTTCTTCTGAATTACAATCCACAACTCGCCACCTTGCGCTAATCTTTCATAAGCTCCGTCATAGAACCTAAATACCGTTTCTTTTCCTGCACGGATTGGTGGATTTGTTAAAATGGCTGCTACTTGTAAATCACTTTCTACTTCAGCTAACCCATCACTTTCAAAAATTCGTACATTTTGAACTCCGTTTAATTCAGCATTTTTTTTCGCTAATGACACTGCACGTTCATTTATATCCATCATATAGACCATACGTTCTGGATTTTCTTTGGCTATCGACAAACCAATTGGTCCATATCCGCAACCAACATCCAAAATTGCACCATCAATATTGGGCAGTGTAAAAGTATCTATTAACACACGGGATCCAAAATCTACTTCGCTTTTACTAAATACTCCTGTATCCGTCTCAAATAAAAACGAATACCCTCGTAATTTAAATTTCCATTGGCGTGGTTTACTTTCAGTTTGAGGCTTCTTTGAATAGTAATGTTCAGACATCTACGTGCCCTCCTCAAAGAAATGAAGAAAGCCCGTCAAAATAGACGAGCTTACTTTTTTTATTGAAAATAAGGTAAGTAAAAAATTACTTAACTTCGATTGAAGCGCCAACTTCTTCAAGTTTAGCTTTGATTTCTTCAGCTTCTTCTTTAGAAACGCCTTCTTTAAGTGGTTTTGGAGCGTTATCTACAACTTCTTTAGCTTCTTTTAAGCCAAGACCAGTGATTTCACGAACCACTTTGATAACTTTGATTTTTTGATCGCCAGCAGATGCTAATACTACGTCAAATTCAGTTTTTTCTTCAACAGCAGCAGCTGCGCCACCTACTACTGCTACAGGAGCAGCAGCTGTTACACCAAACTCTTCTTCGATTGCTTTTACTAAATCGTTTAATTCAAGAACTGTCATAGCTTTGATAGCTTCTAAGATTTGCTCTTTATTCATTTTATTTTCCTCCTATGTGGATATTAGTTTTATTTTTAGGCTATACGGCCAAATGTTTTTTGAAGTTTAGGCTTGTGATTATGCACCTTGTTCTTCTTTTTGTTCTGCAACAGCTTTTGTTGCAAGTGCGAAGTTGCGCACTGGAGCTTGAAGAACTGATAAAAGCATTGAAAGTAAGCCTTCGCGTGATGGAAGTTCTGCAAGTGCTTTAACATCATCAGCTGAAGATACGTTACCTTCGATGATACCAGCTTTAATTTCAAGCGCTTCGTTCTTTTTAGCGAACTCGTTGATGATTTTTGCTGGAGCTACTACGTCTTCGTTTGAGAACGCAACAGCGTTTGGACCAGTTAAGAATTCGTTAATTGCATCTACGCCAGCGATTTCTGTAGCACGGCGAGTTAAAGTGTTTTTGTAAACTTTGAACTCAACACCAGCTTCACGTAGTTGTTTACGAAGTTCTGTAACTTGAGCAACAGTTAAACCACGGTAGTCCACAACTACTACAGAAGCAGCAGATTGGAATTTCTCAGCGATTTCTTGTACTTGAACTTTTTTAGTTTCAATTGCACTAACGCTCATGTTTGACACCTCCTAATAGAATGGGTCATTTATACCGACAAAAGAAAAGCCTCTAGCCATAAAAGTAGACTAGAGGCTGGAAAATTCATCATCTAATAAGAATCTGATTTCGATGTCCTCGGTAGGGAAATTTAAGTGCTTAAGTAGCACCCCTACTGTCTACGGTACAAATGGATATTCACAACGTCATACATCATATCAAGGATGCAGATGGTTGTCAATAACTTTATGATATATATTTATTATTTAACGCTAGCAACATCAATTTTCACAGATGGTCCCATTGTTGTAGTAACGTTAACTGATTTCATATAAGTACCTTTAGCTGCTGCTGGTTTCGCTTTTTGAACAACTTCAAATACAGTTTTGAAGTTCTCTACTAATTTTTCGTTATCGAAAGAAACTTTACCGATAGGAGCGTGGATAATACCAGCTTTGTCTGCACGGTATTCTACTTTACCAGCTTTGATTTCTTCGATTGCTTTAGTAACATCAAAAGTTACAGTACCAGTTTTAGGGTTTGGCATTAAACCTTTAGGTCCTAACACACGACCAAGTTTACCAACTTCACCCATCATATCTGGAGTTGCAACGATTACATCAAATTCGAACCAACCTTGTTGGATTTTGTTGATGTACTCAGCATCGCCAACATAATCTGCACCTGCAGCTTCTGCTTCTTTAAGTTTTTCACCTTTTGCGAATACTAACACGCGTTGAGTTTTACCAGTACCGTTTGGAAGCACTACTGCACCACGGATTTGTTGATCGTTTTTACGAGTGTCAATACCAAGTCTGAAAGCAACTTCAACTGTAGCGTCAAAGTTTACTGTGCTTGTTTGTTTTGCTAAAGCGATTGCTTCTTCAGCTGTATATAATTTTGAACGGTCTACTAATTTTGCTGCATCTTGCAGTTTTTTACCTTTTTTAGCCATTATAATTTCCTCCTTGATTGTGGTTATAGCGGATATTCCTCCCACGAATAGAGGTTGCGAGTCCCTAAGAACATACCGCAACCTCCAAAAACAAAAGCCTTCATCATCAAGTAAAATGGGAATTAGTCTTCGATAACAATACCCATGCTTCGTGCTGTACCTTCAACCATCGCCATAGCCGCTTCAACTGATGCAGCGTTTAGGTCTGGCATTTTTTGTTCAGCGATTTCGCGAACTTTATCACGTTTAACCGTTGCAACTTTTTTACGGTTTGGTTCACCTGATCCAGATTGGATACCTGCTGCTACTTTAAGTAACACTGCTGCAGGTGGAGTTTTTGTAATGAAAGTAAATGAACGGTCTTCGAAAACTGTGATTTCAACTGGAATAATTAGACCAGCTTGATCAGCAGTACGAGCGTTAAACTCTTTACAGAATCCCATGATGTTAACACCTGCTTGACCTAGTGCAGGACCAACTGGTGGTGCTGGGTTTGCTTTACCAGCAGGGATTTGAAGTTTTACAATTTTAATAACTTTTTTAGCCACGAGACACACCTCCTTAAGTCCGTGATGTGGTAATTGGGTTGCCCCTCCCACTCAATATCTGTCTGTCAGCATATTGCTGATAACATTAAAAAATTAATTTATGTGAGCCAAACTATCTTTTGACGGTCTGACCTAGGAAATGATACCACTTTTAATTTAGTTGCGCAAGTATAAATATCAATTAAATATACTTCCCGGTAACTTTCCACCCTTTAAGCCACATTGCGTCTGCGTTTAACTATATTTTTTGAACTTGTTCAAAGTCCAATTCCATTTTTGTTTCACGACCAAACATATCGATAATTACTTTTACTTTACCTTTATCAGCGTCGACTTCTTCCACTTTACCTTGGAAATGTGCAAACGGTCCGTCTAATACCTCTACAACTTCTCCCACAGTAACGTCTAACTCACCAACAGCTTTTTTATCAATACCCATTTGACGCAATAGACGATCAACTTCTTCTGGTAATAAAGGAGTTGGTTTTGCTCCTCCACCAGAAGAACCGATAAATCCTGTTACACCCGGTGTGTTACGAACAACGTACCAAGATTCATCTGTTAAGATCATTTCTACTAAAACGTATCCCGGAAATACTTTTCGCATAACTGTACGTTTTTTTCCGTCCTTTAAATCTGTTTCTTCATGTTCAGGAACGATAACACGGAAAATGTTATCTTGCATCCCCATTGTTTCTACGCGTTTTTCAAGATTTGCTTTAACGCGGTTTTCATACCCTGAATAAGTATGAACTACATACCATCTCTTCTCCATATTGTATCCGGACAAGTACGTCCGTCCCTCCTCCACTGATCACTTATGCGCTGGCGAAATTTGATTGAATATAATATTACGATTATCACAAAGTAATAAAAATAAACAAATGAAAAAAACCCGTAAGTTTTAAGACGGGCTATTTTCTAAAGTATTAACATTTCTTAATTATGAATCCAAGTATAAACGGAATAGTTCTGAAATGCCTAAGTCAGCTAGCACAAAAAATATTGCCATAAATATAACAGTAGTGACAACTACTACAGTATATTTTGTAAGTTCTTTACTTTTTGGCCAGCTTGTCTTTCTCATTTCTGACATTACGTTTGACAGAAACCCTTTAATCTTGCCCATTCTAGCTTAACCTCCGAACAAATCATCTATTCTAGTTCTAACTAAAACTTTCAGTAAAATTATCTAGTTTGCTTATGCATCGTGTGTTCATTGCAATGGGAACAAAACTTTTTCAATTCAAGACGACTAGATTCATTTGCTCTAGCAGGAACCGAGTAGTTTCGAGAACCGCATTTTTCACAGCATAAAACAATTTTTTTAGACATATATGAAAATTCACCTATTTCGGCTTTTTATCTTCTAAAGACTAACACCTAAAGAAGATGATGTCAACAAGCTTAAGCTCATGCAATTAACCTATTTTTCCAATTTCAAGATGACGTTCAAGTTTACGTTTTACTCGTTGAAGGGCATTATCAATCGATTTAACATGACGATTGAGCTCTTCTGAAATTTCATTATAGGATTGTCCATCTAAATACAATGCAAGCACCTGTTGTTCTAGTTCACTTAATATTTCTCCAATTTTCATCTCTAAATGTGAATATTCTTCGCGATTAATCATGAGATGTTCCGGATCTTCTGATTCAGAGCTCGTAATAATGTCCATCAATGTACGATCTGATTCTTCATCATAAATTGGTTTATCAAGAGATACATAGGAATTTAGCGGTATATGTTTTTGCCGTGTTGCTGTTTTTATAGCTGTAATGATTTGACGAGTAATACACAGCTCCGCAAAAGCACGGAATGAAGAGAGCTTATCTCCCTTAAAATCTCTTACCGCTTTATATAAACCTATCATTCCTTCTTGAACAATATCTTCCTTATCTGCACCAATTAAAAAGTAAGAGCGTGCTTTTGCCTTTACAAACATTCGATATTTCGTAATTAAATAATCTAACGCCTCTGTATTACCTTGATGCACTTGTTCAACAAGTTGTTCATCTGCAAAATCCTCAAAACGTTGTAACACCTGTGTTTGATTAATACTTAGCAACGTTCTCACCCCAGTAACGTTCTATTTGTATGATAGCAACAGTATAACGGAATTGGAAAATATAGGTCAAATAGTTATTTCAAACCCCGTCTCATTTTCTCAAAAGCTAGTTCAACTTCTTTAGATAGTTGAATTCTAGATTTAGGCTTTTCTTCGTGTTTTAGCTTAACTTCTTGTGAAATATTTGACTTAATAATTTGCATATCTATTTCTAACTCGCGTGCCGATTTTCGCAGTGCGCCTTGTCCAAATATTACATTTTGTTCTGTCATATCGGAAGTAGCTACATAAATTTGTATTTTTCTGCCCTTCAGTTCATTTGTTAACTTTTCTATATGTTCATCGGCAGTTTCGTTTTTTCTAGTATAAATAATTTCTACACCGTTTTGAACATACGTCTGTTGTACACCCGGCACTAAGTGGGCATCAAATACAACAATCACTCGCCAACCCATGGCAGCTTTAAATTCTGCCATGAGTTCGAGCAATCGATTGCGGGCTTCTTCAAAATTTGTATCTCTTAAAGGACGTAATTCCTTCCAAGAGCCAATCATGTTGTAGCCGTCAACAATTAAAATGGTTTGCATGATTATTCATTCTTTTCTTGACGTTTTCTATATACTTCATACATTAAAAGTGCTGCTGCTACTGAAGCATTTAACGATGTGACATGACCTATCATTGGTAGATGGTAAAGGAAATCGCATTTATCTCTTAATAAACGGCTCATCCCTCTACCTTCACTTCCAATTATGACAGCTAACGGTAAAGTAGCGTCCATTTTTCTATAGTCAACAGAGCCTTTCGCATCAGTTCCAGCAATCCATACGCCACGGTCTTTTAGTTCATCTACAGTTTGTGCTAGATTTGTTACGCGCACTACCGGTACATGTTCAATTGCTCCTGTTGATGCTTTTGCAACAACAGCAGTTAATCCCACCGCGCGCCGTTTCGGAATGATAATGCCATGCACACCAATGGCATCGGCTGTTCGCATAATGGAGCCTAAATTATGCGGATCTTCTAATTCGTCTAAAACGATAAAGAATGGGTCTTCACTCTTTTTCTTGGCTGCAATAAACAAATCTTCTAGATCCGCATATTGATAAGCCGCGACAGAAGCAACAATGCCTTGGTGGTTTGCATCAGACAATTGATCAACTTTTTTCTTTGGGACAAATTGAACAAGCACGCCACGTTCACGAGCTAAATCTAAAACTTCATTGATTCCGGTCTTTTTTACACCTTCTGCAATCCATAATTTATTAATTTCTCTACCTGAACGCAACGCTTCAAGTACTGGATTTTTTCCAGCAATCATTTCTCCTTGTTGCTCACTCAAGTTAAGACGCTCCCTTCGATTGTTCAACGATTTCTATTGCATAATCAATGATTTCATTGACCCGTGTATATTGCTTAGTTAAATATAGACTTCCTAACACTGCTTCAAACCCCGAACTATTATGATATGTTTGAACATCTGTATTTTTTGGAACTGAACCTGATTTAGCATTGCGCCCTCGTTTAAAAACAGCTATCTCTTCTTCTGTTAAATAATTTTCATTCATCATTCTATGAACGACCATGGATTGTGCTTTTGCCGATACATAGCTAGTTGCTTCTTTATGAAGTCGATTTGGCCTTGCTCTTCCGTTTAGAAGGAGATGCTCTCTCACTCGCTGCTCAAGAACAGCATCTCCCATATAAGCTAGAGCCAATGCATTTAACTGTTTTACATCTTCTATGCGAAGTTGTGACATTCTTATAACCCTCGTTTCCAACGTGTACCTTGACGTGTATCTTCTAAAATAATGTTCATACTTAACAGTTGGTCGCGAATTTCATCAGAACGTGCAAAGTCGCGATTTTTACGTGCTTGATTTCGTTCTTCAATTAAAGCCTCAATTTCTTCATCCAATAATTCTGCCTCAACTTTAAACTGAATACCTAAAACCTCTCCAAGCTGATTAAACGTTTGGAGCAATGCATTTAATACACGCTCTTCTGTATTACTTTCGTTTAAATATGTGTTTGCAAGCTTCGCTAATTCAAATAAAGCTGAAATTGCATTTGCTGTGTTAAAATCATCATCCATTGCTTCTTCAAAAAACTTTTTAATCTCTTCAATTTTTTCTAAATATGTGTCACCATTGTCAGATAAATTCGTGGCAGCATTTAAACGGTATTCCACATTTGAATAAGCTGTACGAAGTCTCTCTAAACCAGCACGTGCAGATTCCACTAAGTCTTGTGCAAAATTGATTGGGTGACGGTAATGAACTGATAACATAAAGAAACGTAACACCTGTGGATCAATTTGCTTACGGATATCATTTACTAACACGAAATTACCAAGGGATTTGGACATTTTTTCATTATCAATATTAATGTATCCATTATGCATCCAATATTTCGCGAAAGTTTTTCCTGTATAGGCTTCTGATTGGGCGATTTCATTTTCATGGTGCGGGAATGTTAAATCTTGACCTCCAGCATGAATGTCGATTGTGTCGCCTAAATGTTCTCTTGCCATAACCGAACATTCAATATGCCATCCTGGACGACCTTCACCCCATGGACTTTCCCATTTAATCTCTCCTGGTTTTGCTGCTTTCCAAAGAGCAAAATCAAGTGGGTCTTCTTTTTTCTCACCAGCTTCAATTCGTGCCCCAACCTTTAGATCATCAATCGATTGGTGAGAAAGTTTCCCGTACCCATCAAATTTACGAGTACGGTAATATACGTCCCCTTGCGATTCATAGGCAAAACCTTTTTCAACCAAAACTTTTATAAATTCAATAATGTCATCCATATGGTTTGTTACTCGAGGATGAACATCTGCCTGTTTACAGCCAAGTGCTGTTATATCCTCAAAGTACGCATGAATAAAGCGTTCTGTTAGTTCGAAAACTTCTTCGCCCAGTTCGTTTGCAGCTTTAATAATTTTGTCGTCTACGTCTGTAAAGTTCGAAACGTATTTAACATCGTAGCCTTTATATTGAAAATAGCGGCGCACTGTGTCATATACAATAACAGGACGAGCGTTTCCGATATGAATAAAGTTGTATACAGTCGGCCCACATACATACATTTTTACTTTCCCTTCTTCAAGTGGGACAAACTGCTCCTTTTGTCGTGTTAAAGAGTTAAAAATTTGAATTACCATAATTAATCTCTCCTTTTTGAGATTTACCTTAGTTATTTATTTCAATAAAAAAAGCGCCTCTATCATTCCATTATGAAATGACAGAGACGCATTATTGCGCGGTTCCACTCTGATTGAAAGCAATATCTTGCTTTCCGCTTTTAGTCCGGTAACGGGGACGAGTCGACTTGCCTACAAAAATTTTCAGCATAGTACTCGAAAGGTGCATTTCCGAAAAATAGAGGTCTAGGTCACTTTCAGCCAATGATGACCCTCTCTTTAAAACGTATTTTACGTACTTCTCCTTCTCAACGCTTTACAGTATATTTAAGCTCACTCGAATAAAGTTAAATCCATTTTACAATAGGTATTTGAAAAGTCAATTAATAGCAATCGACTATTTTACATATTTTTCAATACGGGAAATGGCTTTTTCTTTACCAATTAATGCAATTGCATCAGCTAATTCTGGACCGTGTGTTTGACCAGTTGTTACTACGCGAATTGGCATAAATAAGTTTTTCCCTTTATGTCCAGTTTCTTTTTGTACCGCTTTAATTGCCGCTTTAATTGATGCTGGATCGAATGATTCAAGGGCTTCAAGTTGAGCTTTAAATGAAGTCATTACTTCAGGAATTTGTTCTCCTGCTAGCACTTCTTTCGCTTCTTCGTTATATACAATTTCCTCTGTGAAGAAAAGACTAGATAACTCAACAATCTCTGCACCGAAACTCATTTGATTATGGTAAAGGCCGATTAAAGCAGTAGCCCAAGCTTGTTGTTCTTCATTTAGTTCTTGTGGAAGTAAGCCTGCTTTTTGTAAATGTGGTAAAGATAGCTCCACAACTTGTTCAAGAGAAAGCTTTTTAATATATTGGTTATTCATCCATGTTAGTTTATTTTTATCGAACATAGATGGTGACTTCGAAAGACGCTTTTCATCAAAAATTTCGATAAATTGTTCTTTTGTAAAGATTTCTTCCTCACCTTCTGGGGACCAGCCTAATAATCCGAAGAAGTTAAACATTGCTTCAGGTAAGTACCCAAGCTCTTTATATTGTGAAACGAATTGAATAATTGTTTCATCACGTTTTGATAATTTTTTGTGATCTTCGTTAACGATTAATGTCATATGCCCGTATTGAGGATATTCCCAATCAAAGGCATCGAAAATCATCATTTGCTTAGGCGTGTTTGATAAATGTTCTTCACCACGGAATACATGCGTAATATCCATGAAATGATCATCAAGCACTACCGCATAGTTATATGTTGGAATTCCGTTTGCTTTTACAAGAACCCAATCACCGATATCTTTTGATTCAAATGTTACTTCACCGCGCACAAGGTCAGTAAATTTGTACGTTGTGTTTTCTGGTACACGCATACGAATAGTATGAGGAATACCTTCTGCTTCTTTTGCTGCTACTTCAGCTGGCGTTAAATGACGGCATTTCCCATCATAAGTAGGTGCTGCAACCCCACGTGCGCGTTGTTCTTCTCGAGAAGCTTCTAATTCTTCTGATGTACAGAAGCATTTATAGGCAATGCCGCGTTCTAAAAGTTCTTCTGCGTGTTTTGTATAAATATCTAGTCGTTCCATTTGACGATATGGTGCGTATGGTCCACCGATATCCACTGACTCATCAGGTGTAATGCCTAACCAGCGTAAGTTATCAAGTTGTGACGCTTCCCCACCCTCGACATTGCGCTCGATATCTGTGTCCTCAATACGTACGATAAATTTCCCATTATGGTGTTTTGCAAATAAATAGTTAAATAACGCTGTACGTGCACCACCAATATGTAAAAATCCTGTTGGTGACGGCGCATAACGAACGCGAACTTCTTTTGTCATTGTATAAGTGCCTCCTATATGTTAAAAAATCACTTTGTCAATTTTACCACTGTGTAACGTGAAATAAAAGCTGGCTTACTTAGATTGTTGCTTTGGAGTAATATCCGCCAAAGTTATCCCTTTATCCGCCAATCCTTACTTTTTAATTAACAAGATTGTTGCCATTGCAGCAATCCCTTCTTCACGACCAGTAAAACCTAGCTTTTCAGTAGTTGTTGCTTTGACATTCACTTGTGATGCCTCAGCATTTAAAAGTTCAGCAATCCGGTTGCGCATTTGTTCAATGTAAGGTGCTAATTTCGGACGTTGGGCCATAATTGTGCAATCAACATTCCCAAGAACATAGCCTTTTTCCTCAACAATCTTCCAAATGTGTTGTAATAATTTTGCACTGTCAGCATCTTTAAATGCTGGATCTGTATCCGGGAAGTGGTGTCCGATATCCCCTTCTCCAATTGCTCCAAGTGCTGCATCTGTTACTGTATGTAATAACACATCAGCATCCGAGTGCCCTAAAAGCCCACGATCATGAGGAATCGTTATCCCGCCTAAAATTAAAGGACGCCCTTCTGCAAATGCATGCACGTCAAAACCTTGTCCAACTCGAAACATATTTTTAGCTGCTGTGATCGGTCACACCCGACACAAACAGCACTCACCGTCCTTTACAAATTAATTTATCTAATTATCCACTTCATATATTAACATATTTCCAATTATGTTTGATTGTAAGCAGGATTTTCCTTAATTTAAACTGAATATTAAAGGTTGGAAACGTAATACTTAAATGTGAACAACACATCGAGGAGGCTATTAAAATGTTCAACTTACAAGATAAGGTTGCCATCGTTACTGGTGGATCTTCAGGTATTGGATTAGCAACAGTAAAAGCATTTGTTGAAAAAGGCGCGAAAGTTATTCTTTCAGATATTAATACAGAAGCAGGCAATCAACATGTGGCTTCGATTCGTGAAACTGGTGGGGAAGTAACATTTTTCGAGGCGAATGTGGCAGAGGAGTCAGCTGTACAAGCACTCGTTAAATTTGCAGTAGATACTTACGGTAAAGTAGACATCATTGTTAACAATGCAGGAATTGGTGTTTTAGCCTCTACTCATGAACTAACATATGAAGAATATCACCGTGTAATTAAAGTGAACCAAGATAGTATTTTCTACGGCAGTAAGTATGCCATTCAAGAGTTTTTGAAAACAGGTAGTGGCGGTGCAATTGTAAACGTTGCATCGATTTTAGGTACAGTGGGTGAAGCAGGAGCATTTGCATACAACGCTTCTAAAGGTGCTGCTAATCTTATGACAAAATCATTAGCAGCAGAATACTCTAGCAAAAATATTCGAATCAATTCCGTATGCCCAGGTTATGTTGAATCAGGCATGGTAAACAGAGAAGCATTAGGTGATTTCTATGAAGGGTTAGTTGCTCGTCATCCAATTGGCCGTCTTGGTCAACCAGAAGAAATTGCTCATGCGATTGTCTTCCTATGTGAAAATGAATTTGTAACAGGTTGCAACTTACTTGTAGATGGTGGATATACAGCAATTTAAAAACGAACACCCGAGCGCAAATTAGCCTCGGGTGTTTTTTTAGATTCCAATCCCCACGATAATTTTATTATCCTCCACATCAAGCTGTTGGACATTTCCTACAGGGATTTTTCTAACCGCCTCTATCCCATTTAAATCGATACTGATAATACTTTTTTCATATGTAAGGATAGGCGGTCTCTGGAGCACTTTTTTATTAATTTGATCAATATTAATCGGCTTCATGTTCACTAGTTCTAGTTGTAAATTGCGCTTTTCAACATTGATTGGTCTTAAAAATAACGTAAAATCTATTTCTTTTTCCAAACCAAACTTTTTAATTTTCGTTGTCCCAGAAAGTTGTACAATTCCATCTTCAATTTCCACTTTAGAATTGGTAATAGAGTCAATTGGATAACGATTAATCAAGTTGTTTAAAATATCTGCTGTAATTGAAATAGTAATTCCTTTTTGTTCAACCACTTTCGAAATTCCTGCTTTTATTTTATTTAACATATAGCACCCCTTAGTTTAGATTTTGCCTCTCAAGTATTCTCGCAATTTCTGTTTGTGAGTAATTTAAAAACACCTTAATATACGCTCCTAAATCTGTTGTGGATTCGTTTTGAAGGAGCACTAAATCTTGGTATAAATAATGGCTCATAAATACTTCAACATTAATATGATTAGAGCAATCGTCTTGCATTTGCATCCATCTCTCGTAAACGGCATGAGCTCTTTTTATTTGTTTGTCGATCTCTATCATTTTTCCCTCCACAGTTGTGACTTATCCTGATAATTATATTTTATATATTCACTTGGACAACTGTATGTACTTTTAAACTTTTAATATGTAAAAGGGCAGTGAAAAATCGCTTCAGACTTTACACTGCCATGTAGAAACTAATTTAATTCCAGAGTTGTTATATCTGAACTGTACGTTGCATTTTGAATTCCTTCTTCTGTTGCGACAACATACTCAATAATAGTCGGGCTTACTTTTCGAAGGTAAACAAATGCATCTTCATTTACTGAATCAATTCGACATTTTTTTCGTAGCACTTGAGAGATATCGAGCTGATTATTTGTAGCTTCTGGTAACGATGTATAATACAATTCAAAATCTTCTTCTGCTGCATCAATAAACAGAAGCCATTCGTTATATGGTGTCTCACGGTCTATATCTACTTTAAATTTCCCACGTTTACTTGAACCAATAAAGTACTTAAATTTCACTTCATCGTCTTCTACTACATTGTGATCAACCACTTTGATTTTGCCGCCTTTACGACTTTGTACAAGACCAAATGCCACCCCCGTTTTTCCAGTAGGGCGTGTAATTGTATCGCGTTCAACGGTGAAACCACGTGCTTCCATCATTTCATACGCTTGATTTGTCCCAAGTGGAGGGAATACAAATAGTTCAATTCCTAATTTTTCTTTAAATGATTCACTATAATCTTCAAACAAGGATTCTACAATGTCTGCCTTGCTTGAATTTCCAGCTAGTAGGATAATGACATCTTCTACCCCTTCAGCTAGTGGATTATTTAAAGCTTGTTGGAGGGCATCAAAATAGTTGCGTACCCCTTTTTCAACTCTTGCTTTTATTAATGATTCTAGTGCTTCACGATCTACATCTAATTCAAAATTTGGCTTTTGAACACCTGTTTTATCGAATAGCGTTGTGACTTTTAAAATCCCTTTGTCAAATTTACTTTCATATCCTTCATGACGTTCCCAAAGTGGGCGTAACTGCTCCATTAATTGCTTTGTATTTAATTTTGCCTCTTGTGAATCACTAATTAATACTTCGCTTCCTGCAAACTTTTGACATTCGGGTGGCAATGTAAAGGTAATTTGAGCATTGCGTAAAACTTCTTGGTTTTGTTTAAAGACTTCAAATGCCATTAATTCCAATAGATTTTCCCCACCAAGATACTTATCTCCACCTGCACCAAAGTGTTCAATAACAAAATCAAATCGGCGCTCTTTTGGGCTTTCTGCTGCTCGCCAAATACCAAAGTCGAAATCCGTTGTACCGCCACCAAAATCAAAGACTCCATAAAATAGAGGCTCGTCTTCTTCCGGTTCAAAGCCAAACTCCTGCATTGCACAAACGGCATAAGCAGCTGGCTCACTTGCTCCACTGATCACACGGAATTTTTTCATCACTTCTTCATCTTCAAGTACAGCGATTGGTAGTGACTTTTTCAATCCATTCTCAAAGCTTTCAATAATTTTTTCTCGCACTTCCTTCTCGTATGTAACAGGGAAAGATAAAGAATAATCTAAGTAAATTCCATTATGTTGGTTGTTAATATATAAACCAATGTAATAAGCATACAGCTCTATCGGGTTCACATTGTCTTCACTTAAATCTAAAAATGATGGTAAAACAATATCTTCACCAGCTTTATCCTTTAGGCGAATTTGACGTTTTTTATCCCCGGCCCATTGTTTCAAGTCGCTTAAAATCGTGTAATAGTTTTCACTACTGCTCTCCATTAAGCTATTAAAAGCGGTATGAGAAACTGTTACATCTTCCCATAACGTATTAGGACGTCCCTTTTTCAATTCATATTGCTCCAAAAAGCGGTCTAAATTAATAAATTCGATAACGGTCGGGTTCTCATAATGACTCGCTTCGATTTGTTTACTAAAATTCCCTACCCCAATACGCATTGGCAATGAATAATCGCTGTTTTCTTGATGCACCACAACTGTACTTTTTGTTCCAAAGTCAATGCCAATCACGCCATCTTCTTTAATGTCTGTTCGTGGGTCCCGAGCAATCCAACCATCAGTTACTTTAATCTCAATTTCATTGCTACTCGCTGTATATGACCATAAATCCCAATGCCCTCTATTCGGGTCCGACAGAATTTTTTCGTCATATGGCTCAATATCGGCACGACTCTTTTCACAGTAAAGTAATTTATCTGCTAGAAGTTCTTTTGGAAATTCAGCTGATTGATTGATAAGAGATTGTTTGATTTCATTACAATCTAAATTAATATCAAAGAAGTTTTCGTTAGCTATTCCATTATTCACATCTTCATATAAGGTTGTTACGTTTAAAATTGGCGCATTACCATCAAAGGAAATATATTTTGATTCTAAGATTCTTTTATATTGTTTCTGACCTTTTGCAGACAGGCCTTTAGGAATTAGACTATGTTTTAGCCACCGTTTTATTACTTCTATGTTATTTAGTTTCGGACTATTTACACCATTTAATCGATATATCGGCATTAACACTCCTGGTTCACTTCGAAGACTATCATCATCCATATCGAATCCGTGTAATGAATTACCACTTTTCAAATTTGCCATTCGGTATGATGTAGTTTGTCCTTTATATTGTATAGAATGCTCTCCCTTTTTAAATGGGAAAGCGATCCTTTTATTAAAACTTACTTTACACTCAGTTAATGTCATAACTTCCCCATCAAATTTGGAGAACCTTAGTTTTGACTTTGGAACGCTCGATAATTGTGGGGTATTAATATATGCACATTCATAATGGTCTAAATCTGGGAACAACGCAACTACTTCATTGTCGTAAAACACCTTTTCATTTTCCATAAACACCCAACGTTTTGCAATCAACTTATCTAGTTCCTTAAAAAGAAGCTCATTTTCATGGGTAAAGCGGGCTAAAACTTCATCAAGCTTTTTCTTTACTGCTACTTCTACAATTTTATCTATCTCAGATTCATGTACTTGCATCGTTGTTAGAACTTTTGTTTCCATCACGGTTATTTCCCCCTACACCCGTACAATTGACTTTTTGATGATTTTATTTGTCTTTTTATTTCGAAATCCTATAAACAATACTTCTGAGATCATTCCAGATACTTTACTTTGAGTCCCTCGTATATGTTCCTGTTCATCAAATGAATCACCCACAAGCACGGACAATCGTTCAAATAACGGTTGATCATAAACTTTGTTATGTGCTTCAAAAAAGAAGTTGAAGATCCCCACCAAACAAGCTATATCTGACACTCGATCTTCTAGGATTTCACGCTTGATATATTCCCATAAAGGCTCTATATTTTCATGCTGAATGCCACAGTATAAAAACTCATCGATTGAATACCCTTTAAAAATGCCTTGTAATGCTAATCTCGTTGGCGCTGTTAATTGTAAAAACTCACTAAAGGCCGCTTCAGCACCAACAAAACGAGATTCTAAATGAGTGATTACTTGTTGTGATTTTATTAAAGAACGTTCCGCTTGTTCAGCACGTTGTCTCCATTCATCATGGGATTGCTGTTCTTTATATAAAGCTAGTTTCAGTTGGTTGTTTTCACCTTCTATTTGATTTATACGGTGATTTAACTGGGCAACTTTTTGTGCCTCACTGAACGCTTTGTCATTCGCTTGTTGTAATTCATAAGTTACCTTATCAAAATCCTGATGTATCTGTTGAAGTTTTACTGTTAATTGTTGAATCTGATAATCTTTTTCCTGAGATTCATAATATGGCAGGACTTGGTCTTCTTTTTGGACAATTTTTTGAATGGCCTTTTGTACTTTTTTATGTTCTAAAGCTTTTAGTAACTTTTTTATGAATTCTTCTTCCATGCGACACCTCTTATTTCAGTTTTACAAATTCACTTGATTGGATAGTTACGCGACCACCAACCACACATGTAACACAGCTTGACGTAAGTAGTGGTTTCGAACCATCTACTACTAAGGATTGACTAGCAGGGAACCATTGCGTTAATTGAGGAATGCAGGGCTGTGCAACACCTTGAGCAGCTGTTGTTTTTATTTGGCAAATGCCTGTTGCAACTACTTTACTATTGTTCATTGTCGCAACCTTTTTGCCATTCACTTTTACAGAGGACATTACTACCTGCAGTTTTAAGAGGGCGTTAGGTCCACCCGCGCACTTTAACCTCGCTCCATCTACAATAATTTCATCCATTTTCCACTTTTCCTTTCAAAAAGTGGGCACCGACAATTCGGATACCCACCTAAATAAGTTTTAATTAATGTGCGCCGTCAAAGAAGTTTTCGTAAGCATCTAGGCCTTCAAATGGTTCATAGTGGCTGCGTACTTTCCATTGCCCTTGTTCCTCATCGAAGGAAGTAGTTTGTATCGTGAATCCCCATGCATCTGCATCTGTATATGTAAATAGTAAGTTAAATCTGCGCAGACTAGGGTCATTGAATAACTGTAATCGTAAATCTCCCTCCGTAAAGCCATTCGCTTTCAATTTATCTTGTAATTGGGCAGTCGTATAATAGCTCTCTGTCCCGTCAACTAACGAAATGATACGATCCCCACCAATTTGCTTTCGTTCGTTGCGTATTTTGACTTCCACATATTCAGCACGGTTTGAAATTGCCGCTACCCCAACTGCGCTTCCAATTTTTTCACCTTTATACAGCAATAAATTTGTTTCCTGAACTTTATTAGTCTGATCTAGTACCTTTACTGGTGCTTCAAGCAGGACATCATAAGGTATTACAGGACTCAATTGTTCTATTCTCGGAATTATTTCACCTTTTGCTTGGTCACGCCAATAATGGATAACTCCACGTACACATGCAAGCTTTAATTCTAATGCTTGTTTAGCAGAGTCTTTGCTTTGTGATGATGAACGAATATACTTTCCTGGAATAAATTCTTTCAACATATCACGGAAATACGGAATCCGACATGATTGGCCTGTTAATTTAATCGTTGTCATTTTAAGAATATTTTCAAAATCTAAGTTATTTAAAAACTGGTGCTCAACTGCATAAATATCCGGTACGATTAGTTGTTCGACTTCACGGATCGTAAATGAGAACTTTTCTGGCTTATCTAATTGTTCCTGTAAATCCCCATTACGTTCCACATACACTTTAAATTGCCCTACTTTTGCCTCAATTTTTTCGTCTAAATCCATTGTTACTTTATCTAATTTACTGAAGAAGTCGCGTTTAATATTTTCAGCCATTTCCCATAAGAAGTAGAAATTGTGACGTACTTTCTCTACATATTGACTACTTTTACTTTCATATTGCTTGAAACGGGTTGGAATAATTTTTTCTTGTTTTTTATACGTATCTTCTAATTCTTTATATATGGCAGTGATTGCACTTTCTTCCGATTCACTGATCGATTCATTGATTTTCTGAACCGCTTCTTCCCTAGTACAAACATATTCGTCAACAGATGTTATTTTATCTAGTTCAGCCTTGTCTAACATATTATCTAAATAGTATGGTGCTAGTTTAATTTTTAGCATTTGCATAATTCGATACGTTAAATTATTTCCACCAAAGTTTGGATTTCCATTCACAAAATTTGTTTTAATCAGTAGATTGATTTCGCCTAAAAACCCGCCTCGTTCTACTTCATATTCACATTTGGCTAAATCGGTTGTACCACCACCGCAATCAATAATGAAAGCCTGTCCTTTATATTGTTGTTCATTTTTTTTACGGTCCATTTCTTGGTGTATCACATCATATAAAACAGCCACACCTTCATCCAATGTATGTTGGTCTGTTAATACTTCGTGTTGTGGTAACATTTCTGTAAACGCTTGGATAAATTGTGCCTTCATTTTAATTGGTGCAGAGAAATGAAGCTTATTAAAATGCCCTTTTACTTGATGTGTTGCCCGTTCAATAACGTATTCAATATAACCTTTTACAATGTCTCGACGTGAGACTTCAGCTTTGTTGCCATTACTATCAATTAATTCTTCTAAAACATCTAACTCATTAATCCATCGTTTCAGACCATATATTAATGTTCCAACTTTTCGTTCAGTTAAATATTGTTGTGTGTTATCTTTTATTTTACGAACAGCAGCTAATGCATCGTAGCCATATTGATAACGAATTTCCCCACTTGATGGGTCAATTGCATCGGCATAAACAACTGTTGGAATTGTAAAGTTCTTCATTTCCTCAATCGTACGCTTTTCCCGAGATGTTTTATCGTAAAAATGAATAAAATTCACACCATCAGAAACGTAATCATCTATTTCTAAACCTTCATAGTGTACATTGCCAATCGTAATTGAATTTGTTGGCATGTTCGGAACGTAATTACGCTTTAAATAGCAGCCTACTGTCGTATTGGTCGTACCAAAATCAATACATAAAGGCGAGTCAATTTTATTTAACGGCTCGTAGCTTAGTTTAAAAGGCAAACGGTAAACAGTGCATTTTGGTAATTGGCCGTTTACCACAGCTTCTTGGAAAAAAGGACCGTCATTCTTCTCTACAGCTAAAAGACAATATCGTTCATTTGTTAAAGTGGATACATCTTCAACAATCATCTCTTTATTCCATGTGATGACTTGTTTTTCACCATTTTCGCCTTGGATTGTTACTAGCTTTGCTAAGCCTACAAATACCTCTCCATCTGGGCCATTACAAATAAGAACATCCTCTTCATGTAACGTTAACTGTCCATGAATTTCGTATTGATCGTACTTTTCTAAATTGACGTTTTCATACCAATAAATTTTATTTGGTGCTCCAGAATCTTGTGTTTCTTGAGCTTGATTGTACACTTGCCCACCATTCTTATTGTACCAGGTAGCCCAAGCTTCAATGTCGACGTTGGATTTTTGCTCTACTTTAGGCTCTGAAGTACCCACTTTATATGGTTTTAATAACAACTCTAAACGCTCCAATAGTTGTTCTTTAACAGACTTGTACTTTTTGTTATTTTCAATTTGGTCAAGTGCTTCGACAACCGTACTAGCATCACCTGAGTTTATAACTTCATCACTAATCCATAAGTCGATATCTAGTGAAACTTGCTCTAAATCCACAACCGCCTCGTAGATTTCATGGGTTGTTAACTTATGCAAATCTACAGTGCCTTTTTGTGCCCATTCTATAAAACTTGAATGATGGTTTATCGTTACAACTTCTTCCGTTGCTGCTTGTTCACCCGTAATGCCTCGATAATTGTCTTTATATTCTTCAAAATCGATTGCGAGCACTTCATAGAAAAGTTCTAGGACTAATGCTTTGACATATTTATTTTTTAATTCTTCAACTTCATACCAATAGTCGACATCATCTGCATTTAATATATGGGCCACTTGCTGCCCAATCTCTAAACCAAATCTCTCAATCTCCGTACTGTCGCAAATGATGATTTCATTATAAAGAGATGTAAAAATTTCATCTGGCAATACATTTTGCGAGTCTAATTCTCTTAAACGATTGCAAAACTGTTCTCTTAAATCTGTCCCAGTTATCATCCAATTGCCTCCTTCACGACACATAATGAACTTGATACTTTCGCAAATATATCTGTCAGCTCATCCATATTGGCAATCGTGTAGCAGTCTGATTGTTCTGTTGCAATACCCATTAGATAATTCATTTTCACATCACTACCCACACCGATTGCTACGATACGAACGCCTTGATCTTTAAGTTCTTGTGCCTTTTGGATTGCAAGTTTTTCATGGCTTGTCCGCCCATCCGTCACCATAATAGCGCAATTACTACTATTCACACCTTTTTTAAACACTTCTTGCATCTCGCGGAAGGCAACTTGTAAATGTGTTCCTCCCCTTGGTGTTAGTCGATCAATTGCATCACATAGTTGTTGTGAATTTTGTGTGAAATTTGATTCTACTTTTACACCATCTGCAAAGCTAACAATAGCCGCATAGTGTAAAGATAAATCCAGTTGTTTCGTTACTAATGTTTTGGCAGCTTGCTGTGCTTTAAACATCTTTCCGTCTTTTTTCATACTGCCAGAAGTATCAATCATTAAGGCAATATTCGTAGAGGTTGGGGCAACGACTTTTGGTGCTTGTTTATCAATTTTTACTTGGCTATTCATTTCAACGTTTGTATTTAAGTCTTTTGCTTGTACATGTAAGATTCCATCATTATCAAACATGAAGGAAATGGAAATCCTCGGCTTTCCTTTTTCAGCCTTTTCAATACCATCAAGAATTAGCGAACCAAAGAACTCATTATCCTTCGTGAAATCATTTTCACCCTCAAAAATATTGATAATAATTGCATCTTGGTAATCTTCACTCGTTGTAAAGAGCTTGTCCTTTTTCGTTGAGTATCTTGACCCTCTTTTAAGCATGATTTCCATCTTACCTTGTTCATTACCGCTCGTTACTTCAATCCCTAGAGAATGTGGTAATATGTTTGCTACTTTTTCAACCATTCCTTCATGATTCGAAGCATAAAGAGCTGCTCCCGCTGCGACAATTTTTGATAAATCCTTTTCTTTGTGAGGATCTTTGTCAAAGAGAGACTTTGTAATTTCTTTAATTTTTGGAATCTGTGAAGAGCCGCCCACTAATAAAATACGTTGAATATCATCAGGTTCTAAAGAACAATCTCGTAGCGCTCGTTGCATCGTACGCTCGATTTTCTTAAATAGTAGAGAGCACTCTTCTTCAAACTCTTCTCGTGTCATCGTAACTTCCAAGTTGTAAGTACCGTTATCATGAGCAAACAAATTTGCTAAATTTCCTGCTGCAACCTCTTTCATACTTAAATCGATTTTTATTTCCTCCGCTAAGCGATGTATTCTTTCGCGTACCCTATTTATTTCTTGAATCCCACACTGATCGTCGCGTAAATTGACTCCTGTTTCCTTTGCAACTTTACTAAATAACCATTCTTTAATTTCTTCATCGAAGTTATCTCCGCCTAGCTTTGAATCTCCAGCAATCTTTTCGATACTGTAACTTTCTTGACTATCGGGTGAATAGTTTAGAATACTTACATCGAATGTACCCCCACCTAAATCAAGCACAAAAATCCGTTCTTCTTCCTGACGACTAGCCGTATCAGCAAGTGCTGCTGCAACTGGTTCTTGGATAATACTTTTCACGATTAATCCAGCTCGTTCTCCAGCAATTTTAGTTTCTTCCCTCTGTTTTGCTTTAAAATAAGCAGGTACTGTAATGACGGCCTCAACTTCTGTGTCAGAATCTAAATGGAATGAAGATATCAATTGTTCACGGACATATTTTAGTATTTCAACAGCAACATCCGTAGCATTAAAACTTCTTCCATCGATCTCTTGAACCCAAGATTCATCCCCCATGTATGTTTTAGCAGAGCGAATAAAGTTGTCAGGATTTTGAATGGACCGACGTTTTGCTACATCCCCAATAAATACTTGATTATTCGTATACATCAGTATAGAAGGTAACGTATCCTTCCCAGCAAAACGAACGTATTGTTCCTTTCCATCCTTTATCCAACAACAAACGGTATTTGTCGTTCCTAAATCAATCCCTACCTGTATCTTCATTTTCTCAAACTCTCCTTTTACAGCGCTTTTAATCGTTCGAAACGGTTTTATGAAATTCATTTTCTTTCTATATACGCTCTACTGAGGCCCTTTGAATAACCTGAACATCCTTCATGTAACTAGATGTAATTAATCGAACTTTGCCTACTTCCGTAGTAGAATCTACTAATCTATTAAATCCACTTGGTTTTCCTTGGTCTAAATCAATGATTGTCCCCTTTTTATATTCAGGTACTACTTTGATCCCCTCATCTGCTAAAGCAATTTGTAAAGGAGCTGGCCACTCTTCAATTGGCAATTTTTTTGCTAATTCTGTGTAAGTAGCTAGTTTTGCTAACTTCTCTTTATTTTCAATGACTTTCGGATGTGCTAATACTTCTTGATTAAGTTCGCTTACACGTTGCTGTTCAGCTACAAGTTTTGCTTCTACTGTCTTTAATGATGTTACGGATTTTATATAAAGCTCTTTTTCTTGTTCCCAGGCTTCCGCTTCACGTTCCTTTGATTCGATTGCTTCAATTGTTTCACGGTGTTTTGCATACAATTGTGCTCCAACGAATAAACGATCCACTAATACCGATATCATTTCAGCAGCTTCTTTTACATATTCTTCATCTTCTGTTGCTTCAACTAACTGCAATGATTGCTCTGCTTCTTGCTTTAGGAAACTTGCAATCTCTTTTATCTGTTGAATATCTGATTTTAGAGTACTTACATTACCTTGAACTGCTTCTATAGATGGTTTAAGTGTTTTTGCCATATTCGTTACGGCTTCTTCAACATCATCAAAGCGTTCTTGTACATCATTAAATGCATTCACAGATTTTTTTGCAGTAGCATTAAGAGCTTCTTTTACTTCTACACCAACATGTTGTACTGCATTTGTCGTATTCGTTTCACTAACCTTTATCGCATGGATTGTATTCATCCCATTCTCTTGAACAGTTTGAATTAATTTTGTCGTTGCATCTTGTGTAGTCCCGATAATGATATGAATGCCTTCTGCGAGTTTTGCCATTTCATCTTCTAACGTTTTTAGTAGTTCATCTACTTTGCGACTATTGGCATCGGTTTTATTATTAATTGTATCTGCCTGATCTTTTGTGTCGGAAATAGTATCTTGAAGTAATCCATTTAATTGTTTAATATCGTCCACAGTTTTGCGCATAGACCCTTGTAATTCTTTTAACTCTGCTACTTCTGAGTTAATGTTTGTTAACTGAGAAACATTATGAATACCTGAAAGACCAGCTGCCACTGTTGTTTGAGCTAATTCTGTTCCTTCCAATTTACGAACAGCTTCCTCTAGTCGCAACACTAAATCTGTAGTATCCGGGTTTGGGGCGATTTCATTTAATTTCTTTTCAAATTTTCCACCCAGTTGCGAAAACACATCTTCTGAGATTTCATTCCAGCTAGTTTCAATTTTTTGTAATTGTTCGCCCAGTTCTAATGCCTTTTTATCTTTACTATCCATAAATAACCTAATGATGCGAGAAAGAAGTTTCATAGTGGCCTCCTTTTTTTCCTTGCCATTATTTAAATGTTTCTTACCTTTAACTTTCGACATTACCTTACCTCCTCTTGTACATGATTAGGTTGTTCCCTTTGAGTTTTTAATTCTTTTAGGCTATGAAGTAGTTGAGTATGTTGAATATCATTTTGTTCATGAAGAGAGTGTACTAGTTTTGTTAAATTATCGATTTTTTTTGACTGTAGTTGGATTTCTTGTTCTTGGGAAGTAATCTTATCTTCCATGCTTCTGATTTGTTGCTCAAGTGGACGGTACATATCGCTTTTTAGGCTTTCGACAATTGTGTCGTTTACCTGGATTTCAACCCGGTCGATTTCTTTAAGAAAAACTTTTCGATTCTCCCTAACTTCCGCGAGAATTGCATTTGCCATTTTAGAAAATTCATCAAGTTGTCGCTCAGCTAGTCCTTCTTGCTCGACTTTTAATTTATTAAATCGCTCTTTAGATTTTTTCTTTAATGTTTCAATTTCACTTTCAATGTCTTCTAACCATTCTGTTGGATCAAGAAGATACCATTCTCGAAGTTCTTCAAATCGTGATTTTGTTAGCTGTTCAATATTTTTAATGGTATTTTGGATATTCTCCAATTCTTTACTTAATCGGTCGACGTATTCAAATGTCAGCCAATCCGTCTCAATAGATAAGCTGACCTTCTTTTGCTCTAAAGTCACTAATTATTTCCTCCCTAATCAAAACTTCATTTGTGTAAGGATGCTGAATTTCATAATAAACTTCACCTTGTTCATTTAATGTGAAGCAAAACCCTACATAATCAAGTTCTATTTGTTTTGCTAATGTTGTATGTAAAAATCTTAAGTACGTAACTTTTTCGCAATGGTCCAATGACTCTGTTTGCTGCCCACGGTATACTTCCATTACTAGTGGATAGTCTGTCGGAATTTTTACAAAGATAATTGCAGATTTTGTATCAAGTTTCTTATCAACATCTAGTAGCGGTTTAAATTTTTCTACACCCTCTAACTCTCGATAAGAAATGCCGATATAGTTACCACTTCTATGTCGTTCCGTATACGTTAACTGATATTGTTCCTTCCATAGAAGAACCTGTGCACAGCCACGTCCTACAATGGCAACCTCAGATAAATTATCTGGCGGATTTACGACCTGTACATTTGGCAAGATTGCTTGAATGGTTTCACGCCAAAATGGTAAGCGAAAAGTACCTCCTACCATGACAAGATCCGTTAACTGATCCGTCGTTATTCCACCTTCATCACATAGTTTATAAATGAAGTTGTGTAATTCAATTTCAAGATTCCGTTGAATAGATTCACCCTTTTCATCTAAATAAGGTTCACCACGAAAAGCACCGTACACTAATTGGCTATCTATTGTTTCGGGTTGTTGCCAAGGTGTGCCATCGTTAAAAGTAAAGTCATATGCAATATAAGGTTCTGATTCTACTAAAAACAGATTTTTAATGTAATCAACTAAATTAAGCCATTCTTTTTGGGCGTATTGTGTAATATCCAAGTTTCCTTTTTCTGCAGCTATCTGTTTCAATTGATGCGCCATTATTTGTTCAATATAAAAGCCACCTAAGTTTTCCATTGTTTGGCCATTCAATTGGTAAAAATTAAAGTGAATTGCGTTTTCTTCATTTGCAGTAACCGTCACTGTATAAATTGTTGCGGTTAGTTCATGTGTTTTACCGTCTAACACTAAAATTGTACGGCTTGCACCAATCATTGCTGTTAGATCGTCATATAACCCACTACCAAAAATAGCTGCAATCGCTTCTTTTAATCCTTGTTGATGGTCTGTCACTGGCCAGCCAGCTTCCTGCATTGCATGAAAAAGCGATGTATGAATTTCGTTGTGATGTAGTGGTGTTGAGTAGATAACTTCTTCTATATTTTGGCCTGGATGATTTTGCTCAATAATTTGCCGAATGGTCTTTAAACCACCTGTGAGAGCATCTATAGTTCGCACTTCACTTGTGATTTCCTGTTCTTCTTGAAGAGCTTGTACAATGTTTGTTAAGCTTTCTTCATTCTGTTCATCCGTTAATAGCCAATTATCATTGTTATAAGTAAAAATTGCAGGATATGCTTCTTGAGGTTTACCAAAACCATTGGGCAAGATATTTGGTACTGGTTCTATTCCGTTATTTAAAACGCGCATTAATGTAAATGTTTTATTACCAAAGTCAATTCCTATTTTCACAACATTCACCTAACCCTTTTTCCAAGCAATGACCTTGCCAAAGATAAATGGTATTTCCTCTTTTCCAAATACATATGGATAAAGCTGAATTTCTTTAATTGTTTCGTCCGCTTCTGCATCGTCTGTTATATTGCTAGTAGAAACAACAGGCTCGGTTGTTTCGTAATTTATCTTTTCACCTAATTGAAGAGGAATGGTATGTACACCCATCTGACTTAAAAAATCGTTGGTAATTGTTAATAGTTTGCTATAGAGTTCCGGATTTGTTGACCAACCATCTCTTATAGAGACAATGACGTAGCTAATAAAAACATCTAATTGTTTCATTACTTTCCGTGTGAACTCTTCATCATTTGGTGAAAGAGATGCGATATTTTCTACTACTCTCTCAATATCACCTGTCATTATGGCTATAGCCTGTTGAACATGGACTGGCTGTTGTTCTAATTGAAGAGATTGTACAAGGGCTTTCCATTCATTAATGAAGCCTTCAATCATGTTGTAATCTCCGCTATATACAGATGATGAATTCACAACAAAATTTTTTATATAATCGTTAAATGTTAACTTAACCGAAACATTTTGAACTGGTTGTGCAGTTTGAATTCGATTTAAACGTTTTTTATATTCTTCTTGTGCTTTTAGTCGACAAGCTTGAACTGTCTCAACTAGCTGTTCTTGCCATTCGCTATATTGCATGTGAGTTCGCCTCTTTTCTTGTTATAACGTATCTGCATGTTTGACCAAATCCTGTTGTTGAACAACTTGTCCTTTTCTGTCTAGTATTCTTACAGAGACAGCTAAGTCACCAATCCCATCAAATTGGAAGGTTACTTTAATATCTAATTCATTGGCCCTTGCCTTTGTTAAATTGTGAATTTCAATTCGATCAATCCGTTCAACTGCATCGTGACTAAATAATGTGGCTTGTTCACGTTCATGAATCGAGCGGCGTCCGATAATAACATGTAGCGTTTCTTGATTTTCTGTCTCGGTAGTAAAGCTTTCAGTAACTGTACATGGTAGTTCAGTACCAGCGCGCACCAATTCCTTAAAGGCTAAATGGTGAGAATTCGGCATTTTAACCCCAACACCAAAATCATGCGTTACTTTATTGGTCACAACCTGTTTTAACAGGGATTGTTCCTTATCTGATGTCCATTCCAGCATGGCAAAGAGACTTGCTCCACGGGCGATCATCGTACTCATATTTTGTGACTTATTTGATAATTTACCGAAGAATTGTTCTACAGAATTTTGAATCAGAGGCGTTAAAGAGGTACCCCCGGCTAGCACAACTTCATGGATTTCAATATTCCCTTTTTCTCCCTCTGCTTGTTCTAAAGCACGTTTTACCGCTTTTTCTGCTCTTTCCACATACTCCATAATGCGGTCTTCATATTGTTCTCTTGTCAATTCAAACATAAATTGAACGATATCTGTTTCTGTTACTGGGAATTGGCGTAATATAATCGTCGTTTCATTTTTCGTCGTTAAGGCGTGCTTTGCTTCTTCAGCTGCTTCGAACAATTTGCTCTTCGCCGAATAAAATTTTGACTCATCTGTTGAGTAGTTAAAGGAATCATCCAATGTGAATTCAAAATATTGTTCTTGTATTTTCTCTTTTAACCAATCAATAATCGCGTTCGTAAACAAATCGCCACCTAAGTTACGATCACCATCACGTCCGATAATTTCAAAAGACTTTTCTCCTGTGCGTTGTAAAATGGAAACATCAAACGTTCCGCCACCAAAGTCATATACAAGAATATTCGTATGATTCGTAAATTGCTCTCTCGTACTATGTAAATAAGCATAACCAGCTGCATTTGGTTCACGCTCAACCGCTACATAGGTAAACCCTGCACCAAGTGTTGCTCGCTTAATCGTTTCGATTTGGCGATTATCAAACTCTGCTGGTACTGTAACAACAACATGGTTCAAAGGCTCTTGTAAACTTTTAATTGCTTGTTCCCGCACCCATGTTAAGAAGGCTTGCGCAATTTCCATTCCCGTAATTCGGATTTCTTCTCCGCTATCTTGGTAACATAAATTAGGGAATCGTCCGTCTGCACCTTGCATATAGCTTTTGAAAGATCGAGCTAAAGAATTGGAATAGTTAGTTCCACGGGTTAACGCTTGCTTACCGAAGTAAAGAGTGTTCGGGTTCTTAAAAAACACCGCAGAAGGAATTGTTAATGAATCTTCTATACGCACTTCAGAAATTCGTCCTTCTTTGGCTAATACAACAACCGTATTTGTTGTACCAAAATCAATTCCCAAATAGGCTGTTTGATCAACTTGTGCATCTTCCTTCTCTGCATAATAAAAGGTTGTATTACTTTTAAAATACTTATCTTCTGCTATCCACCCTGCAATTTGTTTTAAAGATTGTGGTCGTTCATTTGGATCTATCCGCAACATGGAGGCAAGTAACTGAAAGATGAATTGAACTTCATTTTTTGTAACACCTTTTAACTTTGATGCGTAATTTTCAACTAACTGATCATTTACTGTAAAGAGATCATGGGTATTACAGTAATTTAGAAATTGTTCTTCATCTTTAATTCGCTTCTCACGCCAAAACGTTCTTGAAAACAATGTTTCAAAAAGAATACAGCCCATAAAGTAAACATTTTCTTTGTTTTGGTTAACAATTCGACCATTTTCAATTCGTTCGGGGGACATATATACCGCTAATTCTTCTTCGCCACTTTGAACCCACTTTTGTTTCTTATTAAGTTTGAATTGATTAATTGCTTTTAACTGTTTTTTTGCATTCGCCACATCTTGCAATAGGTGACACCATAATGAAAAGCACTCTATAATGGTTTTTTTCTCGAAAATATAATCTGTTGCAAGTTGTTGAAAATTTACTTCTTCCACTTTTGTTTGTGTCATGACTAAACTTCCCTTCTAAATCCACTGCTTCATACGGTCGCAAGTAGCATCCACAATACGGCTTCCACCAATGCGCATTTGTGGAGACTTATGCAACAGTGCGGGTGGTTCCTTTGCTACAGTAGTGACAAGGTGATGGAATGGTAACAATAACAGGGCCGTTACTTGAATAAAGTCATCAACCTGGTCCAATGAATAACTTGGAACATGCACAACCCACTCGATTTGTTGAACACTTTCATTGGAGCAATCACGAACATACATCGTTACATTCGGTAGGGCTGATAATATAACACGTTGAAATAAAAGCTCTCCAGTACAACTTTTTTTATCAAGACATGCATAAGCCAATGCCCATTGAATAGCTGTCGATTGAACACTATAAAGTTGACTTATTTTATCACCATAAATCGTTGCATTTTTTAGTTGCTTTACCATCAACAATGCTTCTAAATCACGGAATGTTGCTTTTTCATAAAAGTGAGAAGTAACTAAAAAAGGCATTAAGCTTGCTATTGCCATCTCAGTGGCCAATGATTCATCTACTTCATCACCGTATAAAAAATCATTTGCATTGAATTGAAGTTCATGGGTGTTTTCAATTGAAATACCTTGGAACATTGTCATATGGTCTTGATGATGGAATTTCAGTTTTTCCGGAATTGCTCCTCGCATCACAGCAAAAAGTGCCGCTTCTAATAATTCATCTTTACGCATGTGATTCCCCCACCAATTCCACACGGCACGCAGCATAAGGCCAATAATTATAGACAAGCTGCTCTAATGCTCGCATTCGAGATGTAATGAATACATCATCATCCTGTTTATCTTTCACCGATAGTACAATACAATCTCTGCGCCACAATTCGCCTTCTAGAGCTGGTTGAATCTCAAGTTTTGCTTCTACAATCTCTATACAGTTGATATAAGGATAAATTTGAGTCAGTTGTTGAAAGTCTGCTATTGTCGGATATTGACTATGATGAATCTGTACATTTTCAATCTTTTTATTATGTATCATATTGCCTTCTACCTTTATTTCGTGAAAAGTTGCTACAGGTAATGTGTTCATATAACCTGGCAATTCAACCGTTGCACGAAAACCAATACTTGGTTCCATTTCAAATGAACATAAAACGCCATTGTCAGGAACAAGGGGTAACCATTGCGTTTCTATAGTTGAAATAAAATCCCGGCGATGTAATCCGTTACTAACTAACTTTCTTGATCCTATTTTAGGTTCTAGAGTTGATAGCTTTACATTCCACACAGGTTCTTCATATAAACGAATCTTTACTTCATCCTCTACTTGTTGCTCAAAAGGTTCGATCTCAACGCGGTCAATTGTTGTCCAATTGGCTATTGATGCCGAGTCAATCTCGTTCACTTGGAGTACATAAAACCTAGAAGCATAATAATCTGGTACAAAAGGGATGGTTTGTTGAATTTGCCGGGCTCTACTTAGCAATCTTTCAATATTTTGTAAAGCTCCTTCATACCGCACATAAGCCCCCTCTAAAAGTGCTTCATTATTTCCACTATACAAACGAATCATTACACGCTGTTGTTGTAAAAGATGTTCATCACCATAGCAAATACCTGATTGTACCCAAATAGGTGTTGAGATATTGAACTCTGATTTATAATCTTTTAATATATGTAGTAATTTCTCATTACTAACTGAATTGAAAGGTTGTTTTGTTATGATATGACGTTCAAAATCTTCATCTAGCATAGTAGTAAATCCATTCCCTATCATCCCAGGCTTTGAAAATGAACAGATAATAGGATAGCTAGATTGCCGTGCGTTTACTTGCTGTTGAACGTTTTCTTCTAATCGATTTAATATAGAATCCCAAGTCGGAAGGAGCTCCTCAACTATAGGGTTTATTTGATTACTCCACAATTTTGCCTTTTCAACGTCATTCATAAAATCTTCTTTTAAATTCCGCTGCCATTTTTTTAAATCAAACATTTCTTAAACTCCTTCCGAAATAGAACATCTACTAGCCCATTGAAATATTTCTAGATTTCATTTCGATTTGGCTACATTCAATTGTTGTGTTTTGACTACTCAATTTTATTCCGCTCTTTGCTGTCGCAGTAAGCTCTGTGGCATCAGCTTTTATTTCATTCGCTTCAATTGTTAAATTTGTTCCTTTAATAACAATCCCATTTTCACTTAATTCAATCAGTTGCTTTTCATTTTTAAAGACAATGTGATTCGGTTGTATCTGAATCTTGGTGTTTTCATCTGTTGTTAAATGAATTCCTTGTTCATTCATCTCAATTTGATGTTTATCATCATTTACGAGTAACTTCTGTGAATCTAGCTTTATTTGACGACCATCAAAATGAATCTCAAGTTCATTCTCTTTTAACACTATATGTCGCTTTGTTTCTTGTGTTTCAGGATGTGGGATTGAAAGTGTTAATAAATGTTTACTCAATGCAATTTGCGTACCATCAGCAGTGCGCCAATATTGCATATCATTTGTTAACCGTTCATTGCTCATTGTTCGCTCTGTAAGGTAAACAAAAACATCTTCTACTTCACAGGTTGGAAACATCACAAACACAATTTCATGTAATTCCGGTAGTGTATGGAATCCAATCTCCTTCGTTGCAAAAGGTGTTGCCCATGGAAGAAAGCGATTGATAACATCATTTTCATTCTCCCATGGCAGACAAACTGCGACACGCCCTAAATGTTCTGGATCTTTCGTATTAACGACAATTCCCCGGAATGTCCGTCCTTCAATCGGATGCTGTGGCTGATTACTTTTCCATTTATTTTCAACCACTAACACATAATCTACTTGAAAAGAACTAAATTGGTGTAAATGTAAAGTCCTTGCTACAATGGTGTATGGCTTCCCTTCAATTTGAAGCTTTTCTCCTACGATATGAAAAGTAGTAGAGGGCTGTTTTAAGAAATCTTTATTATGAAGTGGAAAAGAAGATAGTTTTATTTGTCTTGTATTCATTTCAACATAATCATGAGGTCCTAATTGATAGGTTTCATTGTTGTTTTGAAATCCTGCATACAATTCTAACTGTCCATCCCAATCATCGATAAAAAGAGGAATGTTATTTTGTGAAGCAAGGCGATTCATTAACTGCCAATTTGTCTCTTCATATTGAATTAACCAATTGTTATATAATGAAGTATTTGCAACTTGTCCATAAAAGTTTTTAAATGCTGCATCATGAAGATGGTTTGCAATTTCTTTTAAGGACAAACTATCCCCTTGAATGGATCGTGTATAAGGAGAACGATCTGCCTCAATTGTTTTTCCTAACACAATAACTTCCGCTTTCGTTCCACCAGCGAACCGTTTGATTGAAATTTCTTGAATAATTCCAACCCAGAAAAATTCTATATCATCATTTTTATAATGGAGATTTAAATTCTGCTCCGCCGCATCCATAAATTCATGAATTAATTCTTCTGATATTAAGCCTTTTAAAGTTAACTTCGTATGTTGGTTCACTTCACTATGAAGAATGCACTCTTCATAGTGGAGGAAAGGAAGCGGTTCAGTACTTAAGTGTAATTCTGAATTTTTCATAGAAGTTTATCTTTGAAACTACCATCAATGTTAATATTGGATAGCTTATCTTGACGTTGACGAATGAGTAATTGGAATTTTCCATCACCTTCCGTATCAAAATGTTCACTATAATCTACAACAAATGCCTGCGGGAACATATATTGACGAAGATATCGCTCATCTGCACCAAAGACATCAAGTGTAACCTTACAATAAGCACCCTTTTCTTGCCCCTCTAATTTAACCCAATCATTGATTAGGTCTAACGTTTCCCCATCATTTTCTTCATTGATCTCGCCTTTTACAATTATTGTCATGCTCCCTCTAGAAGCTTTGTCCTTCACTTCATCCGGGCTATCATACTTAAACTCTACCTCTGTAATTTTCGTTAATGTAACAGAAGCATCTGCTTGTCCACGCAATTCTTCAAAAATTAAATTAAACTTACCCATATTTTCAACATCCTTTTAATTAAATTGATTTCACTTCTTCTGAAGAAATATCTACTGTTAATGGTGTTTCCTCATTATTGAAGGAAACTTTTATAAACCCTGAATTACCAAGTGTTTCAAATCCAACTGTTTCTTTTTCTTTAAACAAACGATTAAATTGATTGTTTCTTGATAGAAGTTCCCAATTTGCTTTTAATGATCCTCTTACTTGAGCATCCAATTGTCTTTCGTAGGCTTCTTTGCTATTACCTTTAACGTTATCAATTACCTCGTTATAAACAAAGCGTTCCACAAGCACACGATACAATGGGCGCACTCTGCCGTTGTCCATTACTTTACATGTATTTGCAATTCGAACTGTAATTCGCTTTTCCGATGCTGGGCGGTTTTCAGAAATAAACATAAATCCAACACCTAAATCAGTGGCTTCTTCGATAAGGCTTGACGGTAACCCTTTTACCTCAATTGGCAATAACGTTTTCGTTACTAGCTCTGGATAAGCTAATCGAATACCAGGATAATCATCTGTGATGCGATTTGCTTCGTCTGGATATTTCCCTTTTAAGTAACCGCTACAATGATGTGCCGCTACTAATGAAGCTGCGATATATGAAGAATCGATATAAAATCCCGGTAAGTAAATATCAGTTTTTCCATCTTCAACAATACTTTTCTCATCCGTTAATTGTACTTTTGTGGCAGTTGTTAAATTTGAGTTCTTTGGAATAACCGTCATATTTGGGTAACACGGTACAAGAACGTCATGCTCTTCCCGACTACTTTTTAATTTCTCCAAAATTGGTCTTAAATCTTGGTCAAAGGCATTTTGTTGTAAACTTGCGAATGTTGAGCTTTCACTATTAAATCCAAAAAATAGAGGGATTTTGTATGGCGCTAAGTATTTCGCTAATACTTGAACATCTTGTAAAGAAACGCCTTCTGATTTTGTTTCTACTGGCGCTTCAAACATTTGCCCTGTTAATGGGTCAAAACCACCCATTGGCTCTTCGCTTTTTTCCTTTAAATCTACTCCAGGAACAATTACAGATGTTAAACCATGGACATATAAAAAATTTATATCATTTACTGTATTAATAAATTTTTTGAATTGATCTTTTGCCAATAAGTTTTCAAGCTTTGCATTTGTAACTAGAAGACGAGGTTTTACTTTTTTCAATTTTGTATGTCGTTCATATTCATCAAAGAAAAGTTTAACTCCAACAATTGTTGAGAAAATCTTACTGATTGCTTTAAAGTAGCTTTCCATAACATTTGCCGTTGCTTCCACATAGTGATTATATTGTTGTATTTTCTGTGGAATTTCTTCTGGGTTAATTAATTGTGAACCTGTTGCAGTAAATGCAGTGACAACAAGATCTTTTTGGTACGACTCATTGCGTTTATCTACTTCAGCAGTTTGAATTCGTTTCGAAACTGTATAATCATAAGAGTTTCCGATAAAACCAATTAACGCTTGTGCACCTTCTACATTGTTTGACGAATCGTTATCCGAATTACGATGCTCAATATGGAGTTTGGATGTTTGTATACCTTGTTCTGTAATTTCAAATGTTGTTAATGCTAATGGTGTCTTATCGGCATTTTTACTTCCAGCAGGTGCTGCAAGTTGTAATAATTGTTCCCCTATTGTTGCTTGGGCAAGTTGTAATAAAGCTGTTTTATTATTAAATAGCTTACTTGCATCGTTTAGTTTTGTACGTAGGTTAGCACCAATTCTTTGTTTTTCTGGATTACGGTCGTCTAGCTTCTGATATTCATTAGTTAAACTCAGCATTTCTTTTTTTAAACTTTGTGCTTGCTCTTTAACACGTTCTGGCGAAAAACTTTTTAAAGCTTCAGAAAACTCAAAGTAAGCATTTGTTTCACCATTAGCCTCACGCTGATCCATTAACCTAATAATCGATTGAATAAATGGAGTTGAATGAGAAAACTCAATGGCAGTCGCATCATCATAAGGTTTTTTCGTTGTATAGTTAATTGTAAACTTTTCTGTCTCCTCATTAACAGTTGGCATTTCATAAAGAGAAGGTGAAAACTTTTCAAGAAATTCCTTCCAGCTAGTAACGATATATTTTTCTTCAATTTCTTTAATGATGTGCTCTGCTACAGATTTATCAAACTCGCCTACCTTTGTTCCGAGAAATGTATCAAGTCCAAAGATTTCTTCATTAATTTCACCAATTAACATCGTGGTCGTATGTTTTAAAGTCATAGCACTGTCTCCCTTTTATTTAATCTACAAGTCTACACATCTACACGTCTACACGTCTACACGTCTACTGGTCTACTGGTCTACTAGTCTACTAGTCTACAATGATTCCAATATTCTCATTAACTTTTATTGCTGTCGGTTGTTCACGCTGTACAAAATAAGGTGTCGATGGAGTTTCCATTTTTTTATTAAGCAATCTTATTAACTGCTCATAAAATTCTTTGCTATCCTCCAACCAATTTAGCTCATTTTGCTTTAAGAAAGTTTCCCACATAGTTTTTGTAGGAGGATGTTGAATTGCCTGCCAAGCAAATGCGGTATCACTCATCGTTACACCCGGACAACTAAGCAAACTTTGAGCAAATAAACGTGCAAATTCAGAGCCATATGTTAGTTGCTGGTCACATCCACCGATTTTCCTATAGCGGATATCAAATTGATTTAAATATTTAAGTTGATTAAACTGTTGAGGCACTGAAACCAAGCTCCCCGTATCCCGTTCAAAACGGGAAAGCTCTAAATCACCTTCATCTAACTGTGAAGTAGTTGTTACGATAAAAGCAGTTTCAGTTGGGCGTGCAACAATCAATCCATGGCGGCAATCCTTTTCTAAGGGAATCCTCTCCTCCTCAGTCATGACATATAATTTGTTGTTCCATTTAATAACCCCTGGTGAAATACAAATTTGATGTTCCATATCCATAGTGACCGTCAAACCATTGACAATCCCATCAGCATAGGTAATAAACGCAGCTAGCACACCCTCTAAAGTGTTATCACGCAAACCTTCTAGCATTTGTACTGTGAGTAAATCATGATGTTGAAAATTCAGACTTCTCGAAATAAGCAATATGTACCACCTTCTTTTTACCTATTAGTACTATTATTCTTTCATATTTTTCAAGAATAATAAACTGGTATTACTAAATTATTTTTGGTATTTTTCTAACATTGCTTTAATACTTAATTGAATATCATCCCTAAGCTCTTTTGGTTCTAATACTTCTACATTTTCGCCCTGACTTAAGAGCCACATTTTTACCCCTTTACCGAACACTTCAGCTTCAAATACAATTCCTTTTTCATCTTCTGATAGTTTATAAGCATTTGGTAATCGATCAAGAACAGCCTGAGGGGAAGGACCATTAAAGCGGAACTTCACTTTCAACAATTCCCCTGCATACATAAACTGAATTTTCTTTCGGAATTCTCCTTCTTCAAAACGATCTTTGTAAGGTAATTTGAAATGTTCAGAAGTAATGTTGCAAGCTGTAATCCGGTCTATTCGATAAATTGTTGGGAAATCTAACTCAATTTTCGATTGATAGGCAATTAGATAAAAATAGTATTCTGAAAATATAATTCCCACAGGTTTTATCGTTCTTTCACTATCTTGTTGATCAAACTCCCTTTTATAACGGATGTTAATTACCTTTTTTGTATGAATGGCTTTGGCGAGTTCCCAAAGCAACCCAAATAAAGATTGTTTATGTTGTAAATCAACGTAATTATATTTTTCATTGGACATGATTTTTTTTATAAATGGCTGTTTTGTTGGTTGTGCGAGATTGGTCAGTTTATCGATTAATTCATCCATATCGGGTTTTGGAAAAGCTCTTGATTCAATTAAAATTTTTACAATCGCCAATATTTGTTCGTTTCGCAAATAATTTTCGTCATCAGTTTCCAGCTTATAGACCTTTTCTTTACGGTTGTACTCAAGATAGTAATTGGTCTTCGCTGTTTCAAGGTACGAACGAATATTTTCTATATCCCGTTGAATTGTCTTTTCATTTACATGAAAGTTTGTAGCTTCAGATTGTTTCGTTATCGCATGACCTTTACTTAAACGATCGAAAATTGATAGAATGCGATTTAACTGTGCCGTACTTTCTTCTTTCTCTTTGCTTCCTTTTTCCTTCAAGGTGTTCACCCCATTAATCTAATTTTCAAGAACAACCTTTATATACATATTTTACTAATATAATTGGACAACCGTATGTACATTTGTTAATTTAATTTATATTTTAGCCAGTTTATTTCCAGTAATTAGATATTTGTAGGGAAAATCGATTAATTGAAAGTTTCTTAAAATGTAAAAAACCCATCAACTAATTAAAGTTGATAGGTTTTCTTTGAAATTAACCATTATTAACGCGCTTCTTTAAAATTGCTTCGCCCAATACTAGATCTTCTTTTGTTGTCATCTTCAAATTATCATAACTTGCTTCCACAATATGAACCGGGTAACCGAGTCGTTCTACTAACATTGCTTCATCAGTACCTAAAAAGCCAACTTTTTCTGCTACATCTTCAGCTTCAGCCAATAGATCAAATCGGAAAGCTTGTGGTGTTTGGATCATCCATAAACTTTCGCGATCCACGGTTTCTATGATAATGCCATCTCGCACTTTTTTCATAGTGTCCTTTGCTTTTACTCCTGCAATTGCTGCACCCTGTTCTTTTGCACGTTCTACAAGTCGCATAATAATTTCATGTGTAATAAAAGGTCTTGCTGCATCATGAACAAGGACAATTTCTACTTGTTCCATTTCTTTTATACAGGAGTGTACAGAATGTTGTCGTTCCTCGCCCCCATTTGGTAAACCCTTTACTTTTGTAATGCTATATTGCTCTAATAACTGTTGAATAAATTCGCGTTCTTCTGGTTTTACTGCCAACCATATCCCTGTACAATTTTCGTCCTGTTGAAATACTTCAAGAGTATGAATAAGTATCGGTTTATTTGCTAACAATAAAAACAATTTATTTTGACCTGCTCCCATGCGTTTTCCACTTCCCGCAGCAGGGAGTACTACTTCATATTGCACACCGTCACATCCCACTCTAAAACCGTTTATGCTACTTGTTCATCTTTCGGTTTTGCAAAAATCATACGTCCTGCAGAAGTTTGCAATACACTTGTTACGGTAACGGTAATGGATTGACCAATAAATGTTCGGCCACCTTCCACAACAATCATTGTACCGTCATCTAAATAAGCAACACCCTGGTTATGTTCTTTCCCATCTTTAATCACAACTACTTGCATATCTTCTCCTGGAATGACTACAGGCTTTACTGCATTTGCTAAATCATTAATATTTAACACTTGCACATGATGTAGTTCACAAACTTTATTCAAATTAAAGTCATTTGTTAAAATTTGTGCATCCATTTTCTTAGCAAGTCGTACTAATTTTAAATCTACTTCATTCACATCTTCAAAATCAACTTCAGAAATTTGAACGGTCGTTGCACGCTCGTCTTGGAGTTTTTTCAAAATATCTAAACCTCTACGTCCACGAGTTCTTTTTAATGTATCCGATGAATCTGCAATATGTTGTAGCTCTGTTAAAACAAATTGTGGAACAACTAGAACACCTTCAATAAATCCAGTAGATGATATATCAGCAATTCTTCCATCAATAATGACACTAGTATCCAGCAATTTGTACAATTGTTTTGGTTCAACGGCAGGGAAATTACTTCCATCTGGCCCTTTCTTTTTTGCACTTGGACCAGATCTTGCCAGCATTTGAATCAATTCATCCCGTTTAGTAAATCCAACTCGGAAACCAAGATAACCAAGAATAATAGATAACAATATTGGAATAACTTCCGTAACGATTGGGATTTGAATACGCTCAATGGCAAATCCGATTAAGTAGGCAAGGAGCAAACCGACAATTAGTCCGAGTGTACCAAAAATAAGATCTGCTGCAGGGATTTTAACTAAAACACCCTCCATCCAAACAATTAGCTTTACAAAATAGTCTGACAATGAAAATGATAAAAGGAATAATAAAATTGCACCTAATGCTACCGAAACATATGGATTGTTAAGCCATGGATTAGATGATAAATTAATAAATTCGTATAATGGCGGTAAAAAGACAAAACCTAACGCTCCACCGATAAATAAGAAAGCAATTTGGATCACTCTTTTTAGCATATTTCCACCTCCTTTTCCTTCTTATGTTAATTATACATAGTCTGAAACTAGATTGCCTAAATTACAACTCCGTAAAATAATAAAAGGTACTAGCTCCCCATTTTACATAAGTCGATATAACAACTTATGTTTTATTTTTACCCAAAATTAAACAGAAAAATGCTCATATAACAAAAAGTTTATATGAGCACAAAATGAACTTTATAGGTCGTTAAAACATGCTCTTAAAGCTTCGTTGATTGTTTCAATCCCGATGATTTGTATACCCTCTGGATAATCCCATCCCCCTAAGTTAGATGCAGGAATAAAGATTCGTTTAAACCCAAGTCTTGCAGCTTCTTGAACACGTTGCTCAATTCTTGAGACACGACGCACTTCTCCAGTTAGTCCAACTTCACCTACAAAGCAATCTGTCCCTTTAACAGGCTGATCTTTATGGCTCGATACTATAGACGTTAAAACAGCTAAATCGATAGCAGGTTCATCCAATTTTACTCCACCTGCCACTTTAATATAAGCATCTTGAGCTTGTAAGAGCATACCCATTCGTTTTTCAAGTACCGCCATTAATAATTGCACCCGATTTTGGTCGACACCAGTAGCCATTCGTTTAGGGTAATTAAAGCTCGTTGGTGTAACTAACGATTGAATTTCAACTAAAATAGGTCTAGTCCCTTCCATCGAAGCTACAATCGTTGAGCCTGCTGCATCATGAGATCGTTCTTCTAAGAATAGTTCAGATGGATTTAACACTTCTTTTAACCCTGAATGAATCATTTCAAAAATGGCAATTTCGTTTGTGGAACCAAAGCGATTTTTCTGACTCCGTAATATACGGTAAGTATGGTGGCGCTCTCCTTCAAAGTAAAGAACGGTATCAACCATATGTTCTAGTAATCTAGGTCCTGCAATTTGTCCTTCTTTCGTAACGTGTCCAACTAAAAATATTGCGATGCCCTTTGTTTTGGCAATTCGCATAAGCTCAGCTGTACATTCTCGTACTTGTGATACACTACCAGGTGCACTCGTTACCTCTGGATGATGAATTGTTTGGATGGAATCGACAATTACAAACTTCGGCCCCACTTCTTCAATCGTCTTGTGAATTAATTCTAAGTTTGTTTCGGAATAAATGTATAACTCTGGAGATTGAACACCGAGTCGGGAAGCACGTAGTTTCGTTTGACGCATCGATTCTTCACCCGATATGTACAATACTCGATGATTTCTATTGGAAAGAAGTGCAGACACTTGCATGAGTAAAGTGGACTTTCCGATACCAGGGTCCCCTCCGATTAATATAAGTGAACCTGGTACAATCCCCCCACCTAATACTCGATTAAGCTCAGACATTTCTGTATGAACTCGGGGCTCTTCTTGTGTTTCGACTTGAATAATTGGTGTTGCCTTTTGACTAACACTATTGGAATGTTGGAACGCACCACGAGGACCTTTTGTGACGATTTCAACTTCCTCTACGAACGTATTCCATTCGCCGCATCCTGGACAACGCCCCATCCATTTTGGCGATTCATACCCACACGAATTACAACAAAATTTTGTTTTTTTCTTAGCCATGGAAATCCCCTTCCTCTTAAGACTAGTAAATTTATTGTACATGACAAAAACAGATTGAGCACATGATAACAGTGAGTTCAAAAAATTAAACGCTCCTTTTAAACGACAGTTCTTATCAAAAGACAACATAATAACAGAATCTATGACAATTATCGGGTTAGAGTTTTGAAGTTATTCAATTCGACCAGCATAGTACAGAAGCTATTTATAAATAAAAAAGCGCAAAAATGTCTTTTCAACATTTTCACGCTTTTTTGACATGTTTCACATGAAACATTTTTCGACGGCTTCGGACAGTATTCTATGCCGAACGCTGGGGCTTTTTGTTATTTAGAGCCTACTGTATTCTTCGCATTAACTACGAACTCACCATCAACGTAATCAAATACTACTTGACCTCCTGGAGAGACAGTTCCTTTTAGTAGCTCCTCAGATAAACGGTCTTCCACATGTTTCTGTAATGCACGGCGTAATGGACGTGCTCCGTATTGAGGATCGTACCCTTCTTCTGAGATTTTCTCTAAAGCTGCATCTGTTAATTCTAACTCGATATTATTTTCTTTTAAGCGAGTTGTTAAAGAGTTAGCCATTAATGAGATGATTTGTTTTAACTCGTCTTTTTCAAGTGAGTGGAATACAATCATGTCGTCAATACGGTTTAAGAATTCAGGACGGAATGCTTTTTTCAATTCTTCTAGCATTGTTCCTTTCATATCTTTATATTTGCTCGTAGTATCGCCAGTACCAAAACCAAGGCTCTTACGATATTTCAATGCATCTGCACCAACGTTAGATGTCATAATCACAACTGTATTACGGAAGTCTACTTTTCGACCTTTTGAGTCTGTTAAACGTCCGTCATCCAACACTTGAAGTAAAATGTTGAATACATCTGGGTGCGCTTTTTCAATTTCATCAAATAACACAACAGAATATGGCTTGCGACGAACTTTCTCTGTTAATTGACCACCTTCATCAAATCCAACATATCCTGGAGGTGAACCCACTAAGCGAGAAGTCGAATGTTTCTCCATATATTCTGACATGTCGATACGAATCATCGCATCCTCATCGCCAAACATAACTTCGGCAAGAGCACGAGCTAGCTCAGTTTTACCTACACCAGTAGGACCAAGGAAGATGAATGAACCAATTGGGCGTTTTGGATCTTTTAAGCCTGCACGAGCGCGGCGAATTGCTCGAGAAATTGCTTCTACTGCTTCACCTTGACCAACCACTCGTTTATGCAATTCTTCCTCAAGGTTAAGAAGTTTTGCTGATTCTTCTTGGGCGATTTTTGAAACTGGAATTCCAGTCCACATTGCAACAACTTGTGCAATATCATCCACTGTCACTTTCGATTCTTCTTTACCTTGTTTTTCTTTCCAAGTTTTCTTTGTTTGTTCTAGTTCGTCTTTAATTTTTTGCTCTGTATCACGTAATGCTGCTGCTTTTTCAAATTCTTGAGAAGATACAGCAGCGTTTTTCTCAGAACGAACACCTTCTAATTTATCTTCTAACGCTTTTAAGTTTGGTGGAACAGTGAATGAGCGTAAACGTACTTTTGAACCAGCCTCGTCAATTAAGTCAATTGCTTTATCTGGTAAGAAGCGGTCTGAAATGTAACGGTCTGATAATTTAGCCGCTGCTTCTACTGCTTCATCTGTAATTTTTACTCGGTGATGTGCTTCATAACGATCACGTAAACCATTGATAATTTGGATAGTTTCTTCTACAGTCGGCTCATCTACTTGAATTGGTTGGAAACGACGCTCTAAGGCAGCATCTTTTTCAATGTATTTGCGATATTCATCGAGAGTAGTCGCACCAATACATTGTAATTCACCGCGAGCTAATGATGGTTTTAAAATGTTCGATGCATCGATTGCACCTTCTGCACCACCAGCACCAATTAATGTGTGAAGCTCGTCAATAAACAGAATAACGTTCCCTGCTTGACGAATTTCATCCATTACTTTTTTCAGACGGTCCTCAAACTCACCACGGTATTTTGTACCTGCAACAACTGTACCCATATCTAAAGTCATAACGCGTTTGTCACGTAATGTTTCAGGTACTTCATTGTTTACAATTTGTTGAGCTAATCCTTCTGCAATCGCAGTTTTACCAACACCTGGTTCACCGATTAACACAGGGTTGTTTTTCGTACGACGAGATAACACTTCAATAACTCGTGTGATTTCTTTACTACGACCAATTACTGGGTCAAGAGAACCTTCGCGAGCAATTGCAGTTAAATCACGAGCTAATCCATCTAAAGTTGGTGTATTAACCGATTGTGTTGGATTTGCTGAACTTTGAGCAGCATCGTTATTACCCAATAATAACAACACTTGTTGACGAGCTTTATTTAGGCTGACTCCCGCATTTGCTAATACACGAGCTGCTACACCTTCCCCTTCACGGATTAGGGCAAGTAAAATATGTTCTGTACCGATATATGCATGACCAAGTTTTCTCGATTCATCTACTGACAATTCAATTACTTTTTTAGCTCTTGGTGTATAATGCACGATTGGCCCTACATCTTTTTGTCCTTTACCAACTAGTTCTTCTATTCCGGATTCAATAATTTGTGGGCTTACATCAATCGCTTCTAACGCCTTTGCAGCAATGCCTCCACCTTCACGAATTAAACCAAGCAAAATATGCTCTGTACCAATAGATTCGTGTTTCCAACGAATTGCTTCTTCTTGTGCTAGTTGCAACACTTTTTGTGCTCGTTGTGTAAATCGGTTAAACATCATATCTTTCCTCTCCTTTTTCCAATGAGTTTTGACTATTTACATTGAGTTTTTCGCGTAATAATTTTGCTCTAAAGATGTCGCGCTCAGTTGGTTGTAAAGTTGTACCTGCATACTGTTGTACAAAACCTGGTTGAATTAAAATCATGCACTCATTTAATATATTCAATGGCACATCTTTAATGATGCCCAAATCAACGCCAAGTCGAACATTCGATAAACTAGCTGCCGCTTCTTCACTCGTCATAACCCGCGCATATCGTAGTGTTCCTAGTGAGCGGTTGAAACGATCTTCTAATACAATCCGAGAATTTTTTTGTAAAGATTGTCTTGCTCCTCTTTCATTTTGAATGATTTGAACGACAACATTTTGTAAGTCCTCAATGATCTCTTCTTCGGATTTTCCTAACGTAACCTGATTCGAAATTTGGTAAATATTACCCAAATTTTCGCTTCCCTCACCATAAATTCCTCTTACAACCATTCCAAAGCGAGCTAACATTTGCGTCACCGCTTTAATTTGTTTTGACAATGTAAGAGCCGGTAAATGCATCATAACTGAAGCACGAAGACCTGTTCCTACATTAGTAGGGCAACTTGTTAAGTAACCAAAGCTTTCATTAAAAGCATATGGCAAATGTCTTTCTAATTGACTATCGAGTTGATTTGCTAAAGCATAAGTTTCTGAAAGTTGAAGCCCTGGTAGTAAACATTGAATACGTAAATGATCTTCTTCATTGACCATTACACTCATTGTTTCATCTTCAGATAATAAAACTGAAGCATGTTTTTCTTTCTTTGCGAGTAATGGGCTAATCAAATGTTTTTCTACCAATACTTGTCGTTGTAATGCGGGCATTTCTTGTATTGTAAAATGCGAAAAAATCCGCTTATCTTTATTTATGTTTAATAGTGCCTGTGTTACCACTTCATCTACTTGTTTTGCCTCTTGTTCTGAAAAACTTAAAGGGAATCGATAGCTTTCTAAGTTACGGGCTAATCGAATGCGTGTACTTAATACAATATCTGCATCAAGACCTTTACCATCCATCCATCCTGGCGCCTCACTTTTTAGAAAATGTTCAAGATTCATGGTGTATCCGCACCCCCATGTTCAAGCTTTCGTTCTAATTCTTTTATTTCGTCACGCAGCTTTGCAGCATCTTCAAATCGTTCTTCCATAATAGCTATTTGTAATTGCTCACGAATGGTTTCAATTTGCTTTTTTACCCAAGTGTGATCCTTTGATGGTTTCCCAGGCGCTTTTCCGCTATGTGTTGTTCCTGCTTGAATTTTAGTTAGTACTTGTGGGAGTTGTTTGCTAAAGGTTTCATAACATTGTGGACAACCAAGTTTACCCTCATTCAGAAAGTGACGGAAAGTAAAGCCACATTTAGGACATTGGGTTGCCTTCTGAGTTGTCGTTTGAGTTTTTTCTTGGGTATTGTTCCAAACAGGTAACCCAAATAAATTAGCCACTAGTTGATGGATTGGAATTTGCTCTTCCTTATGAAAGTCGATATTGAAGGGGTGAAATTGTTTTGCACATACTTCACAATAATGTCGTTCACTTTTTTGGCCATTTATTACTTGTGTTACCGTGACTGATGCCTGACGTTCTTGACAGTGTTCACAAATCATGACCAATCACCTCTTTTTAAGATTATATTGTTTTTTAAACTCAATGAGTCGGATAGAACTCTATTTGTCATATTTTAAAGTCGTTAACATGGACCTTAGAATATACGATCTAAGTTCATCTCTAGCAGGCAAATGCAATCTAAGTGTAGATCTATCGACAGCGGCTAACATGAGTTTAGCTTCTCGCTTCGTGATCACTTCTTCATCAATTAGCCGATAAATTATGTCTTCAGCCATTGATTGAGTTGCACCTTTTTCAATTTGACTTATCATATCTTCAAGTAAATCGATTTTCGAATTCGTTTTTACACGTAATATTCGAATATAGCCACCGCCTCCACGTTTACTTTCAACTAAATAACCTCTCTCAGCCGTAAATCTTGTATTAATGACATAATTTATTTGTGAAGGTACACATTGAAACTTATCTGCCAATTCACTTCGTTTTATCTCAATAAGTCCTTGACCACCTAATTCTATAACTTGCTTTAAATACCCTTCAATGATGTCAGATATATTTCTCATTTTTATACCTCACCTCACTTAATACTGACTTTGACTATCTTTGACTTTATTATATAAATAGGGAAATTAAATTGCAATTAAAACGCCTGATTTAATTTTTTATTTATAATGCCTTTGCAGTTCCGTTTCCATCATTTATGTATTTAGGTGAGGATAAAAAAAATCGACATGCCCTATAAACCGGCTATGTCGATGTAGTATTCCCTTATTTTAATGTAAATAACCTATATTTGTTATGATTTACCAAAAAACTTATACCCAGCGACCAACTATAGGGTAATTCCAATTTGTGTCATTGAGAGCATTCACTATCCCAATGATTGGAACAATAATTGTCATAATTGCAAAGATTATTAAAAATGGTATTCCAACTAGTACAAAGCTTAATAATGAAGAAACAAAGATTAACACCCACATCACACCTTGGAATAGTAACGCTTGAATGGAAACACGTTTTACCTCTTCCTCAGAACTTAACAAGAAAAATAAAATCGGAACTAACACTGGAGCAAAAAATGCACTTGCATGTACGATTACTTTGGCCCACTTATTATCCATAACACTTCAGCCCTTCGTTGCGTTTTGTATAATACATATACGGTTCATTTCTACTTAAGTTTCATTAATTAATAAAAAAAGCACAGACATCTCCATGCTCTAAAAATTTATTTTCCTTTTTTATTGATATTATTCGTAGGCTTTGGATCTGGCACTTCTTCATCATCATGCGGAAATAACCCATGCGCTAAAACCCCTGATAAAAGAGTCGCACTAATAACAATTAAAACCTTATGATTCGACGGCACATCAGCATAGTATTTACCTAACATAAATATAGCAGTAACCGCAACAATCACCATCGTCGGAATGATAAATTTAAGACGTCGTTTCTCCATCTAACTCTTCCTTTACTATGTATAGTATTTCAATTAGAACAGAATTGTATAAACTACTCGTAATTTTACATGGGAAATTAAAAAATTACAAATTAAGCATTACGGGAGTACTTACATAATGTAGAAAAAGTCATAAATAACAAAGGAATATTGCCCATTATGTGGAAATTTGTAGTAGAATTGTTGTAATATAGAACAAATTAAAACTAGAGTTTATAAAATATATAGATAGAATGGAGAATACTATGGTTATTTTCAAGAGCAAAGCGCAAAAACAACAAGTAACGAACTTTTTCCAAGTCGATAAATACTTAAATGATGTGAAGCTTGACCTTTCAAATTACCCAGACTTACTGAAACAGATTGAACTTATCCAGTTACGAAAAGAAGATCTAGCCATATTAAAACAATTGCAACCGCTCTCAGGGGAGTTTATCCCAACCATGGTAAATCAGTTTTATGACGCCATCTCTCTAAGTAGTAATTTACTGGATATAATCAATCGCCATTCACAAATAGATCGTTTAAAAATAACGTTATCTAAACATCTGTCTGACATATTTGAAAGTAAAATTAATGACTCATACATAGAAGAACGTAAAGCAATTGCAGCTGCCCATGTTCGAATCGGACTTGAATCCAATATGTATTTAAGTTCATTTCAATCATTAATGACTACATTCATTAATTTTGTCAATGAGCTGGACATTTCGAAGCAAGATGCATGCAAGGCTATAAATGCTTTTTCAAAAGTTATTAATTTTGAACAACAACTTGTTATCCAAGCTTACGAAGCCGAGCAACAACGAATTCGTATGGAAGATTTACAAGTTAAATTAGATCTAGTAGCAACGATTCGTAATACTGCTGAAGAGTTAAATGCAATTAGTCAGGAAACAACTGCATCATTATATGTCATTTCTCACCAGTCTGAAAACATTTCATCAGCAACAAAACAAGGATTGGATTTCGTGGCAGATACAGAGGACAAATCAAATCTTGGCAAAAACCATTTAGAAACACAAACTAACTTAATGAATGTCATTTTAGATAGCGTTAACTTATTAGAAAAATCCATGTCGAGTTTGCGTGTGTCGTCACAAAAAATTAGTGAAATTGTTGGCTTAGTAACTGGGATTGCAGATCAGACAAACCTTCTTGCACTTAATGCGTCTATTGAAGCAGCGCGTGCTGGAGAACATGGGAAAGGCTTTGCAGTAGTTGCTGAAGAAGTACGGAAACTTGCGGAGGAAACGAAAAACGCAGTGCAAAACGTATCTCACCTAATTCGTGAAACAGAAAACAACATCGAAAATATGACGTCATCCGTTAATAATGTCGATGAACAAGTTCAAAAAAGCGTTCAAACACAAAAAAGTTTAGAGGAATCCTTTAATTCCATTGCAAAAGCAGTATCAGGTATCAAAGAACAATATACAAATACCTCAAAAGATGTTAATGAAATATCAAACTTAATTAATGAATTAACAGCAAGTGCTACATTAGTATCCTCGTCATCTGATTCATTACTAAATGTTGTGCAAGAATTACAAGATTGATATTAAAAAGGGCAGATTGGTTTGAGACCATTCTGCCTTTTCATTTTATTCTTTTTCAGGATCTAGCAACTTTCGACGTTCCTTTGTATTTTCACGTTTTGCCTTGCGTAGCTTTTGCCTAGCACCACCTGTTTCAAAAAGTTTCCTTTCCCATTCCTCTTCTGGAAATACGCCTGGTACTGGTATTGGTTTTCCATCCTCACCGATTGCAACCATCGTTACAAAAGATTCTGTTGTTAACTTTTTCTCACTTGTACGTATGCTTCGAGTCATAACCCGTACATATACTTCAATGGATGTCCGACCTGTAGAAGTCACCATCGATTCTAATTCTAAAATATCTCCAACATAGGCAGGTGAAACAAAATCTACAGAATCGATTGACGCCGTAACTACTTCAGATCTTGCATGCTTCATTGCAGTAATAGCAGCAATCTCATCAATATAAGCTAAAACCTTCCCTCCAAAAATTGAACCATGATGATTTGTATCAGGTGGTAAAACTAAATGCGTTTGGTAAGAACGTGAATTACTCATTGGGTATGCATTGCCCATTCGTAGAACCTCCATTTTTTTAATCAGTTCTGCTAGTAATTTAGAAAGTTGTTTTTATCGTAATGAATTTTAAATCGGTCATTTCTTCAATCGCATATTTAATACCTTCACGACCATATCCACTATTTTTCACGCCACCATAAGGCATGTTATCCACACGGAATGTAGGGACATCATTTATTACTACAGCCCCAGCTTCTATTTCATCAGCTGCTCTCATTGCATCGGTTAAGACATTTGTATAAATTCCTGCATTTAACCCTAAGTCAGATGAGTTTACATAAGAGATTGCTTCTTCTAAGTTTTTGTAAGGCACGATGGATACAATCGGCGCAAATGTTTCCTGACAAACAATTTTCATATCTGGTGAAACATTTGTCATAACAGTTGGGGTCATAGTTCTTTTTGTAAATTCAGCCCCCGTTGCCACAACAGCCCCTTGATGTTTTGCTTCTTCTATCCATTGTTTAATTCGTTCTACTTCTCTTGGATGAATCATTGCACTCACATCCGTTGTTGCATCTAATGGATCTCCCAATTTTAATTTCTTTGTCTCTTCTACAAATGCAGTTGTGAATTGTTCAAAAATTGACTCATGAACATATACCCGTTGCAACGAAATACATACTTGCCCAGCATATCCAAATGCTCCTGTAACACAACGAGATATCACTTTTTCAATAGGCGTACTTGGCTCAACAATCACCGCAGCATTTGATCCAAGTTCTAACGTAATTTTCCGCAAACCTACTTTTTCTTTTAATTTAAGACCAACTGCCCCACTTCCCGTGAACGTTACTTTTTTCACTAAAGGATGTGTAACTAAAATATCGCTTAATTCACTTCCAGAGCCTGTTACAATTTGAAGCGCACCATCTGGTAAACCAGCTTCTTTAAATACCTCTGCTAAAACAAGTGCACTTAATGGAGTTTGTGTGGCAGGTTTTAATACTACTGTATTACCGACCGCAAATGCTGGTCCAAGTTTGTGTGCTACTAAGTTAAACGGAAAATTAAATGGTGTGATAGCCGATACAACACCAATCGGAACTCGTTTTGTATAACCTATCCGGTCTTTTGTACCAGGTGCCGCATCCATTGGTACCGTTTCACCCATTGATTGTTTTGCAGCTTCTGCAGAGAATTGGTATGTGGCGATTGTTCTATCAATTTCCATCATCCCAACCGAAAGTGGTTTACCTGCTTCCATTGCTAAAATTTTTGCGAACTCTTCTTTTCGATTACGAATTAGCTCGACTACTTTATATAATATTTCTGCCCGCTCATAGGATGTTGTCTTCTTAAAAGATTGAAAAGTCGCATGTGCCCCTACAATCGCCCTCTCTACATCTTGAACAGAAGCCCTTGCTACTTTTGCTATCTCTTCCCCTGAATAGGGTGAAGTTAATGAGTAGCAATTTTTTGCTTCTACCCATTGTCCATCAATCCAAAGTTTTTTCACTTCCATTGAAATCACCTCTTGTTTATTATACTAGGGAAATAGATAATTCAAAATTTCGGGACCCTCTGTTAGTTAAAGAAATCCACCACTTCCGAGATTCCGCCTGGTAATAAACGACTAAATTCGATGAGTATTTCCGCTATATCAAGCAAATCAACTAATTGTGTTAAATTACTGATTGGAGAGAGTTCAATCACTTCCTGAACTTCAATAGTGTCTTGTATAATTTTTTGAATGGCCACAATAAGCGCATAATTTTTCGCAGTTTTAAATACTTTGAGTTTCAACAATTGGTTATGTAGATTTAGAATATCGTCGAGTTTTGAAGCATTTGTAGCTGCCAAAGCTAAAACACCGATGAATGGGTAGTGAATTTTCTTTACCCTTATTCCCCTTTTTTCTAGTTCTGTTTTAAGTTGTACAATATATTGCAATAACATTTCATTATAATCAGAACTATACATCGTCATTATTTGTGTCAAAGCTTGCAGATGATTACCCATTGAAAACTGCTGTTTTCTTAAAGAAGTATAATATTCAAAAATAGTTTGTGACTGTTCTAGTGGATTGTTATCCTTATTTGACGTTAAAAAGACAACATATGGTATATCACCATTCGATGTTAAAATCCTTTGATTCCGATTCATTTCAACAAACAATTGTTTGGCTCTTGCTGCATGCTGTTGTTTATCTTCTTGTAAAAATAGTGCCCCTATCCCACGAAAGGGTGATTTCTTAAATCTAGCCTCTTTTAAGAACTGGTCATTTATCATGATGTCAGAAACATTTTTATTTAAATTTCCTTCCAAAAATATATGAGCTGCTAAACGATAGTTAGCGGTGGAATAATCAGATATAGAAAAGGAACCATTACCTTCTTCCGCTAACTGTTCACAAACTTTTTGAAGAAGGACACCACTAAATTGTTTCATTGCCAATGTATATTTACATGCCAAAGAAATATATAGTTTTATATCTCCTCCACCCATATAGTTAAAAACACGATTATAGTTTTGTTGAAATGCTTCTATAAATTGCTCATTGTTCATATTGTCCACCTCTGTAGTTTTGTACGAAACAATTTGAAAAAATAGTTTCATATGGAAGCTAGAGCATCTCAATCGTTCATTTGTTATTTTGGCCTTTCTATTGTAATGATATCTCCAATCGTTGCGTAATCGGAGCCTGCTAAACGACTAATTGCACTTAAACCTTTTGCATCAATCTTTCCATTACTATAAATAGTTTCATCAATATGAAATTGCACTACTTCCCCAATAATTAAATCGGTATTCGTCAACTCTCCACCAAGTTGAATGGCTTGTACTAACTTACACTCCATACGAATTTTTGATTCCATAATGCCGGGTACAGTTATTTTCGAACTTAGTACCGGTGTCAACTTTGCTAATTCAATCTCGCTTTCTTCTGGTGGCAATGTTGCTGCAGTTTCGTTTACCTTTAATAAATTTTCAATATCAACAATATGTACAACGAACTCTTTGTTATTGTAAATATTACGGGCAGTGTCTTTCATCTTCCCTTTAATCCGTTGAACCCCTAATGAAATTGTAGGTGGATTTGATGAAACGATACTAAAATAACTAAAGGGTGCCCCATTCAGTACACCTTCTTCTGATTGTGTTGTGACAAATGCGATAGGTCGAGGAATAATGGATCCAATCATCAATTTATAATTATCTCGCTTATTATTTTGCTGAGGGTCTATTGTAATCATACTAATTCATTCCTTTCATTATGGCGATATATACCATAATCTTACTATTAAATTGTGCACAAATATTATAAAATTTACAACCATTAGATTATAAAGAAAAAACGCAAGAATGATTATCCTTCATTCTTGCGTTTAAATGATTATGCAGCTGGGTTAACCTCTAACTCAACCTTGATTTTAATGTCTTTACCAACTAATACGCCACCTGTTTCAAGTGCTGCATTCCACGTTAAGCCGAACTCTTCACGATTGATTTTTGCTTGGGCTTCGAAACCGTACACTTCAACACCCCAAGGATTTTTCCCTTTACCGCCATACTCTACTTCAAATGTTACTGGTTTCGTTACATCTTTAATTGTTAAGTCTCCAGTTACTTTGTAGTCATCACCAGATTTTTCGATGTTTGTTGATTGAAATGTTATTTTTGGATATTTTTCTACGTCAAAGAAGTCAGCAGATCTTAGGTGATTATCACGGTCTTCTGAACGAGTGTTAATGCTTGCAACATCGAAAGAAAATGAAATTTGGGCAGTAGTAAGATCTGTTAAATCTGTAGCATTAATATCAGCAGTATAAGATCCAAAATCTCCTTTTACTTTTGAAACCATCATATGTTTAACTTCGAAGCCAACTTGCGAGTGTGATTGATCAATTATCCAATTAGTCATTTTAAAGCTCCCCCAATTTAATTGTTTTGAATTCGAGATATTACTTTAAAAAAATAATTAGATTCATTTAACTTGAAACTAATTATCTCTAATTCAAGATAAATTTATCATATCTAATATTGCATTGTCAACTAAGTAAATTACATTTTTTTGAAAAACTAAAAATATGCATTTCAACTAAATGAAATGCATATTTTAAAATTATTTTAATAGTGACTGTTCTTCAGATGTAAAGGCACGAGATCTTGTTAAAAATCGTTTCCCTTCCACACCTTCTAATGAAAACATTCCTCCACGACCATCCACTACATCAATAATCAACTGAGTATGTTTCCAATAATCAAATTGGCTTTTATGCATATAAAACTTGGCGCCACCTATTTCACCTAAAAGGACATCTGCATCACCAATAATTAAGTCACCGTCTGGATAACACATTGGTGACGAACCATCACAGCAGCCCCCCGATTGGTGAAACATAATAGGCCCATGCTTTTTAGTTAGCTTTTCGATAAGTTCAAGTGCAACATCTGTAGCGGTTACCCGTTCTATCACAAGAGCCCCCCTTTGAATAGGTATAATCTCTTTTTTTGGACAAGTGTTTTGCTTCAAGCATCTTACACCAGACACTCACGAATTATTAGTGCCGACAATGCCACGTTTATGTGGCATTTGATCGGCAACTTTTTCTCTTAGAAGAATCCTAATTTATTAGGGCTATAGCTTACTAATAAATTTTTTGTTTGTTGATAGTGATTTAACATCATTAAATGTGTTTCACGACCAACTCCAGACATTTTGTATCCACCAAATGCAGCATGAGCTGGATATGCATGATAACAGTTTGTCCAAACTCGACCAGCTTCGATTGCACGACCAAAACGGTATGCAGTGTTCATATCACGTGTCCAAACACCAGCACCTAAACCGTATAACGTATCATTTGCAATTTCTAAAGCTTCTTCTTTCGTCTTGAACGTTGTTACAGCAACAACTGGTCCAAAAATCTCTTCCTGGAAGATGCGCATTTTGTTGTTTCCTTTAAATACAGTCGGCTTAATATAGTAACCGTCTTTTAGGTCACCGTCTAACTGGTTACGTTCTCCACCAATTAGGCATTCTGCACCCTCTTGTTTACCAATATCTAAATAAGATAAAATTTTCTCCATTTGTTCAGAAGAAGCTTGAGCACCCATCATAACAGTAGGATCTAATGGATTTCCTGTTTTAATTGCTTCAACGCGTTTTAATGCACGCTCCATAAACTTCTCGTAAATAGATTCTTGAATTAATGCACGAGATGGGCAAGTACAAACTTCACCCTGATTTAACGCAAATAATACGAAACCTTCAATTGCTTTATCTAAAAACTCATCATCTTCTTCAAAAATATCTTCAAAGAAAATGTTAGGTGACTTACCACCAAGTTCTAATGTTACAGGGATAATATTTTGAGATGCATATTGCATAATTAAACGACCAGTTGTTGTTTCACCAGTAAACGCAATTTTGCCAATACGAGGGTTTGAAGCAAGTGGTTTACCAGCTTCTAAACCAAAACCGTTCACGATATTTAAAACTCCTGGCGGTAATAAGTCTTCAATTAACTCTGCTAAAACTAGAATAGATGCAGGAGTTTGTTCTGCAGGTTTTAACACAACACAGTTACCTGCCGCTAAAGCTGGTGCTAATTTCCAACAAGCCATTAGCAACGGGAAATTCCAAGGGATAATTTGTCCAACTACACCAATAGGTTCATGGAAATGATATGCTACAGTATCTTCATCAATTTGACTAATACCACCTTCTTGAGCACGAATTGCACCCGCAAAATAACGGAAATGGTCAATCGCAAGAGGTAAGTCTGCATTTAATGTTTCACGAACGGCTTTACCATTTTCCCAAGATTCAGCAACTGCTAGCATCTCTAAGTTTTCTTCCATGCGATCAGCAATTTTATTTAAAATATTTGCTCTCACGGCAACTGAAGTTTTCCCCCAAGCTTCTTTTGCTGCATGGGCTGCATCTAGAGCAAGCTCAATATCCTCAGCAGTAGAGCGTGCGACTTTTGTATACACTTTTCCGGTAACTGGTGTTACATTGTCGAAATACTCTCCATTAACTGGTGCTGTCCATTGTCCATTGATAAAGTTGTCGTACTTTTCTTTAAAGTTTACAACTGCTCCTTCAGTGTTCGGAAATGCATACGCCATTGTTAATACTGACATGTTTAATTCTCCCCTTTTCACCTATTAATCTCTACAAATACCTTTTAGCACTTACTTCCCCAATCTATTAAAAGGTATTTGTATACTATATGTTTATAATTTAGCAAATATTTCAAAAAAGGGAAATAGTATTTTCTTTTTTATGTCTGTTTTTTCTACAAAATGTATCTAATTTACTATAAAATAGTATTAAGTATATAGCCCTATGTATTTCAAAATAATTCGATGTCTACAATAGTAAAGTTAGAAATTTTAGGTTATTGTATACTAAAAATAAACATTAGGAGTTTTTATGAGAATTAATAAATATTTAAGTGAAACTGGAATTGTATCTCGTCGCGGAGCAGATAAATGGATTGAAGAAGGCCGCATTACAATAAACGGTGAGGTTGCTACAATTGGTAGTCAAGTAAATGATGGAGATGTCGTTTGTGTAGATGGAAATCCTGTCAAAAAGGAAGAGGAACTTGTCTACATTGCATTGAATAAACCAGTTGGCATTACTAGTACAACGGAAAAACATATTAAAGGAAATGTTGTTGATTTTGTCGGTCATTCAAAGCGAATCTTCCACATTGGCCGACTAGATAAAGATTCTGAAGGATTGTTACTCCTTACAAATGACGGAGATGTTGTAAATGAAATTTTACGTGCAGAAAATCACCATGAGAAAGAATATATTGTACAAGTGGACAAACCAATAACGGACCGCTTTCTACAACAAATGGCTTCTGGTGTTGAAATACTAGATACCGTTACACTTCCTTGTAAAGTGGAGAAAGTGTCTTCACAAGTGTTCAAAATTATTTTGGAACAAGGCTTAAATCGGCAAATTCGTCGGATGTGTTCTGCATTAGGCTATACAGTAAAACGACTACAACGAATTCGCATAATGAATATTCATCTTGGTAATTTAAAAGTAGGTCAATGGCGCGACTTAACAGATAAAGAAAAAAACGAGCTATTCAAATTATTAAACTACAAGCCAAAGAAGGGGTAAAAGGTTTAATATTGAAAAGGGAAACAACAAGCAAACTCCTATGCTTGTGTTTCCAAACTTTAAATTTGTAAGGGGTTGGGGATGTTGTTATCAATCGAGTGTACAGAACGACTGACAGGTGCACGTATCAGCGGTGATTATTGGGATTTAGACGAGTTAGTCAGTGCTATATATGTTGTTATAGGAGATGAAAATCGCTATTACGATTACCAAGGAGCAAGACACCGAATTTTAAATGTTTGCTATAACCTACGAAAAGCTGTACAAGGTGAAAAAAATATAGAACTTGTCTCAAATGGTGTCCATCGCGAAATGTTAAAACACCACAATATGATTGCTCCAGAAAAAAACGTATATTTTAGCGTTGAAATATTATGGCCAGAATTGGTTTTTACAGCATTAGCTTTATCTGATTTTATTAAATTACATAATGAAATGATAGACGACACTTTGTGGAATATACATATAGCCATCATTCGAAAATTTCAAGGAAATGTATTAGATTGTTTAAAATATCAGCTTTCAGATGAACATTACACCGTTCTCCAACAGTTAATACAAAATCGATCATTAAACTATTTCCGATATGCAACACAATATGTAGATCTTTTAAACTTGGAATATATTAATCTATCAAAAGAAGAAAGAAAGGAAAATTTAGCAGCTTATGCAATCCGTTTAATGATTGAAGATGAAGCATATGTCATGTTAAAAGAAGAAATTTTAGCCACAGCAAGCGTTACAAAGCACGAAATTCATGAATTACCACTTTCTTTAAAATATCCTGAAGAAATAGTTTGGTAGAAATATAGAGCCACAAAAAAACTAGTGAAGACTCATTTCTTCACTAGTTTTACTATTTTAAAACATAGACTTGTCTTATTTTTATAGACCTCCAAGATAAGCTGCTTTTACTTGCTCGCTTTCTTGTAGTTCTTTTGCTGTTCCTGAAAGTACAATTTTACCTGTTTCCAAAACATAAGCACGGTCAGCAATTGACAGCGCCATATTCGCATTTTGTTCTACTAGTAAAACCGTTGTTCCTTGGCTATTAACAGCCTTAATAATCTCAAATATTTTTTTAACTACAAGTGGTGCTAACCCCATTGACGGTTCATCCATCAATAATAGCTTTGGTTTAGCCATTAGTGCACGGCCCATCGCTAACATTTGTTGCTCCCCACCAGACAAAGTTCCAGACAATTGCTTACGACGTTCATCCAAAATTGGGAACAGCTCATACACATAATCCATATCTTTTTTAATTCCATCTCGGTCATTACGTAAATAGGCACCAAGTTCTAAGTTTTCCTCAACAGACATGTTAGAAAATACACGACGACCTTCTGGAACATGGGAAATACCACTTTTTACAATTGTTTGAGCAGGTTTTCCAGCAATTTGTTGTGTAAAGTATAAAATATTACCATGCTTTGGTTTTAATAGACCAGATAATGTTTTTAATAATGTAGATTTACCGGCTCCATTAGCTCCAATTAGTGTAACGATTTCACCTTCAATTACTTCTAAGGAGATATCTTTCAATGCATGAATATTTCCATAAAATACGTCGATGTTGTTTACTTTAAGCATTAATCAATAACCTCCTCACCAAGGTAAGCTTCGATTACTTTTGGATTGTTTCGAATTTCTTCTGGCGTTCCATCTGCAATTAATTGGCCATGGTCTAGTACATAAATACGTTCACAAATCCCCATAACCAAATGCATATCATGTTCAATTAAAAGAATTGTTAAACCAAATTCTTTCCGAATAAATGCAATCAATTCCATTAAATCATGCGTCTCTTGTGGGTTCATCCCCGCTGCAGGTTCGTCCAGTAGCAATAGCTGTGGATTTGCAGCTAACGCACGTGCTATTTCTAATCGGCGTTGCATCCCGTAAGGTAAATTCTTTGCAAACTCGTCTTTATATACATCTAATCCAAAGATCTTTAAAAACTCAATTGATTCCTTCTCCATTTTTGCTTCGCCAGAAAAATGGCTTGGTAATCGGAATATTGATGATAATAGAGAATGTTTCGCAAGATTATGGTTTGCAACTTTTACATTATCAAGAACCGATAAATCTTTAAATAGGCGAATGTTTTGGAACGTACGACTAATTCCAAGCTTACTAACTTGATATGGTTTAAGCCCATTGAGCTTTTTCCCTTCAAAGGTAATCCCACCTTCAGTAGGTTGATACACACCAGTTAGCATGTTGAAAGTTGTTGTTTTCCCAGCACCATTCGGACCAATTAATCCAATTAATTCACCTTTATTTAAATACATGTTTACATTTTGAACAGCTTTTAAGCCTCCAAATTGGATGCCCATATTTTCTGTTTTAATTAGAAGGTTACTCATACTTTAGAACCTCCCTTTTTACCAAACTTAAATAATGATGTAATTTCTTTCGTTCCCATTAATCCTGTTGGGCGATAAAGCATTACGATAATTAATACTACTGAATAAATAATCATACGTGTTTCAGGGAAGTTTGCTAAATATGCTGATACTAATGTTAAGAAAATAGCAGCAATCGCAGAACCTGATAAACTTCCCAAACCGCCAAGAACCACATAAATTAAAATATCAAAAGATTTTAAGAAGTTAAATGTTGTTGGTTGAATGATGAAAAAGTTATGTGCATAAATTGCGCCTGCAATTCCTGCAAAGAAGGAACCGATTGTAAAGGCAACAACTTTATAATAGGTTGTATTAATACCCATCGCATCCGCAGCAATTTCATCTTCACGAATTGAAATACACCCACGGCCGTGTCGGGAATTGGTAAAGTTCGCAATGACCAAAATAGTTATGACTACTCCGACAAATGCATATGTCCAAGTTGTCATGTTGGTTACTACCATACCAGCAGCACCACCAACATACTCAACGTTTAAGAAAATAATACGAATTATTTCAGCAAATCCTAAAGTAGCAATCGCTAAATAGTCGCCTTTAAGTCGTAGCGTTGGAATCCCTACAAGTAGTCCTGCTAATGCTGAAATCACCGCACCTAGTAAAATGGCTACGATTAGTGGTAATCCTAATTTCATTGTTGCAATTGCACTTATATACGCACCTACTGCCATGAACCCAGCATGGCCGATTGAAAACTGACCTGTTATCCCAATTACGATATGTAAACTTACTGCAAGCATAATGTTAATACACATTTGAATTAGGATGTTTTGATAATACAAATCTAGCATTCCGCCTGAGATCATGCCCTGTACGACTGCATAGATTACTAGTGCTAAAACGAGGAATCCCCAAAAGGCTTTAGACTTTTTCATGCAATGTCACCTACACTTTCTCACGGGCGTTTTTACCGAATATACCCGATGGTTTCAAGATTAAGATTAAAATTAAAATTACAAAGGCTGCTGCATCGCGCCATAAAGAATATCCTATAGCACTTACAATTGTTTCAACTACCCCTAAAACTAAACCGCCAACCATAGCACCCGGAATACTTCCAATACCTCCTAGTACTGCTGCTACGAAAGCTTTTAAGCCAGGTAGTACCCCCATTAAAGGATCAATTCTTGTGTAATAAATACCGAAAATTACACCTGCTGCCCCAGCTAAAGCTGAGCCAATTGCAAAAGTAGCTGAGATTGTATTGTCAACGTTTATCCCCATTAGTCGTGCTGCGTCCGCATCATGAGAAACCGCGCGCATCGCTTTACCAATTTTCGTTTTATGAACGATAAATTGTAATAAAATCATCAGTACGATTGTTACTGCTAAAATCATAATAGATTGTGAGCTAATACTTGCTCCGAAAATTGAGATTGATTTATTCGCCATTACTTCAGGATAAGCTTCAGGTGATGCTCCTCTGAAGAAGATTACTGTATACTCAATTAATAAAGATACCCCAATTGCAGTAATTAATGCTGCAATACGAGTCGCATTCCGTAATCGTTTATAGGCAACCCGTTCAATAATAACTCCAATGATTGCACAAAGTAACATGGAGATAATTAATGCTGGGATAAATCCGATATCCCACCGTGCGATTGCATAGAATCCTATAAAGGCACCTAGCATAAATACGTCACCATGGGCAAAGTTAATTAACTTGATAATCCCATATACCATTGTATATCCTAGTGCAATCAACGCATAAATACTACCTAGTGATATACCATTCACTAGTTGTTGCAACCATTCCATGAGTCCTCACTCCTTTAACTAATTAGTCCTTTATAATTAAAATATTTTAGTTCCTAAGATTCTATGTAACTCTTTTTATTGTGAAAAAATTGATAATAGAAAACTGTAAAAAGGGAGGCCTCAAGCCCCCCTTGTTTGTTCAAATACGCAAAATACGTATCTTACGGATTAACTTTAGAGTTGAACTTTTGATTGCCGTCTACATATTCTAGAACTGTTGCAGATTTAACTGGGTTGTGTTTTTCGTCAACTGAGAATGTACCTGTAATCAAGCTTAAGTCTGTTGTTTCAGCTAAAGCTTTTTGAATTGCCTCACCATCTGTTGATCCAGCACGTTTGATTGCATCAGCAATAAAGTAAACTGTGTCGTAACCAAGTGCGTGGAATGCGTTTGGTGACTCGTTGAATTTACCTTCAAATGCTTTAACAAATCCTTGGATTGTTTCCTCTGGATCTTGAGATGAATAGTGATTTGTAATGAATGTGTTGTTTAATGCATCTTTTCCTGCAAGTTCAACTAGTGTTGGAGAATCCCAACCATCAGCACCCATTAATGGTACATCAATTCCTAATTCACGAGCTTGCTTAACGATTAGACCAACTTCTTCATAATAACCAGGGATAAAGATAAATTCTGGGTTTTTTGATTTTAGGTTTGTTAATGTTGACTTAAAGTCTACATCTTTTGCAACATAAGCTTCTTCTGCTACAACTTTCCCACCGTTTGCTTCAATTTGCTGTTTAAATGATGCAGCTAAGCCTTTTGCATAGTCAGAAGAGTTGTCCGCATAAATTGCTACATTTTTTGCACCAAGTTCAGTTGCGAAGTTAGCTGCTACAATTCCTTGGAATGGGTCAATAAAACATGTACGGAATACGTAATCATTGATTGAACCATCTTCATTTTCTGTTACGTTTGGAGCAGTACCAGATGCCGTAACAGTCGGAATTTTATATTGGTTTGCAATTTGAGCAGTTGCAATTACGTTACCTGATGTTGCAGGAGCAATCATTGCAGTAACTTTATCTTGAGTAGCTAGTTTAATAGCTGCGTTTGTTGCTTCTGAGTTTTCTGATTTATTGTCTACTTTTACTAATTCAATTTGCTTACCATCGATACCACCAGCAGCGTTAATTTCTTCAACTGCAAGCTCTGCACCTTTTCCAATAGATGATCCGTAAGATGCTACTGCACCAGAAAGTTCTAAGTTAGCACCGATTTTAATGACTTCACTAGAATCACTACTACCAGAAGAACTTCCACCGCTAGTTGTTGTAGTTGTTCCTTCCTCGCTAGAACTACAACCTGCTAAAGCTCCTACTATTAATGATGATGCTAGAAATACCGATGCAAATCTCTTTAATGTCTTTTTCTCTGTCATTTTTATATCCCCCCGCATAGATGTTTCAAAGAATATTGATATTTCTGATAATTATAGCTAATACATTAGAATACAGCAATAGTTAATCGAAATATTCTGAATGATGAAATTATCCCCATATCCTTTTTCTGATTGTTAGACTTTACGATTGTAAAACATTCTACCTATTTAGTCTAGTAAAATTTTTAGTAAATTTAGATTGTTTTCTAAAAACAGAATATTATGTGTTAACTAAAATGCAACACTTTTCTGAAAATGCTTCGGTTGTTCTTACTTTGCAAATAAATATTATTATGTTAAATAAAACTATTTTAAAGTAATATTACGAAATCATAAAATAAAAAAGTAACGGTTTCTTTTAAAATACCGTTACTTACTAATGTGATATTATTTTTTACCCAACTTATAAAGATCTCGCGTTTTATATCCTTCAGCTAATATCTTTTTCATTTCTTCTTGTCGTTTTTTCTTAGTCACATCTTGTTTTGCACTGTATACATATCGGGCCCAATCTTTTTTGTAGCCTGGAGTTAAGGATTGATAAAAAGCTAACAAATTAGGAGCATCTTCTAAACTTTGTTCTATTTGAGGAATATAATCTATATAATCATCAACATATTGATTTTTCTTAGTCGAAACCTTATTTTTTGTTTTTGAATCTTCTTTTAAGCCCACTACCGTGAATACATCATCTAAGCCAACCATGCGTGAAAATTTAATCGTACTATTACCTATATACCCATCTCGATCTGCACCTAAGCCTTCTAACAATTCGTCGCGGTGAATGAAGGTTTGATATACTTTATTCCCCTTCTTCGGATAGGCAAAGTATAAGTATCCTTGTGTGCTTAAGTAATTACCTTCTATTATCTCGCTAACGCCACTTTGTAAGCTTTGCATATCTAAGACAAATGAAAAAATTAAGTCATATTTTTTTGTTCCTAGCACTGTGTCGCAATCAGATATCCCATCAAAATAATGAGAACCTACTGGAACATTTAATAATGCCACATTTTTATATTTGGTCAGCTTCAACTTTTCTACAATCGAACTTGCCATTTAAGTGCCCCCACTTTAAAGTAAATTGTTATTCTTCATTATAGGCTCTTACTAACTGCTCTATATTAATTTTCTTCATTTGTAGCAACACTTTCATTACTCTTTCGCTTTTGGAGCTGTCTCCTGTTATTAAATCATTTAAAATGGTAGGAACAATTTGCCACGAAACACCATAACGATCTTTTAACCATCCGCACACTTGCGCTTTTTTTTCCCCACCTTCAGAAAGTCTATCCCAAAAGTAGTCAATTTCTTCCTGTGAATCGCAGTTAACAATGAAAGAAATCGCTTCAGTAAATTTGTACAGAGGGCCACCATTTAGAGCTACAAAAGATTGTCCTTCAAGTTGAAATTCTACTGTCATTACATCCCCTTGTGATAACCCTTCCAACTCGTGGCGTTCTTTTCCATATCGTGTCACTTTTTCGATATTCGAATTTTTAAAAATAGAAACATAAAAATTTGCTACTTCCTCTGCCTCTATATTAAACCATAAATTTGTTGATATTTTTTTAATCATCTTCGTCACACCAATCCTATGCATAATTTACATCAAGCCCTAGTGATGAGATGGGAACGTAATTGTAACAGTTGTCCCTTTGCCAGATACACTTTCATAATGGATCGAACCGTTATTATTTGCAACAATATGGTTACAAATCATAATCCCGAGCCCTGTTCCTTTTGCTTTTAGTGAATAAAATGGGGTGCCAATCGACTCTAATTCTTGTGCTGACATTCCCTTTCCATAATCGGATACTGTAATTACCACATTCTCTGTCTTTTTAACTGCTCTTACTACAATTGAATCTCCACTAGAGGATGCTTCAATTGCATTTTTAATAATATTGACGAGCAGTTGATGTAACTCTATTTTATTCATAATAATGGTACAATCATCTTCTACATATGCATCAATTTTATTCTTTGTAGATAGACCATAAGATTGAAGTAATTCTGCTACATTATAGATTATTGGTTTAATTTCAATTTTCTCAACTTCTCTATTATTTGATGGTTTTGATAAAGATAATAAATCCGTTATTACATGTTCTGCAGTTTCTAATTCTTCTATTAATAGTCTAAAGTTTTGCTTTTTTTGATTATCTCCTGCTGAATCTTGTTCATAGATTTGCAAATAACCTTTCACGACTGTCAGAGGATTTCTTATTTCATGGGCAACTGCCGCAGCTAATTCACCCGTTGTTTTCAATCTTTCATTATGTTTCATTTGCTCATAAAACAAGTGTTGTGCTCTTATTCGTTCGGAAGTTAAATGAAAAATAAATGAGAGAATAATTTGACTAACAATTAGATTAATACAATTTCCTATTAAATCCTCCGTTAAATATGGATACATTGCTTCTAAATGTCCTAATTGTATATAGGTTACAGTTAGAGTAAGAAGTAGGGTATTTAAAATGATGGAAAAATAAAAGAGCTTTGCATCAAAAAACAAAATTGAAATTGCAGGGATAAAACAAATTAATAATATTGTCGTGCCGGTTTCAGGGTATAAAAAGAAAAGCAAGTAGAATAACGCAAAGGATAAAAGAACTATACACAATCGAAAATAGCGGGTCCTATTTTTAGGATAATATATTAAACAGACAGATAAGATCATTACAAGTAATGCATGTATTAAAAAACCCATCTCATCTAGTCCCATGCGTGGATTTAGAACGCTTAAACCTGTTAACATAACCAAAATTGTAAAAATAACGTTGATGTAATATCGTTTTATGCTTCGTTCATATAATAACTTTTCCATAAAAACTCCTTCTATTGTATTAAATACCCCATAACTGTAACAAATTTTCCATACAAACCGTTTATGCCTTTTCATTAATTTAATCATTTATTCATAAAGTACAACATGCTGATAGTTTTCTAAAATAGCAAATTTAAACTCTGTGAAAGGAGGAAAAACCGTTTATGGGAAAATGGAACTGGGACAATGCAAGGCTATACTTTCCAAAAACTTTACAATGGTTTTTAAATGGCTGTTTAATTACTTTAGCTGTTATTCTATCAATTCTGCTCATTAGGGAAATCATTGAATTTTTTAAAATCCTCCTCATTTCAGGAGGTAGCGATTATAAAGTGTTCCTTGCAAATATTCTTTTATTCTTTTTATATTTTGAGTTCATTACAATGATTGTGAAGTACTTTAAGGAAGAATATCATTTCCCATTAAGGTACTTTATCTATATCGGCATAACAGCGATGGTAAGACTTATTATCGTTGAACATGATCATCCTATTGATACTCTAATTTACTCCCTTGTTATTCTAATCCTCATTATTAGCTACTTTATAATAAATATTACTCCATTAGAAAGACCAAAAACTTCGCTACTTTTTGGTAAAAAACCACCGCTAAACTAGCTCATTAGTAGAAATACTTCTGCTCTTCCTTCATAGTCCCACTTTGAAGTGTACTGCATACACTATCATAGAAATGGAGGGAATGAAAAAAGTGTACATGTATAATGGCTATCCATATTATGTTCAATATGTTCCTATGTACCCCACACCTCAACAGTATCCTCAGCATACTGCACAACAACAACCAAGACAACCACAGCGGCAACAACAACCTTCTAGGCAATCTGATCGACCAAATGTTCAGGAAATTATGCAAGAAATTCGGTCGCGTCATAGTAATCTTTATACACAATTAGAGCAGGCTGGGGTGAATAGGCAGCTTGTTGATACCTTTATTTTTTTAATCGTTAACTTTACTCGAAATGAAGCAAACATTAACAGGTCTTCAAACGAAATTTATGAGCAATTCCAAAGTGAAACACCTTGGTTCAATCTTCTTATTCGTCAACTAAATTTTCCACTTAACACAATCGATCGTGTATTAACAAGAGTTATTGAGATAACAGTTAATATTCTACGAGGACAACAACCAAGTCCCGGACCAGGACCGACTCCTACACCAGGTGGGCGATGGTCTGATTGGGAAAGCCTTGGTGGATCAATTGTTGGTGCACCTACTGTATCTTCTTGGCAAGCGAATCGACTAGATGTTTTTGCAAGAGGTACGGATAATGCCCTTTACCACATTTGGTGGGACGGCAGTAGATGGAGTAACTGGGAGAACCTTGGTGGTGTATTAACCTCTTCTCCCGGAGCAGTATCTTGGGGACCAAATCGTATTGATGTATTTGTCAGAGGAACAGATAATGCACTATATCATAAATGGTGGGATGGCTCGCGTTGGAATGATTGGGAAAACCTTGGCGGAGTATTAACGAGTGGTCCTGCTGCTTCCTCACGACGAGCAAATCAGTTAGATGTATTTGTCAGAGGTTCTAACAATCGTTTATATAAAAGAACATGGAACGGTTCTCGATGGGAAAATTGGGAAGACCTTGGTGGTAACTTAAATTCAGAACCAGCAGCGGTTTCATGGGGACCAAATCGTATTGATGTGTTCGCTCGAGGGCAAAATAACGATTTAATCCATAAATGGTGGAACGGCTCTGTATGGTCTGATTGGGAAAGCTTAGGCGGAACATTAACGAGTAGCCCAACTGTATCATCACGACGCAATAATCAACTTGATGTATTTGTTAGAGGCACAGGGAACCGACTTTATAAACGCACTTGGAACGGTTCACGTTGGGATAGTTGGGAGTCTCTAGGCGGAAATTTAACAAGTGCGCCAGCAAGTGTATCTTGGGGGCCAAATCGTACGGATGTATTTGCACGTGGACAAAACGGTGATTTGATTCATAGCTACCAAGGAAGATAACCATTTTTAGAAGCTAGGTACATTAATGATTTCTCTAAAATATACCTAGCTTTTTCTAAAATACCCTAATACTGTCCACATTTTATACATAAACTTCAAAGCGAAATGAAATTTTTTATAACATATTGCACGGTTTCTGTTAAAATTTTTCTATATAAAAATTAATAACTAATACATTGCGATTAATAAATTACCTTATTTTACTATAAAGTAAAGAATTCTTCCAAATTAATCTTGGCGGAGGTTCCTGATGGACAGTAAGTTACCTTTAGACAATTTTCAAACCTTGTTTCAAAACTATAATGAAGATGACATACATATCGATTCATGGAAAATACTAATTGTGGATGAAGATCCAACAATACATGATAAGATAAAAAGCACCCTAAAAGATGTCATTTTTGAAGAAAAACCTGTTTCACTATTTCACGCTTACACTGCAAATGAGGCAAAACAGATCATATGTAAAAATGACAATATAGCACTCATTCTTCTTGATGCTGTACTAGAAACGAAAGATGTCAGCTTAAAAATTATAGACTTCTTACGTAACGAATTGCAAAACAACAAAACTCGTATTTTCCTTTTAATCAATCAACCTAACCAATTTCCCATAGATAAAGTGATTATTTCCCAAAATATAAATGATTACAAAGAAAAATCAGAACTTACTCCACAAAGGCTTTTTACATCCATTATTTTTATGTTACGTGCCTATCGGGATTTGCTTGTAGTGGATGATAGTAAAAAAAGGTTAGAGCACGTTATATCTGCAACATCTGAAATTATTAAAGATACTTCGAAATATCAATTAGTAAACACCATCATGTTACAGTTCATCTCTCTCCTCAGACTAAATGATTCATCTAAAATTGGTGGAGTTTTTTTACAAAGAACAATAGAAGGTACATCAATATTAATTAAAAATGGAATATTTGATAATGTATCCATCCATGATCTTCTCAGTAAATTTACAGAACAAATTACTCAACATTTTCAAAGTAATCAAAGTTTTATAGGTAACGATTCATTTTTACTTTATCTCGGGACAGTTTTTAACCGCCACTATTTTATCTATTTCTTTACTGCGAGAACTTTAACAGATTGGGATAAGAAAATTATTGACATTTTTTCCTCCCAAACCTCTGCAACGTTTAAAAACGTCTGTTTAGTTGAAGAAATTGACCATACACAAAGGGAAATTATTTACACATTAGGGGAAATTGGAGAAATGCGCTCTAAAGAAACTGGGAATCACGTTAAGAGGGTAGCTGAATTTTCTAAGCTTTTAGCATTGAAGTACGGTTTATCAGAAGAAGAATCAGAAATTATCCAGCTAGCATCCCCTATGCATGATATTGGCAAGGTTGGAATAAGTGACGCTATAATGAACAAACCTGACAAACTAACTAAAGAAGAGTATGAAATTATGAAATGCCATGCTCAAATTGGATACGATATGTTAAAACACTCTGAACGCCCTATTTTAAAAGCCGCTGCGATTATTGCCCATCAACACCATGAGAAATATAATGGCACTGGTTATCCTAGAGGCTTAAAGCAGAAAGAAATTCACTTGTATGGCCGAATTACTGCGATTGTTGACGTATTTGATGCCTTAATTAGTGATCGTGTCTATAAAAAAGGTTGGAAGATGGAAAAAATCATTAAATACTTCCAAGACCAACGAGGTATACATTTCGACCCTGAATTAACAGATATATTTCTACTAAACATCCAAGAGTTTATTAAAATTAACGACGAGATTAAATAACATCCATTTATAAATAGCCTCATTAAGCTTAAGTCCTTTTTATAGGGGCTTAAGCTTTTTAATTATTTATAGTATTATGAAAAATAATAAATTTTTAACAATTCGGAAAATTATATTTGGTAAATTGTTAGAAATTATCTACACATTCGATAAAATTCGTCATTTTCTTTAATAAATATTTGACCGTCGACCGTAATCATAGTAGTATTTTTTTCATAATAAAAAGAATAGGTGTTTATGTTGTCAAATTTGTTTAGAAAAAAGAATATTCATGATTTGTTAAGTAAAAATAATGGTGTACGACTAAAACAAACATTAGGTGCCTTTGATCTTATTTTATTAGGTGTTGGTGCCATTGTTGGGACAGGGATCTTTATCCTTCCCGGCACTGTAGCTGCTAGTCATTCAGGGCCAGCTATAGTATTTTCATTTCTAATTGCAGCTCTAGTTTGTGCCCTTGCAGCAATGTGTTATTCTGAATTTTCTTCAGCAATACCTGTTACTGGAAGTGCATATACATACAGCTATATTATCTTTGGAGAGTTACTAGCTTGGTTTGTTGGGTGGGCGTTAATATTAGAGTATGGATTAGCTTCCGCATCTGTTGCAACTGGTTGGTCTGCATATTTAATCTCGTTATTAGAGGGATTAAACATTTTTATTCCAGCCTCTTTAACAGGTCCTTTTAATCCAGATGGTGGTACATTTATTAATTTACCCGCAGTACTAATTGTTGTTATTATCACTTATTTATTAACGCTTGGAATGCAGGAATCCGCTAAAATAAATAGAATCATGGTTTTTGTCAAAGTCGGGGTTATTTTACTATTTATTTTCGTTGGTGTATTTTACGTAAAACCAGATAATTGGCAGCCGTTTATGCCATTTGGTTTTGAAGGTGTACTTGCAGGTGGAGCACTTGTTTTCTTCGCCTATCTCGGATTTGATGCTGTTTCATCAGCTGCTGAGGAAGTAAAAAATCCTCAAAGGAATTTACCAATCGGAATCATTGGTTCATTATTAGTCTGTTCCTTCCTATATATATCGGTTTCATTGGTTTTAACTGGAATTGTCCCATTTACAGACTTAAATGTAAGCAATCCTGTTAGCTATGCACTTCAACTTGTTGGGCAAGATTGGATTTCGGGTGTAATATCTTTAGGGGCCGTAACGGGGATGATGACCGTAATACTAGTCATGATATATGGGGGCTCGCGTCTTATTTTTGCCATAGCTCGTGATGGTCTACTTCCGAACATACTGACAAAACTAAATCCTAAGCACAATACACCTGATATTAATACTTGGATTTTCGGAATTGCTGTTGCTTTTTGTGCAGGTTTCATACCACTAAATACTTTGGCTGAATTAGTTAACATGGGAACGTTGATTGCATTTACAATCGTTTCAATTGGTGTTATTTTCTTAAGAAAAAATAAAAGTATTCCAAAGGGTGGGTTTAAAGTTCCACTATTCCCAATCCTGCCAATACTATCATTTATTGCCTGTCTGTTCCTAATGCTTCAACTATCTATTCATACTTGGATTGCATGTAGCATTTGGTTTGTAGTCGGACTTATCTTCTACTTTGTATACGGAAGAAAACATAGTACAATGAATCAATAATTTCTTTACTCTATATTAAACAAAAAATGAGTACCATTAAGTCAATAATGGTACTCATTTTTTATTGTCCTCCTTCCTTTTCAATCTCTAATTGATAAAGGAAAGCAATCCACTTACATCTTGTATGTGTTCTTATATTTTTGAGCAATCCTTGTACGAGCACTTCGCTCAAATTCGATTCCTTTAGATGCTCCTTTAATAATACTAAAGATTCTCGAACTATTTTATGATCATCAATTTCATTTAGCACCTCATTGATGAGCTCGATAATTGATTCTCTTGTGATTTGTATTTGATGATTTGTAGATGCAAAATAATCCAGTGTAATCGTATGAATATTTGCATGCTGCGCAATAATCGACACTTTCTCGACAATTGATTTACATAATTTATCTAAGTCAACGGAATAATTATCTAGAAAGATTAACTCCGAGTAACTTTTTGTAAGTCCGTTAATTACCATAACAATGTCGAGATGCATCTTTTTATCTGTTTGAACATATTGCCTTTGTACGACCGAAAGAATAATTCGATTAAACATTATTTGATACATTTGCATTTTTTCTAACAAATCTTTATTAAACGAAACGACTTGTTCCTTCATAAACAATTTTGCGATATTCGCTTGTTTCTGAAATTCGCTAAATATTAAATGTAAGAAATTATACAATAATTCCTCGGGTGGCGTATCTCCGCTGACCGACCGTTCAACATCAGCAATAAACTCACTCATAAACTGGTCAATTAAGCAGTAAATTAACTCATCTTTTGATTTAAAATGAAGATAAAAAGCTCCCTTTGATATACCGCATCGTTCCGTAATTTGTTGAACTGAAGTTGATTCAAACCCATTTTCAACAAATAACTCCAATGATTTTTCCATTATGAGTTGTTTTTTAACCATTTGTAAACACTCCTACTCATTCATTGACAACTGACCAATTAGTCATTAGTATAAATAACGGAAACACAAGAGTCAAATGAGGGCAGGTGTAATAGTGAAAGGTTTAGTTAATTTCGTCCTGAAAAATAAACTTGCTGTATGGTTATTGACGATCATCATTACAGTATCGGGTATTTATTCAGGTACGCGTATGAAAATGGAGTCCATACCTGATATTTCTATACCATACTTAATTGTCATGGGTATTTATCCAGGTGCTACTCCAGAACAAGTGATGAATGAAGTATCTATACCGATGGAGAAGGCTGTTGAAAGTCTTGAAGATGTAAAAGCTGTATTCTCAAGTTCTTCATCAAACGTCTCTCAAGTTCAAATAGAGTATGAATATGGCGTAGATATGGATGAAAAAAAGCGCCAATTAGAGTCTGCTTTAGATAATGTAAAATTACCAGAAGTTGTAGAAGAACCTACTGTAATGGCAATCAGCATGAATATGATGCCAGTAATTGCATTATCCGTTAGTAGTTCAGAAGAAGATATTGTTGATTTAACGTCAACAGTTGAAGATGTATTATTACCGAAAATTCAAAAAATCGACGGTGTTGCTTCTGCAACAATTACAGGACAACACATCGAAGAAGTAAATTTCACATATGACGAAGAAAAAATGGCTACACTTGGCCTAACTGAAGATACAGTAAAACAAATGGTTCAAGCAAGTGATATGGCACTTTCTCTTGGTCTTTATGAATTTGTAGAAGGGGAAGAAGCTATTGCGATTGATGGCAAGTTTAAAACAGTTGATGAATTAAAAGAAATGCTGATTCCCGTAACACCGTCTGCTGAAAACCCAGTTCCTTTCGTAAGACTAGCTGATATCGCTAAAATCGAAACAGTAGGAAAAGTTCAATCTGTTTCACGTACAAATGGTGAAGACGCAATTGCTATTCAAATCGTTAAAGGTCAAGAAGCAAACACTGTAACAGTTGTAAATGCAGTAAAAGATTTAATTAAAGAGGAAGAAAAGAAGATTGATGGGTTAATCGTCGACATTTCTCTTGACCAAGGTGAACCGATTGAGGAATCTGTATTCTCAATGGTTGAAAAGGCTGTGTTTGGTGGTTTAATTGCTGTATTAATCATTTTACTATTCCTACGTGACTTTAAATCAACTATTATTTCAATTATCTCCATTCCGGTTTCAATCTTTATGGCATTATTATTGTTACACTGGATGGATATTACATTAAACATCATGACATTAGGTGCCGTTACGGTAGCAATTGGTCGTGTAATCGACGACTCCATTGTAGTGGTGGAAAACATCTATCGTCGTATGCACTTAAGAGAAGAAAAACTACGCGGCCGCGCATTAATTCGTGAGGCAACAATAGAGATGTTCAAACCAATTTTAGCTTCAACAATCGTAACGGTTGCAGTATTCGCACCACTTATTTTTGTTGGAGGCATGGTTGGAGAATTGTTTATGCCATTTGCATTAACAATGACCTTTGCATTAGGGGCTTCACTACTCGTAGCAATTACAATCGTTCCTGCACTTTCTCATTTCTTATTCCGTAAAAAATTATACGGAGAGAAAACAGAAAGTAGTCACAAAGAAGTTGGCAAACTTGCATTATGGTATAAAGGCGTATTAGAAAAAACGTTAAATCATAAGATTATCACTTCTCTAATCGCTATCATTTTATTAGTTGGTTCTCTTGCCCTTACACCTTTAATTGGTTTTAGTTTCATGGGAGCTGCTGAAGAAAAGGTAATGTACTTAACATACACACCTGCAGCAGGAGAACTAAAAGAAGAAACGTTAACAAACATTGAAGAAGTAGAAAAAGAATTAATGAAACGTAAAGATATTGACATTCTTCAATTATCTGTAACAGATTCTGAAAATGCTGATCCTACCGCAATGATGATGGGTGGTGGAGGAGGCGGTGCATTAATGTACCTAATCTTTGACCCAGATATGGAAAACTTCCCAGAGGCACGGGAAGAAGTAGAGGAATACGTATTTAACATCGGCCAATCTGGTGAATGGAAATCCCAAAACTTCACTTCTATGTCCATGTCATCAAATGAAATCAGCTATACTCTTTATAGTGAAGATTTAGATGACTTAATGAAAGCAGTTGACCAAGTAGAAGATGCTTTGGTAGGTGTGAAAAACTTAGAAGATATCTCAAGTGATGCCGAAGACCCATATGTAGAAAATGTCTTCAAAGTGGATCAAAAACACGTTTTACAATATGGCTTAACAACTGGTCAAATCGTAATGGCACTTTCGGATAAAGGAAGTAAAGAAGTTCTATCTACCGTTGAATCAGACGGAAATGATATTGATGTAATCATTCAACGTAAAGCAAAAGCTACACCAAAAACGTTAGAAGAAATGCTAGATATCGAAATTGAAACAGGTATTGGTACTACGATGCCTTTATCAGAGCTTGTTACTTTAGAAAAAGGCACAACTCTTAATACATTAAACCGTTCTAAAGGCGAATACTATGCAACGGTTTCTGGTACTGTTGTTGGGGATGATATTTCTGAAGCGTCACAAGCAGCAGATAAGAAGATTGACAAACTTGACTTACCAAAAGGTGTAACAACAGGGGTAGCTGGTGTTGCAGCAGATATGGCTGAAACATTCACTCAACTTGGTGTTGCAATGATTGCAGCAATCGGTATTGTATACTTTGTATTAGTTGTAACATTTGGTGAAGGGTTAGCTCCATTCTCAATTTTATTCTCATTACCATTTACAGTCATCGGTGCATTTGTTGGTCTTTTCATTACAGGACATACAATTTCCGTTCAAGTAATGATGGGGCTATTAATGTTAATTGGTATCGTTGTAACAAACGCTATTGTATTGGTAGACCGAATCATTCATATGGAACGTGACGGACTTTCAATGCGTGAAGCCATCTTAGAAGCAGGGGCTACACGTTTACGACCAATCTTAATGACAGCCATTGCAACAATCGGTGCAATGTTACCAATGGCAATTGGATTCGGCGGCGGTGGCGGTTTAATGTCAAAAGACTTAGCAATCACAGTAATTGGCGGTTTACTAAGTTCTACATTATTGACATTAGTTGTTGTACCAATCGTTTACGAAATCCTTTCTAAAATGCTTAAGAAAAACCGTAAAGAAATACAAGAGGATTAATCAAAAAGGTGTCTCACTCAAATAGTGGGACACCTTTTTTTGTTGAAAAGAGCATTAACATCTTACATATTTACGTTTAAAACCAACCCTACCTTTATCAACTTCTTTTTGAATAGTTTCGTAAGCGTTTAGGGAACTACTTTTCTTCTTGTCCCGTTTAATTTCCACTATACCTACTGCTTTTGCTGTCTCAATTGCTTTCTCATGTAGTGGTACAAAAAATTATTCATGGAAGATTTCATTCTTTCTGGTGAATCATTTTATGATTATTTTAGCATTTAACTTGCTATTAAAAAAACGCCGAGAACAATTTGTTCCCGACGTACATTTGTTACTATTTTTGAATAAACATTTGTGTCCAGTAATGGCCATCTGCTACATAACCAACACCAATATGAGTAAAGTTTTTGTTTAAAATATTTGCTCTGTGACCTGAACTATTCATCCAAGCATTCACAACTTCTGCTGCTGTACGTTGGCCTTGTGCAATATTCTCCCCTGCTGAGCGATAGTTAATGCCATAGTTTTTCAACATCGTAAATGGTGAACCATAAGTTGGGCTAGTGTGGTTAAAGTAATTTTTGTCTGCCATATCCTGTGATTTATCTTCTGCTACACGAGCTACTTCCCAATCACTTTTTAATGCTGGAAGTCCAACTTTCGCTCTCTCAACATTTACTAAACGAACAACTTCTGTCTCAACTGCTTGTCCTTCTTGTTCTGGTACGTTAATTTTTTGACCTGGATAAATTAAGTTTGGATTTGCAAGTTGTGGATTTACATTGATTAATTCTTGAACACCTGTTTGAGTTTTTACTGCTATTTTCCAAAGAGTATCCCCTGAAGTTACTGTATATGATGAATTAGCTGCTAATGCAGTTACCGGTATTAATAAAGATGCTCCAAGAATAGTTGCCATAACGCCTTTTTTCAATTGGTTAAACATCGTATCAATCCTTCCTGTTTGTTGTACCTTTATACTAAAATAGTTTTCTATAAAATTTAACCCCGCAAATATTGGTTATATTGTTACGAAATCGTTACGTTTATTAACAATTAATCTTGAAACCCTAAATTATCAAAGTTTGTTTAAGCGCAATAATTGTTATACATGAAATAATATTTAGTTTGGTAATTTTTTCTGTTAGTAAATTAGAGTAACTTACCAAAATTTTGAGCGAAAAATTTTATTAATAATCTATCAATCTATATAATTAGAAAATAGAGGGGAACCAAACATTGCCAGATTATATTAATAGTTTCCTTAACTGCTATAATGATAGAATATTAATAGAAAGGAGATGGTTAACTTATGCTTAAATTTAAAAAGCAATGGAAGTTTATTTGTTTACTTCTAACGGCACTATTCCTAATAATTCCATCGAATGCTAGTGCATCAAACCTATCTGAAAAGGTTGAAAATGTGCCTACCAACAAAGAGTGGAAAATTACGTTTAACAACCCTGTTGACAAGAATACTGTCAATCAGAACACTATTTATGTGACAAATAGTCAAAACGTAAAACAAGATGTTACGTATTCTATTAACGAAAAAATCGTAACAGTTCATCCTCCTAGTGAAGGCTACGAACTTGGTCAAACCTACACATTACATATTACGAAAGCCGTTTCTGGAATGGTAAATAACCAGAATAAAACTTTGAAACAAGCAATTGCAAAACCATTTAAAATTACTGAAGGATACTCCGTTGTGGCTATACAACCAAATGGCACTTCTACAAAAGTAGCAAACTATGAAACTTTTGAACAAGCAAATGCCAATTTAAAATCAAATCAAGGAATTATGCAAAATGGCGAATATTTAAAAATTCCTAGTGGTTTCGTTTCTACTAAAGTTATGACAGTTTATTATGGTGATCCAACTTTCAAAAAGGATTACGGTGGAATTGCAGAAAATAATGAATTAGCCTATGTAGACTCAAACGAAGACTATGTGAAGGTCAATGTAGCTGGTCAAGAAATGTATGTGAAGCATGGAGATGTAAAACTTACGCCTGCACCCAATGTGAAATCCTATTATTCAGCTAATAGTACAGGATTATATCATTACGTATATCGTCCTCTTTCAGGAAAATATGATGGTGCTTATTTAATTGGTGAAAAACCCACTTTCATGACAAATGGCGAAAAGTATTATAGCATGGATGGAATTAACTTCTATGATGCTAACGGGAAATTTGTAGGTAAAAGCTATTCCTATTTCCAATACATGTCTCCGCGTGTTCCTACTAGCTATACGGCAGCACAGTTAGATCAGTATATTGCAAGTGCACTCCAAGAAAGACAAAATTCAGGTGCAGCAAGATATGCGAACGCAACAACGAAAAGCAAATTAAAAGGACTTGGAAACACATTAAAGACTATTGAAAAAGAACATCGTGTTAATGCGTTATTCATCCTTGCCCTTGCAATCCACGAAAGCGACTATGGAATGAGTTGTCATGCTCAATACTATAACAACTTATTTGGTCTAAACGTTCCTGATCATGATGATTCTTGTTCATCGGTAGTAGACAAGAACTCTAAGAAGTTTTTCACTTCAGTAGAGAAAAATATTAACGATTTTATCAGCAGCATAAACTCAACTTATTTTAACCCACTTAAAATGGATGCCTTCCAATATAACGGGGTTGCTTTAGGGAATAAAATGATTGGCATGAATGTTCGTTATGCAACAGATCCTTATTGGGGAGCAAAAACAGCGGGCCATATGTATAGTACTGATAAAAAACTCGGCGGCAAAGATTACAAAAAGTATCAAGTTGGCATTACAACAACTGAACAAGTTAGTGTTCGAACTGAGCCAATTGTTAAAAATAATCCGTCGAACCGCGCATATCAGTATTTAGTTTATGGTTCAATTAAACGCTTAGATAAAATGCCGATCACTATATCAAATACGCCATCTGAAAATCTAGATTGGTACCGTGTGATTTCTGAATTATCAACTAGTGGTACAGATTTATATACAGTAGTAGATAATGTAGAAATCGTACCTACACACTAATAAAAAAGTCGTTCCAATGTTTGGGACGGCTTTTTGGGTATGTTATGATGAAATTGGGGTGATGAAATGAAATCAAAATTTTACTTAGATAATCATTTGCTTATTTGTGGAACAACGCTAAAAGACGAGTCAGAACCCGAGCAAAATAATATGGCCTTACATGTTTGTGAAAACCCACAACAGGTGATTGAAAATCGATTAAAATTAGCATCTACTTTAAATTGTGGCATCGAACAATTCGTTTGTGCGAACCAAACCCATAGCGCCAATGTCCACCGAGTTACAGTAACTGATAGCGGTAGAGGAGCTCTTAGCACAGAAACTGCGATTAATAATACAGATGCACTTTATACTTACGAACCTAATATTTTATTATGCACATTTACTGCAGATTGTGTTCCTGTCATTTTTTATCATGAATCGGCTGGACTAGTCGGTGTTATTCATTCAGGATGGCAAGGAACAGTAAAGGAAATAACAAGGAAAGTGTTTCAGCATTTAGTACATGTTGAACATTGTAATCCAACTGGTTTTCATGTCATACTTGGACCCGCCATTAGTCAAGAAAAGTTCGAAGTAGATGAAGATGTATATTTGAAATATAAAAACCTTGGTTATGCTGATGACTTTATTACTTTTAATAATGGAACGGAAAAGTACCATATAGATAATCAAAAAACTGTGAAGAAGCAATGCGAGCTAGCAGATATCCCATCAGAAAATATTCAACTCGATCTAACATGTACTTACAAAAGTTTGGAAGGCTTTTCATATCGGGAAGATAAAAAAGCTGGAAGACATTTGAGTTTTATTATGAGAAAGAAGTAATATAGTATTGCCTATGAAATAATTACTAATAATCCGGGTATGCCACAATGCCCGGTTATTATATCAGGTACTTACCTCTACCCACAATTCGTCGTTCTATGAAAAACTAAAACCCTGCCACCCAAAGTTAAATCCCCGAATTTATAGGTAATCCCTCCTTCTCTTTAAATTTAACTGCTACTTTTTTTAAAACTTTCATATATTACTCTATTGAACATATTTTAGAGGGGGCTATGTAGTGCTCGTACATGTTGTGCGACAAGGAGAAACACTTTGGTTACTTGCAAGCCGCTATAACGTAAGCGTGGATAATATTATGAAAGTTAATCAGCTGCCAAATCCAAATCAATTATTAATCGGCCAAGCAATTGTCATTCCTACAGCTGGTGCCATTCACACCGTTCAAGTTGGCGAAAATTTATGGACCATTGCACAAAACTACGGAATTTCTGTTAATTCCATCATTATGGCAAATAGATTGACGAATGCAAACTCGATTCTTCAAGGAACAACTTTATATATTCCACCAATCATCCACACCGTCCAACTAGGGGAAACATTATGGCGAATTGCTAATAAGTACAGAACAACCGCTCAAGCCATCATGAATGTTAACAAAATCCAAAATCCTAATATCATCATTGCTGGTACTCAACTACAAATTCCTAGGAAAAGGCCAACCATCCAAGTGAATGCTTATACGTATCAGAAGGATGAAGAAGCTACACAAACTGTTAATGAACTTGGCCACCTTTTAACCTATTTAAGTCCTTTTGCTTACATGATTAAAGAAGATGGTACGCTTCAACCATTTAAAGAGGATCTAATGCTAGAAGCTGCTCGTTCTAAAAATGTGACACCTATGCTTTCAATTACAAACCTTTCTACGACTGACGTAGGAACAAATTTAGCTCATGAAGTTTTAGCAAACCCTAATATTCGTGAAAAGCTAATTGCAAATATTCTTATCGTAATGGAGGACAAAGGATATAAAGGGTTAAATATAGATTTTGAATATGTGCAACCAGGAGACCGTGAAAATTACAATCAATTTATTCAGCTTGCAGTGGATCGCCTACACCCAAAAGGCTATTTTGTGTCAACAGCCGTAGCACCAAAAACAAGTGGGGCACAGGAAGGTTTATTATATACAGCTCATGACTATGAAGCTCATGGTAGAATAGCCGATTTTGTGGTGCTTATGACATATGAGTGGGGATGGAGGGGGGCTTCTCCACAGGCGATTTCACCGATAAATCAAATGCGACGAGTAGTCGAATATGCACTTTCTGTTATGCCTGCAGAAAAAATCTTTTTAGGTTTTCAAATCTATGCAAGAGATTGGAAAATCCCTCATAGAGAGGGGGCTGTCGCAGAAACCTTTAGTCCTCATGAAGCGATTCGCCGCGCAACAAGATATAATGCGACGATCCAATACGATGAAACAACGCAATCGCCATTTTTCCGATATGTCGATGAGAAAGGGCAAGGTCATGAAGTATGGTTTGAAGATGCTCGCAGTGCCCAAGCAAAGTTTAATATGGCCAAACAATATAATTTAAAAGGAATCAGTTATTGGGCATTAGGCTACCCATACCCACAAAATTGGGCGTTATTAGAAGACAATTTTGAGATAGAAAAGCTCGTATAAAGAGGAGGAATGAAATGGATATATACGTTCGACCCGGAGTATCCTTTTGGTATTTAAGCCAAGTATTTTCGATTCCACTTCGATTAATTATCGACTCAAATCGCAATATCAATCCACAATTCTTAAACATAGGGCAAACATTACGCGTCCCAGGTTACGTAACGATCAATTATCAAATAAGAAGCGGAGATACTTTATGGTTAATTGCCGAGCGAAATAATTTACCTGTTGAAACACTTTTCCTTGTAAACCCTAACTTAAATCCAAATCGCCTTCAAATAGGGCAATCAATTCGGATTCCACGGAGGGTCACTTGGCGTTTTGTTAATGGCAAACAAGACTACGATTACAATACGATGATGAATGATTTATGGACACTCGTTGCCGTTTATCCATTTATACAAATGGCGCCAATTGGCAATACCGTGTTAGGACTAGATATTCCTGAAGTAGTCATCGGGAATGGTTCTAAACGAGTTCATTACAATGCCTCTTTCCATGCAAACGAATGGATTACTACACCTGTTTTAATGACTTTTTTAAATGACTATTTATTATCGCTTACCAATCAAAATTCAATTCGTGGCTTATCCTCACTTCCTTTATATCTTCAAACATTGCTCTCAATCGTACCAATGGTGAATCCAGATGGTGTAAATTTAGTGATTAATGGTGCCCCACAAAATGCATCTTGGAGAAATCAGGTGATTGAGTGGAATAATGGGAGCTCTAATTTTTCTAATTGGAAATCCAATATTAATGGGGTGGATTTAAACGATCAATTCCCTGCAAATTGGGAAAAGGAACGTGACCGAAATCCAAAAACACCAGGTCCAAGAGATTATGGGGGGGAAGCACCACTTACTCAACCAGAGGCAATTGCAATGGCGGACTTAACTAGTAGAAGAGATTTCTCGAGGGTACTTGCCTTCCATACACAAGGAGAAGTCATCTACTGGGGTTACGAAAATCTAGAGCCTCCTGAATCCGAAGTAATGGCAAATGAGTTTAGTCGGGTAAGTGGCTATCAACCAGTAAAAACATTAGAAAGCTATGCAGGTTACAAAGATTGGTTTATTCAAGATTGGCGTAGACCTGGATTTACGATTGAGCTCGGCACAGGTACAAATCCTCTTCCTCTATCTCAGTTTGATGAAATTTACGAAGAAACCCTTGGAATCTTTTTAGCAGGTCTTTATATGTAAAAATAAAAATGCCGGATATCAAGGACTAAAATTGTCTTTGTATCCGGCATACATTATGTGAAATATTCTATTTTGGCCTTTGGGAAAAACTTTTCCATTGAACGATACAATTGTTCTTTCATTTCTTCCTCTTCATCTTTTTGATAGATAAATTTATTAATTCCATACTTTCCCCATTTTACACGTCTTTTTGCTTCGTCTAATTCAAGCTTAGTCATTGGGTAATTTTTTTCTATCACCTTTTTTGCAGGTCTTGTGAAACGGTGTTGAATAAATTCAAACGTAATATCATCCCGCACATCTTGAGGAAGTTCTGCATCAAGCCTTTCAAACATATGATGATATCCCTCTTGCCATCCTTCATGTAAATAAATAGGTGCCACAATAAATCCTAAAGGGTACCCCGCTCTTGCTACTTTCCCAGCCGCTTCAATTCTACTTGCTAACGGAGAAGTTCCCGGCTCAAAATGTTTAATAACATAATCCGCATTCACACTAAAGCGAAAACGAGTTTTCCCATTATGTTTCGCATCAAGTAAATGGTCCACATGATGAAATTTCGTAACAAATCGTAAATGTCCATATTCGGTTTGTCCAAAATGTTCAATCGCTCTTTTTAAAGTATGGGTTAGGTGATCAATACCTACAATATCTGAAGTACACGATGCTTCAAACCGTGTAATTTCAGGGGCACGTTCAGCCATGTATTTGTCTGCTTGCTCCAATATTTCTTCCACATTAACATATGTACGAATATATGGTTTGCTGCCCATCGTTGTTTGTAAATAACAGTAATGGCAATGTCCCATACATCCCGTTGCAAATGGAATGGCATATTCAGCAGATGGTTTTGACGTATCAAATTTTAACGTTTTTCGTACTCCCACTACTAAGGTTGATTTTGCAATACGATACTTTTGAAAATCATTGTCTCCAGGAAGATTCCGAATTTGATTGTGGGAAGTTGTCGTACGAATTTCAATTCCCATATTTTCAAATTTATCTTTTAATTCTTTTCCAAGAGGATAGTCTAAAGCTGTTGGTTCAAAATAAACAAGCTGAGGGATAAATGGCTTTCTCATGCTGTATCTTCCCCAAAATATTTGTCATAAGCTTGCTCTGCTTCTTCGATTGTGGAGTAAATAGCTAATTCTTTTGTTAAAGGATAATACGTTTCATACAAAAATACGGCCAATTCTTTTGGATTTTCTGGGTTTTTAACAATTGCTGCTTCCTGAATTGTAGCTACATCCGGTATATGCGGATTTCGAATAAACACATACACAATGTCACCCGCTTTATACTTATTAAACATGTCTTCTCCTCCTTAACCATTAGCATGTCAAAAAGTAGAATAAATTATGTCTTAAAACTTTTCTCCTAAAAATAATTTATTGGGACAAAATAACAATCGAATATAGGTTGAATATAATAAATCGTGGTTTATTATAAAAAATTCCCAACTTATTTGGGAGGATTGGAGACCCCAATGAGAAAACTTTTGCTTTTTATTTTAGTTGCTTCATTCATGTTTTTGTTCGGTTGTAGTGCATTTTTACCAAAAGAAGAACCTACAACACCAGTTACTAGCGAACAACAACCTCCTAAAGCAGAAGAAACGAAAGACACTCCAAACGTTACAAAACCAACCGAACCAGCTATATCTAACTCCAATGAAGACCTAGCAGATGCATTTTCTAACTATTTGGATGATATCGTAGTACTAGCACCAGAGGAAGAGCGCTTAATCGGATTGTATGACAGTGTAACGGGTGTTAACTATGTGGATGATGAAACGATGTACTACACACTGGTAGATGAAGTATTACCAGGTTATCGCCAATTTGTAATTGACTTAGAAGCCATTATGCCAAAAAATCAAGAAATACGGGACTTACATGAAACGTATATTGATGCAGCAAATATCCAATATAACGCATTTGCAATAATGATTGCTGCATTAGAAGAACAAGACAGTAATAAAATGACAGAAGCTAATCAAGGATTGGACGAAGCAAGACAACTAATTCGAGATTGGCTGTATGGAGTGGAAGATCTTTCATCAAAAACAGGAGTAAGTTTAGAATAAAGTAAGTTGTACACAACATGTAGAATTTTTGCATGTTGTGTATTTTTTTGTGATAAAAAAATTGAGACGATGCCATATTAAGAATGAACAATTAGAAGGGAGTGTTTCTAATGGGTAGAGACGATAGCAAGAGTAAAGGTACAAACAAGCAATCATTGCCCCAAACACCAGAAAATTTAAAGATAGCTCCAAACAAAATGAGAGAAGAAATTGCATCAGAACTAGATGAACTTCACCAACTAGTTGAAAAGACGAAACATAATACAAAGCGTAAGCAATAGGAGGCCTTTTACTTTGGAATTTAGCCGTGCTCAGGAAATTTACTCTTCCCCTAAAGAATATGAAGTAAGTTATAATGGTGTTTCAATATGGATTGATAAATTACATGAAGACGGAAAGACTGCCACAGTACATTTAAGACATTCCTTAGAAGAACGCTCCGAAGTAGACATTTCGGAATTAAATGAGGAATACTTAATTCAATAACGTTTCACTATGTCAACTATCGTTAGCCAAAAGGGAGCCCACTGCATTTTCGTAGTGGGCTTAAAACAGTTAGTACCTCAAAAATTCCTCTATCAAATCCTTTACAATCCCATATGTGATAAAAAGCGTCGGAATAATTAATATACAGAATGCAATGTAACAATATTTAATACGTGATGTTGACTTCTCAACCCAATTCTCAATGATATTTACGAACTTTGCTAATAGAAGACCACCTATTATGAAAAGAAGGGAAAATAAAATTATCCCTAGAGGTTTCTGGGGACCATTTAATTCACTATTCGGTTCATCTGAAAAAAAGAAGGGATAACTAAAAATACATAAAACAATGAATCCATATAACATTCCGCTTAGGATCCAATTCCGAGCTAAATACATACGACAATACATATACAACATGCTGACAGCTAATGTAAATCCAGTTCCCATCAAAACTAATAAGAATGTCCCTTTAAAAGTAAAACCCGTCGAAAGATTAGGATAGATAATTGCTACGATTTTCATTATAAGCCGCAATAATACTCCCACAATAAAACCAGCACCAACTGCTGCGATAAAGCCAATCCCCATTTGTTTAATCCCATTAATAAGCCTTGGCCTGATGTGAATACCCCCTAAATTTGATCATTCTACACATTTTATTTCCATAAATAATAAATATTTACTAAATCAAATAAATATTATAAAGGGTAAAAAGTTAACATTACTCACCGTATTAAAACTGTTATTTATGTAAAAAATAGGGATGTAATTATTTAACAAGGGGTAGATCAGATGGAAAGAAAAAGTTGGGTTGTATTACTCGGAGTTTTAGTAGCGCTTTTGAATGTTTTTGATGGAATAGCCACAAACTTTGGATTGATGAATGATTTCATTGATGAATTAAATCCTATAATGAATTCCATTTTTTCAGCGAGTCCTGTCTTTTTTGTATGTCTCAAGCTTGGATTGTCTTTGTTAATTATCTATGTATCATTCTTAGTTTATAAGAATAGTAAAGATGCCTTCCAAAACATTTATATTATAGCCTTAGTAGGAGTTAGTTGTATGTATGTAGGAATTTTCGGTTTACATGTTTTCTGGATAAGTCAATTATAAATGAGAAAAACCACACCTATCCCGATGTGGTTTCTTTTATCTAAAATGCCCTAGTTCGTTTAGGATGCTATCTATTAACCTCTTAGTAAAAATGTATTTCCATCTTCATCACTAAATTGTACAAAAGTACCCCATTGCATTTCTTGTGGTTCGCCTTTAAACGATACGCCATTTTCTCTCATCGTTTCATACGTTTCTAAAACATTGTCACACTCAAAAACAATTGACGCTTTTAAGTTTTCAGAGCCTTTCATCATTGCTTTTGGATAAATAACGAGGCGACTCTTTGCATTCTCTGGAGCTACCTCAAGCCAAAATGCATTCGGCCCCATTGGATGCTCTGCTATTACTACAAACCCAACTTTCTTCGTCCAAAATTCCTTTGCTTTTTGTTGATCGTCTACATAAATTGCTACAGTTCCAATATTGGTAATCATTTTTATACTCCCTTATATCGAATTACCCCATACTGTTTTCAACGTTTCTCTAAATAGATGATTTAATTGTTCAGTATGGTCTATACAACTTACAGTATGTGAATTTAAAAATTCTTGCAAACGAATAAGTTCGTGTTCTATAAATTCATTTATTGCCTTAAAATCCCCATGAAACCCCAATATATTAGAATTCCGCTTCAGATTTAACAGAGTGTTTATCTCTACTTTTAACTCATTATTTATATCTAATATTTGCAACAACTGTTCAAAATGTATTGGGGGGAAAGTTTGGTTTTTAACTATCCAATGACAAACAAATAATGACCTTAACACATAAAAATATAGTTTACTATTCTGAGAACATTTTCGGTAATTTGTCCTAGCTATATTAAAATAATGGTATAAACATACTTTTGTATTAAAAACAGATAACTCCAATGCATTTAACTGCTCAAAAAAAGTAGGCACTTGATAATACACAATTTCGCTTTTTAGCCATTCAAATATAGTGGGATTGCTTTTTCTAAATAAACGTAAAGCTTTCGTAATTTCCCAACCATTCATATCTAAATCGTTATTGATAGGTACTTCGATGACATCCTTTTTCCCTCCTACTCCTTGTGGATCAATGGAAAGATACCATTGAGGTGAGGGACAGTAAATAAATCGAACATCATAATCACTATCATTGGAGGAATAACCCCATGCTCGACTACCTGATTCCACTGCAAACAGTACTTTAACATGAAACTCATCTTCAATCTCTTCTAATTTATCTAAAATTAAATTTTTCATTTCATCACTCTTTAATATTATTTAAAAGGGACTAAGAGAACACGCTCTATAGTCCCTCATAATCAATGTTTTGTAAGCTGCTAACTTTTCTTTTTATTTTGCGGTTTGAACGTTTTACAACATGTTTCATTAGAGTTCTTCGCTTCTTCTGAAACTGCGTCGAAGTCTAAATCAGTAGCAAACTCTGTATTTCTGTTTTTAGAGTGGTAATCCATGTCTACTTGAATTTTTTCTGCACCACAAATATTTCCTTCTTTATGGAAAAAACAGTTTGAAACAGCACAGTTTACTTGTACGTTTGTCATTAGCAGCGTTCCTCCTCATTGATTTTTATAGAGAATCAAAGCCTAAAAATAAGAATGGATTCTCTTAACGTATTTTGTCCATTTTAAAATAATTTATTGATACAGTTTTATATTATTGAAGTTAAATTTTTATACTAACATTATTGCTATATGTTTTTTGCATGTTCATCACGATTACGAATAAAAAAAGGAGATTTTACACTATTATAATAGTAGAAAATCCCCTTTCTCTAACTCATGCTATTTTAAATTTGTCACTAAGATATCTTTAATTCTCAAGAAGGCATCATGCTCTTCACCCGTAGAAAGCTCGCCTTCCAATTTTTTAGATTCGATCTCTTTAATAAGGCGGACAATGACATCGATGAAAATATTATTTATTCCTAAACCATCCGTAAGTAAATTATAAAAATTCAGTGCTTCTTCCATATTGCCACTAATCAGATTTGAGGAGAAATAATTCCAATAAAGCTCTTTTTTATCGATGGAGTCTTCTCCTGAAGTATCGACAACCTGATCCCACTCTACAAAGCGGCTAATTGTAACCGAAAAGTTTAAAGGAAGCTGATACACTTTCCTTGTTCCAATTTCCTCTAAAATTGGAAAATAGGGCTGATTATCATTTACAAAACGAATACGTGCCTTCTTACCATTTGATAATTTTACGATACTAGAAGTCGGATATATGTTTATTAACTCCATTAATTTAATAACATATTTTATATCATATTTATTTCCTTTACTTAGCAATAACTCAATTGCTTTTTTCGCAGGGAATGCCTCACGATAAGCTCGTTGTAATGTTAATGCCGAGTAAGTATCAACTACACCTAAAAGACGAACCTCTTCTGAAAGATCGTCCCCCTTTAACCCTTCTGGATAACCTGTGCCATCTAAACGTTCATGGTGTGATTTTACTATATCTAAAAATGGGCCAATGATTTTATGTTTAACAATAAAGTCTATTCCATATAGAGTATGTTTTTGGATTTCATCAAATTCTGCCTTTGAAAGTGCCCCTTCTTTTTGCAGCAATTCATTTCCAATATCTAACTTTCCTATATCATGAAGTAAACAGCCCATTGCAAAGGAACGAACATCTTTAATCCCAGACTTTTCAGCTAAAAGAGATCCTAATAAAAATACATCGAAGGTATGATAATAACTATATGGGTCTTTTTTCTTTAGATTAAATAGGGCGATAGATATTTCGGTATTTAATAATGATGAAATAAATAAATTCTCAAGCCATGATATATTTGTGTCACTATTTAAAATCAAACCGTATCTTGTTTCACTTACAACATACTGCAAACTTTCGAAAAATAATTTTTTTATATCAAATAGCTCTTTAGAATAAAATATTTTTTCTTTCTTTTTTACAGCAGTTTGATATGATTGCAATAGCTCTTCATCTGGATGATTATCGTTCTTAATATATAAGCTATTTAACTTTGTTATACCCCAACTTTTTAAGTTTTTTAAGATCATATCATCAATTTGAGTTCCAGCTTTTATTAATAACGTTTTATTAAAATAAATATCGTTGGGAATAACCTCCCCCTTTTTTAATCCCCTTATATATTGTATATCTATATTTGACATCATTATCCCCCTTCGAGATAGCAGTACTTTTAGTTTATTAATATGGTTATTATAACCTAGTTAACGATAGAAGTAGTATATTATTTTTTACTATAATTTAGCATTTATATAATCAATAATCATTAATAACCTACCCTATAATAAGAGAAAGATGACATAAAATAATAATTTTCTTCTTAACTTCATAGATTTTTTCATTCAGAGAAGGTTGAAATGTTGAATTCTTAGGTGATAGGAAATTTTAATAATCGAGATGTGTTTAAAAAGGATTAGATACATATGAAGGAGGATACTGTCTTAAGAGGTAGATGATTAGGTATTCCTAAAAATAAGGAAAAAAACTGCACCTCTATAAAAGAAGTGCAGATTTATATTATTTATTTAATATTTTTGTTAAATAATTTTCCGTTAGACATTATTGAGCTAATTTTTCAATACTTCCTTTAAGCCAAAGAACTTCAGAGACTGGCTGCGGATTGCGACCGTAAATTTCTTTTACTTTGTAAGCATGAACCTCTGTATAGATTTCCTTCATTCGATCTAGTACCCATTTTTCTGAAACAGGTGATTGAGACCAGCAATAAATATCCATCTTGTTCAACTCACTTGTTACATTATGGATCCTCTCATACCCAATATCCATTTTTTCGAAGTTATGGCGTTCATAAAATCGCACTCGTTTTTCCGAATCTGGATCATCCATGCAAATAGGTTCAACTTCAAGAATTATTGCTTTTCCCTTACTCTTTAATTCGTTTAGTACTATACTGCCGACACCTTTACCTCGATTTGTCCCAGAAACTAAAATATAGTCGATGAAAATATAATCTTGCTGCTCAAAATAAACCACAATATAATCTGGGCCTTCCATTAGTTGATACATTGCTTGTTCTTGAAAAAGTATTTCAAAGTGCTCTTTTGATTTCATTTCTCTCTCTGGGAAATACTCTCTCAACCTATTAAACCAGTTACTAGTACTAAATACTTCCTCGATTAAGCTTGCCTTTAAACTTTCTCCTCTTTGCATTAGCAATGTAACATACCCCTTTTGTTCCGGTAATACTTCAATTTTCATTTAAATCTGAATATTGAGCAAGACCTATTCTACCATCAAATTGGTAATTTGATTTTTAAAAAATTGTTAAGAAAATATTACACACATTAAATTTTGTAAGAATATTGAAATCATTTGTCGAAACAATTTGAATTCTGATTATTATCAGTAAAATAGTATTTGCAATGTTTTATTTGCTAATTTTTACAATACATTTCAAAAGGCAGGTTGAATTATGGAGATGAAACAAATTCACGAAAAAACAACAGCACTTTTAGGATGGAGTTTACAGGCGATAGAGGCGATCGATAAAATGAACCGCCCGTATGTCGTTGTTGGTCCTCCTGAATTTAAGCCTTTTGCTGATAAAAACGGGATACAATTTGTACCATGGCAATTCAATGTTCCAATTGAGCACTCAATGGAGCTTTATGAACAACTAAAAGATTTTAAAACAAAAGTTGCAGTTCCTATATATGAAGAGACAGTTGAATGGGCAGGTATGTTAAATTCATTACTTTGGGAAAATCCTAGAATCTTTAATAAATCCTTACTACTACGGGACAAATCTTTAATGAAACGAAGAGCCCACTTAGCTGGACTTCGTGTTGGAGTCTTTGAGGAAGCTTTCACTAAAGAAGATGTGGCACACTTCCTAAAACGAATGAATGAAGCTTTATTAAATATGGATGAGGAAAATTACGAGCCTATCCATGTAAAACCCTTTGATAAGGCTGGGACTGTTGGTCATCGAATGATTAAAAAGAGAGAAGATATTGAGGAAATAGACGATTCTGAATTCCCTCTCCTTATGGAAAGCCATTTAGAAGGTCAAGAATTTTCTTGTGAGGCATTTATTCATAACGGTAAAGTACACTTCCTAAACATTACGGAATACGTTAAACTTGGACATTCCAATTTTGTCCCTGCATCTCCTAGTCTTGAACAATGGAGACCACAAATTAGAGAACAAATTGAAAAACTTGTGAGTGCTTTTGAAGTAGAAAATGGAATCTTACACCCGGAATTCTTCATCACACCAGATGGAACAATTTATTTCGGTGAGGTAGCTGCACGTATTCCAGGCGGTCATATTTTTGAGCATATCGAAAGAGTTTATGGATTTAGTCCATATCAAGGGCAAATATTATGCTGCGATCCTGAAACAACGGAGGAAGAATTAAATGCCTTTTTCCCAGAAGAAGTTGTCTCTGCAAAAGGGCATTCCGGAAATTTGATGGTTTATCCAAAAGTAAAATCTATTTCAAAGCTCAATATCCCTGATGAACTGAAGGAACATCCGTATTTCTTAAAACACAATATGTTCATACCTACAACGGCGAAAGTAGCTGAACGAGTTGGATTTGGAAATCATTATGGATCAATTTACTTTTTCGGCGAAGATAGCACTGAGATGCGAAGCCTTTTAGAAGAATATGAAAAACATAATTTCTACTTATAAGGAGTGGTTCAAAGAATGAATACGGTAATAAAAGAAAGAAAGACAACTACTGCCCCTAAAAGAAAAGCAACTACTAGAAAAAAACCGATTGCAAATAAAATCAGCCCTTTAGAGGTGAAATTTGAATCGGCTCTTGATACATTAAATCAAGCAAAACCCTTTGCAAAAAGCTTATATCAAACGGATGTTTACCAATTAGCAAACGAGCTGGCATCCACTAGTGAAGGAATGTCAGTGCTCTTTAAATATGCTCATTTATTTGACCAAGCAGGTGTTTTCCTTGATGGAGATTGGGAAGACCCAACAAAATTACAACCTCCCTTTGTAGGAGGTTCACTTAGACTTAGAGGAATCTACTCAATTCTTGAACTTTTAAGCGAAATGAGAATGCTTGCAATTGCAAAAGGGACTTATCAACATGAAAGTTTAAGTCCAGAGCATGCAAGTTCATTCCTTAATGAAGTTTTAGCTCTAAATCTTGATTTACTCTTCCCTGAGGAACAAGAAACTGAACTAGAAGAACATCTAATAAGAGCTCAAAATTTATTTACCTACCTCCGACAAGAACTTTCATTTGAATCAGTGGCAGAGCAAATGGTTCAGGAAATAAATCGAATGACTGTCCAACGTCCTATTTTAACGAGGAGAATCATTGAGTTAATCGAAAATTCTAAGTTACTAATCAATGACGAGATTGATAGTAAAATTGTTGAGGAACTAGAAAAGTACTCTCGAGCTACAGATACTCCAACACCATTAAGTGAAGAAGCTGCTGGCCAAAGAGAATATAGATTGAAATTAGAACAAGCTTCAAAAGAAGAATTAATTAGTGAGGCAGAGCTATTTGCAGAATCAATGTACGAAACTGGTCTCGTTTCACCTTATCATGCAATACTCCTTCGTTTCTTAAATCGAAAGTATCAAGAAATTATTCCGAGTGCATTGCTTTTATCAGAAACAGGTGTGACAAGTTTTAACGAAAATAAAGAATTAATTCATGATATTATTCAGCTGTCTATTTACCCTGAAACAAAGCAAGCAATTTATGGTCTTTCTAAAATGCTAAATCGCGGAGTTCTCAAACTAGAGTCGCTAATTCCTGCAATACGACAGTTGTTTGAACTACCTATTCATGCAGAAGTGAAAATTGCGCTATCAAACTATGTAAATGGATTAAATGGCATTAGCATCAATGGTATATTAGTAGCTGGAGTAGTAAGTGTTCTTGGGCAGCCTTTAGGTATCGGGCAAGGGGTAAATCCAATTTGCCAATCTGCTAGAGCAATTTCTCTTTGGGCACAATATGATATTGATAAACTTTTTACATTGATTACAAGTGCAATCCGTGATAATAACATTGAAATGGCTTTTGAAGGAGAACTAATAAATTCGAGTCTTCTTCTTGATGGTGTTGCAACTCAAAACCTACAAGATTTAGACCCAGTTTCTATTCTTCTAGTTCCACACCTTGATAAAATTTATACCGAAATGATGAAACGTACTCTTCTTCGCGGTGAAGACGGCCATAAATGGGTTAACCGTGAATTTTATGGTGAATGGATTCCAAGTGGTTTTATTAATGTTATTGATCCACTTACATTAAATGTTACAAACTATTCTTCATTCGTAAAACTCTTCTATGCAACACATCATCCTGACTACAATGAAGGCTACAAAATGCTTTATCCAAATCCTGTAGGCATCTTCTTAACAAATGTACACGGAGAACTACTTGGTCTTCACGCTGTTTCTATCCAAAGAATCGAAAAAGATCAACATGGCGAGTGCCGAATTTACTTCTACAATCCGAATAATGATGGCACACAAAATTGGGGGCAAAATATTAAAGCAAGCGTGTCTGGCTTTGGCGAGCTTGAAGGGGAGTCATCCTTACCGTTCCATGAATTTGTTTCAAGAATGTATGCATATCATTACAACCCATATGAACAAGGTGATGCTTATATCGTAGAAGAAACGATCGTTGAAAAAGTGGAAACTTTGGCAAGGGAAAGTTGGGGCAAAAATTATGAATGGGCATAATAAGATAGCTTCCTAAATCATACATTTTAATAAACAATTAGACAAAAGACCCGAAATTTTTTCGAGGTCTTTTTTATTCCTAAAGAGTTAAAACAATTTGAAATAGTATTTATTTCATGGTACATTAATCAAAATTTTAAATATTCTAAAATAAGAAGTTTTTAACCAACTTAGATTGCACTTTTGGAAATTGCTGAAAGGAGGACGAACAAATGGGACTTTACCTTTACTCATCAGAGAATTCATTTCAAAAAGCCTTTCAACAGCTATTGCTTGCACCGTTACTAAGTAAAAAGTTTTTTCAGCAAACCGTTTTTGACATTGCCTCAGATCTTTTGAAAGAACCAAATGGATTGGAAAAGATTTATCGGTACGCACATCTCTTTGATTCCTCTGGGTTGTTTATTGGAAAGCCATGGGAAGATGTGAAAAAACTAAATCCAACACTTGTTAGAGGAACTCTTCAAGCTGGAGGGACGACAGGGGTAGCAGAGATCTTAAGTGAACTGAGAATCCTTGCAATTGCTAGAGGGGAATATATACATCCAGAAATGACAGCCGGCGAAGCAACCGAGTTTTTAACGAAGGTTTTGGCTTTAAATATTGATTTATTGATTATGAAAGAAACGGAAGAAAACCGAGTAAAACAACTTTATAAAGACGAACAGGCGTCAGAAATATTAAGATTTATTTCTGAACATTGTTTTTCAGAAAGGGTATTTGAAAACCTCTACCAAGAAGTTGATAATCTCGCTGTGCAAAGACCCATTGTTACAGAGAAAATATTAAAACTGATTGCAAGTGCTAAAAAATTAGCTGGCGGACTAGAAGAAACAGACTCAAAACTGACTCGCTACGAAAAAGCTGTGTATTCACCAACAACAATGGCAACGAGCACTATAGAAAGTTATGAAAACAAACTAAAAACTTGTGATGATAATGCCTTAGTAAAGGAAGCACATCAGCTAAAATCCTCAATGTTGCAGACAGGTCTTGTTTCCCCTTATCATGTTGTTTTCTTGAAATTTGCCGCCAATGAAAAACAACATTTGCTTGAAAACTTGCTAACAATCGATAACAAATCACGGGACAATTTAAAGTCAAATCTCCCCATTATTTTATCGCTTATATCAACTTCGGTTACGATAGATACTCGAAGAAGCATTTATGGATTACTTTGTTTATTACAAAGGGATATATTTACTAATGAGTTTGTCTATGAGTTAGAACAATTAATGACGTCACCTATTCATGAAGATATTCTCGTTAGAACTAACAAATTACAGGAAATAAGAGGTAATGATTATTTAAAATCTCTAATCGTATCTGAAATGGTGAATATTTTAGGTACACCATTGGGCATCGGGCAAGGGTTTAATCCCACTTGCCAATCAACTAGAGCCATTAGTTATTGGTCACAAAAAGAACCGGTTATGTTGTTAAATATGATGAATAAATTTTTAAAGACAGGCAACTTTTCAATCGATTTTGAAGGGAAAACAATCTCATCTAATGCACTTTCACTAATTCCTTTAGAAGATGAAGACCATATTGATTTTATTTCTTATTTGGTTGTCCCACACCTTGATGCAATTTACTTTGAAATGTTAAAAGCTGCAGATGGACGTGGGCAAGATCCTCATAAGTGGATTAATCCAGCTTTCCATATGACGGGGATATGGTCAGGGTTTTCAGATATTTATAGCGATTTGAATTTCCTAGATAATTTTTATTATTATTATCACCCTACGAATAACCCGAGTGTCAACAAAGGATTACCACAACCGGTTGGCATCACAATTTATAATCGTTCAGGTCAAGTACTTGGCGCCCATGCAATACTTATCCAACGAGTTGAAAACGATCCAAAAGGGGTCACTCGTGTTTATTTTTATAATCCAAATAACGATAGTTTACAAATTTGGGGGAAATCTATTCGAACAAGTGTAACAGGAAATGGTGAACTACCTGGTGAATCTTCTCTTCCTTTTGAAGACTTTGTACAGTTTATTTATGCCTTTCATTTCCCGCAATAATGTATGTGCTTAGGGGGCTATTTCTAAATAGTCCCCCTTTTATTTCTGTGCAAAGTTCACTGGAATTGGCTCGTCCAAAAGTAATCCATCTTCCTCAACAATTGAATCATAGGCAATAATCTTCACCCCTTGTTGAGAGGCTTGTTGAAGCGCTTTTGCAAAGTTTGCATCCATTTCTTGATTCGGTACAAACTTTTTGCATCCTTGCATTTGAATAACAAATAAAATTATCCCTTTATACCCTTCTTGAACTGCTTGGCACATTTCGAGTACATGTTTTGTTCCCCTTAAAGTAGGTGCATCTGGAAAACTAGCTACCCCATCCTTTTCCAAAGTTACACCTTTCACCTCTAAAAATCCTCTTTCATTCCCCTTTTCATAATAGAAATCAAATCGTGAGTCTCCGAATGTTACCTCCTTTTTTAGTAAACTCACTTCTCCAATCTCTTTTATTTTCCCTTCCTTTAATGCCTCAAAGGTAGTTGCATTCGGTGCTTGAGAATCGATATTAATCCATTTGTTATTTTTATTGGCCGCAATAATTGAATACTTTGTCGTTCTTTTAGGGTTATCACTAGCTTCCAAAATTACAGCATTCTCAGGATAAAGAAGTTCTTTTAATCTTCCTGTATTTTTAACATGGACCCGTTCTATACTACCGTTAATAATTACCTCAGCAATAAATCGGTTAACTCTCTTAAGTAACCGACCTTGTACAATTTGTTTATATTTCATTTAGTAGCTCCTCAAAAAGTTTATGTATATTAGTATACACAACCAATTTCTATATTCTTGGTAATTATCTCTTATATATTGTATAATTATCTTGAATTCAAAATAAATGATAAAAGGTGATCATTGTGATTCAACATACTCCTTCTACTAAACGTTTTACTGCTGAAAATGATTGGCTAGTAAGTAATTTTAGTTTTTCATTTGGCCCTTATTACGATCCTGATAATACTAATTTTGGACCATTGCGTGTGTTAAATGACGACATTATTCAACCTGGAAAAGGGTTTGGCATTCACCCACATAGAGAAGCAGAAATCGTCTCCATCGTTTTAAAAGGGCAATTAAAGCATGAGGATAGTTTAAATAATGTCGGTATTCTTCAATTCGGGGATATTCAAAGGATGACAGCTGGAACTGGGGTACTTCATTCCGAATTTAATCCTACATCAGATGAGGAAACGCATATTTTACAATTATGGTTCATGCCGAATGAAAAACAATTAACTCCATCCTACGAAGATATTTCATTTGATCCTAAAAAATTAACGAATCAGTTATTGCCTATTGTATCAACTAATGGTGGAGATCATGTAGCACGTATTCATCAAGACTTGACGATGTATTTGTCTAAAGTAGATGCGGGAAAAGAGATTCAATTTGAACAACAAGTGGGACGGAAAATCTATCTTTTTGTTATTGAAGGCTCGTTTACGATTAATGAGGAAGTAACGTTAAATGAACGGGACGATGCACGTATAACAGAGTTACATGAAATCACATTACAAGCTAAACAAGATTCATTTATTCTTTTAATCGACCTTCCAGGGGGTGAAGAATAAATGTTATATGTACGTCATACGGTTGGCAGTAGACTTTTCTTTGAAACAAATGAATATCAAATTAAACCTGTAGACAATGAATGGGAAATCTCATTTTCAGCGGATAAAGAGTCTGCAAATAATTTATTGCAATTTCACGATGAATTAAATATTTTCCATGTTGAAGGGGAACATCAAAAAACTTGGTATTATTCTTCAGAGGGAATAGTTCATTTTGATAAGGGCAACAATACAATATCTATTTTTGCTGACCATAAAACCGTTTACCCAGTTTAAACAATTCACATGTAAAAAGGACCATCCACGGATGATCCTTTTTTCACTGCTATTCAGTAATGGCTTGTTTCCCATTTAATCCATAAATTTGACCTAAAAGAATAGCTCCAATCATCTGAATTATTGATTTCACTATAAATTGTCCTGCTATAGCAGCTGGTATTGCTTCCCAAGGTAACACACCTGCTCCAATTGGACTTAAACCAATGATTACGAATATTAACGAATCTAGAAATCCACCTATTATTCCACTATAGAACACACGCCACGCCATCGATAATTTTAGACGAGAATAGATTTCTGTATCAGCCGTTTCGGAAATTAAAAAGGAAATAGCTGAAGCAGCAACAATCATTAGTGTATCTCCCAACATAAATGAAACAATTGCGGATAAAACTAAAGCAGACAAAATGAACAAATATGTCTTTTTTCGACCATACTTGTTTTGTACAAGATCTCGAAAAATAAATGTTGCCCCAACTAGAAGAGTCCCCATTGGTACGATAAAGATGCCTAATTGCATCGGCGCAAATGCAGCAGTTATTACATTTGCAATGACTATTGATAATAAGTAAAATAAAATTCTCATGTTTTAATCTCCTTAGTTTTTTATAGAGGGTCAGCTAAGAACCTCTTTTTATAAGTTGAATTCTTTATTAACGGTTATCGATTTTTTCTGGATTAAGGTCATGATTCATTAAACGGTAATTTGCCATTTCCTCATATTTCGTTCCTGGTCTTCCGTAATTACACCATGGATCAATTGATATACCTCCGCGTGGTGTAAATTTCCCCCATACTTCAATATAACGACAATCTAATAATTTTATTAAATCGTTCATAATAATATTCACGCAATCCTCGTGGAAATCTCCGTGATTACGGAAACTGAATAAATAAAGTTTTAAAGATTTACTTTCTACGATTTTCTTATCAGGAATATAAGAAATATACATTGTTGCAAAGTCCGGCTGATTTGTTAATGGACATAAGCTAGTAAACTCGGGACAATTGAATTTAACGAAGTAGTCGCGATTTGAATGAAGATTGTCTACTGCCTCCAACACTTCAGGTGCATAGTTAAATGCATATTTTGTATTTTGATTTCCTAGTAATGTTAAGTCTTTTAATCCTTCTTCATGGCCTCTACCAGACATAAAAAAGCCTCCCTTAATGATGTTTCCCAACACTTGTAAGAGAGGCTTCAAATCATCTAATAAAAATATGAAAAAACATATAAAAAGCCACATCCATTATGGACATGGCGTAATAGACATGTTTCCATAGTTTTTTATAGAGGGTTTACAGCTATGAACCTCTCCCGTTCAAGTCCGGGCATTCTTTTACTCAAATAATAATATAGTAAATTATTATAAACGTCAAACAGCTTATCATTTTTTACTGAGAATTAACATTACATTTATAATTCTAGAGTATTATATAAAAAAGAACCCTTAACCAAGTTTCGATTAAAGGTTCTTAATTTACATTAAACTGTTTCTAATACTTTTTCTTCTTCTTTAGAAGTTTCTTGATCTTTGTCTAAACCAAGAGATTTCGCAGTTGAGTCAAGAAGCTCTTTGAAAAGTTTTGGATTTTCTACTAATGAAACACCATATGATGGGATCATTTGTTTAATTTTTGGTTCCCAGCTTTTCATTTCTTGAGGGAAACATTTTTTCATTACTTCAAGCATTACGTGAACAGCTGTAGAAGCTCCTGGTGACGCTCCTAGTAATGCTGCGATTGAACCGTCAGAAGCACTTACAACTTCAGTACCAAATTGTAGAGTTCCTTTTCCTGATTCAGTGTCTTTAATAACTTGTACACGTTGGCCAGCAATTACGATATCCCAATCCTCTGATTTAGCATTTGGAATAAACTCACGTAATTCTTCAATACGTTGCTCTTTTGAAAGCATCAGTTGTTGGATTAAATATTTTGTTAAAGACATTTCTTTAACACCTGCTGCTAACAACGTTGTAAGGTTATGCGGTTTGATTGATGCAAATAAATCCATATATGAACCAGTTTTTAAGAACTTAGGTGAGAATCCAGCAAATGGTCCGAATAGTAATGATTTTTTGTTATCAATATATCTAGTATCAAGGTGAGGAACTGACATTGGTGGAGCACCAACTGCAGCTTTACCGTAAACTTTTGCATGATGTTGTTCTACGATTTCTTGGTTTTTACATACTAGGAATAATCCACTTACAGGGAATCCACCAATATGTTTTCCTTCAGGGATACCAGATTTTTGTAGTAATTCTAAGCTTCCTCCACCAGCACCTAGGAAGACGAATTTCGCTTTATAATATTTCATTTTACAGCCATCAAGGTCGTGCACCGCAACTTCCCATTGGCCATCGTTTGTACGTTTTAAGCTATGAACACTATGTTTGTAGCTCACTTCAACTTCTTGTTGTGCTAAGTTGTCAATAAGCATACGTGTTAATGCACCGAAGTTTACATCCGTACCAGAGTCAATTTTTGTAGCTGCTAATGGCTCGTTGAATACGCGCTCTTTCATCATAAGTGGAAGCCATTCAGTTAATTTCTCTGGATCATCAGAGAATTCCATACCTTCGAATAAATGACTTTTTGACATTGCTTCAAAACGGTTTTTTAAGAATTTAACATTATCTTCCCCATGTACATAACTTAAATGAGGTAGTGGCATAATGAAATCTTGTGGATTGCGAATTAATCCTTTTTCAACAAGATATGCCCAGAATTGTCTAGAAAGTTGGAACTGTTCATTGATTTTAATAGCTTTGCTAATATCTACAGAGCCGTCTGGTTTCTCAACAGTATAGTTCAGCTCACATAATGCAGAGTGACCAGTACCTGCATTATTCCATTCGTTAGAGCTTTCCTCTCCAGCTTTTTCGAGCTTTTCAAACACTTTAATTTCCCATTCTGGTACTAATTCTTTCAGTAACGTTCCCAAAGTCGCACTCATAATCCCAGCACCGATTAAGATAACGTCTGTTTGTTCATGTCTGTTACTCATAATAACCTTCCTTATCTCCCCTATATTTGCAAAAAAGATGTAGGCGCTCTCCTTAGGTGTTTCAAAAGTCGACTGTCCTAGAACACACCTTTTCTGTATCTATTAAATCTTCAATTTAGTATAACACTAATATTTATAGATTGAAATATCTACTATTATATGATATTAGCTTTAAAATGCTAGTCAAAAGACACTTCATAAAAATACATTAAAAAAACAAGAAAATTAAAAGTAAGTTTCTTAACGTCAACTATTATACCATTAAAAATCTAAATTTTAAGCCATCATTATTTACACCTATATCCAAAGATATACAGGTAAGAGAAAATATCATACCTTTTACAGTATTGTTTAATTAAAAATGACAATTAATTTGTGACATAGTAATTCGAATATGTAGTATATCTCATTCCAATAAGGGCCATTTTCTGTTCAAATTTGATACATAAGACATGTTGGAGAAGAACTTTATATGCCAAAAAATATAGTCCATAAAACATATAATTCCTCAATATGGTTAATTTTGTTAAAATTAAATAAAAATTCAAATATGTTAAGGATGAATAATATGAATACAAGCAGAAGCTGGATATGGATAGATTATATTTTAGCTACAATACGCTTTATCTATTACGGTTGCGGAATTTTCTATTTTTTAAATAATCCTGATTTAATTGGTTCAAACAATTATTTCTTCTATTTATGGTTTGCATTATGTATCATCATCCCCCACCTCTTTTGGCGTCCTAGATATATTAACGATGTTTTATTCTCAATTACCGAATTTATGTTAGTTGGAAGTTTTCATCTATACTTTTTATTTTATTTACAAGAGCCAATCGGGATTTCTTTCTTATTTATGCCAGCATTGATAATCGGCTTTATTGGGCGGAGACGTACACTTATCTTTGGTCCCATTACATTACTTTTATTGTCTTGCTTTAATTATTACCAAGAGCCTGATTTTTATAAGATTATCAATTATACCCTTATTGTTTTTATGTTATTTACTTTCGGTTATATTTTTAATCATTTTCTTACAACTCAAAGTAAAATGAGACTCCTATTGGAAGAAAATCAAAGCAAAACTGCATTGATTCAATCTCAAAATAAAGTACTTGAACAATATTCTAAAAAAGTAGAAGAACTAACTTTAGCTGCAGAACGAAATCGTATAGCTGGTGAATTACATGATACGATTGGTCACACCTTTACCTCTGTTATTGTTGGTATGGATGCGGTCATGTACTTAATCGATATTTCACCGAATGATGCAAAAGAAAGGTTAACGATATTAAGAGAAGTTACAAAAAATGGGCTCACTCAAGTTCGGCAACAAATTCATAACATGGCCGAAGATGATCAGCTCTCAATCTCGAACAAACTAGAAAAATTAGCGAGAGAGTTTTCCGAATATACAAATACAGAAGTAACGATTGAATTATTAGGTACACAATATTCAGTAACAAGAGCAATAGAAATGACACTTAATCGTTGTTTACAAGAGGCCTTAACAAATGCCAAAAGACATGGTGAAGCAACAAACATAGCTATTAACCTCACTTTTCATCCAGAGTCAGTAATGCTCGAAATAAAAGATAATGGGAAAGGATTTGAAGAATTAAAAATTGGGTTTGGGTTACAGACAATGAAAGAACGTTTATCCCAATTAGGTGGGGATTTAATTATTCAATCAGAAAAAAATGTTGGTACAACCATCACCTGCATGATCCCTTCGAAAGGAGTTTATAATGAACAAAATAAAACTACTATTAGTTGATGACCAAGAATTAATTAGAGAAAGTTTAAAAATAGTATTGAGCATGGAAGAAGATTTGGATTTGGTGGGAGTAGCAAGTAATGGTGAAGAAGCTATCCTTCTATGTGAATCTCATCAGCCAGATGTTATTTTGATGGATATTAATATGCCTGTTATGAATGGAATTGAAGCAACCAAACAAATAAAGTCCAAATGGCCAAATATCCAAGTAATTATTTTAACAACATTTCAAGAGGTCGATTATGTTAAAACTGCCCTTAGTTACGGAGCAGAAGGGTATTTATTAAAAGCAATTCATCCAAAAGATCTTGCCTCTAGTATTCGACTTGTGTCCCGTGGTGAAATGCTTATCCCACAACAGTTAGCAAGGCAGCTACTTTCAAGCATTCCAAATGAAACAAAAGACGAATCGCTCTATCGAAAATTCGGATTGTCTGAACGGGAAGGGCAAATTTTACAATTGATAGCAAACGGATTAAGTAATAGGGCTATATCAGAGAGATTATTTTTGACAGAGGGAACAGTTAAAAACTATATTTCAAAAATATATGCAAAGTTAGAGGTTAGTGATCGCACTAGTGCGTTAAAGAAAATGCAAGAAGAGTGATGATTGGTTTTTTCCTTATCTTACATTAAATTGTTGCCATCATTTACCATCTACAAACGTTAATAGTAGTAAGAAAATACGAGGGGAAATCAAGGGATGGTTTTTACATTAAAGTTATTAAAAGTAGTCTGCATATTAGTATTGGTTTTAGTTGTCTTACTTCTTGCTATACGAGCAGTTAATCAGTATTTAATTGCAAAGGAAGGGAACAAGTTAGAAGCCAATGGTGGTTTAAGCGAATTAGTTGAACTCGAAGTGAATGGTACGAAACAATATTTATTATTAGAAGGCAAGAAGAAAGAAAAACCAATCATTTTGTTTTTACATGGCGGACCTGGTCAACCATTTCCCTTTGGAGTGAGTGCTCGAGGTGCTTTCCCACAAATAACAGAAGATTTTATTGCCGTCTATTATGATCAGAGGGGTTCTGGCAAAAGCTATCACAAGGATATTCCATTAGATAGCATGAACATTGAGCAATTTGTAAAAGATACAGATGTTATAGTTGATTATTTACTAGAAAGATTTGATAGAGAGAATGTCATCATTGCAGGTGTATCATGGGGGTCAATTATAGGAACGAAATATAGTCAAAGTTACCCTACGAAGGTTCATGCATATATTGGGATCTCCCAGTTTGTGAATGATGTAGAAAACCAAAAACGAGCGAAAGAATGGCTGACCGAAATTGCCTCTTCGGAAAAGAATGAAAAAATGCTAAATGATATGGAAAGCCTTGAGGAGCCTCCGTATTTTGACGAAAAAGACAAAATGCTTTCAAAATACATCTCCAAATATGGCGGAGACAATTATAGTGATCAATTTGTGGAGAAAGCAAGTATTTATGGATTGATTGCACCCTCCTTAATATCTCCAGATTATACTTTAATAGATTTATATAAAGCGATGATTTCCGGTGCAACTTTTAGTTTATTTAAAGCAAAAGACTTACAAAAAGAAATGAAACAATTGAACCTAGTAGAGGAAGTCCGTGAATTACAAGTGCCCGTTTATATTTTCCAAGGTAAGCATGATAAAATTACAAACTACGAGCTGACAAAGGAATACACAGAAAGTCTTATAGCACCCGCAGGAAAAGAAATTATTACTTTAGAACAATCTGCCCACTATCCAAATGGAAATGATCTTGAATTGATTTTTACAAAGTTAAAAGAGATATCTTTGAAAGAATTTTAAGTAGTATATAGCCAAAATAAAAGCGCAAGAATGCTGGTAAATCCACATTCTTGCGTTTTCATTTTCTACTTTTCCATTAATAATTACATTTTCGAATATACTTCAAAAGGGTGAAATTGATTTTAATAGCATAAAAAATCCAATTAAATTAAAGGTACAGTGAGCGATAATTGCGATATAAATATTCTTTTTTTTCCAAGCAATAAATGTTAATGGGATGAGCCCTAATATGACAGATCCATAAATATAAGGTTGCCAAAAATGATATAGACCAAATAAAACTGCATTGATAATTGGGGACCAAATACCTAGATGTTCATGCCTTGGTAATACGTAACCTCTAAAATAAAGCTCTTCTACAATAGGTCCTATTAAACTATTAAAAACAAGATTTAATATAAGTATTAATACTATAAAGATAGGTGAAAATGAAGAAATATCATCTTTGTTTAGAAACCACTCTGGCAGGATTTTGCTCCATAAGTTCTCTGTAAGAAATGCATCAATGGGAGAACCGATTGCAAAAAATATTAATATTAAAATGACTGTTAATAAACTATAAGAGATGATTTGAAAAAAGGACAACTTCTCTCTATATAGAATGACCCCCTTAAAAGACAACCTTCCATTCTGCCTTTTGGCTAACCTACAAAAGTGAATAATAAATGTGGGCAAAAACACAAATGGAATAGTAAGAAGCAATGCTAAGAGAACTGGATACCCTTGTGTGAAAAAATAACCTCCTAAAACAATATACCCTGCCGTCATGAAAACCCCCGGCATAAGGTAAAGATTTAAAATACTTTTTGTTGATAACTGCTCCTCCATAAACACAACTCCCTTTATTAAATAACTCTAATAAAGTTTATTGAATATAAGTCATCTCTCCTAGTTACTACGGTAATTCATTAAAACACTAGATGATAATTAATTTAGTAATATAACGCTTGTTATGAAAGGCAGTTTTACGTTTGATAAACAATTTTGAAACGCCTCGAGAATCTCTTTATGACTATTTTTATTACTCCCCTCACTCCATGTATATGACCTTCAAAGATTACACTAATTTTGAAAGGATGAGAAAGAGGGATACGAATGAGGATATTGGAATTATCTTATATATCTGCAATCACATTAATTGCAATTTCATTATTTATAATTCCTAAAGAGAATAAGAAGGTGATTTACAAGATATTTGTTTTTATCGTCGCTTTAGCTTTCATTCAAATTTTCTTTGAAGGCTTTCGGTGGCAAATGGTTCCTTCCTATCTTTTAGGTGTATTCATCATTTTCCTTATTTCTAAAAGGAACCTACTTATCAGAAAACGTTCGAGTCATTTCTACGTATCATTTTTAGTTTGTTGGATACCATTGTCCATTCTTCTCCCAATTCTTTTGCCAATTTTCCAACTACCAAAACCAACAGGAAATTTTGAAACAGGAGTTGTTCATGAGAGTTTAAGTGGTGAAACAATGAAAATTTGGTACCCCACATTAGCATCTGGAGAAGAAAAAGCATCGTATTTGTCTTTTAAAGAGATAAAGGATCTTTCCCCTTTTTTTCAATCCCATCTGGAAAAGGTGAAAGCAAATTCGGTATTTGGTACCCCCGTAGCAAGTAATAATGATGGCTTCCCAGTTATTATTCTTTCCCACGATTTAAGTGATTCTTATTTCACTGGCATTGGAGAAGAGCTAGCAAGCCATGGATTTATTGTTGTCGTAACCGAAAATCAAGATACAAAACAAATTGTTGAATACCTATCCTCATTGAATGGAAAATCTCCATTTCATTTAGATTTACAAAATATCGGGGTGATTGCTCATTCTATTGCCAACTATCCGACTCTGTTCCATAGAGCCAATATTAAATCAGGAGTTTCAATAAATTCCGACAAGAGCGGGAAACCTCTTCTTACATTTCACATGGGAAATCATGAAGAATATTTCGCAACGATTGACGGAGCTACCCACATGAATTTTACCGATGTTTATTTTTATAGTCCTTATCTATCTATAAGAGATAAAGTTAATCCGAAAAAGGAATTGAAATTAACGTCGAAGTTACTACTTCAATATTTTAAATCAACACTCACGAACGATATTTCAGAAACTTTCCTCGATGAACGGATAACAATCATTAGAAAGTAATAAGCAGTTGTAGTTTTTAATGACCTTATTGATGACTCCCCTCACTAACTTGCTGTGACTAAAAATAAATAATATGAGTGTAGAAATTAATTAACGGAGGTTTTACAAATGAACATTTCCAAAGTTATAGGGAAGATACTTCTTGGATTTGGCATTATGTTTGCAACTGCAATCATCCTTACGATTGTTTTTAACCCTTTCTACAAAGAAAGCAGTTATTTTACATCACAATTTGGTTTAATCATTGCTTCGATCACGATGTTTGTATGGTTTGAAAAGAATAACGAATGGTCTCTTGGGTTTGAGATGAACAAAATATTAAGATTTTTACTTTTTGGAGGATTAGTCGCTGCAATCATCCCAACATTTAGTGTAATAAGTATGCTATTAAACAATAGCATTTCACTTGAGTTACAAAGTTGGAGTTTATCAGCATTAACCTTTCAATGTTTTCTTTTCCTTGTTATCGCTTTCGGTGAGGAAACATTTTTCAGGGGCTATTTATATGGAATGCTTAATCAATCATTTAATAATACGGTAGCAATTATCACTAGCGCATTGTTATTTACAACTGTTCATCTCATGAATCCAGATGCATTTGCAAAACCTCTCGAATTCATCGTAATTGAACTACTTAATATTTTCTTATTAGGTGTATTGTTTGCACAAGTACGTTTTATGACGGGAAGTTTGTGGATGCCAATTAGCCTTCACTTTATGATCAACTTCATTCAATCTTCTGTTTTTGGCTTTTTAAATGGGGGCAAACAAGTAGAATCGCTTATGGAAATAACATTTATTAAAGAATCCATTTGGAATGGTGCAGGATTTGGCGTTGAGTCTAGTTTGATGCTTACTCCCATCTTAATTATTTCGATGATTTTAGTAAAAAAAGCACTCTCAAAAAATCCGAATAAAACTGTTTCACCTTTATCTAATCCAATAGAAAGTAGAGGTTTATAATGATGCAAAAAAAGAAGAAAGGGTTATTTAAAAAAATATTTATCAGTGTTGTTGGTTTGCTAGTTCTTTTATCAGTTGTTGGCTTTTCCTTTGAGGCAATTGCCGGTTATTACGGAGCAAAAAAATATCCTCCAGAAGGGAAACTTGTTGATGTCGGCGGTTTTAATCTTCACCTTCAACGCTATGGTGAAGGTGGCCCGACAATACTGTTCGAAGCAGGTAGCGGAGAGTCAAGCAACATTTGGTTAGACATACCTGAGGAACTTTCACAATATGGAACAGTTGTTACCTATGACCGTGCAGGCTACGGCTGGAGTGATAAGGCTGATACTGAAAGAACAGGCGAAAATATTGTGAACGAATTATACACAGCTTTAAAAAAGGAAAACATTGAAGGTCCTTACATTTTAGTGGGTCACTCTCTTGGTGGTATGTACATGAGATTATTTGCCCAAACCTATAAAGATGAGGTGGCTGGGATTGTATTGTTAGATTCGCGACATGAGGATTATTCAAATGAAACAAATCAATTATTAATCGATGCTGGAATTGACCCTATGACAATGGGGAACCCTTCAAAAAATACGCTAAGTTTAATGAAGCAAAGTGGTGTAATTAGACTTATGAAAGACTCCCTTTTGAAAGATATACCTGAGGAACACCGTGATTTATTTCTTAATATTGAGTTTCGTCCAAAATTCTTCCATGCACAAGAAGATGAACTTAGGAATATGGGAATGGTAGAAGATCTTATTCGTAATCAATCCCTTGGAGATATTCCATTAGTTATTGTGACACATGGGATTGCGATTGATGGAACAGCAATTGGGCTCTCTGAAAAGGATAGTAATAAAATGGAGGAAACCTGGCAACAGCAACAAAAACAAACCCTCGAGCTTTCAGAAGACAGCGAACTTATTATTGCAAAAAATAGCGGCCATGCAATTATGCATGATGAGCCAGAACTCGTGGTGGATGTAATAGTAGATGTGGTGAACAAAGTTAAATAATGAAAGGATGAAACGTTATTCTGTTTGATTAGAATAACGTTTCATTTTTATTATTTATCTTCCACTATATCCTGTACTCCCTCAATTTGCTGTCTTAATTGATCCAAATGTTCTATATTTTGTTCAACGATGTCCATATGCTCATTATGTTGTACTGCATTCATTTGTGCATTTTCTGCGTGTGAGATTGAATTAAATGCATGCTCTACCGCGATTTCTTCTGGATGTGACATTGCTTGCTTTACTGCGCGGTCTGCCTTTTGAACTGAGTTACTAAACAAAGTACTTGGGTGGTCTTGTTTCCAACTTTGATCCGTATGTTTCGCCATAAAAATCCCTTCCTCCTTTACTAAATTAGATAATGCATATCTAAAACATAGTATTGTAAAGAGGCACACAAAGTATGTATACATAGGATTTCGAAATAGTGGAAAACTATAATGACAAAAAACTTGGCAATACATAAACAGTGAAATTGATTTTTCGTCAATAAGTCCATGTTAACTTCATAATTATCTTGTCACTCTTAGGCTAGATGTCACAATTTTCTATTTGCCCAATGAAATGTTTTAATATCCTTGCAGTTAATCCCCAAATGGTATACTTCCCATAATCATAAAACCATTCTTCTACTGAACGACCTCTCCACTGATAGTTTTGTCCATTCATGATCTTATTAAAGGGAAAATCCGCTTCAGGAACAATTTCAACAGACACTAGATGCATATAAGGTTTATAATTTAAGAGCCATTTAACAGGGACCGTGAATACCTCTTCAACCTCTGCTTTATTGTAAGAAATCTGAGTATAATCGAGTGTTGCTACAAACGGATAGACGATAAATGAAGGGGAAGCAATATAGGGGCTTAAGTCTCCAATAACATTTATTGTGTTCAGGTCTACGCCTAGCTCCTCGTGGGTTTCTCGTAAAGCTGCATCCAATGGAGTAGGGTCTGTAGCATCTATTTTACCACCTGGAAAACTAATATCCCCTGGTTGTTTTCTCAAAGTAAATGCACGGACCTCAAAAAGAATATGCCATTCCCCATCTATTTCTACTAGCGGAATTAAAACTGCTGATTTAAAAGCGGTTTCTTCACCGATAAATTGGGATTTACTTTGATGAATTTGGTTTTTCAGTTGATCTAGGAACATATTCTCCCCCCCTATTTCTATTGTACGAAAAACGCTTATTTCATGCTTAGTCGATTCGTTTAATATAATTATTAATTTTAAACGAATTAATAATTTCAAGCTAGGGCTAACAACTAGAAGAAAAAACATACCCACCCGAAAAAAATCGAGTGGGTCGATAGTTAATATGCTATTACTTGCTCTAACTCTATTGTACTATTATTTACCTTTTCAAATAGTTGTCTTAATTTTTCTAACGTTTCCTCAACTTCAATAATCATCGAAAGTAGCTCTTCACTATTAGCTGCATTTCGTTCGATACTTTCATTTAAATGCGCGAAGACTTGTTGCACGTCTTTCTCATTCGTTGATAAACTAGCAAATTGTTTGTTTAAATTATTAATTTCTTGTGCTGTGTTTTTCGATTCATCAATTAAGTTTTCAATTTGAACTACAGCAGACTCCACATCTTGATGACTATCTTTAATAAAATCTGTCAGTTCAAAGTTGGCTTCATTTGTAGCACGAACATCTACTTGAATTTCATAAAGGATTTCCCCAATCTTTTCTGTTGCAGCCTTACTATCTTCGGCAAGCTTTTTAACTTCCCCTGCTACAACAGCAAAACCTTTACCAGCCTCTCCTGCTCTTGCGGCTTCGATTGATGCATTCAAAGCTAAAAGGTTCGTTTGTTCAGATATCCCTTGAATAACCGAAATAATACCACTAATTTCAGTTGAGTTATTTTGTAGTTTTTCGAGCCTTTGCTGGTTGGTGTTCGTTTCAAAGTCTATCTTTCGAATAAAGTCCGACATTTTTTTAAGACCTTCAATACTACTATTGGCATTGTTTGTTGTCTTAATTGAAGCGTCCATTAACTTACTATTAATAATACTAGCCTGATTTACGCCTTTACTCATCTTTAAAACGATGTCATTCCCTAATTCTACATTTTCCAATTGCTTTTGATTAATCACAGCCGAATCGTGAACTGCTTGGGAAAGTTGGCCGATATTTTCTAACATATGGATCATTTTGTCTTTAAAATCACTTTGTATATATGTTAAATTTTCCGTGCTTTTCTCAATTGTTTTAAACACATTTTTGCTTTCATCAATTACGTATTGTATCGATTCTTGAATTTTTTTCAGTTCTGTTTCATCTCTTGTACCTACAGAAATGGAATCTGCTTCAGTTCTCATATTTCTTAAAACCCCAGAGAATCTTTGTAATTTGTTAGAGAATTTCGTAATGATGAAAATTAAAAGACTAATGAACAACACTGTCACTACAATTACTGCAATGGCAATATTTGTACTAGATTTTGAAAACGCTCCTTGTGCCTCTATTAATGCATCATTTGCGGAAACAGAAGCAAGGAAATATGGGTTTGCGTCGATTTGAGAATTAATAACATAAATCGTTTTCCCATCAACTTTTATTGGATAATAAATTTCTGAAACTTGATCTTTATGTACATTTATAATTGGTTTGCCATTTTCGATGACCGCTTGAACGTTTTTATCTTCTATTTTGCTGCCTTTTTTCCACTTACTTTCATAATCACCATTTATATTTTCAGTTAATACTAGTCCAAATTCATCAACTAAATTAATACTTTGAATCGCACTATCTTGTTGAATAAACGTTGCAATGGATTGTTCAATTGCCTCAGCATTTAGAGCTGTTTCAATGATACCTTTTCCGTCTGCTCTAGGAATAGCAGTAAATTTGAAAATTTCTCCTGTTTCTTCTTTAATTTTTAAAAATGATGGTAAATAAGTAGATTCCCCTGTAAGAAGCATTTTATATCCATCCCATATATCAAATAGGTTTAGACCAATTGATGCTTCTTCTGTACTCGTTGTAAATATACCGTTTTCATCAGTCAAATAGATATCTGTCATACCTGTTTGTTGTTTTAACTTTTCCAAGTCATCTGTAGAAAGGTCGTTCGTAGAGTCCATATGCTGAATAAGATAAGCTGAATTTAGCATATTCTTATCAATTTCTTTCTCTACTGTTACGATATGATTCGATATCGAGCCTGTGAGCTGTTCTAATTGTTGGCTAACTAATTCTTTCGATTGTTGATCAATTTCATTGGTCAATTTTTGAGAACTATCTTTCATTTTTGAACTCTCAATGAATGAAAAAAGAATCGTACATGCAATAATAGCTGTCATTAATAACATTAATAGGATAACCAATTTTTTCTTCAACGACATTGACATTGTTTTTCACCTACTTTAGTTATTTTCAACTGTAAATATTATTATAAATATAGTATTTAATATAAAAATAATACCAAAATATTACATTAGTAGGAAGTACCATTTTTACCTACTTATCAATATTTATTTTTAGACTATTGTGCCATATATATTGAAATCCATTCTTGTGACTTTACTACATAAAAGATACATCTATTGGGAAAAGTAATGATGGTTATATACCATTAATTTAAGGAGTGATAGCTTATGTCTGAAATACTATATTCTACAACTGCAACGACTTACGGTGGTCTCGAAGGGAAAGTTCAATCATCTGATGGTGTTATTAATATGGCAACTGCAATACCAGGAAGCAACCGAGACGAGGAATTAGATCAAGTGACAAACCCTGAACAGTTATTTGCAGCTGCATATGCGACTTGCTTCGATAGTGCTTTACAAATCGTTGCGAATAAAGAAGGGATTGATTTTGAATCCCAAGTTACAGCAAATGTAACATTGCTAGAAGACGAACCAGATCAAGGGTATCGATTGGCAATTGAGTTACAAGTAAAGGGAAGTAATATTGATAAAAGTAAATTAGAGGAATTAGTCAATAAGGCAAACCAAATCTGGCCTTATGCCGAAGAAAAAAGAAGAAACATGGAGTTTACATTAGAAGTAGATACATTAACTAATTAATAGCACCTTCTAAAACGTTATTCACTTTTGTAGAATAACGTTTTTTATGTGATTAAAATTCTATTAATATAATACCTTAGAAAACTTTCACTCCAACTTAAAAATAAACGATGATACTTTTTTGATAATTTATAAAAAATACTAAATATTTTTACCAAGTGTAAACGCTTGCACTTTTTAAATTAAAAGAGCATTATAGATTCATAGTTATTTATGTCGAAAATATGACAACTAACTAATATATTAAAATACTAACAACATTGGAGGCACTAAACACATGATTTATGCAAATCCTAATACAGAAGGTGCTTTAGTTAATTTTAAAGAACAATATCAAAATTTCATCGGTGGAGAATGGGTTGCACCAGTTAAAGGTCAATACCTTGATGTAATTTCTCCAGTAACAGGGAAAGTATTTACTACAGTTCCTCGTTCTTCAGCAGAAGACGTTGAATTAGCACTTGATGCTGCACATGCTGCAAAAGATGCTTGGGGTAAAACAACTGTTGCTTACCGTGCACAAATTTTAAATAAAATTGCAGATCGTATTGAAGCAAACTTAGAAACAATTGCTGTTGCTGAAACTTGGGACAATGGTAAAGCTGTACGTGAAACATTAAATGCTGACATTCCATTAGTAGTAGATCACTTCCGTTACTTTGCAGGTGCTATTCGTGCCCAAGAAGGCGGTATTAGTGAAATCGACGGTGATACAGTAGCATATCACTTCAACGAACCACTGGGTGTTGTTGGACAAATTATTCCTTGGAACTTCCCATTACTAATGGCAGCCTGGAAAATTGCTCCAGCATTAGCTGCAGGTAACTGTATCGTGATGAAACCAGCAGAGCAAACGCCAGCTTCTATGTGTGTATTAATCGAGCTAATCCAAGATATTTTACCAAAAGGTGTATTTAACATCGTTCAAGGTACTGGTTTAGAAGTTGGGAAACCACTTGCAACAAACCCACGTATCGCAAAAATCGCCTTCACTGGTTCAACAGCTGTAGGTCGTTCAATTATGCAATATGCAACTGAAAACATTATTCCTGTAACATTAGAACTTGGTGGTAAATCACCAAACATCTTCTTCCCAGATGTAATGGATGCAGATGATGAATATTTAGATAAAGCAATTGAAGGTTTCGTATTATTCGCTCTAAACTCAGGCGAAATTTGTACTTGTCCTTCACGTGCATTAGTACATGAATCTATTTATGATAAATTCATGGAAAAAGTATTAGAACGCGTAAAAGCAATTAAAATTGGTAACCCATTAGACACAGAAACAATGATGGGTGCACAAGCTTCTAAACAACAATTAGATAAAATTCTTTCTTATATCGAAATCGGTAAAGAAGAAGGTGCTGAACTTCTAATCGGTGGTTACCAAAACAAATTAGAAGGTGACCAAGCTGAAGGTTACTATGTAGCACCAACTGTATTCAAAGGTACAAACAACATGCGTATCTTCCAAGAAGAAATCTTTGGTCCAGTACTATCTGTTACAACATTCAAAGATTTTGATGAAGCAATTGCCATCGCTAACGATACATTATACGGCTTAGGTGCAGGTGTATGGTCTCGTAATGGCGAAATTGCATACCGTGCAGGCCGCGCTATCCAAGCTGGCCGTGTTTGGACAAACACATATCACCAATACCCAGCACATGCTGCATTCGGTGGTTACAAACAATCTGGTATCGGTCGCGAAAACCACTTAATGATGCTTAGCCACTATCAACAAACAAAATGTATTTTAGTAGGCTACAATAAAGGATCAATGGGCTTCTTCTAATATGGAAAAAGTCATTGCGACAGAAAATGCTCTAAGCTTAATCAAACAATTGCAAGAACGTTTTGGAAAACTAATCTTTGTTCATTCAGAAGGTTGCTGTGACGGTACTTCACCTGTATGTATGACCGAGAGTGATTTTTATCTTGGTAGTCAAGATGAACAAATTGGGATGGTTTTAGACGTTCCATATTATATGCATCGTTCAAACCTTCCATATTGGGAGCATATGCAAATTGTAATTGATGTGGTTGATGGACTAGGCAATACATTTTCACTAGAAAGTTCTGAAAATAAATCTTTCATTATTCGCTCTAGAAAAATAGAGTTATAAAATAGAAAGCCACCTTTCATATGCGAAGGGTGGCTTTTTGCTAAATTTTAGTTAATACAATCCCAACTAGTGCGGTAACAATCCCTACGATTTGATACCCTTTAAGTGTTTCTTTAAATAGTAAACAACTACCTAGGACGACAACTAAACAACTTAAACTTACAATTGGAAAGACGATGCTAGCAATCCCTGTCTTTAGGGCGAAAAAATAGCTACTATAACCAACAACACTGATACAGCCAATAACAGTGCCTAATGTTAATTCACTGCGACGCCATTTTTCCCTTATGATGAAGCTATTTAAAAATAAATAGATAGCTCCACCACCATACATACAAACAAGTGTATTAACCGAATCAATATGTAAGTTAGAAGAAGTTTTCATCAGCACCCCAAGTATCCCAAAAGAAGCAATCGACAATAAAATACGGTATAGCCATGGTTTATAATCAATTTGCATATTGTGACTAGGTACATATTGAATGATTGCTGCAGAACCGAGCATTACAATAATACCCACCCATTGCAATAGTGTGATATGTTCATGAAAAATAAGTGCCGCGCTTAATAATGGAATAATTGTATTTGTACTTATTAGAGGAGAAGTAATGCTTGCTGGTCCTTTTTCAAAAGCCTTAGACATTTGAATATTCCCGTTTGCATTTAAAATTCCGATGGTCGCACCAAGAATAATTGTTAATCCATTAAACGGTGAAAACTCTACAATAATCCCATAAAAGAGCACGATTAAAAAGGCAATAAGGTAAAAGAAGAATTGCATATGTACTTTTGATAACCCTCTCCCTGAGGTAACTTTGAAAACCATATTCACTACTCCAAAACAAAACATTGTTAACATTGCTGCTACAATCCACATGAACAATCCTTCTCTCTAATTAATAGAGTTATTTTAATATAAATCTACTTTTTTACAAACGAATCCAACAATCGAAGTAAATAATTGTCATAAATAAGCGCATATATCCATAAGACAGTAAATAGATATAAAAAAGCCGGAGAAGTTTACTTAGCGTAAATTTTCTCTGGCTTTGATTTTGAGACTAGAATAAGTCCATTAAATAAGATTGTAAAGAATCCGGTAGTATTTGATAGAATAATCCTTGATATTTAATATCTAAAAATCCGGCAATAAGAATGATGATCACTATGGATAATAAAATCCACTTCTTTTTTAAATTCACTAGGTAATCCTCCAAGAAAAATTAATATAATTTATAGTTTATATGACTTTCCTTATTTAGGCTAACTAGTGAATATCTTTTTAAAACGGATTTGTTGCCACAAAGCTAGCTGTTTTCACATAAATACGTGGGTTTAATTTTAATTGGTTTACAATAAATTCTGCAATATCTTCAGGTTGCATTAGTTTAGATTCATCATTCTCTTTAATTAAATTTAAGTCAAGAGCTAAATCCGTTGCTACAGTACTTGGAGTTAAAGCAGAAACTCGAATATTATTTCGACGAACTTCTTGTGCTAATGATTCTGTGAACCCAATAACCCCGAATTTTGAAGCACTATAAGCACTTGAAGTAGCAGCTCCACTTAACCCACTTGTTGATGAGATATTAATGATATCCCCACCATTTTTCTCAATTAATTGTGGTAATACGGCATGAGTTACATAATAAGTACCCATTAAGTTTACATCAATGATCTTTTTCCATTCCTCAGGGTCCATATCTAAAACAGAAGCAAATGAGGCAATTCCCGCATTGTTAATTAAAATATCCGCAGTTCCTAAACTGTCTGTTAATGAGGCGATTGCAGTATCAACTTGCTCCTTCGAGGATACATCCGCTGTTGCATAGGCAACTTTGACACCTAAACCTTCAATCTCTGCAGCCACATCTTTTAAAGACGATTCTGTTCTTGCAACCAGTCCAATATTCACACCTTCTTTTGCTAAGTAGAGTGCTGTTACCTTACCAATTCCTCTTGCTGCACCTGTGATAAATGCCACTTTTCCTGCTAATGATTGTGCCATGTTCATATCTCCCTTCTAAAAGTCTTTATTTTCGCTCCCATTATACAGTTTTAATGATAATTTGGCATGAATTAGGATTTTCCATTGCTTCTCTATGAATTAAAATACTATTAAAGCCATTAAAAAGTGAGGCAGCTTATGAAAGTTTCAATTGAAGTAATTAATAAAGATCAAGAAGAGGAAATTTGTATTCGGTGTCATGAAGTAAATAAGGAAATCCATCAAATTGCAAACCAACTGAAAATGAATCACTCTATTCTTGTCGGTCATGAGGATGATAAAATTCACCAAATTAAACTTCGCGATATTTACTATTTTGAGGCAGTAGAAGGGAAAGTTTTTATTTATTGCAAAGATAAAGTATATGAAGTGAAACACAAACTTTATGAGATTGAAGAAATGCACAGAGGAGAAAAGTTCTTTCGGGCATCAAAATCAACTATTATTAACATCACAAAAATCTCACATATTTCACCATCCTTTAGCGGTAGGTTTGAAGCAGTGCTAGATAACGGGGAACGTCTTATGATATCTCGGAAGTATGTACCAGATCTTAAAAAGATACTTGGTTTATAAGAGGAGGGGCACAATGCAATTATCCGAATTCATAAAAAAAGTAATTCAGCAATTCTTTATTATCTTTACACTTATAATTATCATCCTTACATTTTTAAGGCAACTATATTATCCAGAGTCAACTTTTGATTTGAAGTCCATTTATATCATTATGACCTTTTCATTCATTGCTTCTTTGTTAGGCTTTATACTGTATTCACCGCATAATTTAAGTGCAAAAAATACCCAAATTAGAATGGCCATCCACTTCTTAGCGTTAGAAGCATTATTAATAATTCTTGGTTCGGTGACAGGTATTGTAGATAGTGCATCAAGCAGACTAACCCTTGCGATACAAATTGCTGTAATTTATGGCCTTGTTCGTCTACTTTCCTGGCATCAGGATAAAAAAGTGTCAGATGAAATAAATGAAAAACTTAACTTATTAAAAAAAGGCTTAGAGGAATAGCCATAAATTTAGGGGTGTCTTATTGCTTTTGAGACACCTCTTTTGCATCTTACATAGCTGAAAATGCATCTTATTGATTTTTTATAGATTTTCTTTCCGCAATTTCTTATTCTCAAATTATAAGTTGAGATGAAGGGGAAAATAAAACTATGGGTATCGTACTGTTTTGTATTGCTTTAATTTTAGAAGTAGGTTTTGCTATTTACTGTATCGTAACTAGGCAACACCATAAAAGAGGTAAAAATTGGTCTAGAATTGCCGTATTAATCTTATTTTTAATCCTTGTACTTTCACCAGTAATCACTTGGAGTTTTCGTTGGGTAATGATTACGATTGTACTTGTACTATTAGCAGGGTTGGCAGCAATTTCGCTAGTTCGTAATAAAGCATATACAAAAGAAATTAAAAACTTTCGAATTATATTAAATGCAATTTTTATGATATGTATCTTCTTTTTGGCGCTTGTACCTGCAATCATTTTTCCGCAATATCAAATGCCAGAAATAACAGGTGAATATAAAGTAGCGACAAAGACGGTCACATATGTTGATGAAAGTCGTAAAGATGAGTTTGGAAATCCTAACAATAATCGAAGTGTTAATGTTGAGTTTTGGTATCCTCAAAAAGCTGATGACACTTATCCACTTTTAGTCTTTTCCCACGGAGCTAATGGTGTTAAAGCAAGTAATGCATCTACATTTAAAGAACTAGCAAGTCATGGCTATGTTGTTTGTTCCATCGACCACCCTTATCATTCTTTATTCACTGTTTCAGATAAAGGAGAAGTTACGACCATTAACACTGAATATATGAAGGAAGTTGTTGATGCGAACAAAGAGGGTATTTATACAAATGAAGAGGTCTTTGGGCTGATCCAAAAATGGATGAAACTGCGAACAGACGATATGAATTTTGTTATTGATACTATTCTTCAAAAGTCTAAAACTGACAATAACCTTGTTTATCAACTTATCAATCCAGAAAAAATCGGGATATTTGGGCACTCTATGGGCGGCTCAGCAAGTGTTTGGGTTGGAGGAGAACGAGAAGACGTAGATGCTGTTGTAAATTTAGATGCTCCATTTTTCAGTGAGCTTATCTTTAATTACCAACAAAATAATTTAGAGGCAAGCAACCAAACGTATACAACCCCTGTGCTAAATATCTACACTGACGATGTTTGGAATCAACTTGACAGTAATCCGACTTATGCTGCAAACAAAGCTGAGAATCGTAATTTTGTAGAATCCTATACAACTTATTTCCAAGGGGCAAAACACTTAAGCTTAACCGATTTATCAATGATTTCTCCGTTACTTTCCAATCTTCTGCAAGGTGGAAAAGCAGACATTAATCCAATTAAATGTCTTGAAAAAGAGAATCAACTGATACTACAGTTTTTTGACTATAAATTAAAAGATGGCACTGATATTAAATTAGAACAAACATATGTGCTGAAATAAAATTTCCTAGGAATTTTTCATAAAGAAAAGGCAACTTTTGATTTAGTTGAAATTAAAAGTTGCCCTTTTTCAATAGATTGTTATTTCGGCATTGTTGTAATAAGTTTTGGAGTTAATTGGAGCTTCCGTTGATTTATCATTTCCTCATTCATCGATTCGTCATAGTATCCATCATAAGTAAGATAGTCGTCAGATAGATTTCCCCATTTATAAATTTCCCCGTTTTTCGTTAAAGCTGTTACTTGGCCAGGGAATTCAATTGCAATATCCTCAACGTTGGAAATTCCTTTTATCTTCACTGGTGTTGGATTTGGAAGTGGAATATAGTATGTGTCGATTGTTAAAAATGCTGGGTCGTCATCACTACTCCATTTATACTTAATATTATTGTTAGCCATTTGACCATAATGATTCGCACCCCAAGCCCAAACATCGCCGTTTATATCAATTGCGAAATTAGTATCGCCCGGAGAAAGCTTCACAATTTTTGAAAGCCCTTTTAGCATAATTGGTTTTGTTGAACCAGCTTTTCCAAGTTGTCCAACTTCATTTTCTCCCCATGCCCAAACCGTTCCGTCCTTTTTTAAGGCTAACGCAAAAGTATCGTCCGTATAAATTTGTACAACATCTTTTAAGCCTGCAATTTTTGCTGGGTTTTGATATTGGTAGCTCTTCTTTCCATTACCAAGCTGACCATACTCGTTTTCTCCCCAAGCCCAAACTGTTCCGTCTTTTTTCAACGCTAAAGCATAACTATCTGAAGCGCTAATTTGGACGATATCCTTAAGACCAGGAATGAGTATTTCTTTTTCAGTAGTTCCACGTTGCACAGGATTAAAAACTAATCTTACAACATTACCGTTTTCTAATAATGCAAATGAATCAAATAATGAATTGCCCGTTATATCTTTCACTTTTTTCTTTATCCCAATTGCAGGCAAGAATTTTTCCTTCTTATTATCTGTATTCCCATCCCATTGCCAAACAGTACCGTCACTTCTTAAAACAACTAGATTATATCCTGTTGTTTCCGCAAACTGATGAACATTTGTTAAATTTCCATCTAGTTTCTTTAAAGTACCATTTTCTAATAAATAGATTCGCTTATTTTTTCCAAGCACAAATCGAGCTGTAGAATTAATTCCCTTACCAAAGCCTGGATACAATTGATTTCCGTATTTTGGTTGAATACTTATCTTTTCAATCTTTTGATTTGCAGTAGAATTTCCATTGGCTTTAACGTTTGTAACCTTTGAACCGTTAATTGTATAAATCTTCATTTGTTCTTTTAAGAGGGAAAATGAATAAATTCGATTATTTGCAATATAAAAGGAGTTGTAAATAGGTCCAATCTTTTGGTCACCAGTTCCATCTAGTTTTGTACGATATAATTCAAAAACCTCTTGTTTATCGCTCCAAATATTGTAATATATATAGCCCCCAGAAATTTCAATCGCATCTGCACTGTAAAATGAACGTTCTTTATGAGAAGTTAAAGCTTGTTTTTTACCTGTCTTCGAATTCACACGATAAACATTACTTGGAGTGTTATCATCTCGATAATAAATCCAATCACCAACGATATCGAAATAAATTCCCTCCATGTCTATGTTCGAATAAAGGTGCTTTTTACTGCCATCCAAATTTACTCTTGTTAATACAACATCCTTGTTTTTAACCATATTTACAAAGTATATATAGCCGTTTATTACTTCAAAGTTTGGATATTTCATGCAACTATCAAGCTGTTCTTGCTTCCCATTCACAATGTTTACTCGATACAGTATATAGTCACATTCAATATTGTTGGAATAAAATCTCTCGACATAAAAAATCCAACTGCCTGATAGCTTCATATCATAACTTTCATAATTTAAATTTGAGATTAATTCGTTATTTTGTCCATTCGTTTGTACCTTATATATCCCGTGCTCTTTAATATAGTAATTTTTGTAACTATAATAAATCCAATCATTCTTCACACCAATTATCTCAAGCTGCTGATCATCAACATCAACTGCGATTGGAAGGATAAGTTCCTTACCAGACCCATCTGATTTTTCTTTATATATCCCCGTTTTACTATCCCAATGGTTGACATAATAAACGTGTGTTTTATCTGCAACTAAGTTTCCTTCTGCTGATACTTGTATAGCAAATATCAGTAAGAAAAATAAACTGACAGAAAATAAATAGACTTTTTTCAAAAATTCATCCCCTTTGTTAATATCCAATTTAAGTAAAATATAGCATAATACCTAAATAGAGAGCTATGAATTTTTATACAATATTAAAAGCCGTTTTTCTTCGTATAGAAAAGCGGCTTTCTAATATAGTTTGGGGAAGGCTTAAATTATAGCCTAAACATTTGGATCTGGAATTGGTTTTTTTAATTAAAAATGTATTGACTACAGTGGATAATTACCTTACCATTTTGTTAACTCGGGTTAATTTATTTACCTAAGTAAATTTTATGGAGGGTTATTTGAATGTTAAATCGGTTGATTAACAAAGTAACAATTAAGATGTGGCTGTTATTTTTAATCCTGTCTCAGGCTATTTATTTGTTTATGCAAATCTATACGATTCCACGTATACGTCATGAAGCTGCAGGTCTTTTCATCTTTGATATGAAGCCTCTAGGTTATACTCATGAATATGCAACAACATTTCTTTCACACCTAACAGAAAAAGGCTATGAATTGTATACCTATGTCCAGTTGCCATTAGATTTGTTATTTCCTCTTCTTAATTGCTTAACTGGGTTATGTACCTTTATTTTATTAACCCGCCTTTCTCAAAATAGTAAATCAAAATACTCAATGATTGTTTTGTCCTTACCATTTATCGCTATGGTAGCTGATTACCTCGAAAATATAATGATTTTTATAATGCTTTCCTATAAATCTGCAGTACCCATACACATTGTATATATTTCAGATATTTTTACAATTTGTAAAAGCATATCTACTACTATTTTTTATATGATTATTATCTTTCTTTGTATAATATATGGTATTACTTGGATTAAAAATAGAAATAAGGAGCAACAAACTAATGGAAACATTCGGAGTAAGAGAGAAGAAGACAGCGCTTTTGAAAGTATCGATATTGGAAGAGATGCTCAATCAACTGAAAAGCAAAAATCTCAATGATATTGTGATAGAAGAATTGTGTACGAACATTAATACGACTAAAGTGACTTTCTTTAAATACTTTCATTACAAAGAGCAAGTTTTAGATTACTTTGTGATGAAGTGGCTTTATGATAGAAGTTTTGAAATTCATTGCAAACAATTTTATGGTGAAGATGGATTATTGCATTTATTTAAATCCATTTGTGACGATGCTACACCTGGAAAGAAAATTATGGTGTCACTCGTCAACTACTATAGTAAACTTACGGAAAAACCCGCTATTATTGAAGTTTCACCCTATGAATATTATCTGTTTAACCAAGAAGCATTTGAACAAAAGGTAAAGCCTCTTAACTTACAGGAAGTTTTTATTTACTATCTTTCCGGTATAAAATCAATTGATGCTTCCCAATATCACGAATTAGTATGTCAACTATTAGCTTTAATGTATGGTGTGCCAGTTCAAACTCATATTATGGAACTGGATGATATGTATCCCTTCTATGAAATGGGTATCAACAATTTAATTAAATAAGGGGCGAATACTCACCATATTCCCCCTCTAGAATAGCTATTAAGATATCCGCTCATGTAAAATCGTTTGGACACTCTGTTTTGAGTCTTTCTTTTGTAACATTCGTACAAAGATATTATTTGATAGAAGCGAAATAATAATTAAGATTGTACCAATAAGATCGAATACTGTTACAGAATTACCTTGGAAAATAGAAATTAGTAAAGTCGTAACAGGAACAAAGTTAATAAACAATAAGCCATTTAATGGTGTTAAGATGCTTACTCCAATATTCCATCCAAGTAGTGCAATAACCCCAGGGAAAATTATCATAAACAATAAATGCGGGCTTACTACTAGTATGTCATCTACTGTGGGAACATCTGTAAAACCAAATAGCGTTGTTCCTACTGTTATTACAATTGCTGTAATCGTTCCTAGCAAACAACTTAACGTGGAATAACGTAAAGCTGACCAATCATTAAATTCACTTCCCCCCATTGTATAAATTACCCATCCAATCACTGCAATGAAGATAAGCATAGAAGGAATAAAGTGTTCTGTTGCCCCAAGAAATCCTTGAATATCGCCTTTTGTAATAACTAATACCGCACCGACAAATGAAACTAAAACACATCCTAATGTAAAAGAGTGTGGGCGGTTTTTAAAAATCATCCAAACAATCACAATAGATATCATCGGCATGAGCGATTCCATAATCGATGCTACCATTACTCCTGAGTGACCTAATAAATCTTCCCCCCAGAAAATAAATAAATTATAGATTGTAAAGGCCATTGTGCCAAAAAACCATAATTGTAGACCTTTTCCTTCAAAACGAAAAGCACTCTTGCCCTCTTTCCATAATAAAATTGCAACTAGAATTATAGAAACCGATCCATATCGTATGATTGTAAAATAGAAAGGATCCATATATTCAAAAGCCGCGTGTGCTACAGGAAACATTGCCCCCCATGAAACTGCAGCAATAAAACATAAAACAGCCCCTAATAAGACACTATTTTTCAATGCTCTTCTACCCCTTTCACCAATTTGTCATATTCAACATATTATCTTCATTTCTATATCACGTAAAATGAATAAAAAGGATGTTTACTATCATTTTTTTTGATATCATAAAGTTAATATGTTTTTTAGGATGGGGTGAGCAACATGGAACTTAAAGATTTGGAAATATTTCAAATGGTTGCAGATAAGGGGACCATCTCAGAAGTGGCAAAAGCGTTAAATTATGTTCAATCGAATATTACATCGAGAATTCAAAAGCTTGAAACAGAGCTTAACACTCCATTGTTTAATAGGCATCGTCGGGGGATGACGTTGACACCTGAGGGGAAAAAGCTATTAACTTATAGCAAAAAAATTCTTTTATTAACAGATGAAATGAAAAAAGCTGTTCAAAGCAATGAAGAACCCTCTGGAAAATTAGAAATTGGCACTGTCGAAACAGTCTATCACTTACCCGAAATATTATCTTCCTATATGAAAAAATATAAAAATGTGGATCTATCGTTATTCACTGGGGTTACAGAACTATTACAAGAGGAAGTACTAAATCATAAGCTGGATGGGGCATTTGTTACAGAGTCTGATTTTCATCCTGATATTGTAACGCATGAAGTGTTTCACGAGGAGCTTGTACTAATTTCTGATATGAGAGATTATTCGCAGGAAGAGTTAAAACACGAACCATTCCTTTGTTTCAGTGAAGGCTGTGGATACCGCGCACGCCTTGAATTATGGTATAAAGACAATAACATTAAACCTCAAAAAGTGATGGAATTCGGTACATTAGAAACGATTCTACGTAGTGTTTCAATGGGGCTAGGTGTTTCCTTTGTTCCAAGGTCTTCTGTTGCTCATATGGAACAAAGTGGGCTTATCAAATGCCATACACTACCTGATGAATATAGTAAAATTAAAACTGTTTTTATAAGAAAAGCCGATACCTATTTAACGTCAACCATTGAAAAATTCATAGAAACGATTGAAGCGAATAAATCTACTAGTTACTCGTTCTAAAATCATACATCGACCTTAAAGACAGCCTCTATCATCATGTAATGAGTAGGGCTGTCTTCTTTTGTGTCGGGAATTAAACGTAAGCCGTTTTATTTGCACTTGCCCACTTACCTGAATCTATCAGATGAAAAATCCTGTGACAAAAACAATACTTTTCTATTCTTCCAGCATGAATCTATTGGTCGGTTTAATTTGTGGCTGGTTGTATTGGCAAAATGGACTTTTAGCAGCAATTATGTGTCATATGTTATTTCATTTGATCTGGTATATGTTTGAAAGATTTGAGTTTAAATTTTATGAGTCTAAATACTCGAACTAGTGCCTTGCTATTGCCACTTGAACAATAAAAAACAGTTTCTATTCTGTTTAGAAACTGTTTTTATTCAAATACCATTACTTCACAATATCCTCATCCTTTGCCTTTTGGGCAGCCTGGAAACGATCTTTAACATCGAGCTTATGATAAATACTTGATATATAGTTTTTTACAGTACCTTCAGATAAAAAAAGTTTTTCTGAGATTTGTTTATTGCTTAACCCATTGGCAAGGCATTGAAGGATTTGCTCTTCTCGCTCAGTTAGCCCGTATTTAGGTTTAGATGCCTTGTCCACAGCTCTTGAAGTATGAACTTGTTCTACCAATGCTTTTGCTAAATCTTGTGATAACAGGGTTCCATTATTTTGGATATGTTTGATTCCTGAAATCAAATCTTTCGGGTGAATTGCCTTTAACAAGTAACCTTCTGCCCCAATTGACAAAGCTTCCACAACTTGTTCCACTTCTTGGAATGTCGTTAAAATCATAATTTTGATTTCGGGCCAGTTTTGTTTAATAACCTTCGTTGCCTCAATTCCATTCAACACAGGCATTTTAATATCCATCAGCACCATAGTTGGTTGTAATTCTTCACAAAGGTCAATTGCTTCTTGTCCATTTGCAGCTAAACCAACTACATCTATGTCCTCATCTGTATTTAAAACAAATGCTAAGCTTTCACGAATTAATTCTTGATCATCTACAAGAAGTAGCCTTATTTTCTTCATACGTTATCTCCTTATCGGGAGGGTACAAATTACGGTAACTCCCTCCATCTCCTTACTTTCAATCAACAACTTTCCATTTAGTTCTTCTAGTCGATTTTTCATTGAGGATAGTCCAAAACCAAGACTTTGGGGATCCATACTTTTCCCATTGTTAAAAACTTGTAGATTGATGCTATCTTCTAGATATTGAACACACACTTTTATATATAGAGCCTCACCATGACGCTTTGCATTAGTCATACATTCTTGTAAGCAGCGGACAAATGTTAGTTTTACGTGGGAAGCTAACACTGGTTCGTCACCTATCGTCTCAAAGTAAAATTCCGTATTTGTATGAGCTCCAAATTCGTTAACCAATTTTTGAAGCAACTCTGTTAGCGGTACATCCTCTTCAATAGGTGCAATTTGATGAATAGTTCTTCTTACTTCTTCTAATCCTGTTCTAGCTACTTCTGCTAAACGATTAATCTTCTCTGCAGCTAGGTTCGGATTCATTTTTATCATATAAGAAATGGCATCAAGTCCCACTGTAACGGAGGTGAAATGATGACCAATTGAATCATGCAGATCTCTCGCCATACGATTTCTTTCTTCTAACAAAGCTAGTTTTTCTACTTCTGCTGCATATTGCTCTAATGCTTTATTTTGCTGCTTGATAAGTTCATATTGCTTTATATTCTCAGATAATAGATGTTTGTAACGCTTTTGTGATTTTGTAATGAGATTAAAGCCTAAACCTATTCCAAAGAACAGAAGAACATCAATATATTGCATGAAGAAACTAAACTGGTTATCAATTGTCCAATAACGATTAGCAGGCAGAAGAAAGACGAAAAATGGAATTGTCCACAGTGCCGTTTTTCTAGTTAGTAAGTAACCACTCATTAGAATTGGCATAAGAATAATTGAGGTACTTAAATTAATACCTAATATGATATTTACATAGATTGAAAACCCGCCAGAAAGGAAAAGTTCTGTTAGTAAATATAGACTTGGATTGCGATATCCCGGACGCCAAAAAACTAACGGAAGGATGAATCCAAGCGACACGAAGAGGGCAAAATCAAGGTAAGACAGCTCCCCTAATCTTTCGTTATACACATAATAGTAGATTAAACCTGTACCATACCAACTGCACCTTAAGGAGAAGATTAACCAATCAATCCACATCCAGCGTTTATTGTCCACATTAACACCACACCTCGTCTAATTTCCTACTTATATATTACTAAATGGTGGAAATACAGTATAGATATTGTCATACAAAATCATGACTCCACTCACTGCGGTCATATGACTTTTTTTCTATATGATGTTTGTAGAAGGAGTTGATAGTTTTGAAGAAAAACTTGCGTGGACCGTTACGAATATTTGCCTCTATCCTTTTAACAAATATTCTTATTGCAATTTTGACAGGATTATTAATTTGGTTTGATCTATTTGATGCTTTACAAACAAACTTTTTGTTGTTTCATACGATGGCTTTCACTTTAGGCTTGTTGAATACGATTTTAATATTTTGGTTTATTAAAACAGTTGATAAAAAGAGTCCTAAGATGCTAGGTTTTCACCTTAGAAAAAAAGATATTCTATTTTCAACTGTTGCCATTATCATCACGTTTATCACTGTTTGGGTATTCATTTTAGCTTTAGCTCACATCGGAATTGTTAAAGCTCAATTTCAGTTTGACCTTGTGTTTACAGGGGGCTTTTACAAATTATTAGGCATTGCAATTGTGGGATACTTTTTCGCAGCTTTAAAAGAAGAAGTGTTAGCTCGCGGTTATTTTATGTTGAATTTAAAAAGTTTCAGCATTCCTAGTATGATTCTCATCTCAGCTATTCTTTTTATGGCCTTACATTTTATCATGGGCGACTTTGACCCATTTAAAGCAGCAAGTTGGCTAAAAGGAGGACTTGTTTACGCTTATATTTATGTTAAAAGTGGTTCACTCACTACTGCAACTATTGTTCATGCAGCACATAACCTTGTAAATGACCTTTTTATTCACGGGGCAGATGGAGCATTAGTTCTCTTAAATACAAAGGTGGCAACGTCGGATAAACTAGTTTACGAATTCATACTAGGGGTTTTATTGTTAGGCTTAACCTATTTATTTTACGGAAAAAATGGCCTATTTACGCCAGCTGATAATCTCAAACTATTATGGAATAAAGGGAGAACATATAAATGAAAATACTCGGATCAATCGTTCTTTTTCTAGCAATTATTGTTATTTCAGGTGTAGGATTTATTTATTTTTCAGAAGGTGCAACTGCCTTTTCTACAAAATTAACGGAAATACAAGATAACTATGTTACTGAAAAAGAAGTAAATTCTATTGTTATAAAATCTAGCTCTACTGACATAGAAATTCTTCCACATTCACACTCTAATATTTCTGTGGAATTCGAAGGTACAGTTAGTGAAAAGTTAAAAGATGCCTTTGAATTAAAAATCTCTGAGAAGAATGGAAATTTACAAGTAGAGGTAGAGCGAAAAAAACAATCTTCCTTTACGGTATTTGCCATAAATAAAGGCACCTTATTAACAATCCGTGTACCTGAAAAAGCTTTTGAGGACATAAACGTTGAATCAACATCAGGTGACATCCATTTAAGTGATTTATCAGCTACTAACATTGCCTTAAAAGCTACTTCAGGCGATATTATCGGTAAGAATTTAATAGGAGAAAAAGCATTAAAGTTTGAAACAACTAGCGGGGATATTCATTCGGCTAGAAATAAAGCAACTGATATGTTGTTTAATGCTACAAGTGGAGACGTTTCATTAGATATGGGCGATATTACTTACACATTAGACTTTGAAGGAACATCCGGAGAAGGAAACGTGAAAGTATCCCAATTTCAATATAAAGAAAAGTCCAAAAACCGTATTTCTGGAGCAACAGGAGAAGGGGAACTATCCTTAAAGGTACGAACAACTTCAGGTGACTTTAGTTTAAAATAGGAAGATTGAAAGCAAGGGAGGAAATGATCTCTTGCTTTTTATATTTAAATCAATTAATTTGAACAATTTTCAAAAGATACAACGTCTAAGCTTTACAATACAAAAAGGAGGTGGTTGTGTTGGAACTTGAAGAAATTATCGAAAAACATGGTGAGTATTTATATCACCTAAGTTTCTTATACGTTAAAGACCGGCAACTTGCAGAAGAGGTTACCCAAGATACTTTAATGAAATATATAGTTCATCGTACGAATTTTCGTGGAGATTCTTCAATAAAAACATATTTAACCCGAATTTTAATAAATTGTTGTCATGACAAACTCCGAAAAAGAAAACGAAAAACAATATTGAATCAAATATTGTTTTTTAGAAAAAGCGAACCTTCTATCGAAAAAATGTATGTACAAAAAGAAGTGTACGAGACATTGAAAGATAGTGTTCTTGCTTTACCCTTGCATTACAGGGAGGTTATTATTCTGTTTTATTACGAAGAGTTTGAAGTAAACGAAATTGCAAATCTATTAGATGTATCGCCAAATACTATTCGAACAAGGTTGCGTCGTGCACGTGAACTATTAAAAACAAATGATTCCTTAGAAGATATGTATGATGCATTGGGAGGGGAGTTTTATGAAGGAATTTAAGGACAAATTAAAAGAAGAATTACGAAATGAAGTACCTTTTACTGCTGATGTAAAGGGGCGTTTAATGCAAGTTAATCCAAAAAGACAACGAACAAATTGGCAGGTGCACACTATTACTGTATCGGCTTGCGTTTTACTCATCTTTTTGTTCATCACCCAACTATCGCCAAAATCCGAACAAGCTTTATCTAGTGAAGTGGAGCCTCTCTCAATTATAACAGCGGATTCTTCTAAAATTATCAATCCAGAATATGCGTTTCTATTAGGGAACCAATGGATGCTCAGAGGACTACCGATGATTATCGAAGAAAATGTGCCATTAAACTATGGAGATTATGTTGCTTATTACACGGTAAATGGAATTGCTGTTTCGACAGTACTAGGGCTTGCCGGTGATCAAGTACATATGGAACAAGGGCAGATCTCAGTGAATAGCAAAATTTTAAAAGTCCATGGATTAGGAGAGAAGATTGATAAGAATAATCAAGATGACCCGCTTCAGAATCCATATTTTTTCCATAATATTAGTAAAGTAATGGATAATTTTATAAATAAAGAGTTATTGGCTAAAAAGAGTGAACTTGTTATTTACGATAATCAAAGTGGACATACAATTACAACGATTACCGATGCTCAAGTGATAGGTAAAGTGGTAGGTGTTCAAAACTTCAAACCAACATTTAGTTTAAATAAAGATGAAAAGGTATTATACGATGCATTTAAAGAAAGCTTGAACATTGAATTATTCAAAGATGTATCTCCTCTTTCTATCGCTAAGATTTATATCATGGCAGAAATGGAGCTTGAATATGAAATGTCCTGTGCATTATTTACTACTGTGGAAGACCCTTCTACAAAACAAATTAGACAGTACAATAAGAAAGCACAGAAAATACGTGAAGCTTATTTCACAAGAGAAATTCAATATTTAATTAGTGCCTATGTATTTGCAGGTTTAGAAAAAGGTACGTTTAGAGAAATAAACGCTACAAGTGGTGAGATTACGTACATTTCCACAATCGATGGAAGCGAAACATCATTCAATATGAGGAAAAATGAAGATGGAATATGGCAGCCAGCATTCTCACGGGCATTGTATTAAAAAAAGAAGAAGGTGCTTTTTATAAGATGCCTTCTTCTATAAAGCCATTTAAACACTATAAGTTTTTTGTTGCGTTTGAGGCGAGTACTTTCGAATATCTGCAGGTGTTTTTGCATTTGGTGTTTCGAAGGTTTGGTAAATTGGCGCATTCTCAATACCAACTTGATAACATTCATCCACTTGTTTACCCGCTTCTTTAAATTCCTTCAACATTTTGAGGAAACCAAACATGCCCAGTGATCCGTACTCTCTAACTCGACGAACTTCATCAAGGTTGAGATACACAATTGTAAAGGACTCTGAATCTCCTAACTCCTCGATGATTCTACCTTCTGGGTCAACTGCTACAGAGTGTCCCATACCAATTGGGTTTGGATGATTTATACTTACAACAAAACATTGATTTTCTACAGCACGGGTAATAGCGATAGGAAGATTATTTCGTTGTCCTCCAATCCAATCTCCTTGTAATGTAGGTTTAATGATGACCTCTGCACCTTTTAGAGCAAGATTACGAGCTGCTTCAGGATAATGTCCATCCGCGCAAATCATAAACCCGACTTTCCCGATATTCGGAATTTCATACACTGGGAATTCATTTCCTGGGATAGACGGTTCTAAAGGATATGGAATAAATACTTTTCGATATTTCATCACAATTTCACCTTCTGGGGAGATTAGAATCGCCGTATTATATGCTTCTCCTTCCGTCTCAGCTTTTTCAAATAATGAACCCGGTGCTATCCACTTTTTATGTTGGATTGCTTTTTGACAAAGTTTATCCGTTAATGCACCAGGAATAGTTTCTGACATCTGGTACCAGTTTTCAGGATCTAACCCCGGTAAATATAACTCCGGAAAGGCAATTAAGTCCACCGCAGGATTCATATTAGCGATTGTATCAATATAATACTCCATTTTTTCGAAGTTCTCTTGCTTTCTTTGTTCAAATTCGGGGTGATTACTTGGAGAGGCAATTTGAACTAATGCCATATTTAAATAACTCATACTTTCACTACCTTTCATTCGTTATAAGACTATTATTGCTAGATGAAAGATTGTTTTCAATTACACTTAAATATAATTTTCGGAATAGTCTTGAAATAGAAGTTAAGAGTGATTATAGTCAAATTACAGTAATAATTCTAGAGGTGATTAGGTGGTAGCATTGAATAACGGGGACTATGAAAAAGTCATTAATTTTATGGATGAAATGACTCAACCAATTATTGATTTTCGTTCACATGTATTAAAAACCTTTGAAAAGTTATTCGGTTTTCATCAATCAAACTTTTGGCTAATCGATGATCATTCAAATCTAGTAAATCCCATTCGCCTAAACATAGACCAATCAACTATGAATGATTATTTAGAGGGTTGTTTCCAATGGGATTACCACATGCCAAAACAAATTTTTCACAAACTACCCAAACAGCGTGTATTAAGGATAGAAGATATTATCCCAGTAGAACGGTATGAACATGAAGCCTATTATAATGAATTTATGAGAAGGCATGGATTTTATCATCAAATGGTTGCTTACATCATTAATGGGGGGAAATTACTAGGAGGAGTGTGTTTTGTTAAACCGAAATCGGATAAGCCTTTCTCCTTAAATGATGTAAAAAGTTTGGAAATTATTACAAGATATTTATCTGAATGTATGATTACTTTTGAGGAAAAACAACAAGATCAAATCACATGTATTTCTGAAAAAGAGCGTGAAGTGATTGAACTAGTCCAAAGGGGGTTTTCCAACAAAGAAATCGCACAAACACTTTTTATTAGTATTCATACCGTGAAAAAACACCTTCAAAACATTTATCAAAAACTTAACGTCCCCAATCGAACAAGCTTATGCTACAAACTACAAGGAAGCAAAAATAATCTAATTCTCCAGTAAGCAAACACTAAATCAATCCTAGTCGTATAGCACTTTCCTTATTAACTGGGAATGGTGCTTTTTAATTTTTTTAAATTTTGTGTTTACATTTGGAAATTAAATGTATATATTGTTAATATAAAGTTAATTACTCAACGTTGAGTATTATTTTTTTACACCTGTAGTCAACATTGAGTATTCAATAATAATTAAAGTGGAGGGGTACAAATGTCAACTACCTTATTGAAAGCACAGGGCCTTGTGAAACACTATGGTTCTAGAACCGTGGTGAAAGGGATTTCTATGAGTGTTTTTGAAAATGAAATTCTTGCCATCATCGGACCTAATGGAGCTGGTAAATCGACAATGATTGAAATGGTTCTTGGATTAAAAAAGCAAGATGCAGGCGAAGTAAACTATTGGAATAAAGAATTTCGCAAATCTGTAGGAGTTCAATTACAATCAACTCCATTTTTCCCTGGATTAACGGCATTTGAAAATTTACAACTATTTGCAGCCTTTTATAAAAAGAAACTTTCCAAACAAGAAGGTATCGAACTGCTCACTTTATGTGGGTTAGGTGATGTTATGAAAACAGAAGGATCAAAACTATCCGGTGGGCAGCAGAAACGACTCGCAATTGCAGTAGCATTAGTTCATAACCCAAAAGTTGTTTTCTTAGATGAACCAACTGCTGCACTAGATCCAGTATCTAGACGGGAAATTCATCAACTAGTCAAGAATTTACACAATAGAGGCGCATCCGTTGTTTTTACTTCTCATGATATGGAGGAAGTCAGCAAGCTTTCTCACAGAGTGATGATGATTGATCAAGGGACTATAATTGCAGAAGGATCGGCCATCGAATTATGTGAATTGCACAACGTAAAAACTTTAGAAGAGTTATATATTAAATTAACTATTGGAGGTCTTGAATGATGACAACTATTTTTAAAACTATGTTGGTAACATCTCTGAGGGATAAAATTACGATGTTTTATTCGGTAATTTTTCCAATCGCCTTGTTAATTGGTTTAGGTTATTATTTCGACAACGAAGACTATTCACCTCGACTTGTCACAGGGGTCATTGCATTAAGTTCATTGTTTTGGGGAGTATCAGGTATAGCTTTTCAAGTTCACTGGCAACGTAGCCGAGGCGTATATAAGCTGTTAAAATTAACTCCATACCCAACGATTAGTTTTATTTTTCTTATGACGGCTGCCCGAACACTTTTAGGAATAATGATTAACTTGCTTGTGTTGACAGCTGGCGTTCTAATGTTTGATGTGACAATCTCTATTATCTCTTTATTAGGATCCATTGGAATCATGTTTATAGGGATTTTATGCTTCACTTGCCTAGGCTTTTTAATATCTAATTTTGCCAATAATGAAGGTCAAATTAATATGATATCAAATCTGTTCTTCTTCCCTATGATTTTTGGGACAGATACTTTCTATTCATTAGAAAAAGCACCAGAATGGGTTTCCACTATGGGTGACTTGTTCCCACTTGGTTATTACGTGAAGGGGTTAAGGGCTGTATTAGAAATTTCAAATGAGTCACCATTAGAAATGATTATCATCCTAGTGATTTATTCTGTTGCACTGCTAGTATTAGCAGCATTTACCTTCAAGTGGGAATCAAACGGACAGCTACAAGTGAAAAAGTATAAGCACCGTACTGTTGTCTGATAAAGGCGGAAATGGTATATTATTTTTAGCATAATAGTCAAAGTTGATTAAATAAATTTGAGGTGTTATCATGGTACGTCTAATGGTGCTCGGAATGCTAAGAATCAAACCACTTTCCGGCTATGAAATTCAGCAAATCTTGCAAACAAATCAATCCGATATTTGGGCAGGAATTCTCCCAGGGTCCATTTATCACGCGTTGAAAAAAATGAATAAGGAAGGCTTAGTTGAGGTCGATGCTGTCGAACAAACGGGTCACCGCATTAAAGCAATTTATAAAATTACGGAAAAAGGGCAAAAGGAATTTTACCAACTAGTAAAAGAAGGTTTACGTGAGAAATCTGTTGGGTTACCTGTCACTTTTTATACTGCGATGTCTTTTATGCATGAGCTATCACTAGAAGAGAAGCTTGCAGGACTTGACGAACAGCTTACACTTTTAGAAAAGGAATTGGCAATCCTTCAATCAGGACAAAAAGCGAAAGAACAGCATATTACGCTTGATCCAATCGCCAAACTTCAATTTGAAAACATGTTTAACCAATATCAGCTTCAAATCGACTTTATCAATAAAATGATTAGTCAATTGAAAACCCAGGAAAATACCCAAACTAAATTAACCGAGGAAGACTTACAAAAGTATTTCGATTAACATTTGGTGGTAGGCATTAGGTGTGAGCATTCGCAATGTGATGTGTGATGCCCACACCCTTTTTTTGTGCACTTATTATTCCATTTAACATGCAGTATTACACACAATGTGCATTAACTATCGTTGAACGATTGAAAACAACGGTTCTTAGCACATTGCTCTTCCTATACCTGAAGCTCACCAGTAACATCCGCAATTTGAGTTATCATTTTTAAAAAACCCCTTTCATTTTTTTGAGTACGAACGTTCTAATTTGCCAAGATGAAATTACTTCTCCTTTTGAATTCTACCTATAAAAATCGTTACGATGGATTCGCCGCGAGTTCTTGACCTTCCTTTTATAACAAATTTTATTAATTATAGTTAAAAAATATATTCCCTTTAAATTTCATGGTTTTCAAAAAAAGAGGCATGCTAAAAGAAATTTGGTGCCTTTAATTAGCAGTTTTATAAATATTACTCCACCTATGATTGAAGGGAGATTTAGCAGTGAAACTTTATCAAGTACGAAAAGGGCAATTTGTTTACTATAACAACGAATTACACAAAGTATACGGCGTAAAACCAATGTATAAACTCTCGATCCATCTAATAAAACTAAGGGATTTATCGCAACATATCACCAGTGCAGCAAGTATAGAAAAATATATACCAAAAGAAAACGACAGCTTTATTTTTGATCATAAAGTATATACACTTCGGCAAAATCAACGCCCATCTGCTGGAGACTTTATTTTAATTAATAACCCTGCCCCAGATACATTAGATCATTATTCATTAAATGAAATTGAAGTGGTTGAAACTGTTGATAATAAAGGAGTCGTAACAAGTGATTTGGATGGCATCCGGCATAGTGAATATTTATTAATGGCTCCTGGACGTGCTCCTGACAGCCATCCTATTGATTATAAAGATATGGCTGGTATCGATGAAAATTATGATGACGCCGGACCACAAATTATTCATCCATACGCCGAGCTATCAACACAGATAGGAGACATTTATAAAAAGAAGGATAATGATATGTTAATTGAAGCTATGGTCATTGCGATTAAGGGGCATACGATTTATTTAGGTGGCGGTTATGAAGTGCCGCATGATGAGTTGATGAATACGGATCAATGGGAATTTCAATACAATCCCTTTAACAATGGACAAAGCTAAACTAATAAGTATTCTTCAAGCAGCAGGAGGTTCCCATGAATAAGGTTAAAGAAAATAGTGTTTTTTTTGTCTCTCTATTGTTGACCCTCATTTTTATTTTTTGGGGAGTATTTTTCACTGAAAATCTAACCAAAGTTACCAATGCCGTTTATAATGGCTCTATTGATTATCTTGGTTGGGTTTATCTCGGTACAACCCTGTTCTTTGTGTTTTTTTCTATTTATTTATTGTTCTCCAGGTATGGAAATATCCGCCTTGGTAGGAGAAACGACAAACCCGATTTTTCAACCGCTTCTTGGCTCGCGATGTTGTTTGGTGCAGGTATGGGTGTTGGTATTGTGTACTGGAGCGTTGCCGAACCAGTCACACACTTTACAACTCCACCATATGGAGAAGGGTATACGGTTGAAGCAGCGAATACTGCAATGAAATTTACATTCTTCCATTGGGGTTTGCATCCCTGGGCCATCTACACGGTCATTGGATTAGCCCTCGCCTTTTTCCAATATAATAAACGACTTCCTGCAGCAATTAGCTCAGCGTTCCATCCTATCTTAGGCGATAAGATTCATGGCCCGATTGGTAAAACAATCGATATTTTATCTATCTTTGCCACAGTGTTTGGTATTGCAACTTCTTTAGGACTTGGGGCAATGCAAGTGACTGCAGGTATGCATGACATATTTGACATGCCGAATACGCTATTTGTCCAACTGCTTGTCATTTTAGTTGCTACAATCCTTTTTCTCATTTCCATTAATACCGGTTTGGAAAGAGGGATCAAGTTCTTATCGAACGCAGCCATCATCTGTTCCGTTGCCATCATGTTACTTGTACTAATGGTCGGCCCAGCTTTAACGGTTATTAAAGTATTCTTTAATACAACTGGACTTTATTTAAGTGATTTTTTACAAATGAGTTTACGGTTTACCCCATTTGGCGAAGGAGAGCAATGGATCGCTTCATGGACTTTGTTTTACTGGGCTTGGTGGATTGCTTGGGCACCCTTCGTAGGTATGTTTATTGCGCGAGTTTCAAGGGGTAGAACAATTAAAGAATTTGTCATTGGTGTATTAATCGTTCCAACACTCGGTACCTGTCTTTGGATGTCCGTATTTGGCGGTACCGCTCTTGACCTTGTTCAAGGGGACCATAGTTTAGCCAAACTTATCACCCAGGACGAATCATTATCCATTTTTATATTTTTTGATCATTTACCATTGAGTACACTGTTAAGCATTTTAGGTTTCGCTGTAGTTGCCATTTATTATATAACTGTTGCCGATACTGCAACCTTTGTTTTGGGGATGCTCAGTGAAGGAGGGACCTTAAATCCTTCCAACAAAATAAAAATGACATGGGGAGTTATCCAATCTGCTTTAGCTGCTGTCTTGCTACTCGCAGGAGGTTTGGACGTATTACAAACTGCTTCCATCGCAGCCGCGCTTCCGTTTGCCATTATCATGCTCGTCATGAGTTATTCCTTATTAACAGGCTTGAAAAATGAGACCGTCATGCAAAAAGGAAATAAGAGAAACACACAACAAAATTAACGTGAAAAACCTTCCTGACATCTGGAAGGTTTTTACTATTATAAACATTTCACTTTTGCATATTGGATAAATTGCTCTACTGTCCAAAGTCGGTCTTGATATTCTTTGGGATAATAACGATGGAGAGGTTTAGGAACGACTAAAGTTAAATTTTCTTCATTCATTTCGTCCATTTGGTTCTTTGATATACCTTGCTGCAATGTGAGTAGGTGCTTATGGGGAATTCGATTTGCCTCATTTAAAACTTGTCTCCATCGATCTTTACATGTTGTTTTTGCCCCGAGCATAATCAACTTATTTTCTGGGTAATGATTATTTTGATATTCTTTTGTTGATGGAAATAAAAAGTCAGGTTTCTTATTCCCTTCCGTTCGTCCCGGGTTTTCAAAAGGAAGGTTTGCTGATGCAAAGATGTAATTCAAGTGATTTTCAAGGCTCTTCCCTGCACGGCTTTTTCTTCTATTCAAAGCCATATTTGCAAATTCAATTAAGGACTCTATATCCCTAAAAGGTTTTGATAATTGGTCCTTATATATTCTTTCTTCCAACATTCTAAAAACAGTATATTCTGTTTCCACCCATTTCAGTAAGTTTTTATCAGGGGTCATTTTTTTCCTATAAATACTTCTAGCTAACTTAGACATTTCAGTAGTTGTCGGAAAGTTCCCCATCCCCTCAATTACTTGACCAATGATATCTTCTAATGTTTGCTCTACTGCAATTTCTTGTCCTTTTTCTTTACGATAAATGGCAAAATTATTTAGCAGAGATAATGAAAATGTATCAATAAACTCTTCCATTTCATCATCTGTATTAAATAAATAAACGTTATAATCTTGTGGAGAAACAGGTATAAACACAAGTAATGTCCCAACTGCTTCACTTTTTTCGAATGGTGTATTTGTCCAAAATTGAGTTATTCGGAATTCCTTTTTGGAAGAATAGTAAACAATCCTACTTTCAAATGGTTTCCAATCGTTTATATGGATTTTTACCTGTTTATCTAGAATTCCTGTTGGAGGGATTGGTTCATCAAAAAACAGGTTCCAAGCCTTTTTATTTAAATAAATCCCTTCCTGATGTGCTCCATTGATTCCAACATCATTTGCTGAAATAAATACAAAAAAAGCGACCATTTTGATTGGCCGCCTCAATTGCACTTACTAGTATTTCACTTCCCTGCATGTGCCATTCCCCTTTTTTCCTCAACTTGTAGTAAATCATCACTTTCAATTGCTTGTATCATTTTTTCTGCAATTAATCGAACGACTGGAACAGCTACACTATTGCCAAATTGTTTATAAGCCGCAGTGTTACTAACGACAATCTTGAAAGTATCTGGAAACCCCTGCAAGCGGGCACATTCAGTTGGTGTTAATCTTCTTGGGTTTTTCCCTTCTTGAGGAATAAGAATTTCGCTTCCATCTTTATAATATCGGGCTGATAATGTTCTACTGTATGAATCGAGATCTGCAAGCCCATACCCAAATCCATTCCCTTTTTTGGCATGTTTCTCTTTATATGCTTGCAAATATGCCCATAGTTTATCAGATAACGTGTATTTATCTTCTACGTTTTCTTCTAGAATAGAACGTAGAGGCGGACCTTCTTTTGGAATTTCTGGAAATTCAAACTTTAAAGGTTTCTTAAATCCAACTATATATATACGTTCACGGTTTTGTGGAACAAGCCCTTTTGCATTTAATACTGCATCATAAACCGTATACCCTAATTCGTTTTCTAAAATATTTTTTATGACTTTAAAGGTATTTCCTTTATCATGACTCCTCAAGTTTTTTACATTTTCTAACAAAAAGGCTTGAGGGTGTTTTTCTCTAATAATACGGGCAATATCAAAAAATAATGTCCCTTGTGTTTCATCAAGAAAACCGTGATTTCTACCTAAAGAGTTTTTTTTGGAAACGCCCGCTATACTGAAAGGTTGACAAGGAAACCCTGCAAGAAGTATATCGTGATTTGGAATTTCTTTTTCATCAACGGTTCTAATATCGCCCACTGGTGTTTCTCCAAAATTTGCATGGTAAGTCTCTTGAGCTTTTACGTCCCATTCGCATGAGAAGATACATTGACCGTATTCCTCAAATGCTAGACGAATCCCACCAATCCCTGCGAACAAGTCAATGAATTTATATAACATAGTTTTATCTCCCTTCAACTTGTTCTAGTGAATTGATTTTAACATATTTTCGTGTATTATAATCGATAATGATGTTAAAATTATAAAGTTACTTTTTAACATACCCTACTAAGAAAGGGTGAAATAATGGATGAAAATCGCAATTTATTATCAAAAAAGTGAAAATGAAATTGCTGAAATGGCGATCAACCACATTAATGAATTGATTCAACTACTAGAAACCCATCATACAGTTAAAGGTGTATTTATTGATCGATATAATGAAAGTATCGAATTAATGGAATTACTTAACTCACCTTTATCTGAAATTGACTACATTTATATTAATAAACCTATAGAAAATGATTTTGATAGAGCATTAATACAACAATTATTAAGAACAGAACATTTTAAAATAAAGTATTTTAATGAGATATAGCGTTGTTGCTATGTCTTTTTTTACTTGTAAACGCTAATGGTCAAGTTGCTTAAAGTAATTATAAACTTTTTCTAATTTCTTCTCTTGTTTCCCCTTCGCACTTTCCATATTTCCAAATTCAAAAAACTTCACTTTTTTAATCCCTACAAAATTGAATAATGCCTTTTTCATTAAAACTTTATGTGCATTATTTAACCATAACAGTGGATAATGTGTTGGCCCCTTCATTGTGGAAACACATACAACAGATTTTCCCTTTAAAAGACCTTCTGGAAGTAACCCCTTTTTATCTTTATAAGCAAAATTGGAAGCAAATAATTGATCGATATATCCAAGTAACATTGCTGGCGGTCTTCCCCACCAAATTGGGTAAACAAATACAATTTTATCAGCCCAAGTTAATTGGTTTCTATATTTTTCGGTATTAGGATCAATATGCATATCACGTCTTCGTTTTTCCTCGTTAAACACTAGGAGAGGGTTAAATCCCTCTTTATATAAATCTATCACTTTTATATCTGTAATATAGGGGTTTTCACTACTTCCTTTTAATACACTTTGTAAAAAGGCATAATTCAAGCTTGTATGATTTGGATGAGTATAAACGATTAGCATTTTCATAGCGCACCTCTTACTTATCATTTGATAACCAAATAATACCACCTTTTTCATTTGTTATCAATTGATAATTGTTTTTTGATAATTTTTTTGTTACCTTTTACATTAAGAGGTGAGAGAAATGGACAAAGATATGTTATTTAATAAACTTGTGTCATTTTCGGCATCTGTACATCGTGTAACCTATGAACTAACGAAAGATGTAAAACCTGAATCTATTACCCAAGTTCAATATAAAATTTTAGAGAATATTGCAGTTAGTCAACCTGTAACACCTAGTGAAATTAATGATTGTATGCAAATGTCTATGCCAAACACTAGTCGTGAACTAAGCAAGTTAAGTGAAAAGAATTTAATTGAAAAATTTAGTGATAGTAAAGATAAACGGAAACAATCTATTCGTTTATCTTCTGAAGGGGAAGTATTAATGGATAAAGCGTTTAAGTCAATAAATTCTCGCTTTCTCGAACGTATTCAAAATATGACGAATGAGGATTTAGAGGAACTTGAACGTGCAATGGATATTTTACAGAACAAGTTATTTTATTCTTAAATATGAAAATAATGGAGCACCATTTCTTTTAGATAGTACTCCATTGTTTCATTCGTTTGATACGTTTTCAATAATAGTTGCCCTTCTACTTCATGTGGGAATTTATAGTTATATAGATTGTAAAATTTCTCTAAATCCATAACTGGAGACACCTGTCCTTTCAACAAACAGCACTTCAATCTCATTATACTTACTTTGGGAGGCGAGGAAATGAACTTTGTATTCGATATTGACGGGACACTATGCTTTGATGGTAAAACAATTCATGAAACAATTATTGATGCGCTAATAGAACTTAATGCGGATGGCCATGAAGTTATTTTTGCTTCAGCCCGACCAATTCGTGATTTAATACCCGTATTACCGCAGCAATTCAAAAAAGGGAAATTAGTTGGTGGGAACGGTTGCTTTATTTCACAAAATGAAAAGATTACAGCTAATTTTTTCACATCTGATCTATTACAACATTTATATGCAATTATTCAACAATACCAGCTTACCTATTTAGCAGATGGTGAGTGGGATTACGCATTTACCGGAAATACAACCCATCCAATATATCAAAATATTAACCATAGCTCTGCAAAAAATTACTCACTTTTAGAGCTACAAAAGGTATGTAAATTAGTTTTATTTAAACCTTCTCTAGCAATCATTGATAAGCTTAGTAGATTACCAGTAAGTATTACACCCTATAAAAGCGAAGATGCAATTGACATAAGTCCATTAGGTATTAATAAAGTATATGGACTTGAAAAACTGCACATAAGGGACTTCATTGCTTTTGGTAATGACAGTAACGATCAATGTTTATTTGAAAAGGCTCACTTTAGTGTATGTGTGGGCAATAATGATGTACGGAAATATGCATCTTTGAAGATTACGAAAGAAGAAGTAGCCAAAACAATTATTAAATTGAAAAACCAATCTCAGAGATACTGCTAAAAACAGTGTCTTTGAGATTTTTTTATAAAGCGTTTTACTATTCACCAATGCGATTAAAGCCAACCATACTGCTTAATGTAAGAATTGCCTCTAACACCTCTTCTTTAGTAGATATATTTATTTAAATAAACGATCTCCGGTTCTTTTTTATATAACATGGTTAAAATATCTATTGTATTTATAAGACAGATAAGTCGCTTATACTCAAACAATTTTATTGCTAGCGTTATTTATCATCAGGAGGTTACATATGCAATACGCTATCTCTATTTTAGGTATTTTAATTGTATTGTTTTTGGCTTGGTTGGCAAGTTCTAATCGAAAAGAAATAAAATTCAGACCAATAATTAGTATGCTTGTTATTCAAGTTCTTTTATCATTGTTATTGTTAAACACAGAATTTGGACTAATTATTATCAAAGGGATAGCTGCTGTGTTTAACGGGTTACTTAAATTTGCAAACGAGGGAATTTCTTTTGTGTTTGGCGGGATTGCAAACGAGGGAGAGTCTCCATTCTTTTTAAATGTATTGCTTCCAATTGTTTTTATTTCTGCATTAATTGGTATTCTCCAGTATCTTAAAATTTTGCCTTTCCTTATGAAGGGGATTGGAATGCTTTTAAGTAAGGTGAATGGAATGGGGAAACTCGAATCCTATAATGCAGTTGCCTCATTGATGGTCGGACAATCCGAGGTTTTCATCACTTTAAAAAAACAGCTTGGCCATCTTTCGAATCAGCGTTTGTATACTTTATGTGCTTCTGCGATGTCGACAGTGTCAATGTCCATTGTCGGAGCTTATATGACAATGTTAGAACCAAAATATATTGTCACAGCCTTAGTTTTAAATTTGTTTGGGGGATTTATCATTGCGACTATTATTAATCCGTACGAGATCAACCCTAGGGAAGATATATTAGAAATACATGAGCAGAAAAGGCAATCCTTTTTTGAAATGCTTGGTGAATATATTTTGGATGGCTTTAAGGTTGCAATAATCGTCGGGGCAATGTTGATTGGGTTCATAGCTTTAATGGCTGGGTTCAATCAAGTGTTTGAACTAATATTTAACATTTCCTTCCAGACAATATTAGGTTATCTATTTGCACCAATTGCCTTTATTATGGGAGTTCCTTTCTCAGAAGCAGTTAATGCAGGGGCGATAATGGCGACTAAGCTATTAACGAATGAATTTGTAGCGATGTTAGATTTGTCAGAAGGCAATTATAACTTTAGTGAACGAACAACGGGAATTCTCTCTGTATTTCTCGTATCTTTCGCTAATTTCTCATCTATCGGAATTATTGTAGGGGCAGTTAAAGGTCTGAATGAAAAGCAGGGAAATGCCGTTGCACGTTTTGGATTGAAACTGTTATATGGGGCCACACTTGTAAGCATCCTTTCAAGTATTATTGTTAGCTTTATTTTGTAATGACGCACAAAAAAACAACCTTCCAGACAAATTCTGGAAGGTTGTTATATTTAATAATTACTTTTTCATAGGCAAAACAAATGTAATCGTCTTCTCTTTAAATAGTGGGTTTGCTTCGCTATCTTTTAAAGGGCCGACTACAAGTTCAAACTTTTTAAAGATATCAAATTCATCCTTCCTGAATAAGAAAACTGTCAAGAATTCTGCTTTCTCACCAGGATTGAAGATACCTCTGTAACTTGGCTCTAGCATGCCCTGATTAAACATTGTTCCGCGATTTTCGTCAATGATCAATTTTCTATCAACAAAAAACTTATCAAACGGCGTATCGCTTCCATTTTCAACAGTAATCTTCGCCGTCAACGCCACAACTCCACTTTCACCAAAGTCGGAAAAACTATCTTTATATGCCTCAGTTGGTGTTATGTTAGCATATTGAACACCATTTAACGTAACTTTAACTCCATCGATTTCTTTTGTTTCATTAATATCAGCTTTATCGAAAATTAACTCTTTTTCCGCAATATTATCAGTTGTCATTTTATCTTGGTAAAGCTGTGATGAAAATGCGGCTTTTTCAACACCCTCTTCATTAAATGGAATTTTGAAAATAACATCTTCCCCTAATTTTTGCGAGACATCATCATTTAAGAATAGCGCATCAATTTTCAATGTTGGTGAGCTTAGTTTCTCAAATTGTGCTTTTGTCATGGAATGAGCGTTCATTCCAGTGAAGGTTTGCCCTTTTGAATATTGAGAAAAATTTTCTGAACTATCATCTTTAAGCCATTGATCACGATCAACAAGATGCTGTCTCGGAATGATATAATCTACCCCATCATCTGACAATAAAGAAACTCCACCAGCATAATACACATCTTCTTCAGAATTATTAACCAATGTCATTTTATATGTTAGAACGTAACCTTCATCTTCTCCATCAAAATTCGTCTTACTCGATTCGTTCATGTTAGACACATGGACAATTTGATATTCGTCAATCTGAATGGTTACATCTTTACTAAACTCATGTTTCAATTCGGGGTTTTTATTTGTATAAACAACTTCCACATCTGCATTTAAATCTTTTGCGATAAATGGATTTAAGATTGCTCCATCGTCATTGCTATTTGATTCCTTTTCTGTTTCAATCGCGTCTTCTTTTTGGTCCTCAGCTGTAACCGGTTTTACCACTTCTTCTTTAACATCTGTGTCACTTCCACATGCTCCTAATAAAAGAGCCGTCAAAATCGTTCCAAATAACGCTAATTTGTTCATTCCCATTCTTTTTCTCCTTTTACACTATGATAATAGAGATAATCATAGCATTATCGAGAAGACAATTGGTCGAATTGGTAAAAAACGGATATAAGTTCCTAACTAACACTACTGTTGAATTTAGTCCATTCGGGTATTCTTTTAGTTCATTCTTCTTATTTACCGTTATTAGAGAGAGGAAATGGATGTGATTCCTTCGAGAGAAATATTTAAGTTTAATCAGTTGGTTTTAAGCTTTCTGAGGGTATGGAAGTTCCAAATGAGTTAGAAGAGAAATTTAAATTTGCTAGGAAGAAGTCTAAACTAGCCGGAACAATTCGAGGCTCATTCTTTGTAATTAAAAATGAATACTAATACCAGCAAAACAGCATCTTCAAATTAGAAGATGCTATTTTCTATACTAGACTCTTTCATCTAAAATACTAAAGTCCTTAGAAGGTATTAAATATTGTTGTTTAATTGATGGTTCGATAGATAAGGCGTTCGTAAATGTGTTCCAATCTTGAGTTAGGATATCAATGGATCCTATAGCAAACCGATCTGAACCAAGCGTTTGTTTTAATGAATTCAATGCATTCATATAGTTGAAACGAAATTGCTCAGCTGGATTTAAAGCTAGTTGTTGGAACTTTTGAAAAGTATCTTCTAAAGCCTCATTTTTTTGTGAGAGGATTTTTTCAACATCAATTCGTTCAATAATAGCACGAAAATCATCTACCCAATCACTTTTGTTTCCCCTGTTTGCAGATAATTGTGCATTTATTTCCGGTGAAAGCTTTGTCCATTTTATTTTTGTACCGATTTTACTTTGTACAGTTTCCTGTAGCTTTTTCTTCATATTCTCAGACAAAGAAGAGTTATTTAAAAATAACGATGTTTTCCCTTGCATTTGACCAAGATAAGCACCGAGAAAGATTTCTGAATTCGTCGAGATTCCCTTTCCTATTGCATCGATAAAGGTTCCAAGTTCCTTCATATCTGTATAACTCATTTCTTCCAAAGAAAAATTTGTCGCCATGGTTTGGTCAGTGGTACTCTTTAATTCATTTTGAAATAGATGTAAAGATCTTCCCCCTGTTTCAATCATCGTTTGCCATAAGTCTTTATTTGCATCTTTGATCTTTTTTAATTGTTCACCTTGTTTTTCCATTATAGTTATAACATGTTGTTTAAAACTTTCTACATTGAATAATTTTTCTCCCTTTTCTTGACTTACTTCCTGAAAAATGGGGTTATCATTGTAAATCCAGCTTTCTTCATTATTAAAAAAACGACCAATTGACTCAGAATATAGACCAACAAGCTTTTCCTTTGCACGAGTAACCGATTGTTCAAACTGAGCTAAACGTTCTTTTAAATCTTCACCAGAAAAATTATTCTTAATTTGATCACGGTAAAATGCTTCTTTCACCACAAAATTTTGTATAAATTGTACATCGGTTATTTCCGGTTTATGAAATTCCGTTTCATTTAACATCAATTGTGGACCCACATTCATCTCAGGCTTCATAAATGTTAATCCTTCCGATTGGAAAGACATCAATAAATCATTTTCGATACTTTCCGGATTTAAAGCTACATCCTTCATCTGTTGAAAGTGGTTTTTCGCTCTCCTATTAAGCAGTTCTTCTTCCGTTATATTACTAGGTTCTAATTTCTCTTTTTGGTGTTGTCTATGAATTAATTTACTCATATTAATTTTATAACCTTCATAATTCAGCAAGGTATTTTGCTTTATAAACATTCTACATCCCCCAATCCCTAGTAAATCCTTATTATAATATCGGACTACATTTTACAAATTTTACTAGGTGTATAGGTTGTTTAAAAGGGAGGAAGTGATGTCTTGTAGCATTTTAGCCCATGTATAGTACCTCTCAAATAATATTAGATTCTTCAAAACGATAGATTGTCGATGAATCAATGAATATAAATGTGGCTTTTCTAAAACTATCCATAGTCTTATAGCAGTAATTTGTAGAACTACCATATTAACTATTAAATTGAAGGATGATAACTAGAAGTTAGGCATTTCCTCTCGTTTTTTAGGGGATTTAATATAATCCTTCCATAAGATGAATAGAGTATTAATATAGTGTTTATATTTTTTATTTCATCAAAGGAGAGAGATTACATGAAGAAAAAACTAGCAATTCTATCTATTTGTTCGGCTCTATCATTCTCTTTATTTGTTGGATTCCCAACAAAAATAACAAAGGCAGCACCTAAAACGGAGCACTATGTAGTAGCGTATAAAGGAAAGGTACCTGATAATTACTCAGAAACAATCTCTAATGCAGGAGGAACTGTTGAAAGAGTTATACCTGAAATTGGAGTTATTGAAGTAGCGTCAGAAGATCCATCCTTCCTTTCAAAAGTGAAGGAAGATAAAAACATTCAATCAGCTGGAAGAGAGCTCGAAGCATACTTAGAACCCGATCCTGATGATGCTATGAATTTTACTCCTGGTACCCCAGATGGTCAGAAAGTTACATTAGATTCAGACGCTGAAAGCTATTGGGACAAACAATGGGACATGCAACGTATAACACATGAAGGAGATTCATATAAGCTAAATAAAGGTAATCATGATACGGTTGTAGCTGTGATTGATACAGGAATTGATTTTAGTCATCCGGATTTAAAGGAAAATGTTGATTTAGCGGGATCAAAAACTTTTGTACCTGGCACAACAGATGCTTGGGATCAAAATGGCCATGGTACACATGTCGCAGGATCTATTGCAGCTAATGGAAAGGTGAAAGGTGTAGGTCCGGATTTAACGGTCAGAGCATACCGAGTTTTTGGAGCTACTGGTGGAGCACAACAATCATGGATTACCGATGCAATTGTAACTGCAGCAAATGATGGAGTAGAAGTCATTAATATGTCAATTGGGGGTTGGCGTTGGATGGCCCACAACTTAGATGAGAAAGGTGATTCTGCTTCAATGGTTGCATATCAACGTTCTATTCAGTATGCAATCCAAAAAGGTGTAACTGTTGTAGTATCTGCTGGAAATGACTCGAAAAACTTAGGTGATTTACATGATATGCAAGCCTACTGGAAGGATACTTACGGCATAGACATTAAAGGTCCATCTCGTGTTGTTCCAGCCCAAATTCCAGGGGTGATTACCGTATCTTCTTCAAATGAATGGTCCAATAATAGCATTGCCTTCTACTCAAATTATGGAAATAGTATAGATGTAGCTGCTCCAGGTGGGGATAATGGTCCATTATATGATAGTTTATATCGTCAAGATCCAACTGGAAACTATTTAGATAAACGTGATTATACTTATCGAACTTTATCTACCTACCCTACTTATCCAGTAGCAGGTGGGAATGCAACTACACAGTTCAGTGACGGACAATGGCATGGCTATTCCTATTTACATGGAACTTCCATGGCGGCTCCGAAAGTTGCTGGAATTGCTGGAGTCATCAAAGCTGTACACCCTGAGTATACTCCAGCCCAAGTGGCAGCAGCTATCAGACAAAGTTCCATTGATTTTGGCAAAGTCGGGCATGATCCACTATACGGGGCTGGCGAAGCAAACATTTATAACTTCTTATCAAATAATTAATCTTAAAAATAATATGAGCCGCTGAGTATAAGCTTAGTGGCTTTTTATTGATTACATATTTTCTTTATACGCACTAAATATGGTTTTGATAAAGAGTTTCGTAATATTCGCTATTGTTATTGATTCAAATAACTTCTTCTCTAAAAGTCTATTAGTTCAAAATGTGTAGCCCATATAAGAATGATTCACAGAAATGCCACTTTATCTGATTGAATTTTCAGTTAACTATACATATAGTTGTTTTAAAGGAATTTATTACCAAAATAAAGAGAGAATTGGTGTGTAATTTTCCCTTATCCTACCTGAATGTAATTTAGTAGGACATGCTGCGTTATAAAAGTAAGGTTAATATATCTGAGAGGGTGATTGAAGTGAAACGCATTGTTAACATCTTACTTATTTTGGGTTTGTTGCTTTCAACGGCAGTGTACTGGTCCGTTAACTCAACGAAAGTAGAAGCAGCATCTAATAAGGATACTGTGGAATACAAAAGTGGAGCCTTGTATGTTGGCCAGCTTATAAAGGGAATTCCAAATGGAAAAGGAACACTTACTTTTCCAAAGGGTTCTGTTTATAAAAAATATACCGGGGATTTCAAGAATGGGAAATTCGAAGGCAGTGGGACATTGCTATTAGCAAACGGAAAAAGTGTGAAGGGGAAATTTTTGAAAGGAACGCTTGTTAAATATGATATTAAGACTATCTTAAAATCAGGCAAATCAAATTACGGCGCATCTCTTCAAGACGGACATGCGTATGGAGATTACTTTTTTATTGCTTTTAATAACTATAATGAAAACGCAGGCACGTTTGAAGGAACAATAACATGGGATGAAGTGGTATATGGTTTTGTTGATACCATTAAGGGAAAAGTGCAAGGTGATAAGCTTGTATTCTCCCAAGTTAGTAGAACAGATAAGAATGGTAGAGTGACCGAACTTCCTGCAAATACAATCACCGTGAAAATGACAGATGTGAATCACTTAAGTGGGACATGGACCATCCCAGGAGAGGGGCAAAAGGGGAAGATTAAATTCACCATTAATCCAGGAGATGTTTCTCACTTGTTCAATACGTATCAAGTGTATGCCCCAAGCTCAACCGCAACTTTAGAAACGAAGGATTATTATATTACTACGACAAGCATTGGCGCCTTGAATGGTGGACTAATCATCCAGAGTGATGGCACTTATGTATGGAATAGTTTAATTGAAGGTAAAGTAATTAAGGGCAAGTGGCGCCAAACGAAAGATAAGGATTACCCGATCGAACTATTAAAAGGGGAACTGGGCTATAATTGGAAAGTAGGAGAGTCACCTCATCGGTTTGGCGAAATACTTTTGTGGAGTGGTTCCACATCGATGAATGCACGACCGCTCTAGATTTTTTTAAGCCTTTGTAATAAGTGCATGAAATTATTAAATTAGGATTTTACCACAGTAATTGATACTGTGGTATTTTTTATGCAACGGTGTTCTGATTAAAGCAGTACTATTGTGCTTACTTCAACTATCCTAAGTGGAATGTATATTTGTTTCTACTTATCTACTAACTAGATTGAATAGTATTTTTGTATAAATTTAAAAGCTACATTACCAGCATCATCAGGCTTCTGCATCCAAACATAAGCGTGTATTGATCCCTTAGTTTGATTAATCTCTGATAAAGGAATTAAGCTCCTAAAGTAGGTTAAACTATTTCTTATTTTCTCATTATTCGACTCTTCTTCACTTACCATAAAGAGAACGGGGCACACAACCTTTTTGTAATATTCCTCGAATTTTACTTCCCAGTATTTTTGAATATATTCAATTCTTACTTCATTTTTATAGTGACTAACATAGGAGCCGTCTATTAATCGTTCTGCACAACTAGATAAAAATTGGTGCACATGAGAGTTCCAAATTCCGTGTTTATCGAAAATGGCCCTTTCACTTGATATAAACTCTTCTAATGAGCTATAAGTATTCAGTTTTCTTTTTTCTAAAATTAGTTTAATTTTTGACTTTTCATCTTCTATTTCCTCAATACTGCCATTAAAGATTCCATATTCGCCAAACTCATTATACAAAGCCCCTTCACATGTTAAAGATAGAACAAAATCCGGATACTTTGAAGCAAGGCAGACACCTACTTCAGCCCCTAATGAACTTCCAATAACATGACAATTTGGAATTTCCAATTGTTGTAACAGGAGGAATATATCATTTGCCATATCCTCAATATGATACCCTTTCATAGGGCGACTAGATTTACCATGACCACGAAAATCTGGGGCAATAAGTTGGTAATGTTCTTGAAATAACGGAAATATACCATTCCACATATGTGATGTCCCACCACTAAAGTGGAGAAATAAAACGGTAGGTGCATTTTTCTCCGAGTATAGATAATTTAAGAAAATATTATTATCTAACCTTATTATTTTCTCTTTCATAAATTCACCCCATCGAATGGTTATCCCTGATTGAGACAAACCTATTTTTTACGCCACAATTGTTCAATAGTGTATTACCAATTTTTTCAATATCACTCATATATATTATAAAACAGCGTAGTATAATTTTACACACTACGCTGCTATTAAAGGGGAAATTATTCAACTATTTTACAGTATTAGTGATCTTAAATAGAAAACCATACTTACTTATGGTACGGTTCACCGTATCAATCTAAAGGCAATGGTTAAGATACAAAGCCAGTCGAAATTTCACTTTCCCCACAAGCAGTTATCGAGTTTGTTTGATAACTGCTTGTACAACTCTGTAGAAAATGAATGATCCAGTTTTAGAAAGCACCTCTTAATAAAAGATTAATGTATGTGTCTTGATCTAAAAGTCTACTATTACTCAATGTTTCAATGGTAGTATCAACACTATCTCTTACTTGTGCAAAAATCTGCTCCAAACTTGCAGATGAATCTTCTTCTAAGCGATGCATGACAACAGACATAGCATACTCTATATACTCATATAAATGTTTTGAGAATAAATTTGTATTATTGTATTGCATTTGACCAGAGTGTACGATCGAGTTTCTTATTCGATACAACCTATGAACATGTTGCTGAACATTCTTTTTATGCTGTTCAAGAAGGGTTGCACATTTTTTACTATCTTTTAATATATTGCAGAGCTCTCTAAGTCTGTAAGATAGCAAGATATTATGATCTTTAAACTCTTCTGTCATATTATTGAGAAACTCTTCATTCCAAAAAAGAGATAGTGCATCTTGTGGAGTCAGTTTTCCTATTTTATAGTTTCGTTCTTTATAGATTATTTCCACATCGCAACGATTACAATCTTCAAGAAAATTCTTAATTAGGCTATAAATATAGTTATGAGTTGAAAAGGCGGAAACAAACATTTTTACATTCTCTATACCACCGTCAAATTCTCTTGAATGAACAAAAGATTCAATGCCTATCCAAAGGTTTATGAATGTAGATTGAGGAGACAGAGATTCATCACTTATTCTTGTAAACTCAAATAAGCTTTTCAACTTCCTATTAACCTCTTTATCCCCAGTCTCAAGTTGATTTAGAACTCTATTCATCATAGAATCTGGAGCCCTGAATTTTCTTTTCTTAGTTGACAAATCTACTTCAACATTTCGCAAGTATTTAGGAGAATCGGGTAACAGTATGATAGGTGACGTATCAAAATCTGGAATAGGAAACCCATAGAAGTTTAATATATCTAATTTTCCGACAATTTTTTGCCAAGCATTATTTACACCAGAATAGGCATCTAAGGAATCATATACTACCCTCACATACTCTTTATTCTTAGAAATATGATTTTCTAATTCATAGTCAGAATAAGTATTCAATACTTCTTGACCAGATAAAAATTCTAATTTCAATTCAACTAACCTTGATTTTGTACCTTTTGCTAAATCCTTTTTTACTGAGAATAAAAATACAAACGGCAGTGGTTCACTACTCAACTTACTAAAAAACTTTTCAAATTTTTTACTAACACTATCCTCAGCTGTCAATAATGATTCGAAGGCAGACAAATATAATTCATCTACGGACCATCCCCTTCCCATCAGTTCACTCGCTAAGGTTTGCATAGCATTTTCTATTTCTGCGAACCGCTCTTCACTATTTGACAGCAAACCGTCTATTTCAGTGATCACCCATGTCAAGTAATGCTTTTCTATATATCGAATAACATATTCAACTTGATAAATAATTGAATAAAGCTTTGTGATGTTTTCTGCTTTTGGGGCTCTCTGAAGAGAGTTTTCTAAAATTCTTGAATATGAAACTGCATTCTTTTTAAGCACTTCATCACCATTAATAACTTTCTTCACTTCTTCAAAAACAATAAAAAGATGATTATCATTCCTTTTTATGTTACCTTCAATCATTTCTTTACAAACATAATTTAACTCTTTTAGAGCTTGATGAGTATTCAAATATCTTACAGCATATTTACTATGAGTATGTATATTGAGAAGTTCAATCCAACGTTGAATAAAAAATACTTGATTTGAGTTAAAGTCCCCATATTGCAGTATATCTATATTGTTTAATTGCCTTTCCACTTATTTCACCCCCGAAATTTTTCGTTGACATTTCACCTGGAACATGTATATAATATCTAAAGTATACCAAATAATAATAACGATAGTTAAGGAGCCCCATTGGTCTTGAGGATATTCCCAACCCTTTGGTACGCTCCTTTTATTTTAACACAGAGAAGAACATATGTTTTATAAAAGGAAGAAACTTGTTAGCAAAATACTTACAAGTTCCTTCCTTTTTTCATCCTTCTATTCCCTCATTTGAATTAGGATTGCTTCGTTCCAAAAACTTATTTCATTCCTGTTGTGATAGGTCCTGTGTTATCTTATTTTAGGTCTGATTATACTCATACAAAGCTCACACCTTTATTTATGGCTCATATTTATTTTGTAGTACGACAAATACCCATCTTCAAAAAAGTCATCCATATTATTTAAACACACTACCTTATTAAGCTGTTAAGCTGTGTCAATTTCCCTAAAATAGATTCTCAACAGTTTATTAATAAGGTTGTTCTTTTCTTTGATAGACAGGCATTTTAAATGTTTGTATACATCATCCTCAAAGTAGATTAATTCATAGCTTTTATCAAAAATTAATAATTGGTTTAAACAATTAACCTCTTTGATAATATTCTCAATTGCCATTTCTATATTAGTGGCATCTTCTGTACCACATAATTGTGTTCTAAACACATTTATATCGCTCATCTTATTCCTCCAATTTATTAACTTCTTTTTAATAATCTTCTGCTCGCATTATGTGATGCCTTCATAAAGGGATTATGTTTTTTAAATTGTCTTGTCAAATACTTTACCTCTATCGTTAATTCTGGATTTTCGGTTTGCATTTTTACAAAAAGATCAATCAATTCATTTTGTACCGTTTTTAGTGTGTCAATTTTTTTAAATACAATCTGTTTTGATAGCAACATTTCAATGTCATCCAAATCAGAATATATAGTTACACCCTTGTGTGCTGTTTCTATGTACTTAGAAAAATTTAAAAGGGCAAAAATGACAGATTTAAGTTCTCCAAACACATTTTTCCCACAAACATCCGCTGGTGAATAAACTAATTGTTGTGTCACCATCACAGAACCATTACCTACGTATGTACAAGCAACAGACATCCCATGATTCAATTTACTGCATGAGCTATCGCAGTAAATATATAACCAGCCTTGACTAAAGTATTGATTAAGTACCCATTCTTTTAGTTCTAAAGGAACTTTCTCTTCGTGGTTCCCCCAAAAAGATGGCTTTTTCACTCTCTTGACTATTCCTTTCGATTTCATTCTCACCCCTCCCAGAAATTCAACTTCCATAGTATAAAGGGAATATGAACATTTGTCAAAATATTCTGTCTTTTATAGTCAAAAGAAGCACTCATGTCCTTTATAGTCGACATGAGCGTCTTCAAAATAGTTACCTTGTTAATTTTTCTGACTATTTTCAAGTAGTTGAACTATATTGATGCATAATGCATTCGCAAGCTTGAATAAAACTTCAATACTGACATTTGTTCTCTCTCCCTTTTCTATCCGCATAATAAAAGAAGCACTAACAGTTGATTTTTTTGACAGTTGATTTAAGCTTAAAGACTGCTGTTCTCTTTTCCTACGTAATTCATCCGCAAAACCCTCAATAAATAATTCTTCATTATACAATTCTCTCACCTTCCTAATATTTTCATATAGAAAACCTGTTTCTCAAATTCTCTATTATCATAGATTTTGCCTACAAATATATAACATTACTAAAATAATTTTTCGTGAGCATTTGAATATTTCCAAGTATAAAAATCTATAATAAAAAAATTACTTTGAGAAAGGGGTTGTAGCAAAGATGAATAAAGAGCAATTTTACAGCACTCACCCTGACGAGAGGGTTGATATTATCAATGAAATGTTAAAAACACGTAGTTATTCGGAAGTCGCAAAAGAAATTGGAGTACCAGGGAGTTCATTTGGTAAAGAAATGCAACGGGGCGATTATGTTTATATTCAACGAGATAACAAGTTTTATAAATTCATAAGAGATAAAACAATGGTAGTGAGTAATAACGAAAGTGCCACAGATAATATACTGTCTTTTATTAAAGATAATCAAGACATCCTTAAAAAAATGATTTCCGACTATGAATATGGGAACAAAATGCTTATATTAGACGAACGTGTATATTCCAACAATGCAAAGTTTGAGAACAAAAGCATTAAAATGAATAATGACATTCACAAGCAATTTATTGAATTTTGCAAGAAAGACTACCCTTTCCTTACTGTTCAGGATTTAATTGCCCAGAGTCTACTTGAATTTATGGAAAAGTACAGCAAATAGAGCCGCAGTTTACTGTGGCTCTATTGTCTTAATCCTTCATATACTTCCTCAAACATATCTTCCATAATCAAAGTCTTGAAGTCGTTATTTTCAAGCATTTTCATAAAGAATTTCTCGTTTTGGGACATACGAGAAATGACAAAATCCATAAATGCCTTCTCATAACTAAATTTGAAGTTTTCTTTCGTGTTGTTCTTTGCCTTTTGAGCCAAGTCTTCATCTTTAATCATATCTTCTTTAATTTGATCTCTGGAGAGTTTATCCGTTTCAGTGAATTCCGTACCAAAGCGTTCGTTCAAACGATCAATGATAGAAGATAAGCGTTCTTTTTCCTCTTCAACGCTTTTGCCCTTCCCATGAGAAGTTGGCTTTAGTTCTGTTTCCCCTTGAACTTGTAATGAGATGCTACCCTCAAACACCTTTTCATTACGGTAATATTCAAGAGCTACATCATCTGCTAAATAAACATTTTCCGATACGTTCTTCGGTAACTTTCTAAGTAAATAGTTTAAGTAAACATATAATTTATGCAGGTCAATATCAGCAAACGGAGCAATCTGTAAGATAAAAGAATATGTTCGAATAAATTTTGTCGAAGCTCCTTTAAAATCGTCTTTTTGCTCTTGGGTTAAATCTTTATTAAAGCGATTCACAGCTTGATCAAGAATTGAATTTAATTTTTCCTGCGTCTTCGTTGTCTTTTTCTTCCCGCTAAACTCTAATTCACACACTTGATTGATTTCTTCTTCGGTATAAACTTGGCACGCATCTAACTCTTGTTGTAAGTCATATAAAAGGTTAGGATCTGTTGTACTTTCTAATCCTGTGACCTCGTAATATGGCTGGAAAGCTTTTTGAATATCTTCTGCTTCGTTAACAAAATCAAGGACAAAGGTGTCGTTTTTTCCTCTGCAAGTACGGTTTAATCGAGATAGAGTCTGAACAGCCTTAATCCCATCAAGAGGCTTATCTACATACATTGTATGAAGCAGAGGCTCGTCAAATCCTGTTTGATACTTCTCAGCAACCAACAATACTTTATATTCATCTTGGTGGAACTTATCAGGTAATTCCTTTTCACCAAAACCATTCATATCAGGTTCAGTATAAGAAACACCGCCATCTTGAACAGTACCTGAGAATGCCACAATTGCCTTTAAGTCATCGTACCCTTTTACTTTAATGTACTTATCAAAAGCTTGCTTGTACTTTACTGCATGAAGACGACTCCCTGTTACGACCATTGCTTTTGCTCGACCACCAATTTTATGCCTTGTCACTTGGCGATAATGTTCAATAATGATTTCGGTCTTTTGTGCGATATTGTGTGGATGCAAAGATACATATTTAGCAATTTGCTTGGTGGCTTTCCCCTTTGCCACTTCAGGATCATCGTCAATACTCTTTGCTACCTTATAAAATGTTTTATAGGTTGTGTAATTCTTTAACACATCTAAAATAAAGCCTTCTTCAATTGCTTGCCTCATTGTATAGACATGGAAAGCATGCGGTTTCCCGTCAGCATCATATGTGCCGAACTTTTCAATTGTCTTTGGCTTTGGTGTTGCTGTAAAGGCAAAAAATGAAATATTATCTTGCTTTCCACTTTTAGCAATAGTTTCGGCTATTTTTTCTTCCATATCGCCCATATTTTCTTCAGCAATTCGATCAGCTTCGAGGGCTTCCTCTAACGTTTTGTCAGATAAAATATTCGTCATAGCCGTAGAAGCTTTCCCACCTTGGCTGGAATGGGCTTCATCAATAATAATTGCGTACTTACCTTTGTTAAAATCCCCAACCTTTTCAATGATGAAAGGGAACTTTTGTAATGTTGTAATAATAATTCTTGTCCCATTACCAATAGCATTCGCTAATTGAGAAGAATCTTTATCTATTTTTTCAACCATTCCCGCTTTATGTTCTAATTGATAAACGGCATCTTGAAGCTGTTTGTCTAATACTCTTCGGTCTGTAATAACAATAACACTGCTAAATACGGCATTGTCTTCCTCATCATGAACTTTTGCAAGACGATGGGCAAGCCATGAAATACTATTTGTTTTGCCACTACCTGCGGAATGCTGGATTAAATAGTTTTGCCCAACGCCTTTTTCATTCACATCATCTTCAATCTTTCGAACAACATCTAATTGGTGATAACGAGGGAATATAACCGTTTCCTTTTTATCAATGATCTCACCAGACGAGTCTTGAATATCTTCTTGATTGACATAGACAAAACGGAAAAGAATATCTAACAAGCTATCCTTTTGAAGAATGTCATTCCATAGGTAAGATGTTCGATAATCATTGTAAACGATAGGATTACCTTTTCCGCCATTATTCCCACGATTGAATGGCAAGAAAAACGTCTTATCTCGATTAAGCTGTGTTGTCATATACACTTCATCAGTATCCACTGCAAAAAAGACAATCGCTCGTTTTTTAAATTGAAAGAGCAGTTCTCTCGGATCTCGGTCATTCATAAACTGCTTTTTCGAATTTTCTACCGTTTGATTTGTTAATTGGTTTTTCAGTTCCAACACAGCAATAGGTAATCCATTAATTGAAATTAACATATCAATACTATTGTTGCTTTTACTACTGTAATAAACTTGGCGACTTACTATGAAAATATTTTGTTCATACTGCTCAATCAAGGTGCGATTCATGGAACTAACAGGCTTGTTATAGGCTAACTTTAGCGTTACACCATAGTCTTTAATCCCATGACGAAGGCAGTCAATCATCCCACGTTTATCTAATTCTTTATGAAGACGATCAATTACCTTAGACTTATATTGGTCTTTATATGCTTTTTGCAAACGTTCAAGTGATTTTGCCTGTGTTGCCTCTAAAAATTGAAATAAGACTTCGGTATCAATTGCATACTTTTTAAAAACCTCTAAGGCTTGTCCTGTAAGTTGCCTTTTTACATAGCCTGATTGCACTAAACAACTTTCAATATTCGTTTCAAAACCTTTTTCTGTTGCATCAATCACCACTTCTCTCACCCCTTATGACAATACTTTTTTATACTCCCGCACATCAATTTTTCCTGTGACAGCTTCATAGATGAGAGATTGGCGGTATTCTTTGAGTTTATTTATTTGCAATTTTATATCAGTAATCGTAGTTAGAATTTCTTCTAATTTGTTATTAAGAAATTCAACTATTTGTTTCTGTTCTTCATATGGAGGGAATGTAACTATCATCGTTATAATATCTTCTTGGTTAATAGTAGGCATAGTTCCACCACCGACAATCAACTCAACTTGGACTTTTCCAAGTTCGCTTTCTAACACATAATAAAGATAATCAGGCAATATAGAAAAAGGTTTAATCACAACTAACTGAGGATTTATCGTCATCGGTTCATATAAATCCTTTAAAATTGCTACTTTCCCATATGAAGAACCTGTTTTACAAAATATAAGATAACCTTCCTTGAGCATTATTTCAGGTGACTCATAGTATTTATCCCATGAAATATATGTTACTTTATCATAATACATCATTCCATTTTGTATATTTGAAGGACTTAATGTTATTGCACCATTACCTTCATCAACAATATCTTGTGTAGTATATCCTCTAAAGCCTATTCTGCCAGAAATCGAAGCCACATTTTTTATTCTTAATTTCTCCCAATGCTCAGGAATCTCCCCAATCCATTCCACACCTGAATCTTTCATCTTTACATTTGAATTTAATCCTTTTGTAACAGCTTCGGTAATAATGGCTTGACGTTTTTCTTCGAGCAATTCAATTAGCTTTTCTTTATCGGCAATGAGAGAGTCGATTTCTGATGTTTTTTGGTCAAGGTATTTGGCTATCGCTTGTTGTTCATCATGATTCGGTAGATATAACTTGAGATTTTTAATAATATTCTGGTTTATATTTGGTTGCCCTCCACCTTGCGATAGGTTAATAATTTCTTTTCTATTACCCATTAGCCAATAAAAGATAAATTTACTATTTGTATTTATAGGTTGAGCCATTACACAGCAAGCCTGATTAGTAGTTGTTTCAAACTTTGTAATGCCTAATTTTCCGATAGTCGCACCATACATAGCCATTACTAACGAACCTTTTGGATATAATTTTAATGTTGAATACTCTTTTATAGCCTCTTCGGTAATTGTTTTCGTTGTCGATTCTATTTCCCCATCCTTTAGATCCCCTGTATTTAACCAAGGTATACTACCATCATAGTAAATGTTATTATTTGATGGAGGCGTTGTTCCGCTTGCAATTAAATTAAACAACCATCCGATTTTTACCTTCTTCCATGAAAAAGGTATACTGTCATACCATTCAATATCACTATTTTTATATTCTCTTGTCATGGATTTCATCCCATCACCTTCTTCAACTTCTCTAAGATGCTTTCTTCCAACGCTTTAATCTCTTCCTTAATGACCTCAGAACTTCTTAGTGCAGTATATTGATAGAAATGGCGAGTAAACGGAATTTCATAACCTACCTTTGTCTTGCTTTCATCAATCCAAGCATCAGGCACATGTGGCTTTACTTCTCGTTCAAAGTATTCGTGAATATCTTCTTTCAATGGTACATTTTCTGTATCACGTAAATCGGTATCTGGTTCAGGATTTCCTTTGCTGTCTTTACAAATGTCAGCTGTTTCATCTTTTTCTGATAAAGCATTTAGGATAGCTTTAAGTAAAGGTGAACTAATCGCTATATTCTTCTCTTTAAACAACTTTTTAAGCATTTTTGTAAATTCTTCTCTATTTTTATAGAGAACATCTGATTTGATGGATAAAAGTGCTTCCAGGATGTTTCTTTGTTGTTGCTCTCCTAACTCTATCTCTTTCAACCCTGCCTCGCCTTTTTTCCTTGACTTTGATAAGTTATCAAATGCCGTTTGGTCATAGAGTCTGTTTATTCTCTCTTCGTCAATTTTAAAGTTGAGGCGTAACGGTCTCTCCACAGTAATTTTGTGATATCCGAAATCTTCATTATCAAAGATTTTAACGTGTTCGCCTTCTTTTAAATCACCATACATTCTCACAATCTCATGGATATGTTCCTCTGACAGTTCATTACGTTTGTTCCCCATACTCTTTTTCATTTTTTGGTATAGATGGACCGCATTTACGAGCTGGATTTTCCCTTTTCGTAATGGATTTTTATTGTTTATTAAAATCCAAATGTATGTTGAAATGCCCGTATTGTAAAATAAATCGTTTGGCATTGCTACTATTCCTTCTACCAAATCATTTTCGATTAGATACCTGCGTATTTCACTTTCTCCACTTCCTGCATCACCTGTAAATAATGGAGAACCATTCATGATAATAGCAAGACGAGAACCTTTCGGATTATCTTTTGTAACAGGTTTCATTTTGGATACAAGATGTTGTAAAAAGAGAAGTTGTCCATCGCTAATACGAGGCAGTCCCGCTCCAAAACGACCATTAAAGCCTAAGTTTTCATACTCTTCCTTTACTGCCTTTTCTGCTGGCTTCCATTCCACGCCATAAGGAGGGTTCGTAATCAGATAGTCAAATTTCATATCAGAAAACGCATCATTTGATAATGTATTTCCAAAACGAATGTTTCTTGCTTCTTCCCCTTTAATTAGGATGTCAGCTTTACAAATGGCATACGATTCTTCATTAATTTCTTGAGCAAAGAACTCTAATTCAGCTGTTGGATTAAGCTCTTTTAAATACTCTTGAGCTACTGAACCCATACCACCTGTACCCGCACAACTGTCATACAACGTTTGCGTAATACCAGATTTTGTTAGTATATCCTCGTCTTCAAGAAATAAAAGATTGACCATCAACCTTACGACTTCTCTTGGCGTGTAGTGATCCCCAGCTTCTGCGTGTTCCGAAAATCTACGGATTAGCTCCTCGAAGAGATATCCCATTTCTACATTAGATACTACTTCAGGGTGCAAGTCGATTTCACTAAAACGCTTAACTACGAGATATAGCAAATCGTTACGTTCCATTTTTTCAATCTGTTTATCAAAATCAAAATACTCAATGATGTCCCTTGCTGTCTTAGAAAAACCGTTTATATAATCACGTAAATTGTCAGCAATATTATCGGCATCGCTTAAAAGCTTGGAAAAGTCATATTTACTGATGTTACTAAATTTTTGCTTTGCTTCACGATTTAGAATTTCATCTCGTGATTCTTCTGGTAAGTTTTTAAACTGCTCATACTTTTGTAGAACCGCATCTTTTGTTTCTTCTAATACACAATCAAATCTACGTAAAACTGCCATTGGTAAAACGACTTTACCATAGTCGTCTGGCTTGAACGGTCCCCTTAATATTTCTGCTATCGACCAAATAAAACTTACTTTCTCTTGAAAATTCAACATAAAATCACCTTTTCATCTTTATGTACTCCCAAGCGGAATAAACTTGGGGAAGAAATCACTCGTATATTGCTATTTTACCAAATTACATTAGCCTATAGTCTACAATAATTGGAAAACTGAAAATGGAGGTTATAGAATAAAAGGATTTCGCATGAAGTTAGGGAAATCTTTGCGGTTTTTCGGGATGGGGATTGGATTTATTCCTATTGCCTCTAAATCTTGGAGATATTTTCTGTAAGTGGGTTTTGAAAGATATTGTTTCGGGGCATCAATTCCATTTTTACTAACATCAACGAGGAATGAACGAAGTTTTTCTTTTTTCTTTCTTGAAAAATTACTATCGTCAATTATCTTCTCTGCCTTCGTAATTTTATAATAATCCCCCTTTCTAATAATTGGTGTGACATGATTAATCATATATTCTCGGTAAAGGTCTGCTTTAAAGTATTCAGACAACTTTTTTACTCTATTCTTGCCTTTGCCATCATTTCTCTTCATAGCATTTAAGTGATCATTTTTTAGCCTTAACTCGAAGCGAACTACATCTTTCTCATAGGTCTGTATCTCTTCACCTTTTGCAATGCGTTCCTCTTCCTTGGAATAAATAATAAACTCTATACTTTTGCATTTGTGATATTGGGAAGTTTCATATTTTAAGGGCTTACCCTGTTCATCTTTGCCCCATTTAATTTTTTCCTTGAAGCGATATCTCTCTGTGTACTTCTCATATAAGTGAAAAATCAACTTCTTGTGATTTTTATTAGGTATGACTACATCCAGTTTATAATCAATTCTTGTTAGAACATGCTCGTCAAAATGCGATGAATGTCCAAATTGAGAAATCAGAAATTTCCTAATGAGAGCTTCAACTCTTGGGTAGTCTTTTTCTGTAATTTCACTTTTCCTAAGTAGTTTTACAATATCTACTTTTAAATGAACATTCCATAAGCCTTTACCAATTGAAGAAAGCCATGTATATGAAAAACCTGGGTGTTCTTTTTTTACATTTTGCGATAGTTTTTTTACGACCGCTCCAAATTTTTCGTATGCTTCTGCTTTTATTCTATTGTGTTTAAAAAGTTGTTGTACCTCTTCATACGTAACTGGCAGTAAGATTTCAACAGAATGAATCATAAATTATCATCTCCTTTGGAAAAATTAGCGGGAATGGTAAAACCTAATGTCAATCTACTCTGGACTGTAAAAAGATTTTCCCGACCCCAACCTATTTAAAGGAATACTTGACACATTGCGATTAACAATGTGTTATAGGAGGGTTTGGGAGATTCTTATTTATTTTAGAAAACTGTCAATAGTTGATAAAGGCAAAATTGGTTCTATATTGTTTTAGTTGCCTATTTAGCTTTTATTCAAAAAGAAAAGCAGCAGTCCTACGGACTGCCACTTTTCTTTTTATACATATTATCATTCAATCATAGAGCGATTCATTTGCATCAGCTACTATATTCAATGCTTCTTCTACTTTAATTAAGTCATATATTTCTAAATCCATACAAGCAACAATAATTTTATCCTTTAACGATGTGTTAAACGAAAATCCTCTAATCTTTAAGAGTTTGTTTGTTTCCTCGATTGTTAGCTTCATAGCAAAAGCAATTCTTATCAATTTATATTTTGGTGGATTTGTTCTACCATTGATTAAGTGACTGATATAAGCCTTTGAAAACCCTGCTTTATCCGCAAGCTCTTGCTGTGTCATTTGAACCTTATAAAGCATTTCGTTTATAAACTGTCCAAGTGAAGCCCTGCCCTCCAAATTTTGGTTAACCAATGAGGATATATTATCTAATTCCTCTGCTGATAGACCATGCTGAAAAACATCCGTTTTGCTTATATGCAATTTTTCTATTATGTATTCTGAAACTCCATGCAATAGATAACTGGTTATATTCCTTATAAAAGCATAATCTTTCACGTTCTTATTCCCCCATCAAAAAAGTATAAAATTTTTATACCAATCTTAATCTGGAAATCCATATACTATAGTCAACAGTTGTACACCCTAATCCCCGTACAATTTCCCCAAAAATTAAAGGAGGTTCCCCCATTATGAACACACTTCAACAGAATTCTACCAACTTTCAGTCCAATCCATCAATTATTTTACAAGAACAAGATCAATCAGACAGTATTAACATCATTGCTGAACTTCTTATGATTGCTATTACAAAAAAACATCAATTACAAAAGGAGAGTGCTTAATTATGGAAAGAAACATGGTTATTGGTCTTTATATTCGAGTATCTACAGACAAGCAAGCCCAAGAAGGCTATTCATTAGAAGGACAGCAGGTTGAGGGAACTCAACTTGCTCATAAAATGTTTGGGAAAGATATAATTATTAAAGTCTATATTGATGAAGGTATTAGTGCAAAAAGTACAAAAAGAAGAACTGATTTGAACCGTATGTTAAAAGATGTAGATAATGGTGAATTAGATGCTATTATCACTTATAAAGTTAGTAGACTTAGCCGTTCCCTATCTGATTCTCTAAAAATAGTGGAAGAAATCCACAAGGCAAAGGTTCGCTTTATAAGTATAAAAGAAGGGGAATATGGTACTCCCCATGGCAATCTTCAATTTAATATCTTGGCATCTGTAGCCCAATACCAACGTGAAGAATTAGCGGAGAACGTTCAAATGGGCATGAAACAAAGGGCCAGAAATGGAAAATTCAATGGGGGCAAGGTGTTAGGGTACGAGACGGTTGATAAAGAATTAGTGTTAGTACCCGAAGAAGCTGAAACCGTAAGAATTATTTTTAATAAATTTGTTCACGAAGGATGGGGAACGAAAAGAATCTCCAATTACTTGAACAAAATTGGCAAACGTACAAAGAAAGGGAATACTTTTTCTGTTTCCACTGTTTCTATTATCCTTGATAATCCTATTTACAAAGGCTATATCCGCTTTAATCAATATGTAAATTGGGAAACTAATCGACGAAAAGGGAAAAATACTGAGTATATTTTAACTAAGGGGAACCATCAGCCAATCATTGAAGAGGATACCTGGGATAAAGCACAGCTTATCCGAAAGCAACGTGCAACAGGAACGCCAAGACAGTATAGCGGTACTTTTCCACTAACATCTATCCTAAAATGCCCACAATGTGGAGCATATATGACAAGTCTATATGGAGCAAAACGCAAGGATGGTACGAAAAAACGCTACTATGCGTGTGGGATGTATCATAATAAGGGACTAACTGTATGTAGTCCGAATTTAATTGATGCCGATTGGATTGAACAAGAAGTTTTTAAAAGGTTACAGAACGCCTTATTATCTGATAGTATAATTGAACGAATTACAGAAGAAATAAATGCTAATATCAGGAAACACTCCAACTTTAATAATCAATCTTCAGAGTATCAACTTCTTCAAAAAAGGCTTAAGGAACTTGAAAATCGAAAAAAACGTATTCAGGATTTAGTAGAGTCAGAAGTTTACACAGTGGAAGAAGCAAAACAGCGGATGAGTGAATTGCGGTCAGAAATAGACAAAACAAAAGAGCTAATGCAAGAAGCAAGTAATGAGCATACTTCTGTAAATGTAAATCTCAATACCGTAACACCTGATTTCATTAAATTACAGCTTCAGGAGTTTCTCGAACTAAAAGAGTATTTATCGGTTATGGAGTTTAGACAACTCCTTGTTGCTTCTATTGAAAGAATAGATGCAAGTAAAAAAGAACTACAGAATATTTACTTTTCCTTCATAGCCCACATTCCAAATAAAGACTTGGATCCTACTGATCCAAGCCTACATAATGATACTAAAGCAGTCCCTCTCCTTATGAAAGGGTTATATTTTAAGCCTAACCATTACCTATTTGTGATACGGTTCACCCTTCATAATCCGAAAGCTTCGATAAATCTGCTCTACTAATACCAACTTCATCAGCTGGTGAGGTAGGGTCATGTTGCCAAAGCTCAGTTTTTCGTCCGCGCGTTTTAGTACATCGTTATGTAAGCCAAGCGATCCGCCAATAACAAAGACAATTTTGCTTGTGCCGTATGTCATAAGGGATTCTAGACCACTTGCCATTTCTTCAGAGGATTTCATTTTTCCATCAATAGCAAGGGCAATCACATGTGTGCCGTCACTAATTTTGCTTAAAATTCGTTCCCCTTCTTTTCGTTTTACAATCTCCATTTCGGATTCACTTAAATTTTCTGGGGCTTTTTCGTCGGGTACTTCCACTAACTCCATTTTTGCATAGGCACCTAATCGTTTTACATATTCTTCGATGCCCATTTTTAAATATTTCTCTTTTAATTTTCCCACTGAGATTATGGTGATATTCACAACTTGTCCACCTTTACATTGCATTCATAAATTTTATCCACATATTTTTAAATTTCAAGTAAAAAATGCCTAAACCTTATCACTCTTTTTTCATTCTTGTTAGAAAATTTCAATATATACAGTTTATCCACCTTCATATTTCATTTACAAACAAGTTATCCACAAAAGTTATCCACATATCCACATAACTTTTCTATATATTGTGTAAAGTTATTTACTTGATACAATATATGTTGCTTGCTGTTCACAGTAAGAACAATTTGTGGATAACTTTTCTTCATCATTTAGTTGTTCCATAATCGGGAACTCCTTTGTTTCTGCAACTAGCATGTCTAAAGCGTGATTTATATGGGTTTCACAGCTGTATACTTTCATATAAAAAGACCCCTTCTCATTTTTAATTTTCCACAGACTTATTCACAAATGTGTATATGTTATCCACAAACCATTGTAACAAACAAAAAACGAGTAGGGAAGAATAGGCTTTTCCTCCTCTACTCGTTGTTCTTAACTCTTTGTTGATAACTTATAGTTTTCCACAGATGTTGTTCTTTATACGTTCGTTCCTTCAGTTAATGTTAATTGTAGCTCAACTAACTTCCCTTGGCGATACACTTTAATTGGAAGTGTGTCACCGATATCTGTTTTATTGTATAGATGTTGACGTAAATCGATGGAGTTTTCAATTTTCTCTCCGCCCATTTCTACAATAACATCATATTGTTTTACACCTGCTTTATCGGCTGCAGAACCTTGAACAATTTCTGATACAACAACACCTGTTGTTACTTCTTCTGGTAAGCGGAGCGTTTGTTGTTGATAGAATGCAGGAACATCAGTTAAGTCTAATAAACCAATTCCCATTGTTGGGCGACGTACTTCACCATTTCGTTCTAACTCTTCTACAATCGGGATGACCGTATTTATTGGAATGGAGAAGCCTAATCCTTCGATAGCTGATTCAGCAATTTTCATTGAGTTAATGCCTACTAAGTTTCCTGAGATATTTACTAACGCGCCACCACTGTTTCCGGGATTAATAGCCGCATCGGTTTGTAAAACTTCTGTCTCCCAATCTTCCGTGCCATCTCCGTTTAAGTCAACAGGAACCGCACGATCTTTTCCTGAAATAACACCCGTTGTAACGGAACCATAAAAGTCTAATCCAAGTGGGTTCCCAATCGCAATAACAGTTTCACCTTGTTTTATTGCCTCTGAATCACCGAATTGTGCAACTGTATCAACATTTTTACTGTTAATTGAGACAACCGCTAAGTCTGTCCAAATATCGCTTCCTACAAGAGTTGCTTCCTCTTTCGTACCGTCTGCTAGTGTTACTTCTAGTTGTTTAGCCCCTTCAACGACATGGTAGTTCGTAATAACAAAGGCTTTTCCATCTTCCACTTTATAAATAACACCAGACCCACTTCCAGCTTCTTGTTCTTGTGAGCGTTGGTTCCAGAAATCTGTTACTTCTTGGATATTTGTGATCCCTACAACAGCATCAGATACCTTTTCAACTGCAGAAGTAATATCTGTTGTTACTTCTGTTGCTGTTTGTGTGATTGTTGTCGTATTATCCGCCTTGTTATTATTGGCATTTGGGAGTTGCCCAACCATGGAAGGAAGTAGTAACCACATTATTAGTGCTCCGACAATCACACCCGCTAAACCACTAAAAAAGTAACCTGCTTTGCTTCCTCCGCTTTTCTTATTTGCTCTTTTTTTATTTTCCTCTTCATCACGCATTAATCGTTCTTGTAATGGGGAATAGGAGGAACTTGATTCGTTTTCGTTTTGTTTATGTTCATCATCATTATTATAGTAACTCATATGACCAATCCTTTCTTCCTTTTGTTGTCATTATGATACAAACTAAAGATTAAAATTACATGAAAATGAAATAAAACAAAATTAAAAAAAGTATGCCAAATTACGGCATACCTTTCTTCTTAAACAGTTACTAAAAGAGTGGGTTCCTCTGCATCTGTATCATGTAAATGAACATATTCCCCAGCGATAATTCCACATGATTGTAATGTTTGTGAAACACTCATACGGGCTAAATCTTTCATATTATTATCTTTACTTAAATGAGATAAATAGATTTGAGTCGGTTTTTCAAATACCACTTCACTCATCGCAATTGCTGCATCTTCATTGGAAACGTGTCCAACATCGCTTAAAATTCGGCGTTTAACCGACCATGGATAACGACCCATTTGAAGCATACCGATATCGTGGTTCGACTCAAAAACAAAGGAGTCGGCACCACGAATAATTCCTTTCATCCGGTCACTAACATATCCAGTATCCGTAATGACAACAAGTTTGCGGTCACTTTCATGGAAAGCATAAAACATTGGGTCAGCTGCATCATGTGAAACGGCAAAGGATTCAATATTTAATGACCCAAAGGATTGAACTGTTTCCATATTAAATATAAATTTTTGCTCGGTTGGAATATTTCCGATGTGACCTTCCATTGCTTGCCATGTTTTTTCATTGGCATAAACCGGCACTTTATATTTCCGCGCGACAACTCCAAGCCCTTTTATATGATCACTATGTTCATGAGTCACTAAAATCCCACTTAAATTCTTTATGTCACGATCAATTTTAGCAAACAGTTGCTCCATTTTTTTGCCGCTAAAACCGACATCAACTAAAAATGCATGTTCATCATTTTCTACATAGATAGCATTTCCAGTACTACCACTTGCTAAAACACTAAATCGCATAACATTACTCCCTATTCTTCATCAACTTCTTTTACATCTTCTACTTCTGTTTCTACTGCCTCAACTCTTGTAGCATCTAGTTGAACATCAATTACTTTTCCTTCTACAGCATTAACGAAATATTCTTCATGAATATTGTCTTGAGTTGTGGCACGGACTTCCCACGTTGGAACAAATACTTGTGTCTTAAGCTGAACAAGAGTTGAATAACCTAATTTCATCTCAGTAATTTTAGAGTCGGGTTTTAACAAACGTTTTCCATAAAGTGCTTGAATTACTTGAATAGGTGGTAGCAGTGTTTTTTCTTTATTATATTCTTCTATATTATCTAGTAAAGTTTGCTCATAGCCGATTATTTCATTTTTATCGTTTAAAAAGATTGTGAGAACACCGTTAATATTATAATAGATTTTCCGATCATTCAATCGTTGAAAAAATGTAACTTTCCCATTTTCCGGGTCAACTTTCCATAATGAATAGGAGGCACCTTCGTAAACTTGAAATTGAAGAAAGTTTCGATAGTTTTCTTCCTGATCCAGATTACTAATTTTCACTGGTTCTTTTAATGTAACAATCAATTTATTTTTATTTTCAACAATGATGCTTTGTGCATTTTGTATGACGATATTTTCTTCTTCAAAATTTTTCACAGTTGCGGAAATATAGGCGGCCTTTTCTATATTGGTAGGCAAAACTCCATAAGTAATATTGTCATCTTGGAGTTGTGCTTCAATAGTTTTTTCACCTAACACTTCTACCAATTGTGCTTCTGTGTGACGGTTTAAGTATAAAGAATATAGGAAAACATTCAATATTAGAAACACTACGATGAATATAGATTTTGATTTACTCCAATCCATATCCAACCCCTCCTAATGATGGCGTAATACGTGTCCAACTACCATCCCGAATGGCAAACCAACTTGGCTCTAACGTATATAATTTATCATCAATTTCACTTCCGGTTAAATAATAACCGATCATTAATTCATCAACCTCGTGTATATCTTCTATCCATTCTGAAATTTGCACACCTGATGGCAATTGTCTAATTACTTTCTCTGAAGGAATTGCCATATCAAGTTTATAATATGGTCTTCGGTAGCTAAAGATTTGATTGTCTCCCCATGTTGTTGCTATTCGAGTCGATGTGATGTTACTAAACACCGGTACACCTTGTAAGAATAATTGATATTCTGTAATATGCTTCGGAATATTTCGATACACATACCGATAATCTCCTGTTAATCCACCATGCTCATTTAGAAAATCAAAGCTTTCTTGTAATAACGTTGACCCTTTAATATCATTAATACTTTCAGAAGTCGGGTACACGTAGTTAATAATCCTTGTTTTAGTATCCAACGTCATAAAAGACATCCCATCATTATACTTTGACGATGTAGCACTTTCGATTGTTTTCTTCACAATATTTGTATCTTTAAATAAAATTTCTTTAAATCTTTCAGGGGATACTTCGTCAATAAAGTAGGTATATTTCATTAACTCTACTGAGTTAGACGGAACATATAAAGAAAGTTCATTGTTTCTCTTTACTTCTTCAAAGGCAATGGCATGTTTGAATACATCATTAAAAGTAGAGTTAAAATAGTCATTACTCAATGCAATATCCGTTGTGTAAAGCGTTCGGTTTTGTTCACTTACAAAAAGAAGTTGCAATGTATTGGATTGATTAAATTTACTCCAATCGATGATAAGGTGGCTAAAGGATATCTCTGGTAACTCGCTTTGAGTAAATTCTACAATGGATTTAAATGTATTAATCGGCACTTCTGCTGCAAAAAACAGTGTGATTCGATTATTTGCACCAATCATTGAATTCACTTTTTCGTTCGATAGGTTACTTTGAATAAAATTTAGTTCAGTTGCTCTTACATTTGATAAAGTAGTCATTATATTATCTATTAAAGTAGATGATATAGTGCCAGAAAACTGTTGTTCATTGCTTAATAAAATACGGTAAGGCTGAATCACTTTTTCAAGGGTCTTATGTTCTCCAACGGTAATTTGTTCAACTTGTGATTCTTCAATAACTTGGTAGGGTGGTGTATAGCTCCATATTGAAAAAGTTAAAATTAGGCTTAAACCAACAAGGAATGTTAGAATAATTGATTTAACTTGTTCTACATATTTCACTCCCAATCACCCGCCTCATCTAATTCAAATGGCAACGTAAAGAAGATTGTCGTGCCTACACCTTCCTCACTTTCTGCCCAAATTTTCCCGCCATGTGCTTCAATCATTTCTTTTGCAATAGCTAAACCTAAACCAGTTCCCCCCATTGCACGAGAACGAGCTCGGTCTACGCGATAAAACCTTTCGAAAATGCGGTTTACATTTTCTTTTGGAATCCCCATACCATCATCAGAAATCATTACTTTCAACATATTATCTTGAATGGTACAACCAAATCGGATATTTCCTCCATCTGGTGAATATTTGAGTGCGTTAGAGATAATATTATCAATTACTTGTGTCAGTTTATCTGTATCAATATCTACAAAGTATGATGTTTCAGGTATAAAGCGACTAAATGTTACGTTTTGAGACTTTGACATTTCAAAACGATCAATAATGCGATTGAAAAATTTATTAAATTCTACAAACTCCCGATTCAATTTATAATCTCGACTATCCATTTTCGATAATTGCAGTAAATCATTGACTAATCGAATCATTCGTTCTGTTTCGGTTTGTGTGACATTTAAAAAGGATGGTGCAATATTTTCATCACGCCATGCCCCATCTGCTAATGCTTCTAAATAACTTCGCATCGTAGTCAAAGGAGTACGCAATTCATGAGAAACGTTTGCTACAAACTCCCGGCGTTCCATTTCGATTTTCTCTTGCTCCGTAATATCGTGTAACACTGTAATTAATCCATTTACAAATCCAGTTTCCTTTTGAATAACAGAAAAATTTGCTCTTAAAATTAACGGCTCTTCTTGCGTACTAAAATTTAAATTAAGTGAATCCTTCATATAAATTAAGTCTTCAAAACTAAATTCTTGATCTACACCAAGTACTGAAGCAATTGGTCGGTTTAACATTGTTTCACGTGTAACATTTAAAAAGTTTAACGCAGGGTCATTAATTAATATGACTTTCCCTTTACGATCTGTTGCGATAACTCCATCCGTCATGTTACTTAAAACTGATGCTAATTTTCTCCGTTCAGCTTCGGTTGTAGATGTTGCTTCTTGTAGTCTATTTGTTAAGTGATTAAATGCAATTGCTAACTGCCCAATCTCATCATTTCCATAGACACGAACTTTACGCGAGAAATTCCCTCTAGACATCGCTTGAGCTTGCCTACGCATATCTAAAATCGGCTTTGTAATGGTTTTGGCAATCAATATGCCAAGAACGATAGTAATTGCAAGGGACATCGCAGTACCAACAGCAAAAATCCGATTGATATCATTCATTTGTTCAAATACTTTTTCAATATTTGACTCAAGGTAAATGGCACCAATAACATCTTTGTTTGGACCGAGTGCATTTATAATCGGTGTTGCTAAAACCCAAACGCGCTTTCTTGTGTCTTCGTCAAGAGCAATTTCATCTTGGAAAATTTCAGCTGATATTGATTTTGTTATAATATCATGATTAAATCGCTGTCCAACAATGGCTTGATTATCAATATCGGATGTCGCTAATACTTTGTTCCGGTTATCTACTATCCGAATTTCATTAATATCACTTGTGGTGAACTCTCGCAAAATGACGTTCAAACTTTGTTCTAAAGACGGTGTTGTTTCATCCCGGTCCTTTTGCATCTCTTCTCGGATACTATATTGAACTAAATCAATCCTTTGCGTTATCGACTCTTGAAAGTTCGTTTTTAAGTTCTCTTCTAAGTTTGAAGAGAAATAAAGACCAATGATTTGTAATGCAATAATAATGAGTAAAACATAGATGAGTACAAGTTTTACGTGGATAGACTTAAAAAAGCTAACTTTATGCATTTACATTACTCCTGTTCAGGATTCCGTAAATAATAACCTACCCCACGGCGCGTCACAATCCAGTTTGGATGACTTGGGTTATCTTCAATTTTTTCACGGAGACGTCGAATTGTAACGTCCACTGTGCGAACATCCCCAAAATAATCATAACCCCATACCGTTTGTAATAAATGTTCTCGTGTCATTACTTGTCCAATATGTTTCGCTAAATAATGAAGTAATTCAAATTCGCGGTGAGTCAATTCAATGGCTTCCCCGCGTTTTAACACGATGTAAGCATCAGGTTGAATAATTAAGGCACCTACAGTAATATCATTTGACTCTTCTTTTGTTTCTTCTACTTGAGCTGATACTTTAAGACGACGCATATTTGCCTTTACTCGTGCAATTAATTCTCTCGTACTAAAAGGCTTCGTCACATAATCATCTGCTCCCATTTCTAGTCCGAGCACTTTATCAATTTCCGATCCTTTTGCAGTTAACATGATGATGGGAAAGTCGTATTTTTTTCTAACTTCACGGCAAACTTCCATGCCATCACGTTTTGGAAGCATAATATCAAGTAGCATTAAATCTGGTTGAGATTCTTCAATTTTTTCTAGCGCCTCATCACCATCATAAGCACAAATTACTTGATACCCTTCCTTTACTAAGTTGAATTGCAAAATATCTGCAATCGGCTTTTCATCATCCACAACTAATATCGTTTTTGTCATAAATTTGTCTCCTTCTCTTTTCTCTATCTATAGTTAAGTATGTTAAGTTTAATTTTTCCTATTATTAACTCTATCATGCTTTACGTTTCGATGCATTATACTACCCCACACTCCATTATATCAAACAAAGTGTTACAACGTTTAAGCTGAGGTTACAATCAGATAACACTGAATTGCAATATAGGAACATCGATGCATAGTTTTATTTTCTGGGGAATATATTTCGACAAATTATGAGGTCTAATTATAAAAGAAAAGACAGCCCATTGTGTTTGGACTGTCTTATAATTAGTTTAATAATGATAATGGATTTACGTACGACCCATTTTTATGAACTTCAAAGTGAAGATGAGTACCTGTTGATCTTCCTGTTGAGCCCATGATGCCAATAATTGAACCTTGTGGAACAACTTGACCAACACTTACTTTAATTTCTGATAAATGTGCATATACTGTTTCATATCCATTATTATGGTCTACAACGATTTTTTGACCATATGTTCCATCCCAACCAGCAAATGTAACGACCCCGTTATCTGAAGCAGTGATATTATAATTTGATGGTCTAGCAATATCCAATCCTCGGTGGAATTCACCCCATCGATTCCCCATATTACTTGATACGTATCCACCTGAAGTTGGCCAAGCAAATGCACCTGTTCCGCGATCTGAAACAACTTTCGTACCAACTACAACAACACGATCACTAGGTTCAGAAAGCACGGTCTCTTCTGTCACAGCTTTTTCTACTCGATTACCATTTAATTCTGTAATCACATATTCAACTTCTTTTTTCCCATATTCGCCTTCTTGTTTAACAACCTTCTCGCCTTTATACATGGAGTCGTTTTCTTTCACAACTTTTGTGAAGTCGATTTTTTCTATTCTTGCTTTTTCATAGACAACTTTTATGTTTACTAATGGTTTCTCCACTGTTACATTCAGTTTTTGACCAATTTGTAATAACGAATTTTCGTTTATATCAGGATTTAGTTTTAAAAGCTCAGCCATTGATAAATTATGCTTCTTTGCAATTTTCCCAAGAACATCGCCTTCTTGAACAGCGTATAGCTCTTTTTCTACTGAACCCGATTTTAGATAATCTACTGCCTCATCAGGACTTAAAATTTCTGCAGGATTTGCTTTTGTATCTTCTACAGTAATATTTTCAACGATTGAAACTTCCAATAGTCGTGTTTCATTTTTCTTTAAGTCGGGTAAATCTGTAGTAGTATTATTTTCTAACTGTTGTAACTGTTTTTCTGTTACGTATTCAAGTTTTAATTGACGAATTGCTTCTTCAAAATCTTGTTCATCTTTAAAATAAGCAACTGGTTCTTCATCAATTTGCAATGCATAAGCAGGTGTTTGAACTTCTAATTCTGTGTTTAATTTTTCTAATGTGCTAGAGTCATTTGTATCGAATGAGAATACATGCTCAGGTACTAAGGAAACATCCGAGCTAGCATCTACTTCCATATTTTTATATTGTAAACTTGCTTCTTGTTCTTTTTGTTCGACAATTTCTGTTACTGCTTCTTCACTTGAGACAGGTCCAATATATGTATCACCTAAATAGACATGATAAATCTTATTAATTGTTTCTTTGCTTTCTTCTCCATTGGCAAATGCTAAGTTAAATGTTACCGTGGATAAAAGAGCAGCAGTTAAAGCTATTTTTTTAATAATCTTCTTTTTTTTAGAATCCAGACTTGTATATTTCATTGAAAAGTCTTTTTTCGATTTCCACTTCGAACTCATAATGAAGCCCCTTCCAAAGGTGACCCTATCCTGAGGGTATTTTTTCCATGTGAATTTTCACACCTTAATTAATTTACCACAATACACCTATTGGTTGAACTGCCATGAGTCTTTTGTAATGAAAATGTATTATTTGCACGTTTTTTGTTACAAGATAGTATTTTAGAACTAAAAATAGCTGTTTCGTCTTTTGAAAATTGAAACAAATTTTAGTTTATTATTATATTTCGAGTTTTTTCGACATTATTTTTATTATTTTTTAATTACACTGTATTTTAAACTACTTTAAAATTCATGGAGAAATTTTATATTCCTAGTTTCATTTCTTTATAGTTTAAGGAATAATTATAAAGAAAGGCTTTTTTATTACCCGATGGATTGACCCTTCATATAAAACAAAAAACATGAAATTAATAGAGATTGGGGAGAATTTATGGATAAAGGTGCCAAACATTCTGAAGTAAATAAAATTCCTATGAGACATCATATATTTCGAATCATAATGGTAATTGTAGGTGCATTAATTTTTGCAGTAGGTCTTGAATTATTTTTAGTTCCAAACAATGTAATGGATGGAGGGATTGTTGGGATCTCCATTATTACATCTCATTTATTTGGTTTGCCTGTCGGTGTTTTTATCTTCATATTAAACCTCCCTTTTATATACATCGGTTATAAACAAATTGGGAAAACCTTCGCATTAACCACTGCCCTGGGAATTACAATCCTTTCAATTGCCACGGTAATTATGCATCACGTACATCCTTTTACAAAAGATTTATTACTAGCCACTGTATTTGGCGGAATCTTATTAGGTGTTGGTGTTGGCCTAGTTATCCGCTATGGTGGTTGTTTAGATGGAACCGAAGTTTTAGCCATTTTGTCGAATATCAAACTTCCTTTTTCTGTTGGAGAAATAATTTTATTTATCAACTTAATCATTTTCACCGTTGCAGGTTTTGTATTTACTTGGGAACAGGCAATGTACTCGGTAGTGGCATACTATATTGCATCAAAAGTAATTGATGTTGTCGTGTTAGGGATGGAGGAATCTAAATCCGTTTACATAATTAGTGAGGACATTGAGGAAATAGGACAAGCCATATTACATCGTTTAGGTCGTGGTGTTACATATTTACATGGAGAAGGGGCTTATACAGGAGATAATAAAAAGGTCATATTTTGTGTAATCACTCGATTAGAAGAATCAAAAATGAAAGAAATTGTCCGCAGTATTGATAACCAGGCTTTCCTCGCAATAGGGAATATAAGTGAAGTTAAAGGTGGTCGCTTTAAGAAGAAAGGGATTCACTAATATAGTTCAAGCATACCTATATGAATTAAGGCTACTCGATTATCGAATAGCCTCTTTTCTTATCATGCTATTATATTAAAGAAATTCCAATTAATAAGTACAATGACTAACAACACAAGAATGACCCATGTTGATAAGCGAATGGATTTTTGCTTTCTTTGTAGTGGAGCACGTTTTGTATATAAGAAACTAATTAACATACAGATTATTGCACCAGCTAGTAACGCCCAATTGCAAATAATATGCCATTTAATGACATCAATTTTTATTGACATACCTGAAAATGTTCGTACAATCAAGAATAAATTATTGATGATAAACATTGCTCCTACGAGGATAATAGCAGAATGCCATTTTCTCTCCGTTTTTATCAATCCTGATAGATTTTTCTTTCGATTACGTAACCAAGATACACCACTAACTATTAAACCAATAATAAAGTAAAGCAAGCTTAATCCTAATATCCCAATGCTGATATAATACCAAATCAATTGGCGATCCCATTTTAAAGGTAAGTAATCGGCAATTTGACCTGTTGAGATACGTTTTAATTCACCATCAACAATTTCAAAATATAATTTATCGCCTATCAATGATTTTCCTACTACTTCATAAAGGTAGGGACTTGTCTGGACATAGGAGCCTTCCATCCCCATACTAGTTACTTTAATTTCATTTTCACTCACTGCCTTCACTTTCGCCATCGTCATGAAACCTAAGAACCCTTCTACATAACTACTTTCAGAATTACGTGCTGATACATAAGATCCTTCAATTTCCTTTGCACTTGGCAATTGTATTTCAGTGACGGAGACAGGAATTTGTTTATCCCTCTTACCCATTAGTAAATCAACTAATCCATAGCATAAATCCATTTCACCTGCAGCATTCGTTAATACGATGACACCGAAGTTTTCCTCTGGTGCAATGACCATATTTGAACTGAATGCAAGTGTATTCCCACCATGACCAACCCCTCTTACTTGACCATCATATTCCCAGAAACCATGGGCATTTGATAAAATTTCAGTATGTGGGGTACCACTTTGAGATAGCATGTTATCTAGTGTTTCACGAGTTTTAAAAAGTGGGCTATTATCTTTGTTGTTAGGCATTAACGCAATAGCAAAATTTGCTAAATCATGAAGCGTACCATTAACTGAGCCTGCTGGATATAACGGTACATATGACCATCCAGCTTCTATGAATTCTTCTTTTACTTTGATATAACCAGTCGCCTTATCTTGCTCGAGCTCAGGATAATCTTCTAATACTGGGTGTCCAGAAGTTTTCATCATGTTTGCCTTTTTAAAAATGTTGTCCCTTTCATATTCTGAAAACTCGCTACCTGAGATTTCCTCCACTATATATCCAGCAATTGCAGTGGCATAGTTAGAATAGGCAATGGTAGAACCTGGATCATATATTTGTTTTGGCTGGCCATTAACTAGAAGTTCTTTTAATGGAACAACTTCTTCTTTGGATGTGTAAATTAAATCAAATGGATACTCTTCAAAACCAGCTGTATGATGCATTAAATCATAAATAGTAATTGTCTTTTCATAGTTTAATTGATTACTGAATTCTTGCGGGAGATACGTCTTAATATCACGATTTAATTCTATTTTTCCTTGTTCAACAAGCTGCATAATAGAAGTCCAAACAAATAACTTGCTAATTGAACCATATTCAAAAACTGTTTTTGCTGGATCAATCTCTTCCTTTTTACTAACATTTGCATAGCCATACCCTTTTGAGAAGATGATTTCCCCATCCTTCACAATTGCAACTGCAGCTCCAGGAGAAGATTGATTAATATACTCTTCAACATAAGAATCAATCTCCTTTTCTAAATTATCAAAGACTATGCCAGATGGTGTCTCCATTGAAGCTGCATTCGTAGGATTTACCGTAAATATCAAAAGGCATAAAGAAAAAAGAACACTTAAAATTTTCCTCATAACTTCCCTCCATGTTTAGTACCTAATAATTCCAATACCGTCAATAATAGTAACCTTAAATTGGATATTATCATAGCGAATAATTGTTTACTTTCTGTTAACTTAATCAACCATTGATTGTTTCTATTTAGGTTTTGGAGGAAGATTGGAGGCATTTTCTTTTTCAATGTTTGTTAAACCCATAGAGTGAGTGCGCCTGTTGTAGGTTTACGGTGCAGAACAAACGTCGTTAAAAAAATACTAACTGCTAACGGTCTAGTACCATTAGCAGTTAGTATTTATTACTCCCAGATTGGATTTACTACATTCGTTTGTTCTCGGGCTGGGCCTACTGAGAATGTCATTAGGTTGATGCCTGTTAGTTCTACGATGCGTTCTACGTATTTGCGTGCGTTTTCTGGTAGTTCTTCTAGTGTACGAACGCCTGTGATATCCTCTGACCAGCCTGGAAGTTCTTCGTAAACTGGTTCACATGCTTCAATTACATGTAAGCTTGCTGGATATTCAGTAATGATTTCACCGTTATATTTATAAGCAGTACAGATTTTTACTGTTTCTAAACCAGATAATACATCGATTGAGTTTAATGCTAAGTCTGTAATCCCACTTACACGACGAGAATGGCGTACTACTACTGAGTCAAACCAACCTACACGACGAGGACGGCCAGTAGTTGTACCATATTCGCGTCCTACTTCACGAATTTGATGACCTACTTCATCAAATAATTCAGTTGGGAATGGACCGTCACCAACACGAGAAGTATACGCTTTACATACGCCAACAACACGAGATACATGAGATGGTCCAATACCCGTACCCGTTGTTACACCACCTGCAACAGGGTTAGAAGAAGTAACAAATGGATATGTACCATGGTCAACGTCTAACATTACGCCTTGTGCACCTTCAAATAATACACGTCCACCTTCATCTAATACATCATTTAATACTTTTGATGTGTCTGTTACATATTGCGCTAATTCTTGACCATAGCCGTAGAACTCTTCGAAAATATCTTCAAATTTTAAACCTTCTACTTCATAGTATTTCTCGAATAAGCGGTTTTTCTTTTCTAAATTCTCACGTAGCTTTTGTTCGAAAATTTCACGATCAAGTAAATCCGCAATGCGAATACCCATACGTGCAATTTTATCTTGATAACATGGACCAATCCCTTTACATGTTGTCCCGATTTTTTTATCGCCACGAGATGCTTCGTCTACTTTATCTTGGTAAATATGATATGGAAGAATTACTTGTGCACGATTTGAAATACGTAAATTTGATGTATCAATACCGCGCTCTTGTAAACCTTTTAATTCAGTTATTAAAGATTTTGGGTTAATTACCATCCCATTCCCCATAACTGACGTTTTTTCTTTATAAAAAATACCTGATGGAATTAAATGCAACTTATACGTTTCACCGTCAAATTTAATTGTATGACCTGCGTTATCCCCGCCTGAAAACCGAGCGATTACATCTGCTTTTTTAGATAGGAAGTCAGTAATTTTACCTTTACCTTCATCTCCCCATTGTGTCCCTACAACTACAACTGATGTCATATCAGCACCTCCGCTAGACATTACGTCCTTTTTCCCGCATTAATTAAAAGCAAGACAGTTACAAATAGTATGTCCTACTTTCTTTAACTATATCAAACAGAACTATTGTAACAATGATTCATCATATAAGTCAATGAAGAATAAGAAAAAACACGAACATATAATTGAAAAATTTCAACTAACGTTCGTGTTCCAAATATTTTTATGCATTCACTGGTTGTGGATGTTGCGACCAATCTATATTAATAAATTTATTAAATTCCTTTTTAAAGGCAAGTGTAACTGTACCTGTTGGACCATTACGCTGTTTTGCGATAATGATTTCAATCATATTTTTGCTTTCAGATTCTTTATCATAGTAATCATCACGATATAAGAAAGCTACAATATCCGCATCTTGCTCGATACTTCCTGATTCACGTATATCACTCATCATTGGACGTTTATCTTGACGTTGTTCTACACCACGGGATAACTGAGATAGAGCAATAACCGGAACTTTTAATTCACGCGCCAAAGCCTTTAAAGAACGGGAAATTTCAGATACCTCTTGTTGACGGTTTTCTCCGCTACGACCACTACCTTGAATCAATTGTAAGTAATCGATGAGGATCATACCTAAACCATTCTCCTGGTGAAGGCGTCGACATTTTGCACGAATCTCGCTAATACGTAGACCAGGTGTATCATCAATATAAATCCCCGAATTCGATAAACTGCCCATTGCCATCGTTAACTTGCTCCAATCTTCAGAAGTTAGAGCACCGGTACGTAGGGCTTGAGCATCAATATTCCCTTCAGCACAAAGCATACGCATTACAAGTTGTTCGGCCCCCATCTCTAGGGAGAATATTGCTACATTTTCACGTGCTTTTATTGCTACATTTTGTGCAATATTTAAGGCAAAGGCTGTTTTCCCTACAGAAGGGCGGGCAGCTACAATGATTAAATCATTACGTTGAAACCCAGCTGTCATTCGATCTAAGTCACGGAAACCAGTTGGAATGCCAGTTACATCTCCATCACGAAATTGAAGTTGTTCAATATTGTCGTATGTTTGAACGAGTACATCTTTAACATGTTTAAAGTCGCCAGCATTTTTACGGTTCGCAACTTCCATTACTTTCTTTTCAGCATCAGATAAAAGCGCTTCTACTTCATCTTCCCGTGTATAACCTTCTTCAACAATCTTTGTGGCAACACGAATTAAACGTCGTAACAATGCCTTTTCTTCTACGATTTTAGCGTAATAAGCAATATTGGCAGCAGTAGGTACAGCATTGGCAAGCTCTGTTAAATACGAAAGACCACCAACATCCTCAAGTTCCTTCTTTACTGAAAGTTCCTCTGTAACAGTGACAACATCTATCGCTTTCCCTTGGTCACTTAAATCTAGCATCGTTTGGAATATCTTCTGATGACTTATACGATAAAAATCTTCAGGAAGTAAAATTTCAGATGCTGTAATTAAACTTTGTGGCTCAAGGAATATGGCACCGATAACGGATTGCTCTGCCTCATGGTTATGCGGTGGAACGCGATCCATCATGCCTTCGTTCATAGAGTTCTCTCCTTACGCTTCTTCTGTAACGTGTACCTTTAAAGTAGCTTTTACTTCTTGATGAAGCTTCACTGGTACATTTGTAAAGCCTAAAGAGCGGATACCTTCGTTACATTCCATTTTACGTTTATCAATTTTAATTCCAAACCCTTTTTGAAGTGCTTCAGCTATTTGTTTTGTAGAAACTGAACCAAATAGTCTTCCACCTTCACCTGATTTTGCTTTAATAACGACAGTTAATTTTTCTAACTCTTCTTTTAAATCTTTTGCTGCTTGTAATTCAGCTGCTGCATTTTTCTCAGCTAATTTTTTTTGACCTTCTAATTGGCTTAATGCTTGATTTGAAGCTTCTACAGCATAGCCATTTTTAATAAGGAAGTTTTGTGCATAGCCATCTGCAACATTTTTAATTTCACCTTTTTTTCCTTTACCTTTAACATCTTTTAAAAATACTACTTTCATTCTTCATTTCTCCCCTCGAGTATATCTATTATTGCATTATTTAATAAAGAAATAGCCTGATCGATTGTATCCGCGTCGATTTGACAAGCAGCATTTGTTAAGTGACCGCCACCGCCAAGCTTTTCCATGACAAGTTGCACATTGAAGTCTCCTAATGATCTCGCACTAATACCAATTAATCCATCAGGTCGATGGGCAACCACAAAGGATGCGGATACGTCTTTAACTGTAAGTAAAATATCAGCAGTTTGAGCAATTAATACAGAGTCATATATTTTATTTTCCTGCCCATATGCAACGGCAATTCCTGGATAAACAAACTCGACCGTCTGGATAATTTTCGAGCGCTCTATATACGTATCGATATCTTCCTTTAGTAATTGCTGCACTAATACAGTATCAGCTCCATTTGTTCTTAAATAGGAAGCAGCTTCAAAGGTCCGTGCTCCTGTTCGAAGTGTAAAGCTTTTCGTATCTACAATAATACCTGCTAAAAGTGCAGTCGCTTCTAGTTTTGTTAGTTTTTCATCTTCTGGCTGATATTCTAACAATTCCGTAACCAACTCAGCTGTAGACGATGCATAAGGCTCCATATATACAAGTGTTGGATTTTTAATAAAATCCTCCCCTCGTCGATGGTGATCAATGACAACAATCTTTTCAGAGCGTTTTAAAAGTCGATCATCCGCAACTAAAATCGGCTTATGGGTATCGACTATCGCAACTAGTGACTTTTCCGTCATTAATGACAATGCTTCTTCTGGTGAAATAAAGTATTGATATATATCGGAGTTTCGCTCGATGTTCCCCATTAACCGATTAACACTGCCATTTAATTCATCAAAGTTTAAGACGATATAGCCGTTAATTTTGTTCTTTTGTGCCATTTTTCGTACACCAATTGCAGCGCCTATAGAGTCCATATCAGGATTTTTGTGTCCCATAATAAAGACTTGGTCGCTCTCAATTATTAGGTCTTGTAAAGCGTGAGAAATAACACGGGCACGAACTCGGGTACGCTTTTCAACAGGATTTGTTTTTCCACCATAAAATCTTAACTTTCCATTAGGCTGTTTGATTGCCACTTGGTCCCCGCCACGACCTAAAACTAAATCAAGGCTAGATTGAGCTAACTCACCAAGTTTAATAAGGGAACTAGAGCCCGCTCCTACACCAATACTTAGTGTTAATGAAAGATTTTTTTGAGCAGTTTTTTCACGAATATCATCTAAAATAGAAAACTTTTTCTTTTCAAGTTCAGTTAAAATTTTCTCATTTAATATCGCTAAGAAACGATCCGAGTTAATGCGCTTTGCAAATATCCCATGGGAAGAAGCCCACTCATTAATTATTGAAGTTACTACTGAATTAATTAAACTTCTAGATTGGTCATCCATTCCTTGCGTTAACTCGTCATAGTTATCGATAAATAAAATAGCTAGAACAGTTCGATCTGCATAATATTGTGATTCAATTTTTAATTGTTCTGTTACATCAAAGAAGTATAATAGCTTTTCCTCTTGTTTGTATACGACTTTATATTTTCGGTCGTTTATCGTAACTGTTTGCTCTCGCTTTTCATCGGATTTTGTTAAGTTATACAACTCATCCGAAAGAATAAACATCTCTTCGCCAATTAAGGACTCTTCATCAAGCACTTGAGACATGTACGGATTTGCCCATTCAATAATAAATTTATCGTTCACGAGCAAAATTCCAATTGGCATTTCCAAAAGTGCTTCAGATCCAACCTTTTTCATTCGAAACGAAAGAGATTCGATATGTTTTTCTGTATTAATAAATGTGATTTTCTCAATCTTCCACGCATATATTACCGCAATGCTATAAAAGAGCAAATAGGCTAAGCCAAACCAAATATTCCAAATGGATATAATAGTGGCGCCTATTAGACCAATCATAGTTAGATACATAAGAGGATGTCGAATTAGCCGCTTCCTATAAGTATCCATTTTATCAGCTCCCTACCTCTGAATCTTCCCTTTGACAAACGAACGGATGTCAAAGCCTAAATCAAAAATCCCAATTAGCAAAACAAAGGAATATAATGGAATGGCCATAATCGTTGCTAGTACTTTTAAAATACTTGGTGAACCGTAAGCATCAAGGCAAAAGTGAATGAAGGATATCCCTTGAAGTGTCAGTAGCAACCATAAGACCATCGATAAATTTAAGCAAATAACATAAAGAGGTGAACCAGTTTCAGGGCTAATAAATAAGTTAATTGATAATAAAATTAAGTAGTACCATAAGATTGATCTTGGTAAACGCAGGTTTTTGAATGTATTAAACTTTGGTACATTTACTCCAAAGCGCTTCAATAACGGTAAGTTACTTGTAACAATAATAAACGTAAGGAAGAATACACCTAATACAATAGCTGCTGGTAAAGCCATTTGCATTGTATCAAACATTTGATTCAATGTTTTTTCATCAATTGGTGCTTGCCCTGTTATTCTTTGCGATAATTCAATTGATTTTTCGTACTCATTCCTTGTCATTTGCATAGCTTCTTTTATGAAATCAGTATTGAGTAATTTTATTGAAATAACATATTGCAAAGCAAAGGTAATAAGTACTGTAATTCCAGAAGACATTAATAAGTAAACTTTACTTTTCTTTAATCGAAGGGCATCACCCATTACAACTCCAATAGATGCACAAATAACAGCTAAAGGAATGATTAATATACTTCCAATAAAGAAGCTACTTATACAGCCCATTATTGCAACTAATATTGCAGAGCCACGATCAAATTTTGCGCTGTACCATGCTAGAGGTAGAGGTGCAAAAATAATCGCAACAAGGTTAACAATTGGTACATAAAAGGCAATTGCAATTAATATCGAAAATAATGCAACCATCATCGCACCATTTACTAATTTTTTGGTTTGATTATTCGGCATGGAAACCTTCCTTTTAAATGAAAACTTAGCTGTTTAATGTAATATCAGCTTTAGAAGTCATCGAAATACATACTTTGGAAGTATAAAACTCCCCAAGTACAAGTCTTACTCATTCATATATTGTACCATTTTTTTAGTTAGTCGACAAAAAAGCGCAAGCATTTGCTATTTATATTTACAAAAAATGCAAATAAAAAGTCGACAAAATTTACAAATAAATTTTGTCGACTTTATTATATGCGTAAAAAATATGCTTCGCTTTTTTAATTAGGCTTATTTATCTTCAGCTACGAATGGAAGTAGTGCCATGATACGAGCACGTTTAATAGCTGATGTTAATTTACGTTGGTATTTTGCACTTGTACCAGTTACACGGCGAGGAAGAATTTTTCCACGCTCAGAAATGAACTTTTTAAGTAAATCTACATCTTTATAATCGATTGTAGTAATGTTATTTGAAGTGAAGTAACAAACTTTACGGCGTTTGCGGCCTCCGCGACGTTGTGCCATTTCTATGTTCCTCCTTTATTATTTTTGTTTAGTTTCAGAACTTCTTACGCTTTTCTTATTAGAACGGTAGGTCATCTTCTGAAACTTCGATTGGTCCTTTGCTTGATGCAAATGGATCCTCATCAACACGTGTATAATTTTGCTGATTCATAGAAGGTTGACTTTGTGGATATGAAGCAAATGGATCTTGTTGTTGACCCATATTACCAAATTGTTGATTTGGTTGGCTTGTACTATATGTAGGTTGGTTGCCCCCATAAGATTGCCCTCCATATTGTTGATTTGGCATATTTGCTCCACCACCAACATTGTTACGAGGTTCTAAAAATTGTACAGAATCTGCAACAACGTCTGTTGTATAAACACGTTTTCCATCTTGACCTTCAAAACTACCTGTTTGAATTCGACCTTCTAGACCAATCAAACTTCCTTTTCTCATGAAGTTTGCTAAGTTTTCTGCCTGTTTTCTCCAAGCGATACAGCCGATAAAGTCTGCTTCGCGTTCACCTGATTGATTCGAGAATGTTCTATTTACAGCGATTGTAAAACGAGTCATCGGAATTCCACTTGGTGTATAACGAAGTTCTGGATCTTTCGTAAGTCTTCCAACTAATACGACACGGTTTATCACAATGTCAACCTCCTTTGCAGCGTTTATTAGTAAATTTTATTATGCTTCTTCACGAACAACGATGTGACGGATAATGTCTTCGCTGATGTTAGCAAGACGAGTAAATTCGTTGATTGCTTCTGTAGCAGCGTTTGCTTTCACGATTTGGTAGAAACCTTCGCGGAAGTCGTTGATTTCGTAAGCTAAACGGCGTTTGCCCCACTCTTTCGCTTCTACGATTTCAGCACCGTTTGAAGTTAATACTTCATTGAAACGTTCAACTAAAGCTTTTTTAGCTTCGTCTTCGATGTTTGGACGAACGATGTACATTAATTCATACTTTTTCATTATTTTGCACCTCCTTATGGACTTTGGCTCTTGTACTTTACAAGAGCAAGGAGTAAGTAATATATACTCACATCGTAGAATTGTACCATGACTATTAAATAAATGCAACAAAGAATGTTTCATTCAAAAAAGGAATGAAAGTCGATATAATGTTTTAGAGGAGTGGAGAGATGTCTGATATTAAGCAGCCGATTGTTATTGAGTTAAATATGATAAAAATTGCAAAATTAAATTTGTGGCTTACCATACTATTATCCATACTTTTTGTTATAGTTAACAGTTTAATTTATCATCGTTTTAGTGCGTCATTTTCATTTTGGGATATTTTTATCTTTATAGTTGGTTATATCATTCTTATCGCTTTGCACGAAATATTCCATCTATTGGGGTTTATGATCTTTGGAAAGGTAAAATTTAAACAGCTTCATTACGGAATCAATTTAAAACTTGGAGTTGCTTATGCTACCACTTCAAAACCTTTAAAAAACGCTGCCATGAAAAAAGCGTTAATGCTTCCTTTTTGGACAACTGGTGTTACTCCATCTCTAATTGGCTTTATGTATGATTCCTTTTTAATCGTTATACTAGGAGCTGTACTTATTGCTGGTGCGGTTGGGGATTTTTACATGTATAAAGAGCTTCAAAAATATTCTAAAAATGCTCTTGTAAAAGATGATCCCAATCTACCGAGACTTTACGTATATGAATAATCTTAAGAGGTGGACAAATGTCAGAAAATGTACATATCGTTTCAATAAATGAACAAAAAATAATGAAACAGACCATTATTTTAACCGTGCTTTTAAGCATTCTTTTTGTCGGTATTAATTATTACTTACATCCTGATTTTGACTTTAGTATTTTGCGCTTTTTAATTGGGATTATAATTTTCATCGTCGTCTCGTTACTTTTAGTCGTAGTTAATGAAATTCTAAACCTACTCGGGTATCGATATCGTTGTAAAGTAAAACCGGAATCTTTATCATTGTCAATCCACCTTGAAAAAGGGCTAATTTACTCTACTACTTCTGAAAAAATAACAAACGGTCAATATCAATCGGTATTTTTAACTTCCTTTATGATTACTGGGGTCATTCCGTTAGCTATCGCATTTTCACTTGGTAATTATGCATTGTTATTAGCCAGTGCTTCTTTTATTGCAGGCGGTTTAGCGAATTTCATTGGGATGTTTAAACTAAGGAAATTCCCTGATGATGCTTTAGTAAAAGATGTACCCGCAGAATTTAATGTTTATGTTTATTTGGATGAAAAGAAACATAAGTAAAAAAAAGTCGATTTTGCAAAATGCAAATCGACTTTTTTTCATGTTAAACATTAAAACGGAATAACATAACGTCTCCATCCTGGACTACGTATTCTTTACCTTCTAAACGAACTTTACCAGCTTCTTTTGCTGCAGCCAATGATCCTGCCTCTACTAAGTCATTGAAAGAAACTGTTTCCGCACGAATAAATCCGCGCTCAAAGTCTGAGTGAATAATTCCAGCACATTGTGGCGCTTTCATACCTTTTCGGAACGTCCAAGCACGAACTTCTTGAACACCAGCTGTGAAATATGTTGCTAAACCTAATAAATCATAGGAAGCACGAATAAGTTGATCTAATCCTGATTCTTCAATACCTAGTTCTTCTAAAAACATTGATTTTTCTTCGTCATCTAATTCAGAAATTTCTTCTTCTACTTTTGCGCAAACCGTGATTACTTGTGCTCCCTCAGCCGCTGCATATTCACGAACTTGTTTCACATATTCATTATTATCTGCATCAGCAACTTCTTCTTCAGAAACATTTGCTACATACAGCATTGGTTTAATCGTTAGTAAATGAAGACCTTTTATTACTTTCAACTCGTCTTCTGATAAGTCGACAGATCGAGCTGGTTTTTCATTTTCTAAAGCTTCTTTGATTTTGACTAAAACTGGTTCTTCCACTAAAGCTTCTTTATCTTTTTGTTTTGCCATTTTGCTTACACGTTGTAAGCGTTTTTCAACGGATTCCATATCAGCTAAGATAAGCTCTAAGTTGATTACTTCAATATCGTCAATAGGGTTTACAGAGCCTGAAACGTGTGTAATATTTTCATCTACGAAACAACGAACCACTTGGCAAATTGCATCTACTTCACGAATATGAGACAAAAATTTATTCCCTAATCCTTCTCCTTTTGAAGCCCCTTTAACTATCCCTGCAATATCCGTAAATTCAAAGGCAGTTGGTACTGTTTTCTTTGGTTCTACAAGTTCTGTTAATTTATCTAAACGAGCGTCTGGAACTTCTACAACTCCAACGTTTGGATCAATTGTAGCAAATGGATAGTTTGCTGCTAATGCCCCTGCTTTAGTAATTGCGTTAAATAACGTTGATTTACCAACGTTTGGTAATCCTACGATACCTGCTGTTAATGCCATTGGTTGGACACGACCTTTCTCTAAACAATCAATTTTATTTTCTACGTTTTTTAAACCATTGTTAATTATAGGGATAACGGTGGAAAAAGTCTATTTGACAAATTATTTACTCTTCAGTAGCTCGCATTAAAACTTTTTTCATTTTTTTCTCAAAATCACGACGAGGAATCATCACACTATGACCACAGCCTTGACATTTTATGCGGATATCTGCACCTAAACGAATGATTTTCCACGCATTGGTTCCACATGGATGTTGTTTTTTCATTTCTACAACATCATTCAATTCAAATGATTTTGCCTGCATTATGCTTCATCTCCCTCCGAACTCATACTACTTCGATCATATAGCATCATTTTTGGATATGCCATTGGAATTCCATTTTTGTCTAATATCTCTTTCACATCGCGGCGAATCACACGAGCAATACCATAATGTTGTAATGGATTTGTTTCGGCGATAATTCGAATCGTTACTTCTGTGCCCACAACATTTTGAACACCTAAGAAGGTAGGTACATCTATTAATTCTTCATGTTTTGGAGGTAATGTTTTTAAATACTCTGTTACAAGCTTTTCAACTTTCTCAATATCTGCGTCAATGGCCACTTGCATATCAATAATCGCCTTTGAATTATTGACAGAAAAGTTGATAACATCTGTTATTAGGCCATTCGGAATGATATATTGTTCTCCAGTTGTACCGACGATTTTAGTTGTTCTTAAGCCAATTTCAATAACTGTTCCTTCAGCTTGGTTTAATCGAATATAATCTCCTACACCGAACTGATCCTCTAAAATGATAAAAAATCCTGTAATAATGTCTTTTACTAAACTTTGTGCTCCAAAACCAATTGCTAAGCCGGCTATCCCAGCTCCCGCTAATAACCCGCCAATATTGATATTTACAGAAGACAAAATTGCAATAATCGCAGAAAAATATACTAAATAAGCCAATGTACTATGTAACAATTTCACAATGGTTTTTTGACGTCGTTCATTTTGATTAAGTGTTCTTACTTTTAACGTGAAGATTCTTGTGATAATTCTCTTTCCAATAAAGGTAACGATATACGACACTAAAAGGATAATAAGTATTTTTATGGAAGCACTAATGATGAAGTTCCATAATTCTTCGCTCTTTAAGTAATTCCAAAATCTCTCCGTCATCCCTACTAGTTCTTTTGTCTCAGTTTCAATAACTTCTACTGCCATTTTTCCACTCCTTGTATAACTACCTAAAAATTTGAATATACTGAAAATCAATATAGCTTAATTTTTACCATAAAAGACAAAAAATTAACATAATATATTGTAAGGGAGGATTGTTACGTGCAAAAGATTATTAATGATTCGTTAAGATCATCCGTTCATCATGAACAAACAGGTGCGTTATGGCGTCTCAGTGATATTTTTTTAGAGCAAATTCCATTTGACCATGAAAACATTATCTTTTGCTGTATTGGCACTGACCGCTCGACTGGTGATGCACTCGGTCCATTAACAGGTAGTTTTTTATCTAGTTTTCATTCGTTTCCGTTTGAAGTTATCGGCACTCTTGAAAACCCCCTACACGCAATCAATTTAGCATCAACAATTGAAGAAATTCAACAAAAACCTACTACGCCATTTGTTGTTGCAATTGATGCTTGTTTAGGAAATGAGAGAAATGTTGGCGAAATTATAGTTCATGAAGGTCCTTTATTCCCTGGTAAAGCTGTAAAAAAAGAACTACCCCCAATCGGTGACATTTCAGTAAAAGGAATTGTCAATGTTGGAGGTTTTATGGAAATGCTTGTATTACAAAACACTCGATTAAATGTAACGTATTCTATGGGTAACAAAATTGCCCGCGCATTGTTATTAGCATGGCAACGTCATTTATTGAAAAAGAAATATGATGGCAACAATGATACCAACTACAACAATACCCGGCAGCAAATTGGCTACTCGAATTTTAGTTAGGCCTGCAATATTTAAGCCTATTGCCATGATCATTACTCCTCCAGTGGCGGTCATTTCCTTTATAAATAAATCTAATGCCGCTTCTGGTATGTATGCACTGATAAAGCCTGAGGAAACTGCAATAATCCCTTGATATAAAAAAACTGGGACAGCAGATAATAAAACACCTATTCCTAATGTGGAGGATAAAATAATTGCTGTAAAACCATCAATAATGCCTTTTGTTATTAACACTGAATGGTCATTTCTTAAGCCACTATCTAAAGCACCTAGAATTGCCATCGAACCTATTACAAATAATAGGGTAGCATTTACAAATCCCTCAGCAATACTACTTTCTGACTTATTTTTCCCGAGCTTCAGTTCAATCCACTTTCCTAATTGATTTAACAATTTATCTAAATCTAATATTTCCCCTATTACAGCACCTACTACTAAACTAATAATGATAATAATAAAATTAGTAGATTGGAATCCCATTTGAATTCCTAATAATGCAACTGCTAGACCTATGATTGATAAAACAGTATTTTTCATTGACTCTGGGATGTTTTTTAAAAACCGTCCTAATATTGATCCGATCATAATTAATAGGGCGTTTACAAACGTGCCTAGCAATACCATGTTGAACCCTCTTTCTTAAGAAAAACATAAACGTCTTTTAGCTTTGGAGGACGCTGTAAGTTTGAAAGCACCCCGCTACAGCTAAATTCTGTAAAAACATTAAAAAAATATAGAGCGCCGAAATTTTGGCGCTCATGCCTTACTACTCTTGTTCAACTTGAAGTATTTCTAAAATACGCTCGAGATCATCTTCGGAGTAGAATTCAATTTCAATTTTACCTTTATTTTTTGCCTTTTTTATTTGTACGTTCGTTCCAAAGTATTCACGCAATTGTGTTTCAGTTGCTTGGACAAAAATATCTTTTTTCACTGGTTTCTCTGTTTCACGTGGAACTTCTTCGTTCAATTGTTTTATTAGAGCCTCTAGCTGGCGTACATTTAATGCATGCTTCACAACTTTTGCTGCAACTTCTGGTATTCTACGTTTATTTTTTAACCCAAGTAGCGTACGACCATGTCCCATTGTAAGCGTTCCATTATTTACGAGCTCTCTTACGTCTTCTGGTAATTGTAAAAGGCGCATATGATTCGTAATATATGGTCTACTTTTTCCTAACCTTTTTGCCAACTCTTCTTGGGTAAAGTTTAACTTTTCTATTAAACTTTGATAGGCTTCTGCTTCTTCAATTGGTGTTAAATCTTCACGTTGTAAGTTTTCTAAAATTGCGACTTCCATCATTTGTTCTTCTGTCATCTCACGTATGATAGCCGGAATTTCTTCTAAATTTGCTAACTTAGCAGCTCTATAGCGTCTTTCTCCTACAACAATTTCGTATTTCTTCCCTTTTTTACGTACTACAATTGGTTGAATAATACCATGTTCTTTAATGGATTGAGCTAATTCCTCAATTTTTTCATCGTCGAAAGTTTTACGTGGTTGAAAAGGGTTTACTACTAATTTTTGTAGTGCTATTTTTTCAATTGCATCATCATTTTGAACGGTTTCTAATGTTTCCAAAGTCTCGGTTGGAAATAAAGCACCAATTCCTTTTCCTAACCCTCTAGCCATGTTTTATCACTTCCCTTGCTAACTCTAGGTACACTTCTGCACCGCGAGATTTTGAATCATAAATGATGATAGGCTCACCATGACTAGGTGCTTCGCTTAGTCGAACATTTCTTGGAATAATCGTCTTATAAACTTTATCTTGGAAATACTTCTTAACTTCTTCAATAACTTGTATCCCCAAATTTGTCCGAGCATCAAGCATCGTTAGTAACACACCATCAATATACAATTGTTGGTTTAAATGTTTTTGAACTAAGCGAACAGTTGAAAGAAGCTGACTTAAACCTTCCAACGCGTAATATTCACATTGTACTGGAATAATTACGGCATCTGAAGCTGTGAGTGCATTAATTGTTAATAATCCTAATGAAGGTGGGCAATCGATAATAATATAATCATATAATTCTTTTATATCCTGAAGAGCATGTTTTAAACGTACTTCCCGTGATATTGTAGAAACTAATTCAATTTCTGCTCCAGCTAAAGATATTGTTGCAGGAACAACGAATAAATTTTCTAGTTTAGATGGTTGAATTACACTTTTTACCTCTTCATCGTCAATTAGCACATCATAAATGCAGCTTTGTATTTCCCCTTTATTTATACCAACTCCACTTGTTGCGTTTCCTTGTGGATCGATGTCAATTAGCAGAACTTTTTTCCCTAAATAAGCAAGACAAGCGCTCAAATTTACAGAGGTTGTAGTTTTCCCTACACCACCTTTTTGGTTTGTAATTGCAATAATTCTTCCCAACTCTTGCACCTGCTTTCAAATCAATATCGTAATATGAAAAACTCGTTTTTCATTTCTTATATTTTATCAAAATTACAATCTAGTTGTATTATATTCTAAACAGAACTACTGATTTTTATAGAAAAAAAGGTTCCTAGTTGCAAAATAAGGAACCATAAAAATACATTATGCTTTTTTCTTTGGGATTTTTACCGTTATTTGATAATATTCTTCCGTATCTTCTTCCTCTGTTTTTACATTAATCCCACTTTTTGTAACCATTGAAAGCGATTGTTTGATTGTATTTAACGCAATGCGAATATCTTTACTAATAGCTTTACGTTTTGGTTTTTCTTTTGTTTCTTTTGGTTTTGTAAGTTGGATAATATATTCCTCTAACTGGCGGACATTCCACTCATTTTCTTTAATTAACTCAACTATATTTCTTTGAGTATCTTCGTCTTTAATGGAGATGAGGGCCCGCGCATGTCGTTCGGAAATTTCTCTTCGTAAAATTGCTTCTTGCACAAACTGAGGTAATTTTAATAATCGCAATTTATTTGCAACAGTTGATTGACCTTTTCCTAATCGTTGAGCAAGGGCTTCTTGAGTAAGTGAATGAAGTTCTAACAATTGTTGATAAGCTAATGCTTCTTCAATTGCAGTTAGTTCTTCCCGTTGAAGATTCTCGATTAAGGCAATAGAAGCAGTTTCTTTATCACTTAAGTTACGAACAATTGCAGGCACTTCTGTCCAATTTAGTTTCTTCATTGCTCGGTAACGACGTTCTCCTGCTATTATTTCATAGCGTTCATCAAACTTTCTTACAACGATTGGCTGAATGACACCGTGTGTATGAATCGTTCTTGATAATTCCTCAATTTTTTCTTCATCAAAAACTGTACGAGGTTGGAACCGATTTGGGATAATTTGATCGATTGGAATTTTTACTACTTCTTCAGCTGCTTTTTTCTTTTCTACCAACTCTACTTCTTCTACTTCACTTTTTACAGAAACAGCTTTATCTCCGCCTCCGAAAAAACGTGAAAAAGGACTTTTCATTCAATAGGCACCACCTTTTAGAAACTATCTTGCTCTAACAACTCTTATAAATATTATTTATTATAAACTATAAAATGTACAGAGTACGATAGATTTATAATCTATTAAAAGAGAAACATAAATATAAATTATGTATGCATCATGTTCGAAAATTATATCTAAAATAAGAGAAATTTCGATAAATTTTTAAAAAATATTTTGTTCCACATGAAACATTAGAGAAGGAGCAAATTTCTATTTATTTATAAATAAGATTCATAGATTTATTTAAAGATTGCCCACTTCTAAAAGTAGGCTTATGAAACTTTACTGAATTGGAGTTTTATTTGGTACACCCGGTTTACGTGGATATTTTTTTGGTGTTTGTTTTATTTTATCAAATACATAAAGAGTTCGTTCACTTTCTTCTACTGGTAGTAAATAAGAAAACTCTTCTTTCAAAGTAGCACCTAAAGTTGTAATGGCTTTTTTAGCATCCTTTAATTCTTCTGGACCAGCAGCAGCTTTTAGTGCAACAAAATATCCTCCCTGTTTCGCTAATGGAATACATAATTCTGATAGCACTGATAATCTTGCTACTGCACGGGCAGTTACTACATCAAATTGTTCACGATACTTTGCATTTTGACCAAATTCTTCAGCACGAGAATGAACAAATTGTACATTTTCTAATTGTAACTCTTCACTTAAATGATTTAAAAACGTAATTCGTTTATTTAATGAATCAACAATTGTGACATGTAAATGAGGGAAGCATATTTTTATTGGGAGACTAGGAAAACCTGCACCTGCACCAACATCGCATACCGATTCTACCTTTGTAAAATCAAAGTAAAAGCTTGCACTAATGGAATCATAGAAATGCTTTAAATAGACACCTTCTACATCGGTAATTGCAGTTAAATTCATTTTTTCATTCCACTCAACTAAAAGCTCGAAATACTTCTTAAATTGTGCAACCTGGTTGTCAGTTAGTTCTATCCCTTTTTCTTTTAACGCAGCAATAAATTGTTGTTCGTTCATTTAGATCTCCCTTTAAATATTTTTTAATAAAAATGAACGAGCGCCCGTAATAGACGCTCGAACTTAACTCTATTCGTTCCCTATACGTGCAATTTTTCCTTGTTCGATATAAACAAGGAGAATTGAAATATCGGCAGGGTTTACACCAGAAATACGTGAAGCCTGTGCAATGGATAATGGACGAACTTCTTTTAATTTTTCTCGTGCTTCCGTCGCTATACTTGGAACATCATCATAATCGATGTCTTCAGGTATTTTTTTATTTTCCATTTTGTGTAGTTTTTCTACTTGTGATAATGCTTTTTGAATGTAACCTTCATACTTTAATTGAATTTCAATTTGCTCTTTTACTTCATTACTTAATTCAATTTCAGATGGTGTTAATGATGCCACTAATTCATAATTCATTTCAGGACGTTTTAATAAGTCAGCAGCACGTATGCCGTCTTTTAACTCTGTGCCACCGACAGAACGAATAACAGCTTGAGTTGTTTCATTCGGTTTAATAATTACTTCACGAAGGCGTGCAATTTCAGCTTCAATTTGTTCTTTTTTCTCAGTGAATTTATTGTAACGTTCTTCAGAAATTAACCCTATTTTATGGCCAATTTCAGTTAGTCGTAAATCTGCATTATCATGGCGAAGTAGTAAACGATATTCTGCTCTCGAAGTTAGTAAGCGATAAGGTTCATTTGTCCCTTTTGTTACTAGATCATCAATTAATACACCAATATAAGCTTCTGAACGTTTTAAGATTAGTTCTTCTTTTCCTAAAGCATTAGCAGCAGCGTTGATACCAGCCATTAACCCTTGACCAGCTGCTTCTTCATAGCCACTTGTTCCATTAATTTGACCGGCAGTATATAGGTTTTTAATACGTTTTGTTTCTAGTGTTGGCCAAAGTTGAGTTGGTACTACTGAATCGTATTCAATCGCATAACCAGCACGCATCATTTCTGCATTTTCTAATCCTGGAATTGACTTTAACATGTCACGTTGAATATTTTCAGGTAAACTTGTTGATAAACCTTGTACGTAAACTTCTTGTGTATCTCTTCCTTCAGGTTCTAAAAATAATTGATGGCGTGGTTTGTCGTTAAAGCGTACAATTTTCGTTTCAATTGATGGGCAATAACGTGGACCTTCTGCTGTAATTAATCCTGTAAACATTGGTGCTTTGTCTAAATTGTTGTTAATAATATCGTGCGTTTCAGAACTTGTATAAGTTAACCAACAAGGAATTTGATCCATAATAAATTCTGTTGTTTCAAAACTAAATGCACGAGGTTCTTCATCACCAGGTTGAATTTCAGTTTTGCTATAATCAATCGTTTTACTATTCACACGAGGTGGCGTACCTGTTTTAAAACGAATAATATCAAATCCTAGTTCACGTAAGTTATCGGCTAATTTAATGGATGGTCGTTGGTTATTTGGACCACTTGAATATTTAACATCCCCAATAATAATTTCACCGCGTAAGTAAGTACCTGTCGTAACGATGACTGTTTTTGCTCGGTAAATTCCACCTGTTTGTGTAATTACACCAGTAACCGTGCCATCTTCAATAATCAGCTCATCAACCATTGCCTGGTTAATTGTTAAATTTTCTTCTTCCTCTAATAAGCGTTTCATTTCACGTTGGTAAAGTACTTTATCTGCTTGAGCACGTAAAGCACGTACTGCCGGACCTTTGCCTGTGTTTAGCATACGCATTTGGATGTGAGTTTTATCGATGACTTTCCCCATCGCACCGCCTAATGCATCAATTTCACGTACAACGATTCCTTTTGCTGGTCCACCAATCGATGGGTTACATGGCATAAAGGCAATCATATCTAAGCTAATTGTGAGCATAAGTGTTTTTGCACCCATTTTTGCTGCAGCATATGCCGCTTCTACGCCAGCATGACCTGCGCCGATGACTAATACATCGTACGAGCCTGCCTCATATGTTGTTGTCATGCCGAATCTTCCTCTCTTTTTAAAAAATATTATACATTTATATACGACTTAACTAATAATAAGTGAAAAGTTCGCGCTTTTACACTTAAAATTAATTATGTCGTATGTTTTTATCGGTAATTTTACTTTCCTAGACAGAACTGTGAGAACAGTTGATTAATTAAACTTTCTTGTACAGTATCACCAACAATTTCACCTAAGAGCTCCCATGTTTTCGTTACATCGATTTGAATCATATCTACTGGAACTCCATCGTTTGCTGCATTGATGGCATCTTCAATTGTGTCTTTTGCTTGGTGAAGCAGTGCAATATGACGAGCATTTGAAACATAAGTTAAGTCATTTGCTTCTACTTGACCTTCAAAGAACGTTTTGGCAATGGCTTCTTCTAATTCAATAACTCCTTGTTCTTGTAAAAGGGAAGTTGTAACAACTGGACGCCCATTTGCAAGTTGTTCCACTTTTTCTATATCGATTTGTCGAGGTAAATCTGTTTTATTGACTACAACGATAAAATCCATATTTTGAATGGTTTCAAATAACCTTTCATCTTCTTGGGATAATTCTTCTGCTGAGTTTAAAACAAGCAAAATTAAATCTGCTTCTTTTAATACTTGGCGTGATCTTTCTACCCCTATTCGTTCAACGATATCTTCAGTTTCACGAATTCCCGCAGTGTCGACTAAACGTAAAGGTACACCGCGTACATTGACATACTCTTCTATAATATCACGAGTTGTTCCGGCAATATCCGTAACAATTGCTTTATTCTCATGTACTAAGCTATTTAACAATGATGATTTCCCAACGTTTGGTCTTCCTAAAATAACAGTAGAAAGCCCTTCACGTAAAATTTTCCCTTGAGATGATGTTTGAAGAAGTTTTTCAATTTCATCACGCACCCAAGAACATTTTTCTAGTAATACGGGAATTGTCATTTCTTCTACATCGTCATACTCAGGATAATCGATATTCACTTCAACATGAGCAAGTGTCTCAATTAGTGCCTGTCTTAGTTGTGCAATTAATCGTGAAAGTTTACCTTCCATTTGGCCAAGTGCTACATTCATCGCACGGTCTGTTTTTGCACGAATTAAATCCATTACTGCCTCAGCTTGCGATAAATCAATACGACCGTTTAAGAAAGCACGCTTTGTAAACTCACCCGGTTCTGCTAGTCTTGCCCCATTTCGTAAAACAAGTTGCAACACTCGATTTACTGAAACAATCCCACCATGACAGTTAATTTCTACTACATCCTCACGAGTGAACGTTTTTGGCCCGCGCATTAAAGAAAGCATTACTTCCTCAACTATTTCCCCAGTTTTTGGATCAATTAGATGTCCATAATGAATTGTATGTGATTTTTCTTCGCTCAGTTTTTTTCCACTTGGCGATTTAAAAATATTTTCTGCTATTTGAACTGCTTCATCCCCACTCAACCGAACAATGGCAATAGCTCCTTCGCCCATTGGTGTAGATATCGCAGTAATCGTATCATACTCCATGAATGAAACCTCCTATTTAGCTAACTCAACGATAAATAAAATCTATGTTAAATTCGAACTTATCCACATGTGAATAACTATCACGAACATTGTTTACTAACAACTTAGAGTAACATATTTTGATTGAATACGAAAGTAAAGCATTTTTCCACATGTGGATAAAGTGTTTTACGGGGAGATAGTAGTTATTCACAGGGGCTTTAAAGAGAGTTTGCTTGGCAAAAGGGCAAAAAAATACGGCCTATCGAAATAGACCGTACGCTTTTATCTGTATGTTATTTTAATGGCTCAATTACTAAATGGCGATTTGGTTCAACACCTTCAGAATATGTTTCAATATCAATACGATTTGCAAGCGCATTATGAATAACTTTACGCTCGTAGGAAGGCATTGGTTCTAATGAAACTTTCTGTCCAGTACGAACTGCACGATCTGCCATTCGTTCAGCTAATTGTTCTAAAGATGCTTGACGTCTTTCGCGATAGTCTTCTACATCAAGCTTTACTAATAAAAATGATTTTGCACTTTTGTTTACAACAAGTTGAGTTAACTGCTGGATTGAATTTAACGTTGATCCACGTTTTCCAATTAAAAGTGCTGCTTTCTCGCTCTCCAACTTTAATAATAAATTTTTACCTTCAGTTTTTGAGTGAATTTTTAAATCCTCAATCCCCATCTCTTTTGCAATACTATTTACATAGTCCTTTGCAACTTGCATAGGGTCAACTTTTACTTCTTCTGTTGTTAAACTTTCTACTTCATCAACTTTTTCAATCACATCTTGTTGAATTGATAGTGCTTCAGTTGCCTCGTGTTCCTCAACTGTAACTTCTTTCTCTTCTTCTAGCTTAGAAGCAGTTGGTTGTTCAATTTTTACCTCTTTAACCGTTACACGAACCTCTGCAGGACGTGTACCAAAACCTAAAAATCCTTTTTTCGCCTCTTGTAAAACTTCAACTTCAACTTGAGCACGTGTTGTACCAAGCTTTTGTAACGCTAATGAGATCGCTTCTTCTGTGCTAGCGCCTGTTTGCGTAATCTGTTTCACTTTTTCGCTCCTCCAGTAGTCATAGGTTCTGTTTTATTTTTATTCCAAGGTTTATAAATCACAAGGTTTTGAATAACAGAGATGATATTTCCGACAACCCAATATAATGATAAAGCTGCTGGTAAAACGATACCAAAACCAATAATCATTAATGGCATGATATACATCATTACTTTCATTTGTGGGTTATCTACTGCGGGACCTGTCAATAACACACCAAATTGTATTAAACCAGCAAGGACAGCTAGTACAATACTTGGTTCTGCTAATGGGAAAATTAAAAACGTTCCTAAGTCAAATGCCGGCGTTGCATTCATTCGGCTAATTGCATGATAGAAACCGATTAAGATTGGCATTTGAATGAATATTGGTAAACACCCAGCCATTGGATTTACACCAGAAGATTGCATAAGCGCCATCATTTCTTGTTGGTACTTTTGTTGTGTAACGGCATCTTTTGAAGCATATTTCTGTTGTAATTCCTTCATCTTAGGTTGAATTTCTTGCATTTTTTTTGAACTTTTAACTTGTTTAATTGTTAACGGTAATATTACGAGACGAATAATAATTGTAACCACAATAATACCAAATGCAAATGAACCTAATAGCTCAGCAAAATATTTAATAAATGAAACTAATGGCCAGACAATAAACTCATTCCAAAAGCCTTTGCTTTCAGAAGAAATTGGCTGGTCAAATTCTGTACATCCAGAAAGCAACAATGCTACTGAAACTAGAGACAGAACAATCCAAATTCTTTTTTTCAACCTTCTTCCTCCTAGAGTACTATTCAAAAAATTCATTGAAGCTATTTTAACATGGGTAACGCTTTCACTCTACTAATTGTTTCTATTAGAAGAGATTATTTTTTCCGAATTTTCAAGTAAGAAGAGCGAATGTATACTTAATCCATATTGAACTACTTCTTCTTTAATACCTTTGCAATTTTTAAAACATGTTCTAAACTTTTTTTCGTCTCATGAAAATCTAAAGTGGCCGCTGGTAGTCTAGCGATAATAACATAATCCATATCTTGTCTTACTTCTTCTTTCAATTCTAAAAATACTTGTCTTATATACCTTTTAATTTGAACCCTGGTAACAGCTTTCCCGATCTTCTTCCCCACCGATAAGCCAATACGAAATTCCGCTTGTCCCTCTCTTGGTAAACAGTAAACAACAAATTGACGGTTTGCAAAGGACTTTCCTTTTTTAAACACCTTCTGAAAATCCTCATTTTTCTTAACACGTTGGCGTTTTTTCATATTCCACCTACACATCCAATCAATCTTCTAGTATCTCAAAATGACGAAAAAAAAGACCACTGAAGAAGCTCAGTGGACTTATGCTGATAATACTTTTCTTCCTTTACGACGACGAGCAGCTAATACTTTACGACCGTTTTTTGTGCTCATACGTGCGCGGAATCCGTGTACTTTACTATGTTTACGTTTTTTTGGTTGATATGTGCGTTTCATTATATATGACACCTCCAAATGAAAGTTAATTTTTATCTTACATACAGACCAATATATTATATAGCCAAAAGAAATAACTTGTCAATTAATAATTTATTCGCCGCGTTCTTCCCTTTTCACTTTCTATAATTGTCTCTCATATTGATTGTTCTTCGTATATTAATTATTGAAGGGCCCTTTTACAAAAAAAATTATCCACAAGATTTTCTCGTTAAAGAAAAATCTAATGTGGATAAAATTTTTCGATATTTTTTTATCCACAAGGTTTATTGACAACTTTTACACAAATCCTAACCTTGTGGACAACTTATTTGTGAGTAAAAAATAGTTATGTGGATAAGTTACGGCGACTATTGAAATGACAATCTTTTTTTGTTACGATTATTGTGTTTTCCTTTGTGGAAATCTTTGTTGGGAAATATTTTATCCACAGATGTTAATAACCTGTGGATAAACTTAAACACACCTTTTGGATAAAAGTTATCCACAATATGTGATTATGTGTTTTAATATAATTCTGTTATTCTTTATAGATGCATTTTATTAATTTGAAACTGAAAATATACATGAAAAGGAGAAAAAAGCTTGGCACATTTAGAAGAATTATGGAACAATGTCCTGGCTCAAGTAGAACAAAAAATTTCAAAACCAAGCTTTGAAACGTGGCTGAAATCAACTAAGTTACTTTCATATAAAGGATCCAATGTTACCATTGCAGCACCTAACTCATTTGCTCGTGATTGGCTAGAGAATCATTACGTTCACCTAATCGCGGGCATTTTGTCTGAACTGACAGGAGAAGACTTGTTTATTAAATTTGTTGTTCAAAAGGATCAGGATAGCGATAGTGAGGATTTGCCAGTTCCACAGGTCATGCAAATAAATAACAATGAGCACTTAGAGATTTCACCTGGAATGCTTAATCCAAAGTATACTTTTGATACGTTTGTAATTGGATCTGGGAATCGATTTGCTCATGCTGCCTCACTTGCCGTTGCTGAAGCTCCTGCAAAAGCCTATAATCCCTTCTTTATTTACGGGGGAGTAGGGCTAGGGAAAACTCACTTAATGCATGCAATTGGCCATTATGTACTTGAACATAATCCAAATGCAAAAGTCGTTTATTTATCTTCAGAAAAGTTTACAAATGAGTTTATTAATTCGATTCGAGATAATAAAGCGGTTGATTTTCGAAATAAATATCGGAATGTTGATGTGTTGCTAATTGATGATATTCAATTTTTAGCTGGAAAAGAATCTACACAAGAGGAATTTTTCCATACTTTTAACACATTACATACTGAGTCTAAACAAATTGTTATTTCCAGTGACCGACCGCCAAAAGAAATTCCAACCCTTGAAGACCGTTTACGTTCACGCTTCGAATGGGGATTAATAACAGATATTACACCGCCAGATTTGGAGACTCGTATTGCTATTCTTCGCAAAAAAGCGAAAGCGGATGGATTAGATATTCCAAACGAGGTAATGCATCATATCGCAAATCAAATCGATACGAACATTCGTGAATTAGAAGGTGCTTTAATTCGTGTTGTTGCCTTCTCGTCATTGGTTAATCGAGACATCACTGCAGAACTTGCTGCAGAGGCTTTAAAGGATATCATTCCAAATGCGAAACCACGTATGATATCAATTCTAGATATACAAACCGCTGTGGGTGAACATTTTCAAATCAAATTAGAGGACTTCGCGGCGAAGAAGAGAACAAAATCAATTGCTTTCCCAAGACAGGTTGCCATGTACCTATCTAGGGAATTAACAGATTTTTCTTTACCAAAGATAGGGGAAGAATTTGGGGGACGTGACCATACAACAGTAATTCATGCTCATGAAAAAATCGCCTCTATGTTAAAAGAAGACCAACAATTACAACAAGACATTAAACAAATTCGTAGTATGTTAGGTAAATAATCTTGTGGATAACTAGTTTACTTTCACACAAACTCATACACAATTTATCAACATGTGGATAGTTTGAATTTACTGGTGAAAAATATAGTTATCCACAAATCCACAGGCCCTATTACTATATCTATTAAAATCTTTTAAAATAATATATTAATAAGTGAGGTATAATCTATGAAATTTGATATTATGCGAGATCGTTTACTAGATGGGTTAAATAACGTCATGAAAGCTGTCAGTTCTAAAACGACAATTCCAATCTTAACAGGGATTAAAATCGATGTAACAAATGATGGAATTACACTTACTGGTAGTGATGCTGATATTACAATCCAAACATTTATTCCACTTGAGGAAGATGGAGACCAATTAATCAATATTACTGAAACAGGTTCAATTGTTCTACAAGCTCGTATGTTTAACGAAATCGTGCGAAAGTTACCAACAAACGATGTAGAAATCGAAGTATCAAATGGTTCACAAACACATATTCGTTCAGGGAAATCCGAATTCCACCTAATTGGGTCTGATGCTTCTGAATATCCATTATTACCTGAAGTATCGACAGATCAACAATTTACAATGCCCGCGGATTTACTAAAATCAGTTATTCGTGAAACAGTATTTGCTGTTGCTACTTCTGAAAGCCGTCCTGTTTTAACAGGTGTAAATTGGCAAATTCATGGTGATGAACTTGTCTGTGTAGCAACAGATAGTCACCGTCTTGCTAGAAGAAAAACGACTCTTGATCAATTACCGACAAATGTTAATTCGGTAGTGATCCCAGGTAAAAGTTTAAACGAGTTAAATAAAATCCTTGGAGAATCAAATAATCCAGTTGAAATCGTGATAACAAATCAACAAGTGTTATTTAAAACTGAAAATGTTTTATTCTTCTCACGACTTTTAGAGGGGAACTATCCCGAAACATCTCGTTTAATTCCTGAAGAGTTTAAAACGAATATTACGATTAACGGTAAATCATTATTACAAGCAATTGACCGAGCATCTTTACTTGCACGTGAAGATCGCAATAATGTTGTTCGTTTTGAAACATTAGAAGGTCAAAGTGTTGAAATATCATCAAATTCTCCAGAGATAGGGAAAGTAGAAGAACAAATTCAAGTAGAAGCATTAGAAGGGGAATCTTTAAAAATTTCTTTCAGTGCTAAATACATGATGGAAGCATTAAAGGCAATTGACGGCCAAGATGTGATTATCCAATTTACTGGTGCAATGAGACCATTTATTTTACGTTCCGTTCATGATGATGCCATTTTACAGTTAATTTTACCGGTAAGAACTTACTAATACTGAGGAAAATTGTTAATAATAGGACCATGCATAATTTTTTAATATTAAGATAGTCAGCATATGGCTATCTTTTTATTATGTAAAAAATTGTGAATTTAAAAAAGGTTACTTCGTCAAAACACTAATTTCTTTTGGCATACTTTTATTTTCTAGTGTGAATGATTAATCTCCCACAGTAATTTCGATTAATCCACTTTTCTTGGCATTTTTCGCGTTTTTTAGGTATGATAGAGAGATAGATACATGTGAATCGGAGGATGAATTTACTTTGGATGAAATCGTAATTGATACAGAATTTATCACCCTTGGCCAAGCATTAAAAGTTACTGATGCGATTAGTTCAGGTGGTATGGCTAAATGGTTTTTACAAGAAAATGATGTTTATGTAAACGGAGAAATTGACAATCGTCGAGGGAGAAAACTACGCCACGGAGATGTGATCAACATTCCTGGGGTTGGTAGGTACGTCGTTGCCAATAAGAACGGAGAAAATTAAATGTTCATTGAGCATTTACAGCTTACAAATTATCGTAATTACGAGTCTTTAAACTTGGACCTCTCTCCAAAAATAAATGTATTTATTGGGGAAAATGCACAAGGGAAAACAAACGTAATGGAATCCATTTACGTACTTGCAATGGCAAAATCACATCGTACAAGTAACGATAAAGAATTAATCCGTTGGGACGCAGACTATGGTAAAATAGAAGGTGTTGTACAAAACCGTTACGGTAATTTCCCAATGGAATTATCCATTTCTAAAAAGGGGAAAAAGGGGAAAGTAAATCATTTAGAACAAACGAAATTAAGTAACTATATTGGACAAATGAATGTCGTCATGTTTGCACCTGAGGATCTAAATGTTGTGAAAGGAAGCCCTCAAGTACGGCGACGTTTTATTGACATGGAAATAGGTCAGATATCCCCAGTTTACTTACATGAGTTGCTTACGTTTCAAAAACTGTTAAAACAACGAAATCATTTGCTGAAAATTAATCATGGGAAACAGCAAATTGATGACGTTTTATTTGCTATTTATACTGAGCAATATATTCATTCGGCTGTCCAAATTATTCGTAAAAGATTTCATTTTATTGAACTTTTACAAGAATGGGCAGAACCAATTCATTCTGGAATAAGTCGTGGATTAGAAAAGCTAACGATTAATTATCGTCCAATCGCTGGGTTGAATCCGGATTGGTCGACAGAAGAAATGGTTACATACTTGGAGCAAAAACTTGCAGAAGTTAAAAAACGAGAGCTTGAAAGAGGGGTTACATTAGTTGGTCCACATCGTGATGACTTGCAGTTTTCAGTAAATGGTTATGATGTGCAAACTTATGGGTCACAAGGACAACAACGTACAACAGCACTTTCGTTAAAACTAGCTGAAATTGAGTTAATAAAAAAAGAAACAAAAGAAACACCAATTTTGCTGTTAGACGATGTTTTGTCAGAATTAGATGACTATCGCCAATCACACTTATTAAATACCATTCAAGGTGAAGTGCAAACGTTTGTCACAACAACAAGTGTGGATGGGATACATCATGAGACAATTCAACATGCAAAAATGTTTCACGTGAAACAGGGTGAAATTAAAAAATAATTAACTTTTTATGTATAGAAATTTCTAGAATTTTTTATAAAGCTTAGAATTTTTAACACATACTATTGTTTGAAAGAGTAGGTGAACATGGTGGCTTTAGAAGAGAAACAAGTTCAACAAGCTTATGATGCTGATCAAATTCATGTTTTAGAAGGTTTAGAAGCCGTTCGTAAGCGTCCAGGGATGTATATAGGCTCCACAAGCTCTAAAGGTCTTCACCATTTAGTTTGGGAAATCGTGGATAATAGTATTGACGAAGCATTAGCTGGCTATTGTTCAGAAATTGTTGTTGCCATTGAAAAGGATAACTGGATTCGTGTAGAAGATAACGGTCGTGGTATTCCGGTTAGTATCCAAGAAAAAATGGGTATACCAGCTGTCGAAGTGATTATGACTGTTCTTCACGCAGGTGGGAAATTTGGTGGCGGAGGATATAAAGTATCAGGTGGTCTCCACGGTGTAGGGGCTTCAGTAGTAAATGCATTATCATTGGTTACAGAGGTATATGTAAAAAGAGATGGTCATGTCCATTCCATTATTTTCGAACGAGGAAAAACAATACAACCATTAAAAGTAATTGGTGACTCTGACGAAACTGGAACAACAACCCGTTTCAAAGCGGACCCGGAAATTTTTAAAGAAACAACTGTTTATGAATACGATATTTTAGCGACTCGTGTTCGTGAGCTTGCATATTTAAATCGTGGCATTAAAATTACAATTGCCGATGAACGTGAAGAAGAGGTTCGTTCTGAATCATTCCATTTCGAAGGCGGTATTCGTGAATACGTTGAGCATTTAAATAAATCAAAAGAACCGATCCATGAACCAATTGATATTATGGGTGAAAAAGATGGCATTTCTGTGGAAATCGCTATGCAATATAACGAAGGGTACTCTTCAAACATCTATTCATTCGCTAATAATATCAACACGTATGAAGGGGGTACTCATGAATCGGGATTTAAAACTGCATTAACACGTGTTATCAATGATTATGCACGTAAAAACGGTTTACTAAAGGATTCAGATACCAATTTAACGGGTGAAGACGTTCGTGAAGGATTAACTGCCATTGTATCGGTAAAACATCCTGACCCACAATTTGAAGGGCAAACAAAAACAAAATTAGGGAATTCCGAAGTGAGTCAAATTACTAACTCGCTTTTCTCTGATGGCTTTGAACGCTTCTTGTTAGAAAACCCTTCTGTTGCGCGGAAAGTTGTAGAAAAAGGTTTAATGGCTGCCCGTGCACGTGTAGCAGCTAAAAAGGCACGTGAATTTACCCGTCGTAAATCAGCGTTAGAAGTATCAAGCTTGCCTGGTAAATTGGCTGATTGTACTTCCACAAATCCAGCAGAATCAGAAATTTACATCGTTGAGGGTGATTCAGCGGGAGGTTCTGCAAAATCTGGACGTGATCGTTATTTCCAAGCAATTTTACCTTTACGTGGGAAAATTTTAAATGTAGAAAAGGCAAACTTAAACCGTATCCTGTCGAATAATGAAATCCGTGCAATGATTACAGCCTTTGGAACAGGTATTGGTGAAGAGTTCGACTTAGAAAAGGCGAGATACCATAAAATCGTTATCATGACTGATGCTGACGTTGATGGTGCTCATATTCGTATTTTACTGTTGACATTCTTCTTCCGCTTCATGCGTCCATTAATCGAGGCTGGATATGTATATGCTGCTCAGCCGCCTTTATATCAAGTAAAACAAGGAAAGCATGTTGAATACTGCTATTCAGATGATGAACTACAAGAAATTTTAAGTAAATTACCAAGCACACCAAAACCTATTGTTCAACGTTACAAAGGTTTAGGTGAGATGAATGCTGAGCAATTATGGGATACAACAATGGATCCAGAACATCGTACACTTCTACAAGTTGAGTTAGATGATGCGATCAGAGCGGATAAAATTTTCCAAGAACTTATGGGGGATGAAGTAGAACCTCGTAGAAACTTTATCGAAGAAAATGCAGTATATGTTCAAAATTTAGATATATAAGTTGCTTTGAAGGGAGGTTATTAAATGTCGGAAAATCAACATTCAGGTGTAAAGGGCATTAAAATTAGTGAAGAAGTACAAACATCATTTTTAAATTATGCGATGAGTGTTATCGTTTCCCGTGCATTACCAGATGTGCGGGATGGTTTAAAACCAGTACATCGTCGTATTCTTTACGGAATGCATGAATTAGGAAACTATTCTGATAAACCATATAAAAAGAGTGCACGTATTGTAGGAGACGTAATGGGGAAATACCATCCACATGGCGACTCCTCCATTTATGATGCAATGGTTCGTATGGCGCAAGATTTTAGTTATCGTTATATGTTAGTTGATGGTCATGGTAACTTTGGTTCAGTTGATGGTGATGGTGCTGCAGCGATGCGTTATACTGAATCCCGTTTATCCAAAATTACGATGGAAATGTTACGAGATATCAATAAAGACACAATTGACTATCAAGATAACTATGATGGAAATGAAAAAGAACCAGTTGTCTTACCAGCACGTATTCCGAATTTATTACTAAACGGTGCATCTGGTATTGCGGTAGGGATGGCAACAAATATACCGCCACATCAATTCGGTGAAACAATTGATGCTGTTATCGCCGTTTCAGAAAATCCAGCCATTACTACAGAAGAATTAATGGAAATTATCCCGGGCCCCGACTTTCCAACAGGAGGGATTATTTTAGGCCGAAGTGGTATACGACGTGCTTATGAAACAGGCCGTGGTACAATTACTGTCCGTGCTAAGGTGGAGATTGAAGTTCAATCCAATGGGAAAGAAATGATCATCGTTAATGAAATTCCTTATCAAGTAAATAAGGCAAAATTAATCGAAAAAATTGCCGAGTTAGTTCGAGATAAACGAATTGACGGAATTACTCATTTACGCGATGAATCTGACCGACGTGGTATGCGTATTGTAATGGAAGTTCGAAAAGATGCAAATGCCAATGTTATTTTAAATAACCTATATAAACATACTGCAATGCAATCTAACTTTGGTGTCAACATGCTTGCGTTAGTGAATGGGCAACCAAAAGTATTGAGCCTTAAAGAAGTATTGCATCATTATTTAGAACACCAAAAAGAAGTTATTACTCGTCGTACTCAGTTTGAATTAAGAAAAGCAGAAGATCGTGCACATATTTTAGAAGGTTTGCGTATTGCACTTGATCATATTGATGAAATCATTTCCATTATTCGTTCTTCGCGCACTGGAGAAGAAGCTAAGCCAGTATTAATGGAACGATTTAATTTATCTGATCGCCAAGCACAAGCCATTTTAGATATGCGTCTTGTTCGTTTAAGTGGATTAGAACGAGAGAAAATTGAAAATGAATATCAAGAGTTACTAGTACTTATCGCAGATTTAAAAGCCATTTTAGCGGATGAAGGAAGAATCCTCGATATTATCCGTACTGAATTAACGGAAATTAAAGAGCGTTATAATGACACACGTAGAACCCAAATTACTGCTGGTGGACTAGAAATGATAGAAGATGAGGATTTAATTCCTCGTGAAGACTCCGTTATCACCTTAACGCATAACGGCTACATAAAAAGACTAGCAGCAAACACATATCGTAGCCAAAAACGTGGTGGTCGTGGTGTACAAGGAATGGGAACAAATGAAGATGATTTTGTAGAACATTTATTGTTCACTTCTACCCATGATACTATTCTATTCTTTACATCAAAAGGGAAAGTGTTCCGCTCTAAAGGTTATGAAATTCCAGAATTCGGACGAACTGCAAAAGGGTTACCGATTGTTAATTTACTAAATGTAGATAAAACTGAAAAAGTAACTGCTATGATTCGCGTTGATGAGTATAAAGAAGATGCATATTTCATCTTTACTACAAAAACGGGGATTACGAAACGTACTCAAGTATCTCAATTTGCTCATATTCGTAATAACGGCTTAATCGCTATTAGTTTACATGATGATGATGATTTAATTTCTGTTCGACTAACGGACGGAACGAAAGATGTTATCATTGGTACGCACAATGGTATGCTTATTCGATTCAAAGAAGATGATATTCGCTCAATGGGTCGAACTGCTGCAGGTGTGCGCGGAATAAAACTCCGTGAAGGCGATTATGTTGTAGGGATGGAAATTATCGAACCGGGTCAAGAAATTTTAGTTGTTACTGAAAAAGGATATGGTAAAAGAACGCCAGAATCCGAATATCGTCTACAAAGTCGTGGCGGTGTTGGAATTAAAACTATCCAGATTACAGATAAGAACGGACCAATGTGCTCTGTAAAAACAGTTGATGGCACTGAAGATTTAATGCTCATCACAGTAAATGGTATGTTAATTCGAATGGATGTTAATGATATTTCAATAGTTGGACGTAGCACGCAAGGTGTTCGTCTAATCCGACTTGGCGAAGATGAAACAGTGGCTACAGTTGCACGCGTTAAGAAAGAAGAACAAGATGATGACCTTGAAATAGATGATACTTCAGACATTCCGAATGAAGAAAATGAAGGGCAATCTGATTTAAATGAGGACACTTCTAATTCGGATAATGAATAATATAATGAAAAGCTCAGAAACTTGTAACAAAAAGTTTCTGAGTTTTTTTATTTAAGTAAATTTATAAAGGAAAAATATAGTATAATTTTACATATCTACAAAAATAATGGATTAACCAAAAATATATAACTTTTTCAACAATCTTTATTGAAGTATTAAAAGGGGGTTTTTGTAATGGAAGCTACAAAAGTCAACATAAATGACCTTCGAATTGGGAAAGTCATAGCAGAAGATATATATGCAAATACTCAATACCCTATTGTGTTAAAAAATACAAAAATAAACCAAGAGCACCTATATATTTTGAAAGCCTTTAACATATTACAAATTCCAATTCTACTAGATGAAAAAGATCAAGTGATAAAAGGAAAGCAAGGAATTGAAGAGAATAGTGAAATAATAAATATTGCAGCAACACAAGTTGTAGATCGATTTGGCAAGAAGTATACAGATACAGTAGAAGAATTTAAAAAGATGTTTAATGGTTGGGGAGCAGGTGCAAAAATTGATATTACAAAAGTTCGTGGATTAATTTTACCGTTAGTTGAGAAAATACTAGAGGACCGAACTATTATTTTCGACTTAAATAGTTTATCTAATGTAAAAGATTATTTATATCACCACTGCATTGCAACAGGGCTCATTTGTGCTGCAATTACACAAAGACTCGGTTATGAGCGTGGCTATGTATTACAAATGGCTATTGCAGGTACATTAGCAGATTGCGGTATGGCAAGGATTCCTTTACGTATTCGGGAAAAGAAAGAACCATTAAACCAGATTGAATATGATGAAATCCGTAAACACCCGCTTTATAGTTTACAAATGGTTAAAGCTTTACCGGCTATTAAAGAAGAAATGAAAGAGGCAATATATCAACACCATGAACGATTAGATGGCAGTGGTTATCCGGAAAAAGTGCGAGTAGGCTCGGTTTCTAACTTCGGGCAGATTATTGCGGTTGCAGATACATTCCACGCAATGACTAGTGAGCGGTTATACCGTTCAAAAGAATCACCATTTAAAGTGATTGAAATGATTAAAGAGTCTGAGTTTGGTAAATTTGATATTCAAGTAGTACAAGCACTGGTAGACCTTGTTGCAGCATTGCCAATTGGTACAAAGATTGAATTATCTAATTTAGAACGTGGTGAAATCATGTTTATCAATAAATTTGCCCCAACACGCCCTTTAATTAAACTAACAAATACAGGTGAAATAATTGATTTATCTAGAAATCGTAGTTTTTATATTTCACGAGTTATAACAAATGAATAGACATTCATAAATTTTGAAATGCTTAAGCTTTTGTGAGCGGAATAAAGCTGCAGACGAAAAGGTTTTTAATCCGCTCACAAATCTAAATATGATGTTCTTTTGGAAATTTACATGTTTTTACAAACAGTATATTTATCTATTAAGTTATATTGTGATAAAAAAATATTATAAAAGTGTTGACTATTAACAATATGATTGTTATTATAAATAAGTCGTTAAAACACAACACATTATGAACTTTGAAAACTGAACAACAAAACGTTAATGAATATAATTTCTCATTAATTTGAGAAACATTTTGACATCAATTTTGATGCCAGCAAATTTGAGCTTTATCAAATTCTTTTATGGAGAGTTTGATCCTGGCTCAGGACGAACGCTGGCGGCGTGCCTAATACATGCAA
>NZ_OBMQ01000008.1 GCF_900217795.1 Ureibacillus xyleni | reverse complement strand
CAAAAATTAATCAAAAGTCAACTACAGCAGTGGATTAACGGTCTGCCTAACTATATCAAGGCTTATTTGTCGATTTCAGTCTGCGAAGTTTGAGTTGTTTATTTTTACAATTGACGATAGTTTGTTTTTACAAATAAATGGTAACGAAATGCTTATTGCCACTTTCCTATTCTTTTTCGTTTTATCAATTTTAATGTTTTTCATCGCTTTGATATCTAGAAGAAAACGTCAAAGCAAAATTCAATCAGAAAGTAGTGAACAATAGATGGAGACAGGTGGACAATCAACCTTCACTATTTCAACTTTAAAAGAGCTTTTTCAAAAATCTGCAGATATCATCTTTCATCAATACTCGTTTGGACAATCCACCGTTTATTTTATTAAATGTGAATCAATGGTAGATGAACAACTGCTTTATACCATTGTTCTACCAAATATCGAAAGTCTTTATAAGAGTGAACATGTCGATGAAACCTCCATTGAACAATTGCCATTACCCGAAATAAAAAGGCAAACAAAGGAAGATGAAATTATTACAGACGTCTATAGCGGAAATGTATTAATTTATTTTACAGATTGTCAGCTTCTGTATTCTTCAAATATAGCAAAAAAACCAAATCGAACTCCTGATGAAACGAGTATGGAAGTTGTCGTCAAAGGGCCAAGAGATAATTTTATTGAAGACCTTGCTACAAATATTGCGCTTATTCGGAAAAGATTACCTACAAACTCATTATGTGTAGAAAAATTAACACTCGGCAAAAGATCGAAAACGGAAGTCGCCCTTTTGTACTTTGATGATATTGTAAATAAAGACATATTAACGGAACTTAAAAAACAACTAAATAAAATTAACACCGATGTCATTATCAGTCCATCCACCTTAATGGAACAAGTGAATAAAAAAAACTGGTTTTTACCTATAACCAATGTCACTGCTCGTCCTGACTTTGCCATCCAATCATTATCTCGAGGAAGATTTTTAGTGATGGTGGATGGTAGTTCTTTTGCTGTCATTACGCCTATTAATTTCTTTCATTTATTAAAGACCGCCGAAGATTTTGAATATCCAATTGTTTTTACAACATTTGAAAGGATCTTACGTTTACTTGGTATTTTAATAGGTGTGGCTTTGCCTGCATTTTGGCTAGCATTAACCCTTTTTCATCAAGATCAATTACCACTACAATTGTTGGCAACAGTGGTAATTAGTAATAGAGGGTTGCCATTTCCCGCAGTACTCGAAATGCTTTTGTTACTAACCATGTTTGAATTACTTCGTGAAGCGGGTATGCGACTTCCAACGAAAATTGGAGGAACGATTAGTGTTGTAGGAGGTATTATCATTGGGGATGCAGCCATTCGTTCTGGTATTACTAGTCCAGCTATGGTGGTTATCATCGCTTTATCCACCATTGCTTCCTTTACGATTGCCAATCAATCCCTTGTTACCATCATTAGTATCGCTCGCATCTTTTTTATTATCATCACGGCTTTTTTAGGTTTATTTGGATTTTTCATTTGTATTTATGCATGCGTTTTTTATCTAGCAAGTATTCGTGTTTTTGGGACACCTTATTTTGACATTACAGCAGATTTAAGTTGGTCCTCTTTGAAGAAATCACTGTTTAGGCTTAAAAAGGATAAGTATGGAGAACGGCCCAATATGCTAGATCCCCAAGATTCAACAAGAACTAACGATACCCGAGGGACAGAAGATGACGAAGGTTAAAAAGGTAATATTATTATTTTGGTTATGTACAATTCTTTCTGGATGCTGGGATTTAAAAGAAGTAGAGCGAATGTTCTATATCCATGGTCTCGGCGTAGATTATAAAGATGGTTTATACGAAATTACTTTTCAATTGATTAGTTTCTCGAATGTTGCAAAAACAGAGCAAGTGAACCAAGATGTCATTCAATCAGAAGTTTCTACGGCAAAGGGAAAAACACCAGATGAAGCGATTTTTGATTTATATCATGCCATTGATGAGGTTGTTTATTGGGGACATCTGCAATTTATTGTCTTTAGTGATGAAGTATTGAAAGAAAAACGTCTGGACCCTGTTATTAATATGATTACACGTTTTCGGGATACTAGATACCAAACATGGGTTTATAGTACTGATAAATCAATAGAGGATTTCCTACTCGTTACTCCATTGTTGAAACGTTCTATCACGTTAACTAAACTGGCAGATCCACTAAATTCCTATGATCAAGCGTCGTTTGTGAAACCAATCACTTTAAGACAATTGATAATCGAATTAAATGAACCTAATCATGAAGCGAGAATGCCAGCTATAAAATTAAAAGAGGATTGGAAAACTCAAAAAGGTCCAGATAAATCTGTAGAATTTGAAGGCTATGGTGTAGTTTCTAAACTAGGTTTTAAAGGATTTATAAAAGATGACGATGCCCATGGAATTCAATGGGTTATGGAAGAAACAAAACGAGGTCAAATAACGACGACAACAAAAGGTAATCAAGATTTAACGATTATCATTCAGAATGTTAAACCAAAAATCATTCCGATTGTTAATGGCGATTCCGTAAAATTTGACATCGATGTTCGTTTGACCGGTTCTTTAAATGATTTTATTGGAGATTTAAAAAGTGATGAAATTAAAGAAGTTATTCGAAAAAAGGTTGCGGAGGAGATTTTAGTTAGTTACAAGGCTGCACTTGAAAAAAACATTGATATTTACCGCCTCTCTGAAGTATTATACCGTGATAATGTTAAACTTTGGAAGAAAATTCACAAAGATGGGATTATTCCCTTAACAGAGGATTCCATACGAAATATAAATATAAAAGTTGAAAAATTAGATACAGGAAGAAAATCCTTTGAAGATACGATTGAATAAATATAAGGGGAAACTCTTTACCTTGAGTATCCCCTTTTGTTATTATTCAAAAATATTTAAATACTCACCGTAACCTTCTTCTTCTAGCTTGTGTTTTGGAATAAAGCGTAGTGCTGCTGAGTTAATGCAGTAACGTAATCCACCTAGTTCACGCGGGCCATCTGGAAATACATGTCCTAAATGGGAATCGGCTGTTTTACTGCGCACCTCGACTCTTCTCATGCCATGGGACGTATCAAAATGTTCGGTTACTTCTTGGGCTTCAATTGGTTTTGCAAAGCTTGGCCAACCGCAACCAGCATCGAATTTATCTTTTGAACTGAATAACGGTTTACCTGAAACGATATCTACGTAAATTCCTTCTTCAAAATGTTGATCGTATTCGTTTTGGTAAGGTGGTTCTGTTCCTTGTTGTTGTGTTACATAATACTGCATATCTGTTAACTGCTTTAATCGTTCTTCTTTATTCATGTTTTTTCCCCCAGTGATTTTCTATAAATGCCGCTCTACCCGAACCAATTTGGTAGCGATTATAATGCATCGGATTTTTCTTATAATAATGCTGGTGATAGTCTTCTGCAGGGTAAAAAGGCTTTGCAGGCAAAATTTTTACTGCTATCGGCTTGTTGAACTTTCCTGATTGTTCGAGTCTTTCTTTCGACTCTTCTGCAATTCGTTTTTGTTCTTCATCGTGATAAAATATCGCCGTTGTATACGATTCTCCACGATCATAAAATTGCCCTCCTGGATCGGTTGGGTCTATTAAAGTCCAATACGTTTCGACCAATTTTTCATAAGGGTAAATTTCAGGATTAAACGTAATTTGAACCGCTTCTAAATGGCCTGTCGTTTCTGAACAAACTTGTTCGTATGTTGGGTTTTCTACATGTCCACCTGTATAACCCGATATTACGCTTTCTATTCCCTCTTGCTCGTCAAACGGTTTGACCATACACCAGAAACATCCTCCAGCGAATGTTGCAACTTGATGTGTCATACAACCCCTCCTATTCATTTGGCACAATGATTTCTAATAAAATGCGGTCATTTTTTAAATCAATCTCTTTCGCACGTACTTTTGAGCCAGAGTATAATCGTAGTCTTGATAAATCCACGAAAATTTCTTCCTCATTTGGTCGAATGATAACCCAAGAAGGAAATTGCACCGAATCACTCAATAATTTTAAGACGGTAATCGGCGGTATATTTAGTTTACCAACATTCATGCTCGTTTGCTTTAATCGAATATTCCCATCGTCGTTTACAACCGGATCAAACTCCATTGAAAACGGCACCGTCACACCGAAAACAGTCAGCTCACTCTCTAAAACGATAAAATCACCGACAACAAAATCTACTGGTAGAGCAGAGTTGTTTAATGCGTCTGCTAAATATTTCATGGCTAACTTCTCAAAGTCATCTGCCGTTGTTTCTACAAGAAGAATACTATCTGTTCGTGCAATATTTGTATTTGGCGTTGGAATTGGAACATCTTCAGCTGGTGAAGTCGCCCAAACAATTACAACAGTTATTAAAATAATGAAGAGACCGGTTATTGAAAAAAAGGCGACTTTCCACTTATTCATAAATTCACTCCTACATTCGTCGTAAAATATGTAAAGGGGGATTAACCTTACGAATTGTTCGAAAATAAGATTAACCCTTTAGAATCTTCTTCAATACTACATGACTTCATAATGGACATGATTCGTTCCGTCATGATTGTATAGCCATAACCATTTGGATGGAAAAAGTCTGTATGGTACACTAAATTTGCATTGGCATCGAATAAATCTTCCACGTCCACAAAGCAGGCATTATCATGTTTTTCCGAAAGCTCTTCGATGACCCCGTTCCATTCTGAAATAATTGCCTCAAACTCGGTAATTTCTTCAGTAATTACCGAAAATGGGTTATATAATCCGATTAAAATAATCGGTACATCTGGATTTCTAAGACGAATTTCTTGAATAATTTCGTTATATCTACTTTCAAATTCAACGAGTTCTTTATCAAACGCTTCTCTTTTCAAATCAAAAAGGTCTTTTTTAACAATTTTCATAATATCATTACCACCGATAGTAATGGTAATTAATTCGGAATTTTCGAGCTCTGTATTGTAATGACCTTTTTTAATAAGTGAAAGGAGTTGGTCGCTTCTTCTGCCGCGCTTACCTCGATTATCTAAGACAACTTCAGCGTTTAATGTCCATTCTTCAATTTTCTCCGCTAATCTTTCAGTATACCCATTTTTTTGTTCTTCATCCCCCACGCCACGAGTTAATGAATCTCCTAAAGCGAGATAATATATTTTTGTTTTGTCGTAATTTACTTCCTCAATGATAGGGCTGTCATTTAAAAAATATTGTTCGATTGTTTGGAGAGTTTCGTCATTTGTCTGAGATTGAAGTGTTGTTTCATTCTGCTTTATTTCGCTTTCTTTTGGCATCCTTACTTGTGACTCATGTTCTTTAGTCGTTAGCGATTGTAATTCATTGATTTCGATTGGCTCAACCACTGTGACACACCCAGATAGAAAACAACAACTTAATAGAACGATTGTTAGTAGTCTCATGAAATCCCCCCTTGTGCTATAAATTCAGCTACTAACTTCTTATATCTATTATATGAGAGATTAATAGTATGTTTTCACTTTTTTTCTGATAAATTCATTGTATTAGCCTAGAAATTACTTTATATCTAAAATGAATAGTTTACGTTTCAAATAAATGGTAAAGTGGTATGGAGATGAACAAGATTTACAAAGATGGAGGGATACTTTGGCTAACGTGAGTCGTATACTTTTGATTGCTATCGTTTTGATGACGTTAATTTCCTTTTCAAATTTTTTCGGAATAAATATTGCTGGGTTATCAGTTATCATCGGAATACTATTTTACTTTATTGATAGAAAGTTAAATAACGATTCCCGTGATGCTTTAAAGTTAGTAGGAACACAACTTAAAGATAAAACGATTTGGCTTTGGATTTTTTCCCCTTTAGTCATGAACGTTCTTTGTTTTGTTTTGGCAAGTTTGTTCCTACCAGAATTTATAAAACATACGTATGAAAGAACACAGTTTGCATTAACGGCAGACAAATTGTTGTTACTCATTTTTCAACTTGCCCTTTTTGCGTTAGGGGAAGAAATAGCTTGGCGTGGGTTCTTCCAACGAAATTTAGTAAAAGTATTACCAATTGCTCCTACAGTTATAATAACGTCGATTCTATTTTCAATCGGACATTTTACATTTGGTCAAATGACGATTGTGAGTTTTGATTTGTTCTTTATCTTTATGAATAGTGTTTTGTATGGAATTGTCTTTTACAAAACAAATCATGTGTGGATGAGTGCCCTTTCACATTTTATTGCAAATTTGTTTGCATTTATTGTTATTTTATTGTTGTAGTGAGGCGGATGCAAAAATCCCCTCTTTGCTTATGTATCCCCTGTCAGATAAAAAAAGGACCACGGAAGCGGCCCTTATCATCGTATTACATATCTAATTCTGTGAATGCGTATGGTAACAAATCTTTTAAAGTTAGTTCTAATATTTCCTTTTTCTCATTTGTTAAATAAACTGGCATTGAGGGTGAACAAAATTCTACTAACACTTGTCGGCAAATGCTACATGGGGGTAGATAATCTACTGTATCCCCCGATACCGCGATTGCCTGGAAATCGCCCTTTTTGTAACCATTTGCTATTGCAGTGAAAATTGCTGTCCGCTCAGCACAATTCGTTGCGCCGAATGAAACATTTTCTACGTTAACTCCATTTATGACAGAACCATCTTTTAAAAGTAGTGCGGCTCCTACTGGAAATTTTGAATAAGGTACATAGGCGTTTTTCTTTATCATTCGTGCACTTTCTACTAATTGTTCTTTATCCAATATCTTCATCCCTTTCAAGCTAATCTTAAGAAGTTAAGCATATCAAAAAAGCGAGTTCCTTGCTCATTTTCGACATCACTTTCTCCTCTTGATACATATAGTTCGCAAAATAACTGTGCATTCCTCTAAATTACGGGGAATTTCTTGCTTTGCTATTTAGATCGAATACCTGCTTCTTTTATCTCAACTTGTGTTTCCACATCCACCGATAAATTTTTATAGACTTCCCGCCATTTTTCTGCCGTTCTCACCTCAGTATCCCAATAACTGCGTAAGCTACCTCGAACATACTCACCAAATCCGAAAATATCAGATTGTTTTTCTTGTGTTTCTTTAATTAATTGTTCACACTGCTCTTTAATTAAACCTTCTGTAATCTTTTCAATTTTTTGAGAAACCTCCTGGCTATCAATGGTCATATTTCTTTTTTCCACAATATTTCCGATAACTTTCAAATTTACTTTGATATGGGGACGTCCATCTTTTAATGTTGCCTTGATTTTCGATTTGCGCACGGTAGATTGAAACATAACAGATTCATCCTCCGACAATTTTACGAGTGCTTTAGAACCACCCGGATTTTGTTCTGTTATTCCATTAAAATAAGCAATTTGGTAAGGTTCTAAATTACCTACCATCTTCATGTCTTTAAAATAAGCTAGACCACTAATTTGTATATGCTCTTTTTCTTCTACAGTAATATAAGGCAAATACCCGTCTTGTCCTAAATTTTCTAGACCTACCCAAAACTCACCGACTTTGCCTTTAGGGAATTTCCCCATTTTTATTGCATTATCCAACATTCCACTCAAATATAAAACAGGTACTCGCTCTAATTTAGGCGCAATTTTTAATGTTTCTTCTGCCATTTTGCCATTTACTAGTAGCCAGGTATCTCGACGAATTTCTGGATGACGCTTAATGTAATCAGAAATTTCCTTTATTCCTTTTTCGGCAACTTCTTTGGAAATAATAATAATTTTTAAATGACCTAAAAAGAGCGTTGAGCCTAATTGCTGTTGCAGGTTACTAATAGCATCATCCATCGAATGGCCAATTGCTTTGACTACCCAAACCGTGTCTTCTGGTCCACCACCACCTCCACCTTGTGATGGACCTAGTGGAATTTGACCTGGTACAGCTAATTGGGCCGTGATTTTGACCATTCCGATTTCAGAAGTAGGGATATTATCACTATTTGGGTGATTAATTGGTTCGTCAGATGTCTCTTCATCGTGTAAATCAATAGATAATCCTAAAATGGTTGCTCGTTCTTCAATCTCCATTCGATCCCAACAACCAGCCATCAACAAAACAAGGATTACCAAAAGCACAGATTTCGCCGCATGCTTCATTTCATCACTTTTCCTTTCTTCCGAATTAATGCGATGAAAAGCAAAAATAATGGATAAATCATCGTAATGATTAAACCCCATTTCCCTACTAGTTCAATTAATTCGAATAAGTGGAAAATATTTTGAGGGTACATAGCTGCGCCAAACACAAGAGGTAACGCTATATAGGATAATACTCGATGACTTTTCAAATTAAAAAGTTGACTACCTGTATAAATGATAATCAAATATCCTGATAAAATGGTTGTAAATGCAGATAACACCCATATTCCTAAGAACAAAATATCAAGTCTTTCCAGTAATTCAAGCGGTAACTGGACCATCCGAGTCAATACATAGAGTGGCCATAGTGGAGATTTTGCCTCCATACTCCCAAATACTCCAATGGTGACAAAAAGCGTAAGTATAATGAGAAGAGAGGAAAAAAGTCCACCTAGTAAGCTACCTCGAATCGCATTTTTTGGACTATGTGTATGTGGCGTTAACACTGTCAATAAAAATATCCCAATATGAACAAAAGGAAAAGCTGCAATCGTTAACCCTCCCTGTAAAAAATCAGAAAAAGTATTACCGTTCCCCAAGAATGGCTTCACATATCGAATGTCTACATTTTCTAAAGCAAGTACAATTAATAACAATAAAGGTATTAATAAAAATGGAAAATAGAAAAAGTGAATGTATGAAATGGTCGTAATATCATTTCTAGTAGCAATTGCCACGATGATTAGCATCGCCCCTACTAACACAATCATGGGTGTATCTGGGTAAAGAAAAGAACTTAACATAAATGAAAACTCTCTTGTTATGAACCCAATTAACAAAATGAAAAAGACAAGAATAAATAAACCAAACAGAAACGACAACTTTTTCCCGATGATTTGTTTGCTAAATTGAATAAAGGAAGTTTTCGGGAAACGATACCCTAAAAGAGTCATAATCCCCATTCCAATCATCATAATTCCTAAACCGATAATGGTTACGAGAACTGCACCTGAATTTACATGCTCACTGGCAATTCTCGGTAACCCCAAAATTGAAATCCCAATCATACTATTGAAAATCGACATCATCGTTTGACTAGCGGTAATTTGTCTTGGCTCTCTCATTGGTCTTCCTCTTTCATATCTGTATGACGTTCAGGTCCTAATGGGTTTGTTGTTGGATATTCTTTCGGGTTGTTTATTCTTTGGCTATTTTTCACAAACAGCTCTTCTGGTCGATCAATTAACCAACGTAACGGTACACGAATAAAGGAATCTCGTAATCCGCCCCAATTCATCGGACTAATTGGGCTTAAATATGGAACACCAAAGGAACGGAGCGATAAGAGGTGATTCATGATTAAAATTAACCCTAAAATTAATCCATACAATCCTAAAACCCCTGTCGTAAATATTAAAAAGAACCGAAGCATTCGAAAACCATTTGCCATACTATACGTTGGGGTTGCAAATGATCCAATTGTTGTAATGGCAATGACGACAACGGTGATAGGACTAACAAACCCCGCCATAACGGCAGCTTGTCCAACAACTAGCACCCCAACAATCGATAAGGCTCCCCCGACTTGTTTTGGCATTCGAACGGTTGCCTCCCTCAAAATTTCCATCGCGGCTTCCATCAGAAATACTTCAATTACTGCAGGGAATGGAACACCCGCACGACCACTTGTAATGGCAACGGAAAAGGCTGTAGGAATAAGCTCTGGATGATACGAAATAATGGCTACATATGTAGAAGGAGTGACTAGAGAAAAAATAATTGAAAAAATACGCGTCATTCGGATGACGGACATTACATTTGTGCGTTCATTGTAATCTTCTGATGATTGATAGAACATAATGAAGGTGCCCGGTACAATTAATGCAATTGGAGACCCATCGACCATAATGACGACTCTTCCCTCAAGCAGATTTCCAACTGCAACATCTGGTCGCTCGGTATTTTTTACTTGTGGAAAAGGAGAACGGGGATTGTCCTGAATAAATTGTTCCAAATAACCAGAATCTAGCACACGGTCGATATCAATTCTTTCTAAACGTTTCTCAACATCTTCTACGAGAGAAGGATTAGTAATGTTCTCCATATAAAAGATACATACCGTTGATTTTGTTATGCGCCCTATTTGCTTGGATTTTACCTTGAATTCTGGAACCGGAATTCGATCGCGAAGAAGGGAAATGTTCGTTTCAAGAGATTCAATAAAACCATCTCGAGGTCCGCGAATCACTTGCTCTGTTTCAGGTTGAGCAATAGAACGTTTTTCTAACTTTTTTGTGTTGATGAGTATGACTTCTGGAATTCCCTCAATTATTAAGATAGTGTTTCCACGTAATAGTCCATTCACGATGTCCGCTAATTGAACGGCTTGTTGAACATCGGCATGGTAAAGTGTTTGCCGAATAACTACTTCCTTTAATGAGATTTCGTGATTGCTTATAGTGTTAATAAGTAGCGGTTTAATAATATCCTCACTAATATCCTTTTTGTCTACCAAACTGCTGAAATACATGATTGTCGCATTTATATTTCCAAAAACGACAAGTTCTCTAATCGCAAAATCGGCTTCATCTTCAAAGACTTGTTGAATTTGGTGAATTGCTGTCGGATAGTCTGTTTTCAACATTTCATTAACAACTATTTTTTCGCTAATTGTTTCAGCTTTTTTGTTTTCAGAAGAGGACGTATGGCTCTTTTTAAAGCGATTCCAAATAGACATATTCATTCCTCCCTCAAGAGTTTGCGTAGAGCGTACTGTCATTTAGTATGCCGATAGCGAACTTTTACATACCTGGAAACAAAAAAAGAAATGGACAATTGGTTCAAAAAAAAACTGATGAAGTATTTCTTCACCAGTTTGAAATGAACGTGTGTTATGCAGATTTTTCAACTTTTTTATCTTTTGATATGAACCAACCAGCTATTGCAATGAGAATTAACACGGCATAAAAGAACAGTTTCCAATCTGTGGAGTGAGCAAATTCATAAGATAACACTCCAATATCTGGATGCCCCAATGTTAACACCGCAAGCTTTACACCTACCCAACCGACAATGGCAAATGCTGCTATTTCAAGTCCTGGTCTTGTTTGTAGCAATTTCACAAACAAGTTTGCAGCAAAACGCATTATAATTAACCCAATTAATCCACCCATAAAGATGACAAGGAACTTTCCACCATCCATCCCGCCAATTTGAGGGAAATCTGTATTTGGCAGCGTCATCGCTAGGGCAACTGCGGCTAGAATCGAGTCAATTGCAAAGGCGATATCTGCTAACTCTACCTTGATTACTGTACCCCAGAAACCCGATTTTTTCTTCTCTTTTTCCTTGTCCTCTTCTTTATTTTTAAAGACAAGTTTTCTTACGATATGATTGATTGATATAAACAGCAGATACAAAGCTCCGAGCGCTTGAATTTGCCATACATCGACGAGGAAGGAAATAATAAATAATGAAGCAAAGCGAAAAATGAATGCTCCAGCTAACCCATAAAACAGCGCTTTTTTTCTTTCTTTGTCAGGAAGATGCTTCACCATAATAGCTAAAACAAGTGCGTTATCAGCTGCAAGCAGTCCTTCAAGGGCAACTAATAGCAGCAACACCCATCCGTACTCCAATAAAATTGATACTTCCAATAAAATAAACCTCCCTAAGGTCCATACTTTCATAAATAAAAAACTATAATTTTTGCTATATATATTCTTTCACAATTTTAGAACTTGATACTCAACCGGGAAGTTGTAAAACATAAATAGAGTGAAGAAAAACTCTTCACTCTAGTACACGTACTCAATTTATCTCTTCTATTTGTCTTGAACCATCAAAACACCTATCTACCGCATCATTTAGTACCTTTTCGACTAGTACAATGACATCTTCTGGAATCTCCATCCCATCCCAATGAAGGCCTCGTTTTAAGCAAACTTCCTTAAATTTTGTATTTAAGTATTCAGTAGAGTTTCGCTGGTCGGTAAGTCCGAGAATATAATCAACGGAAACACCGTAGAGTTTAGAGAAACTTTTTAACTTGTCTATTGGTGGTTGACGGTATTTGGCTTCATACGATGCATAACTTGACTTTTTGATTCCTACAAACTGCCCTACCTGTTCCATCGTATATCCATGTTCTAACCGCAATGTTCGTAACCGCTCACCGTACATATCCTGTAGTTCCTCCTAGTTTCATCGTGGAAATTGAAGTTTACTTACTTTCGCATTTTGTTTTGTATCGTGCCAATTTGTTTGAAATGTGGAAAATTGAATTTTGGTATTCCATCACTTTTTGTTTGACGAATTGAATTTGCTCAGTTGTAGGTCTTTCTTTTTTAGTTTGGTACATTGCAAAGGTTCCTATAATTGTTTGATCGCGAAAAAAAGGAACCGACCATAAAGATTTGAATCCACATTCTTGCATGAGCACTTTTTCATGTGAAATTTCTTTCATTGCATCCACATAAACAAAATCCTTTTTGGCAATGGCTTTTCCGCATACCATTTCATGAAAAACTTGTTGTTCATTTACATGATAGAAAAAATCAAAATAATGAAGCGGAATGTTCGGAGCCGCCCCGTGATAGATTTTGTTCTCTTCTTTTACATAGAATAACAATGTTGCAAAACCTGTTGGAATGACCTTTTCTAGATCCAAACAAAGAGTGCCTAATTTCATTTTTGCCTCAATGACACGGAATTCTTCTTCTGTTATATAGCTGTTAATCATCGTCTCCAGAAGTACACGAATGTTATCTTCTTTTTTATTAAGAAAAGGGTTAATTTGTGATAGCAATTCCCTTACATTTTTATTCGCCATATACTTTTTCATTTGAACAACAATATGATTATTTTCCATAATTCCCCCTAAAAAACGTTATATGGTAACGATATCCAAAAATTAGAGAGATTAATCATTACAAAGAGAGGTCTTTAATAATATAAATTACTTTTCCAAAAAAAAATGCCAAACCCTATTTTACTAGGCATCTGACACTTTGAAATCGATTGATTATTGAATACCTGTATATTTGCCTAACAAATACACTTGAATCACTCTTCCTAGTAACGAGAATGATAAGTCTTCCATTTTGGTACCTTCTTTAATGAAGTTATTATTGATGCAATAGTCGAGTGATTTTTTAGCTAATGGTAAAGAGCGAACTTCCTGCTCAATGGACCAAGTAATTTGACTTTCCCCTATAAATAAATTTTTATTAAAGTATTTCCTTGCGACCATTCGACAAGCTCTAATAAAATAATCAACACCTTGAAAAAGTATATCTCTCATTATATAGAGAACTTCACTCGATGATGTTGTGCCATAGTCAGTTGGAACACGTGCAATGTTTTTAGAGGCTTTTGTTGTAATTTTCCGCATGGAGTAATTAAAGAACTGACTACTTCGAGGCAATTGATAAGAATATCTGACTAATTCAAGTTCCCATAGAGGCGCATATGAGGGTAAAAATTTAGACATAACGGAAAAGTTTATTGAGTTTTCTTTTCCTTTTAACTGAAAGAATAGAGAATCATAGGTTTGGGTATTGAAAGGCATTTTATATTTTTCAAGTTCTTGCACGATTCTTTGCTTGAGTATTTGTCTATTTTTTTCTAATGCTTCGCCAAACGCAACATGTTCCTTTTGAAAGTGAATTCTTTGTTCGTAGAAACGATTTAAATTTACACTTTTTTTCCGATAAAATGGAAAATCTGCCAGCCACCATATTTCCTTGTGCATTTCTCCCCCGGCACCAGTAATATAACAATGAAATCCTTTGTTTTTTCGATTTTTTACAAAAGTATGTATTCTTATATATGAGTTATTTAAAAATAGTGAAATTCCTTGTGCATTTTGGAAGAGTGATAAAATATATTGTTCTGTAACATTTACTTTTGGCGTTTCAATGACCTCACTAAAACTACCTCCAGCTTTTGCTACCTTTTGTGAGATGACGATATCTTTACTTTTCGGATTATTTCCACTAATAAAGGGTTTGATTGGTATATGCTGGTTCAAATTTGCAAATATCATCCTACTGTCATATCCCCCAGTTAAAGACATTGTTACCGATAAATCAGAAAGGGAGTAGGCCATTTCTTTGAAAAATTCATTCACATCTTTTATGGATGAAGGCTTATCAATTCCACCAATAGTTTTATCTTTGACAATCAAATTGCCATTTTCAAGTAAATAATAATGACGGGGTTCAGACAGTTTTATATTTTTATATAAAGTTTTTCCAAAAAGGACTTTTCCAAATTCAAGATATTCGCAAAGTGCATCATGATCGAACTGTCGTGCTTTATTTTCCTTGATCACCTCAAGGAAATTTGTTCCAAGAAAATGGTCACCGATAAAAAAACAATGTAAATGACTATGATCCGTAAACATTGTTAGTTTCCCATTCGGTTCTTGAATAACGACATAATAAGAACCAAATAGTTCGATAAATGGTATGGTCCTTTGTTTTTCATAAATATTTGCTAATTTTTTAATTGTTTCTTCTCCAGCTTTTTGATTACGCATCCATATTATTCCTGAGTAAAAATACTTAATGTTATTTTGTTCAAAGCACTCGAAGCCTTTCGTGTCGACAATTCCATTTGGATAGGAAATTAACACTAAGACCCTCCCTTATATAATTTTTTCCAGTATAATGGAAACGCTATTACTATGATTATGTAAGTAGTTTGTTTGTTATGCTTCCCTTTTACTACAATACATTCATTTCTAGGTAAAATGGCGTAATAAAAAGTGCCAACCTATTAGATTGACACTCAAGTTTTACTCAATTTCAAGAAAGCCTTGTTTTAAGCATGTAGCGATTTGAAATTTCTTTTTCCCATTATTAAAACGAATTTCTAATAATTCATCATCACAGGAAACAATTTCGCCTGGTCCGAACACAATATGTTTTACTTTAAGCCCTACTTTCAACAAAGAACGTTCTTTAATTCCATTTGGGTTCGCTGGCCGTTCTTTCACTTTCTTCTCTCGTTTTATTGGTTTCTTTTGATCATTCGGATGCATGATTTGGTGAACCTGGTCGATAAATTCTGATTTTTTTACAGGTGCATGAAATTTCCTTGCGTAAGAGATTAATTCTAAGTGGGCAATGGCTCTTGTCATGCCAACATAGAAAAGGCGAACCTCTTCTTCTCTTTCTTCTTCTCCACCTTCATCTTCATCTTTTGTATGGGAGGGGATGATTCCATCGATTAAATCAATCATATAAACGGTTTGAAACTCTAAACCTTTCGAGCTATGTAACGTTGAAAAAGTAACTGCATTTTTCCCTTTATTGAATTTTGATGTTTTCATTAATGAATCCAAATGATTTAGACGGTTTACAAACTCCACCATTGTCGTTGTAGAGTCAGCAATCTGTTCTAACGTGTTTAATAATTCGATTAAATTGTTTAAATTATATCCGAACTTCTCACTGCGATATTCAAGTACACGTTCAAAGCCTAGGTCATCTCGAATCATTTGAAGAACGCGTTTTGGTGAAGCATCGTGCATACGATCGTAAGTTTTTTTAAAATGGACAATCTTCTTATTTTGATAGTCTTCTAACTTTACAGAAGATAAGAGATTATCAAAAACCGATTCATTGTTTTGTACTTTTTTTAATTGTTCCATTTGAGACAATTTGAAATATCCGTTAAATTTCGAATAAATTCTTTCAAATACATCGACACGGCTCGTATTATAAGATAGGCGCATAAAATTTTTAATATCTTCAACGACCCAGTGATGAAAGAAACGGTTGTCCACATCTTTCATATAGAATGGAATGTTTGCTTTATCAAAAGCATCGATTAATAAAATAGACGAACTATTATTTCGATATAAAATCGCGACATCTTGAAGATTATCGATAGTTGAAATTTGGTTGATTAAGTAAGTTGCTTGAACTTGATAATCTTTTAATGATTTGATTTTGATTCGTTCATGGGATGGGTTTTCCGTAAACATGTTTTTGTTATATCGTTTTTTATTTTGTTTAATGAAGGTGTTTGCTACTTCCACAATGTCTTTAGAAGAGCGGTAGTTTTGAACCATCATTAAAATTTTTGCATTAGGGTAAATCTTTTTAAAGTCTAATAAATATTGAGGTTCTGCTCCTCGCCAACTGTAAATGGATTGGTCTTCATCTGCAACGACACATAAGTTTTGATGTTGTTGTACGAGTTTTTCAATAATGAAATGTTGCACTAATGATGTATCTTGACTTTCATCAGTGAGAATGTAATCGTATCGTTCTTGGTACCTTCTTAAAATGTCTTTGTTGTTTTCTAACACTTGGTTGGCGATAATCAGCATGTCATCAAAATCGAGTAACAATTTAGGAGAACCATTCGTTTTAAACTGTTCATAGCGTTTGACGATTTGTTCCTTTTTCGGAATGCTAATGGAAATAGAGCTCCATTCATTTTCAGGTATTAATTTATTTTTGATGTAACTAATAAAGGTGATTAATTCCTCTAATTGGTCTTCTGTAATTGGTTCATGATTAATAGCTTTATAAATATCCCGCAAAATGATTTTCTTATTGTACCCTTCATTATTTCCTTCGATTAGTTGATACTCTATTCGTTGCTTTGCGAAATATTCACGAACCACTTGATAAGCTAAGCTATGGATTGTAGAAAAGTCGACTAGAGGGAGGTCCGGGAAAAATCGTTGAAATCGCTCTTCCATATCCTTGGCCGATGCTCTACTAAACGTAACGGCTTTAATTCTTGACGGATGAACACCTAGTACTTCGATTAAATAGCCAATCTTCATAATGATGGTCGTCGTTTTTCCCGACCCAGGTGAAGCGAGTAAAAGGAGCGGTCCCTCATTTGTTAATACTGCTTCTTTTTGTACCTCATTGAGTGTTACGCCTAATTCATTTTTCTTTTTCGTGAAAAAATCCCCGAATTGCATTTCGAATAACCCCTTTTAAATGAAAAAAGTCGATTAACATTATACTATCATATATTTTGTTGCAACAATGAATCGAAAAAAGAACAAGATAATCAATCCCCTTTGTGGAAATTTTGATTATCTTGTTTCTCCTTAGTTATTATCTACTAGATATTCTAAATTCGCTACTGTAATTCTAGTACCTGTGGGAATGGGATATTGTTGACCACTAGGAATCTTCATGCCGTTTATTTTCGTTCCATTCGTACTGTCTAGATCTTCAATTGTATAGCCAGTTGCTGTTAATTGAATTCTTGCATGTTCGTTGCTAACAAATTGACTATTTTGAAAATGGTCGGGTTGGATTGTTCCAGAACGCCCTATAATGCCACCTTCTAGCGGGATGGAGATTTCATAGCCACTCGCTGTGTTGACAAGGCGGATTCCCGTCATTCTAATTGTTTTTGTTGCTGTTCTGACAGGCTGTGATTCAAACTGCCCTTCTTCCATCTGGTCATTTGTTCTATTTCCCCCAAGGATGGTAGGTGGTAAGTAAGAAATATCATCCCCGCAATCTGCGTTTTCACAAAACAAGGATCCTAAATTATTATGCTGTCCACAACTATCGCAAATTCTAACTTCTCTCATTTCTATCACCTTTTATAGATTAATTTAGTTGTCTCGTTATTTTTTTGCTTTGCTTCCCTGTCGTACCGGATTGACGCTGTTTCACCCGTTTTTTATTGCTAATATCGATTTTCCTTGCATATCGTTCGTCTGCAGGGCTTAAACTTTCATTTTTAAGGTAGATGCCTTTTTCTTTTAACTCTTCCCGAATTTCAACATAATGGGTACAGAAAGCATCCATAGCTTCAGTTACTTTTAATTTTTCGAGTGACGTCATCTCGGATTGCCCTTCACTGATTCCTGTCACTTCAAAAAGGATACTGCCGTTATCTGAAACAAATACATTGACGGCTTGCTCAAAACCAAACTCGTAAATGTGGTGATGTACAGAATTCTTTCTTTTCACCATATAATCGGTTGCTAAAATGTCATAACCAAGTTTTTCCATCACTTCATGAACGCTTTGAACGATATATTCGATTTCTTGTTTTTCAGTATATTGTTCATTTAACCTTTGAATTTCTTCCTTTAATGTTTCTTTATGTTCTTTTGCCTCATACAACGGATTTTCCTCAACGTTTAATAGTTCACATAACGATTGATAATGATGAACTAATTCCTCGTGTTGTGCTCTTTCAAGCGCCAACAAATCGAGAACTTGTTCGTACTTTCCTTTATTCATTAACAACGTTTTTCGTCGTAATTCAATTTGTGACTTTTTATATTCAGGATCATAAGTTTCATTATTTGCAATGGAACAAATGGAGTCGTATAAATTTTCAACATCATGATAGAAGTAAGCTGATTTTTCTTTCAAAAAGGGTTCAAATTCTTCATATGCCCGATTCACTTCTTTCTGAATATCAATCATCGGTTCTATTACTTCTTCGGTTTCTTTGACCATCATGGGAATTGATGAGATATCATAGATTTTCTTCTCCAAAACGACCGTAGAGTTTAAATCTTGGAGCACTTGTTGACGCTTTTTTAAGTCCTTTAATAAAGCAATTTCAGACTCTATCTGACTAGCTAATTCTTTTAATTTCGTATGGTCATCACTTTTTAAATTGCTTAGGAAATCCTTTATTCTCTTTAATTGAGTTTCCATTTGAGGAATACTGTTTTTATCATATGAAATTGTAAAATCCCGAATTTTTGTATCGGTTTTCCCTTTTTGTATTAACAGTTTGCTATAAAGTAATCGGTCCTCTAACTCATATTCTTTTACCTGTTGACTTAACTGGTCTATGGAATGGTTGATGGCTTCTACATGCTGTTTTAAGTTTTCTTGTTCTTTACTGATAGAGCTTTGTAGTTGCTTTTTCTTCTTCTCTTCTTCAATCCGACGTTGCCTTTCTAGCTCAAGCTGTTGCTGCCTTCTTTTTTCTAGTTCGAACTGGCTATATTTTGGTCCGCTCATCGTTAACTCCTTTACTCTCCCTGCGTTAGAATCGAACGCCATTTTTCAATATGGTTTTCAAATCCGAAATGAATAAGCCAAGCAAAAAAGTACTGGTTTTCTAACAACCGACTTGCATGTTGGTCAAACTTGCTTTGTTTATCGTGTAAATATGAGATAAAGGCATCGATCTCCGTAAAAACCTTACCATCATATAAAAATTCAGAATTGCCAATTAAAGTTAACGCAAGGCAATAATAAGCTAATGTACTATTACTTCTTGAACGATTTGAAATATTTTTTATCTCCGAATAAAAATTAGGGGAGGATTGATCGACCCCAGTAGCTTTCAAATATTTTAATAGATTGCCCTTTGCAAGAAGCTCTATGATATCTGAATTTACTTCTGGAAGATTTTGTTTAATAGTGGCCCCCAATTGTTGTAAGTCGTTAAAAATGTAGCCTTTCCAGCAAAGTGGCGGATTTTGGTGAAGGGCACTGATTAAATTAAAAAGTCCTGTATCTTGATCACGAATTTCTTCACATTCTATTACTTGAAGCGCATAGTCTTCCCCGAACTGTTTAACAAAATCTTGAACTAATCCGCGGTACAAATGCTTTTTCCCTTCTGTCCAGTTGTTTGCAAAGTTTAAGGCCAAGTCATTTAACGTATAAATATCTTTGCCACCGAAACGATATGGGCGAACATTTCTTGTATTCGTTTCTTCCGCTACATTGACATTTTCACCGTTTAACCATCTTTTTACTTCATCATAACCCCAACGAATTGTTCGGTCTTTACGCGTAAGACCCTTTATTAATTGGGAAAGGCGTGGTGGTATGTGATTTGGTATCGTGACCGAATCCATTAATGTGACTTTCATAATTTGTTCACTCGTGAAGCCTTTAAATGGATGTTCCTCTAATGCCAATTCGAGTAACATGATCCCGAAAGAATAGTAATCATTTTCCTTACAAATGAACTGATTATAAACTTCCGGTGCCGCGTATCCATCTGTTCGATTGGAATTACCTGTGTTCATCACCGTTCCATTTTCTAAATAGGAACTAATGCCGAAATCCCCTAGTACGACAAAGGTAGAATCGTGACCAAAGAAAATATTGTTCGGTTTGATATCACGATGAACGACCCCTGCTTGATGAATTGCATATAAGCCTTCGTTAACTGACGTTGCCACCACATTTAAAATAAAATCAGTTGTAAAATCTTTTCTAGTCGAAAGGTCTCCGTTGCTATAGTAAGGCATTATTTCAAAATAACGATTCGTCCGTTCATGAACTCCATGTTCTAATGTCGGAATTACATATTTTGATTGAATGGAACGAATGTTTTCACTTACTTTATCTTTCGGCTTGATGTTGTCATGGTAGACTTTTGCCACCACATTTTGCTCATTGTCTTCACAAATATATAGTGTTGCTTCACCAGTGTTGTAGGTTAATATTTCGATCGTTTTAAAGCGGTCCGCAATGACTTCACCAACCGGAATAAAACTGGCATTTTGACTATTTGTAGATGTGTTTGAAGCATTCATCACTTCTGTTGCTTGTCCAACAGTATTCATTTTTTCTGTTTTTGCGGCCTCTTGCATAACTACTGTTTTATTTTGATTTTCTGGCATTTTCATCGTTGGTTTTGGTATTTGGTTCAAAAATTCCCTCACCTTTCCGTCGTGTTATTGCGTTTTCTGAACAGCGATTTCACTAATCCACAACTTCTTTCCGGACTCTTCATGTAATATGTGATACCATATACTACCACTTACTTCTTTTTGAGCATAAAACTTAAGTACCGTGCCTTTTGTTACTTGTCCAAAAATTGTTTCATCTACGACTGTCGGTTTAGTTCTAACGTTGGCATATTGTGAAGTAACGGTTACTTTTCCAATAAATTTATCCTTACTTTCTTTTTCTGCAGTAGTACTTATTGTTTTTTCATCGTTGAACGTTTCAACTGCTGCAGCAATCGATTGAAAAACGGTTACTTTGTCAAAAAAGGCATGGGTCCAAATAAATCCGAAAAGACTAAAAGCTATTGTTAGAAACGTGAGCCTTTTTTCTAAGTATTTAAAGAACTTCGGGAAACGAAAGGAGTAATTGGAAGGGATAAAATTGAGTTTGTTTCCCACATGCATCCCAACAAGTGCACCAAAAAACGCAAGAAGACCATATAGATGTAAGGTGCGTAACGCTATCGAATCAAAGGTTTCTGGTAAACGCCCAAAGTCTTGTAGGAAGCTTGCACCAATAAAAAAGAGCATGTAAGCCGCTAAGAGTGCTACGGTATAAAAGCGCAGTGACCAATGAGTATTAAACAAACCGAGAATAAATAGAATTAGTGAAGCGCCAATAATACCGTATTCGATATTTGTTGAAACCGGCAATAAAAATAGTAGAGCAATCATAAAAACAACTGCCCCTATTATTGCTCCACCCCACGTAAACATTTGGGCTCTTTTGTTGTCTTTCGCATTCAAATCAGGCGTGCAGATTTTTAGATATTCTCGAATAATTTCCTGACGCGCATTTGTTTGAATATACTTTCGAAAAGCTTCTGCTGCACTGTTTGTATTGGCGTTCATAATAATTTTGACCTTTGTATATAAGTCAATGTTGGAATTCTTCAACTCTTTTAATTTTGATTTTAAAATCACATCAATATGGTAATTATTTTGACTAAGTTTCACCATTGATTCTTGTAAAAGGTCTTGAATATCATTATGAGCGTTCATTAGACTTAGATGTTCTGCTTGAATTTCGGATATCGTGCTCCTCTCAATGTTGATCCCTTTAATATTGGTTTTTAAATCTTTAGCTCGTTTCGTAATAAATTCATATTCATTCAGATTATGAAGTGCTTTATATTCTTCTGTTTGTTTTATTTGATTAATATAGATGTCATTCACTTTTTGTTGCCCTGTGTTCAACCCGGACAATAACAAAATCATATTTTCTGTATCTTTATTTAAAGCCATAGACTTACCCTCCTTATTCTTCACGTTTAATGAGGATAACGGTAATGTTGTCTGCACCGCCCCGGTCAATTGCTAACTGTACTAATTCTTGAGCCAATTGATCAACTGGCTTTGACTCGCGTAGAAACCTCTCAAGCTCATCTTCGGAAACATACTCAGTTAATCCGTCCGTACATAATAGATACACATCGCCGACTTCTGTTAAGCTTGGTAATTCTAAAAATTCGACTTTAACGTTCTTTTGCCCAAGTGAGCGGAGCAAAATGTTTCTATCCGGATGCGTTCGTTTTTCTTCAAAGGAAATTTGCCCGCTATCATATAAGGTTTGTACTAAGCTATGATCTTTTGTCATTTGTCTAATAAAATCGTCGCGGAATCGATAAACACGACTATCACCAACATGGAAAATGGTAATTTTGTGTTCTCTGCACAATACCCCTGCAATCGTCGTTCCCATGCCTTTTGTCTGAGGATTTTTTTCAATATGTCGAAGAATGTCTTCTTGAATCGTTTGTTCAATTAAGTGCTTAATATCCTCTTTACTTTGAATGTTTTCTGTAGTGGCAAAGGCTTTTAATGTTAAGAAGCTTGCTACTTCGCCACTGCTTTCGCCACCCATTCCGTCACATACAACGGTTAAAAAGTTAGCGTCCTCATCCGTAAAGTAATCCCCTTCATCGATGAGCACATCATTAATGACAAAACCGTCCTCATTTAAAGTTCTGACGTTTCCTATATCCGTTAATCCATAAATTTTATACATGTTCTACCTCACATTCCATTTGGACAATTCCTTCATCCTGAGAGATTTGTTGAACTGTTAAATGTGAGTTAGATTTCACATCAAAGTCGTATAAATAACGAGATAATGGGTTAATGAACATGGATTCTACAATATTTCCAATGCCTCGACCGCCATTTTCTAAGTTTCCTAATGCTTTTTGGGATAAAAACTCTCTCGCAGATGCAGAAAGAGAAACATCCATATTCTTCTGCTCTTTCAGTGATTGAGAGATTTTATTCAGTTGCTTATCTAAAATCATTTGCGCCACGTCTTCTCGGATATAATCAAAAATGACGATATTATCGCCAATACGATTTAGAATTTCAGGGCGACCAAGCTCTAGTTGGAAATAATTTTTGATCGCTTTTAATATTTTTTCCCGCATCTCACCATAAGGCATGTCAGGTGTTACGTTCGCGATTCGATTTCCAGAAGCGTCGTTTGTATAAATCCCTAAGTTACTCGTAAAAATAATTAACGTTTCCGAAAAATAAACCGTCTCTCCTTGGCCATCTGTCATTCGACCATCTTCTAAAATTTGAAGAAATTTATCGAGTATTGATGGATGGGCTTTTTCAATTTCATCGAATAATAAGACTGAAAACGGGTTTTCTTTCACTGCATTTGTCAGTTGTCCACCTGATTCATAGCCAACATATCCTGGAGGGGCTCCAAGCAGCTTTTGATCGGCGTGACTTTGTTGATATTCACTCATATCAAAGCGTTGACAGTACGACTCATCACCAAATAAGAGATGTGCAATGGTTTTTGCAAGTTCCGTTTTCCCAGTTCCAGTAGGGCCTGCTAAAAATAAGATTCCTTTAGGTTTACTGGAATTACTTGAATGCTGTAGTCCCGATAAACCACTAACCGCACGTTTTAACGTATCTAACGTTTGCGTAACAGCTGCTTTTTGTCCTTTTACTCGATCTTCAATCACTTGTTCAGCGTTTTTCAGCTTTTCTGTCCCTACCTCTTCCCAAAGGCTTTCTTTTACCCCATGTTTATATAGTCGAATAGCTTCTGCAATTTTTCGAATATGAATTTTTTCCTGCTGACAAAGAACTCTCAAGCCGTTTAATTCAATATTCGTAAACCCTTCTGTTAAGTCAATAAACTGTTGTTTTAACTTTACTTGCTCGTCAGGCGTTACTTCTTTCCACCCAACAAAACCACGAAATTGGCTTTCAATAAAGCGAGCTCTCGTCTTGCGGTCCGGTTTTGGAATATGCAATGTTTTTACATAAGGGTTATCTAAGTAAAACCATGCAGGAATATCATTTGCTTTATTTGAAATAAAGAACATTAAACTATTCACATATTGATTTGTGCTTTCAATACGGTATTGACGACGGTTTTGAGTGGCTAAAAATAAACGTGAGTAAAATTGTCTTTCTTCATCGTTTAATTCTTCAGGTGACGTTACATAGCGTGATGATAAATTTAGAATGACGCCAATTGGGTGATTGCTCGTATCGATTGCTTCTCGAATCATTTCCGTTGCCTTATCAATTGAAACTTTTCGTGTTTTTTCATTGCGTTCTACTGAAGTGGGTTGTGCATTCGGTTGTTGAGGGTTACTCGCTACTTCTTTTCCTTTCGCTAACTGAAGAAACTGTTTTAAATGGTCTTGATTATATTCATTATGAAAACCATCAATGTGATTGTAATAAATGATCGTTTCATACCCATGATTTAATAAATATTGATATAGATAGTAATCTAATGGAATAATCATAGAAGTTACATTTCCTTCTTGTTCCACTGAGTATGTGTGAAGATCAAAAATATTTCCTTCTAAAATAAAAGTTGTTTTAATCGATTTAAATCGTTCGAGCTCTAATTCCCACGCACTAGGTTTTAGTTGTGGATTTACAGGTTGGATTGTTTGCTGATTCGTCATAATGAGTCACCTCTATTAAAATATTAGACAAGACCATGAAAAAAGCTTCAACATCTTAGTAAACTTCTGGTAGTATTTAACTATTATTTTATATTAAAAATGAGAAAGAAGGTAATAGATCTTGATAAAAGTATTCAATCGTATCGATTACTTTTTAATCGTCATTGCTTTAATGGGAGTTTATGGTGGTTGGAAAAACGGAAACGTACAACTCATTGATTACATTTTGCCGCTTGCGACGATAATCTTTATTTATAACAGCAAACGAAACAGCAAAGGGCGCGGTTTTAGTGGGTTTTTAGCTTATTTTGGTACAACTTACTATTTCATAGGGCACTTTAAAAGTTTAATTCCTCTCGACAATATTAGTCTTTTATATACAAATAGTACCCACATTTTGTTGTACGTTGTAATTGGCGTAATCACCCTCATTTGTATGTTTGCTCACTTAACAACTTACGCATTAACGGTAACTTGGACTATTTATTATTTGCTCTTGTTCATAATGATTGTTTCAAGAGATCAAATTGGAGAATTCTTCAACTTTATTAATTCATCAACCATCATCACGTCCATTATGATGAGCTATAGTTCCATCTTGATGTTATCTATCATTGGCGGCATTTTTTTAGATTTACAGATTCGAAATAAATTAGTATTTAGACCATAATCACAATACTCCCTATTATCTAAGGGAGTATTTTATTGTTTAATTGGTTCACTAAATTTCGATATTCGATTTTTACCTGGTCAATAAAAAGCAATCTTTCATCTTCTTGATTAAAAATGTCGATTAATTTTTTGTCCTGTTTCTTTATGCACCTATCTAGATGCAAAACGGTTCTTTCTAGCTCAGCAATCTGTCCTTTGATTGCGTTGATATTTTGATATAATTTCACTTTATTTGTTACGTCTTTTAACTCTTTAATACTAGAAATTAACTGATTAAGGTTTTTTAACGTCGTATCTTCGGATTTCTTTACGTTTTGTTGCCCTAAGTTTATAAGGTGGTCAGCTGTGGATACAGATGATAATAAAAATAATAGATTTCGTGAGTCAGATGGCGTTTTTGTAAAACTTTTATCCAAATGTGATAGGGTACTATTCATTTCGTTTAATATTTTATTCGCTTTATTATTTAACCAACTTATCTCTTTTTCCAATTTCGTTTGATCTTTTTCCTGTTTCACCCGTTGTATGTAAGTAGATAGTCGGGAAATATTAAACTTTCGAAACAGAAAACCAATGAAGAGAATGATTACGAGATAGATTGCTGAACTAACAAACCCTACCCCAACAGCCTCCCAAGCGTTATGATAATTGTAATGATTTACCGTAAAATACCAAAAAACAGCATGATAAGAAAACGAAATTACGGTTCCTCGTAAAAATGTTAGAATCCCATTGCCGTTATCGATTATAAATAACAAGAGGACTAGGGATACGGAAGACGTAGATAAAATCAATGTTAGTGTGTCGTCATCGGTGAATTGCGCTTTAATTCCAAAGAAAAAGCAAATAAAATATATAATTGTTCCAGGTATAAAACCGGATAAGATGCCAAGAAGATTCGACAATACAATCCCCCTCCAACTAAATTGTTGTTACTAGCTACTCCCCCATATGAATCCCGTAGTTTGGGAGTTGTTGATGTAAGGTTTTCTTCGTGTTTTTTAATGGAATTCCAAAGGCCAACACGTTATCTTGAACAGCAACTGTCTGAGCTTGCCGGTTTCCCATTAACAGTTTCTCGTAACGACCTCGATACTTTTTGTTTAAAATATGGATTTCTTGATTACTAGATCCTTTGAGGGGACTGTTATCATTTTTTTCCTCCACATATTTACCGTCTACCAATGCCGCGATGTTACTTAGGATGTACTCCACGTGAGGACTTTCCCAGTTTTTGAGCTGCTTCAATGTGTAACCTGAATAAACCAAAATATCGTCAGTGATATTCGTTACAATAAATCGAATTATCTCACTTAACTCTTCCACTTGTTTAAATGGTTCTCCCCCAGAGATCGTCACGCCGTCAATAGGGTCCTTGATAGCCCTTAACATTTGATATATATAGGAAAGTGGTAAATCCTTACTTTTGTTTTCATCCCACAGCTCAGGATTAGAACAATTGAAACATGCATGTGGGCAACCAATCGTCCAAATGCCGATTCGTTTTCCATAGCCTAACGTTTCTAATGGGAAAAATATTCTTTCAATTTGCAAGAAAACCACCCCTTAAGATTAAGATCTAACCTAACAAACTTACTAACTAGTACTTTAATCATATATTATAGGTAATTTATAACTTAAAAGTTTATATATTGCAACTAGGTAGTATAAATATTCCTAATATTAAGAAAAATTGAGCGAAATATTACTTTTTCACTACTCTCATTATACACCACCTTTATATTAAAATACCAAATACTGTAATAGTTCTATGAAAATTGTCCTCCATAAGAACAAAAATCCCCTTTCGTAAATTGATTTTACGAAAGAGGATTTTCATGGTTAATCCACCCATTGAGTTTGATTACTATATGTTTCATAATCAAATTTTGGTACATAGTCATATTCTTCGTCATGTGTCATCTCAAATGCTTCTGAAGCTAGATAGAGTAGGGATTCGAATTCCATATCTTTTGGCATCGATTGTGGGTTGTTTAGCACTTCGTAGTAAAATTCTTTTCCATTTGCAACCACTACACATCTTGAATATAAAAATCCATCTACCGAGAAGTAGGTTTCCTCGTCCACATAGGAATCTTCCCCAATATTTTTCGCATATTCCTTACCATCTAAGTCATACAACATTTTGGATAAAATATCATCAAATGTAAAAATGTCTTCATCCGACTTTTTAGATAAATATCGGATCGCTTTTTTCAATACTTTCTTATCATTCCCAGTATGTTTCCACTCAAACAGATCAATTATTTTCCAAAACTCATTTTCGTCCATACTCATAAGAATTCCTCCAAATGATTTCTCAGCTGCGAATTGAATTTAATGCATTCACTAACTCATGAGGTTGTTCTGTCCCAACTACAATGACACGTTTGTTTGTTAATTGTAATTTTACTCCTCGGTTTCCATTCATAATATAGGCAGTTTCACCATTCATATTCAAACGTATGCCTAAACCTCCGAATTGGGCAATTGGTCGGTATGTGATGGACGTGAAGCTAGCCATGTCAGAAACCATAAACTTTTTATAATGGATTTGAAACGGCACATAACGGATGTAAAGACCATCAGTTCGCACTTCTATGATTAGTTTCATGAAGTATAGCAAGCAAAGTGGAAATACAATACCGAACATCATCCAAAGAATAACCATTACGAAATTCGGAGCTGGATTATTGCCTACTGGAATTTTGAAGATGATTTGTTTTATGAAACAATACCAAAAGAGTGCTGCAATTAATAAAATTAATATCCAAATCCAAATTTGCCGTGGCCGCTGAACTTCACGATATATAACGTTCTCTTGTCCTCCCATATCATCGCCTCCTCAAAAAATGGATGGTGTCACCGAGAACAAAATCACAGCATGTTCACTAAAGTTATTTTCCCATTTATGCTTCATATACGGCGGGATTTTGACACTATCACCCGTTTCTAGAATATATTCTTCATTACTTAAATAAACTTTAATTTTCCCTTCTAGAACATAAGCAACCTCTTCCCCTTTATGTTCCAATAGTTTTTCAGACGACGAACCATTTGGGGGAACCTTCATAATAGCTGTTGCCAACGTTCCGGTGAAATTAGGTGATAATAACTCATACGTTAAGTTATCAATCATCATTTTTTTGCGTTGATTTGATCTTACAACTAATTCTTCCGTATTCGCTTCTTCAAGTAAAAAACTAAAAGTCGGAACATCAAGCGCTTTTGCTAGAACCTTTAAAGTTTGTATGGATGGGTTAGCTAATCCGCGTTCAATTTGACTCAACATGGAAGGAGTAATGTCGGCTATTTTCGCTAATTCTCTACTACTCCAACCTTTAGCTTTTCGGAACTGTTCAACCTTTTTGCCAATATCTATATTCTCCATCACGGAATGCTCCTTAAAAATAATTATTTGAATTAACATTTGACGCACCTTTTGTTAAACTGTATTTAACATATGTTAAATGATATTTTAAAAGATGATTTTTTACAAGTCAGGAGTGGTTAAGCTTGAACGAATTCGTTACGTTTCTGTTGTTATCGTTATTTGTTGTGATGAGCCCCGGAATTGACACGGCACTGATTACAAAACGAACGATTTCGGACGGGAGAAAAGATGGGTATCAAATGGCTCTTGGGATTACAACTGGCTCCTTAGTGCATACATTTGCCGCTGCATTTGGACTTTCAGCAATTTTAATGAAATCAGCTGTTGCGTTTGAAATTGTTAAATATGTTGGTGCCATTTACTTGATCTATCTCGGGGTTTCTTCATTCATCTCAAGAAAGAAGAAAACGGTAAACGATGAAGATGAAACCCATTTCGACATAAAAAAATCGGCGTTTAAACAAGGTCTCTTATCAAATGTACTTAATCCAAAAGTTGCCATGTTTTTCTTAACATTTTTACCTCAGTTTGTGAAAGCAGGAGAAAATGCGACGGAACAACTCATTATGATGGGCGTTATTTATACACTTCTTTCTATTTCTTGGTTTTTCATCTATGTATTTTTCATTAACTTTTTACGGGAATGGCTAATGTCTCCAAAAGTACAAAGGGTGATGGATAAAGCAACGGGGCTCGTTTTAATTGGGTTTGGGTTAAAGCTGGCAATGGATAAATAATAGAAAATTTCACTGAGATAATAGAAATTTTTGATGCATTAATAGAAAAAATAAGAGTTAATAGAAAATCCTACATTAATAGAAATTTTCGTACTAATAATAGAAAATTTTGCAGAGATAATAGAAAAATTTGATGCAATAATAGAAAAAATAAGTAAGTTAATAGAAACTCCCATATTAATAGAATTTTTCGTACTAATAATAGAAAATTTTGCAGAGATAATAGAAAAATTTGATGCAATAATAGAAAAAATAAGTAAGTTAATAGAAACTCCCATATTAATAGAATTTTTCGTACTAATAATAGAAAATTTCACTGAGATAATAGAAATTTTTGATGCATTAATAGAAAAAATCTGTGAGTTAATAGAAAGCCCCACATTAATCGAATTTTTCGTACTAATAATAGAAAATTTCACTGAGATAATAGAAATTTTTGATGCATTAATAGAAAAAATCCGCTAGTTTATAGAAAATCCTGAATTAATAGGAAAATTCGCGCTAATAATAGAAAAACAAGATTAGAAGATGGCCAGTTACTGATCCAAACCGGGTGTTTCCTTCGAATTTTGTATTCATCGCCGGTATGAAGACAGTTTTGGCTTGTGCCAACTTAAACTAGAGATATCCATTCCCACATAAGCTTCACCCATTTCAACTGCCGTATTGATTTTCCGGTGCAGAAATCTAAAATACTATGAATAAATGTGTTAATTTGGTAGAATATCCCGATAAATAGTTTTTTAATATATCAACAAAGGGGATTATGTATGGCGACTAAGGATCAGGCACATCCGTTATGGCTACAAGCGTATATTGATTCACCAGAAAAACAACAACAGCTTTATAAAAAGACGCTGTTCATTGTGATTTTGTCGCAAATTTTCGGCGGTGCAGGACTTGCTGCTGGTATTACGGTTGGCGCTCTCATTGCACAAGATATGCTTGGAACCGATAGTGTAGGAGGACTTCCGGTTGCCCTTCTCACATTAGGTTCTGCGGCAGCTGCCCTCATTGTCGGTCGCATGTCACAACGTTTCGGCCGACGATTTGGCCTTGCAGCAGGTTTTCTCACAGGAGGCCTTGGCGCGATTGGTGTCATTTTGGCTACTTTAATAAATAGCATCCTGTTATTCTTTCTCTCTTTACTTCTATATGGTGCAGGAACGGCTACGAATTTACAGGCACGATATGCGGGCACGGACTTAGCATCTGCTAAGCAGCGTGGAACGGCAATAAGTATGGCGATGGTTTTCACTACTTTTGGTGCTGTTGCTGGCCCAAATTTGGTGGACGTGATGGGTAATTTCGCAACATCAATTGGTGTTCCAAAATTAGCAGGTCCTTTTATTTTGGGAGCGGCTGCATTTCTCATTGCCGGAGTGATTCTGTTAATATTCTTGCGTCCCGATCCTTTACTGGTAGCTGCGGCTGTAGCAATGGAAAAGGAAAAAAATGAATCCAACAAAGGCGAAACTACTGCAAACAATAAAAAAGGTGTTATCTTAGGAGCAAGTGTGATGGTGTTAACGCAGTTTGTTATGGTTACCATAATGACGATGACCCCCATTCACATGGAGCATCATGGGCATGGATTAAGAGAAGTGGGATTAGTAATAGGATTTCATATTGGTGCGATGTATTTACCTTCCCTTGTAACAGGGCCATTAATTGATAAAGTGGGTCGTAAAGTCATGGCGATTGCAGCTGGCGTGACGCTCGTTCTTTCGGCTTGTATTGCTGCTTTTGGACCAGGAGACTCCATGGTTTTTCTAATCCTTGCTTTAATTCTTCTTGGACTAGGCTGGAACTTTGGATTAATTAGTGGGACGACGCTTATTATCGATTCTACCCATCCTTCGACACGAGCAAAAACTCAAGGTTCTGTTGATGTTTGGTTAGCACTGTTCGGAGCTAGTGGAGGTGCAATATCAGGAGTCATTGTGGGATATTCTAGTTATGCAACCTTATCAATTATTGGAGGCATTTTAGCTCTCATCATGATAGCTGTTATGATTTGGTCCTTCAAAACTCATACAAATACCGTCTAATAATAAAAGTGCAAACTCGTAAGTTAGTTTTGCACTTTTCATTTATTTAGTGGGCAGTGGTTTTTCTGGCCGACCTGAGCAGTAGTCGCAATGTGGGTCACTACATGCGGATTCTTTCCATATTACTTTGTCGTCTTTCTGTTCTATTTTCATACAAAACCTCCTAGATTTCTTGCCATTTTAAATTTTGATCCACATCTTTGTAGTAATAGAGTTCATTTCCGTTTTTATCAAAGGCTGTTGCGTTTATATGGTCGATTTGTTGACTATAAGGGAACAGAAAATATAGTGGTTTATCCTTCAAAATTTTTTTCTTTTCATCGCCAAACTCCGTGTGAACAACAATTGAATCGATTGCCTCATCTTTAGATAGAAGTACAAAAAGAGTTGCTTTTTCATCTTCATAACGAATACTCATTCCACCAATTGTTTGCAGGTTATCCTCACCATATGGAATGAATGTAGATGCATAACTATAGTATGTTTGGGCGTTTTGTTTAACATGAACCGTTCGATATTCTTGTTTTTCATCGCTTTTAAATAAGTAGAATATTGAGTCCTCCTCGATTTTCTCCACCAGTTCATAATCATCTGTGACAAATCCGTTTGCCTTTGCAGCTGCAAAGGGTGTGAACCGGTATCCTTCAAGAAAGTAAAAGGCTCCACATGCAATCAATAAAAGGGCCATTACTACACTTATTTTTCTCATGTTCAAATCATCCCCCGTGTTATAATCCAATTATATCTAACTTTGTTAAAATCGTAAAATTAGGGGGTAACAGATGGGTACTGGAACGAATGCAACTTGCATGCATTGTGATCATCAATTTCATTTTTTTAAAGGTCGGGGTAAGTCGAGTTTTGTTCATTTTTGTGATGGATGCGGAAAATCGAGAAGATACGCCTATTCTCAAAAGGCAAATGCCGATTATCTTTTAATCTTGGCACAGCGAAATGAGGGTAATGGACGTGTATTATCGAGAGAAGAGAAGTTATCCATTGTGAAGTCTGCATCTGAAGCTAGAAAACATGAATTTAAACAATTTGATTTCCAATGTGATTGTGGGGGTACTTTCACATCCGATGCACAGCCGAAATGTCCTGCTTGCGGAAGTGAAAAATTGGAAACTTCAGCACTTTTGTTATGGGATTAGTTCCAATGAAAAGACATGATATTGAATCTTTAGACGATCACGGCATTTTTGATGCGTGTTTTACCCCACTGATTATGGAGTATAAAAAGAAAATGGCGAAAGAAAATAGTGCAATGGTAAAAGAGCGCTTTTATGCAGAACTTACAACTGGGCAAAAGGCGTTGTTTACTTTTCATATGTATTACGATCATGCAATTGAATCACAAACCGAATTTTATTGGTGGAGTGCTTATTTTATGGCACAGCCGAAAATCTGGTCTGCAATAAAACTTGGATTACAGTATTTTGAGGATGACTCTATGTATTTACTAATTCAAGAAACGGAAAAAGTGCTTCAGAAACATCATTGTCCCAATACTTTAGAGGCATTTGCTGTTAAACGTGAGGACCTAGATCAAGATTTTGAGCTATCTGAATCGATTAACTCTTTGTATTTTCAGTTCAGCGAGCTTTCCGATGCTACTATTACTAAAATTAGTCATTATATTCGCGGCAACCAAGAAGCGTTTTAAACAGTATATATGGAGGAAAAATGATGTCCTATAATGCATTACTATTTGCAGCTGGTGCTGGTATTTTAACATTTATTTTAATCAATACGATAAATCCTATTAATCCTATTTTAATTACAAATATTTTGTTAGGATTAATTGTTGGAATTTTAATTGATATACGAGGTGCTAAAAAATGAAGTATTACGTAGTTGACGCTTTTGCAGATAAAGTGTTTGAAGGGAATCCTGCTGGGGTTTGTGTGTTAGATGAATGGATTGCTGAAGACGTTATGCAAAAGATTACAATTGAGAATAACCTTTCTGAAACGGCATTTGCAGTTAAAGATGGCGAGAACTATAGATTAAGATGGTTTACACCTGGAGGAGAAATTAATCTTTGTGGTCATGCAACTCTCGCAACAGCTTTTGTTATTATAAATTATGTTGAAACACAATTGAAAACCATTCAATTTGATACAATGAGTGGAATCCTTACAGTTGATCGAAAAGAAGATTTGTATGAGCTTGATTTCCCAGCTGCTCCGTTAAATGAAGTCTCTGTTACCCAACAAATGATTGATGCTTTGGGAGCCACACCGAATGATGCTTATTTAAATCGTGATTTATTATTTGTGTTAGATTCAGAAGAAACAGTAAAAAATTTAAATCCTGATTTTGCAAAACTAACTGAGTTGCCTGAGGGACTTGGGGTGATTGTAACGGCTAAAGGAAAAGAATATGATTTTGTATCAAGAGCCTTTTTCCCAAAGTTAAAAGTAAATGAGGATCCTGTTTGTGGTTCTGCTCACTGCGGTTTAGTGCCGTTATGGGCTAAAGAGTTAAATAAAAATGCATTGATTGCAAGACAAGTTTCAAGTAGAGGTGGCACCCTTTATTGTAAGCAGGAAGACACTCGGGTAAAAATGGCTGGTAAAGCAGCTTTATATTTAATTGGAGATATAAACATAGAGTAGCTTGGCGTTTAACCAAGCTATTTTTTCGTTTTAATGAAGGAATAAAATCCACCGATAATCAACCGCGCAAAAGCTGTAGTAAATGGAAGGAATACGAACGCATAAATTGTCCCCCAAACGAGAGTACCCTCAATATTGATTGTTTCCATTCCACCTCTTACAATTGATTCACCCAAAATTGCGCCGATTGTGCCACTAAATAAAGTGATGAAAAATGCACTTAATAGACTAATTAGCCATAGTTTTTTATTTGTTACCTCTTCTTTTTTATAGAAATAGCCACCTAGAAATGCAAACGTCAGCGTACATGGGATGATGACAGCATAAAACAGCCAGCTTTCACCCCAGAAGGAAGTAATTCCCCCAGCAATAAATTGTGCGATTTGCATAAATAACCATGCAGAAACGAAAGCAATAATAAGTCCGAAAATAACCCCTGTGAAAGTTTTACTCATCATATTCACCATCCTGCACTAGAACGTTCAATTTCGAATGCTATCGGTTTTAAGTTCAACGCGATTTTAAATGGTTCTAAGTTTTCGATTGTATAAAAAAGTCGTCTATATTATTGTATTCCCACTATAACTTTTGGAGTTCGCTAATAAATAACAAAAAGATATAGCCACCCACTTTTAAAAATGCCCATACAAAAAACAACAAAAGAAAGCAACATAAAATCATGAAAGTTCTATCTAATAGTTTTAACATCTCTTCTCCCCCAAGTAAACGTTCTTGGTAAGTTTAACGCGTTCGGTGGGTAAAAGTTACAAATGCTCTTCATTTAATCGAGGCAAAATACGTTTCTAATTAGTCGGCCAATTTTCCATTGAGGTTAAAATCTTTATTTTTTGGCTTCACTTTGCTGCCCCTTTTGGATATATCGTTATGATTTGATTAAACAATGAAGTATTCCTATGAATATCCATTTTACTATAGACTTCTTGGTAATGCTTTAACCACTCATCCAAAGTAGTTGGTTTATACGACCTATCCTCCACAAAGTTACATAAAATTAACCACGTAGGAATCCCCAACTTTTCATTTAAAATATACAAATATGCTAAACGATTTGCTAATTGATAATATTGATTGAGCCAAATGTCCAACGATGCATGTGAATTAAAGATTTGTTTTACTTCTTCTAATGTACTTTCGATTAACATTTTACTTTTGCCATCTACTGCTTTACTTTTTGATTTCATTTCGTTTACATGGGCTTTTGCTTCAACGAGTAATAGTCCTTTTTGATTGTTCTTTCCTTGCACGACAGCGAAACCATCCCACTGCGGTCCTTGTCTAGTCCAAAATGTTTCTAGAATACTTCTTTTATCTTTCCAATCCTCAAATAGCGTTAAAAATTCATTTCGATATTCTTTGTGGTTGTTCTCTTCTAATGGTGAATACCATGTAATCTGGAGTTCTTTATCTAGAAAGGTTAATAAAGATGGTGAACTCATTATAATCGCATTATTCATTTCTTTTGTTTGATGGTTTACATAATGTTGTATTTGCAGTTTGCTTCCTTTTTCATTCTCCAAATGTTTCCACCAACTTTCATTTTAATTCATGATAAAATACACTTTAAACGGACGCAAGAAAAGATTTTCTTTAGAAAGTAGTGTACCAATGAGTTTATATTTTGCTTACACCTTAGTGGGACTTTCGATTGCAATGCCTGTGGGTGCAATTACGATTGAGATGACAAAACAAGGGTTGAAAAATGGCTTTTTACATGGCTGGGCGGTTGGACTTGGCGGCATGACCATCGATTTACTGCTCGTGATTGCTCTATACTTTGGATTGGCTCAATTTTTAGCATTGCCCTATATTCAATTGCCATTATGGATAATTGGGGCCGTTTTTTTAATTTTATTGGCAATAGATTCGATAAAAAATGCAGATCATGATATTGCTTTAGCAGGTGAGAAAGTGAATAAATCATTTTTTTCAACTTATCGAAATGGTCTATTCGTTGCAGTTTCACCCGGGAACTTAGTTTTTTGGATTTCAGTTTTTGGGACAGTTTTAGCAGATTCTTATTCCAGTTCCAATCAATTTTTGATCGTAGCACTCGGTATATTATCAGGCATTTTGTTACACGATATTGGATTGTTAACGATCATTTCATTAACGCGAAAAGTAATGAATCGCCAAATGATTAAATGGACATCGATTATTGCTGGAATTATATTATTAGGATTTGCTTGTTATTTCATATATGAGTTTTTCGTGGATGTTAAACAATTACTTCATTAAAAAAGGAGTCGTCTGAAATTAAGACGGCTCCTTTACTCGGTTTAATACAAATGGTTTCTTGCGATAAACACTTAATGCTATCCCTACGATGAACGCATTTAATACTGTTGGCATCAGGCCGTAACTCATAAATGGTAGCGACATTGAAACGATTGGAAATACGCCAAACGTCATACCAACACTATATAAAAACTGAGTAGTAAACAGGGTTACGCCGCCCATAATGAGTAATTTTCCAAATGGATCTTTAATGGAAATGGCAATTTGACAAATACGCACTGCAAGGAAAGTTAAGATACCAATGATCAATAGCCCCATTAAATAGCCATAAGTTTGAATTAGTGTGGCAAGCACAAAGTTTGTATGGGTATCTGGCAGATAAACTAATTCATTCGCCCCAAACCAACCCGCGTTCGTTATAGCTTTTTCAAGTTGGAGATATAAGTAACCAAAACCAGTTTCATATTTTTCTGGATTTAAGAAACTAGCAAATCGAGCGTATTGATATTCTGCAATCATCCCTTTCACAATAGCAACGGTTGTAAAAACAAAGATACCGACAACGATTAGACTTAGACTACTAACCACCCAAAATTTTTCTTTCCGCGAAAATTTACTTTGTACGAAAAGTACGCCAACAATCACAATGTAAATGAATAACATTGGTAAATTCCCAACGAGGGTGAATACAAAAATAGATAATAGAAATAACGCAATCCCTTGCCATAACTTGAAAGAGGTTGTAGAAAGAAGTGTTGCCCAAGCAATTAACAATAGTGGAAGCGCCATCCACGTTTGAATTTTAACAAAACCTAACGAAATAATTGGCTCTCCGATTAATAGTTCATTTGAAAATAGATGAATGATGACGATTAACCCAATCCCTGCAAGATAAAACCAATAACCGAAGTTCTTTAATTTTCGGTAGTCAAAAAACATAATGCCGATTGCAATGCATAAACCCATTATCGAAAATACTGCCTTATTGATAGCTAAAGCTTGAAAATTAAAATCACTACTAAATATCTCTTTTACAGCCATAATCGGTAGAAAACTTAATAGCAAGGTGATACTGAGCAACCCAATTAAAACCCAATCCACTTTTGGCTTGTGTAATTTATTTAAGGACTTTCCAAGTGTCAGCGGGCTCCCCATTTCCTGTACTGCCTTTTCTTCAGCTTCTTCTTCATTATAGCCTTTTTCGAGCCATGCATTTTTTGAGTTTAGTAGATGCTTGTCTAGCTCATTCTTTACATAGGTCTTTGCTTCCTTAGAGCGAATTTGACCTGTTACCGTTTGTAGAAATTTATTCATTTTCAAACTGGGTCACCCCCTGGAAGAATTGTCGTGAAGAAAAGGCGTTCTTTTTTTGTAACGATTTTTTTCCTTTCGCCGTTAATAGATAATACTTCTCCCCATCACTGGACCAATATGATTCAAGATTACCGAGCTGTTCTTCCGTATGTAAAATGGTGTAAACAACTCCCTCATTATTGACAATACTTTTAGTCCCTTTTACATGTAGTAATTGCGTAATTTGAGAACCTGTTTTTTCATTTGTTAGTAAAGCTAAAATGATTTGTGTGATGTCCTCATCAAGTGTGATTTGCTGCTTTATTTGTTGGCGATGGGCATCTTTAAATTGGACATTTTGAAATGTATGTTGATCCATTGCTTTTTTTAACCCTTTTAATCGTTCATCCATGATGACCCCTCCAACATTTCTTTTAAAAGTGATTTTCCTCTTTTCAACCGCGTTTTCACTGTATTGACATTCACTTCAAGTACACTCGCCATTTCTTTTAGTGAAAGTTCTTCATAATAGAATAAATAGATAACTTCCCTAAATTTTACTGGTAATTGCATGACAGTAGATGCGAGCTTAGCATCCTCATCTTGCTGAATGATGGTTTGTTCTACATTGTTTTGACTTTCATTGTTTCCTAATATGGCATCATCCGTTACTTGCACACGTTGGTTATACCAGCTTTTCAAATAGTCTTTTGAGTGGTTAATGGCAATTCGCCAAAGCCATGTTTTGATGCTTGATTTCCCTCTATATGTAGATAATGATCTGTAACATTTCACGAAGATTTCCTGTGTCAAATCCTCTGCAATTGTTTCATTATGTACGTAAGCATAGACAAGCTGTAAAATGTCTTGACCGTACGTACTCATTAATTCGTCAATCAGCTCTTCCCGATTGTCAGCGGTTATTATAGTACTCGTTATTTCCTCCACACGTTTCCCTCCAATTCCCTCATTAGACGAGACAGTTGAATGAAAAGTTTTCCATTAGACAAAAAAAGGCCTACTAAGAATAGTAGAACCTTAAAGCATAATTTCATAACGTAGCATCTGCTCATTATCGCTTTTCTTCTTATATTCATACCCACATTTTTGAATCAATTTGTCCCAATACGATAACGCAGGAAGATTTGCTTTTAAAACATGAAGAACACAAATTCCTTGATTTTGTTCCCAAAAGTCTTTGCATATTTTTTCAGCAAATCCATTTCTTCTACTTGTTTCAATGAGGAAGATTTCTTCTATGGAACACACCTTTTGATTGGTTTCCGAATTAGAAAAAACTACAAATCCAATGGGTCGATCATCTTCAGTAATGCAAAATGCTTCTATCGTAGAATCCGTAAAATATTGCTCGACATGCTCAGCTAAGTAGTTGCCGTCATGGTTTATTTGCGTACCAATCCAAGAATTATACTTTGATAGTTCATGAGCATAAATATTGAATAAACTTACAAACGCATTTTTCATCTCTGCTGCTTTCATTAACTGCATAGTATCCCTCTTTTCTGAACTATCTCCACCGGTCGTAAAAGATATAATCAGTGCTAAATCTATTCCCTTTTCAAAAAGAATTTTAAGGCAAAAGTATACGCAACAATAATCAATGAACATCCTAATAAAGCCGCTGCTAGCATACCAAGTCCAATACCGTACCAAGGATCTACAGTAGCTGCAACGATAAAACTACTAACGAATACTAGGAGGGAAACAATTATGCTCGCAATCGCTGGGTAATATCTTTTTCTCGAATGATGTAGTGAAAAATAGGTGCTAATTAAGCCTACGAAAATCACATACAGAATCGCTACTGTCGTTCCATTTGCAAATGTATCAATTGTTTTTGATAACAGATGGCTAGATTTTTCAGGTGAAATCGCGAATTCTATCTGTTGAATTTTTTCAGTTTTTAAATCAATTACGTTAAGCGTATGTTTTGCGGGATCTAGTGGCCAATTTGTATTTTCTAAAAAAGCAATTTTGTTTTGGTCCTTGAAAAATTTCGGTGATACAACTGATGATTCCAGATTTGTTAGCCTTTTACTTTTCCCATTTTCAATATCAAGCAAAAATAGTTCATATTTAAATAGCGAACTGTCATATGACTCTTCTGAAATCGTAGTGTAAGCTAATAACCTTTCATCAGGTGAATAATGGAAAAAGTAAGTATCTTCCGGTAACAGGTTGGATCCTGGTGCTTCTTTTTCCGAACCATCTTCAATAGAGTAAGCTGTTACTTTTTCTCTATTCTGCTCGAACAAGCTGTAATAAAGTGCTTTTCCATCTTGTGAAACAGACAAATAATTCATCGTAAAGTGGTCTTGATTCGTTAACTGTTTGATCTTTTTTGTAGCAAGATCCACGACAAATAAGTCAAATCCTTCTGTTGTTTCACCTTCACCCTTCTTAAAATCTTCTGCTGGTGTTGCAAAAAAATAGATTTCTTCGCCAGTTTTTGAAAATGCGGCCTCAGAAACATGGGTTTTGTCGTCAGTTATGATTTCCTTCTCATTGCCATTTGGATTGGCTACGATAAGTTTGTTTGTCTTTTCCGCATTTTGGGCTAAATAAAGCATTTTCGTTCCATCGAAAGAATATCTCGGACTATGAAAATTTTCAGATCCAGTGGTTAACTTTTCTACATTTGTTCCATCGATATTTGAACGATAAATATTTTCTTTTCCATCTAGATAATAAGAAAATAGGTATTTTTCTTCATTGGGTGACAGATCAAAGGTGCTCCCCATCCCGGTGAAATATCGATATGGGTCATTATCCCGCAGCAAGCCAAACACAATTGAACCCACAAGTAATAGGAATGTTACAGAAATCAATGTAATGAATATTTTCTTGTTTTTCAATTTTCGCACTCCTTTCATCTATTAAATCAAGGCAGTTTATCGAGGTGTGATTTTGGTATTCATCAAGGTTAGGAATAAGTTTTTTTACATGGCAACTCACTAACTTCAGCGGGTTGCAACTATTGTTCTTAGTTAGACGGAATTATTTGTTAAAAGTTCCAAATGGTGCACCTACTCTATGGCAATAAAAAAAGCACCAAAAGAATATTTGGCACTTACCGGCGATAAAGTGTTCTTCCTTTATCTTTTTTCATTTACAAAAAAAGTGTCGGATTTCCCGGTAAAAGTGTCGGATTTCCCGGTAAAAGTGTCCGATTTCCCAAAAAATGTGTCCGATTTCCCAATATGAATAAAAAAGTGCCAATCCTTTGTGAGAAAAATTGGACACCTTCTATTTTATTTTTTCTTTTTATATTCCGTTCGCGCAATATCTCTTATTCTAGAATACTCGATAAGGTTTGTAATAAAGTTTGAAAATTGCTCTACTGAGATGCTTTCTTGTGCTGGGAAAGCGGCTAACACAATTTGATTTTCTACTACTAGATGTGGAGCTTCCTTTTTCACTTTGTCGATTACAAATTGATTTGTCATCGATCCACTTCTTCCATTGTGAGTAAGAATCCACGTGTTCCCAAGCTTTTCTAAAAATTGATGTAAATTTAACTGAAGAATATACGATTCGCTATGCCCCTTTTGAATGCCGACACATAATGATGTTGTGCCCGTTCTATTTCCATACAGTGGATCATTTACGGTTTTCGCTGTTGCAAACATTCCGATACGGTAAAAATATTCCTCTTTTTTGCTATGTTGCACGATAAAACTACGATGAAAGCCGTCATAAATACCACCAGAAGCATTCCCGAATGAATAATATCCTGCTTTTCGATCTTCTAACACAATGCTATTTTCGAATTTCCCAAACCGTGAAGCAAGCAATACATTATGTAATTCAGATAAAAATTGTTGTACTTCGAGCTCCGCAAATTCCGAAACATGTCCAACATTCACTAAATAATCGATATATGGTTGATAAGAAGTTTCTTCAATACTAAGCCTTTTAAATGGTAAATATTGAACTCTTTCGTAAGGTTGGTTCCCAATTAAGTCAATAATATTTTTATGGGAGATTTCAAAATATCGGCCATTTTCATGTTCATATAATATTGTTTCATTGCCGTTATGTATTGCCACATAAGGTGCTTTTATATATTTGTTGTAATTGGTCACTTGCTCTTTGACATGGTCCCCCAACATCACTTTAGGCTCTTTTAATTCAATGACAATTAAAGGTTTATTTTCTGAATCATTGATTACCACGTCTGCTCTCCCTGCAACCGGTACATATGCCGAAATTGGGATTTCTACAAGCAACGATTCTTTAGGAACATAATTTAATAGTTCTGCACATAAATTTTGCCTTACGTTTTCTTCAGGAGTTAATGGAACAGGATATTCTCTTACAACGCAAACAGTTTTTTTCAATACAAATCCTCCTCCATTAATACAATCGGGTAACGCATGATTCTACATAACGTAATATCTTCTATGTACCCTTTAAGAAGGTCATCTAGGTTAAATTCTACATTAATTTCCTCTTCAATCGTTTCATCTTCAAAGACTTCTCTTGTATGTACCACTTTTCCTTTGATGGTGACAACTTTATACATCCCAATGCTGCTATTGTATTCGTTACTATTATCAAAACGAATCATCAACTCTGGTAATTTTGCTAATAGCTGTTTTTTGCTTTTCACGAAAATCTGTTTATATCTTTTTCCTTGTAATAATACAAATTTACGAGGTTGTTTTCTTTTCATTTTTGCTGGCTTTTCTTTAGTTGTGAAATCTTCAGAGTGTTGGATGCTAATATTTTCTATGTGTTGTTCTGAAAGTTTATAGGCTCTAATTTCATAGTAATATTGATCAGCATAACCAGAGATATATGTAAATTCATGATTTAAAGGTTCTTCATATGGTAAAAATTCACTTTTAGGTGCCTGTGTATATTTCGTAGCTTTGGCACATTTCCTTTCGATAGTGAGTGCTTTCTTCGGTTCATTGGATAAGACTAGCAATACTTTCACTTTATAAGGTAATATACCAGATTCGAGGATTTGCAGATGTTCATTGATTGGTTCCAAATCATCACCTGAATATGTATCCTTTACTGTTGATTCAAAAGAAGCACATGCCTCAAAATCTGATCGCATGCAATCAATATAGCTTAATGCCTTTTCTTCAAATAAATCGAATTCGGCCCCAGTAACATTTTCTGAGTATAATTCTGGCAGCACTAAAACCGTATGTAAGTGTGTACTTTTTTCGTAATGATTCCCAGCAATGATTCCAACAGCTGGAACTCCATCATTTTTTGTTGGTTTGTGGAACATACAATTGAGTAATAAAGAATATAGAGAATTCGTTGATAAGGATAGCATATTAAAACCTCCTCTTTCTTATAAAGTTTAGCTGAATAGATGGTTAATGAAGTCCTGGAGTGAATGGCACTGCTCACATAACTTTTCAAAACTACTTTGATTAAATACCTTGAATGTTAATGCGTTATTTTCATAGATTGTTTCATTCACAAAGGATAGATTGTATTCCGTTCTTTTTGGGTTATATTCATTTCCATCTTGATCTTTGTAATAATGAATGATTAAAAATATGCCATCGTGATTCCTATTGTAAAGTTGATTTAATAAAACATATTGGCCTACTAATAATTTAGCCATGTTGCCCGAATCAATTTCGATGAGAATTTCTTTATTTCCTATCTGTATGGAATTATCAACAGATATCGAAACTAATTTATCATCACTTTGATAGTTTCGCTTTCCTCCTAAAATATTTTGGCCAAACTTCCCCTCAAAGTAGTTTCGAAATTTGACTTCATTACTACCTGCAACTACCTTTTTACCCATTTCTTTTCACTCCCTCGCATTTAGTTCTATTGTACCACAATAGTTTGTAAATCATTTCCTATTTAATTAAGTTGTAGAATGAATTGCTATGTGTGGTTGCATGGAGAGATTTCGGATGGAGTGGTTTTCATAATCCGGATGTAGGTCATTTTTGAGGGGAAATTTGAGTGAAGTAGGTTTCAAACAGATGAAGGCGGACTCCTTTGCAGAAACCGCTTCATCATTAGTTTATTTTAGCGACAGCACAGAATTAATGAATTACCAATTGTCCCTTTTCATAGGAAAAATTTGGTTTATAGCTCCCTTTTGGAAAAATAAACGTCCATGGCATACTCACTTTAGGCGGAATGGCAAGAGCTGGTAAAGTGAACGCGTGATCTGCAATACACTTTTCATCGATGTGATAACTTACTTTTGTTTGATGAAATGTGAGGAGATGATTGGTAAAATTATGCACGATTACAGTCACTAATAACGCCTCTTTATGATTCATTGCTACTTGTAAAGATGTGCAATGTATTTCGGAACCATGCTTCGTTTCATTAAATACTTGTTCTATCTTTTGTCGATCTTGCGGAGACAATGCTTTGTCCCAAGATGCTTCAAATTGTAATTGTTGCATAACTAAACCACCTCTTAAACTATTTTCGCCGTTTTTCCTCTTTGATTTCCTTCGCTAAATATATAATTAAGAGCACCATTCCTGCAACAGAAACAAGCAAACTAATCAAAAAGCCGATTAGCCAAGCCGTAAACGGAATTTGGATGTTGGTTAACGTAAAAATCGCAATGAATACGATGCCAATAAACATGAATAATAGTCCTAGTTTTTTCAACGTTTTAGCTCCTTATTTTTTACTTATTCTTTTCCTCCCCTCCAACTTTTAACCAATGTCTTGCAAATTGCATATTGGAGTTGATTCCTTGAGTAAGTTCAATCCTGAAAAACTAACCGTTGAATATAGAAATGGTGTTACGGCAACAAAATATACGCTTACTCATTCTAATATTACTGGACAGCTATTGGGGAACTTTTCAACATCTAGTCTAAAATTTAAGGTTGAAATATACAATTAACTGTATACTTCAACCTTTTAGATTAATTTACGAAGAATTTTAACTTAATAGGTTTATTTAAAAATTTCCCGGAAGTAGATTTAACTTTCCCTTCAATATAAAGGAAGTATGTTTTTCCCTTTTCATAACCCGCTTCAGGTGCTAAAACTTCTAATGATTTTCGATCTTGCCCTAGTCTTAATTTAATCCCTTCAACATTTTGCTGATTATATTGGATATAAACCGTTTCTGCGTTAATGGTTTTTTCATCTATCACATCGTTAAATGCGATTGTCCAATTCTTATCTACTGGAACAGATTTTTCCGGCTGCCAAGTAAAGAAATGTTCATGCCCTATTTCGTCCATGACAGTGATAATGGAAGGTTCACTCTCATTGCCATATTCATCAGAGGAAATAAAGTAAAGTTGTGTCCCAAATTTAGGGCTTACGATTGGAATAGTAAATGTACCATTTGTTGAAACAACGGTTGTGCCTAATATATCTTCACCTAATTTCATCGTAATGACCGTTCCTGCTTCAGCTTGACCTGTTACGAAAGTGGACATATTCGATATTTCATTTACAATCGGCATTTTCGGTGCATTTGATTCTTTAACAGTGATTTTTCTGATTTTCTTCGTTTGATTTCCTGATTGATCTACCACTCTATAAATCAGTTCATATGTTCCTACTTTCGTTGTATCTACAGTACCTTCTATTACAATTCCTTCTGTAATATCGCCATCTACATTATCTGTTGCTGAAACATTAAATTTTGGATCAAACCGATCATTAAGATTGATTGCGACATTTTCAATTCCTTGAAGAACAGGAGGAATCGTGTCTATTACTCCGGGATTTTCTTTGCTGTACAAGACATTCCAATCGCCGTCACCATTATATCGAATCTCATTATTTTTTGTAATTGTAATTGGAATCGTTTTTTTACTATTAAATAATAGACTTTCGATTGTTAACGTAAAGTCTCCTTCCGTAATTGGTTGGTATGTCCATTGTCTATTATCTTGATATTTTATATATACTTCCCCATCTTTCTCAATTGTTATTGTGGAAGTTGGTTCTTCTCCACTATTAAAGTGTACATTAATAAAATTGTTTTGGAGATATTTTGAAAAATATATATCATGTATGTCTAACTGATCTGCAGTCTTAAATGACCAAGAACGGGAAACATCTCTAACATTTCCTTTTGCATCTTTAACGGAGGCTTCAACCTCCACAAAGTATGTATGGTCTACTTCAAGTGGTGATTTCGGGATTAGAAAAACATGGTTTTTTGAATGATCATCTCTACTCGGTGTAACATCATAAAACGGTACTTTTTGACCACTTTCATTTGTTAACGATAAACTTTTTACAAGCAATTGATCATTGCTGTTAACTGGAAAGTATGCATAGCTTATTGGATAGCCAACGTATGTTTTATCAACACCCCAAAAACGTAACGGATTTGGATTTTCAGCCACAAACCAAGATACTTTTGCGTTTTGTTGTTTGTCATATGGGTATAGAACAACTTCAGCCTGTTTTTCTGTTCTAGTGTAACTGCCATAATTTATTACGATATCCCCGCGATCGTTATAACCTATTCCTGCTAAATCGCTATGAGGGTCAATAATACTTAAACGATGATATGGCGCATCCATTAAATTATCGACACCTAATAAACCTGTCTTTTTTTGGTAAGTAATACCTTCCCCTGCACTCCCTGTGAATCCAAAATAAGCAGCACGTTCCCAAGGATGATTCCCTGTATATCCAATTTTGTTACTACTTTCATTATGACCAGTTACATTATTTGTACTTAAATAATTGCTATGTGCCTGTGCTGCTTTATGTAATATTTCATTTTCTGAAAAAGATGGTAATTGTAATTCATTACGGTATTTGTTCAATCGGGAAATGGATTCTGTTTGGACAGCATTAAGTATATTTAGATTTTTCCCTTCAAATGGGTTGACTGGTGATGTGTCGATTGTAAAATTCCATGATGTAATCGGATTCTTTTTACCATAAACAGTTAATTCAATAGATACTTTATGAGTTCCAGTTAGATTATTGGCTTGGTATGTCAAATACCCTGATTGTTCATCATAATCGGCATCTACCTTTACTCCATCTATTAACATATTTAATTCATAACTAGCATCTCCGGTAATTTTTATATAGTAAGTAATAATCGGAGACGATACACCCGTAAGCCCACTTGGTTTCCCTGTATAATCATATGACCAAGATATTGCGTCAGTGGAATAGTTTTTTAGTTCAACAGTATTTAATGTTTCTAGACTTGGAGGTTCTATCTCCTGTTTAGCTTCTTCACCAAATACATTTGTAGATAATGAAAAATAGATGATGAGCAGTATTAAAAGAAATAAGCTAGATTTAAATTTTTTCATTATTTTCACATCCTCTTTTAACCTAGTTTTTACTATATTTGTAATTGTAATAGATTATTAAGAGAATGTAACTATTTTCCTTTATATTGAGATTAGTATTGTTTGAAAAAGTGTCGGATAATCTGTCTTTATAAACCCTATCTCCCCAAGAAAAAAGTGCCAAACCCTTTTTGGATAAAGAGTCTAACACTTTTCACCTTACTTATTCACCCTCTTATGATATTCCTTCAAGCTATACAAACTTAAATCCCTAACATCTCGATTTTTGCTTTGGGATAGTTCGTTTAATACCTCCAACAAATATGTATCTTCTATCGTGCCTTTATTCTCACCTTCTGCACAGCAGGATAAAAATAGCAGTAAATTGAAGGAAGCCACTGAAAAACTAAATACCGATAAAAATTTATAGTAATTATTTGCTTCTAAATAGAAGGAGGGATTCACTTCGCTTTCCACGGGCTTGGCTTCAGCCTCCTCGTCGCAAGCTCCTGCGGGGTCTTCAGCTCAAGCTGTTCCCGTAGGAGTCTTCGTGAATCCCACTTCCTAAAAGATCTGAGCGTATTTTTATTATAAAAATTTATTAAAATCGACTTTTTCAGTGCCCTAAAATTGAAGTGGACTTTTGGTTTTTCGTGTTGCCTCATTTTTTCCACCATATACCGAATTAGCTCATTATTCGTTGAGAGAATTTTCGTAAAATACCGGTCAATTTCTGCTGGCTTCCCCTTTAGTAATACTTTGTCAATTTTTAATAATACTCTATTATTTCCTGTACAGATAGTTCTGCATCATCGAGGTTTAATTGTTCTTCCTCAATATAATCAACAAGACCTTCCACAAATTCCTCAAAATCTTTTGCTAATTGGATTTCTTGATTTTGTTCAACATCAATAAAAATGACAGAAGGATTCTTTTTTCTTCTATAATCTAAACAAATGAACATAGGGGCGTCCGCTGATATTATTAGTAATTTTTTACTGCGGATTCCCCATTCTTTGCGTAAATAAAGATTATCTAATAATCCAGGGGCTTCCCCAATTCCGTATAAAAAATCGACATGAACAGAATTGTTTGCCCAACTATTCGGCGTGTTGGTAGGATAATATTTCTTTTTCAAATAAAATCCATTTCTTTTCTTCAGTAATTGAATATAGAAATTTGGCAATTCAACCTTCAATTCTTTTTGAAGATTTTCTAATGATTGCAAATCGATTTCCCCTTGATAATATTCATCTAATTCTTCTTCCCAAAGTTTCATCTTGTTTCACCCCCAAAGTTTGCCGCTCATCCTTATTTTAACATAAAAAAACGATTGCTCTACGCAACCGTATATTACGGTGACATCAACGGTCCAGTGATGCCAGCTAGTATTATTAAAAGAGAGATTGAAGCAAGTAAGGCTGGCTTTATCGATGCTTTTTCGTCTTTTACTAAGGAAGCAATTGAGTAAACTAATGAAAAAATTAAGACAAATGGCCAGATAAACCAAGTCCAATAATAAAAAATCCCGATTCCTTGCATTAAACCAATTAGCATAATACTCCCCCTCTTTAGTTAAGTTCCACCGTTAACGTTAAATGAAAGGCAAAGGTATTGATATTTGATATGAACGGTATTTACTTGTTCATTATGAATCACACTTATGATAAAAAAGGATCAATCCATTTAAAACTACTACCTGCTTCAAGCGCATATCTCTTAAGTCGTTGGATTCCATTTGCTCCCCCTCCTCTACTTGTTTACGAAATAGAAACCATTTTGTCCTCATTTTTTCGAATTATTTTGATGACGGAATTCTTTGTCCCAGTTTGTCACCAAAATAGATATATAGTGGTGATGTTGAGCGTTATAATATAAATGGACTTGTTATTTTTGGATAGGGGTGTTTGTTTAGGAGATGAAAGTGTTAAAGAAAATTAGGGATGGCTATATTTTTTGGCATGCCAATCAGTTTAAGGTACCTCAATTTAGTCCTAGTCCTATAACTAGAAAAAGAATCACTTTTAATGGAAAGGTACAAAATGTCGGTTTTCGTTTAGAGGTATTCTTTATTGCCGAACGATTACACTTAACGGGATGGGTAAAAAACATGGAAGATGGAAGTGTAGAGGGCGAATTTCAAGGAGAAGAATCGAAAATTGATTTTCTCGTAAGTTGTATGCAGTCATTGAAACGAGCATCTGTACAGCAATTAACTACAAGTGAGTTGCCGATTTGTGAGAATGAGAAAGACTTCATCATTATAAGGTAGATTAAACGAATATAGTCTTTTGTAAAAGGAATATTCAGACTTCTGACGGTGTTCTTTCCATATTGGATTCGATACAATTTATGTCAGAAAGTACAAAACTTTTGCAAAGGACTATTGATTATGAAAGAAATTGTTCGTGATTCGCGTTTCCGTTTAATCTTGCTCGCGAATATTGCATCATCGATTGGTTCTGGTATTACGATGATTGCAATTCCGTGGCTTTTAGTAACGAGTGAACGCGGCAATGTGTTATATGGTTTTATTACATTTGGGGTGACCGTATTAAATTTTATTATTACACCGTATGTTGGAACTTTGATTGACCGGGTTTCTCGTAAAAAACTTTTAGTATTCAGTGAAATTTTATGTTTAATCGCAGTTTTGTTATTTGCCATCGTAGGATTTGCTGGTTACACGTATTCAATTTGGCATTATACGGTCATTTATATCATCGGAAATCTTTATTACACCATTTTTTATCCAACAATGTTTGCAATGAATCAGGAAATCTTTCACAAAAATCAATATAAGTCGTTAAATGGGACGATGGAGGTACAAGGTCAACTCTCAAGTATGATTGCCGGTGCATTAGCTAGCTATCTGCTCATCCATTGGGAGCTGCAATCCATTCTTTTACTAAATGTCGCCTCATACGCTGCTGCTACTTATTTTTATTTACGTTTACCTTATCAGAAAAAGAAAAGCGTTAAGGAAGTAAAAATTCGTAAAGACGAATGGTCAAGCCTCCAGTACGTGAAGAAGAATCCGAAATTGTTCGTTTTTCTTTTTTTCTCTACTATGCCATTCCTTAGTGTATTAATCACGAACTATTTATTTCCGGTATATTTATCAGACGTGCTAAATGTATCCGGCGACATTTATGCTTTAGAAAATATGATTTATGCCATTGGAGCCATTACTGCCGGGATGACCATACCCATCATTGCAAACAAAATTGGGAATGAAAAAACGGTGTTAGCAGGAGTCGTTTTGTATTCTGTTGCAATTTCATTCATTGTTTTTGTACCACTACCGTTATTTTTAACGCTTACCTTCTTTCTAGCACTTGGAAATAGTGGAACTAGGGTGGCGAGAAATTCGTTCATGATGGATCATATCCCAAACGAAATGATGGGCAGAGTGGATAGTCTTTTTAGAACAGCCGGATTGCTCTTTAGATTAATGGTCATTGCATTGTTTACGGGCATGATCTCTTCAAGTTTCATTATTGCTTGTTTTTTAATTTTAAGTGGAACAATGCTTATAGCTGCGCTGGCAGTTTTCGTAGCGTACCCGGTACAAAAACAATTCTGAAAATTTTATACAATTCGAAGCTAGGCATTTGGGATTTCTCAGAGGCTTAGCTGTTTTTCTCCCTCCAAATAGACTAATTGGATAAATTAATATTGGTATTTTACTAAAATAATTGTAGAATACTATAAAATAATGGTATATATTTTGTATTAGATTGGTAATTTGTCTTTTTATCCCATCAATATGGTTAAAAAGTCTATTTGAGTTAGTTAAAATGATTCGTATATAAATTGATTCCTTAGGAGAGTGAAGTGAAACTATGGAACAGATAGAAAACGTTTTCCCTGATAGAGTAATCTCTTTAGAACATTACAATCAGGAAATGATGACAATAGAGCTTGAAAACATCCGTCACAATTTTCTTGAAATTATGAAACAACAACAAGGGATGATGTTTAAACTTAGAAAAGAAAATGGCCAGTTTATACATACATTATGCGAGGGAAAATTACTACATCGAATGGGTTTAATACCAGAGCAAGTGGTTGGTATGGACCTTAAAGGTTTATTCCCAACAGATTATGCCGAGGACAAGCTTGACTATTATCAAAGGGCTTGGCAAGGTGAGGAAAACGTAACATATACAGGGGAATTAAATGGCATTTATTATCTTGCTTCCTTATCCCCTATTCGAAAAGACGGAGAAGTCGTATCAGTAATAGGATCGTGTGTAGATATTACAGAACAAAAGCGGTTAGAAGAGAAACTTAAGAAAAGAAACATTAAATATAAAATCATATCAGATAGTATGCTTGACTTAGTTGCGTTATTGGATAAAAACGGAGAAGTACTTTATGCTTCATCTTCATACGAAAAGGTATTAGGTTATCCATCTGAAAAATTTATCGGGAATAGTGCATTAGAATCGCTACATTCCGAAGATATTTGTAAGGTTAAGAAACAAATTAGTAATATGATTGAATCAAAAACACCGAGTCAAGTCGAATTACGCTATAGCCATGCTAAAGGTGGTTGGGTTCATATTGAGGCAAAAATCTCCCCTGTCTTTGATGAACAAGGTGAAATCGAGTATTTCATCGCAGTAGGTCGGGATATTTCTGAGCGGAAACGAACGGAAGAGTTATTAAGGAGATCAGAAAAGCTATCGATTGTTGGGCAACTAGCTTCGAGTATTGCCCATGAAATTCGAAACCCCCTCACTTCGATAAAAGGGTTTGTTCAACTGTTTCGTACTGAGGTAAAAAACCCACTCTTTATTGAAACCACTTTAGAAGAGATTGATAGAATTGAGGAAGTCATTCAAGAGTTTTTGGATTTTGCTCAGCCTCAAATATCCAAAATGGAGATTATTGATGTCAAGATGCTTTTAAGTCAAGTTCTAACTTTATTCTCTTCACAAAGTAAACTACAAAATATAAAAATCGTGGAAGAGTACGATCAAAACCTTTTAACTCTTTGTGGTGATGAAAATCAGATCAAACAAGTACTGCTTCATATTCTTCAAAATGCAGTAGAAGCTATGCCCTATGGTGGAATGATTAAGGTTCAAGTTAATAAGCACGAGGCAAATAATATGAAGATTAGCATTGTGGATAATGGTTCTGGAATTTCGGAAGAACGACTAAAGAAAATTGGTGAACCTTTTTACAGTTTTAAAGAAAAAGGAACTGGATTAGGTTTAATGATAAGTCATAAAATTGTACAGGAACATGGTGGATTCATCGAAATAAGTAGTGAAATGAACAAAGGAACTGCGGTTAGTGTGATACTGCCTATTAAACATTCTGTAAATTCAGATAGATGAGATTTTTGTGTGAACCAATTTTCCCATCTTTTTAACAACACTTAAGAAAGAAGAACAAGTAGATTATTGATTTTAACTTGTTCTTCCTTGTCTAGTGGAGCTAAGTATGAAAAACAATCTTCAAATGATCATTAAATAGGTACGCATATTTCGCAATATGGGTTGCTAATTAGATCACCTGTATATTTCTCCATAATTGGATTGCTCCTCATTTGAAATCCATTGCTTTGTAGGGATGGTACAATCTCAGCGTATGCATTTTGAATAGCCTCTGCAGTATGTCGAACTTCAAACACAAGATATTTCCCACCAGAAAGTTCCCCTTCATGAACAGAATCATCTAATTGAAAGTCATTTGGAATTACAATACATGCATCAAATCTACAGTTATTGGGATTTGTTGTAACTGGATTATCTTGTGGAATCCCAAATAGAGTTGCAGATTCCAGTACATTGTTCTCTTTCGCCCATTTTTTTAAATTCTCCATTACTTCCATATTGGCAGGACCATACTCTCCAACTCTTCGCATATAAGCAATACGATACGTTGGAAATGTTTCAATTTTAAATTGCATTTTTTTCGCCCTTCTTTCCTTAATTTGTTTAGTACAATTCGAATGTAGCATGGTTAAAAAATATAGACACCTTAATTTTTAAAATTTTGGAATTAGGTAGGTAGAAAATCGCCTTATGAAACATAAGTGATTTTGACTAAAAATAAAAAAAAAACGCTCTACTCAATAAAGTAGAAACGTTCTTTTATGTGATTTTCGGAAAATTACCTTTTGTAATAAATTGCGAGCCACAATGTGATACTGGATCACTAAGCCAAGTTTCATAACTGACCCTGTTTCAACATGAAACATACTATCGCTCTCCAAACCGTTTTGCAAATGGTGAGAAGGATTGTTTTTTTGTATTTGGTGCATATGGATTTGTTGGCTGAGGTGGTTTTAATCCTGTGTATGCAACTAATAGCGCTTTTGCTTGTTTTAAAGATACATGGGTTTTAGGATTTCTATGTTGGTCATCTAAGTCGCCTAAGTGTGGAAGATTTTGAAAATCCTCTTTTGAAGGGAGTTGATGAAATAAATAGTCTCCACACGTAATTAATACTGTTGAGGTTTGTTTAGAAAGTTTCGGATTTTTCGAGAAATGCAAACCGATTTTTTTTGCTTTCCCTTCAGCTAACAATTTTACGATTGCTTTTTTCTTTAGCTCATATAAAAATTTAGGATCTATGGCTGTTTTTGCATGTTTATTTACAACAAAAAGAGCTTTCGATAAATTTTCTACTGTAAATGCGTTATCCTTCATTTTTTCATCTCCTTTCCCGAACTTTCAAAGGGCTATTGAAGGGAGTATGTTTACATTATGCTATTTTTTAGCAATCCTATAAAGACTTATACGCGAATATTTCATGTTTCTCCTCTTTTTCTTGTTCTGAAAGTACAAAACTTCATAAATTTCTACATCCACCATAGATATTGCATAATTTCCGCTTATAATTGTTTTAGTATGTGAACTTTTAAGAAACTATCCATTCCAAAAAAATTGGAGGCATGAAAATGAAAAAACAACTACTACCCCTCTTAGCTTCGATCATACTCGTACTATCTGCTTGTAGTACAAAAGAAGATAACCAAGCGAGCGAGCAACATGTAGAAAGCCAAGAAACTGAAGATTTAGCCCATACTTCACATAATCATTTATCAGGAGATCTTCAAGAAACGACTTCTTCAGCGAAAGAACTACCAAAGTTTTTAGATGCGCAATCTGAAGAAATCCGTCTTGTTTATGCAGCAGCAGGACAAGCAACGGATATTTTACAGTGGATTCCTTGTTATTGTGGTTGTGGTGAATCAGCTAGACACCGCAGTAACTTAAACTGTTTTATTGCGGAAACGCGAAAAGATGGTTCAATCGTGTGGGATGACCACGGTACTCGTTGTATTGCTTGTTTAGAAATTGCCGTAGAATCAATTCGACTTTACCAAGATGGCAAGACTCTAAAAGAAATTCGAAACACGATTGATACAAAATATCAAGATGGCTATGCTGCACCTACACCAACAGAAATGCCAGCGTAAACATATAAAGGCCTCCCGACATTTCCGGAAGGCCTCTTCTTTCATTATTTAACTTCAACTTGTCCCATCATACCGTTTTCTTCATGTTCAAGTACATGACAGTGGAACATATATATCCCTTTATTATTAAATTTCACAGCTAATTTTATAGTTTGATCGGGTTCAACGGATACGGTATCCTTCCATCCTTGTAGATTTGCAGGTGGTTCTTTTCCATCAATTGATACGATTTTAAATTGTGTCCCATGAATATGGAACGGATGTGTCATGCCACCCATCATATCTGGTTTGTTATAGATTTCCCAAATTTCCGTCTCACCTTGTTTTTGTGTGAAGTCAATTCGGTTCATATCAAATTGCTTATCGTTAATAGATACCATTGTTCCCATTCCAAATAGTTCAAGTTTTTTCGTTACAGGTAGCATCTTTTCTTCTTCTGTAATACCGTAATCATTTAAACTTTCCGGAATTTTTATTGAGTTCGTTCTATGTTCATCAAGTTGGAATGGCAATAAAATTGTATCTTCTTCGTTCACTAGCGCAATATTGCTTTTTGCCTCATATTTTGAGAAATCAACAATAATTTCCGCTCTCTCACCTGGTGTTAGTGAAATTTCGCTCATAATAGTTGGTTTATTGAGGAATCCACCATCTGTAGCGATTTGTTGGAATTTATCACCCGTATTTAATTTAAATATATAGTTTCGTGCATTTGATCCGTTTAGTAAACGTAGTCTTACTTTTTCTTTTCCTACTGTAAGCTTTGGATTTAATGTCCCATTCACTAATAACGTATCACCAATTGTACCATCTTCATTAAGAACTGCTTGATAATCAAATTGTTTATCCTCTGTAAATTGTCGATCTTGGAATACTAGAGGAAAGTCATTTTTACCATACTCATTTGGTATTGCAAGGTTTTTTGAATTATCATCTTCAACATAAATTAATCCCGCTAGTCCTTTATATACTTGTTCTGCTGTAGCCCCTTCTGGATGAGGATGGAACCAAAGTGTGGAAGCACCTTGCTTAACAGTGAATTTTACTTCTTCCGTTGCACCGGGTTTTAGAATATGATGTGGTCCTCCATCACCTTCACCCGGAATTTCTACACCATGCCAGTGAAAAGTTGTTGGTTCGGATAATTTATTGTTCGTTCTAAAGGTTACGGTTTCTCCTTCATTTACCGTAATAACCGGTCCTAAAAATGAGCCATTGTATCCGTATGTTTCGGTTTCTACACCTTCAAAAATTTCTGTTTTCCCCTGTTGCGCAATAATGTCCACAACACCATTATTAGGTTGAAGTAATGGTGGAAGTGGTAATTCATTTTCACCAGTTGAATCATTTAATGGTAAAGGGTTTGTATGGCTTGCATGACCATTTTCCATATTCATCATCTCTTCTTGAGACATATTCGAATGATCCATACCTGCCATGTTTGAATGATTCATGGTTTCATGTTCTGATTCTGAACTGCCAACACTACAACCTCCAATTAAAACAGTACCAACTAGTAAGGTAGTAACTAATAATTTAGAATTAATCATATTTCCTCCTTGTGTTTCATTATGATTCAACTGTAACAAAAACATATGGAGAAATTATGGAGTTCAACATTTTACTCTAATACTACTTAGCAATAAATTCATTTATTTTTTACCTTCCATAAAAGGAAAAGAGTCAAAATTACGATAAAGAAAATTTTTCACTTTAGCTCCACTTGCATAAAACCATAAATAGCACCAGCTTCGATGATTAGTGAAGGAATTTTCCCTAAAGTACTACCAATTGCAAAGAAACGGAGAGAGACTTTTGATAGTGCACTTCCTAACGTGATTACCCCAGATGGAACAAATGGGAGAATTCTCAAAGTAAGAATAATCCAAAACGCTTTTACACCTTCTAGATTTTTTAGTTTAAGCATTAAAGGGTGCTGGAAATCCTTACTTCGCCATTTCTTTAATCCTCTTCGATATAAGATAAAACTAACGATTGCCCCTAGAACTTCTCCTATTATCGAGACGATTAGTCCGTGATATAAACCAAAAAACAAAAGATTTGCACCTGTTATAAATACACTTGGCAAGACACCAATGATACTTATAAGTACATTAACAAAGACACTAATTAATATTGCAAATAAAACGGCATGTTCTAGTAATTGTCGAAAAGTTTCTGTCATAATCCATCTCATTCTATATTTGTTTTTTACACTAACTTACACAATATTGAAATAAAAACAAAGGGATGAATGACAATGTAGGTTGTCATCCATACCCCGTTTCCTGTACACCTATTTTATACTAAATTAAGTAAAAGCTTTTCTAACGTGAACATCGTGATCATTGTTAGAAAAACTAACATTGAGAAAAAAATTATGCCTTTTCTATTTTCGCTTTTTTCCAACCTTCTATATGCTTTATAAGATATTTCTCCCTTTGCAAAACTTAAACCATTATTATTAATGTTTACAATATATAATTTCCCATTTATATCTTCTAAAAATGCCTTCGTTAATAGTGTTTGACCATCCCAATAACTTTGTATATTGTTTAGTTGAATCATTCGACCTTCTGAATTCTCTAACCAAACTAATTTATATATCGTTTCTTTTCTTATTTCTTCATATATTTGATAAGCCTGAAGTTCAATAAAATTACTAGTAATACACATTTATCTCAACTCTCTTTAATTTTGACTAGAGAAACACTGACATAATATTTTATTCTTAAACCTTTCAAATTTCTCCATTAATGAACAGAAACAAAAATAAAAATTTTCATAACTTGGTTGAGAAAATACGTAGAAAGAGGGCTCGTACGATTGAGTTTTGTATGTTTTTGTGATATATATGGAAAACAAAGGCTATTCTACTAATTTACAAAAATAAGATCCCGCGCACGTCTAAGAAAATATGCATTAAAAGTTGATATTGCTTTGTTTTCTATACATGTTGAATCCTCGCTATTTTTTCTTTACTGGCACCCAAATTTCGCTATATACATTTTCTGATTGTCCGTTGTGCTTCGAAAACGAAATTCCTGGTAAATCAACTAGTTCATAATCTGAAGACGGTAACCATTCAGAATAAATTCTTGCCGTTGTTTCTTGTAGCGTTTGGGGAAATGGTCCTTCATTTGGGAAGATTGCCCATAAACTTTCTTCTACCGTAATTTGCTCAAGATCGGCATAAAGATTTTCTTTTGTCGTTGCAAAACCAATCATATGCGTTAAATATCCTTTTTCTTCTAAGTAACCATCGTCAAAGTTATACGAAACATTCAACACATAATGCGGGTATAAATCTGCGAGTTGATGCATTTCCTTTCTTTGTTGCTCCGTGATTGTTTGGGCTAATTCAACAATTGCATTATTTACACCTTCGAATTGGATAGGCACTCTTTTTGATACACCAACTATATTAAATTGTTCTTTCTTTTCAATTTTAAATTCCATCGATTTCCCTCCTCTAATGTCGATAAAAAATGTGAACTTGGGAAATGATTTTTGAATTTTGTTTTTCACTACTTCTGAAGGTAAAAAGCCGTTCCATTCACGGAAGGCTCTTGAAAACCCTTCTACGGATTGATAACGATATTTATAAGCAACATCGGTCACCCTTGCTCCGTTGATTAATTCCGCATTGGCAACGGATAGTCTCCTATTTTTGATATACTCACTCAAAGACATACCGGCCAAATACGAAAACATTCTTTTAAAATGATAATCAGAAAGCCCTACGATTTTCGTGATTTCTTCTCTAGAGATGTCCTCTGTTAAATGCGTTTCGATGTAGTCCATCAAAAGATTAAATTGTTGTAACATTCATTTCCCTCCTCACATTTGCAGCGTATCATCAATATTTATTATGTACTTGATATTCTTTATACGGAAAATGTCGGACCTTGCATGTATTAATGAGGGTTATGGGGATTATTCTTTCTACTTATATTTTACACCTATATGTAAATGAATTATAGACTACTCTTTTCGTACTTCCTAGACTATACTGAGTAACACAAATCTAAAACGAGGTGAAACGATATGTTAGATCGTGGGCCATTTTTTCATGGGACGAAAGCAGAGTTAAACATTGGGGATTTATTAGAGCCACTACACTTATCCAATTACCAAGATAAAAAATCAAACTATATCTATTTTACGGCAACATTGGATGCTGCGAAGTGGGGAGCTGAATTAGCAACAGGGCATGCCAAAGAAAGAATTTATATTGTAGAACCATTAGGCGATTTTGAAAACGATCCGAACTTAACAGACAAAAGATTTCCAGGAAACCCCACACGTTCATATCGATCGAAATCTCCTTTGAAAATCGTAGCTGAATTGGGCTTGTGGGAAAGGCACTCGGATGAACAAATCAATCAGATGGTTTCGTCATTAAAGAAATTACGGGAAGATGGGAAGGCTGTTATAGAGGATTAATTGCTATTGAACTTATTCTTGAAATCAGAGAAATTTTTCAAAAATAGGCACTTAATTTAAACGTGAGGTGTCCAGCAAGTAATAAAAGCACTTCTTAATAATACCGAAAATTTTATTAAAGCTACTAATTTAATCCTTCAAACTTAATTAACACATGTTATACCTAGTAAAAAATTTGTACAGTATTATTCCATTCCCTAGAGTAATTGACAACAACATTCATAATATATAACATTTTATATATAATTTTAGGAATTTAAAGGTGGTATAACATTGTCAATTTCATTTGCAATATTAGGAATGCTTACTCACAAAGATATGACGGGATATGATATTAAGAATGCTTTCGATTCAACAATAAAATGTTTATGGCCTGCTCATCTAAGTCAAATATATCGAGAGTTAGGGAAACTTGAGAGTAGTGAAAATGTAATATCCTCTGTAGAACAACAAGATTCTCGACCGGATAAAAAAATTTATAAAATTACCAATAAAGGTAAATCAGAATTCCTTCAATGGTTAAACACTTCTCCTCGCAATGTTAATACAATTTTTAAGGATGAAGTAGGACTTAGAATGTTTTTTGGATCTCAGATTGAAAAAGAAGAATTAATTTTCCAATTAAAAACCTTCATAAAGAATCAACAAGAAACTCTTTCATACTTAGACAACATAATAGAAAGTATAAAAAATGGACCATTTGAAAAGGAAAAAAGGTTCTGGCTTTTCTCAGTAAGCAAATCCTATAAAGTGTTAGAGGCAGAAATTAACTGGGCTAAGGAATGTATTAGTGAGTTAAGCTCACCTTCTATCTAAAATACGTGTTTTTACGCCAGTAATTATTACTGGCTTTTTTATTTTCAAAAAATAAACAACCTTTTTTTGTAAAATATGTTGAATTATACGTCGGTTTATTTTATATTGTTATATATAACATGTTATATATAACAAAGGATGAGGTGTTTAATCATGAAGTGTGTAAAACTGTATAATAATGGTGGACCTGAAGTTTTAGAAGTTGAAGAAATTGCAATACCTGTACCTAGACCGAATGAAGTGGTTATTAAGGTTGAAAATATTGCTATTAATTATTCCGAAATCCAACAGAGAAAAGGGACTTATCCGTTTCCGGTTGAGTTACCAATGACAATGGGGCAATGGGGTGTTATTAGTGGAGAAGTGATCGGAATTGGCGAAAGTGTTCAATCCATATGTATAAATTCTAAGGTTATGGCTCAAGTTCCAAGTGGTTCATATGCGGAATTTGTGACCGTTCCTGCTTATCTGTTAATTCCTTTACCAGAACATGTTGACCGAACAGCTGTAACTCCATTATTAACACAAGGGCAAACGGCGTATCATGCATTGAAAACTATAGGAAATATTAAACAAGGAGACACAGTATTGATTCATGCAGCTAGTGGAGGACTCGGAAATATTGCTGTACAATTGGCCAAAGCATTTGGTGCTAGTAAAGTTATTGCAACTGCAAGCTCCAAAGAAAAATTAGATTATGCTCTTTCAATTGGTGCAGATATTAGTATCAACTATAGCGAACCAGATTGGACTGAAAAAGTCTTTGAGGCAACTGATGGAAAAGGTGTAGATTTAATCTTGGAAACAGTAGGAGGGCAAATATTAAAAGGCAGTATTGAAGTGCTTGCTCCATTTGGACGATTGATATATATAGGCTCAGCTAGTTCTCAAAATAGTCAATGGGATAACTTAGATTTAATAAATATACTCCCGAATAAAATCGTCATGGGTCTACATATAGCTGAATTACTATCATCTCGTCCTGAATTAGTAAAAGAAGGTCTTGAAATGATGTTTAGTTTAATGATGAAGAATCAGTTAAAACCAGAAATTAAATATGTTTTTCCTTTATCTGATGTAAAAAAAGCACATGAACTTATTGAAACCCGTCAAAGTTTAGGAACAGTTGTTTTAAAACCCTAAGACCAAAACTAGTTATTATTCAATGTGATTTATCATTTTTAATAGTGTACAAACATTAAAGGTAGCCATGACTAAAGTCTTAATCGTAGCTACCTTTAATTAATTAAACAAGATTTTTTATAATTCTATCTCTTTTGTTACTAGAGTTGAGTCACTATATTCTAACCTTGACGTTAAAGAATCGGGTTTCGGTGAATACATGGTGTTTACAAATGAAGGAAGTGCATCATACCAATCCGTTACCTTAATTGTTACGGGATTTGAATTCTTTAGCACAACTTCCAAATCAAACCCTTTATTTGAAACACCGTAATATGTAAGACGCCATTTCCCCAAATTTTCATCACCTAATGAAGCGACAATTTCTTTACCGTTAATAAACGCCTCTAACACTTCTCCTTCTTTAAACTCCAGCATAAATGATCTAGCACTGGTACCTTCTGCTGCTTTTAATTTTATTCTTCTTGTACTTCCCTGAATTTCATTTGTTATAATCTGTAAATTTGGAGAAGGATAATTAATATATGGAGCTTCATTTACTAAAACGTTAGAAATAAACCCTCTATTTGGGATAAAGTCATCTAAATTTTGTGTAGTACCGTCAGAAAAAAATTGTTGTGTCCATTCATTTAATTCCGTTTTACTAATCCAATAAGCCTGTTTCGTATTCGAGTTAACACTATAAAAGAGATTGCTATCTAGAGGAAGATTTTCGTTCGGATTACTATTAACTGCTGTAAAGATAAACAATAATGCAGTAATACTTAGTAATATTAGTTTGATACGTCTTTTTGTTAAAACTTCAATTACTGGTAATATGCTTATAAATAAGAGTACCATTGTGGCAAGCATTGGTACCACCATACTAATCTGCATCCATGTGAAAAGCATTTTATAGAATGGGATATAAAGTAAAACTATAGTCGCAACTGAAATAATAGTCATACTGAATGATAACCCTTTGCTTCTTATTAATAGAATCGAGAGCAACATTATTAATAATGGCCACGCAAATAAATAAGTGGCGCCAGGTAAAAATATGGTCGTTATTATTAGCAACAGTGCCCACCATATTAAACCTCCAACAAATAATTCGTTTCTTGCTACTTTTTTAAACAAATATTGATACAATACTATACTTAAAAGGACGGTCAGCGAAATAAAGGCTATTAAAAAATAATTTGCATGATAAACTGTGTCCCATACTTTAACATCATTTGCCCACGTGCTTTTTATTAACAACCATAAAGAAAAGTTTACTGCCCCAACCAAAACCATCGTTACGAATATCCCTAAAAAACCAAACAACAACTTCTTCCATTCGAGTACCTTCATTTTCAAAGCTCTTATAATGCAAATCATAAACAGAATCGTAATTGCAGCTGTAAATATGTACATAAGGTCTTTTGAGTAATGGACTACTTTTCCCAAAAAACTAAAATAGATTTTATCTGTTTTCTTTATGGTTGTGAGATCTTGTTGAGAAAAGTGATTCGTTAGTTCATAAATGGTATTTGAAACGTGTTTTACAGTAGGTCTATTTAATTGGTCGGGGTTGTCCATTTCGGAATGGTAGTCTGTCCAACCTTCGCCATAAGCTAGGTTTATCCCCGGAACCCCTTTATTAATCGGGATAGTTAAATCACTATCATTGGGCATTAACTTATAAAAATCTCCTGTTAGAGAACTGGCTACTGGATTTGGGGCTACTTTAGAGAATTCTTCGATTAACCACCCATTTTGGCGACTAGTTTGGAACATTGTCATAGGCCCTTTTGAACCCCGGGATTCGAGATTCATTACCATGCCAACATCTTTGGCTAGTGGATGTCTTTCCCAAAAAACTTTTGCTCCTAGCATCCCTAACTCTTCAGCATCCGTAAATAAGAAGATGACATCATTTTTAAAATCTTTTTCCTTAAGATTTTTCGCCATCTCCAACATACTCGCTACAGCAACACCATCATCGTTTGCTCCAGGTCCGAATGGTACAGAATCATAATGCGCCATTATAACGACCGCTTTCTTCCCTTCAGTACCACTTAATTTTACGATTACATTATGAACAGTTGTCGTAATGATGAATGTACTTCTTCCTTTATTTGTTGTTGTTATTTCTTCGGTTTGAATAGTCGGCTTTAACCCTGTACGAGTTAGCTCTTCAACTATATACTCCCGAACTTTTTTATTTTCAATACTACCTGTTGGATGCGGATTCTGTGCTATTTGATTAACATGCTTATAGATTGCTTTAATGGAAAGAGGTTCTGAAAAACTAGCAGCAGTACTTTGCGTTGGTAAAAATACCATTAAAAAAAGAAATACAGCTATTAAAATAGTATTAAACTTCATCCTATTTCTCCTTGTAATAAGTGATTCATAATTTTTGCCTTAACATTGGATTTCAAACATTTTCATCTTAGGATATTGGAAATCTATATTTTTAAACTTTAATGCCCTTAATCCTAGCGAACTCCTCCTCGCCTTAATAGTAAACTAACGTTCGTTAGTATGTAATTATATAGAACGAATGTTAGTTATGCAATACTTAATAGTAATAGTGTGATTCTCATAACTAGCATCTGCAGTAAACACTTAAACGATAAAAGACGCATTTCTAAAGAAAATGCGCCCTTTGGAATAGTTAAACTACTTTTTCAAAATCTTGCTTTAACAAAGAATACATATATAAATCATCAAATTTACCATTTGTATATTCATAGCTTCTTAATAATCCTTCTCTGATAAACCCTAATTTTTCTACTAACTTTTGTGATGGAAGATTAGGTGGCTCGATTAATGCTTCGATCCGTTGAAAATTCATCTGTTCAAATCCGTAATTGATTATCGCAGCAACCGCCTCAGTAGCGATGCCCTTTCCCCACTGCTCTTTACTCAATTCAAAGCCTATTTCGGTACGAAAATGCTGGGAAACATAGTTATGAAAACCGCAACTGCCTATCACAACACCTTGTTCTTTTAAAGTAATTCCCCATCGAATGCCCGTTTTATTGTTTAATATCGATTGATACCATGCAATCTCATCCAACGCATCGTTTATTGATTGAAACGGTTCTAAGCCATAATACGTCATGACCTCTTCATCAGAAAGATATGTCAAAATGCTGCTCGCATCTTCAATTGACACTTCTCGTAAAATTAATCTTTTCGTCTCGATTACGGGAAATGTACTAGTATTTATCATCAAATTCATTCCACCTCAATTTATATCCAAATTTAAACGCTAGATTCTTTTATAAATAAGATCAATATTCCATTATTATACAAAAATCATGCTCAAGTGGACAGTAAATGAAATTACGTCTGCATACTAATGGTTGTTTTGAAGTAAAATAAGTTATAAAAGCACGGATGATTGCGCATTATGAAATGGATATTACAAAAGGAGCGATATGATGTTCGATCAAGCTGCGTATATTATTTTAGAAGCGCTAACAGTTTTAACGTTTGTGGTTGTTGTGTTTGGAATTCCTCTTGGGGATAAGTTGTTTAGAAAAGAATAAAGTTCTACAAGGAAAACCCTATAAAATAGACAGTGAAAAAGTCTATCTTATAGGGTCAATTCACGTTGGTTAAAAACACTATAAATTCTTTTTTATTACTACTCTATTGTCGTTTATTCTATATTCGTTTTTTAGATAAAACGCTTCTGCAAGTCCTCTAGGTTCTGTTAGTAAATAAATGCTTTGAATATTTCTTTGCTTTAATTGATCTTCTAGATAATGCAGCAATTTTGAACCATATCCTTTTCCTTGCGTTGTATGTTTTACACAAAGTTCAGCTAAATAAAAAGTTAATCCAGAATACGTTCTTTTACTATTACCTGCTATTAAACCAATTAAATTTTCAGTATCAAACAATAGAAAACCAAGAAATTTAGGTGTGTTCACTAAATCTGTCAATCTTTCCTTTGCAGATTGATATGTCCAAGTTTCATTCCACGGGTCACTGTTAAAAACATTCATGTACAGTTCGATACATTGTTCTAAGGACTCTCCCGTAAAAGGTACAATTGTTTCAGACATTTAACCACTCCCCACTTCTTTTTCCATCCATACTTGGCGTAGGATTTCTTCCGTCCTTAAGTTGATGAAATGGTTCGCTGCTCTTGAAGAACTTGGGGTATTGACCGTTCTAAAACTTCCCCCTTCTGTTAAACTAGCGAGCATTGCAAGAAATTCATCTTGTGTTACGGTTTCCGTTAGTTCCAGTTGGATAATATTCGTCGTCTCATCACCCGTTTGTTTAAATAGCGCATAACCGATTGGATTTTTGGATTGGTCAAAAAATATAGCCGCTTGAGCTGAGAAGTTACTTTGTAAACGGCATTGCCACGGAACGTCTTCATTATAAATCGATAATTTGGGTAGGAGCTTAGGGTTTATAAATTCAACATCAATAGATGCCTGCTTATCAATATGACCTTTAAAGTAAATCAGTTCATCCTTTATTTTGTAGCCAAACTCCTCATAAAGCAAAATCGCACCTGTATTTTCTTTGATGGCTTCAAGGCTTGCACGTTTCACACCACGAGCTTTATATTCTACTAAACTCTTTTGTAGGAGCATACGTCCAACACCTTTTCTTCTAGCATTTGGATGTACAGCTGTTCCCCCGTTCCAAGCAAGGATCTCACCATTATGTTCATAAAAGCCGTTTAGTAGAATCCCTTGTAGCTGCCCGTCTTCTTCGGCAACAAAGGAAGAGGAAGCATCAATATCTTCATTCGCCAGACGCTTTAAAAAGCTATTTACATCCATATGAACCGGTACAAAGTAATTTGAAAATCCTTCATTCCAAATTGACAATATATCTACAAGTGTACATTTATCAATCGTTTTTATATGCATCGTGTATCCCTCATTTTATCGTACTTTATACTTTTAAATAGTATGTTGTAATGATTGGTGATAAACATATTTAAACAAAAAATGGAAAATTCCTCAATTAATAAGACAAGCGAAAATTAAAAAAGCCGAATTATATTCGACTTTTTACACTTTCATGGTCTTCGAAGTTCAAAGGGCTTACTCACCAACCATGCCGTCCCCATCACGATCATCCATATATGGGTATAACCAATGATCACTCGTTATTGGCATACTGAAACCTGCTGCTTTTGCTTCTTTAATTGTTACCTGGCCATTGCCGTTTGTATCAACAGTGGAAATATCTCCTTTTGTGGTTGAACTTGTTGAATTGGATTTATTTCCTGTTAAACCGAGTGATTCGTTTACTTTATCTGGGTTCACATTGTCAAATGTATCAACAATCTTATTGCCCTTTAAAGTGTAGGTATACTGATAACTAGAAGGAATCTGCGTTTTCGTATTCGGATATGTGATAATTGCTTCGAACTGAGTGGCTCTACCAGCTTTACGAATCGCATCTTCCATATAAGCTTGATCACCATGTCGGTTGAGCGTACTATTTTGTGGGGTAATATTATAAGCGTTTGATACTCCTCCTAAAGAATCAGCAATGATATGTCCTTCATCTAAATCGGCACTCTCGACACCCGGAACTTTTGCCTCATCAGCATAGTATCTGCCCGAAGATAATACCGGTTCGTTCCGGTCATTTTGTAGAATGATTTCGTCAGCAGTGACACGTACCAATTGCCCGTATTCATTCGTAAAAGCCCAATATTCACGGTCTCCATAACCAATGTTCACTACGACGTTAGGTTCACGATATCCAGACAAATCACCACCATCCACTACAATCAGTTTGTAGCCTGAGAACTGTTCATTATTTGGTTGAGTGGGTGTTTCCTCTACTACTGGTTCATCATCAACCGTCGTGATAGGTTTTTCTTTATTTGTATCAACTGTCGTTACTTCTTGGGGATTTGTTTCTACATCTGTAATGGATGCATTTTCTATGTCGCTACAACCAACGATAAAGATGGTTGTTAAAGATAAGAGTAAATAATTCAATTTCTTTTTCATTCTAGGACTCTCCTATTTTCTATTATTCAACCTATTGATAATAACACATTCAAAGGTATACGTTACTTAAATCTATACATTTCCCTTTATTGGTTTAATTACCTGTATGATTATGCATATAATGAATTCATGCGTAACTTGCATTCACAATTATTTAGAAAGTAGGCAACGAGATGGCTAAAAAGAAATTAATATTCAATAATTTTCAAACGGATTCTATTATCCCATTAAATATATATCGAAATGCAGAGGAACGTTTTTCTTTTTCATACCCTTATACATTTGAAAGTATTTTTACTGGAGACATTCCGTTACCACAAACAGTATTAAAATTTGATTTTGAGACGCGATTACAACATTATTTAAGTATTTATTACCGAACTAGCAATGCGTTTTTGCTAGAAGCCCAGGAAAAACCAGACTATGTTACATTTTATCAATGGATGAATGCTGAGTTTTCCAAAGAGACTCCAGCAGAAGAATACGTTAGCAAAAAATTAACTTTATTAAAAACATATATACATATTGAACAGCTTCTAAATGATGAATTTGTCTCAATCATGAATTTGATTAAAAATGATGATGAACTTTACGCTTTATGGAAGCAATTTTCAGAGTCGCGAGGGATGACGGAAACGATTACGAAAGTACGAAGCTTAATTGAAACTTCACGGGAAAATAAAAAGTTCCATACTAAAATTTCAAAGAGAGAGCTACAAACCATTACGCAACTTTATAGTCAGCATAAATTATTAAATGGTTATATAACTCGATATCCTATGGTGGTTCTTGCCAACATTAAAGGAAAAAGAGTGAAAGATAAAGCCCCTGAGGATACATATGAAAAGTTACAATATTTCATCAAGAATCATTTTATTTTGGATGCATTTAAGCTTATTGGATCACTCGAGGATAAACTACCAAAGGAAGAACTTCATTATTATGAGGGATTAACGTCTTATAAGATTGGAGAGTTTGATCGTGCACTTCACCAATTTAAACAGATGGATGAACAAAACCGGTTCTATGAAGAAATGATGAATTATAAACTGGATATTTTTGCACTTCAAGGGGATAAACAAAAAATTTACGAGCACCAACAAAAAAATCCCCCGCTTACAAAGGATTTTTATCATTACTTAATGCAGCATTTAACACTACAAGGAACAGATACATTGTCAATTGATTACTTAGAAACGACAAATCCGTACCATAAACTGCAGTATGTCACAAATTCGGTGCATTTGATTCTCTCTTATTTTGAAAAATTAAAAGTTATCGAATCACAAAAAACAGCTGCCTTACAATCGTTATATAAAGATGAAGAAATTACAAAAGAGCTACAGGATGAAGATTTTACGAACTTAATAGAATGTATTAATCAATGGACCGATTTTTCTGTAGATGATGTAAACCAGCCACTGATTGAAATTGATTTACTAAAATATTTATGGCTCAATTCCCCGTCTCTTACTGATGATATCATTTTAGAGGGAATTCGAATTTTTCAGGCGTTAAGCCCTCATCATTTTACGAAATTTGTTTTATTATTTATCGACTACATAATTGGTCAGCCGCGCATGATCCAGTTTGAATGTTTAACTTTTGCGTATTTACAAAATGATTCTGATGATCCACAGTTCACAGAATGTTTATTAGGTTATTTAGAATCTTTTCCTGAATTTCAAGAAAAAAAGGAACAACTTGACTCATTACTTGAACAAAATAGTTGGGTTAAACAGTTATCACCCATGGGACAAGCAGCTTGGCGTTCGAATGAAAATATTTTCTTAAATATTTCCGAGAATACTGATTCTATCAGTGATGCCGGGATGTTGTGTTTAGGCTATTTTAGAATCATCGAACTGGAATTAAACCAAAAATTGATACTGCAAATACTGCCGAAAATTGAGTGGGATAGTTTATTAACGATGATCCAAGAAGTTGAAGGAGATAAACAAAAACCGTGGTTATCATTGTATTCCAATTTACTAACCATCCATAAAAAAGATAAAACAGGACTTGAACTGGGGCCACTGGAATTTTTGCTCGGGAAGATTTCAAAAATTCGCGAAAATGATGTGGATGTTGAATTGAAAAAATTATTCTATCAATATGTTTTTGAGATATTAACGCCTACAGGGAAAGAGCAGCTAAAACAGGGGAATTTTGCGAAGATGATAACGTCAGATGTTCGAATGAAGTATCGCAACCGACCAGCCCACGCACAATTTGTAACGATTCGAACTGCACGGGAGGCTCGCAATTACGTAACGCAAATTTTAAGACAGATGCATGAGTGGTTTGAGGTGGAGTGATTTGATTATATAGGCTTGGGTTACCATTTGGAATCCGGCCTTTTTTTGAAGGTATCCATTGTACTAATAAAAAAGTTCTAACCATATTGTTGAATAAGAAAAAACGGATAAAGGTGGTAGGTTGTTGAATAAAGTGAAAGTTGGTTTACAGCCGATTGTGAGTAATATCAATTTACCCACTGTTTTGAAGACAGCTATCCTTCCGGGGGATCGATTTGAACGATTGTTTATAGCCACTCAAGTCGGGGAAATTTTTCACATTGGAAATGGCACTATCAACACGTTTTTAGATATTCGCTCCCGAATCATTCAACTCGGTGCTGCTGGTGGTTATGATGAACGCGGTTTGCTTGGGTTAGCCTTTCATCCCGGGTTTTATTATAACGGGTTGTTTTATCTACATTATTCCGTCGCTGGCTCACAAGGTTCAGGCGCGCTTCAAGGTTCTTTCACCCCGGACCCCTGTGACCCGAAAACGTTAAATCTCAAGTGGTTGGATAGAGAAAATCATTATGATCATATTGATACCGTGGAAGAATGGATTGTACCGCCGAATGGTCAACCAGAAAAACGACGGACATTACTGAATTTACGTAGACCGTTTATGAATCATAATGGAATCAATAGCTTAAACTTTTCACCTGAAACAGGAAAACTTGTGTTAACAACTGGGGATGGTGGGTCTGGCTATGATCCATTTAATTTGAGCCAGGATGATTTAGAAATCGCCGGTAAAATTATTGAAATTGATGTGGATCGGAATATATTTATCAATAACCCACCTATCGTCACACGTTTTAATGAACTTCCCCCATCGATTCAGGAAACACTTACGGTCATTGCTAAAGGCGTTCGAAATATACCCGGCATTTCCTATCAACATTTTTTTAATCAGTATATAAAATATGTTGGAAATGTCGGACAGGATTTGGTCGAGTCCATTTTTTCATTCGTTCAGTATAAACCCATACCGGTGATTCAGCTTGTTCAAACTGCACTTCTAAAAGCTGAGAATGAAGGGTTGACTAATTTTGGCTGGCGAGGGTGGGAAGGCACTTTTCCTACTTCGTTGATCAAGGAATGCTCTACAAATCCGTCTTTGGATGAGATCTCCACTGCCTATTTTGACGATGCCGTAAACACTTCCGTAAAACGTCTTCAGCCATTAACTTGTTATTATCATCAAGAGTCCCGCGCTGATAAGTTTAGAGGAACTGCGCTTACAGGAGTGCAAGCCTATATGGGGCACAGAATTCCTGATTTATCGGGAAGCGTGGTGTTTACAGATTTCGCCCGGGATGAGGGATCTCCACCACCTGCTCGAGGCGTTCTAGCTTATACCCGAGCAAGAATCGATGGTCAGCTAAATGATTATAGTGTCATTGAAACGGATTATAATTTTGGGTCTCAATCTGCTTATTATGTTAGTTTAGGAACGAATCTGGATCAAACGAGACTTTATTTAGGGGTTTATGGCTCTGCGAATGTGACGGATTACAATAAAGGAACTGTCTTTGAAATTATTCCGTGATACTAAAAGGACGGGAAAAATGAACAAGATGAGGTTCATTAGTATTGGGGGTGTCTTAACCACACTTACGGTATCCATGCAATCGGCACCGGTATTTTTACCTGCGATTGGTTTGCTTTTAAGTCCATTAAGTACACTTCCTATTGCAATTGCAGCTTTGTCTAATATTTCTCTTGGATTGGCGGTATTTTTTGCTTCTGCGTTGATTCTTGTTTTAGTGAATGTGCAAGAAGCTGTAATTTTGCTGTTTACTACTGGATTACTTGGGATTGTTTTAGGAACATTTCTTTATCGGAAGGGGTTGTTTGTTTCTATTTTCTATTCGAGCATAATATTATCTATAGGCATGATTTTACTAACTTATATTGTGGGGATTTCAGCATTTGGAGATTTTATAAGTGTGGATTCAATTCCTTTAACTTTAGTGAGTTATACTTTATTTTCCCTTGTTTACGTCAGCATCTGGACTATATGCCTTAGAAAATTTATTAATTATTTAATTAGGATCAATGTATTAAGTTTAAACAGTTCTACAAAGGCGATAGAGTTTATCCACTTTAAATGAGGTTTTCTATAGGCGCATTTGGTATTCGGCTAGATTTTAGCAATATGCGAATCTAGCCTTTAGTGCATTCCCCTCGCACACCCGATTCTATTAGTTTCTTCCATACATTTAGATAACCTTTTTCAAATACCCTTGATGTAGCCTAATAATTGAACCTAATAAGGAAATGCTACTACCTATAGCCCATTAGGAGGTGGTTAACACATGCTACTAAAGATAATTGCTATCGTTACAATCTTCTTTACGCCATTTGTAGTCCAAGCAAAGGAAATCAAGTACAACCATGACAGCATCACAGTTTCAGAAGTGAAAGAAAAGGTGGATTTCCCCGTCTTTGTACCCGAGAAAACACCTACTGATTGGACATTAGAGATTAAGACATACCCTATAGATGAAGAAAACTTTACACATTTCAGATTGCACTATATGGATAAAGACGACACTATCCTTAAAGTCGGAATTGAACAGCGTAAAGGATCTTCCAATAAAGGGAAATTTCTAAGTCCAAATGCAGAGGAAGTTGATATAAATGCAAATAAAGGCATTTTTAGCTCATGGGGGAACAGTGGAGAGGTAGATACGAAAGGAGAACTAATCACGGGCGGATTATTGCTATGGACACAGGATGGAACTTCTATTGAAATGAATAGTTCAAGGATTCCTAAAGAAATCATGTTAGAAATTGCAAGGTCTATGAAGGTCGTAAAGTAGAATCTATTGATAATGTGAATTCCAACTAATACAGCCGGTCTTTATTTCAGTTAAAAAATTCAATATAGTTATCACTTTTTCTCGGGGTTTTGTGTTTCATTAGGTGATTAAGGTAATCACTTTTCTTCGATGTTTTGTCGATCATCCCGCGTATGATGAAGGTCACCCAATCGCTATTCCATGGTGTTTTGTCGGTCATCCCGCGTATGAAGGTCACTCCATTCACTTTTCCTCGGGGTTTTGTCTTTCATCGAGCGTATGAAGGTCACTCCATTCGCTATTCCTCGTGGTTTTGTCTTTCATCGGGCGTATGAAGATCACTCCATTCGCTTTTCCTCGTGGTTTTGACTTTCCTCGGGCGTATGAAGGTCACTCCATTCGCTTTTCCATGGGGTTTTGTCCTTCAAGGGTCTATGAAAGTCGTTCAGTAAAGTCCTTAATAATAGAGAGTATGCAATATGAGTAAATCTGCATTACTTCCCTTCTTTTATAGTCTTTGAACACCCCTTAAACTATACTATTAAAAGAAAAAGCAATCGCACTTTTTATGCAATCGCTTTTTCAGATAAACCTATTTTATTTATATCCATTAAAATTCACAAATTCCCCCACAGGTTTACGGTATCCACGTGGGCGCTCTTTATCCACGCTTTTCCCAATTGTAATCATCATCACTGGCATTAGGTGATTTGGGATATTGAACTCTGCTCTTAATTGCTCGACATTATGAACATGCATTGGACATGTATCAAATCCAAAATGTTTTGCACTTAGCATAAATAACATTGCATGAAGGCCGGTGTTTCGGGCTAATTCCAGTTCGATATTATGTTGATCCTCTTTTAAGCCCTCACCATAATTTTTAATGGCTTCCATTGTCATGTCGTAATCTACTTCATCCATCATTTTTAGCATTTTCATTGGACTATAGATTTTCTCTGCTTCTGAAGGCTCAATACTCTTTTTATTGCCCATTACAATAATCACAGCACTTGCTGTATGAATTTTATATTGGTTATAGCTTAACTCTCTTACTCGTTCCTTTTTTTCTTCGTCTGTGATTACCAGATAATTTGTGAATTGTAAGTTAAAAGCGCTTGGTGCCAATTTTGTTAATTCAAAGATTTTCTTAAAATCCTCTTCTGTCATTTTTTCTTCTTTAATAAAGTTCACTGCAGAATGGCGTGATATGACTAAATCTTCAAAGTTCATGCATGTAGTCCTCTTCTCTACGAAATTGTCAGATGTTTCATAAAACCACAACCATTTTACCACGAATAACGTTCAGAAAGTAAAGAACCCCACCAATAATAAACGAATAAAAAACATGCTATAAAATGAAAAAGGTCACTTCAAATCAATCACAATCGGATCAAGTTCAATTTCTATTTGACCTTTTCCATCATTCAAACTTGCAATGCCAATTGGTTGAATGATTAGTTGACTTGCTTCTTCCTGAATAGTACCAAATTCTGTTGTTCCTTTAAATGTTTTAAAATGATCAGGAGACATCCCTCCACCACTAAGTTTATCTAAATACACATGTCCAAGGTTATCTGTAATTTTAAATACAGGTGTCACACTATCCCACGATTGAAGCAGTTCATCCGACACCACTTGTTCATATGAAATATTTGTTGATACCGGGGTATATTCAATAGATTGCAAGGTAAACGTCACATCTTTGTTTTGCACGGTTTTGTTCAGTAGTTCTAGGTTTCCTTCTAACCGTTCGACTGAGAAAGCAAAATACCAATCGCCTTTTACTTCTACCCCTTCATTATCTGAAAATGATGTTGGCTTCCAAGTTACCTGCACCGTTTCAGGATGTACATCACCTTTGAAGGTTGGTGTAATTGTTGTCATCCCAACATAATGTGTGTCGGTAATTTTTTTCATTGCATCTGAACCACTAGCTGCTATTGCCCCCTCTACATCAAACCAGTGATGTGACAGTGAATCGTTAAATGGATGCTCCGTTTCAATTGCATAAGATACGGTAATATTTGTTCCATCATATACTGCATTCTCAATCATGACCGTAATACCATTACTCGTCTGCACAAGTCCAACATCGGTCGAGAAGGTTTCAAAATTATTAGTCTGGTTTTCATCCTTAAAATAACTGATGATTTGATCCATAAACGGAATTTGTGATGCGATTGTCGGGAAGGCAAATCCAGTTGTCACTGTAGCACCAAGAATGATAATAGAAGCAACTGCAATATTTCGCCAAAAGGGTGCTTTTTTATGTTTTTTTAATACATGTTGTTTGACACGTGCCTTCTCCAAATTGGTCACTTCTAAAAGCTCAAGGTTATCGATGTCTAAATCCATCCACTTTTTTATACTCATAAAAATCGCTCCTTTAATTTGGTGTTTGTGGCTAATATCTTTTTCCCTCGATATAGGCGATTATCAACAGCAGCTTTGGAAAGACTTAAATTTTCTGCGATTTCTTGATTGGATAGCTCCAAATAATACTTCATGATGAAAATATCTCGATCAATTTCTGCTAATTGACTAATAGCGAGTAATATTTCATTTTTATCCTCACGTTGTATGATGAATCGATCTGTCTGTAAACTACTCGCTTTATGTTCAAGTGGTCCATCTACTTGTTCTCGTGCCATTTGTTTTTCGGTTTGGCGATATCGATCGATTGCTTTATATTTTGCAATCATACCAATCCACTTTTTAAAATCTTGTGCATCTCCTTGAAATTGGTGTGCATTTTGCCAAACTGTTAAAAAAACGTCATTGATACATTCATCAATATCTTGTCGTTTCATATTGTGTAAAATTTTCGTAGCGATTGTTTTGACGAGTGGTAAATAGGCATCAATGATATACTCGAGTGCATCTTCTTTTTGTTTTTTTAATCGCTTAATAAAGTTGGTTGAAGAACTTTTCATTTACTTCGCTCCCTATGTTATTGAAAAAGCTTTTTCATAAAGTACAACGAAAGCTAACCCTTTTTATTCTCAAAACCTATCATAATGATATCAAACTAAAGAAGGCGTTCCTGTATGATTGCAGGAAACGCGCATTTGGAACTATTTTGGTAAAGTAAAAAACGATTGCACTTTTTTATGCAATCGCTTCTTTAGGAAAAATATTAAATTGGAATGGCTTTAATCTTCATTTACCATTTTCATTTCTGTATAATCCCACTTAGTTTTTTGACTAAATACGTATAACGGATTCTTCCCTAAATTTTTAATGATTACTTTGCCTTTTGCTTGTACTGCGCTCGTGTAATCATAACGTTCTATTTGTCGATCGGTTTCTGAGTGGAAGATTGTACCATCTTGCAAGTAATTTACATAGGAGACACGAGATGATGCTTCTTTATTTCCGAAAAAGACTTTTAGTGATTGTTCATCATGATTATTCGTAATTTCGATGGAGTCTCCCTCGTTAATTTTCATCCCATAAAATGCAACATCTGTCGTTGGTTCTACCATAAAGTTTTCTTGTTCTAGAATTTCACTATCTACACCCGGCAAGTAAGAGATAATTGCAGTAGTATTACCAAACATAGGAATATACGTGTAATAGGTATCTACGTCATCCCATTCCATATTTCCATATTGATTATATCCTACATAAAATGCTCCTTTTGACACATTCACATAGTTTCTTTTAGTTGAAGTGTCTAAGTTTGTCACTTTATAACTTTTCCCAAATGTTATAGGAACAGGAGCTTTATCATTCATCTTAAAGTTAAATTGTACCCCTTGTTCTAATGGTTTTGACTTTGCGGATGAAACATCTTTTTCAATTACTAAAGAATATGTATGACCGGCTTTATAAGCGTAACCTTTTTGCAGATGGACATGAACCTTTCTTGCATCCTTTTGGTCGATTGATAAAGAAGTCAGGAGTTGTTGCTTATTTTCTGGATTTGTAATATCAAACAATTGAATAAGCTGTGCACCATTTTTAAGTAATTGAGATTCATTGATTGCTTGTGAAAATGTAATCGTTCGTACATCTTTCGACAGGTCGATTTCTTTCGTAGTCCCATTCCACATGTGATAATTTGTATTAGCTGAAGCTGTGGTCATACTTGGTACCATTAAAGCGATAATTAGTACCGGAATTAATAATAGTAATCTTTTCATTAAGGGCATACACTCCAATATTGGTTATTTAAACCAATAATATAACAATAGAATTTATAAGACAATATAATTAATTATCAAATAATCTTCAATTAAATTTCCTACCGCCCATACTTACGTTTAGGACCACCATGATAACAATAGTAAGTTTCAGCTTTCATGTTTTTCAGCTTTCTCAAAGATTGTTCTGCTCTTTCAACATCTAGACAAAAATGTGGATTGGCAATGACCAATTCATGATTTTCATGAACAGCGGCATCCCCGGTAATTACACTTTTTAAGCTTGGAAAATATAAAGAAATATGCCCTGAAGTATGGCCTGGTGTTGCTACTACTTTACATTTATTGTCTAGAATCATATCACCATCATGAACCTTTTTATCAATCGAAACATACTTCAAATTCTTTAATTGCTTGATAAACCATTTACCAAATTCGATTTGGTCAAGTGGCATATTTTCTAGTATTTCTTCGGCTTGAACCAATCGCTCTGACTTCATTTCGCCACTAATGGATTTTGATTCCATTTCACTAGCGATGATGTTAATCCAAGGATACTTTTCCTTGAAATCAGATAAGGAACCAATATGATCATCATCATAGTGTGTAATGATGATATTCTTCAAATTTTTCATTTCGTATCCATTATGAATAATCTCATTTTCAATTAAACGTAAAAAATTTGGATACCCTGTATCGACCAAAGTGAGTTCATTATTTAGTATAATTAAGCTAGGATAAATGGTATTTTCTTGCCCATTAAATTCAAATTCAATTGGTAGTTCTATAATCTTCATTTTTCTTCCCCCATAAAGTCACCAAAACATTAAAAGTATGTTTTGATGACTTTATTGAATCATTTAATAACCATTTACAAAATAGATGATGGTCTCTATTTCATCTTCAGTAAGTTCCCTTTTTACGTAGGTTTCGTATTCCTTCATTATTTTCTGTTGATCACCTTCACAAATCTTTGTAAATTTCGCAATGGTTCTAAGCAAGGTCACTTCCCTATCAAATTCCTCTTTTGAAATGGGTTGTTGATGGGAAAGTATATAGTTTTCAGCTTCAAAGGATTCTATTTCATCTAGTACTCGTAAGGTTTCTTCAATTGTATAGTGTACTTTTGGGGCATACATTTTTGGATAAATACAATCCCCGAGGAAGAGAATCTTTTCTTCTTTAATATACACTACGACAGAATCTGCAGCATGGTCCCCTCCCACATGTTGTACGATACAAGTCACACCACCAAGATTGATTTCTGCCCTTTTTTCAATCGTCATATCTGGCAACGTAACCTGAATGTCCCGGTGATTTTTGTATTCTTCCTTTATTGCTTTGGCACAAAATTCAATTTCTACGCCTTCTTTTACCCGCGCATCAATCGCCTCATCTGACCAGGAAAATGGGATCAGCTTTTCCATTTCTATGCTAGTCTCTGTAGAAGCAATTGAAACTGTATGGGATAATGCGGAAAGACCGAAAATATGATCCCAATGCCAGTGTGTTAGGACGACGAGATCTGGATTTGGAATTTCCCTTTTTTTCAGTTCGTTCAGAAAATAATTCACGTGACTTTCTGAGTTACCTGCATCAATCAGTAATGTCTTTTTCTCACCAACCACCATGCCTAAAATCGGACGGTCCGTTAACGAAATTGGCGTGATATACCAAAAACTGTTACCTATTTTATGTATAGAGTGAATAAAGAACTCCCCCTTTTCTTTTTTATTTTAAATCAAATCATTGTTGTTTACTCGTAAAAAATTTAGGAATTCGAATGAAGCAGTCTTTCCCGCAACGCCTTTTGTATAAAAGGGCTAGGTTTTCCTACGCTATAAAGCTGGAGTTCATGCATTGCCCTCGTACAAGCCGTGTAAAAGACTCTCCGTAAACTCTCATCTCCATAGATATGCTCAGATGCATCGTAAATAATGACCGCTTCAAATTCAATACCCTTTGCTAAATATGAAGGGATTACTACAACCCCTTTCTCATATTCTGCTGAGCCATATTTTATAAGCTTGATACCATCGATTTTGTGTAACGCCTCAAATGCAGCCTTACTTTCCTTCTCTGATTTACAAATGATCGCAATACTTCCATAGCCCTCACTTTGCAATTCCGAAACTTTAGACATAATGTAATTGTGCAATTCTGTATGAGTATTCACTTGTGTTACCACCGGAAGCTCACCAGCACGTTCGAATGGAATAATTTGTTCCCCATTCGCAATGAGACTACGTGTATATTCGATAATGGGTTTTGTTGAACGATAACTACGTGTCATGTTGATTACTTCAGTTTCTTTTTCTCCATATAAGTGATTAAGAACTCGGAAATCGACCACTTCACTTGCATGGGCAAAAATTGCTTGATTAAAATCACCTAGTACTGTCATCTTTGCTGAAGGGAACAAGCGCTTTAGAAACTCAAATTGAAAAGGTGAATAATCCTGCGCTTCATCAATCAGGATATGTTTGATTGAACGATTCGTTTCAAAACCTAGAATCAATTCCTGCAACAATAAAAACGGTGTTGCATCTTCATAATACAGTTTTCCCACTTCTAACATTTGAAGGGTAGATTGACAAATATCTTCCCATTTTTCAGGTACTTCTCCTTTTAATAACTGTTGCATCAATAATGGTTTTGCAAAAATTTGCTCATAGATCCCTTGTATATCAATAAACTGTAACGCTTGAATTTGTTTTCTTAGTGGCTTTAATTTTAGGCGAACGATTACTCGAGCAAGCGCTTTACGATCCATCTCATAGTTACCTTGTTCTTCTCGTTCAAAGCCATTTTTCTTAGCTAAATACTTGTGAATTTTATGATAAGCCTCGTTGCTGAGTAGCTCGATTTCATCCTCTACCCACGGCTGCAAACTTTCAATTTTTTCTACTTCCTTTAATTTACTCATTAGCCATTTCTTTAGTTTTTCTAATCTGCTATGGAAATCTAGTGAAATACCCTCACTATAAAATGTCTGTGATAATTGTTGCGCCGAAATGATGATTTTCCCTCTGAACTTTACATCTTTAAAGAGCATGCCTGATGTTTCTAAAGTTTCTCTATATAGTTTGATCGCATCAAAAAATTTGCCAGATGCTTTAAATTGAATACCTTTAACTCTTGTATCATACGAAGAAGTTTTCGTTGCTGTTAAAACATACTCCAATTGATCATATGGATTTTCTACGTGGAAATCTTTACTTAAACGATGATCCAAATATTCTTGAAAGGTCACTTGTTGCATATTTTCTTCACCGAGCTCGGGAAGTACATGGGAAACATAGCTGTTAAACAAAGCATTTGGCGAAAACAATATGATTTGGTCTGCTTTTATATAATCACGATATTTATATAATAAAAATGCAATTCTCTGAAGTGCTGCAGAAGTTTTACCACTGCCAGCTGCACCATGCACAATCAGCAAACGCCCTTGGTCATGGCGAATAATTCGATTTTGCTCCTTTTGGATAGTTGCAACGATACTCTGCATATACTTATCCGCGCCTTTGCCTAAAACTTGTTGCAAAACATCGTCACCAATTGTGAGACTTGTGTCAAACATCGATTGCAGTTTTCCATCACGAATAACATATTGCCACTTTTTCTCTAGGCTTCCATTAATCTTACCACCCGGCGTCATATACTGTGCAGGTCCTGGCTCATAATCATAGTAGACACTTGAAATCGGTGCTCTCCAATCATAAATAAGGAAGTCCTCACCACTTGAATCCATAAGCGAAGAAATACCAATATAAATTTGTTCCTGTTCTGAATATCCCTCTTCCAGAAAATCAATTCTTCCAAAATAAGGAGCTGACTGCATACGGCGTAAAGAAGCTAATCGTCTTGCTGCGTGACCATGCGTACTTTCTCCGACAGATAATGCTTGAGCTTCTTGTCTTAAGCTAATAATCGTTTCTAAATAGTCATCAAACGTATCTGTATTCACTTTGACTTCATCCCAAAAGTGCTTGCGAGTATTTACCACTTCATTTCGGAGCTTTGACGTTTCCGATTCCAGTTGAAGTATTCGATCTGTAATTACATCCATCACACCATTCAATCGTTTTTGTTCACGTTGGAAATCTAAATTCATTCCATTCACTCCTTCAACAGATTTAAGAGTTGACTAACGAGGGACTTTCCTGTATAATTAAAATAGGATAAATATGCGACAAAATAATTAATTGTGCATATCTATATAAATTTACCACGTGCCTACATTTTTTTCAATACATTTGGCAGGTGTATTTTTTTGCTTAATAATCCCTTCCCATCCTAAAACCAAAACCACCTAAAAACGCTGAAATTCCTAGCGTTCTAGGTGGTTTATTTATTTAGTCCTGCACTTACGGTATCCTTTTACTTTTTTACAATAACTTGTTTTAAAGCAAACTTTTGGATTACTCATTATTATTCTTATATACTACTAAATATAAATGGAGGTTATTCATCATGGGAATTTATAATTATTTAGTGGCAAAGCCTGACGGAGATATTCTCTCTATGCAAACGTACAAAGAGAAAGTAATGCTAATTTGCAACACAGCCAGCCAATGTCAATTTACATATCAGTACGAAGATTTACAGAAGTTATATGAAAAGTACAATGATGATGGATTTGTCGTGCTGTCTTTTCCTTGTGATCAATTTGGCAATCAAAACCCGGAAGATGGCATACAAACAGTTGCTCAATGTAAGGGGCAATTTGGTGTTACCTATCCTATTTTTGATAAAATTCATGTAAATGGCGAGAACACGCATCCATTATTTAATTATTTAAAGCATGAAGTGGAACCAGCAGAAATTAAAAGAGACACGATGCAATCAAAAATATTGTTTAGTAGAATTGAAGAAATGTATCCAGATTTTTTAATGGGAAATAATATTCGTTGGAACTTCACAAAATTCTTAGTGGATCGTAAGGGGAAGGTTGTTGCTCGTTTTGAGCCGGATGATTCGATCCTTGATATCGAACAAGCAATCCAAGCATTACTTTAAACAGTTTAGAAAACAGCGCCCAACAGGTTTTAAATAAAATGTTGGGCTTTTATAAATAAAAAGATGATACGGTTCACCGTGAGTTAGCATTCAGCAATACCATAGCGATTATCTAATAATTTTCTGTATACCACCATTACAAATATCTGTAAACTCCACACAAGAATAAGGTATTATCTCCAAAAAGACAGTAAACTAAAACTCCCTGATACTTTATTTAATGCTCATATTGTGAACTAGTAAAAACGGACTCACTTAAATTTCAAATAAGATTATGCTATTTGATGTTTTTCAATAACAAAGGAAAAAGGTCAAAGCTCCTCTTATATAGCAAGGGTTTAACCTCCATTGATATCCTCTGAAATCCTATGTATGGAGACGGCGGGAGTCGAACCAGCAATTTTAGCTTCATACAAATGCTCGTACAGTTTTTGGGAGTAGTAAATGTTAAACACCTCATTTAAAAAAGGAAGTGTTTTAAAAAGAAATCAATTATTAGTTGCTTTCGCTATAGACGTGCTATATTTACTTCATTGTTTATGTAACTTAATAAAAATATCAGTATTACTAAGACCTTTCCATCTATCAAAGTTAAAACTGTAATCATTGTACTTTAGTAGAAGGGTCATTATATTTAAGTGTGTAACGATTATGGTGTTTTCAAAATTTACTTTTGAAAGTTTCTTCTACAACATTTACTAAACGCATCCTAGCTTCGTTACTCGACTCTCCCCTTCAAATTTCAACTCAAATCATTAAATGTTGCTCTAAGTTTTTCAAACCAAGTGTACTTAATATGCATTCCGATAAACGTTCATCAATCTCTATTTTTATGTTTGTTTCCGCACTTATTGGTTCAATGGATTGACGTACGTAGAAAGAGACTTGATATAATTCGGTCAATTTTAAAGTGAGATAAATAGTTCGCCTGTGTAAACCCCTTTTCTCTAAGTGATGAATCTATTTGACATGAACATGCAAGGTGCTAAAGCTATAATTGCGGTCAATCTGAAGCGGATATTGAAATTTCCTAATTGAAAAGATTATAGAATATGAAATACGGCACTTTCACTTAAACGGGCATGAAAAGTACCTTCTAGATTAAAAAAACAATTATGTATTGGAAAAAATGAAGAACTACCATTCCTCTCAGTTACTTGCATTTTCACATTAAGTACACTTCATTATTTGAAGTTCTTAGCCTGTTATTCAAATGTTATTTTCACAGTATAATCCAGGTTACTAAAAAATCCTTTAAGGACTTTCTCAGCACTTTCTTCAGCTGTTTTTAATAAACCCATTTCCTTGGCTTCTTCTTTGATTTCATCCTGCGCTACCGCTGTTAAGTCAAACCCCTCATCCCATTGTACTTCTCCGCTGAGTAACCCTTTGTCTGAGAAAGTTTTAATACTATCCATTTGAATTGCTGGATCTTGTATAAATGTTGCCCGTGGTAGGACGATTTCTAATTCCCTTTCATCTTCACTAACTTTAATATCATCTGAAGTTAATCCTTTAAGATCAACGCCTGCAATGACTGTAGCAGGAACAATTAATAAGATTTCTCGCTTTGTACCAGGCAAAAAATCTACTGAAATATCTTTGCCAAACAGTTTATGATCCACTTCCTCTTTGACTAATGTTACTTTAGCTTCAGCTGTTGCAAGCATTGCTAATTCTTGAATCTGCTCTACAAAGATTGTGGTTTCCTTCTTTTGTGTACTTTCGGATAATATCCAAGTAACTCCAGATGTAAGAATTATAAGAATCAATACAATTAAAAAATTCTTTACACCCGAGATATTAGTATGTGCTCTACCCTGAGCTGAAACTGTAGTAACCCCGATTTCTTCTTTACTCTTATTAATCTCCTTTAATTCACTCTCCAATGGCGTGAATGCTTTATCTTTTTTACTCATAAGTATATTCCCACCTCTCTTTCTCAAAATTATAATATAAAAATTCCATTTTCAGGTTGATATATACAAAGATTTTATGTGAGTATAACCAAGTTCAGATTTAGAGCATCTTAATCCCCATGAACTCTACTTTGTTTATTTGCTCTTTTTCTTCAACTATTAAAAAATAACCCCGAACATTTTTTCCGCGACCCTTCCTATGCAGGAACTTGGAATCCAACATTACAAGCCTATTTCACCAAACTTAAAGAGCTTATAAAGAAATAGAGCCGTTAACACCTCGTGAAAAGGGAATTTTCAAGCTTATTATACAGGAGCAAAAATCATGAACTTGCAAATGTTAAACCTATCCCAAGGAACGATTCGTGTCTACATTTTTACACGCTATAGTAAAATTGGTGTCACCTCGCGTGTACAAGTACTTTTATTCGCACAGCAGAATCCGCACATTTTAAACCGTATTTACTTATGATACGTTTCTCCATGACTAGTTTAAGTGCGGTTTTCTTTTCATTTAGTTCAAATCACATACTATTAAAATTCCAAATAAATGGTCATATTTGTAATTTTATAGTATTATTTAACTATACATAAAATTCAAGGAGTAAGAGGATGCGCATTCGATATAACCAAGGCTTATTTACTCAAAATCGATACAATCAAACAAATACCGATCTGAATAAAACATTAAATAAACTTTCTTCTGGATATAAAATTAACCAAGCTGCGGATGATGCTGCCGGTTTAAGTATTAGTGAAAAAATGAGAGCTCAAATTCGTGGTTTAGAACAAGCCGCGGAAAATATTCAAGATGGATTGTCTTTAATCAATACGGCTGAAGGGGGTATTGGTCAAATTCAAAACCCAAACCTCGTTCGTATTCGAGAACTCATTATTAAATCTACGAATGATACGAATACACAAGAAGATCGAGAAAAAATTCAATTGGAAATTGATGCTTTGAAACGTGGGATTGATGATATTGCTGAGGGAACAGAATTTAATACAATTAAAGTATTAACACCTGAAGAACTAAAGCCTGGTGGTCCAAACGAAAAAAAGTTTGATATTGTATTTTTAATTGATGATTCTGGAACGATGGCTACAGATATTCAAATGGTGACACAGGGGTTGTCGACTTTTGTAGAAAAGATGCGGACAATTGGAGATGTGCAAATCGCGAGTACAAGTGTTGTGCATACAGGTCGAGACTTAATGTCTACAAATGATATTGATGCCGTAAAACACCACCTAAAAAACAAACACGTAGCAACAGGTGGTGTTACAAGTACTGAAAAACACTTGAGTGATATTGTAGATAATCCTAGTAAATTAGGCTTACGTACAGATAGTGAAAAAATATACGTTATTTTATCCGATACGAATTCCGAAGAGTTTGGAACTGACTTAGATAATACATCACTTGCTAATAAGTTAAATGGTACTCAAGTTTATGTTTTTGGTGTAAGAAATTCTGAACAGTTTTTTAATAATGAATATGGCGAATATGCTACAGAAATTTTTGTACCAAAATCGGCTAGTGATATATCCGAAAACTTAACACCGAATTTAGCACATGTAATTGCGGAAAACTCTGATTTGTCTCATAAACTTCAAAAGGATTTAATTATACAGGGCGGTGCAAATGAATTTCAGCAAACAATCATTCCTTTATATGATAATCGTTCTAATGCAATAGGGATTAACAGCATTACAGTTACAGAATCATATGAGATGACAATGGAGGCACTACGTCGGGTAGATATTGCAAATAATATTTTAACAGAACGTCGTGCAATTTATGGGGCATTATATAATCGATTAGAACATTCTTATAACAATGTAAAAAATGCTGAAGAGCAATTAATAAATGCTGAATCACTAATACGTGATGCTGATATGGCAAAAGAAATAACTAAGTTAAATAAAGACCAAATATTATTACAATCTTCACAATCCATGATGGCTCAAATAAATCAAATGAGCCAAGGTATTCTAGAAATACTAGGTTAATTGTTTTTATAAGTCAGCACCAATCTATTAGCAGGTTGGTGCTACTTATTTTTCAGTAAAAACCACCTTTGTTTTTGATACGGTTCATCCCTTCTTCCCTTCCACCAAAGTGGACAATTATAAAAAAGACTCCGGCACTTACCGAAGTCATCTAATCGCAATCTGGCGCAGTTCATTTGCTCGCCTTTCGCGCTATTTATTGTAGTTATCCTTGATCTTTAACTAATCCTTTTCTAATAGAAGGACATCCATGACATATTGATTAAATTTCTCTACGGTCATTTTGCCTTTCTCTACACGTCTCACCCAATTTTGAACATCTTCTATATCATCTTCATCCTCAAGTAGCGGTAACCATTCACCAACATTATTATAGCTAAAGTGTATTTCTCTTTACGGCACAAAATTATTTCTAACTATTGCTTGGATTTTATTTAATTGCTCCATTTTGATATTGATTGCTTTCAACATGAATAAAATGCATATAACTTAAGTAAATATACAGAATTTTGTATAATAGTTTTTCTTCAAGAACAAGTTTTGGCAGTAGTGAAAAAACGTTAGGGACCGCTTCATGATGAATACTAGCATACTCTGAAATAAATAATTCATATAATTTATTTTTTTGTAATCGGGCTAGCTTCGATTGCTCAATCGTATCGAGAATCAATCCGGTTTGCATTACTGAAGAATTTTGAAGTGCAAACCCTATTACACTCCGATTAAAAGAATCATTAAGTTGCTGATCTAAACAACATGCGATGAAATGTAATAACAATAAGGACGATGATTAGTGGTACTGTAATCAGATACCAACTTGTATGGGGAATTCTTTAAATTTTACAAAGTTAAATGAAATGTTACTATCAAAATTCGACTATGAAACGCAATTCCTAGTATTTCTATTTTGCGCAAATATCCCAATTTATTCCTCCAAAAAATGAAACCAATCAAAATCCTTAATCGTAAATTAAAATAAAGAAAGTTAAGAACGTCGTGACGATTTTGAGAACGGCGGGAGTCGAACCCACTTTTTCCAAAAACAGCTTCGCAAATGTTCACACAGCTTTTTGAATTTACTGCACATCCTTCAATGGTCATTTTCAACGGCTGCCATACTAAACATACTTCTAATAAAACTGTGTAAAAGTATTTCACTTTCACCGATTTTATGATTTTTTACCTATTTAATTATCCATCATAGTTAAGTGATATTCTGTCGCTTTTAGTTCTTCTTGTGTTAGATAAAATACGTTAACAATACCATTTTGACTCACTCGAACCTCGAATAATTCACCATTAACCTGCGTTATTTCTAGCCAATTGTTTTCGTCTAATTGCATATTTACCGATTTCATTCTGCTTCACCCACCCATATAATACCGTAAATTACCCTATATTTTCTTTTAAAATCCTTGCAAAACTATAATTACCAACAGATGGGAAGGGACTCATTTTCTAGTTCAAACACCTTCACAAAGTGCCCTAGAAACCATTGATATTAGTGAATGGGAAGCCTTATTAAGTTCTCTTCTTTTTTGTTCCGTCCAAATATTGAATATTAATAAATAATTGTTTTCTGTCTAATCATTCGCTTCAACCAATTTTTTATCATCTTAAACATATACTATTTTACTTTCTAATGATTGGAGATGAAAAAATGGATTTCATTTTATGGATCACTGTTTTGTCCGGCACCTTTATCGCAACATTCGCCGATAATAGAAAATGCAAAAAGAAAAAATTGTCCTAGATTTCTTTTCATACGCAGATCTTGTTTCCCCCTATTTTAGCTTATTAGGGGGGTTTTTTAGATTGTTTGTTCGCCCAAGGTAAACCTCCTCCTTTTTAATGGAAAAATATATCCTTTACATCTTCCATATTTACTCCTTCATCATTAAATGTACCGTATTCCCCTTTTTTTCATGAAACGACTTCGAACGGTTCATAAAAATCTCTTAATTGTTTAACTATTGCTTCAAACACCTTAACAACATGAACTCAATCCGCGCAACCGGTACGCTTCATAAAATAATCCAATTTATTCCTCCAAAAATGAATCCAAACAAATCCTTAATCGTAAATTTAAATAAAGAAATTAAGAACGTCTGTGACTATTTTGAGAAAGGATTGAGCCGTATGAAGAAATGGTGGAATAGAGAGAAAAATAGAACTAGAAAAGGTAAAAGAAGTAATAATGATTATACATTTTTAGATTTTATTGTTGATGTCCTATTTATGATACCAGAATTATTATTCTTGCCTTTCCGATTAGTTTTTTGGTTATTTAGAGGTGTAGGAAGAATGTTTGGTAATTTGTTTGATTTACTATAAGGAAAAGTGTAGAGAAATCACTGGATGCCAAGAGATAATTACTACTGCATTTTAGATTCTCCTCTTTTTAAACTAACTGAGGATGAATTGTACGAGCGTTCTTTGTGGTACGTTGAACAGCAGGAGGAAGGTAATGAGTACGAGGGATTAGGAATAACTAAATAAAAACAATGAAAGAGCGTTGGTACTATGAGTACGATGCTCTTTTATGTCGGTTGCCTATTATTTAATCAATGCGCGCAATTGTTGAATAATGTAATTGAACTAAAGCCCCCATTAGTTTAGTAATTTGCCTTCGAGAAATGATTTAATTATTTACACTTTCTTATTAAAAATACTTAACATAAATGTTAAACCAGCTACAATTTCAATTAATCCTGAGGAAACAATTTTTATAAACCATACACCGCCTATAGGGAAATTTATTGACGTAAGAAAGCCAACTGGTAAGATGACAGAAAAAAGAAAGCAAGGTAAAAATACACATAAAAATAGAGATTTGTTAATTTGAAAAGTCCATTTCTTTATTAATATTAAAGATAAATATACACCCCAAATTAAATGAATTAAAAAATTAGCACAATATACTGGTGTTATGCTTTGTATGGAAGTTGAGTATGAATCGATATGTTTTTCAATATTAAAACTTATTATTGTTAATAAAAATAAACCGACAACCCATGCTAACTTCCATAAATACGGCATTAATTCTTTCACGACAACACCCCTTTATATTTATACTTTAATTAGATTCCAATCACTTTTTCCACGATATAGCTACAATTATCAAATTGAATTTCGATAGGCATTTAGAACTCGTGTTGATTTATATAGTTGTTCAATATCTTTACTCTGCTCTTTAAAATTTTGCAAACTCGGTTTAGTTAATAAGGAGCGTTGTTCATCATACCTCTTTTTCATACGGATATTAGATAACTCTTCTGGCAAAATTAAACTATTATTTGCAGTCATCATGCCAAGTTCATAACATCGATTAATAATCCCCAAGATATCTTCACTTTTTTTGGTATCACTTTTCCCATTATCAAAAGTCGCTAATTTCAAACGTTCTTTCCAATGTGCATTTTCATAGTTATCTTCACCATTTCTAACATTGTCGTTGCTAATCACTTCTCCACTTTCAAGCATTGAACAAAATTCATAGAAATGAATGGATGTCGAACCTGCTGGAATAATATCCGTTCCGAAACCCTCAGTTGCAACAATCCCAAAGGCAATAAAAGTCGGATGCAAATTTTTGATATAGACATCCCAACGTTCAACATCCTCAGCATTATACTCAACACCATTTACTAATACAGTATTTGATTTTTCTACAACTTCTTCATTCTCTACAAGAGTATTTTGGATAGTGGAATTTGAAATTTTACTTACATCTTTACCTTGCCAAATCTTTGTATTGTCATAGGAACCTATTGCTTGAAACATCTCCATCAACCTTCCGCTTTTATATTAACTTTTTTTTCCAGTAATCCTTTACTTTTTATATCGCCTAAATGGTTATTTTCTTAAACTGATGTAACAATTACTATTGTAAATCTATTTATCTAAGATGTTGTCTTTAATTCTCTTGCCCCTCGTTGAATGATCTCAACCTTAGCCATCCCACATTTCGATAATGAAACGCTTAGAAAAGCTGAAAAGACAGTTAAACTTCTGCGAGAATTTAACGAGGGCATTGGGCGAGAAAAAAGCGAATGAAGTGGTCAATGTACGTGAAGTTTCAATCATGAAAATGCATCCCGACAAACTTGCACAAATGGCGGAGGAAGAGCTTGGTGAATATCCATGGGAAATGTTCGAGGAAAACCTGGAAAAGCCTCTGGAAGACCAAGAGGAGAGGGCGGAGGAAGAGCTTGGTGAATATCCATGGGAAATGTTCGAGGAAAACCTGGAAAAGCCTCTGGAAGACCAAGAGGAGGAGGATTACTGCATTCTCGACTCTCCTCTTTTTAAAATGACTGAGGATGAATTGTACGAGCGTTCTTTATGGTATTTCGAACAGCAGGAGGAGGAGAATGAGTACGAGGGATTAAGAATAACTGAATAAAAGCAATGAAAGAGCATTGGTACTGTGAGTATAACCCGTTCAGTTCAGTAGTACAAACATACAAAATAGCATTCGAAATAGCATAATATTGACAAGAACATTATCACTATAATTGATACAGTAATTAGCATAACTTTTAACAGAAAAAAGGACTTAGTTCATTAAGTAAACTAAGTCCTTTTTATTCGAATATTCAACAAAATCCCTTATTAGATAAAATCATCATTTACTTTCCTTCTCGAAGTTTTTAAATTCTTTCCATATATAATTTGCTGTCTTTGTTTCATCATTTGACAGTTCTGTGTACCATAGTATTTCACTTTTATCATGACCTAAATCCGATTGAACTTGCGTTAGAACATCTCTTATAAATTTAATGTTCATACTGATTTCTTCCTTATAAATTTCAATATCCTTTCCTTCATCTAAATTACTTTCTAACTCACGATAATGCTCTGTAAGGTGTTTTATCTGTATTCCGATAATGCCAACATTAGCATTCATCCTATCATATCCCTTAACAAGTTCATTCAGATTATCAATATAACGTTCTAAAAGAACATCGCCATCTTCTTCGCTTTTTAAAGTTTCAACCCAAAAGCTAATATCATTTTCATTAATTCGATTTAAAGTTTTTACAACTGTAGCATGATATTCTGCCCCCATTCCAATCTTAAAATATTGATTTTCCTTATATAGATGATAACTAAGGTAAGTTGATAATGTTGTAATAAGTAGAAGACCATAAATTACTATCTTTTTAATCATCATATTTTTTCGTTCCATAATACACCTCCATTTAATTTAATATATATTTAAGTGAACAACTCCTCTTAGCTGAATTAGCCAAATTTTAACATCCATTTATACTATACAACTATTTTTCAAACATTCCAAAAAAGTTTCATGTTAATGTGAAAGACAGATATGTTTCGAACATTTTCATACATCGCTTTCGTTTATAGACTATACTTTCCGATGAATACGCCCTATATGCTATTCAAAGTCGTTGAGTAGGTAAATTTAACATCTGTTTTAACATATTAATTAACATCCTAATTAGCATGTTTTTACTATATAACAACAACTATTGTTACATTGCTAATTTAATTGCTAATTGTTGTGTTAAAAATGCTGTGAATTCATTGGGAATTCTTATATATCAATAAAAAATAGACTACCAATTAGTATGTTAATCGGTAGTCTATTTCTGTGTATAATTCTCTTTTTGTACCAGACAACTGAACGGGTTAACTGTGAGTACGATGCTCTTTTATGTCGGTTGAATTAATGGCCCTTTAATTGAATAACCGATAAGTTACTATTAGCTGGTTTTGTTGAAGAGCGTTTTTTCAATTAAATATACAGGTTTTTATTCAGAAATCACACTCTACATAATCTTGAAAAGTATTATCGTAGCCCTGTTTATATATTTACATAAAAATCTGTATAGACAATATTCAAAGAAAATAAAAGATGATTACGTTCTTTCAGGGGAGTTTAATTTCACTATTTGCGAGTTAAAGGAGTGTCTGGTCGAATAGAGCAATATTTGCAAGTAGGGTCACTACATTTTGATTCAGTCCAACTATTACATTTAGGACAAAAATAAGAATCAAAATCATCGTAATATACTAAATTAAACTTGCATTTAGAACATTTTTCATCTTTAATTTCACCATAAAATTCAAAGTCATCTATCTTCACTTTGCCGTAGTCTTCTGTTATTTTCATAAACAACCTCCTCGAAATTATTTAAGCGATAATTATACAATTAATAACCAAAATAACATTCCCTATGTGGCATTTGGGAACGTTATTTAGGTTTATTTTGTATGTTAAACCAAACACACAAATAAACGAAATGATTATGAAAAGAATCCAATCTTTAAGTTTCCTTTGTCTTTGGAACCCCATGGTATTAACCCCCCTTACCAACAATATTACCATAATAATCCAAATACCTTACTAAACTTCTCTGTAATCTAATTAAATAAAAAAAGGCGTTTCCGTTATTCCAGAAATGCCTTCGTTAGTGAAAAACAATTATAATTTTACTGTCCAAATTTTATAGATGATTTGACCGTTTATTTTTGTTTTCCCTGTACAGACACCGATTTGCAAATTGTTATAAACTGCCCATTGAGGTAAAAGAGATGCTAAATATTTAATTACCTTTTCATCAGGTGTTGCATATCCTACATTATTTTTATTACCTAAATAAGCAACAAAGTCTGGATATAAAGCATCTGCCCATTTTTTCACTTCAAACTCCGAATCAAAAATACGATTATCCTCTTTATAGCTTCCATTGATCCATTTAACATTATCCACTGGATTCACCTCATTTCCAAGTCTCTCAACAACTTCCACTATAATTTTATTACGCCGACCTGCCATTTAATTGAAAAATGCTAAATAGATTACGATACCAACTATTATTAAAAGAATGAGTATTCCTGCACCTTTCCAACCTAAATCCCCAATCACATCTTGAAGTCCTCCACCATGAATTCCTCTTTGATTCTTCTTGTCTAAATCGTTCTCTTCTTGCTTCGGGAGTTTCTTTATCCTTGTTCAATGAACAGACCTCGATTAATCTTCATTTGAAAAAAGCGACTGCTCTTGTTAAGCAATCGCCCTCGTTACTTGAAAAATTAAAGTTCTTTTTTCATAGAAATAACTTTAATATTTATACCGTTTGATTTATGCACAATCTCTTCATCATAAACATGATAACCAATCGAACTATAAAGCTGTATATTCTTAACTACCATCATCCTAACTTTACATAGTATTGTAGGAACTCCGATTTCATTTGCATAATCCTCTAAAGATTTTAATATCATTTTTGCAATGCCTTTACCTTGCTTTTCGGGAATAACTGACAAACGATAAAAATACAAACCCTCGTCTTTTAGCTGAAATCGCACCATTCCAACTGGTTGATTATCTTCATAAGCAATTAATGCTTTTTCTTCTTTTTCAAAAGAATCTGATACTGACTGAACAGTTTCTTCTAAAGCACTTGATGGTGGGATATCATTCTTGTATTCCGTAAATGCCTTAATCATTAAATCATGAATTACTGGTGCATCGGATAATATTGCAGAATTTATTATCATTATCAATCTCCTCCCATTATCATAATTATTCATACCAGTTAATATTTATACAAACATAAAGCTGATAATTAGACTTCCTTTATTTAACAATACTAGAAAATCGTATAATTGACCAATCGAATAATTGATATTTATTCAGCAAAATGCAGATCTCGTATCAGTTAATTTACTTTCACACTAATGACGTTGCCATGGTAACTTGAATTGGTAGCGACATCTTGGTTGGTTTGCCAATCTTTCCCTCAACCGACACCCCCAAACCCTTGCCCCATCTACTCTCAATCTACTTTCCAACTATTCCAAAAATACAACTTAGTTCTTCCCCATTTGCCCATTTCCCCCCTCTTTCTTCCAACCCTTCAAAATTGCAGACAACATAGTTCCTCCCTATTTTTAACGCAAAAAAAGTGCCAATCCCTTGTGGTATAAGGAATCTGACACTTTGCGCTGACGTTTTTTCGGTTGTTTTTTCTGCGGATGGACTAAGTTGTACGTGAACGAACTAAGTTGGGGGTACACAACATTGACACTTTTATTTTATTATCTACTCCGCAAAATAAATAAATCCAATTGCCCCCGGACCTGTGTGGGTGCTAATGATTGGGGAAGTGAATTTCACTTCGACATCGTTAAAACCTGATGATTTGACTAAGTCGATTAGTGGGTTGCCTAAAGTTGCGAGCCCGTCTGCGTGGGAGATGCCGACTGCTTTTACTGTTTTGCCTTTTGTATCTTCTAAAAATTGTTCGTATAAATATTTTACGACTTGTTTGTGGCTCCGTGCTTTTGAAATTGGCGTGTAGGAACCGTCATCTAATGTTGCGATTGGTTTGATATTTAATAACGAACCAATCATTCCCTTACCTTTTCCGATGCGGCCGCCTTTGATGAGATTTTCTAGTGTATCTACTACAACGAATAAGCGTGTATTTTTTCTCACTTCATCTAAACGCGCCACGATTTGCTCAACTGTTGCACCTTGATCGCGAAGTTTGATGGCTTCACGAATTTGGATGGCTAATGCAACGGCAATATATCTTGAATCGATTACGGTTACGTCTGAGTCGGTCATTTCTGCAGCTTGTCTTGCGGAATCATATGTACCACTCATGCCACTTGTCATATGAATGGAGATGATTTGGTCGCCATTTTTGCCAAGCTCGTCATATACCTCTTTGAACTTACCCGGTGCAGGCTGAGAACTTTTTGGTAATTCTTTTGAGTTTTTCATTAAATGTAAAAATGATTCGGGTTGTAAATCTTTCCCGTCTACATATGTTTGTCCGTCAATTTGAATCGTTAATGGTACGACTTTAATGTCATGTTCCATTAATTCTTCTGTTGATAAATCACAAGTTGAATCTGTAACAATATGAATTCGTCCCAAGTTGACACATCCTTTTATAGCTTAAGATAATTATATGTAACCGATTACTTACTGTAAACATGACAAATGTAATCTTACATTTAAAACGGTTAAAATGTGACAAATGATAGTGTTTGCCAAAATGTTTTTTCGCTATAGTGAAAGCATTAGGAGTGAGAAATATGAAAAATGATCAAGCTTTTGACTATAAAAATTGGAAAGAAGAACTTTGGAATGCCATTACCCATGGAATCGGATTATTATTAAGTATCCCAGCTTGTATTGCCCTTATACTCATTGGGGTTCAATCAGGAAGTCCAGTTGAAATCGTATCCTATTCCGTTTTTGGCGCATCCCTTGTATTACTGTTTTTAATGTCCACACTATTGCATAGTATGCCCGAAAAATATAAACGTTTTTTCTCGATTTTAGATCATTCATCCATTTACGTGTTAATTGCCGGCACGTATACGCCATTTTTAATGATTGCCATTGATGGTGTGTTAGGAATCGTTTTACTTTGTATTATTTGGGGAATCGCCCTGTTTGGCATTGTGTTTAAATGTTTCTTTATTGACCGTTTTGAAACATTGTCATTGATTTTATACATTGCAATGGGCTGGTTAATCATTTTTGCCATAAAACCGTTATATGAATTTTTACAATTTGACGGGTTTACGGTGTTGCTTGCAGGAGGTTTATTATTTACTTTTGGAGCTATCTTTTACGCTTGGCGAAAGTTACCTTATAATCACGCGATTTGGCATTTATTTGTCATCGCAGGATGTGCATGTATGGTCGCGTGTGTGGCTATTTACTTATAGAGAGAAAAGCAGGACATTTCATTTTGAAGTGTTCTTGCTTTTTTTATGTGGCTGGATAATAACACATAATCAAGTGAAGGGAGAAGATGACAATTTCAAATGAAAATCGCATGACACTGGAAGAATACTATGAATTTAGAGAGTCAAATGATGGATTATGGGAATACATCGACGGAATGGTGTATATGTCACCTTCTCCTTCAACCAAGCATCAACGGATATTCATGAGATTGTCCTCCCAATTATTTCATTTGTTAGATGGGCGATCATGTGAAGTGTTTTCTGCTCCGTTTGATATAGAATTAAAGACCGATAAAATAGAGGGTGCATTGGTTGTCATTCCCGATATTTCTGTCATTTGTGATAAATCCGGCCTTGGGGAACAAAGATACATCGGTGTTCCTACTTTAATTATTGAAATTGTCTCGCCTTCAAATCAATCCCATGACTTGGTTGTGAAATTAAACCTGTACATGCAGTATTGCGTGAAGGAATATTGGATCGTCAACCCATTGTTAAACATTATTCAAGTTTATCTTTTGAACGAAGATGGCCACTATGTACAAACAACCGTGTTAAAGGAAACTGGAATAGCTTATTCCTCTGTCATAGATGGCTTTGCTGTTGAGGCAGAGAGTTGTTTTGAGTAGGAGTTAATATCTATTCGTTATGGCAACAAATAATGCGATAAATAAGTAAAATCCTAATAAGTCATAATTTGACCAATTTAGGATTTTTAATTTTGCAGCTTTTTCGCAGTAAAGTTTCTTAATAATAGAAAATTTATTAGAGATAATAGAAAAAATGGCCCTATTAATAGAAAATTTCGTGCAGTTAATAGAAAAAATCGCTCTCATAATAGAAAGTTTATCAAAAATAGAAAATTTGGAAGGGATAATAGAAAAAATCACCCTATTAATAGAAAATTTCGTGCAGTTATTAGAAAAAATCGCTGTAATAATAGAAATTTTAGAAATAATAGAAATTTCGGATGAGATAATAGAAAAAATCGACCGGTTAATAGAAAATTTCGTGGGATTAATAGAAAAAATTGCTGTAATAATAGAAATTTTAAAAATAATGAAAAATTCGGATGGCATAATAGAAAAAATTAAACTTATAATAGAAAGTTTCTTAACAATAGAGAATCCGATGCAGTTAATAGACAAAAATTGCTCTTGTAGAGTGTCGTTTTTAGGCAAAGAAAAATAGGGACTATGAATGTCATTAGCCCCTATCCTTGAAGTGTTCAATCTTCCCCTAACCTCACTGTAACAGTGGTACCTTTTCCTAACTCACTTTCAATCATAAATTCTCCGTTATGTCTTGCAAAATGCAATCAAGTTCCATCTGCTTATCATCTAGCTCCCACCGTTTCGCAAATAACAGTTCCTTCAGCTGCTGATCTAGTGAAAATGTTTTTTTCTCAATGGGTAAATTCTTTTGATCCAGTGAACTGAGTAATATTAACTGCTTCGTGAGTGCTGACAATCGCTTCGTTTCCTGCTCAATGATTTCTAAGTATTGGACACGCTCTTCCTCTTATAGAACATTTATCCTGCATAGTCAAATATTTACAGGAAAAAGTAGCACAAACTTTAGCATCGGTCTGTCTCTACAAGTTAATTAAAATAGCATCCCCCATTCAACCTACGTAAAAATCTATATAGTTTCCTAAAAATCTAGTTTCATTAATAAGAATAGAATCCTTTTGAATCAATGAATGATTTAAACGTAACAATTATCTATACCTTGCAACAAAGACATGTGATTGAAATATAATCGCCATGGAAGTAATGGAATTAACATCCTCCTGTTCTTTTTCTCAAGATTTTCTATGTTAGGATAATAAAAGAATAGCACCACAGAATATGGAGGCAGAAAAGATGTTTAAAAAAATGATTTCAATGGTACCAGTAGCGGTACTCTCAATAACTTTAGGTACTACTGCACAAGCGGCAACGATTACAGTAGAAAAAGGAGATACGCTTTGGGATTTATCTCGTGCGAATCATACGACGGTGGAAAATATCCAAAAGTTCAATCACCTTACTACAGACCTTATACACCCAGGAGATGTCCTAACGATTGTCTCGGAAAAACACTATACTGTTAAAAATGGTGACACATTATGGGACATCGCCCGAGATCATCAAGTGAACGTTTCGCAAATTAAAGAATGGAACCAATTACATAAAGATCTTATTCAACCTGGTTTAAAACTAGTTATTTTTGAAGGGTTGAAGACTAATAGTACAACTTTAACTGAAAATCCGGTGAAACCTGTAGCATCAAAATCAAAGGAAAGAACACCTAATGTAACAGTTCCATCAACAAGTAAAGCAGGTATTGAGCCAACTACTCCGGTAATCAATAATGTAGAAACAAAGGCACCTGCTCCCGCAACAAATAAAGCAGATACTGAAGTCAAAGCAGATTCAAAGGAAATCACAGTGGAGGCTACAGCTTATACTGCTTCGTGTGATGGGTGTTCAGGGATTACCTCTACTGGCATTAACCTGAAAGATAACCCAGATGCAAAAGTCATCTCAGTTGACCCAACTGTTATTCCACTAGGCAGTAAAGTATATGTGGAAGGCTATGGAGAAGCGATCGCAGGGGATACTGGTGGTTCCATTAAAGGCAAACGCATCGATGTCTTTGTTCCAACAAAACAAGAGGCAATTAATTTCGGGGTAAAACAAGTAGAAGTCAAAATATTAGACTAGCAATTTATAAAAAGAGCTTCCTCTCGATTCGGGGAAGCTCTCAATTTTATTTGTAGTTTAGTTATAGATTTTCTATTTTTTCTATATCTGCTGCAGTTAATTCGAAATCGAAAAGATCTAGATTCGCTCTTTGATTTTCAGGATTGTGTGATTTCGGAATAACGACCACCCCGCGCTGTATTTGATATTTTAATAAGACTTGAGCACCAGACTTATTATAGGCTTTACCGATTTCAGTCAAAACTTCATACTGATGAGCTTCCGCTTTCATAGGTCCCCATGCAACAGGTGTAATGCCCTCGTCTTTTAATATACCAAGAAGATCAGTGTTCCGTTCTTTTAAGTTAATTTGGATTTGATTCACAGCTGGTTTCACTTTCGCGAATTCTTTCAATTCATCTAGATGATGTTTTCCAAAGTTTGAAACCCCGATTGCCTTTAGTTTGCCTGCCTCATAATATTCCTCAAAGACTTCCCACGTGTTTTTCAGCTGCTCTTTGTCTTCAATCGGGAAGTGAATAAGAAGCAAGTCTAAATAGTCTGTTTGGAAGTTTTTTAGACTATTATCGATTGCTGCTCGAGTCGCATCTTTTGAAGAAATATATTCTTCGCTCGCTGGAACTTTTGTCGTAATGAATAACTCTTCTCGAGGCACTGTGCTTTCTGCTAAACCTCGTCCAACAAGCTCTTCATTTCTATACATAATCGCTGCGTCTATTGATCGATAACCTAACTCAAGTGCTGATAATAGTTCAGGAATTTCATTTGTTAACGCACCATTATAGTCGTTATTTTCTTTTCCATACGTATTTGTCCCTGTACCAACAATCGGCATTTTTATCCCGTTATTCAGTGTAATGTATTCCATCTTTTCTGCACTCCCCTATATACATGAATTACTTACTGAGTACATCATAACAAAATATGGAATAACTCTTAAAGAAAAAGCATTACTCCATTTTTTAATGCATTTTCTATTTCCTAATTAAAAATTATAGGGAAAGTAAAAATTACGAAAGCTGCCCAAAGTCCGTAAACCGGCAAATATTTCGTTACGGCATCTTGGATCGTGGAAGGGCCAGATTTGTTTTGTAGAAAACGTATATAGGAGAACATAATCCAAATGAGATTAGCCCAAATCAGGATGTTCACTCCTAAAACAGCAAGTCGATTCGGCGTAATTCCATAAGAAGAAAGCCTAAATACGATGGCTGACAAGGCTACACTGTCAATGATAAGTGCAAGACCAATTAAAGCAACATTTATATAATCTGAGATGTTCTTCTTCCTATCAGAATCGCTCTCGGTAATGGAAAAGATGGTAACGACTAGTACTCCCAGAAGTATTCCATTAAATGCTAATAGGAAATCGCGATCTAAGAATGGATTTTTTCCGACCCATATTACCGTTATCAGATAGACCACCAATGTGACAAGAACTAGTGGACTAAAAATTTTCGCTAAATAGGGTGTAATGTTTTTGGCCAATTTAAGATTCATTGATACGAGGTATGCAGCCACAATAGCGAGAGCAGCAGCACCAAATAACACGACATTGCTAAAATAAAAGTTCTCTATATCCAAGCCAACAAAGCTAAATAATTGTAAGGTTAATAATGCGAGCACCATTCCGCTAACAGCCATGCTTGCGTAGAGAATGCCATATTCCAAATTAAATTTAATGTAGGCTAACCTTGAACTGCCTAATGAATAGTCATTTCCTGTAAATGCAAGCCCTACCACTACCCATAAAAAGATAGGAAAGTGTAAATAAGCAAGGACAATACTATCACTATAATTTAATGGCAGCGTATTTAGATAAACTCCGGAAATTAGGAATAAGGCTACTAAAGTATAAATAACGCTTTTTTTCGGCGTCTTCTTGTAAACAAAATAAGCAGCAATAAAGGGAATGACCCCAAAAGCTAGGTTAATTGGCGCAATTGCTTCCTGTTCGACAAAATGGAAAATAATCCTCGTGCACACCCCGGCTAGAATGGCTAACATGCCCATGAATAAAAAACCTTTTTGAAGCAAGGGGGATTTTTCAGGTGTCTCCTTAAAATGTAATCTCGCATACCAAACGCGAAGAACCTCGGAATTAGGATGTTGTTCCCATGCGTGAGCGAATGACTTTTTAAAAGCTTGAGGATCTTTTCGATACATTCTCTCCAGATCATGAGGGTTATCAATATTTTCAGCCACCACATTATTGATATCCATCGTTCTACCTCCAATTTAAAATATAATATGATTTTAATTCATTATTTATCGTTTTACAATAAATTTTTGTTAAGTTAAATTATATTTTTATTTTTTAGCGAAATAAAAAAGTAGCACAAACCATATGATTGGTCTGTACTACTTTATTTTTACACTAATTGTTCTTCTTGTTTTTCTTCTGCAATTTGCTTCACTTCAATCGGCTGTTGTTTCCCGACAAAGCTTTCTAATAAATCTTTTACATCAATGCCAGAAGATGCTTTTAATGTTTCTTGTAGGGAGGACATTAAGTTTGTTGCATATCCAGTGACACGGTTTGCGCCGCCGCCTTCCCCTCCACCAGTATCGACAACGGTAATTTTGTCGATGTTCGATAATGGGCTTGCGATTTCTTTTGCGTATTGTGGCATCATGCGGACGATCATATCAAGGACAGCCGCTTGACCATATTGCTCAAAGGCTTCAGCAATTTTGCGTTTTGCCTCGGCTTCTGCAAGACCTTTTAGACGGATGATTTCTGCTTCTGTTTCCCCTTGTGCACGTTCGGAATCGGCTTTTGCTAGACCATCTAGGCGGACTTTTTCAGCTTCGGCTTTGGCTAATGCTTCAATTCGGTATTTCTCTGCATCGGCTTGCGCAAGTTCTTTCATTTTTACTGCGGCTGCATTTTGTTCAATGGCGTAACGGTCTGCATCGGCTTTTTTCTTTACTTCAGAATCGTATTGTTTCTCACGACGTAAAATCTCTTTTTCTTCTAATTCAATTTGCTTTTGACGCTCAATGATTTTGACTTGCATTTCTTGTTCGGTTACTTCTTGTTTGGCTTTTGCTGATTCGAGTTCATAGGCTTGGTCGGCACGTGCCTTTGCTCGGTCTTGCTCGAGTTTGTATTCGGCGATTTTTAATTGGTTTTCTTTTTCGGCTTCTGCGATTTCTGTGGCACGTTGAAGTTCTGCTTTTTGTGCTTCTTTTTCGGCTTCTGCTTTTTTAATTCGTGTTTCCTTCTCTGCCTCAGCTGTCGCAATATCTGCATCTCGTTTTACTTGGGCAATTCGTGGTTTCCCTAATGACTCAAGATAGCCGTTTTTATCACGAACATCTTTAATTGTGAAGGATACAATCATTAACCCCATTTTCGCTAAGTCTTGAGATGCGACACGTTGCACTTCTTGAGAGAATTTATCGCGGTTTTTATAAATTTCTTCCACTGTCATGGAACCTAAAATTGAACGGAGGTGACCTTCTAATACTTCTTTTGCTTCATTTTCAAGCTCGGATTTGTTTTTCCCTAAAAATTGCTCGGCAGCTGTCGCAATTTCAGAGATGGACCCACCAATTTTGATGATTGCTGTTCCATCAGCCATAACGGGAACCCCTTGCTCTGTATAAACTTCTGGCGTTGTGACTTCTAGTTTGCTAGATAATAGACTTAGTGGCTCGGATTGTTGGAATACTGGGAATACGAACGTCCCGCCACCACGAATGATTTTAATTTTGTTTCCTGATTCATCGGAATGAACATTTTTTGATCCTAAAAAACTACCTGTTACAATTAACGCTTCATCGGGTCCTACCGTTTTGTATTTGGCAATGTACACCGCAACAATTGCCGCCAGTACAAAGACAACAATTCCTATCACAATAATCGTCGTTAACATGAAAAACTCCCCCTACTTTAAATTAAATTGAATGGCTTCATATTTTTTTACATAGATGGTGCCTTCTTTTGCTTCAATGATTAACACTTCCTCGTCATAATCGATGGCTTCATTGTCGAAACCCGTTGCACGTTTTGTAATGATGCCGTTGACAGATTCAATGACCACTTCACCAAAGCCATCTACCGGTATGGGAACAATCACTCTGCCTACCTGACCACAAAGGGATTCTTCTGTATATGCGAGCGAACTTTCCGCCGATCGAATGGGAACGAGTAAGAAAAAATAAATAAGTGCACTAATTCCTGCTGAAATCATACTAGCGAGAATAAATGTAAACAGAGTGGATAATGAGGTAAACTTTTCAAGCAAAAACCCTGCTGCAGAACCAATTGTTAAAAAGGAGAGAATGACGGCAGGGTCGATAAAGGGTATTCCCTCAAACACTCCATCAAAAATTTCAGAGAATAAGAGATAAATAATGGTTACACATCCCGCAACAATCATGACGGTTAAATAAATTGACGCCACTACAAATTTCACCTCCATTTCCAAGTCCTTAATCTATATACGAACGAGATTAGTTTTGGTTTCGAAATATTTAGAAATTTTCCACAAAACATTATTTGGTGGTAAAATGTGGTTATGGAAATGGAGGGAGCAACAATGAAAAAGTGGATTTTAATTCTAGCATTATTCATCTCTTGTATTGTGATTCCAAACGATACAGAAGCAAAAGCGAAAGGCAGCACGGTTTTAAAAGATAGTAATTATATTAATACCTTTGCTGAAAAAGACGGGAATCTTTATTTTGTCAATTCCTTTGACCAGTTCCCAGGGATGGAAGCGGGAATTTATAAACTGAGTAGAGATTTAAAAAGCCAAAAACTGATTCGTGATGGAAATTTCAACAATATTTATACTTATGGCAATAGCATCATCACATTTAGTTTTGATGAAAATGTGCTTCAACAAATTGCTTTGGACGGCTCGGTTATTCGAGAGTACCCAGAAATTGATAGTAGTGATATTGCCATCGATGGGAACTATATTTATTATTACAAACGTGAAAAAGGCCTTTACCAAATGAAGGTGAATGGAAAAGAGAATAAATTTCTATTCAAACCAAAAGGCTATATTAATGAATTTACAATAAATAATGGTTGGTTATATTTTGTTTATGAAACAAGTGGCGGTTCGCTGTATGAAGCAGGTAATGTTAATTTCTCGAAAATCAAACTGAGTAACCCATCAAAAGAAACCATATTAATTAAAAACGTTGCAAATGTGGATTCACTAGTTGTAGATGGTGGGTTTATCTATGCGGTTGTTCATAAAACTCAAGGTATTTACGACAGATATATTTACAAAATGGACTATAGTGGCAAAAATTTGAAGCGAATTTCTCCTATTGAATCAAGTGGTGCCTTCTTTGTAGGTGCCAAAAACATTTATTTCATCGATAATACACGAAATGACATAAGATATATGTATCGAATGACGACAAGTGGAAAAGATTTAAAGAGTATCGGAAGTGCTCGTGGATCCTTCACGTTTACTGGATACTCAAATGGCGTATTTTATTCTGTTGTTCAAAAATATGATCCGATTCGATTTGTTTTCCATCAAATACCGTTGAAATAAGATCATGGGGTACGGTATTTTTCATCCTGTATGTAGACAACTTGCTTTATCACCACAGATGTTGGTTTGAAATTTAGCTGAGTTAAAAGATGCTATTCTATCATTTTCAATCGCAAATGCAAAAACTCCATTTTGAAAAATGATTAATCAAAATGGAGTTTTATCTAGCATATTTTAAGTTGCGGTTTTATAAAAACGTTTTCTTCATAAAATCTTACTTTCACAGATAAAAAAACTGTTGTGGAAACCCTATGTATGAAACGAAGACGTCTCTTTTACTTCATTAATAATATATAGTAATGTTCATAATCTTGTTTTCCATCCTTTACAACTTGGAAACCAATGGACTTTGCTAACTTTTTAATGTCTTCTTTTGAAATTCTGTTCTGTAATGGTGGACCTATTCTACATTCAGAATACGTGTCGAACTCAGCTATTAAACCCGCACATCACCATTAATATGTTTATAGACGTTCATCATAAATCAATTGGAGAATCTGCGTGATGAAGAACATCAGTAATCATGACAATATCAACATTTCCCACATTGTCCAATGATGTTTCAGCATTTCTACAAATTGGCATAATGTTATTTTTCTTTTCCCCCATTTCTTTTAGAAAAAAATCAAGTGCCTCCTTTGATTGATCTAATGCATAAATTTTACCGTCTTCTCCAACAAAATTGGCATATTGCAAAGTAAACACGCCTGGTCCAGTACCAATATCAAGAACAGTTTCTCCTTTTTTCATATTTACAAGTTTAATCCACTCGTCAACTAATGGAACTCGCTCTAATTGTCTCCGTTTGACTTCTTCCCAACCTACATATGATAAATCTTTGTGAAAGTGCAATAGTTTGTCCTCCTTACCAGCCAAAGTTTGTAAGCGTAGAATAAATAAAAAATATTGATACTAAAACGGCAACTACAGTTAGAGCAATCATCCAAAGTTCTTTACAACGGTGCTTGAACAAACGATATATAGAGAAAATTGCTGTAACAAAAGTCATCAAAATCATAAAACGTCGTACCCAGATAGCCCCCGACATAGTAGCCATCATATCCGTACTGCTACCTAATAACATAAGAATCCCCATATGAATCCAATGATGAGAAGTAGCAAGCAAGGAAAAGACAACAGAAGATATAGAAGTCGTGGCTTGCTTAGTTTTAAAATTCATTTTGTTCGCTCCTTTTTTTTGATAAAGCATCATTAAATATTTTGAATCCACTTAGAATTTGATGCTGATAATCTTCTGAAACACCATTCAAAATAGAAGCGTAATATTGGATTGATTGTTCTCTTACTTGATTCAACGAACTTCCACCTTTTTCTGTCAATGACACCAAAACTTCACGACGGTTTGCTTCGTTTAAAAGTCTGTTAACAAAACCACCTTTCACAAGGGAATCTACCAAACGGCTCACCGTACTTCGTTCTAGAAATAATAGATTCGCCAATTCGCCAATGGTTAACGTTTTATTCTCTAGTTCTTGTAGAGCAAATACTTGAGAGGGAGACAAGTTAAAACCACAGGGAGTTACATTTTGCTCAAGCAACCCAAATAATCGAACAAACTTTTGAACTGTATTGCGTAGTTCTAGAATTTCTTCTCTATTCAATTTTTCATCACCGTCACCTTTATTTTATAATGTATTATACAATTGTTGTATCATACACACATTGTAAAGGACAATAACTATTCAGTCAACAGGAGACTTATTAAGAATATTTCTTCCCAATCTATTGAAGCAAGCGAACTATTTTTCGAGGTGTTAAAACTATTTATTTCATCGATAATATAATGACACCAAATTGGATGTACATGAGGTATTTCACGATTACTAGATACTCACATCGTATATTTTGTTCAAAAGTACAATTCGATTCTATTTGTTTTCCATCAAGTACCGTTGAAATTGAATAGATTAAAAACTGTCCAGAAGAATTTACTTTCTGGACAGTTCCTCTTTATCTTTCATAAATACAATAAGTAAATGTATATCCGTCTGGCGTTTCAACCGGCTCGCTTTCGGAGAGCAGCTTCCATTCAGTGCCGTATTGTGGAAAATAAGTGTCGCCAGGGAATTCATTGTTGATTTTTGTAATGTATAAACGGTCCGCCATTTCAAGAGCGATTTTAAAAATCTGTTCCCCACCGATAATCATAATTTCAGGAACATCCCCTGCCATCTTTAATGCTTCATCTAAGGACGCCGCAACTTCAATTCCCTCGTGTTGATAATCGGTATTTCTTGTAATGACGATATTTCTTCTTCCTGGTAATGGTCGGCCTATGGAATCAAAGGTTTTTCTGCCCATAATCATCGGCTTGCCCATCGTTTGATCTTTAAAGTATTTTAACTCCCCTGGTAAATACCATGGCATTTTATTTTCATACCCAATTACTCGGTTTTTGTCATGGGCCACAATGAGTGAAATCATGTTATCTCTCCTAATTTCTTGTAAGCATTTTTTTCTTCATTTTAACCTAAATAAATAGAAAAAACTCCATCCATTTACATTTTAAAGGTGAATAAAAGGTGACCCAACATTTGAGGAAGCCACTGAAAAACTAAATACCGATAAAAATTTATAGTAATTATTTGCTTCTAAATAGAAGGTGGGATTCACTTCGCTTTCCACGGGCTTGGCTTCAGCCTCCTCGTCGCAAGCTCCTGCGGGGTCTTCAGCTCAAGCTGTTCCCGTAGGAGTCTTCGTGAATCCCACTTCCTAAAAGATCTGAGCGTATTTTTATTATAAAAATTTATTAAAATCGACTTTTTCAGTGCCCTACATTTGAGTCACCTTTATTTGTTCATTTAATTGAGTCAATTTCATATTTATTATTATTTTTTAACTTGCCTTTATGGAATTGGCTCAAATGAATGATGTTATAGTGGGGCAACTGGTTCGGATTGGATTTCATCATTTGGAGCATTCATCATGAGAGACAAAGCTTGTTCCATACTGTATAATCCTTTTTCTTTTCCCATAATCCATTTTGCTGCATATATTGCTCCTTGGCCAAAAGCTGCTCGATTATGTGATTCGTGAATGATTCGAATAGTTTGATTTGGTAATCCAAAGACTACTTCATGTTTTCCAACAATTCCACCCACTCTAATCGAGTTTACGTGCTCAGATTTATCAAGACCAAGTTGTTCTGCAATGCGGAGCGCAGTACCAGATACATCCTTTTTCCCTCTAAAATGCTCTTCAATGATTTCAATATCTGCATGTGGGGCGATTTTTTGTAGTAACTTGGAGGCTTCCATTAAAAAGTTAATCCCAACGGTAATATTAGGGGAATATAATACTGCTGCTTCTTGACTCAATTGTTTCAATTGGTTAATATCTTTCGTTTCATAATTTGAAATAGCAGAAACAATTTTACATCCATACTTAACAGCACTACTGTATACACTTACGGAAGAGGATGAAGAAAAATCAATGATCACATCCACTTGGTTTTCCTTAAAAAATTGGTCAAAATTCACATCTCTAATATGAACGATTTTACCTTCTAGATGTTCGAATCCTAGTAATAGACTTGCATAGTCACTGCTATTTTTAGGAGATTGTCGAATCACCCACTCTAATTTACACTGTGAATCACGGATAATTTCACCAGCAACGACACTTCCTGTTTGTCCAAAACCAAATAGTCCAATTTTAATCAATAAAAAAACCCCTTCCTTTTATCTAATGAATAGATAGAAAATACTAAATTCCACCTACTAAATTGTGGGTAAAATTACTAAAATAGTATTTTATCTAAAAAAACTGTAACATAAATATTTTTCACCTACAAGGAATTGCTCGTATTAATCGAAATATTCTATTAATAACCCATAATTTGTACCCTTGAAAATAGAGTAATTAATTTTCCATCATTACTCATATTTTTACAAAAATTTTAATATATATAATTAATAGACTCATTCGCAGCATCTTTATAGCAAAGGACGTGATCGAAACATGGTATTGGTTGCACAAAAACCGTCGATTCAACTCGAAGGATCCCCTATCAAAACAGAAATTAGTAGAATTGTATACGAAGACTTGGTGAATAGTAATAGTAAATATCTTAATGTTGATCAACAAAGTCTAGTACTCAAGCGGTCATTTTTCAAAAATAATAAACAAGTACGAAATGTCATGCGTTTTAATGCTAGTTTTGCTGGATCAGAGGTTACCATTGAACTTTGTCATGATGAACCAATCCGCGCAAAAGAAAAAAACAAATCGATTGTAATCATTTTAGAATCTCCTCACATAGACGAATATGACAACAATCCGGAAAAGCTAATACCGATTGCCCCTGCACAAGGTCAAATGGGAAAAAAAATCGAACGCAATATCGAGTCCCTCATACAACAATTACAGTTGTTTGATGTTATAGAAGAGCAACTTCTTTACCGGATTATTATTATGAATGCCGTCAATTTTCAAACTTCGCTGTATCATATTCATCAAAAGAACTTAAACAATTATTACCGCGAGCTTCGGGATAAAGTTTGGGTGAAAATGTGGAGCGAGTTGCCACAAACGAAACCTGATTTTTTAAAACAAATTGCATCATTAAAGAAGAATTCCATTTTAATTAATGCCTGTCCAAAATCATTAAAACCCTTTATTAATCAAGAGCTTCTTCCATTTTCTGAAAGGTATGCACTTTTTGAAAGTAACCATCCATCTTCAACGGAAGTTTGGACAAAGTCGTTATTTAAAATCAATTAAAAAGACCCGTAGAACATTTTCTACGGGTTACAATACATTTCAATGCGATTGCGCGAATTTTGTTTCGCCTGATAGAGTGCTTGATCTGCTTCCAATAATAAGCTATCAATAGTGGAATTTTTTTCTTTTGTAGAAATTCCTATACTGACGGTCAAATAGTTATGAATGGGAGAGCCTATATGAGGGATTTGTAGGTTTTCCACTGCTACTTGTAACTTTTTCGCAATGACCGAAGCCTTTTCCATATCCGTGTTAGGTAATAAAATAATAAACTCTTCTCCGCCAAATCTTGCAACTAAATCGTTGGAAGGATCGATTGTTTTTTCAAAAGTTTTTGCTACCAATTTTAAACATTCATCGCCTTCTAAATGGCCATAAGAATCGTTATATTGTTTGAAATAGTCAATATCTACCATAATGATGGAAAGTGGAATTTCTTGTGAAAATTCATTTTGCAAGCATTGATCAAAATAACGACGGTTTGCAATCCCTGTTAACCCGTCTTGATTCGATAAGTACTGCAGTGTTTGATAAGCTTCATTTAATTTCTGTTCAGCTTGTTTTCGTTCTGTGATATCATCAACCATCCCGATGACATATGTAGAATCGTTAAGTAGGTTTGGATATAACGCTGACGTTACACTTCCCCAAATGACTTGACCATTTTTGTGGAAATATCGTTTTTCCAGTACATAATGATCAATTTTTCCGTCTAGCAAATCCTTTAAAAGATTCATATTTTCTACAGAGTCGTCCGGGTGAGAAAAGTCGTTAAACGTTTTAGCACAAAGTTCGTCTTCAGTATATCCCAACATATGTTGTAATTTATTATTTGCAAGCAGTGGTCTACCATCTTTATCAATAAGAGCAATGCCAATTGGAGCATTATCAAAAAGTGCTTTAAATAACTTGTTACTATTTTGAAGTTCTTTACTTTTCAATTGCTCTTTTTCTTCTAAGTGTTTTAGCTTGTCATACTGCTTTCCGTACCACCATGCTAAGATTAGCACGATTGGCAAACCAAAAAATTCGAATACTTCTATGTATCCATCTCTTATAAAATAATACGAGATATAAAGACAGTTTGTAATGAGGACAAGCGTAATTGTTGTTATTCTGCCTTTAAATTTCATCTTTTCTAACACCCCATGCTGACTCCGAAATTATTATGTTATACTTTTAAATCATAATGCTCCGTAATAAAAAAGTAAACTCGAGATTGTATTTTAGTCGAAAGATTCTTTAAATTTATCAAAAAAAGAGAGGCGCCTTCGTAATGAATCGCCCCTGAATATTATTTTTTGTATAATAAATTCGATACTATTTTTGAAAATTCCTCAAATGAAAAATAATTTTTACGTTGGTTATACCATTTCCGAACCGTTTCCGCCAACCAATACGGCACTGGTTTGCCATCGATTAAATGATAGTACAGTTCATAGCCTTTTTTTAAATGCTCCCATCGAAAATCGTTCCCGGGTTGGATATACTCCGAGACATCAATCAGTTTCGCCCTTCCATTTTGCAGTAATATATTTTTCAAATGAATATCGCGGGGATTAAGTCCTTTACTTCGAACATATTCCCTTGCCTGTTCCACATCGAGTATGATTTGTTCGGGAATGTGAATCCCTTGAAGTATGCAATCGTATAGGGTGTGCCCTTCTTCGTAACTTAAAACGAGGATATCGTCGTAGGAATGAAAACTCGTTGAGAAGTAAGGGGAGTCTCCTAAACGTTCATATACCATGGCTTCTATGGGTACTTTCTCTTTTTTATCTTCCGCAAATTTTTTAAAGGCATATTTAGGTGCATGTGGTGATTGAAATACGGCCGCGTCTGTCCCAACACCGATGCAGATTAAGTCGTCTGCCATTCCACTAATTGTGACAGGCTGATTTTTTGAATTGGCTGTAATCGTTATTTTAGAAAGAGAATCCATTGCAATCTCCCAGTCGTTCATATCATCTCTCCCTTTTTTAGAATTTATGATTCACACGACTAAAAGATGATTTTGTGAAAAAGGCAACTAGTCGTCAATACTAGCTGCCCCTTTTTTTACACTGCGACAGGTGCCTTAATAGCTGGATGTGGGTCATAGCCTTCTAGTACAATGTCCTCAATTTCAAAATCAAAAATCGATTGTTTGTCAGGATTTAATTTTAATGTTGGTAATGCACGTGGTTCACGGGATAGTTGTTCTTTTACTTGCTCTAAATGATTCAAGTAAATATGCGTATCTGCTCCCGTGAAAATTAACTCGCCTACATCTAAACCACATTCATGTGCCAGTAAATATGTAAGTAATGCGTAACTTGAAATGTTATATGGTAATCCTAGGAAATAATCGACACTGCGCATAGAGAACATGCAGCTAAGCTTTCCTTCTGCGACATAAAATTGAAATGCATAATGACAAGGTGGTAGCTGCTGTTGTTCTAAAGATGAAATGGACCAACTTGAACAAATTAGACGGCGAGAATCGGGATTTCGTTTAATTTCGTCGATTATGTATTGAATTTGATCATACACTTTGCCATCTGCGCCTTCCCAACTACGCCATTGCTTTCCGTACACTTCCCCTAAATCGCCGTAGTTTTTCGCAAAGTCATCATCCGATAAAACTTTATCTTGATAAATTTTTAATTGTTCTTGGTACAGTTCGTTAAACTCCGGGTCCTTTTGAGAACGTAGCCCAAAGTTTGTCATATCCGGCCCGTGATAATCATCGGACTCTACCCATTTTTGGAAACCCCACTCGTCCCAAATATGATTATTGTTTTGCAATAAATAGCGAAGATTTGTATCGCCTTTTAAAAACCATAATAATTCGCTCACGATTAAACGAAAGGCTACCCGTTTTGTGGTAAGAAGCGGAAACCCTTCTTTTTTCAAATCGAATCGTAATTGTGAACCGAACATACTAATTGTTCCCGTACCCGTACGATCTCCCTTTTCAATCCCTTTATTTAAAATCATTTGACCTAATTTTTGATATTCTAAATCTACTTGATTCATTTGTATCCTCCCATGAAAAACCTCTACATTAGTTAAGCCTACCTTATTTTCATTCCCCTCTCAAGTGAGAAAAATAAAAAGGATCTCCCTCATCATTGATGGGACATCCTTTTCACACATTTAAATTAAGTCGATGTTCAAAATTGTTTCTGCCGTGTTCCTTTACATAATAAAGCGCATCATCGGCCTGTTTGACGCAACTGAGTATATCATCCGGTTCTGAAATGTGTTTCGTACTCGCGCCAATACTAACTGACACAACATCCGAAATATGAGATGTACAATGGTCGATTTTTAACTGCTGCACTCTTGTTTTTACTTTATGACAAATTTCGTTGGCACAATTTTCGGACACATTGTAAAGGAGCAAAGCAAACTCTTCTCCACCCCAGCGAGTGGCAAAGCAACAATGCTCATCTGCAAGGTCATTTAAAACATTTGCGATTTTGACTAATGCTTTATCCCCTTCTGCATGTCCATACGTATCGTTATATAGTTTAAAGCAATCTACATCAATCATAATAACGGATAATTTAAAAGAAGACTCTTTTAATTTCGTTTGCAAATCCTTTAAATGCTGATTGTATGCTCGGCGATTATACAAACTTGTTAGCGGATCTAACAACGATTGCAATTCGAGTTTCCGATTTACTTCGCGTAGTTTTTTTGTTAAACCTCTTGAAATTTGAGCCTCCCGAACCATTTCAATTTGAAATTGTATCGAGCGTTTAAATGAATAGGTAAAGGATTGCGAAATGATGACCGCGATTGGGATGATCGATGAAATATAGATCAATTGTAAAATAAACGTCTGGTCAAAACCACGTTGTAAATAAAGACCGATGAGAAGTACACATGTTGAAATAACTAACGGAATCAAAACTTGCTTTACTGTTAAAACGAGGAAGGAACTACACGTAAATAAGATGATTGTATAAATCAGTAATGGATTATAAATTTCTTGCTCTCTCATTGAAACAATTGCCCCAATGGTGATAAATAATGTGACATATAGGTTAATGAAAAGTTCGATTTTATTGATATTATCTTTCGTGATTTTTATTTTTCGAATATCCAGAATAAAAAAGATCAACAGGTTAAAAATGATGAATAAAACGTAATGCAAAAGGCTTAATTGCAGCAGTTTATCTGAATTTAATATTGGAATATTCGAAAGGACATTCGTCAATCCAAATAATACCACTATGACAATAGTGAAAATTTTGTTTAATAAGCTGATTTTTTGAAGATTTTGCTTAATCACTTCTGTACGGATTAATAACGTTTCATTGTCGAGCACATCCACTTCCAAACACCCCATTTTTTTGCAAGTAAGAAAAACCACCTAAGTTCATATTAACAGAAAATGGTTAATTTTACATTTAATACACTTACGAACTTTATACTTATTTATATGTACAATTCCAAGAAAATAGAACTTATGTAGTTTAAAATTAGAGCGACAAAAGTCCTATGTTGAGGCATAAACAAAGGCGCTGCTTGTAATATCTTGGCTAAGCAGCGCCTTTAGTCAAATGTGTCTAAATCATCATACAATTCAATTTGTGCTTGCAATTGTTATGTTGCCTCCTTTAAGAATTGCTTGTTGTTCACAAGGATCTGGATAATTTGTTGTAAAATTTTTTCTTCCACTTTAGGAGATGAATTGACCTCCTTCATAATAATTTTGTTTAATTCTAAAATTGTGCTTACGTCGAGTTTATGTTTCTCTGCTAATTGAAACGCTCGCTCTAACTGACCGGTTATCATCGGCATCCTCCTCAAATTGTATTACATCTCTTATTTTACATTTTTATGAACAAATTTTCATCCATATGCAAAAAATATTTTTTAATTATTTTTAATTTACGCAATTTCGATGAAAAATGTTCTAACTTTATTTTGTGAACGCGTGATTTGTTTCATACTAAGTGAAATCAAAATTTGCTTGGATCTTCAACTTTTAAACGATCCAGTGCTTAGAAATTTATCGATTGGCATAATTTTTGCGTGACCATTTTTGACGATGCCTTTTGCAAATGTCGTGCTTCCGCAAGCTTTGCACGGTTGTTGTTTATTTGTATTCATAACATCACCTCTTTAAATATTAAAAAACACCCGCGGATTAACGAAGCCACTGAAAAACTAAATACCGATAAAAATTTATAGTAATTATTTGCTTCTAAATAGAAGGTGGGATTCACTTTGCTTTCCACGGGCTTGGCTTCAGCCTCCTCGTCGCAAGCTCCTGCGGGGTCTTCAGCTCAAGCTGTTCCCGTAGGAGTCTTCGTGAATCCCACTTCCTAAAAGATCTGAGCGTATTTTTATTATAAAAATTTATTAAAATCGACTTTTTCAGTGCCCTAGGATTAACGAGTGTTAGGTCTTATTAAATACATTTAGCGTATTTTTCAATCTGTTTTTCTTTTTGAGCCCATAATCCTATTTTGGAAAACTTATTTATTTTTTCGTTATCCAACACTTTGCCTAGTTGATCCATCACCATTTCAGTAATCACACTTTTCATGTTTAAAGCACTTTGTTCATTTTCCTGCGCTTTAGGTAACTTTGTTTCTTTTATCATTTTTACTTCGCCATTTGGTTTGGTTACGTAATGACGTATATAACCATGTTCTTTCCGGATTTCATATTTTGCTTTTGACTTTTTAGCTTTATGCAAAAATAAATCATCTGATAAGTGATTCGGGCTAAATATTTTTAGTTCCCTGCCTCTTCCTATTTGAACATCCATTCTATTTCACCTAACCTTTTATTATATATTTCGGCTAAATGTTTAACTTTTAACAGATTATCCCAAAATAAAAACACCCGTTTTCGATACGGGTGCTCAACTTCAATTAGGATAACCATTTCGGCGGAGTGTTTTTGCTCCAGTAAATATCGCCAAGTGTATGGTGGGCAACGAATTGGTCTTCTACTGTATGGTAGTGGAAATTATAATAAAAGCCATCTTGTGGTCTTTTTTCAGTCCGTACGTGGAAGCGAATTAAATCTTGTCCATCTTCTTCATTTGTAATATGGAAGATTTTTTCTCCATTTTGACTTGGTTGGTTAGAAATTGATAAATATTTAATTGACTCATTATCCATACGAGTAAGTGTTTGTTGGATGGCTTCCTCGATTTTTGGGAAAATGCGGTCTTCAAATTCATCGCCAATAACAGGTGCGATGCGGGATCCAAATTTTATGTATGATTGTTCTTTTGCCGCAAATAATATAGATTCAATCGTTTGCTGTGGTAATTCATCTTCTGTTGAAATTTCTTGTTCGACAACTGCGGATATCTGAGTATTGGGTTGATTATTCGTTTGGATGTTACTACCTTGAGAATTATTCGATGCTTGTCCATTTTCTAAAGCATCCCAAATTTCATGGTTAGGTGTGATTAAACCAAATGTTAACAATGCCACAGATATGACTAGCGTTTTTTGCCACCATTTTTTCATGGAATCACCTTCAATCTCGTACAAATTTGTTAAATCCTACTATTAATAGGTACGTTTCATAATGAAAAAGGTTTCATCTTTTTGTAATTCATTGTACAATAAAAAAGGAATTAAGCCAGCGTTTTTTTTATATAAAGGAGGTACTACATAATGGCAAGTATTAGTATTGGAATCGGACTATTTTTATTATTAGCTTATTTAACTTCAATGTGTTTCACGGACTAATATTACTTTGAAGAACTACTATTTGGGTAGTTCTTTTTTTTTGTTGATAAGTGTAATATATTGGTAAAGGGGGAAGTATTTTGAAAAAAGCTATTATTATATTTGCACTCATTTTTAGCACAACATTCGTTTTTTCAGAGACGGAAGCTGCTACTACAACAACAATGTACGTTAATGCGAAAAGTGACATTATTCTTCGTGCACAACCGAAACAAAATGCGGAAAAAATCGGTACGGTAAAAAATCATTCGAAAGTTACTGTATTATCTTCATCTAAGGGATTTTCATACATACAATCAGGGGATAAAAAGGGGTATGTTTATTCGAGTGCGTTGACGAAGAAGAATCCGAAAGCCACTCCTGTTACAGGTGCACTAACTCCTAAAGAAGGTTTAAGACTAACTTATAGCCCATTATTTGGCACGAACGAGAAATATACATTTGAGGTAAAAAAGGATGCTGACATCACGTATATAAATGATGTTGCGAACGAATATCATTATTACATGTATTACGAAGCTGTATATGAGAATCGTAAACTATTCGGTTTAGCGATGGGAGAATCGGATTGGGTAGTATTCATTTTAGGAATCCCGTTTAAACAGGGTAGCTACACAGAATTCCCTTACTCTGAAAGCCCAATATCAGATACTGTCTTTAAAAAAGCATTAGTTGAAAGCACAACAAAAACAATCAAAGTAAAAGCGGGAACATTTAAAAATGTGGTCATTATTCGATACGACAATGGCAGTAGAATCTACTTTGCAAAAGGAATTGGCGTCATTAAAGAGACAGATGGCAATGGAAACATAACAACGGAATTAGTATCAGTAAAATAAAATTAGACAAGGGGTGCCGAATTGAATCGACACCCCTTTAGTATTTAAGGCAACATATAAATAAATTAAGTCTCAACCCTATCATCAGGGGAATTTTATATTAGATGCACTATGCATCAAATCAGCCACGGTAAAATTCCACTAAACGCTTTCTAACTTAAGCAACGTAAACCCATCCTACTTTTACGTCCTTGCAAGCCTCTACTTGCGCCAGTGTGAATAAGTATGTTCAAAAACTTTAGCGAAACGCCAAATTTATTTATTTGCTACCTAAATAGCACAAATATCATTATAACACGATTTCGTTGTAAAGTAAATTCACTTTTCAATTACCCCATAATGAAATTTTGAAGTAAGCCGAATATCCCGTTTGAATCCAAATTGTTCAAATGAGGTGGATCGAAAATGCGCTTTTAACACAACTCGTTTTTTCGCCACTCTGATTGCCTCACGCACCCATTCTTCGGTGAGATTAATATGTTCACCTGCATCACGAAGCGCCTCAAAGTTATTCGATTCCTCAATCACTTCTTCAAACATCGGGTCCATATAGACGACATCAAAAGCATTATCCGGTTGTTTTTGTAAAAACTCCACCGCTTCACTTTGAATGACTTTGATGTGGCGCATGCATGAAGTTAAAGGCAATTCGCTTGTATCGTAGGTAGCCATTCCATTTTGAACGATGAAGGCAACATTTGGATCAGCTTCTAATCCAACAACCGTCCCCTCTTCCCCAACTTGAAAGGCAGCCAACATCGCATCAGAGCCGATTCCTAATGTGCAATCTAATAATGAATTGCCCACTTCAAGTTGACAAGCATCTAAAAAAGGATCATGTTCCCCTCTTGCCACTCGTTTTAACCGAAAAGCTGCAGAATTAGGATGAAAAAAGAACGGCGCCTTGGCATCTTGCGGATAATACTCATAGCGATTTTTCCCAGCTACGATGACATGCGCGTTTAGCTGTTCACTGATTTTGACTACCGAGCGTTTTTTTCTCTCTTCGAATCGCACGCCTAGTTCCTCACATGCTTTCTGAGCCAATGTGATGGATAGTTCATCGGGGCGGCCTGCTGTTGTGACAACGGTAATTGGGCGCATGGGTACCTCCTAGTTTTTGCGGATTTTAATGTATGTAAGGTTTTCTGATATTCTACCATAGTTTTTATTGGGGCAGATGCAAAATGGTGATCAAAACCTCAACTAAGAAAATAATTAATAGCCAATTTCTTGCTCATAATAGAAAGTTTCACTGGGGTAATGGTAATTTTTAGATAATTTATAGACAAAATGAGGGCGTTTATAGAATGTTTCGTGTTAATAGAAAATTTCGGGTTCATAATAGAAAATTTTGTACGATTAATAGAAAAATCGAGGGCATTAATAGAAAGTTCTTCGTTAATAGAAAATTACGGGGTAATAATAGAAATTTCCACCTAGTTAATAGAAAATTTTGTGCGATTAATAGAAAAATCGACTGCGTTTATAGAACGTTCGCTGATAATAGAAATTTTCACCTAGATAACAGAAAGATGTGTGCTTTTATAGAGATTCACTGGATTAAAAATATTAATTGGACTGGTTGAAGACAAAATTCATTAACATATACGTTGCGGCAAAAGGATAATTTTAACTTCATACCATGATTTACTTGTATATTTCATTTACTTTATGAAATATACTAATGGTGGTTAGCTCATAGAAAGATTTCCTATATTTTTTTAGGGCACTGAAAAAGTCGATTTTAATAAATTTTTATAATAAAAATACGCTCAGATCTTTTAGGAAGTGGGATTCACGAAGACTCCTACGGGAACAGCTTGAGCTGAAGACCCCGCAGGAGCTTGCGACGAGGAGGCTGAAGCCAAGCCCGTGGAAAGCGAAGTGAATCCCACCTTCTATTTAGAAGCAAATAATTACTATAAATTTTTATCGGTATTTAGTTTTTCAGTGGCTTCTATTTTTTAGGGATCTTTCTTTTTCATTTTCATCATAAAAAAAGAGACACCCGAAGATATCTCTTAAGTGAAGGAGTGGATTGTTGTCGAAGCAATCCTCTACCTGTTTCTGCCTACAACTATTGGTCGCAAGCTTGTTTTAACACACCTGCTAAATGGTCTGTAATTTGTTCGACAGGATGGCCTTCGATTTGGTCGCGTGGGATAAAGTATTCTAGTTGACCGTCTCGTAAAACTGCGATAGATGGTGAACTTGGTGGAACCTCGTCAAAGAAAGCACGCATCGTTTCAGTAGCTTCACGATCTTGTCCCGCGAAAACTGTCACTAAATGATCTGGCTTTACTTCCCCAATGGCATTGCGAACTGCTGGACGAGCTAAACCAGCCGCGCATCCACAAACAGAGTTAATTACCACTAGTGACACGCCTTTTGCGGTTGCCATAAATTCATTCACTTCATCTGGAGTTGTTAATTCTGTAAACCCTGCATCCACTAACTCTTGGCGCATTGGTTGAACAATCCCTCTCATGTACTCATCGTAAGCGTTCATACATTCGCCCTCTTTCGTATTTATTCACAAATCCTATTATATCAAGACTTTTGGGGAATTTACAGGAACTAGACTTTTCTAGAAATAAATGATGGAGGTGTTTGATAGTTGTGGGAAAACTATTGTCTGAGGATGTGCTTCCGACTTGCAACGTATGTTATTGGTGAATTTATGAGTGATAGTAAGCCATGGAAAGCAATATCGCTAGAACGGTTAAATCATAACGGTTAGATTTTTAAAACGAAATATGACCTAATAGATAAATATGAATCAGGTCAAATAAACTGATTATTATACCGTTATTTAAGCCAGAAGTACCTGTCGATATTTAGAGTTATCGGCTAAGAATGGAGTCAAAGTACCTAGTCTTTATTGCAATTTTTAGAAGAATGCATATAATAAAGTTATGGACTAACGAATGTTAGTTAGTTTTTTATATTAAAGTGTAAGGGGAGGTTTATTAAACAGCTCAAAACAAGAATTAATTACTATTTAGTTATTTGTCGATTTTCATGTAATTGTACAAAAATGTGATGAATGATAATCAGTGTCAGGAATCATAAGGGAGTTGGGTAGTTGATGTTTTTTTAGGTTATTGTCTTCGTTATCATATTTGCCGATCTTAGTATGAAAGATCATTTAAAACTTTACTAACAAGATTAAGAGGTAAATAGGTATTAGATTTTTCGTCAACTAAGTTCACTTAAAATCAGTTTGATAACTATTTTTGTTAACAAAGTTCTGAGCAAAAAAGTTCGTTAAAAAAGAATGCAATTGTGAAGGAATGAACGTAATTATGATTTCTGAAAATAGGGGCAATTTAATGGGAGAGGAAATATTTGTTTATGAAACAATCAGTTTTAAAAAAAAGTCTATTACTTTCAATAACAACGATTATTATAGTTGGATTAACTACCGCATTTGTTAGCTATTTTGTTCAAAATCAAATGGCGGTTGGTTTAATACAAGATAGGTCTGAATCAATTGCAAAATTGTGGAATAGCGTATTTGATGTTAATGATGTGCTCGAGGCAAAGGGTAATCCAGAAGTGACAAGTCCTATACAACAGAAATTAATGAATCAACTTGAATTATTAAATGAATTGGAGCCAGATGTTTCACAGGGATACATTTTTGATGGTAAATTCGTGAATGATAATAGGGAAGTTTTAATGATATCCGTTCCCACAAATATTATTAAAGCTGGTTTACCTCCAGGGGCAGTCTATACTGCTGGAACTGAACTAACAGATGCATATGAAAAGACTATAAAATCAAAAAAAATCGTACATACCGAAATATATCGTGATGAGTTTGGTACATGGCAATCTACACTTATTCCCATGTTAGATCAAAAGGGTGAGGTAATATATGTATTAGGAGTGGACGTAGATGCAAGTATAATCAATGATTTTAAAAAGGAATTTATATATTCCCTTACTACCGGAATAGTAATTTGCCTTTTTCTACTATGTCTGTTTCAATACTTTGGAACTCGTAAAATAATAGCACCTATTAAAGAAATTACTGAAGGTATTTACCAAGTAAGTATAGGAAATTTAAATACGAAGATTCCTGTAAAAACAAAAGATGAATTTGGTTCATTAAGTAACGATTTCAACCAAATGGTAGTTAACCTAAAAAGACTATTAACCGATGTTACTGAAGTTACAAAGAAAGTTAAAAGCTCATCAAATGACTTTATTAAAATCGCTCAAGATACAACAAATTCAACAAAAGTTTTTGCAGCTACAATTGATGAAGTTTCAGAAAATCTTGAAGAGCAAACAAATAGCTCTGTTGAAAGTGCAAAAGCAATGGAAGAGATGGCTATTGGATTACAAAAGGTAGCAGAATCGTCATTATTAGTTGCGGAAAAATCAGATTTAACTTTAAGGGAGACAAAGGAAGGGCAAATTTTAATTCAGAAGGCAACAAATCAAATGGAAGTAATTAGCAAGACTGCTAGTGAAACCGCTAGTGTGATTGAACAGCTTGGCTATCATTCAAAGGAGATAGGTACAATTGTCTCTGTAATAACAGGTATAGCAGAACAAATTAATCTTTTAGCTTTAAACGCTGCCATTGAAGCTGCAAGAGCTGGTGAATATGGTAAAGGATTTGCAGTAGTAGCAGAAGAAGTTCGAAAATTGGCTGAGCAATCTCAATTATCCACTTCTCAAATTGCAGCAATAATTGAAAAAACCCAAAGTGAGACAAATAATGCTGTAGAAAAAATGAAAACAGGTAATTATGAAGTTAATCAAGGGGAACACATAATTAATCAAGTAGGAGAAATAATACAAAATATTGTACAGGCTACTGAAAATGTTAGTGAAGAAATCCAAGAAATATCTGCAGCATTTGAACAAATGTCTGCAAGTTCAGAAGAAGTAAATGCAACTGTTGATCAAATTTCCAATGTTGCAAATAGGTCTTTAAGTAGATTTGCAGATTTACATTCAGAATCAAAAAATCAAATACAATCAATGGATACGCTAGATGAAGCAACAAATGACCTAGTTTTAATGGTTGAAGAACTAGAAAATAAACTTAATAACTTTTCAATTGAATCATCTTAAAACAGTAATTTAGTAACATATATAAATTAAGAAGCACCCTCTTTGTATGTGAAGGTGGTGCTTTCTTATGACAACTACAATAGTAGTTATAGTGAACAGTATCAAAAATAAGTAAAACAAAGATGAGAAATTTGTTATTAATACGATAATAAAGTGGAAAACAGTTTTTTACTACGAATAAATACTTTATATACAGAGCTAATCAAACATACTTACCAATATCATTCGTTTTATCTAAACTTCCAAGAGTAATCAATTTAGTTTGATTATGTTCTAGATGCCTGTTAATTTTGCTATGTTTTAAAAACCCCCAATTTAATGTAAATTCCATTATTGTAAATTCTCCCCTTATCTATTTGATTCGGTGTTTAACTACAGTCATATGTTTATGTTGCAAGATTTTATTATTCAATGGCTTCATTGCAACTATCGTACTAATTTATGGTATCCTTTACAAAACTCTTTGTATTAATCTGCATAATGGGGATGGATGTCTGATAAAAAATCTAAAAATTTATCCCATCACTAAACTGTGTAACATGGTGATTTCACTCTGGTTTCACATGTTTCCTATCCACTTTTTCATTCAAATTCGATTTAAATTTGTTCCAAATAGTGTTTCTGGGCGTAGAAACTTATTCATGTAGCCATGCGCTTCTTTTGTTATCGATAACCGTTTTGAAATCTTCAACCGTAAACCCTTCGTTCATTCTTACTCTGATTAATTCTCAAGTTTTCTGTATGTCGATAGTTTGTGCTTGCTTGTTCGTTTAGATTGCTTTGTATAGAATGGCTAACTCGGGCAATATCTTTTTTATCAGTATTTAGTCTTTCAGTATTTAGTATAAATCAGTATTTAGTAGGCCTTCGTTTTGTTGATGAAGAGAAGCTGGATTTTGGTTACTTACATTTACATTTTCGGAAAGTAGTTTTGGGGGTGCTTCATAGACCAGAAATCGCTTTATATAGCCGCATTCTTTTAGCTCATTTAACTCCAGAACGATAATGCTTTTCCCCGTCCGAACCATGTTTCACTAATTCCTCCACGTAAAAATCCCAATCAACTAGCATAGTCAGCATGTAGGCAAGAATACTTTTTGCCTTCCAGCTCCATCTTGCATCGTTTAAAAGACCACAATCTAAAACCGTATAATTGTCATTTTTTCTAATTGCCATATGCTCCACCCTTCTCTATAGAAAAAGTTGCCTGAGTTTAACACTATTTGTAGTTACTTAATATATAGCCATTTTTTTGAAGTAGGGAGACATGGAAATTCAATTTTTTTGTCGATAGCGATTTTCTCTTTCTTCAAAAATTATATAAATATAGAGACAAATCATCATATTGAGATGTCCTTCATTTTTTAACAAAATAAAAAAGCTACGCTATCTGCAAGCGCAACTAAATTATATAAGTACACTATTCGCATTTATTGGGGCAATTAATCTTAAGATATCGATCCTTGATTTTCCCTAGTGGTTGTTCGTTGGAATCTTCAATTTCAACCATGATTAGTACCTCACCCGCACCACAGTTACATGGTCTTTTCGCCTCAACTGCACTCGACACAATCCCCCACTTTTCCCAGCTGCTTCCCATGAAAATCCCCCTTTAAGACTATATTAAATCTTAAAAGGGATGTTGTCTGCAATATGTTTTTGCTATCTTACTATAAAAATAGTAATTATATCTGAAATTATTGTATTTTCAAAAAAATCATCTACAACTCTTGCATGACTTCCTTAAACACGAATTGACTAAGCTTATCCGCTTCTGGCCCCTCAATTTTAACTGACCAATCTTCTTGCACCCAAAAATGAAGATAGCCTAATCTGGATAATGCCTTCGCTTTTTTGTTTACTTCCTCTCTGTATGTTGGGGTTTCAGGCCATGCAGCGATATAGAAAGCATTTTTACCATCCCCCTTTTCTTCCCGCTCCATCAACTTAGTAATTTGCTTTCGAACATAGTTTCTAACTGAATTCCGCGTAAATGGTTTAATAGTTGGATCGGTATCGTACTCATTTCTGACAGAACCTTTTGCCTCAATATAAAGCGTTACCCCATTTTTAAAAAGCGCTAAGTCAATACCTGGTGCACGATTTTTCGCCTTTGTAATTACCGAAAATCCGTGTTCTGTAAAATATTCCTCAAGCGCATCGATTAACTTATTTTCAGTAATGATTAACATGATATCAACCTCTTTCTAGAATATTATAGCAAAATATTATGCCAAATTTACGTATGCTTCTCACTTGAAATGCATTATTTCACAAAAATTGGATACCCTAATGATTGGTTCTTATTTCTAGAAGATTGGGGAAAACTGTATGAATACGCAGGAAACTCTTTTGTGGATTAATGAGCAATTTGCTAATACTAATGAATTAACACAAAAGACATTGGAGTACGAGAGTAAAAATATTTCCTACATGTATATCAAATCATTGATTGACAAAGAACTGCTTCAAAAAATATTACTTAAACCATTTTTTGAAATGTCAAATATGGATCAATATAAATTATATGTACAGGCATTGCCGCAATACCAAGAAATCTCCTCAAAAGAGCAGGCTCTTCTTGAAATTATGAATGGCAATATCTTATTGGAAATTGACAATGAATTATTATTAATCGAACTGAAATTATCGAAAAACGATGCCGTATCATCCGCTTCGGTAGAAATGACAATCCATGGTTCTCAATTAGCCTTAAGTGATAACTTAATGACGAATATTAACTTGATTCGGTCCTATTATCGACAACCCACTTTGAACATTGAATATATGTCTTATGGTGAAGTCAATCAACAAAAAGTCGCATTAGTTTACGATTCAGAAAAAGTCAACGAGCAAGCTTTAAAACTCATCCGTGAGAAGATTCAAAGGGTTGATAAACAACTGATCTCGGCTGCTAATCAGTTTAATAATTATTTAAATGATAAACGCTTCTCTTTGTTCCCCCAAATGGTTATGACAGAACGACCAGACCGCGTTATCTATAACATCGGCGGGGGAAAAATTATCATATTAGAAGATGGTAGTTCACAATCTTTAGCAGCACCTGTCGTTTTTTTCGATTTTATGATTACGATGGAAGATGATTACCATACAATTGTTATTTCAACGTTTCTAAGAATGCTTCGGTATTTAGGATTTTTCATTAGCCTGCTTCTGCCCAGTATTTATGTTGGGGTTACCTCTTTTGCACCAGAAGTATTTCGTACAGAGCTCGCGTTAACCGTTGCGGGAAGTCGGATGGGGGTTCCGTTTTCTTCATTTGTAGAGGTGCTATTCATGCTATTCTTCATGGAACTATTACTTGAAGCCAGTATACGATTACCAAAAGCGGTTAGTGCAACGGCTACCACTGTAGGAGGGTTAATTCTTGGAACGGCTGTAACGGAAGCTTCCCTTGCATCGAATATTATGGTTATTATCGTGTCTGCCGTGGCCATTTCCACCTTCGTTATTCCAGTGAATGAAATGGCTTTCGCAATTCGAATTGTACGGTTTTTATTAATATTGATTACAACTATTTTCGGTTTAGCGGGCCTTACATTAGGGTTCCTTGTCTTTATTATGTATTTAGTAAGTTTGGACAGTTTCGGTGAGCCATATTTAAGAGTTTATAATTACAGGAAATCTAAGAAGCGTTCGGAGGGACAAGCTTGAGCAGATATTTTTACTATATCATTTTAATTAATATGGTCGCAAATATCATCGCATCGGTCCCTTACATTCTTTTACATTTTTATAATGACGGTTCTATATCCGCCATGATTATTGCAACGATTACGGGAACAATTATTATCACTGTCTATGCAAAGTTCTTTATTCAATTTCCCGGACAGACGTTGCCAGATTTATTAAAACAAACTACTGCGAAATGGTTTTATGCCCCACTTATTTTTATCATGGCGGTCGTATGGTTTTTTGCCGGGATGATTACGTTAATTACTTTTACATTCCTTTTAATCCGTTACTTAACACCCGAAATGCCAATTGTACTGATTAGTTTATCAATCATATTGTCTGTCATTTTAGGCTGTTTCATAAAAACGGATCGAGTATTATATACAATTGAAATTGTTTTGCTTTTAACACTCCCGTTGATTATCTACATCTTTTTAAAAGCATACACAGACCCAAATATTAATTGGGATTTTGTAAAAGAGGCGGCATTATATATCAACCAAATGCCCAATTTTGAATCGTTCACCGCTTCTTTTTACTTGTTTCTTGGGGTTGCCAATCTTTTTATTTTTAACCGTTTCTTCACAATCAAACAAAAATTCGGTTGGAAGCAGATTATTACAATTTTTCTTATAACAGTTTCTACTTTATTTACAACTTATTTTGTCCCAATCGGTTTTCATGGTACTGAAAATATTGATCATCTCATTTATCCATGGATACAGACGAGCGACTCATTGCGAATGAAATACTCCTTAATTGAACGCGTTTTATTTGTGTTTTTATTGTTTTATTTATGTATCGCCTTTTTAAGCATGCTCATCCACTGGCACGTTTCTGTGGAATATTTAAAATATTTATTCACTTTTGAAAAGATTAAGTATAGAGGGTTTAACTTAGGAATATTCATACCGCCTACCCTATTTACTTTAATTTCAACGTATTTTGTTCAAGTGATAAACGAATATCATTTATTCCGGCTATCCAGCTTTTTAAATATTACCTTATCCGTTTTTTTCCCCTTTATGATTATTGTATTTTTCTATATCAAACGGAGGATGAAGTATGCAAAAAATACAAAGTAAATTATTAATTATTTTTTCAATACTATTTTTTCTCTCCGGCTGTGAAGAATTTAAAGACATTGATAAGGATGTTTTTGTTTCAATGATTGGTATCGATCATTCAGATGATAATGAAAAACCTTTTAAAGTAACTCTTAAATTATTTGTACCGACTAGTTCTTTTAGACAAAAGCCAGAAGCGAATTACACCTACCTTGTTGAAACAGCAGAGACAATTAGCGAAGCAATACGAATTTTAGAAACTCATATCGATAAAGAATTAGACTTTGGTCATTTGAAGCTCATTGTATTGGGAGAAGAGTTAGTAAAGGAAAATAAAAATAAAGAAGTTTTAGATTTTCTGTTAAGAAGACCTGATATTCAACTCATTTCTTGGGTTACAGTGGGTAGACCAAATGCAGAAGAAATTGTCACAATGGTTCCTAAAGGAGAAACGGCAGCATATCCATCCCTTTATAACTATTTTGATGGAAACGGTACGGAAAGCCCCTATATTGTGACCATGTTTTTATTCGACTATAGAAGAAGGATGATGGAAAATGGCCTTGATCCAATTATTCCAATCGTGGAAATTAGTGAAAATGAATCGACCTTTACCGTAAATAAGTCGATTGTGTTAAAGAACAGAAAAACCCCATATGAATTAGATCCTTTAAATACGTTTATCTTTAATTCCCTTTCCATGAATGTGAAAATTGCAGATATTGAAGTAAAGCAAGGGAACGAACATTTTGTTGCAAAAATCGATACGATAAAGGCGAAAAATAAAGTGAAGAAGCAAGGAAATAACAAATTTTCCCTTGATGTAAATGTGGAGTTAATTGGTTATATAGTGGAATCTCAAAATGCTCTGAATAGCCGGGATTTACCAAAATATAGCAAATTGTTGGAAAAGGAAGCGAAAGAGAATTTAGAAAGTTTCTTTCATGAACTACAATCAGAAGGCCTTGATCCAATCGGTTTTGGTTTAAAATATAAGGCTCAAACGTTTCATCATAAAAGAATGAGTATAGAGGAGTGGAACGAAACCTACAAAAATGCAGAAGTGAATATAAAAGTTACGGCATCCCTCAAAAGTACAGGTTCTATCCAATAATAATATTCTGATATAAGTATAAGTACGGAACGAAACGTAAAAACTTTTCTAAAGGAGTGATTTTCAGTGGAAAAGGACGATATTTTTCTAACAACGGCCCCAAAAAAGAAACAAATTACAATTGAAAATGAAATGAACTTAAAAACAACTTTGGAAAACTCGGTCAATAAACATAAAAAAATGGAAGAAGCGAACATTTCAATTACCGGCGACGAAATTAAACAACAAAATGAAAATCTTTAATGATCTACTCAAGTACTAGAAACTCTAGTATTTGAGTTTTTTTCTTTTATAATATTGGTAAGGGAGGGGAAAATTTGGAAACCAATTTATATACTGAAAGATTGCATTTAAGGAAGTTGAGTATTAGCGATTCAACAAATCTTTTTAACATTTGGTCGGACCCGGACGTAACAAAATACATGAATATAGACAATTTTCATAACGAAAACCAAGCAATCGAAATCATCACCTATTTGAATGAACTAGCAGAAGAAGAAAAGGCGATTCGATATACAATCATCGAGTTATCTAGCGGTGAAATTATCGGTTCTTGTGGGTTTAATTCTTTGGATTTTGACAATGAAAAAGCGGAAATTGGGTACGATCTTGCGAAAACTCATTGGGGCAAAGGGTATGCCCCGGAAGCCATTACTGCTTTATTAGACTATGCTTTTAACACCCTCGAGCTTAATCGAATTGAAGCAAAAGTCGAACCTCAAAATATCAATTCCATAAAAGTTTTAGAAAAGTTACATTTCACCTTTGAAGGGACGTTGAGGCAAAGTGAAAAATCGAAGGGCCGTTTTATAGATTTGAATATGTATTCCAAGCTGAAAACAGATTTGAAAAGGTTATAGTGCCCGAAAACACCATAACCTTTAACTACTCATCATCTTGAAAACTCGCCAACCGCGCAGATGCACGCCAATAATGATAGACGAGGCGATCGATCCAAAGAATGGACTGTACCTTGGAAACGGCAACATCGATTTGCGTTTCATTAACAACCGATCGTTCTAAATATTCGTTGCGTCGTTTTCTGCGCTCTTCTGCCATCTTTTGTGAATCTTGTTCTAGGATTTTTTCAATTTCAACTATCTCATTGTCTTCAAAATAAGCCTCTACCATAAACATCGTCTCATGTAATTGATTCATAATGGCACCATGTAAATGAATAGCTTCAAGCTTTTGCTTTTCTCTAAAAACATTTACCAACCGATGTAAATGGTCAAGGGCATGAATGATATCAATATGTTTATTACGGATTTTCGTTGAGCTTGATTGGACAGAATCTAAAAATTTCCGCGTAATATCAATTGCTTCTTCCACTTCATTCAGTTTTTTATCAAAATGAGGTGGTACTTTTTTCGATTCAATTAATTCTAACAAAGCCCTTGTTAATTGTTTCATCATTTGAATTAACGTTTTATATGAAACTTCTAATGCTGCTGACGGGACAGACACTAAATTCGAGTCAAGGTCTCTTGTTAACGCGTTTTCTTTTTCTGGCAATATTTTTTGAAGGAATGTCGCAAATGGACCTATAAATGGAACAAAAAGAATGGCCCCAAGCACACTAAATAACGTATGGAAAATCGCCAAGCCCAACGTTTCGTCAAAGTTTCCTGAAAGTAATACCGTGATTGTTTCTGTTAATTGTAATATGTATTTGAAGAAAATCGTCACAATGATTGCTGTGATGACGTTAAACAACAAATGCGTAATGGCCGTTCTTTTTGCGGCAATGGATGACCCAATGGAAGCAAATAAAGCCGTAGCAGTTGTTCCAATATTTTGTCCAATAACTAGATAGGCTGCTTGCTCATAGTCGATTGCCCCTGAAAACAAGGCTGCTAACGTCGCCGCCATCGATGCACTGGACGCTTGCATGATGATGGTCATCACAATCCCAATGAGAATTAATAGAAAACTTGAAAGAATAGAATTTGTATTTAACGATTCAAAGGATATGATATCATGTGCCGAATTCATCCCTTGTTGGAGAAAATCAATTCCTAAAAATAGGAGACCAAACCCCACTAATACCCCACCGTACTTTTTAATATTATACGGGGCAATGAACTGCATAAATGCTCCTATACCAATAATTGGCAGTGACATAGCTTGCAAACTAATTTTGAAGCCAAGAAGCGAGATGATCCATCCTGTACTTGTACTACCAATATTTGCGCCAATAATCACCCCGATTGATTGACTAAAGGTAATTAACCCTGCACTCACAAACCCGACCGTTAAAAGCGTTGTTGCAGTGGAGGATTGCATTAATATCGTCATGAAAAGTCCTGTGAAAAGCGAGGAAAATGTACCTTTCGTAAAGTTATTTAACCATTTTTTTAACGCTTCCCCTGCGATTTCTTTCAAGCCATTTGTCAGCATTGACATTCCTAGGATAAATATGCCAATTCCGCCAAATACCGTAATCATTCACAATCACCTCCTTTTTCGTGACTAAAAATACATTTTAACATATATTGCTATGGGATTTATGGAAAAGAAGGGATTTTGTGGATTTTTATTTTCTTTGTGCTTGTAATAGATAAGTATATTCGGCAAAGTTCTCTGTTATGAGGGCGTTCACAATGGATTGGTTTCACTTTCCTCTTTTAAATAAATAACAAGTTCCTGGCGATATACATTATCGACAAGGTAGTGGTCTAATGTATGAAAGTCGTATTGAAAGCTACCAAATGGGAAAGTCACATTTTCTCCTTTCACGGCAGCAAGCAACCCTGCCACATCATTGGATACCATCTCAAGCACTTCCTCACCCGTTTTTGTTAGTACAAAAATTACGTTCATTTTTTTAAACTCCTTTGGTTAAGCTCCTACAAAAAGTGCAGCCTGGCAAATACCGATAAATACTGCGACATTTTGGATGGGGCTTTTTTCATCGATTGTGAAGGTCATCTGAAATTGATCGTTTACAAAATCGGCTTTCCACTGTGCGATAACTTCATTGTCGAAAATAAATTGTGACCAATCTTCCATTTCTTTATTTAGTTGGATTTTTTTGTTGCCATCTGTAATATACAACTCTGGAACGCCTAAACGCCAATTTTCATAGGAGATGATATATTGTTTATTATTGGTGGTGTCATGACCTTCATACCAAAGTCTCCCTTTCCGGCTAATTTTTTTTACTGTAAAAAGGAGGTCACCACTCGGATTGTATATATGATATTTAAGGAAATATCGATAATCGAAAAGTCGATCCATTGTTTTTTTCAAGGGGTTGTCATAGATGCGCTTTGATATCGCCACAATTTCGCCCGCATTATTTTTTATAGGAATGTCATCTGTAAAGTCGATTTGTTTTGGATGAGTATATTGAAAAGTGTGCATGGTTTCTCCTTAAAGCTAGCTGTAAATTTCTTACCTTTTATTATACATGAATTTTGAAATGATTGAGTGAGCAAAACGTGTTGCGGAATGAACAAAAAGTGGGATGAGTGGAGCAAATCACTGTGCTGAATGGTCAAATCGCAACGTTGAGGGAGCAAATCACTGTGCTGAATGGTCAAAACGTTGAGGGAGCAAATCACTGTGCTGAATGGTCAAATCGCAACGTTGAGGGAGCAAATCACTGTACTGAATGGTCAAAACGTTGAGCTTAAGGAGGGAATACACACTGCCGAATGGACAAGACGCAGCTATGAAGTTCAAATAATTTCCACTGTGCTTTGTCGTTTATCTTGTTTATGTGGACTCTCCGCTAATTTTAGTGTGTTCATCGCTTTAGTAAATTCTACTTTTATTAAGATTACAACAATTTTTTGTCTTCATTAGTACGATGAATACAGGTTTTCCTAATTTTCACGCTCATTTTTGTCTTCATCGCTTTCATGAACACCAGTTTTGTTGTAATTACAACAATTTTCTTTCTTCATTAGCACGATGAATACCAGTTTTTCTAATTCCTACGCTCATTTTCGTCTTCATCGCGTTAATGAATACCCGTTTTATTGTAATTACAGCATCTTCATAAGTACGATGAATTCAAATTTTACCAACTTCCATGCTCATTTTCGTCTTCATCACGTTAATGATACTAGTATAATTAAGGTTCGCCGGGGGTTTTGTCGTTTATCCAGCTCATGAACGTCACTTCAACTAAGTTCACGCGGGGTTTTGTCGTTCATCCGGCTCATGATAATCATTTGTGAACAAAACCCGCCGCCGAACGAGCAAAACGCCAATTTAAAAAAGCTTCAACACGCAAAAACCGTGAGAAGCTATGAACAAAGACTATTCATCATAATCGAGCTTGCTCCAGGGAGTGCCTAGCTTTGGTAATGCCCAGCGATCTAGACCATACCAGCCTGCCACTTTCCAGGCAAGGACTAACCAGGTTGCTAAAATAAATAGAATGGGATTCGTACTGATTGTGCCTGCGAATAAGAAACTGACATTCATCATGGAGCCAAAAAATGCCGCAATGCCTGTTAATAAGCCTAATATTAAGCCAAGGCCTACGAGTACTTCCCCATATGCTACAACAAAGGCAAACAGTTTCGCGTTTGGCAACACGATGTTTTCTAAAAATGCAGCGTACCAGCCAGAAACATCCTTCGTTTCAATCGACTTGGCAATGGCTCCTTGCACAAAGCCTGCTACTGCGGCACCTCCATTTTCACCGACCCAAGCATCGTTATGTATTTTCCCCCAACCTGCTTTTAGCCAAACGTAGCCCACATATAGACGAACGACTAACCACAGCCAACCTGAACGCGTGTCACTTAATAAAAACCGGGAGATTGGATTTTCCTTTATATAAACTGTCTCGTTTTGCGCCATTATGTTCCCTCCTTTGCCAATATTATAATGCACCTAGTTTACTTTTCCATATCTTTTACAAATTGTTAATAATTTTCCATTTCTTTTGTTCACCAATTTGAAAAAAATAAAAGGCTCTATAGGAAAAATTCCAATAGAACCTTTAAATTAATTTTGTTTTAAACTGTTATGGGTGCAAAAAATTCATCATACAGTGCGCGTAAAATTTGGTTTTCGCTATGTTGCATAACGCCAAATACTAAGCTTACCTCTGAAGAACCTTGGTTGATCATTTCGATGTTGGCGCCAGTTCTTGAGATTGCTGAAGTCGCACGTGCAGCAAGACCTGTATTGTTACGCATACCTTCTCCAACAATGACAATTAATGTGAAGCCATGGCGGAAGTATACATCGTCTGCATGCAATTCTTCTTTTACGCGTTTAATGATTCGTTCTTCCGCGCCTGCTGTTAATTGGTTTGAACGAATAATTACTGAAATATCATCTAAACCAGATGGCGTGTGTTCGTACGAAATGTGTTCTTCTTCAATAATTTGAAGAAGTTTGCGACCAAAGCCAATTTCACGATTCATTAAATATTTAGACACATACAAAATTGAAAAACCACTATCTGCTGAAATACCTGTTACCGGACGACCTGTTAATGGACGAGTTGGCACAATTTTTGTACCAGGTGCAGATGGATTGTTTGTATTTTTAATTGTAACTGGGATTCCAAGGCGATACACAGGCATTAATGCTTCGTCGTGGAAAACAGAGAAACCTGAATAAGATAATTCACGCATTTCACGATACGTAATTTCCGTGATGCCCACTGGATCGTTGACAACTTTTGGGTTTGCAGAGAATACACAGTCTACATCCGTGAAGTTTTCGTAAAGGTCTGCTTTTACAGCTGCAGCTAAGATGGAACCTGTGATATCAGATCCACCACGGTCGAATGTTCTTAAGATACCGTCTTTTGTATAACCAAAGAAACCTGGGTATACTACGATCTCATCACCTTTTGCTAAATCTTTTAAGTTGTCATATGCTTCAGGAAGTGCCATTGTACGTTCTGGCAAATCGTTTACTACAAGCCCATCTTTTGGACTTACATATTTTGCTTTCATGCCAATAGAGTTGAAATAAGCAGCAATTAGCTTTGCATTATTGTCTTCTCCACTCGCTTTTAAATTATCGATAAATAATTCTTTTTTGGATTTATCAGAAGCGACACGTTCTTGCAAGTCATTTGCAATCACATCGCAAATTGTGTTATCTAAGCCAAGTTCATCCGTAATTTCTTTATAACGGTTTACGACATTTGCAAGTTTCCCTGCAACATCACCATTGTTTAAAGCGCTATTCGCCAAATCAATTAAAAGATCCGTTACTTTAATGTCTTCACTGTAACGTTTACCTGGAGCTGATACCGCAACAATCTTTCTATCAGGATTAGATTTTACAATGTTTGCGACTTTTTTAATTTGTTCGGCGTTTGCAACGGATGTACCACCAAATTTACATACTATCATTTCACCAAATCCCTTACTATTCAAAATTGTATTTTCCGAAAAAACATTTGATTGTTCACAGTGTACAAATTTTAGAAACACACGTCAAGTCTATTTAAAGAAAATGACGATATTTTTACCAAAAAGCGGTTAAATACTTCTTGCTTACGTTCATATCCATAATATTAGTCAATGCAAAAAAGCTATAAGTGGAAAGTATGTCCACAAACCTTCAACTCGTCTAAAAGAAACTAAAGTTTTTTACAGGTCATTCTATTATATGTAATTTCTCATTAGACGGTAGCATGTTTGCCTATTTACACAATAGTTAAAAAAATGCCAAATAAAACCGTGTACACCGTTTAATAGATGTACACGATTTCCTATTTTTAATGATTTAGAAAAGTGATTTCTTCCTATTTCGTAAGCTAATTATATAACAAGTTTGCCTTTACGCAAGATAGAAATAATTGTTATCTCACTTTCCTACTATGACTTTACATCCATGACTTCCAAATATAAAATCTCGCTTATACTTAATTCAATTTCTCCAAGTTTATTTTTTACCGTTATCTTTCCTTCATCGGTTTCTATTAACGTGCCCGTGATACACTCATTGGATAGATGTACCTGCACATCTTTTCCTATATATTTTTTTAGGAAAAGATATAACCGAATCCCGAAAAATAAATTTACAAGGTCTGGATTTTTTCCGACAAACTGACCGAAATTGAAAGCGAGTTCTCTTCTTGTTTCTTGGTTTACATCAATAAATTCTGGCTCTCTTGATTCATCGCAATCATCTACACGCGTTACAGATAATAAATGTCTATATAAGATGAATGTTGACGAACCAACTTCATTAATTTGTAGAAAATCTCGGCCTGCTGTTGCAATTCTACCGCTTAAATTTATTATTTTTTTGTGATGTTTAGAACTATCGCTTTCGATTTCCTCGTCTTCATCCGTAATAATTTGCGCACTAACAAGCACCCCTTTTAAATCTAAAAAATGAAGTTGTAATTGGCGTGTATTGTTAGGGTCGCTTTCGGAACCAAGAGATCTTAGCAAATCATTTACTTCTTCGATACATGCTTGCAACTCATCTAATTCTTTTACGGATAATGGACTATTAGGGGAAGCAAAGCGACGTGTTTTTTTCTGTTTTCTACAATTAAAAGGTGAACCGAATAAATCAGTTGGGTTTTTAGGTGGCTGGTTATCGGATGGGGATAGGATGTCGATTATTTTTTGACACGTACATTTGCGCTTCTTACATGTGTTACAACGCTTCATTTCGGAACACCTTCTACATATTTTTTTAACGGGGCGAGTTTATCTGATTGCTTATCTAATACCCGGAAAATTCCCCACATACCTAATTCAACATCCCAGCGAATTAGCCCTGAACGGTACATATAATCGCCAGCTTTTCCGAATAAGCCACCCGCTCCATAGAATAGATGATAGTCATCATTCGAACCGACGATTTTTTGGCCGCTGACAGAAATTATCGAAGAATTTAAGTCATCTTCACTTCTTAAAAATTTATGCCCATGTAGTGCAAATGAATGCGCCCTTGGACGATCTGCAGGGCATGTAAATCGGAATGTAACAGGGTCATTTTGATAAGCTAAAAATAGTGGTGTACTTGGGTCCTTGAAAACTTTCGAGCTGAACACTTTGTGGATATCGTTAAAGTTTTTCACACGGTTTCTAAATGGTTCATTGCGATAGTTGAAGCCTCTGGAACCTTGATCTTCAAAATCCGGTGTTTCTTCTTCTACTTCAATATCGTCTCCAAACAGAAGTGGTTCTGGGTCAATGATGAGGTCGCCGTTTTTATCAAGAAGTCGCACGCCATCATGCATTAACAAAGCGAACTCGCGAAACTCTGGCAGTAGAGGCGATGAAATAATCACCTGGCTACCTGTTTCAACTTCTTTTCTCGTTGCAGAGTGTAAATATTTTGCTCCACGAGGTTCTGCAATTAACATGCCAAATGCGCCGTGATGTCGGTGATTTCGAATATCTGCCATATCCCAAAGGTTTACAGCTCCAATATCTTGATCAATGTACCAGCGATATGTGATACTCTCACCAGGTCCAATCGTTTGGTCATAGTTAAAGCCAACTGTCGCACCATCGGAATGGCGAACATCATATTCCACTAACTGGGCATGCATGGAAATTCGTTTTGACGGTGGGAAGAACGCATCAACGGGTACTTCTGGATAACCATGTCGGCCATTATGATGATCTTTACCTGACAACAAGTTCGTTAAAGTTATTTCGACGTACTCGCCCACGTTCGCGCGGATAATGAGCGGTTCAGGATTTAATTTGCCGGTTAAAATATCGTCTACGTCTTTTTTAAGTGCGAAGACAATGCCGAATGGGTCATGCTCACCTGCATCGTTATAGTCGATACGAGTATTTAATGCGACCACATCGTATTTACGCACTTTTGCATGTGGTGGTAAGTCATCATGAATTTTTGCCATTGGAGGTACTTTGCCGGTTTTCTTAGGAAGAGGCATTTCTCGTTTTTTCGGTGGTGTACGGTCCGGTAAAGGTTTTAAATGTTTTACTCGTTTTTCGTAGGAACGGAAAATGCCCCAGTTCCCTAACCAAATATCATCTAAAGAACCAAAATGATAAAGTATGTCGTAGTCCCCTTCACCTTCCATATTAAATTCTAACGTGAAGGTTTCAGCGATAGCGGTATGTTGTTGTTGGTCTAGCTCTGAATCTAAATCCGGTCGTTCCCGATGCCATCTTTGGCGGTGAAGATTAAAGCTGTGTGATTCCTCATGAGCACCCTGAATTAATCGTACGCGAACTGGGTCGCCATTGTACGTTTCAAGGATTGGTGTCACCGGATCTCCATGTACCCACGAGCTAAAGACGTAAGCTGGGTCGCAATCTGGTTCTTTCAGGCGGAATTGGATTGGTTCGTTGCGATAGTTCACGCCCATTACACCCGGGTCATCCGGCGAACCTGGGAATGGAGGAGGATTTAATGGACATCCATCTTTATCGAATAGTAAAGCAAAGTCATGAACGAATAAGTTAATTTCACGGAAATCTGGGATTAGCTTATTTGTAATCATTGCTTGCGTACCCGATTTTGTTTCCTTTCCTGTGTAAGGGTCTAAAAATTCTGAACCTCTTGCTTGGATGTTAATACTTGCAAAAACACCATGTTGCTGATGTTCGTTAGCGAATAAATGGTCGTGCCAGAACGTACATTTTAATTCCACATCGGCAAACCATTGATATTCGATTGTTTCACCTGGTAAGACACTCGAATCATAATTCCATCCAACGTTTGCCCCATCTGCTACTAACACATCAAATTTAACGAAATGCACATGCATGCCGGCTTCGTACGTTCTGTTCACTAATTGGAAGGCATTGCCACCAACAGTTTCAGGTAATTTATTTGTAAATCGAAAACGGATGACTTCCCCGGCATTTGCGCGAATGACAAGGGGTTCTGGTTTTTTCCGTCCGCATCTTACGTCTTCTTCATCTTCTGCAAGGACATAGAGCCGCCCTTCTGGATCGTGCCAGCCTTGGTTGTTATAAACGATTGGCATTTGCATTAAGACAACATCATATTCACGAACGGGTGCATCTTTTGGAGCTGGATTTACAAACACAGCACCAGGGACAGCATTCGGGGCAAAATGGTTGCGCTCGATTTTTGTTGGTTGTCTGCCATTTTCAATCCCAAGTGGTGGACGAGGCGCTTTGAATCCCGGAATCCCTGGAATAAAGTTTGGAAATCCTGGACGATCAAGCGTTGGTTTTGGAGGAAGTGGTCGATCTGGTAGCGGTTGTAGTGCTTTAATTTGTACACCATTTGGATAACACATACTACCATCTTGCAATGTATCAAATGTGCGCTGAATTCCCCACATTCCTTCACCAAAGTGTGGATAAAGGTGACAGTGAATGATAGCATCACCTATAGCACCATGCAGACTACCTGCACCATACATCGGGGAAACGGTAAATTGTACTTGTGGGGAAATTGCCTGTACATCGACAATTTCGGAATCCACATCCGTTGCTTCAAATAACCATTGATGAACATGATAATGGAAGGAATGGGTTTCTTGTGCGCCGCCATGTACGAGACGAATTTTGATTGGGTCGCCTACATATGCACGTAATATCGGGGTATCCGGGTCGCCAAATACCCAGGAATCATGATGAACTTCTTCTCCTTCACAATCCGGACAAACAACACCTTCTTGGATTAATCGCATTCGATTGCGCATTGGTTCTGCACGGTAGTTGACTAAGTGGGTTGCCTCGGGTTGAAGGGTATGAGGACTAATTGGTTTTTGCCCTGTTAAATCATCCACTTCCATTTCATCGTGGAAGAACCAACCGTATTCCCTAAATGATGGCAATAGTGGATTATGAACATCCGCAAATGTACCACTTTTAATCGGTTTTCCTGTCACGGGATCTGTCCACCAAGATCCTCGAGGTTCTACAAACAACGCCCCAAATAAACCATGTACGTTGCTTCCTTGTTCACTGGATAAAGGATTACCTAAGTCAACGAAAAAGTGGACGCCTTCTTCAAATACTTTCCATTTATAAAGAATCGTCTCTCCTTTTGCCACGGTTGTGTCTTTATTTAGGCCGACAAATGCTCCATCCGAGGTCATCACATCATATTCTGCATTTTGAATATGCATCCCCGTATGAAAAGGCAATTGATTTTCAAATAATACTTCAATTTCATCGCCAACATTGGCACGGATTACAAGTGGTTCGACTTCATCAACTGTTGAGAATGGATTTAAGTCTACTTTCTTTTTAATGAGACTTTCATTTTCTTTCAGCACATACATCATGCCGTCTGGATCGTGGTCGCCAAATCGATTGACGACAATGCGTATTGGAATTGCTACGATATGAAACTTTCTAATCATGCTTACCATTCCGTATGTCTGGAATTTTTGGTTTTCCAGGCTGTTCGATATAGAATACTTCGATATCGTCAATGTGAACGCGGAATTTTTCTCCGTCAAGCTCCGTTACATTGGTAACTTCTGCTTCAATGACTACGTAATCACTGACAACTCCTTCAATTTTTCCTATGATTAAAAATGGGAATTGGAAAATTAGTAACAACGCTCTATTTCCACGATTTTTTTGGAAATATCCTGATACGACCGATTGACGTACATTATTAATATTAATCATTCCGTCTCCCAGTTCGTTTGCGATTTTTGCTAAGTCATCTGACACTCATCTTCATCCTTTCTTTATATATTTTTTACATCTATTAAATAAGTGGGATTTTTCGGTCTGGGTCAAATTCTGTAAATAATGAAATCTGTTCAAGGGGAAAACTTAATGGTGTCGGAAACTTATAAAATGGAGCATTATGCATTTTAATAATCACCGGGTATAAAGTGATAAAACCATTTGTACATTCCGCAACTTTTCCTGTGAAAATAGGTCGAAATGTTTGGCCCAGAATGCTTAACTGTTTACTATTCGTTACAAGTAGAATTGTCTTACCAAGCATTTCTTCAAAAAGTTTATTTTCATCTAAAATTGGTCCGTTCATTGTTTTAAACACCTCCACGTAAAGTAATCACCCTATTTTATGGGAATTTATTAAAGGCATATAAGCCAAACACACTAACTCTATAGAAAAAATAGAGTCCTCCTAAGTTGGAGTACTCCATTAAATAGAACTTTTTTTCTTCCACCATCTCGAGAATAGGCGTTCAATAAACGATACAAATCTCGTTTGTTTCATGTATTGTATTTTGGAAATCGGGATTTTTCCATCTTTTAAAAGAATTTTTCCTGATTGAATATCCCGAATTCTACCATGATAGGTTTTGCCAGCTAGTATGGATATTTTCGTTCCTTTCCAGCTTTTAAGATTTGTTTCTAATAATTCTTCAAAAAATTGCTGTCTTAACGTTTCTTTTCCCGCAACGGTATCGCCAAAATTGGTTAGTAGTTTCCTTCTTAGTTCTTCATCGATTACGACATGTTGATGCGTCCCCGGAACATCAGGAAGGCCAAATGGAGTTTTTGCCGAATGAATAGCTGTGTACGGGATCCAGTAACGTGTAAAAAGCGTTCGTAACATGACAAAATTCCGACCTATTACAGCAACCTTCCCAACTGTATGAAGCACCTCTTCCCCATGTCTTGAATACACTTCAACTAATTGGTTTTTTTTCGATTTAAAAAACTTTAATAAAATCATTTGCTGCTTAGAATTCGGCAACTTGTTACCGAGATTTTGCAAATTCACACTATGAATATATTCCTGCAGCATTTTCAACTCATGTAAAGGTAAAGCGCTCGGTGGTGACGTATACCCGTCTGCTTTTTTCAGTTCCGGGTATTGATTTTCATAATAATTAGTCATTTTGCATCCTTCCTTTTTGAAAATGTAACCCGTCATACAAGGTAAAACATACACTGTAACGAGGTGTTGAAAATATGAATCTATTAATGATCGTCATCTTAATCAGCTATTTTTTAGTTTGTACGGTATCCTATTCATTTTTATATAAGGTGAAATATTTGATTAGTTACCATCTTGGCATGAATATTGCGATGACGAGTAGTGGTGTGATGGGGATTGCGGTTGGTACATTACTTGGCTATGCGTTTCCGGCACATTATACAGTTATCACAATTGTTACTACGGTGATTGCGTTAATTATTGGAGCTGTTTTTGGTGCGCTTGTAGATTATCAAACGCTATTATCCGGGGTTTCGAGTGGGTTAATGGCCGGGATTATGGGACCAATGATTGGCGTGATTGCAGATTTACCCCTTATTACGTTTTGTACGATTTTGGTTTATGCGTCCTTTAGTTTACTATGCTTTTCGGTTCGGTCGTGAAGTTATGGCAGCGGATTTACGTACGTGAAGATGGAGACGATAATGAGTATGAACACCATGAACAGAAAATCGATTGTTACCCATCTTGCTAAATCCGCTTTATTTTTCTTCATTTTGGAACGAATAATCGTAGCTGTAAGGATGACAAATACTACTAAAATAGTTTTAGTGAATAATAATAGTCCCCAAGTTGTTAGGAACAAATTCGAAATTGGGATATACATAACGGTAATAAAAATACCTGTACCAGCTAAAATACAGATACTATAAAATGCTACTTTAGAGAAGAGTGGCAAGAAATGTTTTGCGAATAATTTTTGTTTTCTCCAAAACACGACGAAGATGACAAGTCCTGAAGCCCACAGTGAAGCAGCGATTAAGTGAATAGAATCTGAAATAACTAACAGATAGGTTGGCTCAAACTCAAAAGCATGGCCGGTTAAGCTTTTCGTTAAAACGATGACAACTATCCATGCAATATCAAACCAAACTCTCCTGAATAGAAAGATAAATCCGAAAAGTGACATAAACAACGCGATATATGTTAGAAAATTGAAGGTTGTAGCAAAAGGAGAATTGAATCCAACCGATAGCCCATTTAATGTGAAAATATTTTGCTGAACTAAAATGACCGAAAGAAATCCAACGAAATGAAGCATTTGAAGAATGGTGCCTATTTGCAAATATTTACTCTTCACATGGTCATGTTTAATGAAACGATTCCAAATGATCCATCCGATTAACGTGACGAGTCCGAGATAGTAGATGGCTTTCATAATATAAATCACGATTTCAGAGGCATTTTTTTCTGGAGGAGTTGGTTTTACTTCTGGTGCAAAATCATTTTGGGTTGGTGCCGGATTAACCTCATTTTCCGGAGCTGGTGGCGTGTTTATTCGAAACTGATAAGAGCCTTGAATTGGATGGCCATCGTTTGAGGAAATGACATAATATTTGACAGTATATACCCCTGCGTCTAATGGAGGAAGTTGGATGGAAATTTGTTTTTGGTCGCTGCTAATCTTTTTTGAATTAAACTTCACTTCTTGTTGTTCATTGGAGAGGGTTAAAGAAAAATCTTTGTTCACTTTACTATTAAAGGTAAGCGTAATTTCTGGTGGTGATGATTCTAACATACTATTTGGTGTTGGCGATTCCTCAATAACGTAGGAGTGTCCATGTACAATGGTGTGGCTACAAATAAAAAAAAGCGTTGCGAATAAAATAGACATAGTAATTTTTAGAATTTTCATGACAAAACCCTTTCTTATTTACTATTCTCTATCGTATTCAACGCTTCAAACTTTTCCTAGGTCAGCAATCTTTCATCCATTTGATATGAGCAATTTTATCTTTCAGGATTCTCACAATCGTCCCGTTTTCTTTTTTAATGTCTACAAAATCGATTCCCACATGGTGTGTAAATCCCTTCAACTGAAATCCATTAGTCGCCGTCATTTTCACAGGAATTTTACGGAATTTGAGCAACTTAAAATTCAGATTGTCAGTTAAACCAGCTAAATTCACGTTAAGGTCACAATCATTTCGAATAAACTCCATCTGCAAAGTCTCCTCCTTTCTATGTTGATAGTCTAGTAATATGCCACGACTTGTCACATAGAAAGGCAAAAAACCCTTAACTAGAGTTATTTGAAAACACAAACTCTATTTTTCCTCCAACTAATTTTAACTTAGCTTTCCCCTTTTTCCCGCTTTTCCAAGTGAATCGGATTTCCCTCGTTTCTTTACCCAAAATTAGTTTTCTAGCATCATTTGCAGTAATTTTCCCCTTCATAATTGTTTTACTAATAAAGAATTTGCACCCTTTGTTCGTACAGGCATACCCTTTAAACCCTTCCACAACAGGCTGTCCACATTCGATACATTTCCCTACTGTCACGACTTGTTTTTCCGCAACGTTCATGTCTAATTGAATAAAACGCGCTGTTGTTTCTTGCACATATTGCAACATTTCTTGATAAAACTGACCAGAAGTTAAATTACCATCCACAATATCTTTTAACTTTTTACTCCAAACGGCCGTCAGCACTGGTGAAACAATATCATGTTGCTTCACACTCATGATGACATCAATCCCAAACTGTGTCGCAACAAAACTCTTTCCTTCCCGGGAAATCATCCCAACGGAAATAAGCTTTTCGATAATTTCTGCCCGTGTTGCCGAGGTGCCAATTCCTTCAGCATCTTTTAATATTTTTTGCAGTTCCGGATTTTCTACAAAACGCCCGGCATGAAACATTGCATCTAACAGCGTACTATCGGTATATCGTGCAGGTGGTTCGGTCATTTTCGATAATATGCTTGATTGAACGATTGGCAAAGTTTGGTTTACTCCTAATGATGGCAGTGGCTGCTCTTGTTTCTTTTTAAAATAATCATAAAGAACGGTATAGCCTTTATCAATGACAATATTTCCATTGGCTTTAAAGAATTGCTCGTTCGATTGGAAGATTGCGGCTGTTTTATCAATAACGTAAGGTGGCATAAAAATTGCTAAAAGCCGTTTTGCAATTAAATGATAGATTTTCAGTTCATTTGCTGACAGTTTTTTTCTGCCAATTGGTACATCTGTCACTGTAATCGCGTGGTGATCTGTTAACTTTTTATCATCTACATATTTTTTGGAACGTTTAATCGAATTGATTTGTTGTTTTTGACTTAATAAATTCGTAGCTAGTTCTTTATAATCTGGCAAACTTGAAAGAGCCTGTATGTGGCCTTCTATTGAGTTTGCGAGATTGGTCGGTAAATGTTTTGACTCTGTTCTAGGATAAGTAATGAGCTTTTTTTCATATAAACTTTGCGCTATTTTTAACGTTTCGGATGAAGTGAACCCGTAAAATTTATTCGCTTCTTTTTGTAGTTCAAGCAAGGAATGGAGCGACGGCGCATACATCGTTTTTCTTTCAGTTTTTAAATCTATTACGGTTGCCGTATTTGCTAGCGTTGATTGTATTTCTTCGGCATGTTTTTTAGTCGTGATTTTATTTTCATTTGTTTTCGGATCAAACCAGAGCGCTTTGAATGCACCTAAATCAATTTCTATTTGAAAATAGTTTTGAGGTATAAAATTTTGGATTTCTAATTCCCTTTTTACGACAATCGCTAAAGTTGGTGTCATCACTCGTCCAATTTTAATAATTCGCCCACCTTTTATCGTCGCCGCCCTTGTTAAATTCAACCCAATCAACCAATCAAATACTGCCCGATACATGGCCGCATTTCGTAAATTTCGAATTAATGGATCATGCTCGTCTATTAAATGGGTTAGGGCTTGGCGAATTGCTGGGTCGGTTGTTTGCGAAGTCCAAAATCGTTTTACAGGAAGTTTGCACCCCACCCGTTTATAGAAAGAATAAAAAATATTTTCCCCTTCCATCCCAGCATCACACGCATTGATAATAAAGTCATAACGGTTGGTTTTAACGATTTGCTCAAGTTCTTTGTAAACTTTATAAGACGTCTTTTTCACCCGGAATTCATAACGTTGCGGCATCATTGGAAGTAAAGATAAATCCCACTTTTTCCATTCCGATTTGTATTCATGTGGTTCTTTCAACTCCACCACATGCCCGACAAACGAGGCAAAATCAATTTCATAGGGCAATTTCATCGTTTTGTATACTTTCTGGATATCACGCATGAGAGATGGTTTTTCGGCGATTAATAATGCTTTTTTCAAATGAATAACCCCCCTTTTCATCATCAAGTATATAGAGAATTGCAACGTTTGTAAAAATAGCAAACACTTTTTTAATATTGCTATTTTTCTGATGATAAATGAGATACTTGTATTGTTGCAGTAATATTCAACATTTTATAGAAAAATAGTATTATGATTGATATAATATTTTTACAAAGGTTTAGGGGGAAAGAATCATGCAGAATGTTTCAAAAAGAACTTTTTTATGGATTGTTCCGATCATAATCATTGCTCTTTTTTGGTATTTTTACGGCCCACAAAAGGAAATTACAGACAATGAATACATAACGTATATAAAAGAAACTTCTGTAAACGACACAGGCGAGCAAACGTTAGATGCCGCATTTTCAAACTATTGCGAAGAAGGAAAATGGGTGTTCTTCAAAACGCAGAAAAATCATAATGTTGTAGAGTTTAAAGGTGCATGCCCGGTTGATGGCAATGTAAACGATGTGAACTTACAATTTGTCGTGGAAGATGAGCAAAAAGGCTATAAAGTTGGGGCATTATTGTTAGACGGTGTTCAACAATCTGAAGAAGATCGGGATCAGTTTTTGAATATGGTGGTTTCCAAATAAGGTTTTAGGTGGCTCAAGTAGTTGAGTCGCCTTTTTTTGTTGAAAGCGCACATAAGTTTGGGAAAAGCGCACATAAACTCACGGAAACCGCACATAAACCTCCGAAAACCGCACATAAATTCGGGAAAACCGCACATAAATTCAAAAAATTTTCTATTATTTTGGTATATTAAGAGAAGTAAGGAAAAAGGTAGGTACAAGAATGAACGTTTCAGCGATGATTAAACTAACGGTCTCCATGGCCATTTTCGGCTCGATTGGATTTTTCACCATCAATACAGGTATCCCCGCCCTTGAACTAGTATTTGTTCGATGCATTTGTGCCACACTCTTTTTAGGAGCGATGTGGTACTTTACAGGTGGCCACAAATCTGAAGCGTGGAATAAAAAGGAAGTTTACCAAACGTTACTTTGCGGAGTTTTCCTCGTATTAAACTGGGTGTTTTTATTTAAAGCTTTTGAAGAGATGGCGATTTCGATAAGTATCTCGATTTATAATTTAGCACCTATTTTTGTTCTTATTTTAGGGACTCTATTTTTAAAGGAACGTCTCACAATTCGAGGCGTACTGGCGATTGCAATCTGTTTTATGGGTAGTATTTTTATTGTGGGGATCGAAAACTTTCAATCAATAGATCAATTTATCGATTCCGGTTTTGTGTGGGCATTACTTTCAGCGGTTTGTTACGCGTTGACCATGTTTACGAGTAAGACGTTACATAGTTTATCACCTTATGCCACAACATTTTTGCAAACAATGGTCGGTATCGTGATGTTGTTGCCGTTTTGTGATTTTGCTGTATTTGAAGGGTTAACTACAACGAATTGGCTTTTCATTATTGGCACTGGCATTATTCATACGGGTTTTGTTTATTATTTATTCTTTGATAGTATCCGAAACTTACCGACAATTGTAATTTCCGTATTAACGTTTGTCGATCCGGTTGTAGCAATTTTGCTAGATACGATCATTTTAGATTTTAGACCTACCATGTTCCAATCTTTAGGAATTTTACTCGTGTTTGGTGGGATTGTAATGACCATTATGAAACCGAGGAAACAAGTAAACCCAAGCAAAGTTTGATTTGCTTGGGTTTTAATTATCTTGCTTTTATATTATCAAAGACAATCATCAAAGTGAACAATGATTCCGCTGTAAATTGTCAGAATCGTGTGTGTACCGGGTACCTATTGTCGTTCGGTCATTTGTTTCCAGACGGAGCCTTTTGCTTCTTCTCCTTGTTCAATGCGGGCAATGGCCATTTTGACTTGGAGTTTTACTTCGAATTCCGGGTCGTTTTCGGCATCATGTAAAGCTGGTAAACTGTTTTCTGTTCCAGTTTCATATAAATACATCGCCGCGCGCCAACGTACAAGTTTATTTTTGTCCTTTAATGCTTCAATCATGGCTGGTTCAAATTCCACTAAGCCTAAATCACTCATGCAATCGCCAGCTGTTCTTCTTACTGCGGCACTTTTATCTTTCAATGCGCGGCTTAAGTGCGGAACTACCGCCACATCCTCAATCATACCTAAGTAAACCGTAGCTAAACGGCGAATGGACATTTGCTCATCTTCTAGCGCTTTTTCTAATAATGGCAGATCCTCAACTTCTGGGTCTGGCATTTGGTCGAGCAATTGATATCGTTTTTGCCAATCTACAGCTGCTTCAAATTGCTCTAAAGTCACTTTTTCGCGGTCAACTGTTACTGTATTTTTCGTATTTGCCGCTTCAATAATTTCAGCCACTCGATTTTCCGGATATGTTGCTTGTATCTCACTCAAAACATTTTGCGCAATTTCTTCTTTATCGCCATAACGCACACCAAAGTCAACCCATTTACGTTCAAGTAAATAGTTGTCGTCGAATTTACTAATTTGAACCGATTTAAACGCTTCGGCAAAACGATCGCCCGTTGAAATGCGATGTTCTGAAGAAGAATCAAACACTTTTATTTGGAGTGGGATTCCTCGAAACATTTGAACATGGACAAACACTTCACCATAATGGTCGACAACTTGCTCCTCATGCGAAGTTTCAGTTGCGTCTTCCCCTAGTGCCACTCGAACACTCGATAAAATCGTTTCCCAATTGAATTTCGCATTTCGTTCAATGGCTAAAAAGTCAGCAACACGATAAACCCCTTTCACACCGTCAATTGCTAAGATCGCTTGAATTTGCTCTGGTGCTTCGGATAGATTCTCTTTTGTATAGTTAAAACTTTTACCAAAGGCTAGTTCTTCGTCGACTACCACCTTCATGGAATTCGGACTTGGTGTTGGTTCGATTGTTACGATTTTCATACTATTCTCTCCTTATCCATTCACAATTTCGTCTAAGTAAGACCATCTTTCAATTAATCGTTCATATTCTGAATTTAACTGATCTAGCTTTTCAGTTAACTTTTGAAGTTTTGTATAATCACTACCTGCTGTTGCGATTTCTTCTTCAGTAGTGGTAATTTCTTCTTCCACTTGTGCAATAGTATCCGAAATCGTTTCCCATTCTTTTTGCTCTTTAAAGGAAAGCTTTTTCTTATCATTTTTTGGTTTCTGTGGTTTTGGTTTTTCCACTTTCACTTCTTTTGCTTCTTCTTTTTGAAGGGCAGATTGTTTCACTAAATAGTCACTATAAATATCTAAACTTTCTACCACATTGCCTTTGCCGTCTAAAATCCATAGCTTTTTCGCAATACGATCTAGGAAGAAACGATCATGGGAAATGGTAATGACTACACCTGGGAAATGTTCAATAAAGTCTTCCAACACCCCTAAAGTTTCGATATCTAAATCGTTTGTCGGCTCGTCCAACAATAAGACATTCGGCTGCTCCATTAAAAGGCGCAATAAATGAAGTCGTTTACGCTCCCCGCCAGAAAGCTTTCCAATCGGTGTTCCATGGGTATGTAACGGGAATAAGAAACGCTCTAGCATTTGCGCTGCAGAATAACGTACCCCTTCTGCATCTGTTATGTCATTTGATGCTTCACGAATATATTCAATCATACGTTCATTTTCATTCATTGGTGGCAACACTTGTTTAAAATGCGCTCGTTTTACGGTTGACCCAACGATCACTTCCCCAGCATCAGGCTCAAGTTCCCCAGCAAGCATATTCAGTAACGTTGATTTCCCGTAGCCGTTTGCACCAATAATGCCGATGCGGTCGCCTTGTTGAAGTAAAAAGTTGAAATCACTAACAATCGTACGTTCACCAAAAGCTTTGGCTAAATGTTCACCTTCAATCACTTTTTTCCCAAGTCGAGTTGTTGCAAGGTTCATTTCTAAATTTGCATCATTTGAGCCGCGTTCAATTTTTGAATCTAGCTCTTCAAAACGATCAATTCTCGCTTTTTGCTTTGTTGTCCGGGCTTTTGCTCCACGACGAATCCACTTCAACTCGGAACGATAGCGGTTTTGCAGTTTTGCCTGTGTAGCCGCATGCATTTCTTCACGGATTGCGCGAGATTCTAAATAGTCTGCATAGTTTCCTGTGTGACGATACAATGTTTGGTCCGCCAGTTCATAAATATGCGTTGACAATTCATCTAAAAAGTAACGATCATGGGTAATGAAAATAACGGCGCCTTTTAAACGCAACACCATTTCCTGAAGCCACTCTGTTGATTGCACATCTAAATGGTTAGTCGGTTCGTCGAGTAGATACAGGTCAGCCGGTTCAATGAGCACTTTTGCTAAAGCTACGCGTTTTTGCTGGCCACCTGATAAATTCGTGACAATTTGGTCGTACATATCAATGCCAAGTTTCGTTAATGCTTGTTTTGCCAATGCATTGACATCCCACGCTTTGTCGTTGTCCATTTGCTGTTGCAAGCGGAACAATTCGTTTTGCAAGTTTTCCGATTGTGGATTTTGAGCAAGTTTTGTAACGGTATCTTCATATTTTCGGTTTAATTGTAAAATGGGCGAATCACCGGAGAACACGGCTTGTAATACGGTCTCACCTTCTTGGAATTGCGGCTCTTGTGGTAAATACGCAATGTGATACTTATTCGGGCGGTCAAGGGTAATGGTATCTGCATCCTGACTACCAGCTAAAATCGATAACAGCGTAGATTTTCCGGTACCGTTAATCCCGATTAATCCCGCACGCTCCCCTTCATAAATGGTAAATTCAATATCTTTAAATAGCGTTTTGTCGCCAACTGTTTTGGTTAAATTTGATACGATTAAATGACTCATACTATTCCATCTCTTTCACTTAGAAAATTCTACTTTTATTTAATTATATCGAATTATAGGAGAGAAAGCATTAAACTGAAATGAATCCGATGCTTTTTGCTCTTTCAACATGGCGTTTCGTCCACATAGCGGTTGCTTTTGACCGTTCAGCGTGGCGTTTCGTCCACATAGAAATGTGTTTCGTCCACATAGAAATTCCTTTCGTCCACATAGCTTCACGTTTCGTCCATTTCCTTTTGTGCACATGGCCCACGTTTTGTGCACTTGATATTCAGATGCTCACTTAGCACTGCGTTTTGCTCATTCGGAACCTCGTTTTGCCCATTCGAATGCCCGTTTTGCTCACTCGTCACCATGTATTGTCCATTCAGTTCAGAACTCCTTTTTGCTCTCACCCAACAAAAAAGAGAAAGCCCACATCACGCTTTCCCTTCTCTTTCATTCTTCAACTGCTCTAAGAAAGTTACCATAAATCGATGGCGTTCTTCTGCCATTTGCTTCCCTTTTTCCGTTGTCATTAAATCTTTCAAAAGTAATAATTTCTCGTAAAAATGAGTTACAGACGATGTATTTTTCGAGCGATATTCTTCCTCGGTCATCGCCATTCGCGCCTCTTCTTCATCATCATATAATTTCCGTCCTTTTGCTCCACCATATGCAAAGGTGCGGGCAATTCCAACTGCGCCAATTGCATCAAGTCGATCGGCATCCCGCACAATTTTTGCCTCCAACGATTTTGCCGGAAGTTCATTGCCCCCATTAAAAGACACACTCGCAATAATCTCTCGTATATGCTGTATTTTTTCCTCCGATAAATCCAATGATTGCAACAGGCGTTCTTCTGCTTCTTTACTATCCGTATATTTTTTATCACTCACATCATGCAACAATACGGCGATTCGAACGATTTCCTTATCCGCATCGGGCTCAGCCACTAAAATACTTTCCGCATTTTGAAGCACCCGCTCAATATGTTGAAAATCATGGCTTGCATCAAACGTATCATAAATTGCTTTAACTTCTTTTATCAAATTTTTCAATATCATCAACTCCTAACACATTACTTTACACTTTCTCCCTCTAAATTTCACGAAATCTTCTTCCTCTAGTTAGTATTATATTTGGACTAGCTGAAATAAGATAATAGAAAAGAAAGTTGTGAGAGGAGTAAGTTGTCTGGCTAAATATGAATTTGGGGCTTTACTAATTCGAGTCGTGTTGGGGGTTATCTTTTTTGTTCATGGATTAACGAAATTTCAAGAAGGCATTAATGAAACCGTTACGAGATTTGCAGAGTACGGAATTCCTTATGCCCAATATGCTGCATATGGAGTGGGTGGGATTGAACTCATTGGCGGGTTCTTTTTAATTATTGGCTTCTCTGTGCGCTTTGTGTCTGCGTTACTTATCGCGGTTATGGTGGGCGCCATTGTGAAAGTGAAATTAGAAGCTGGTTTTTTAAACGGCTATGAGTTCAATGTGGCATTAATTGCAATGGCGTCATACTTGTTAGTAGCAGGTAGTCGACTTCTTGCATTGGACAAGCTATTTACGAGCGAACCGAAAAAGAAAGCTCGAATCGAATTTAAACGAAGCTATTAAATAGGTAGGGGGAACGGGCCAATGTTCTCCCTACTTTTTTTCTATCCGTGCCAAAACTGCATCAATAGAAGGCATGCCACCTTGTGCTCCGAATTTTTCAACAGAAAGGGACGCTGCAACATTTGCGAATGCCACTGCCCTTTCAATGGAATAGCCCGACATGACCGCATGAGCAAACGCACCATTAAACGTATCCCCTGCCCCGGTTGTATCCACTGGTGTCGTTTTAAACCCCGGAACACGTTTTAACTGGCTTCCATCATGAAAAGCTGCCCCATCCCCACCTAACGTCACAATCACTTTATTAGGATAATGACTTAAAATGGATTTATAATTCTCCCCAAACAACAGCTCGCATTCTGTTTCATTTGGCGTTAAGTAAGTAATTTTATCCATCCATTCGTTCTTAAAGTTTGCAGCAGGTGCCGGGTTAAGCAGCACGGGAATGTTCAACTGGTGACAAATATCTAATACATATTCAATCGTTGCAACTGGGATTTCTAGCTGTATCATGAGAAGTGAACTATTTTTAATAAGTTCTAACTTAGAATCAATCACTGCCTTCGTTACATCAAAGTTTGCCCCTGGAACAACGATGATACGGTTATCATTATCGTACAGTAATATATTTGCTATACCAGTAAAATTTTCAGACCGTACAATAGAATCTACATTCACCTTCTCACTTTTTAAATTGTTCACCAATTCTTCCCCAAAAGGATCTTCCCCCACAGCACCTATCATTTGTACTTGGCTCCCAAGTCTTGCTGCTGCAACTGCTTGATTCGCGCCTTTTCCACCAGGGATCGTTGTAAATACATTCCCTAAAACCGTTTCACCTTGCTTTGGGAATACATCTGTCCTTACCACAATATCCATATTGATACTACCAATTACTGTAATCATAATGGCCCCTTTCTTAACTCAAATTTTTTTGTTATTTCCAAATCTTATCGTGATATAATGAAACTAAATGGAAGGCGGTGTTATCATGTTATTCTATAATATTATGAAAAGTATGAAATCGATTCGAGCTAAAATTATCGTCAGTTTTTTAATTGTGATTATCGTCAATTGGGTGTCCGGTACATATAACTATATTACAAATGAATCCCAAACAGAAAATACTGAAAAAATTATGTTAGAACAATTACCCATTTTAAATGCGGAAAATGCCCTTGTTGAATCCATTAATGGTGGATTAGCAGCTGCAAGAGGGTTTGTGTTAACAGGAGATCATACATATAAAGAATTGTTTAACCAATATGAAGTCCAATCCATGGATAATATTGAAATCATAAAAGGCGCCGAAAACTACAATACAATTGAAGCTACTTTAACTGATGCATTAGCTTGGAGCACTACCGTAAAAAAAGAAGTTTTCGAAGTATACGATAACGGTAGCCCTGAATTAGCCATTAAAAATTTAACAGCAGTTGATTCTGACGTTGAAACGATTAGTAAAGCTATCAAGGATTTTACAGTTGAAACGCAAAATAATATGAATTCCCTTGGACAAGGCATTGTGGACGAAGCGAAATCATCAAATTTAATTATTAATATTCTCGCAACGTTGATTACGTTAACTTGTATCTACTTAACATTTCTCGTGTCAGCAGTAATCGCTAAGCCGATTTCGAAATTAATGGAACGTATGGATTCTATTGCAGCTGGAGATTTGAGTTTGGAACCTTTAGAAATAGAGACAAAAGATGAAATTGGTCGACTCACCATTGCTGCTAACAAAATGACAGAACAATTACGAAACGTCATCAATGACATTCAAACCGTTTCAAACAATGTGACATATCGAAGTGACGAACTAAAGCAATCTGCCATTGAAGTGACAGGTGGTACAACTCAAACCGTAGTTACCGTTGAACAAATTGCAGAAGGTACTGAAGAACAAGCATCAAGCACAATGGAACTGAAAAACGTTATTACGACTTTTACGCAAAATGTGGAAGATGCCAACAATAATAGTCAGCAAGTGCAAAAACATTCTGTAGAAGTAAAGCAAATGACGGAGCATGGTCGAAACTTAATGGACAATACATCAAAACAAATGGTAACGATTGATGCCATCGTAAAATCTGCGGTGAGCAAAGTAGAAAATTTAAACGAACAAACAAAAGAAATTACACAGCTAGTAAAAGTCATTACAGAAATTGCCGATCAAACAAATTTATTAGCATTAAATGCGGCAATTGAAGCGGCTCGAGCTGGAGAACAAGGAAAAGGATTTGCAGTTGTTGCCGATGAAGTACGAAAATTAGCGGAGGAAGTAACGCATTCCGTATCGAACATTTCAACAATTGTATACTCCATCCAAAATGAAACAAATAACGTAACGTCTTCCTTAATTGAAGGCTATCAGGAAGTAGCAAAAGGAACAGAACAAACGAAAACATCGAGAGAAACATTCGAAAACATTTCATATGCCGTGACGGAAATGGTTGAAAATATCGGAAATGTGGCAAGTAACTTAAAAAACCTTGCTTCTTATGCGGACAATATTGAGTCTTCGATTGAAACGATCGCTGCTGTTTCAGAACAATCGGCTGCTAGTGCTGAAGAAACCGCTGCAACGGTTGAAGAAGTGGCAACTTCAATGGAGCAAATTTCCATGAATGCAGAAGAGCTTGCGTCAAATGCTACGCAACTGAATCGTTTAGTGAATCAATTCAAGCTATAAAAAAAATCTGGCCAAATTCAATGTTGGTCAGATTTTTGTTTTATTAAAATAGTCCTACTGCTTCCCCGTTTTCATTTACATCCATGCGAAGTGCAGCAGGCGTTTTAGGAAGCCCCGGCATCGTCATAATATCTCCTGTTAGACATACAAGGAATCCCGCACCTAATTTCGGAATAATTTCTCGAACAGTAATCGTAAACCCTGCTGGACGTCCTAACAAATTCGGCTGATCCGATAGCGAGTACTGAGTTTTGGCCATACACACGGGTAGTACATCCCAACCAAACTTTTCGATTTGGACCATTTGTTTTTTCGCTTCTTCTGTAAATTGAACGCCAACCCCACCATACACTTTTTGTACAATGGCCGTAATTTTTGCATCAATCGAATCAGATATCTCATAAATAGGTGAGAAATGATTCGGTTGGTCTAATGCATCCAGAACTTCTCGTGCTAATTCTAAACCTCCCTTTCCTCCCTCTTCCCAGACATTTGTTCTTGCAATACGTATGTGGTTTTCTTTCGCCCAATCTAATACAACGTTTAATTCTTGTTCAGTATCAGTAATAAAGCGATTCAAGGATACAATTGGTTCAACTCCAAATGCGCGAACTGTGTCCACATGTTTTTCTAAATTTGGCAAGCCTACATGAACTGCTTCTACATTTTCTAGCGATAATTCTGTTTTCGCTACCCCGCCATGCATTTTTAACGCACGAATCGTTGTAACCACGACAACTGCGCTTGGTGCAAATTCGCCTTGGCGCGCTTTAATATTCATAAACTTTTCTGCCCCAAGATCCGCCCCAAAGCCTGCTTCTGTAATCACGATGTCCGCTAATTTTCGAGCTGTTTGAGTCGCAACGATGGAGTTACAACCATGCGCAATGTTCGCAAAAGGCCCACCATGAATAATTGCAGGCGTTCCTTCTAACGTTTGTACAAGATTTGGTTGGAATGCATCTTTTAACAATAACGTTAAAGCACCTTCCACACCCAAATCACGCACAAACACCGGCTCTTTCGTATACGTATAACCGATCACAATATTTCCAAGACGCTCTTTTAAATTTTCGAGGCTCGTCGCTAAGCAGAAAACCGCCATAATTTCAGATGCCACTGTAATATCAAAGCCATCTTCACGGGGAACACCTTGAACAGGTCCCCCAAGTCCAACAACTACTTTCCGTAACGCGCGGTCATTTAAATCTAGTGCACGCTTCCAAATAATTCGTCTTGGGTCAATTTGAAGTACATTTCCTTGATGGATATGGTTATCAATGAAGGCAGCTAAAGCATTGTTTGCTGTCGTAATCGCATGTAGGTCGCCAGTGAAATGCAAATTAATATCTTCCATAGGTACAACTTGCGCATATCCACCACCCGTTGCACCACCTTTAATTCCCATTACTGGACCTAAAGACGGCTCACGTAAAGCAACCATCACGTTTTGATTCAGCTGTTTTAACCCATCAGCTAAGCCTACTGTTACTGTGGACTTCCCTTCTCCTGCTGGCGTTGGGCTTGTTGCCGTAACTAATACCACTTTTCCATGTGGAGTCCCTTGTATAAGTTTTGTATTAATTTTTGCTTTATATTTTCCATAAGGTTCGATTGCATCAAGCGGAATTTGGGCTGCCTCTGCAATTTCTGTAATTGGCTTCATTTTCGCAGATGTTGCAATTTGTAAGTCTGATAATGGTTTTGACACGGTCATGATGTACTAACCTACTTTCATTATGATCTATCTGTCCTTAGCTTACCATTTAACGTGAAGACCTTTCATATTATTTCGAAAAATGTCGAAATGTTGACACCTACCCAATAATCATGTATATTTTATTCGTAATAATCATAATTTTCTTAATGATGCCATTACTATTTTCTAAGGGGGAGAACGACTCTATGCACCAAGGTAAAGTAAAGTGGTTCAATAATGAAAAGGGTTACGGCTTTATTGAATGCTCAAATGGTGAGGACGTTTTCGTTCACTTCACTGGCATTAAGGAAGAAGGCTTTCGTACATTGGAAGAGGGACAAGATGTGTCATTTGACATCATCGAAGGAAATCGGGGTCCCCAAGCTTTAAACGTCATAAAACTATAAGGTAAGGGTACCAGTCGATGTCAGGCTGGTTTTTTTATTTGAGTTTATGTGCGGTTTTTGGGGATTTATGTGCGGTTTTCGGAGGTTTATGTGCGGTTTTTTCGAATTTATGTGCGGTTTCGGAACATTTATGTGCGAATTAAAAAAACCCTAAAAATTTTAGGGCTTAATCCTCAAGTGGTACATATCCAACCTTCTCCACTAACTCCTGACCTTGAGCAGACAACACCCAATCAATTAATTTTTCTACATTCGGGTTTGTTGAGCCTGCTGTTACAATATAAAACTCCGAAGAAAGTGGATACGAATCGTTCCGGATATTTTTTTTAGTCGGTGCTACACCATCAATTTCCAACAATTTAATTTGATCATTTTTCACCATTTCATTCGAGTAATATCTAAACGTATAACCAATGGCATTTCTAAAATTTTTATACTGGGCTACTTCACTAATAATGCCCCCCATACCCGTTGCAATATCTTCTTTAGGAGCTTCTTTGATCTTTGTTTCCCCCATCAAATTTTGTAAAGCCGTTTGAGAGCCACTTTCTTCTGGTCGTTGGAACGCACGAATTTTATCACTGTCCCCTCCAACTTCCTTCCAATTTGTAATCTCACCAGAATAAATCCCCTTAATTTGATCCACTGTCAATCCATCCACTTTATTTTTCTGGTTCACAAAAAAGACAAACGCTTCTCTTCCAATTGGGGTTAATTTTAATTCTTTCCCTAATTGTTTCGCATAGTTTTGTTGAGAAACAGATGGAGCTGCTGCAAAAATCATGTCCACCTCGCCCTTGATTAAATTACTATAAGCTTCTGGCGTTTTAGTCACCATCACTTCACTATCGTATGGGTAGTAATCCTTTTTGGGATAGGTTGCTTGCACAATTGCCGAATATAGCGGATATAACGCAGTTGCCCCATCCATTTTTGGCAAGTTTTCAGAAAGTTTTAACGTCGCTTCTTCCTCTAAAACAACAACTTTCGATTCTTCCGAAAACGGTCGATATTGAAATATTTCCACTTCCGCATCCACAGTAGGAATTGAATTTAAATACATATGTTTAATAGGCGAAATGGAGGCAATGACAATAGCCACACCACTCAACAATCCAAAAACCCTTTTTCGCTTTTTCGTTTTGAAAAATTTATAAATAACGAAAACAATAAATAAATAAACAATCGCGGCAACTACCAAGATTAGCGGAATAAAATGCATCTGACCGGATAATAAAAGCACGAATAAAGCTGGCGCTAATATAAAAGCAAAACAAACAAAAACCATTAATGAACTAAAAAAATTCAAGTTGGAAAACCTCCTTTCAATAATCATACGACTAAATTCACTAGATTCCTATATTTTGAATAGTTTTCTAGTTAGTTTGAATTTTTCGACATTACTTTCTATCTTTATACTATAATAAATGTTGGAAAAAATATGTTAGGAGAATGAATATGGAGCTAAAGTACACAGGAAAAACGAAAAATGTTTATGCACTAGAAGATGGCAATTATTTATTACAATTTAAAGATGATGTAACAGGTGTGGATGGAGTATTTGACCCAGGTGCGAACACAGTTGGCTTAACATTAGAAGGTGCTGGCCGCGCTGGATTACGCTTAACAAAATTTTTCTTTGAAATTTTAAAAGAAAAAGGCATTCCTACGCATTATGTGGATGCCAATATCGAAGAAGCCACAATGACAGTAAAGCCTGCAGAAGTGTTTGGTCAAGGCCTTGAAGTCATTTGCCGTTATCGCGCAGTAGGTAGCTTTTTACGTCGATATGGGTTATATGCAGAGGAAGGGCAACCACTTGATGCATTCGTGGAAGTAACATTAAAAGATGACGATCGCCAAGACCCACCAATTAGCGAAGACGCGTTACATATGCTGGGCATCATATCAAAAGATGAATACCAAGAATTAAAATCATTAACACAACAAATCGGAAATGTCGTGAAAGAAGAACTTGCGAAAAAAGGCATTGAACTCTATGACATCAAATTCGAGTTTGGAAGAGTGGGTGAGGAAAAACAAATCGTCCTCATCGATGAAATCTCTGGCGGCAACATGCGCGCATACAAAGACGGAGAATATATCGAGCCTTTAGAATTAGAGAAGATGTTTTTATAAACTAAAATGCTCCCCTTATTTGCATTACAGCTTCAGCTCCACCTTTAAGTTATTTAGAAGTTTTTGCAGCAATTTCTTCGCAATATCCGAATGATTATGAGTTTTTTAGTCCAAATCAGTTATCTTCAGTTTATGATCATGGAGGGGATGAACTCTATATAGTAACAGAGGAATACGGATATGGTCATATTAGATATGCTAAATTTAATGGTGTTAATTTAAAACAACATATGACTCAGTATATAGATTTAAATGGAGACTCCATTGTTGATGGATGGTATGTTTGGTGGAATGCTAGTGGTAATGAAGAAGGTACATTTAATTACCAAAATACTTCTACGACTTTTCCAAGTAATACAATGACTGATTCTATTTTTATTAACTCAAACTTCGCACATAAATAATTAGGTTCAATAGTTGATGCTATTTGGTTCTTCTCGATTTCAATAAGAACCTTGACATACTTTTTTTAGATAC
>NZ_OBMQ01000020.1 GCF_900217795.1 Ureibacillus xyleni | reverse complement strand
TTGCATGTATTAGGCACGCCGCCAGCGTTCGTCCTGAGCCAGGATCAAACTCTCCATAAAAGAATTTGATAAAGCTCAAATTTGCTGGCATCAAAATTGATGTCAAAATGTTTCTCAAATTAATGAGAAATTATATTCATTAACGTTTTGTTGTTCAGTTTTCAAGGTTCATGCAATCACTTATTCAAGCGACTTTTATATACTAACAAACTTTATATTAGTTGTCAACTCTTTATTTTACTTGTGACAACTTTTTAATAATAACACAATCTCATAGATGCGTCAACTACAATTCAAATCAACTTTGATTGTATGTATTTTTGCGACATCAGTTACTATATCACCTATTTAAAAATAACACAAGAGATTTTTTAAAATGAATATACTTTTTCAACCCACATTCTATGAGCCTATAATCCAAAGTCAATTTATAAACGAAAACAGAAGCTGACTTTTTAATAAAAATCAGCTTCCGTTTGTTCATACTTGGTTTAATTATTTATTCAATTAGTCACGGTGACGCATAGTTGGGAATAATAAGATATCACGAATTGATTGCGCATTCGTTAAAAGCATAACTAAGCGGTCAATACCAATACCTAATCCACCTGTTGGAGGCATACCATACTCTAATGCTTCAATGAAGTCATTATCCATATCGTGTGCTTCGTCATTACCTGCTGCTTTTTCAGCAAGTTGCGCTTCAAAACGTTCTCTTTGATCAATTGGGTCGTTTAATTCAGTAAACGCATTTGCATGTTCACGACGTACGATAAATAACTCAAAACGATCTGTAAAACGTTCATCATCCGGATTTTTCTTAGCAAGTGGAGAGATTTCAACTGGGTGACCATATACAAATGTTGGTTGAACTAATGTTTCTTCAATCTTTTGTTCAAAGAATTCATTAATAATGTGACCAACTTCATGAGCTTCTTTAATTTCAACTCCATGTTCTTTCGCTAAACTTCTTGCTTGTTCTACTGTCATAGGTTGCCAGAAGTCAACTCCTGTAGCTTCTTTCACAGCATCTACCATGTGAACGCGTTTCCAACCTGGAGCAAGATTAATTTGATCTTCACCATATTGAATTGTTGTTGTTCCTAATACTTCTTGTGCAACATGTGAAATAAGGTTTTCTGTTAATGCCATAATGTCACGGTAATCCGCGTAAGCCTCATATAATTCAATCATCGTAAATTCAGGGTTATGACGAGTGGAAATCCCTTCGTTACGGAATACACGGCCGATTTCATATACTTTTTCGAGTCCACCAACGATTAAACGTTTCAAATGCAATTCAATCGCAATACGCATGTATAGTTCCATATCTAATGCATTGTGGTGTGTAATAAATGGACGCGCTGCAGCACCACCAGCAATAGTATGTAACATCGGTGTTTCAACTTCTAAGTAACCATTGCTATCTAAATAGTTACGAATTGAACGGATAATTTTTGAACGCGTAATAAACGTTTCTTTGCTATCCGCATTTGTCATTAAGTCTAAGTAACGTTGTCGATAACGTTGTTCAACATCTTGTAAACCATGGAATTTCTCTGGCATTGGACGAAGAGATTTTGTTAGGAAGGTAAATACTTCTGCTTTAACTGAAAGCTCACCTACATTTGTAACAAAAAGGTTTCCACGAATTCCGACGATATCACCTAAATCGGCTTGGTTAAATAATTCGTAAGCATCATCACCAACATGGTCTTTACGTACATAAATTTGAATTTGGCCACCTAAGTCTTGAATGTGAGCAAATCCAGCTTTACCTTTTCCACGTTTTGTCATGATACGTCCAGCAATGACTACCTCTTGAGGTGTTTCTTCTAATTGTTCCTTAGTTAGCTCTCCAAATTGTTCACGTATTTGCGAGGATAAATGTGTACGTTCAAAGCGGCTACCAAATGGATCTAAACCACGTTCACGAATATTAGTCATCTTTTGGCGTCTCACCAAAAGTTGGTCGTTTAATTCTTCAATGTTTGACACGATGTTCACTCCTTAAATTTTCCGAGTATGTAGCTCTATTTTTGTCCATAATGTACCTATTGTACACAATTTTCATCATCTATTCATCTGTTTCGTTTGAATTTCAATTCTTTTGTAATAGTTTTATAATTCTGATAGTCACAAACCTGATTCAATTATGCCTAGTTCGCATTAAAATTATGCTACTATTTCTATATTGAAAGAGAAGAGAGGGGAATTAAATTATGTATCGTAAAGTAGAAGATTTTATAAACGATTGGGAACATAATAGCACTGGAACTATCTCCATTTTCGAAGCGATTACAGAGGAAAAAAAGCAACAGGCAATAGTAGAAGACCATAATACACTTGAGTGGTTAAGCTGGCATTTAACAACAGCTCCTGTATTCTTCCTTGGTCAAATTGGACTTTCACTAAATTTAAATCCAACAAACACACCAGCTACTATTGACGAGATTATATCAACTTATAAAACTATGAAAGAAAATGTTAGTAAAGATGTAGGTGAGAAAATTTCAGATGAAGAGCTAGTCAACACGATTGATATGCTAGGTCAGGCAACAGCGGTTGGTGCAGTATTACGAATGATGATTGACCACCAAACACATCACCGCGCACAAATGCAAGTATTACTACGGCAAGCAGGATTACCTGTCCCGGGAGTAATGGGGCCAACAAAAGAGGTTTCAAGATAATAAAAGTAAAAAGGCATCCACTCAAATGAAGGATGCCTTTTGTGTTTTTAAATAGCTTCTACTTGCTCTTCCAGTTGGTCAGCCACACTATTGATAAGTGCACGTAATTCGCTTGCAGTTTCCATTTGATTGATTGCATTGCGTACAATACCGTTCCCACGAATACCTTTCAAATACCATGAAGCATGTTTACGCATTTCACGAACTGCTACACTTTCTCCTTTTAATTGCATTAAACGTTCAAAGTGAAGAAGGCAGACATCCATTTTTTCACGTACGGATGGTTCAGGTTTTAGTACGCCTGTTTCTAAATATTGTACAGTGCGATAAATCATCCACGGGTTTCCTAGTGCTGCGCGTCCAATCATTACTGCGTCAACGCCAACTTCATCTATCATACGCTTAGCATCTTGTGGTGTTTCAACATCACCGTTTCCGATGAACGGAATATGGATGTGTTTCTTTACTTCTTTTAGAACATCCCAATTTGCTTTACCCTCATACATTTGAACACGCGTACGTCCATGCATCGCAATGGCAGAAGCGCCGGCACGTTCAGCTGCTTGAGCATTTTCAATAGCAAAAATATGCTCTTCATCCCAACCAATACGCATTTTTACACTAACAGGTTTATCCACTGCATCAACTACCGCAGAAACCATTTCGTAAATTTTATTGGGGTCTAAAAGCCACTTTGCTCCAGCTTCACATTTAATAATTTTATTTACTGGGCAACCCATGTTGATGTCGATAATATCTGCATTTGTATTTTTATCTACATATTTAGCAGCCTCTACTAACGTTTCTTTATCTCCACCGAATATTTGTAATGAAAGTGGGTTCTCCCGCTCATCAATATAAAGCATATCTAATGTTTTTTGGTTGCGCATGACTAAGCCCTTATCGCTTATCATTTCAGCATATACTAAACCTGCTCCAAACTCTTTAACAGTAAGACGGAATGCAGAGTTACATACACCTGCCATTGGTGCTAAGACGACACGGTTATCCATGACGATATCACCTATTTGAAACGGTTTTTCCGTTGTATTCATATGTTCTCCTCCTTCAAAAGGGTTTCTATATCGATTCCTCTTAAGGTCTAAATTGTATAAATTCTTCTACACTTTTAGTATTATTCCACTTTTTAATGCCCTCTTGATCAATATCCATTTGACATAACGAATTTTGAGCTTGAAGTAAATAGCCTTCTAAAGGTGGAATTGCAATTTCTAAAAGTGGGACTAAAACAAATGCTCTTTCAAACATTCGTGCATGGGGAACGATTAAATTCTCCGCTTCAATATTGTCTTGATTAAAGAGCAAAATGTCAAGGTCAATAATTCTGGGACCCCATCTAATTTCCCGTACTCGCCCCAATTCATTCTCTACAGATTGGCATATATCTAGCATGTCAAAAGCAGATTTGTCACTCTCAACATAGAGTACAATATTTAAAAATGAAGGTTGATCCACATATCCTACTGGTGCCGTTTCATAAATAGATGACACATTTTTTACACATACATCATCCATTTCATGAAGCATTCGTACTGCAAGCTTTAAATTATGCTCCCTGTCGCCAATATTGGTGCCAAGGGAAAGGTAAATTTTATTCATAAAACCGCCCTCTTACTATTTCTACGGCCACTTCTTTATAATGTCCTGCAATTGGCGGGTCTGGTTTTATTACTTCAACACGGCACCCAAAAACTTGTCCGTTGTAGTCTGATAAAATACGTGTAGCAATTGTTTCCGCTACCGCTTCAATTAGTTTATAGGGCTGTCCTTCAATAATTTCTTTACATATGTTATAAACACCAACATAACTTACAGTATCCTGAAGGTCATCTGTTTTTCCAGCCTTTTGAATATCTACGGCTAACGACACAGATGCTCGGAATCTTTGTCCTAGTACTGTCTCTTCTTTTAAAACACCATGATAGCCAAAAAACTGCATGTCTCTTAAATGTATATAGTCCATTGTGTTCTCCTTTTAATGTCTTGAAGGTAGCTCTTCATTTACTTTAAACTTACCCATTAGTGCGTCAATCATTTTCACTGTTCGGGCTACTTCTTTCACATCATGAACACGCACAATATGGCATCCTTTCATGACACCAAATGCACATGTCGCAGCAGTTCCTTCTACCCGCTCATCCAATGGTAAGTTCAATATCGTTCCAATCATACGTTTACGAGAAGTGGCGAGTAATACTGGATAACCTATTTCAACAAGCTCGTCTAAACGCTGCATCGTTTCAATACTTTGTTGTAGGTTTTTTACAAAGCCAATCCCTGGATCTAAAATAATATGATAATCTGGTACTCCCGCATTTTTTACTAAATTAACGCTTTCTTGTATATCTAGCATATAGTCTTCAAAATAATTTATATAGTCTTCATCTTTTCGATTGTGCATTAAGGTAATTGGTACATTTAGTTCTGAAGCTACCTTTGCAATTTCAGGGTCTGCCTTTGCTCCCCAAATATCGTTAATCATATGCGCACCAGCTTCAACTGCTGCACGAGCAACGGCTGATTTGTAAGTATCAATTGAAATGATGACAGGTACTTCTTTTAAAATCGCTTGTATAACAGGTACAACACGAGCAATTTCCTCATCATCGGATATACGTGTATAACCTGGTCGAGTAGATTCCCCGCCAATATCGATTATTTTCGCCCCATTTGCAACCATTTCTTTTGCATGCGCAACGGCCGCATCAATGGAATTAAATTTCCCGCCATCTGAAAATGAATCGGGCGTTACGTTTAGAATCCCCATTATAATCGTTTCTTTTCTATAATCTAGTTCAATATTATTAATGACTAGTGGTGTAGAGTACTTCGTTAACATCCCTTATCCTCTTTTCATTATTTGAATTATTTCATCTATATATGATTGATGTAGCCTTTGATAAATAGGTCCATCTTCTCCTAAAAATCTTGTTCTACCAACTTTTGATATCGGTACAAGTTCCTCGATAGAATTTGTAACGAAACATTCGTAGGCATTTATCAGTTCGTGTTGGAAAAAGATATCTTCTACCACCCGGATACCTAACCGCTTCGCTGCATGAATTACCCATTGTCTTGTAATGCCCGGAACAATACCCGTTGAAAGAGAAGGTGTAAAAAGTATATCATCTCTTACCCAGAAGATATTAGAAGTAATTCCTTCTGCGATATGCCCTTTTGTGTTAAGGAAAAAACCTTCCGTTGTTTCAAGGTTTTGAACTTCAAAACTCGCTAATATATTGTTACCAAAATGATGGGATTTAAAGCGAATTGGTTGTTCTGGTGAATTTCGAGTTGTCTTTAGCCAAATTGCATTCTTTTCTGTACCACGAGTTCGTTGCCTAAGAGATCTTCGAAAAATTATCACATTAGGTTTTTTATATTCAGGTGACAACATCTCATTTGCCCTACCTGCCGAAACATTTAGACGAAAAATACAATCCTCTCGTGAAGCAGCTGTCCATAATTCTTCAATGACATTCTGAATATCTTTTATTGTATAGGGCATAGGTATTCGGTAAATATTTAATGCATTGCATAAGCGGTGAAAATGTTCTTCCAGTAATAGCACTTGGCCATTGTATGTACGAAAATGTTCATAGAAACCGATTCCATGTAAATATCCATGATCAAAGGGCGAGATAAATAACTCCTTTTCATCTAAATACTTTCCATTGAACCAACAAAGCATTAGTTAACCCCTTTCTATTAGTATACTTTATAAAATAGAATATCAATTTTAATTGAATAACGCATCAAACGATACAAAGTGGCTTGAGTAAAAAAACAGATAATAAAAAAGACATCACCTATAAAGGCAATGTCGATGAATAAAATTTCGGATTAGTCTTCGAAGTTGTATAAAGCAGTAGATAAGTAGCGTTCACCATTTGAAGGAACGATTGCTAATACATTAGAACCTTTTCCAAGACGTTTTGCAGTTTCGATTGCTGCATGGATTGCTGCACCAGAAGAAATACCAACTAAAATTCCTTCTTCGCTACCTACTTTACGAGCAACTTCAAAAGCAGTTTCGTTTTCTACTGTGAATACTGAGTTGTAGATTTCTGTGTTTAATACACCTGGTACGAACCCTGCACCAATACCTTGTATTTTATGTGAACCTGGGTTACCACCAGATAATACTGGAGAATCTTTTGGCTCTACAGCGATGATTTCAATTTCAGGGTATTTTTGACGTAAAACTTCACCAGCACCTGTAATTGTACCACCAGTTCCGATACCCGCTACAAATGCATCTAATTGAACACCTTCAAATGCTTCAACGATTTCAGGACCAGTTGTTAAACGGTGAATTTCAGCGTTTGCTTGGTTTTCAAATTGTTGTGGTAAGAAGTAACCATTTTCTTCTGCTAAACTTTTAGCTTTTGCAATAGCACCTTTCATTCCTTCTGGACCAGGTGTTAGAACTAATTCCGCACCATAAGCACGAAGTAACTTGCGGCGTTCAATACTCATCGTTTCAGGCATAACTAGAATTGCACGGTAGCCTTTCGCAGCAGCAACCATTGCTAAACCAATACCTGTGTTACCTGAAGTTGGTTCAATAATAGTTCCACCTGGTTTTAATGTACCGTCTTTTTCTGCAGCTTCGATCATTGCAAGAGCAATACGGTCTTTTACAGAGCTACCTGGGTTGAAGAATTCTAATTTTACCCAAACTGTTCCTTCATTTTCAGAAGTTACGTGGTTAAGTTTCACGATAGGAGTGCGTCCAACTAATTCAGTAACTGAGTTTGCTAATTTACTCATTTTTATCATCCTCTCTTAAATACCTACTAAATTTATAGGTTTTACCTATTTAGTATATTACCAACATTTGTGTCTTGAGTCAATGGTTAAGCACAAAATATTGTGAAAACTTTAGACTTAAACTTATGAGGATTCTCCATAAAACCAACTCGCATCAAATTCTTTCCAAAATGCTTCTGGTGTAATGGAAGCGGGTAATTGTTCCATTGATAACACCCGTTGAATGTGCCCTTTCACCTCATCATAGGTAAAGGATTTTCCTTCGTTAATTTCCTCTACTTTTACGATTCCATAACGGCCGTCATTCATTACAAAGGGATCACTAATCTCATTCTCTTTTAGCTTTTGTACTGCATCTTGAATACTTTTATCCACATTCGCTTGGGCTGTTGTTATATATCCTATACCTCCACCCAAACTTGCTGAAGTTGTATCAAGGGAACGTTCCCTAGCTAAAATAGAAAATTCGGACCCATCATTAAGTTCCTTTAAGACACTGTCCGCATCATCCTTTGACTCAACAATAATAATGCTTGTTTTATATGTAGTAGGGATATTGTAAAGAGATTGATTCTCTTCATAGTATTTAACGATTTCTTCAGTATCTGTAATAATGTCTTTTGTTAAGACCTTTTCTAAAATTAATTGTGCTCGCACCTTTTGCCGTAGTTGTTCTTCTGTTAACTGTTGAATCGTTGTATCAGTGGTATCTTGAGCTGTTCGAATTAGAGCGATTTCAAGATCAATTTCTTCATCAGACACTTTAATCTTATATTCTTCTGCTGCTTTTTCCATAACTGATTCATTCACTAAGTTTTGTAGTGTTTCTTTCCCATAACGATTTTCCATTGCAGCCATCCATTGCTGCTTTGTAATTTCTTTATCATCAACGGTAGCGACTATTTCATCGCCACCGTTATCTTTTTCGTTAGGCCATACCCACAAAACAAACCAAAATAAGTTTCCCGCCAAAAGTATTGTCAGCAATGTTAGTACAGGTTTTGTTTTTAATCTTCTTTGAGTAAGAGGCGTTTTGTTGTGCGATTGATTTGATATATTATTGCGCTTTGATTTCATTGATAAAACCTTCAAGCTCTTGCTTATCATAATGATAAGTTTCTAAGCAGAAATGGCATTGTGCTTCTGCTTGTCCATCCTCATCAATCATTTCTTGGATTTCTTGTACTCCTAAACTAATTATCGCTGCACCAAAACGCTCTTTAGAACATTGACATTTAAACTCAACATCCATTGAATCTAAAATTTGAACATTTTCTTTTCCTAGTACCACTTCTAGTATTTGTTCTGGTGTTAAACCTTTTTCAATCATCTTTGAAACAGGTTCAATTGTAGAAAGATGCTGTTCAATTTGTGTAATTGTTTCTTCTCCACAACCTGGCATTAGTTGGAGAATGAATCCCCCTGCTGCTAAAACTGTATTGTCCGGATTAACTAGGACACCTAAACCTACAGAAGAAGGAACTTGTTCTGAAACTGCAAAGTAATACGTAAAGTCTTCCGCAATTTCCCCGGAAACTATTGGTGTTTGGCCAGAGAACATGTCACGCATACCCAAATCTTTAACTACTGTAATTGTTCCCTCTGCTCCTACTGCGCGGCGAACATCAAGTTTTCCTATCGAGTTTAATTCAAAGTGAACTTGTGGGTTGGTGACATAACCCCGCACTTCTCCTTTTGCATTAGCATCGATTAACATTGGACCAATTGGACCATTTCCCTCTATTTTTACAGTTAATTTATTTTCACCTTTTAACATTGCACCCATGATTACACTTGCTGTCATTGAACGACCTAACGCAGCAGTTGCTGTTGGCCATGTATTATGTCGGCGTTGTGCTTCTCCTACCGTTTCAGTAGTACGTGCAGCAAATGCACGAACATTCCCATTAAACCCTAAACCTCTAACTAAGTAATCACTCATGTTGTTTATCCTCATTTCTTTTATTGATTTCTTTTAAAAATGATATATAGCCCTTTTAACGTAAGTAGTGGATCAACTATATCTATCATCTTTGTTTCATTGGCAATTAAATTTGCCAAATCGCCAGTTGCAATAACAAAAGCATCTTCAATTGATGTTTGTTTCATTCGACTAACGATCCCTTCCACTTGTCCTACAAAACCGTAGATGACACCTGCCTGCATTGCAGAAATCGTATTTTTACCGATAATGGTTGTAGGTCGGTTAATTTCAATACGTGGTAATTTTGCTGTTTTCGAAAAAAGGGCTTCTGTTGAAATCGTTATCCCTGGGGCAATTGCTCCTCCTAAATAATCTCCCTTTTCACTTATATAGCAATACGTATTAGCAGTTCCAAAATCTACTACAATAAGTGGTTTCCCACCGTATTCATCGACAGCTGCCACTGCATTTACGATTCGATCAGCGCCAACTTCCCTTGGATTTTCATATTTAATATTTAATCCGTTTTTCACTCCTGGTCCAACAACAAGTGGTTTGACATGAAAATATTTTCGGCACATTTCCTCTAGTGCATACATAATTGGCGGCACAACTGATGAAATAATAATACCCTTTATTTCTTCAAAGGAGATTCCTACATGGTTGAATAACATTTTTAACTGCATTGCATATTCATCTTCTGTTTTTCTTCTATTTGTTTCAATACTAAAGTTATATGCAAGTTTATCGTTTCTATATATACCTATGGCAATATTGGAATTCCCAACATTGAGGACAAGGACCATTCATTCACACCCATTTCCAAATCCGTTTGTAAAAAATAATACCATAATAACGGAAACATAATACAGCAGTATGTCTATCGTTTCTAACGAGATGGTTTCATCTTATTATTCCAGAATGATGGTTGGTTTTATAAAATCTTAAGATAGAATAAATAAAAAACTGAATGAGATGCGATTAGCATACTCATTCAGCAGAAATTTAAGTCTATTTATTACGGTCTTCTTGAATTCCGTCACGATTTTCAGGTGTACGGTTTTCTCTTGGCAAATCAGATGTTGAAGGATCTGGTGTTTGACCAACGATTTGTTTATCTAAACTTGTAGTACCAGAAATCTCAACAACAACATCATTTGATTCAGAACTTTTTACAGTATCATTTGTAGATTCGATCACAATACGCTCATCATCTACTTTTGAGTAGTCTACACGGTCTGGAAGTTTACCGTGATCTCTTAGGTGCTCAATTTGTTGTGCATCTAAGGTTTCCACTTCAAGTAATGTTTCTGCAATTAAAGTTAATAAATCACGTTTTTCCGTTAAAATTTGTTTTGTACGCTCATATTGATCGACGATAATTGATTGCATTTCTTTATCAATTTCGTATGCAATTGAATCAGAATAGTTTTGTTCAGAGTTAAAGTCACGTCCAAGGAATACATTACCACCTTGGCTTGAACCAAATTGCATTGGTCCTAACTTATCACTCATCCCGTATTCTGTAACCATCGAACGCGCGATTCCAGTAGCACGTTGGAAGTCGTTATGTGCTCCAGTCGATACTTCACCAAACGTAATATCTTCTGCAACACGACCACCAAGTAACCCTGCAATTTTATCTAATAACTCTGGTTTTGTCATGAAGTAACGATCTTCTTTTGGAAGCATTACGGCATAACCACCAGCTTGCCCACGTGGTACAATTGTAACTTTGTGTACTTTTTCTGCTTGGTCTAAAGTTAGCCCTACGACAACGTGACCTGCTTCGTGGAAAGCAACGATTTTGCGTTCTTTTTCTGAAATAACACGACTTGATTTAGCTGGACCGGCAATTACTCTGTCTGTTGCTTCATCAATATCAGCCATGTCGATTTTTCTTTTATTACGACGAGTTGCTACTAGAGCTGCCTCGTTAAGTAAGTTTTCAAGATCCGCACCAGAGAAACCTGGTGTACGTTGAGCAATAGCTTTTAAATCTACATCATCACGTAATGGTTTATTACGAGCGTGTACTTTTAAGATTGCTTCACGTCCTTTAACATCGGGGCGACCAACCGTAATTTGACGGTCGAAACGTCCTGGGCGAAGTAATGCTGGGTCAAGAATGTCTGGTCGGTTTGTTGCTGCAATAATGATAATACCCTCATTTACACCGAAACCATCCATTTCAACAAGTAATTGGTTTAATGTTTGCTCACGTTCGTCGTGACCACCACCAAGACCTGCTCCACGTTGACGACCAACTGCATCAATTTCATCGATAAAGATAATACATGGTGCATTTTTCTTCGCATTCTCAAATAAATCACGAACACGACTTGCCCCGACCCCTACGAACATCTCTACGAAGTCAGAACCTGAGATTGAGAAGAATGGTACGCCTGCTTCACCAGCAACAGCTCGCGCAAGTAATGTTTTACCTGTTCCAGGAGGTCCTACTAGTAAAATACCTTTTGGAATACGAGCACCCATGTCTGTAAATTTACGATGATCTTTTAGGAAGTCGACTACCTCAACAAGCTCTTGCTTTTCTTCATCAGCACCAGCTACGTCTACAAATCGAACTTTTTTCTTTTCAGAGTCGTATAACTTCGCTTTACTTTTACCGAAGTTCATCACTTTATTACCGCCACCTTGAGATTGACTCAATAGGAAGAAGAATAAAATGATAATAATGATGAATGGGATAATCCCTGTAAAGAACTGTACCCAACCACTCGTTTCAGGTGCTTTTAAAAATTTAATGTCCGGATTACCATTAACTGCATTCGTAATCTTTTCCATTAAAGCCGGATTATCTCGAGGGATATTTACTAAGAAAGTATGGCCTTGTTCATACCCCGCTAACGCGCCTTCTACCACATATACTTGTGCATCCGGCTGAATATTTGCATATTCAACTTTTCCAGCTTCTAAGGCTTCTAAAAACTCATGATAAGTTAATTCTTCTGAAGGTGCGTTACCCCCATTAAAAGTACCGAAAATACCGATTATTACTAGAAAAATTAATAAATAAAATATGGTGTATCGAAATATTCGATTCATCCCCAGCCTCCTCACAACATAACAGAAAAACTATAAGTAAAATCTTAACATATCATGATTTAATGATACAACGAAAAGCACCGGTAAAATGTGTTGTAAACATTATTTGTCGAAATGTTTACAAAATCTTAGAATGAATATACTTCCTTCTTCAAAATACCGATGTACGGTAAATTACGATATCTTTCTGCATAATCTAATCCATAACCAACTACAAATCCATCTGGCACTTCAAAACCAACAACATCTGCTTTTAAATCAACTTTTCGACCTGATGGCTTATCTAAAAGCGTAACGATTTTAATTGTTTTTGCTTTACGATATTTGAACAAATCTACTAAATAGCTTAATGTTAAACCACTATCGATAATATCTTCAATTATAATGACGTCGCGACCTTCAACACTAGTATTTAAGTCTTTTAAAATTTTTACCTCTCCAGATGATACTGTAGCATTACCATAGCTCGAAACATCCATAAAATCGATTTCAACATATGATTCAAAACGCTTCATTAAATCTGTCATAAATGGCATAGCGCCTTTTAAAACACCAATCGCTAATGGAAACTGATCTTTATACTCTTCTGTTAATTGTGCACCAAGTTCAGCGACTCTTTCTTGGATTTGTTCTTCTGTAATCATAATTTTTTCAATGTCATTTTGAATCATAAATAGTTCCTCCTTGAGTTGTTACAACACATGACCATTATTGTCATTATAATCAATTTTAAGTTATTCTTAATAAAATTTGTTCATCTAATTCGAAGTTTAATCGTTTTAATTACATGTAATGATGTAGATTATTGGTTTATGATTTTTTACACTCGATACACAAAATAAAATCATCGGTCGGTCGCTTAGTTTTAGAAAAGAACTTATTAACTCGCACACCTAATATAGCTATTACATCATCGTTTGCATCTACTAAAATAGGCCAAGTATCTCTTTCGTGTAAGGGGATTTTCTCGTCAATAAGTATCCTCGATAAGCGTTTTTGGGCATCCATCCCTTTTATAGAAATTCGATCCCCATCTTTTCTCGGTCTAATTCGAAACGGGAGATGAAAGTCCTTTGAGTTGAAGTAATAGAAATTAGTCATTTCTTTTGGTTCAAAAGAGGCTTCTCCTATGTATAATCGAAACCTTGAGGTATGCGTCCATTCATTTAATGAAACCTCTTGCAAAAGCTTCGTTTCATCCGTGTCATTACTTTGCTTTTTAAAAACGACTTCATCATATTTACGAACTGCAATATTACCCTCTGGTAAGTAAACTAATGCACTACCATTTGTATTTTTAATTAAGTTCAAAATAGATAAAACTAATGTCTTACTTTGGGTAGTATTAACATTATTGTAAAGATAGTTTAATAGTATTAAAATCATTCTTCTTTGTAAAGCGACTGCTTCATTTTGAAATAACGGAATTTTTAGTAAGAATGAATCATTTTGCTTTTCAATTACGTGAGGAAATCTTTCTAATGCAAGACCATTTAAAAAGTCATCATCTTGTTGTAAATTTTCAGCTAAGTAAACTGCATTGCTCGATACATGTGGATTTTCTCTTTTTAATAATGGCACTACATGGTGTCTATACCGATTCCGAGTGTAATCATCCTTCTCATTACTCGCATCTTCCCTATATGAACCTTCCAACTCCATTAAGTATTTCCAAATTTCTTCCTTTGTTACTGCTAAGAAAGGTCGTATTAATATACCAGAAGAAAATATCCGTTGTGCATACATGCCTTTCAATCCATTAACAGCGCCAGATTTAGTTAACGCCATTAGCAATGATTCTAACTGATCGTCTGCATGATGAGCTGTCACTAGTTTATTTATATGATATGTTTGCATCGTTTTTTCGAAAAAGGAGTAACGTTCTCTTCGACAAATTGCTTGTGAGTTTCCACCTTCTTCTTGAAGATATTGAGGAATTGGAATCGAGGTACTAAAAGTAGGTACTCCATGCTCTTTACAAAACTTTTCTACAAAAACACGATCTTCTGCAGAAGTACTTCCTCTAAGCATATGGTCTACGTGCGCCACAAATAATTGAATTTCAAAAATATGTTGGAACTTAATAAAAAAATGTAATAAGCCCATTGAATCAATACCACCAGAACAGGCAATGAGAAGACGGTCTCCATTAGCTATAAGTTGATGTTCGATTATATAATTTTTTACTTTGGTTTCAAAAGACACCATCTTCTCACCTCGCTTTTATATCTATTCTAAGAAATTTTTGTGTTTGGTGGACTAAATACCGCCCATTTTGGTACAACGTGAGCCACATTTAGTAAAATGACCGTACAATCGTCATCAACCTCATACATATTACTAAACTGCTCCATTACATCATAAAGTATTACTTCGATTGGCATTTCTTCACGGATTCGGGATTTCAACAAACTAATAAAGTATTGCTCCTGTTCTTCCCAATCATAATTTCCTGAGAAGACACCATCCGATACCATCACTACATAATCTTCAGCTAATAGATTTACTTTTTCTGTTTCGATGGAGAACACAGGCATAAAACCAACTGGCGCCGCCGCACCATCCACTTTTAGGAGACGTTCTCCGCGCAAAATATATGTCGACATACTTCCAGCCTTCCAAGACCAAAGAGCACCTTTTTGTAAATCTACTAGAGCAAAATCAATCGTTGCATACATATCAACTTCTCGATTTAATGACATCACATAGTGGAGAGTATGCATAGCAGTTTCTGGATTCATATTGTATGTTAAACATTCTCTCATTAAACGTACCAATCGTCTGCTTTCTCTTTGGGCTTCTCTATTTTGCCCCATTCCATCTGACAGCATAACAGCAACTAGACCGGGATGGATATGGAATACTGCATGACTATCCCCTGATACCCAAGCAGAATTTTTCGCTCTGCTGTATATATCATACTCTATTTCATAGCGAACTGCAGAACGGAAACGCACTTGAATATGGGAGAAAGGCGCTTTTTGGGTAGAGATTTTCTCCACTTGGAATGGCTCTGAAAATACGTCATACAAAATTGGCAAAATGATTCTCTCACAAAGTAAATATTGATCATCATACGTATCATTTTTATTAGCCAATGAACAAATAATCACACGTTCACCCATAGTGTTATTAATTACATCAATTTGAAAACATTGAACATGTGCACGTTTAAACTCATATTCTAATTCCTCTTCAATCGTTTTAAACGATAATGTTTCCTCCTTCATATCTTCCATCAATTTGTTTAAATGATTACTTAAGTCTCTTAATTGAAGCGCAATCATTTTTTTACCATGGTAAAATTGGCCGTTCATTTTATCATTGTATAGTTGATAATCTAATTCCTCTAGTAATTTCGCAGGTTTAATACATTTCAACTTGATTCGTTCCTCTAATAACGCCTGTTCTCCTTCCCTCGAATTTGTCTTTGCAACAAACCAATGATGAATCATCTCGTCCATATGATTATTTCTTTCGCCCCAGCAGTGATCATAGCGGAAACAACTCATACATGTTGCACTCGGTTCTATTTTTCTTATTTCATTAACACTTTCTGTTGATGTAAAACGATCAAACACCAACTCCTTCATAAACAAGACGAAATTTTGAAAAGTTTCAATTTTTTCCGTTGTATGTTCAGTGAGCCACTGTTGTCTTTGTAATAGCACCTCATCACGTTTAGGGTGTATTACATCGTGCAAAAATGTAAACATCCTTTGAGGCAAAATAAAAAATACAAGACCTGCTACAAGTATTGAAACAAAGTACACGGTATCAATCGGTAACGTTGCGTCATAAAAGAAGAAAAAAATACTTGGTGCTAAACTAGCAAGAACTACCCCAAATCGTCCTAACCTGCTAAATAGTCCTGCAACTACTCCGGTCATTGCATAAACTGAAATCATTCCCGTAAAGGATAATTTAGCAACCCCTACTAATGCGCCTACGATTGTAGCGACCATCGCTGCAATTGGGACTCCACCAGCAAGTGCTGCTATACAAATTGCTAAATGTAGCATAAAAGGAAATAAACCAAAATAGGATACTACTACAGATTGTACACCTGTTAATACCATCGCTAATATAACTAGACCTGCACCTACTCGTTCATAGCTCCAACCGACCGCCCAAAAGCGATGAGGTGGTACAAAAAAGAGACGCACAAAAATCGTCATAAAAAAGGCTAGCACAACTTCATAATATATATAAAGTTGAACAATAAATGGTGGTAACCCTAAATGAGCAATCCCTTGCCAAAGAAACTGTCCGAAGAAAATTGCCGTAGCCACACCAACTGCGGTTGGTAATTTTAAAAATCGGAATCGGGTAATTAGTTCATACAAAATAATTTGTAAACATAAAATGAACACTTGTCCTAAGCTTAAGGTCAGTGCCCCGATTATTCCTCCTAATAAAACTGACCATTTTTTATTTTCATAACGTTGTTTTACAATCGCCCAAAGAGGAAGTAAAAACGGAACCGCCGCCTCGAACATTACTGCTCTTGATAGAAACAACGCTAGTAGGAAAAAAAACAAATGTATAAAAAAGCTAACCTTTTTAATAGAAAATCGTGCTGTCACCCCTTGCAAATGTGTCTTTTCCTCCAACATTTCGATATTTGCCATTTATATCATCCCCTTTACTAATTGCATTTTGAGTAATTATATAAAAGGTTTCTTGTAAAATTTGTCTAGTGGTGAAATAGTATAATAAAAATCTTTCGACGTATTTTTTGGTAAGATTACATAAAGGGAATTCGTTGTCGGAATTTATTGGGGGATCAAGAATATCTTGTGTTTCTCCGCATCTTGATATTGAATAGGACAACCTTGGCTAGTTACTTAAAATTCGAGGAACCCAAGACTTTGGTTTTTTCACACATTTGGGGCGTGGTTCTTGCTATATATACTATATTTATTATTAAACCTTTTAATATATAAACTATATCTCGTTTAAAATTGGAGGATTTTGTGTGTTAAATAATTTACGAACTTTAGCATTGTTATGTTCGATAGGCTCGATTCTAGTCGTTCTAGGGATCATATTAAAAATCTCCCCTATACTTCAACTTATACTGTTAACCGTAGGATTCGTTATTTGTTGTATTTGTATTGTGACCTTATTGAAAACAATGTTACGAGAAAAAAGTAAATAAATGCAAAAAAAGCGGGAATTTTATTAGAAAATGACCTTTAAAACCCTCCCACTTTTAGGACAAAAAAAGACTGTTTGTGATCTAACTACACAAACAGTCTTCCATCTATATTACACTTTTTCTACGCTTAAAACAGACAGCAAACTACCCTCTTCTAGCTCCACGGCCACCGCGTTTTGACTCAGTTGCACGTTTTAATGTTGCAAGACGTTCGTCACTATCTTTTAAGAATCGTGCCATTTTTTGTTCGAAATTTTCTTTCGTTTGTCGATCATTTCTGTCATTAGAACGATTATTATCGCGACGTGGACGATGTGGACGTTCAGGTCTTTCTGGTTGAGGCTTTGCTTTTCGGATTGATAAACCGATTTTACCATCCGCTTCAACATTCATCACTTTTACTTCAACGACATCGCCAACTTTAAGATGTTCGTTGATGTCTTTCACATAGTTATCTGCGACTTCACTAATGTGAACTAGACCCGTTTTGCCATCTGGCAGCTCAACGAATGCTCCAAAATTTGTGATTCCTGTTACTTTACCTTGTACTTTGCTGCCTACTTCAATTGACATAAAAAAAATGCTCCTCCTTAAAATTTAAGCGGCTTAATAGCCAGTATTAAAAATTTTTGTGTAACGTTTTAAATGCACGTTATTCTTTTATTATAGCCAACAAAAAAAGAGTGTCAACAAGACAACTCTTTTTCTATCGGACTTCAAACACTTTTCTCAAAACTATAATACCTATAAAAAAGGCCTTTTATTCGTTACCTTTTGACTCACCTTCATCCGGGATTGTGAAAATAATTTCCCCGTCTTCTGATAAGAAAAACTCTTTTCGTGCTAGCTTTGCTATATATTCATCGTCCTCTAGCTTAGCAATTTGTAAATTTAATAGCTCTTGTCTTTCTTTTACTTCTTCTAATTGAGCTAAAACTTCTTCTTTTTGCTGTTCTTTTTGGGCTAATCTCTCATTTTGGTGGATATTTGTTTTAATTAAAAAGAATAAAGTGGCAAAAGCAATAATCCCAAACACAAACATCCTTCTACGAAAACGGATTTTTTTTTGTTTTGAATAATTTGCTTTATACTCAGATGATCGGACATAGTCATTTTCAAGCGTTCGAACGTTATTTTGTTGTGTCTTAATCTGATCTTGACGCTTTGCCATATCCGCCACCTCCATTCTAATCAATAACAATCCCTATTATACTTACATTTCAACGTTTTTTGAAGAGAATCCTTCTTAATCGGGAATATATTTTTAGCAAATATTTCTTCTTAATTATAATATAGATTTTGCGAAAAGGTGTGAATAAAAACATAATTATACGAAGGAGTAGCCTAATTGTACCTATGATTACGGAATAAATAAATTTAATAATTGCTAATATAGGCCTAATTGTTAATAAGACGAACACTCGTCCAACGAAGCGGAAATACCGTTGAAAAACAGATTCATATAAAAAAATACCAAGAATTTGCGCTAACGGATCAACTAAACGCCATTCTCCACCCTTTACAATGAATAAAATATAAAACGTTAGGCCCCCTAAGAGTACCCAAACGATCAGCTCTACTCCATATCCTATTTTTCTTAAAAACGATCCCGGGCTTAAGGTGCTTAGCAGATAGCGTGTACTATCTACTATTGCACCTACAAATAAGCCACTTATGATCATAATTAAAATACTAACAACTTGTTCATTAATGGTCATCCAAATAATTTATGGAGGAAGCCTTTTGATAAACCATTATCTTCGTCGTCGTACTGTAGCGCCTTAACATTTCCTTCCAACGTTAGTAATCCTTTATCGACGTCTAAATGGACAATGCGTAGCTCCTCTCCACGGATTAGCAAATGACCTTGGGCAGTTCTTACATAGAATTCTTCTTGGTCAAATCGCTCAATTTCCTTAACAGAAGTCATGTCCATTCTTTTTCGATTTCGCACTGTCACAAGATGGTCCCCAGATGTAATTGTGTAACGATTACTTTCTTGATGTAGTGTCATATCGTTCCTCCTTCATTGTTATTGTGTTTGTTCTGTTCACTTTATGCGGGAAATGAAAGAAGCATGACAACAAATTTGTTGCCATGCCCTAGAAATTTAATATTTTTTCTTCTCACTGTGAAATCTATAGACTTGGTTTAAATTTATACTTTTATTTATATAAAAAGCTTACTCTTCATCGTCTATAAACTGTGGTTCAATTTTTTCTAATCTTTCTTCTTTAAGAATCGTAAACATTTTGCTAGCTTCTTCTTTGCGCACATTTTCTTTTAAATCTTCTACGCGGGCAGTTACAACTTTTTGACCAAAACGAATTGCCAGCTCATCTCCTACTTTTACAGTGCTACTAGCTTTTGCTACTTTACTATTTATAGTAATTCGTCCTTGATCTGCTACTTCTTTTGCTAATGTACGTCTTTTAATAAGTCGTGAAACCTTTAGAAATTTATCTAATCGCATTAATTATTTCCCCTTTTTCTCTAATGCTTTTGCTTCATTCCAGAATGAGTCGAGTTGTTCTAACGTAAAATCTGTAAATGGTTTTCCGCTTTCTATTACTTTTTGCTCGACATAATGAAATCTACGAGCAAACTTTTCATTGGCATGAACCATTGCTTCTTCAGGTGAAACTTTATAGAAACGTGCCAGATTCACGAGCGTAAATAACACATCACCAAACTCATCTAATCGAGCTTTGCTTGTACCCTTTGTTATTTCCTCTTTAAATTCCTGCCATTCTTCAGCAAACTTTTCCCATGCACCTTCTGGATCTGGCCAATCAAAACCTACTGAAGCTGCCTTTTTTTGATAGTTATAAGACGTTTGTAAAGAGGAACTTGCACGATATTCACTTTTTAACATTGAACCTGTTTGTTCCCCTTTTTCTGCGCGTTTAATGTCCTCCCAATTTGCAACAACTTCATCGGCATTTTCAACATTGACGTCACCAAAAACGTGAGGATGACGGCGAATCATTTTTTCACTAACAGATGCTAATACCTCTTCTAAATTGAAATAGCCTTGATCTTCACCGATTTGGGCATGTAAGAATACTTGCAATAATACATCCCCAAGTTCTTCTACCATTGCATAGTCATCTTCTGCATCAATTGCTGCTAAAAATTCATGAGCTTCCTCAATCAAATATTTTTTCAGACTTTCATGGGTTTGTTTTTGATCCCACGGGCAGCCATTTGGACCACGTAATGTGGCGATAATTTTTCTAAACGTAACCCAATCTCGGAGTGCATCAAAATCATCTTGCACTGGTGGAACGTAAATCGTTGTTAAGTTATTAATTTCAACGGCCTGATCAAGTTCATATAAAGGCACCGTTGTTAAGTTCTCAAAAGAAGATCCTGCCGCAGTTACAATAGTTACTGGATAGTCATCTCGGTATTTCTCCATCAAGGTTAATTTTACTTCAGATGCACTAAAAGCATCATATACTTGAGCAATCAATAGGTGCCCACGCATATTTACGTCATGAATGGAAAAGCTGGTTCCATCCAGCAGTTGAAAGCCGTCAATTGGGTCAATTTTTAGCGCTCCAAAAATTGGGTCTAAAAAACTTTGACCACCTTCAATTTTCAAATCTACTTTTCCCTCTTTCATAGCTGCAATTAGTAATTGTACAGTTTGTTCTGCAACTAATGGATGACCAGGTACTGCATACATAAGCGGTTCGTTTTGGGAGGCTTTAATTAAATTATCGCAAATTTCTTCATACACAGGTTGGAACGTATCATGCTTTTCATAGATTTTATCAAAGCTTTCAAACATCATGCCCTCCTGTTGTAATTCCTTTATAACAGGATGGTCCATTGTTCGAACGTAAATTTTTTTTGCTGATTTTAATTTTTTATACACACCTATTTGCAGCTGATCCAATTCTGCTGCTCCAAGACCTATAACAGTTAATTCATGCATAATGTCACCTACTTTTTTTATTTAACCATATTTGATAAGCGGCCATTTTTCGCCCAAATGGCAACATAAACCACTCTTTTTCTGCTAACATTTTTGTTTTTGCAACAATCGTTAAAAAAACAAATGCTCCCAAAATTATTAAACATCCACCAAAGATAACCGCTTCTAATCTACCCGATAAGAAAGTATTGGAGATTTGTAATAGTTTATCCATAACGTACACAGCTAGAGACATGATTGTGCTTGCAAGAAATAATTTTATGTAAAATTCCTTTTTTGCTAATTTTGTATGAGTAATTTTTTTCAAATAAATAATTAGCAAACCAGCACTTAAGAACAACCCCATATCACTTGCAATCGCTGCTCCAAGGACCCCTACTTTAGAAATGAGCAAATGATTTCCTATAAATTTTACTAATATAGCTACTATTAAAATGATTGCAGGAACTTTTAACCGATTCATTCCCTGCAGAATTGCTGTGAAGGTTAAAATAATTGATAAAGGTACAATTTGTAAAACGTAAATACTCAAAACATTCGTCAAAGCATTTGTTTCGAAAAGCATTTCATTTACATAAGGCATCACAAGTATTAATCCAATAGAAGCCGCTACGCCTAATAGAATTGAAACCCGATAAGTTAACTGAATAAAAGGGATTGGTCCCCTTCCATTTATTTTTTTAGATTGATATGCAACAAGTGGAACAATGGCTAACGATAATGATGAGGCAATCGTAACACCCATTTGTACAAGGGGCTGGCCTCTATCAAATATTCCTTTTGTCTCCATCGCTTGTAGTTTTCCCATACCGCTTTCCAACAACATCGAAAATACAGTGAAAGAATCAATTAATTGATAGCATAATAAAAGCAAACTACTCATACTTACACTTAAACTTAAAATGGTAACTTCTTTTAAAATTGGCCATTTAGCGAACTTCTTTTTTGCTTTTGACCTTTTTCGACTACTTTTAGTGAAATAAAGTAATAAAAGAACTCCAGCAATTTGTCCGACTACCGTTCCAAATACTGCAACATTGCCCGCAGCATAAAGAGATTTAGATGTTGTCATGATGACAATTGCCCCCGCTAAAATGACACAAACGCGTATAAATTGTTCGAACACTTGAGCATAAGCTACAGGAGCCATCTCACCTTTAGCTTGGAATGTTCCTTTCATAAGCGCAAGGATAGGCATAAACAATGTTACAAAAGCACCTGTTCTAAGAAGTGGCGCTAATTGTTCATCTCCCATTAACCATGCTAAGGAATAAGAGCCAAAAAACAGAAGACAGAAAAAAACGAGTGATAAAAACGTTAAATACATGTAAACCGTTCGCGTAATGATAGTTTTTCTTTCTAAGGCGTGCACACTTGATTCTGCGTCTGCTAACATTTTCGAAATCGCTACTGCAAAACCACCTGATGTCCACACAACAAAAAAGGAAATGAAAGGATACACTTGTTGATAGATATAAAAACCTTGATCTCCAACTAAATTTTGAAAAGGTACACGATATACAGCACTTAAAGCTTTAACCATTAGTGCGGCTAATGTGAGGAATAACGCACCTTTCATATACCCCTTCATGCCAAAGTTATTTCCCATTCCAGTTCCTCTTTCTTCCTAAAACTACAAAATAGTATACCAAAGAATTACATACGCTGCTAAAAGTCATACTAACCGTTTTAACGTGTGCAATTATGGTATTGAGTTTCGGTAATTAAAAAGACTACAATATTTTAAAGGAGGAGTGTACAAATGTTGGGAATCATAAATTTCGAGGTATTTTTAATTGCGGCCATTTTGCTGAATTTAACACCCGGTACAGATACAATGTACATTGTAAGTCGGAGTATTTCTCAAGGTAGAACTGCAGGAGTTTATTCAGCTCTTGGTATTACTGCTGGGGTAGTAGTACACACATTTCTTGCTGCATTTGGTCTTTCAGTAATTTTAATGCAATCTGCTTTGTTATTTAATTTAATCAAAATTGTAGGTGCTATCTATTTAGCTTACTTAGGTATTAAGATGCTCATTTCAAAAAATGACCCAAGCGAACAGCAATCATTACCTAAACAAAGCAATAAAAAGATATTCCTACAAGGTATGATTACAAACGTCACAAACCCTAAAGTTGCTCTATTTTTCTTAGCTTTTCTTCCGCAATTTATTCAGACAAATTCGCAAGTTTTCTCACCAATTCCTTTTATTATTTTAGGACTTACTTTTACTTTAACAGGGGGAATATGGTGTTTAATCACCGCTTATCTAACTTCAATGTCTACTAGAAAGCTAAGAGGTAACGCTAAATTCTCAACAATCTTAAATAAATTAACCGGAATTGTTTTCATTGCAATGGGTATTAAATTATTACAAACAAAACCTTCTGCTTAAAATAGCTTGAACATCTACAAATTAGTCGTGCATGCCGTCAAAAAGGTTTGCACGGCTTTTTATTTGTGTAATATGCCTTGATAGGTTTAATTCGCACTTTAAATTTTATTCATAAAAAAACGCCTCCTTTATAGAGACGCTTTCATCCGTTAGTTTTCCATTTGCTTTGCTAAGAAGTTCGCTGCAGTTTCAGCTGCTTTAGATTCAACATCTGTAATGAAGTGAACTTTCGATAATAAATAGACAGCTCCAATTGCATCGCCATTTGAAATGATTGGCGCTACACAATAAGATTTCACTTGCTCAAACTGTCCTGGAACTAATTCAATCGTTGTTTCCGTTTTCTCAGTAACGACTGAACGCTGTTTCATAAAGTCTTCCGCAAAAACGGAAAGACGACGATTCGTGTACTCTTTCTTCGATAATCCAGCAACTGCAATCATTTCGTCTCTGTCACTAATTAAAGCTGGAGTTCCAACCGTTTCATATAGTGACTCAACATACTCTTTTGCAAACTCACTAAGATCATTTATCGGGGAATATTTTTTTAAGATAACTTCCCCTTCTCTATCAGTATAAATTTCTAATGGGTCACCTTCACGAATTCGCATTGTTCTGCGAATTTCTTTAGGAATAACTACTCGACCTAAATCATCAATACGACGGACAATTCCTGTTGCTTTCATCTAGTTGCCTCTCTTTCGTCATCAATTTTCGATTCACATTGATAGTATGGATAATATTTGGTCAATGTATGCAAAAAGTGTATGCAGAGGATTAAATTATAGCTAAAAAACTAGAAATTATTATACTTACGATAGTATTTCCTTAGGTCGAATATTTTCATTACACTATTTTTTCCTTTTTTGCTTTCGCTATTATTTCCATCATCTCTTCTAGCACATCAAATGAATGATATTTTCCACACTTTTTCTCATCGATTGTAAGCGTTAGTTTGTTTCCATCCATCGAGAACCCCACAGCACGATCAAATTTCATGGAATCGGCCACAATTTTACTGCCATCCACACTTGCTGTACCTTCTTCTGTTAAGTGAATAGAAATTATTTTTTGTTTTTCCTTTATTGCTGACACTCCTGCTTCCATTGCCCAAACTTTGATTCGAGCGATACGCAATAATCTCTCTGTTTCATCTGGTAAATCCCCGAAACGGTCATGTAGTTCGTCAATAATTTCAGAATAATCATCTACACGATCCATTGATTTTATACGTTTATACATTTGAATTTTTTGATAGCCATCCGGAATATATTTATCCGGGATGTAAGCATCTGTGTGTAAAATAATTTCAATTTCTGGTTTCTCTTCTTTTTTCACACCTGTTTGACGTTCTGCAATTGCTTCTTCTAACATTTGAGAGTATAAGTCAAATCCAACAGAATCGATAAATCCGTGTTGTTGAGCGCCAAGTAAATTCCCTGCACCGCGAATTGATAAATCACGCATCGCAATTTTAAAACCAGAACCTAACTCTGTAAATTCCTTAATAGCTTGGAGTCTTTGCTCGGCCACATCCGTTAACACTTTATCACGTTGATACATGAAGTAAGCATAAGCAATACGATTTGAACGTCCCACTCGTCCGCGCAATTGATACAATTGAGACAAGCCCATGCGATCGGCATCATGGACGATTAACGTGTTCACGTTAGGCATGTCTACACCCGTTTCGATAATGGTCGTTGTCACTAACACATCATATTCGCCGTCTAAGAAGCTTAAAATAATTGATTCTAGCTGCGTTTCTGTCATTTTACCGTGCGCATAGCCAACTCGTGCTTCAGGAACAAGCATTTGGATTTCTTCTACTTTTCTTGTCATATCTTCAACACGATTGTACAAATAAAACGTTTGCCCGCCTCTAGCCATCTCTCGTTCAATAGCTTCCCGAATAAGTGCATCATTGTACTCCATTACGTAGGTTTGTACTGGGAAACGATTTTGTGGTGGCGTTTCAATAACCGATAAATCTCGAACACCTACCATTGACATGTGCAACGTTCTTGGAATTGGTGTAGCAGTTAACGTTAACACATCCACATTTGTTTTTAACTGTTTAATTTTCTCCTTATGGGTTACACCAAAGCGTTGTTCTTCATCGACAATTAATAAACCTAAATCTTTGAATACAACATCTTTTGATAAAATACGGTGCGTTCCTATAACAATATCAACCGTTCCCTCACTTAACCCTTTTAATGTTTCCGTTTGTTGTTTTTTCGATCTGAATCGACTAAGCAACCCTACACTAATTGCATATTCCTCAAAACGTTCTTGTATTGACTCATAATGCTGTTGAGCTAAGATTGTCGTTGGAACAAGAAATGCTACCTGTTTTCCATCCATGATTGCTTTAAAAGCAGCACGGATTGCTACTTCAGTTTTACCGTAACCAACATCCCCACAGACAAGTCGGTCCATTGGTCGTTCGCGTTCCATATCTCGTTTTACTTCCATAATCGAACGAAGCTGATCTTCTGTCTCTTCATAAGGGAAGGAATTTTCAAAGTTACGCTGTTCATCCGTATCCGGTGAGAAGGCATATCCTTTTTCCGCTTCACGTTTTGCATAAAGTTTAATTAAATCATCCGCAATGTCATTAACAGCTGATGAAACTTTTGCTTTCGCCTTTTTCCATTCTGCACCGCCAAGTTTATGAAGCTTTGGCTCTTTTCCTTCAGAAGCTACATACTTTTGGATTAAATCAATTTGATCAACAGAAACATACAACTTATCATCTGCACGATAGCGAATATGAAGATAATCTTTATGAGTACCATTCACTTCTAATGTTTCGATGCCTATATATTTACCAATCCCATGGTGGATATGTACTACATAGTCACCCGGTTTTATTTCCGTATAGCTTTTAATGCGTTCAGCATTAGACATTTTTTCATTTCGACGTGGTTTTCTTTTCGGTTGTTGTTTAAATAACTCGTCATCGGTCACTACAGCAATTCGTTGAAGCGGTAATTCAAACCCTGTAGATAATACACCATCTACTAAGTAAACTCCTGCACCTTGTGGGGAGCCTAGTAAACTATGAATGTCGTATTCTTCAAGCGTACTTTGCATTTTCTTTAACCGTTCTTTACCATCTGCAACAAAAAGGACCGTAAACTTTTCTTGATTCCAACGTTCAATTTCGTTTTGTAATAAAGATATTTGACCGTGGAATTGCTGCATTGGCTTACATGAAAAATTCGTTGTCTTTTTAAAAGTGATTCCAGAAAACGTTCGGGCAAATAGCGCAAAGAACAGTTTTTGTTGTTCAATCATTGATAATACTTCTTTAAAAGAGAAGGAGGATTTCACATCATGAACCATTTTTCCTTCTTCAATTAAAGAAATAAACCATTCTTCTTCTTCTTTTTCCCATGCATCCATTACTTCTTGAATACGACCTAGTTCGTCAAAAAGGACAATTCCATCTTTTGCGAAATAATCTCCTAAGTAAGTGATTTCCTCATATAATAGGGATCCATACTTTGTTACATGGTTTGGAATATTCCCTTGCTTGAGCATTTCAATATCGTACTGAATATTTTGGTATAGCGCTTCCTGAACTTCTTGTTTTTTTACCTTTTTCAGTGTTCGACTTAATGCAGTTTCTAAGCGTTCTGCTAACTCTGCTCGTTGTTTTGTTGTTAATAACAATTCACTAGCAGGTAAAATTTGTACGGCATCCAGTTTTTCAATGGAACGTTGATCATCTGCAGAAAATGTTCGTATAGAATCAACTAATGTATCAAATAATTCAATACGAATAGGTGACTCTGCATATGGTGGATAAATGTCTAGTATCCCTCCACGCAATGCAAACTCACCTGGTGTTGTGACCATTTGACTTCTTGTATAACCCATCGTTACTAACTGTAGTAACCAATCCTCTATTTCAATGTCTGAATCAACGGAAGCTTCTAAATAATATTGTTTCCACTGGTCAACAGGAGTCATAACTTTCCGCATACCTGCGATTGGAATGACAAAAATCCCAAGCTCCTTTTTTGTTAAATGGTTTAGAGTAGCAATACGACTTGCTCTCAATTCTGGTGATGCAATCGTCATATCTGCTGCAATAAACTCATCGGCAGGATAATAATGAACAACATCTTCCCCAACTAAGGAAGATAAATCATCCACTAACTTTTGAGCCTGTAAAAGGTTGGGCGATAGTACATATAGAGACTTTTTAAATTGTTTAAAAATCGTGCTAATTAAGACAGGTCTTGCACTTCCCGTTAACCCTGTAATTAGTTGTGAATCATATGCTTGTTCACTAATTTGCTGTATGAAAGTATTTATATGTTTATTTTGCGAGAATAATTGGTGTAAAACTTCCATTCTTAAAACCCCCTTCCACGAATAAACAAATATATGTAAAAATGCTCATAAAGTTACATATGAAATGAACTCATGCTTTATTAATAAACTTTATCCGCGAATATTTTGAAACAGGAAATTGGAAGAAGCCTTGATTCCTTGGAGAACCAAAGCATCTTCCTTTCCTTTTCATTGGCTAGAACTACTTTAGATTTTTGTTTTTACTGAAGCCAATTTTTTAATGCATAGTAATCAGGAAATTGTCTTAAAGAATCTTCACACTGCTCACAGATACAATGCACTGTTGTCTGACCGTGCTGATCTTTTTCAATATAATCGTCGACTTCTCCAACTTCGAATAAATGCAACTTTCGAATTGTTTCATCTGCGTCAAAAGGTAATGTACCAATCTCTGTTTCACAATGGCGGCAACGATAACGAACAGGCATTATAACCTTCCTCCTTTAAGTGTGTAAAAAAGCTTTACCTACTCAAAGTATTGACCTGTTTTTCCTAAATTATGCACAGAACAACTTCTGTCACTAGTTAGCGTTGAACTCATTCATCACTTCAAGAAACTTTTTCGTTAAAGAAGTTTCCACAGCTGCAACCGTTTTATCAATTGCTTGTTCAATAACTGGACCTTCTTCTTTTGGAAACTTCGATAACACATAATCGGGAACCTTCATACCTGCTGGAGGTCTACTAATTCCTACACGGACACGGTTAAATTCTTGGGTTCCTAAATGTTGGATTAACGATTTAATCCCATTATGGCCGCCAGCACTTCCTTTTTGTCGTAATCGAAGTTTTCCTGTTTCTAAATCTAAATCATCATAAATAACAATAATATCTTCAATATTTATATCAAAGTAATCCATAATAGGACGAACACATTCACCTGATAAGTTCATATATGTGAGTGGCTTAAGTAACATTACCTTGCCTTCTGGTCGGTGTACTGTTGCATACATTCCATTAAATTTCATTTGGTTTAATGGGGCATCCCACTTTTTTGAAAGTGCATCTATACATTCAAATCCAATATTATGACGGGTATATTCGTATTGTTTCCCTGGATTACCTAACCCAATGATCAATTTCATAGTTCTCATCCTTTTATTATCTAATCGTGCTTATTTTAACATATGGAGTGAAGGAATTGTAAAAACTATACTTTTTAAATCAATCTTGTCAGTTCAGCTTAGTATTAGCATTGACCATAAAATTTATTTTATCATTAGTAAATGGGAAACCTAAATATTACAGCTAGATAGTGAAATCAGCTAAAAGGAAGTGGAAGCTTGAAAGAAAAACTAATGTCAATGTTAGAAGCTCGTAATGATGAGATAATTGAAATTCGACGACATCTACACCAATACCCTGAAATCTCTTTTAAAGAGGAAAGAACTGCGCATTATATTATTGATTTTTATAAAAACAAAGATGTTGAAATACAAACGAATGTCGGAAACGGTTATGGTATTGTTGTCACAATTAATGGAGGAAAACCTGGCAAAAAAATTGGTCTTCGTGCTGATTTTGATGCGCTTCCAATTTCTGAGGAAACAGACGTACCATTTAAATCAAAAAAAGATGGCGTAATGCATGCTTGTGGACATGACGGTCATACTGCTTATCTACTTGTATTAGCGGATTGCTTAATTCAATTAAAAGAGGACATTCCCGGTACGATAAAAATAATTCACCAACATGCTGAAGAAGTTCCACCAGGTGGAGCAAAAAGTATTGTTGAATCGGGAGTACTTGATGACCTTGACAATGTATTTGGCATTCACCTTCTACCAATGGGCCCAGCAGGAGTCGTTGGTTACCATCCGGGTTACTCATTTACTGGGAGAGCCTATTTTAAATTGAGGGTTCAAGGTAGAGGCGGCCATGGCTCTTCACCACATCTGGCAAATGATGCGATTGTCGCAGGTGCACATTTTGTTACTGCCGCGCAAACAATTGTTAGCAGACGATTAAGTCCCTTTGATACCGGCGTGATTACAATTGGTTCATTTGATGGAAAAGGTACATTTAATATTATTAAAGATAGTGTGGAGTTAGAGGGTGATGTCCGATACATGACAGAAGAGACAAAGAGCACTATTGAAAAAGAAGTAAGAAGACTTGTAAAAGGTCTTGAGGAAGAGTTTGGAGTAACATGTGAGCTCAAGTATGAAAATGATTATCCGCCTTTATATAATAATCCTGAATTAACAAATATAGTAGCGATGATTCTTAAAGATGTAAAAGATCAGCACATTACAGAAGTAAAAGAGTTTCCAGCAATGTCTCCATCAGAAGACTTTGCTTACTATGCTGAGAAGTTCCCATCCTGTTTCTTTTACATCGCTTGTTCACCAAAAGGAGTAGAAGAGCCTTATTTCAATCATCATCCTAAATTTGATATTGATGAGGATTCGCTTCTAGTTGCAGCAAAAGCTGTGGGGTATGTAGTTTGTGGATATTATAATTTAGATTAAGATTTCCTAAAAAAACAAAGTAAAGGGGCATTCAATTTTGATGCCCCTTCTTGCTATGCTACTTTACGCTTGTGATTCAGGAGTTTCGGTCCCTTTTATATCTTGATTTCCATCGTCACCTTGTCCAGCAGTGTCGTCATTAATCACTACAGGTGGTGTAACAGTTGCTAATATATCTTCATCGGCACTGATTACATCATATGAAATATTATTTCGAATATCTGCAATAGATAATGAGTCTCCAATACCTAAATTTGATACATCAATTTCAATCGACTCAGGTATTGCTGTTGGTTTTACTTTAATTGTAATTTCGCGAACAGGTTGTGTCAGCACTCCACCTTCATGCACACCATTTGCTTCTCCCACAATGCTAATAGGAACCGCTACTTCTATATCTTCTGCCATGTTAATCGATAAAAAATCAGCATGCTTCACAGTTCCTTTCAGTGCACATCTTTGAACTTCATTAATTACAGCATTCACTTGTTTTCCTTCAATATCAATTTTAAATATGCTGGAACGCCCATATCTTTGAACTGCTTTCGCCGTCTCCTTGTAGTCTAAAATAACAGGTATTGCATCCACATTATAACCATATATAACGGCTGGCAATTTCCCCTGATTTCGAAGTTGTGTTAGTGATGAACGAGGACCTGGTTGTCTTCTTTCAGCTTGTAATATAATATCCATATTTTTATTCCCTCCAGAAATTGATGACATTGGTTAGTATAGGTTTATTTATTTGATACTAAACGATGGGAGGAGAAAAATATGCCCTACACTTGTACTCGCCCTCTTTGGTCATTCATCTCCATAGGGAAGCGGTTTCCTAAACAAATTAAAAAAAGCAAAGTCAAATTTACTTCGACTTTGCCTTAAATTTATTAATCAAATAAAGTACTTACTGATTTGTTTTCATAAACGCGAGAAATTGCCTCAGCCATTAGGTTAGCTACAGAAAGTTGTTTAATTTTCGGAGACAATTTTTCTTCTGCTAACTGAATTGTATTTGTTACAACTAATTCTTTAATAGCAGAGTTCTCAATGCGCTCAATTGCTGGACCTGATAATACTGGGTGAGAACAGCATGCATACACATCTTTAGCGCCCGCTTCCATTAATGCATTCGCACCAATTGTAATTGTGCCAGCAGTATCAATAATATCATCAATTAAAATACATACTTTTCCTTCTACATTCCCTACGATATTCATAACCTCTGCCACGTTTGGCTTTGGACGACGTTTGTCAATAATTGCAATCGGTGCTTTCAAACGTTCAGCCATTTTACGTGCACGAGTTACACCACCATGGTCAGGAGAAACAACTACAACATCTTCGCCTGCCAATTTATTATTGAAGTACTCAGATAATAAAGGTACAGCCATTAAGTGGTCGATTAAAATATCAAAGAAGCCTTGAATTTGTGGAGCGTGTAAGTCTAAAACGATTACACGTGTAGCACCAGCCGTTTCTAAGAGATTAGCTACTAGTTTCGCTGTAATTGGTTCACGAGCTTTTGCTTTACGGTCTTGACGTGCATAGCCATAGTAAGGCATAACAACGTTTACTGTACGAGCAGATGCACGTTTTACAGCATCAACCATAATTAATAATTCCATTAAGTGTTCATTTACTGGAGCAGAAGTTGATTGAACGATAAATACGTCACAACCACGGATACTTTCTTCAATACTGATTTGGATTTCACCATCGCTAAAATGTTTAACAGATGATTTACCAAGCTCAACACCCATTACTTCAGCGATTTCTTGAGCTAATGGATAGTTAGAGTTTAATGAAAAGATTTTTAATTTTGAACCTGCGTAATGATACGGCATGATGGCCTCCTAAAAGTTTTTACGAATTTATTTTATTTTAGTTTTTTAGCATAGTCTAGTTTGTTTTCTTGTCTAGCACGAGCGATAGCAAGTGAATCTTCCGGTACTTCTTTTGTAATCGTTGAGCCAGCTGCAACAAAAGACCCCGCCCCAATTTTCACTGGTGCGACTAAATTTGAGTTACATCCTACAAAAACATTATCTTCAATTACAGTTTTATATTTGTTTTTACCATCATAATTCACCGTAATTGAACCACAACCAATATTCACATTGCTTCCTACTTCAGCATCACCAATGTAGCTTAAGTGGGAAACTTTTGAATGGTCCCCTAAAGTGCTTTTCTTAACTTCTACAAAATTGCCTATTTTCACGTAATTACCTAGTTCAGCATCTGGACGTAAATGTGCAAATGGTCCAACCGATGTATCTTCTCCTACTATACTATTAGTGGCAACAGAATTTTGTACTGTTGAACGATCACCAATTTGACAATTTACAATATGACTATTTGGCCCAATGATGCAATCTTCGCCAATAATCGATTTACCTTCAATGATTGTACCCGGTTGAATTACAGTATCGCTTCCAATAATCGTGTCAGCACTTATATGAGTCGTCAGAGGGTTTACAATTGTTACCCCATTACGCATATGCATTTCGTTAATACGAGCGCGCATGATACCTTCCGCTTGTGATAAAGCTACACGATCATTAACACCTAATGTTTCCTCAAAATTTTCGCATTGGTAAGCCGAAACAATTTCACCTTGTTTTTGCAAGATTTCAATTACATCTGGTAAATAATATTCGCCTTGAGCATTTTCGTTGTTCACGAGTTTTAACGCATCAAATAAAGCTTTGTTATCAAAACAATAAGTACCTGTATTGATTTCTGTCACTAATTGCTGCTCAGTTGTCGCATCTTTTTGTTCAACAATTTGTTCAACTTGACCAGTATCATTTCTTATAATACGGCCATAACCAGTTGGATTGTCAGCAACTGCTGTTAAAATAGTGGCTTTTGCATTTTGAGTTTGATGGTGTTCAAATAATGCTTTAAATGTTTCAGTACGTATTAAAGGTGTATCACCACAAACAACAAGTGTTGTTCCTTCTAATTCACCTAAAATCGTCTCTGCTTGTTTTACTGCATGTGCCGTTCCCAGTTGTTCAGCTTGAAGAACATACTCTGACTTTTCACCAAGTTGTTCTTTTACTTTTTCAGCTCCGTGACCAACGATTGTAACAATACGATTTACATCTAAAGTTTGAATATTGTCAACAACATGTTCAACCATTGGCTTCCCGCAAACTGGATGGAGCACTTTATATAATTTGGACTTCATGCGAGTTCCTTGACCTGCAGCCAAAATGACCGCAAAAATGTTAGTCATTCTAAGTCCTCCATTTTGCTCATATTCTCTTTAGACTATATAGTAATTTTGCGGTTTTTTCAAGGTATGCAAGCTTGACAAATCAATGACATCCCCCTTTGGTAATTTTTAGTCCCTTATTCATCCTATTAAAATAAATTCATAATATGAGAATACAAAAAGAGCCTCCTCTAAAAGAGTGGCTCTTCTAATTATTAGTATTAAGCATTTGCTTCTTCAAGTTGTAAAGTATCTTCTTCACTTGATGCATGATAAGCAGCAGGTACAACCTCTTGAAGTTTATTTCGTGTTTCAGAGTTAATTGGGTGCGCTATATCGCGGAACTCTCCATCTGGTGTTCTTTTACTTGGCATTGCAACAAACAAACCATTATTTCCATCAATCACTCGAATATCATGTACGACGAATTCATCATCTAGTGTGATGGAAGCAATAGCACGCATGCGTCCATCAGTTTGAACACGTCGTAGTCTAACGTCAGTAACTTCCATTCTCTCAACTCCTCTCTTCTAGGATGCCTTTTAAAAACTATAATTCTACAAAAATTTTAAAAGTCCTTCTTTCATTATAAAATATTTAAAAAAATTAGAAAGTTTTTTATTTTTAGTTTTTAATAAATATGGAAATTTGATGGAAAAAAAGACGGACTCTAGAAGAATCCGTCTTTCTTGTTTTATTCGACTACAGCAATTACTTCAATTTCAACTTTCACATCTTTTGGTAATCTCGCTACTTCTACTGCAGAACGAGCTGGTTTATGATCCCCAAAATGACTTGCATATGTTTCATTCATAGCTGCAAAATCATTCATATCCCCTAAAAATACTGTAGTTTTTACTACTTTATCTAGAGAGCTTCCTGCTGCAGCTAACACAGCTTTTAAGTTTTCAAATACTTGGTTCGTTTGTGCAACAATATCCCCTTCAACAAGTTCTCCTGATGCTGTTAAAGGAATTTGACCTGAACTGTAGAACATGCCATTTACGACAATTCCTTGTGCATATGGTCCAATTGCAGCTGGTGCGTTTGTAGTTGATACTGGTTTCATTTAGTTTCTCTCCTTTAAATAATAATTCCCTTCGCTTAGAGCAATCGTACGGTCTTTTTCGTTTACTGCATGAAGTTTCACAAGTGAGTAATAATCATCCACGAGTGTTTCATCTGCATGTTCCGCTTCAACAAGAACCGCAATTCCCGCAAGTTCACAATCAAACTCTTCTAGTAAGTTTTTCATTCCGTTCATAGTACCTCCAACTTTCATAAAGTCATCGGTAATAAGAACACGTTGCCCACTTTTCATGCTACGCTTCGAGAGTACCATTGTCTGAATGCGACGAGAAGATCCAGAAACATAGTTAATACTAACTGTTGAACCTTCCGTTACTTTACTATCACGACGAACAACGACTACCGGCACATTTAAGTGTCTGGCAATCGAATGTGCAATCGAAATACCTTTTGTTGCAACAGTCATAATAACATCAATTTGTTGGTCAGCAAAAATGCCTGCAAATACTTTCCCAACTCTATTCATAAGTTCTGGATTTCCAAGTAAATCAGTCATAAATAAATATCCACCTGGTAGTAGGCGATCTGATTGGCTAAGTTCGGCGATTAAAATTTGTATTATTTCACGAACTTCCTCATCAGACATCTTTGGAATATACTTTACTCCTCCTGCTGCACCAGGTACTGTCATCAACAACCCGATTCCTTTTTCTTCAAATGTTTCTTTCACAATTGTTAAATCTTCACTAATGGATGATTTCGCAGATTGGTAAGTTTCAGAAAAAAAAGTGAGCGGGATTAGTTGATGTGGATGCTCAAGTAAATAATAAGTCATATCTACAAGACGCTCACTTCGCTTCCATTTCATGTAACCCACTCCTATACATCATTTAATCCTATTCAAGGTCCATATGTAAACACGAATATTTTATAGAAAAAGTAACATAAATGTACGCATTTAAGCAAGCGTATTTCTTTCACCAATTAAACGAACGGCAAAAACTTCATCACAAAATCCTCTTAATCCATTATAAATTCGACTAATTCTTGATTCATGATCAACAATTCCAAATACAGTCGGGCCGCTACCACTCATAAGAACTGCATCAGCACCAAATCGTTTCATCTGTTCTTTAATCATAACCACTTCAGGATGTAATTTAAAGGTAACAGATTCGAGAACGTTGCCAACAGATTCGCACATTAAATCATAGTCTCCTGATTCTAACGCTTGTAACATTTGTTTTGTATTTGGGTGTTCTACCTCATCTAGAGACAATCCCCCGTATACTTGGGCCGTTGAAACACCAATTTTCGGCTTAGCTAAAACAACCCAGCATGGTGGAGGGGATGCAATATTTTGTATCTTTTCTCCTCGGCCAGTTGCTAATGCAGTACCTCCATAAACACAAAACGACACATCTGAACCAACTTTAGCCCCAAGTTCCGCTAATGTATCGATGGATAAATTTAAATTCCATAATTCATTTAATCCTTTTAAAGTAGCTGCTGCATCACTACTACCTCCTGCAAGACCGGCTGCGATAGGGATTTCCTTTTCAATCGTAATAGTTACCCCTTCTTTTACACCATATGTATCCTTTAATAGCTGTGCGGCTTGGTATGCAAGGTTTCGGTTGTCACTTGGAATAAAACCGTTCGTAGATACAATGTGGATGTTCCCATCATTGCGATTTTCAAGACCAATCCGATCTGCCAAATCCACAGTTGTCATGATCATTTCTACTTCATGATAGTTATCTGGTCGTTTATATAAAACATCTAAAGTTAAATTTATTTTTGCAGGTGCTTTTACATAAAGCATTGCGTTGTCCTCCTTAAATGGATTCTACCTTTATGTTCATCAGTGTACCCGAACAAGTATTGATATTTTCTATAAATTATAATTGTATCTGCCACTTTTTTAAACATTTCAGATATTTTACCATAAAATAAAAGCCAATAGTCTCCACATTACATGGAGCTATTGGCAAAAAGTCAACATCTACTTATTTATATTATTTTGGTTTTGCTGTGCTAGACCTTGTTCGGCCATTTCAATCGCTCGCTTTACCATGTTTCCTGCATCACGTGACTTAATTCCGCCCCAGCCTTCACGTTCGACTACATCGTAAAATCCGAGTTCTTTCGCAATCTCTTCTTTCAGACGACTCGACATGATTCCTTTTCTTCTGGCCATGCAGTAATCCTCCTTATAAAATAAGTAGGTTGACTATCATAGTATGTGCGAAGAAAAATTAAAAAACACTCATAAAAATGAGTGCTTTTAAAAAATATAAAAACATAAGATAAAACTATTTGATAATTGCAACTTGTGAATCATCTAAAAAAGTAATCTCTACTGCTTCTGTTAATACATCTGTGTAGCTATATGAAACACGTTTACAAGAGTTATCTTCCTGATCAAGTTCTACCACGAATACCGCGTGATATGTTTCACTAAGTACCCCTGCACACTCAACCGTTTTCTTGCGTCCTCCGTTTGCTTTTAATAACAAACGTTTACCCAAATGACCATCAAGAGACATTTTGATGTCAGCTAACGTTTTTGGCATTTTCGCATACACCTCACTATTACCAAGTATAGCTTATGCCGTTTAATTTGTCAACAAATTATAATATTTTATCACCAGACAAATATAGTCGTCAACTTATTTTTAATAAAAAAATATCGTATATTATGAGTTATTTCGACATATTTCAAATTATTGTCCATTGCCAAAATGGGGATATAATGCATCAGCTAACTTACCGAACTCTTCAATTGATAACGTTTCACCTCTACGTGTAGGCTCAATACCGTTATTTTCAAGAGCTTCGATAATTAGTTGTTTCTTCTCTTTTCCAGATGGTAGACCAGATTGTAAGTTATTTAAAATTGTCTTTCTTCTTTGAGCAAAAGAAGCACGAGTTACTTCAAAAAGAAAGTCCTCATTTATTACATTAATTGGTGGCTGCTCATGTCGAATTAAGCGGATTACTGCTGAGTCAACATTTGGTTGTGGCATAAAAACAGTTTTTGGTACGGTCATTGCCACCTCAGCAGTTACATAATATTGAATTGCAATTGACAGTGATCCATACTCTTTTGTTCCCGGTTTAGCAGTAATGCGGTCTGCCACCTCTTTTTGCATCATAACAACAAAACCTCTAATAGGAAGTTGATCATTTAAAAGTTTCATTAAGATTGGTGTCGTAACATAGTAAGGGAGATTTGCAACAACCATGATGTCCTGTACATCTGCCATTTCTTCTTCAATCACTTTTTTAACATCTGCTTTTAAAATATCTGAGTGAACAATTTTCACATTGTCATAAGGGCTTAATGTATCTTCTAAAACAGGTAATAATCGTTGGTCAATTTCAAAGGATACTACCTTTTTTGCAGCTCGAGCCAAATGTTCAGTAAGTGCTCCGATTCCAGGACCTACTTCAATAGCCCCACTCGATTTTGTTAAATCAGCATGCCCTACAATATTTCGTAGAATATTCGGGTCGATTAGAAAATTTTGCCCTAAGCTCTTTTTAAATGAAAATCCATACTTATTTAATATTTCTTTTGTACGAATAGGCGTTGCGATATCTTTATTCATTGTGCTCCTCCTGATTAATTAACGCTACAGCTTTGCCAAATTGTTGGGCTGTGATTTGGAACATTGCAAGCCTCTTATGCAATTGTTTACCATTCGTCATACCAATATTCAATATTTCTCCTAATTGCTTACGACGATTCTTTGCCTCTGGATGACCAATAAGCCGCGCTAAAATTAAATCATCCATTGTTATCTCAGCTTCATATATTGTATTCGTATTTGGAGTATAGACATTTTTTAATGCCTCTCGAATATCATGATCTGATGCATGTTCGATTCCTAAACCTTTGCCGTTTTTAGCAATTGTTTTTTCCTTCGCTAAAAACGCATGTTTTACACCCGGTACATGCTCTTCAATAATTGCCCGTATCCGTCTACCTGGATAGTCTGGATCCGTAAATACGATAACTCCTCGCTTTTCCTGTGCATGTGCAATGCGACGAAGCGTTTCCTCGGAAATAGCTGATCCATTCGTTTCTATTGTATCTGCATTAACTGCTCGTTTTATTGCAGTTGTATCGTCTTTTCCTTCAACAACGATAAATTCCTGTATATCCAAAAATATACCCCTCTTCCAAAAACAATCTACCGCATATTTTATCACAGAAGTGTGCAAGGCGCTCTCACAGGTTATTTTTGAGTTTTCTATTACCACCTTGGTTTTGTCTAATATCTATACGTTTTTGTCTATTATTTCCGCTAATTAGTCTATTATTGCAATTTGAATTCAAAAAAAGAGCTTCCCTAAAAAGTCTAATAGGAAAGCTCTTTCACTACTATGTTTAGTTTAAAACCTTAATGCGAACTTTTTTACGTCCCCATTTGTTTGCTTCTGATTTGGTTTGTACCAGTACGTCAATTTTATTCCCTTTAATTGAACCACCAGTATCCCCAGCAATTGCGTTACCATAGCCTTCTACCCATACTTTTGTTCCTAATGGGATTACATTTGGGTCAACAGCAATAACTTTTAGATTCGAATTACTTTTTAGATTAATTCCACCTGCTGATGTTCCCGAACATCCATCACAGTATGGTGTGTAGGCAGTTGCTGTTACATAAAACTCTTTTCCTTTTGAAGCAGGTTCACTACTTCCACGAGAAACTTTAGCTGTTACAACTTTTGAACCGACTGCGACTACTTTTGTTTTTGGTTCTTTAAGAATTTCTTCCGATTTCAAGACCTTTTCGACTACTTTGCCATTTTCTTTAATCACTTCATAAGTACGAGATACTTTACCTTTCTCGCCTTGGGATACTACTTTTTCTTTCCCTTTAAGTAAAGAAGAGTCTGATTTGGTTTCGACAGCGAAATCAATAGATTCTTCCACTACATCGGTAACTTTTTCTACACGAACTATTGTGACTTTATCATCTGGAGCTATTACATCTTCCAAATCCTTTTCAACACGATCAAATTCATTAAGTTGAATTCCCTGTTGTTTTAAAAAGTTAGCGACCGTAGTCGAAGTGGACCAAACTTGTCTTTTATTTTTCCCATCGACAAGCGTTAACTGAAACGCTTTTTGAATATCGATTTTGTTAGTCTCGCCTACTTCAGTATCCAAAGCGACCGATACTTTATCGTGCTCTGTTACTTCGATATTTGCTTCTTCCAAAATGTTCTTCGCAATTCTTTCAGTTGTCCAAACTTTTGACTGATTTCCGTCAACTGAAATTTTTACTTCTCTAGCCTGTTCCCAGTTAATCGTCATTCCACTGGCGATTTCTGTTTTCAGTGAGGGTGTTACTTTATCATATTTTGATACTTCCAGATCTTTTTCTTCAAAAAGATCCTCAACAGTTTTTGCATGGGTTAATATTTCTTCTTCTACACCATTCGCATTTACAATAACCGAGGATTTGGTTCCTTGGTAAATAACAAATACTACAACTGAAACAAACACGACTAGTGAGATTACACTAACCAATGTTTGCTTACGCCTCAATGAATCTGAGAACAAGTTTTTCATGGATATTTTTGACATGAAAAAACGCCTCCTTGACACTCGTTGGATTATACGGGCCTTTCATAAACCTGTCAACCTGTTTAACTATTTACAAAATTGTCCATCCTTCAGTAACCCTTCCTTTACGCTGTATTGGAGACGTTTTGGGAATTTATTCTCTTAGCTTAAAAAATTTAACAGCATTTGAAGTGGTAGCCTGTGCAACTTCCTCTACAGTTAGCTCTTTTTGTCGAGCAATTTCTTCAGCAACAAGTGGTACATATGATGGTTCATTGCGCTTCCCACGATAAGGATGTGGGGCAAGGTAAGGTGCGTCCGTTTCAATCATTAAATACTCTAACGGAATTTCCTTTGCAACCTCTTTAGGTAACCGAGCATTTTTAAATGTCACTGGTCCACCAAGGCTAATCATAAAATTCATGGCAATACATTCACGAGCCGTTTCAACACTTCCGCTAAAGCAATGCATTACTCCACCAACTGAAGCAGCATTTTCTTCACGTAAAATTTTGACAACATCCCCCGTTGCATCACGATTATGAATCACAATTGGCAATTGCAATTTTTGCGCTAAATGAATTTGTTTACGAAACAGCTCTTGTTGTACTTCTTTCGGGGATTTATCCCAATAGTAATCCAAACCTGTTTCGCCGATTGCAACAACCTTTTTATTTGAAGCAAGTTGTTCAATCCATTGTAAATCTTCTTCAGTACAATCAATTGCATCTACAGGGTGCCAACCAATAACCGCATAAATGAATTCATATGTTTCTGCCAAATTCATTGCTCTTTCAATTGTTTTACGATCAAATCCGACTACTACCATTTTTTCTACTTTTGCTGATAGTGCTCTCTCAATTACTTGCTGTAGATCTTCTTCGTATTGGTCTGCATTTAAATGGACGTGTGTATCTATATACATTTGCTTTCAATCTCCTAATGAATATTTTATTGAAAAGTAATATTTCATAGTTAACATCTACATTACAGAAAAATTACATACTATAAATTTTCATGACATTGTTCATAGCCGTTTTTGTCGAAATTAGTATTTTCTTCCTAAGTTAATTTACTCAGCATGGATTTTAGCTATAATAAAATAGTTTTTTCGTCTTAGACATTCTAGCGTTAAAAACCTGTTGAACGGGTTGTCCAACAGGTTGAAACTTTTATTTTACTTTTGCACCATTTGCAAGTTCTTCATTTACTGTTGCTAATTTTAATATGCCATCATGAGAACCAGCTAAAATCATTCCTTGAGAAAGCTCTCCTCGAAGTTTTACAGGTTTTAAGTTTGCAACTACAATTACTTTTTGACCAATTAACTCTTCAGGTTTGTAATATTGAGCAATCCCTGATACTACTTGACGTTGTTCATATCCTAAATCAACTTGTAACTTTAACAATTTATCTGCTTTAGGTACTTGTTCACAAGCAATCACAGTAGCAACTCTTAGATCAATTTTGGCAAAATCATCAATTGAAATTTCAGGTACTTCTGGTGTTTGTACTTCGGATTTTTTCTCTTCCTCTTGAGGTGTTTGAACAGAAGAGCGCATTTGATCACGAATGTATGATACTTCTACTTCTGCATCTAAACGTGGAAAGATTGGTACACCTTTTTCTACCACTTTTATATTTTCTGGAATAATATTTCCGAATGTTTCAATTGTTTCCCACGCTAATAAACTTTCATTTAAGCCTAATTGATCTATGATTTGTTTTGGGGCCGTTGTCATAAATGGCTGTAACATTACTGCAATATGACGTAAACTTTCTGCCAAATTTGCCATTACCGACGCTAGCTTGGATTTGTTTTCCTCATCCTTTGCAAGTACCCATGGCTGCGTTTCATCGATATATTTATTCGTACGAGATACAAGTGACCATATATCCGCTAAAACCACGCTAAACTGCATTTTCTCCATATTTTGTTCAAATGCAAGTCTAATTTGTTTCGCATGAATTTTTAACGTTGCATCAAATTCTGTTTCTTCAAGATTTTGAGTTGGAATTACCCCATCAAAATACTTATTCATCATTGAAACTGTTCGATTTAATAAGTTCCCAAGGTCATTTGCTAAATCAAAGTTCGTTCTTTCAACAAAAGATTCTGGTGAAAAGACGCCATCTGCTCCAAATGGTAGTTCACGTAGAAGGAAGTATCGCGTTGCATCTAACCCGTAACGTTCTATTAACATTTCAGGATATACAACATTTCCTTTTGATTTCGACATTTTTCCGTCTTTCATCATAATGAATCCATGAGCGAATACTTTTTTCGGTAATGGTAAATCTAATGCCATTAAGAAAATTGGCCAATAAATTGTATGGAAACGAACGATATCCTTTCCAACAACATGAACATCAGCAGGCCAGTATTTATTAAACAGTTCTTCATTATCAGATCCATAGCCTAATGATGTAATATAGTTCGACAAAGCGTCCACCCAAACATATATTACATGTCTCGGATCTCCAGGCACTTTAATTCCCCAATCAAAAGAAGTTCTAGAAACTGAAAGATCTTCTAAACCTGGTTTAATGAAGTTATTAATCATTTCATTTTTACGTGACTCTGGTTCTATAAATTCGACATTTTCTTCATAGTATTGAAGAAGACGGTCAGCATATTTCTTCATATTAAAGAAGTAAGATTCTTCTTTTACTGTATGAACTGGACGTCCGCAATCAGGACAATTTCCGTCAACTAATTGGGTTTCAGTATAAAAGGATTCGCAAGGTGTACAATACCACCCTTCATATTCTCCTTTATATATGTCACCATTGTCTAAAAACTTTTGGAAGATTTTTTCAACACTTTTTATGTGACGTTCTTGAGTAGTTTGGATAAAATCGTCATAAGAAATATCCATTAATGCCCAAAGGTTTTTAGCTGCATCTGCAATTTCATTAACATATTGTTGTGGATGTTTCCCAGCTTCTTCTGCTTTTTCTTGGATTTTTTGACCGTGCTCATCCATTCCAGTTAAAAAGCGTACATCGTATCCTCTCAAACGTTTGTAACGCGCCATCGTATCTGATGCCACGGTTGTATAAGCTGTTCCAATATGGAATTTTCCACTTGGGTAATAAATAGGGGTTGTTATATAAAATGTTTTCTTTTCACTCACGCAAAACGGCCTCCAATTGTCAACTGTATAGTTTTTATTGTAACGAAGTAAGAAATTTGTTTCAATGAAAGAATATTATTACAGTATTTTGTTAGGAATTGTATTTAGGGAATTTATGTTATTAGTTTGCAACTTTTTATCTAAATGTCACTTCCAATAATAAGAATCTCTATATTTAACCAATTTTATAATAAATTTTTGAATTTTTACATCTATTTTCAAATCAATTTTACGTCATTAATGCTAAATAATTGACGTTTATGGCATTACTTGGTATCATCTTATTCAGACAAGTATTCTGTGTCGAAATTTGACGAAACGAAATTTAATTTTATATTCTACTAAAAACAGGAGGAAATATTGTCATGAAATCAACAGGTATCGTTCGTAAAGTCGATGAATTAGGTCGTGTAGTTATTCCTATTGAGCTTCGTCGTACACTAGGTATTGCAGAAAAAGATGCGTTAGAAATTTACGTTGATGACGATAAAATCATTCTTAAAAAATATATGCCAAACATGACTTGCGCTGTAACTGGTGAAGTTTCTGATGAAAACTTCCGTCTAGCTGGAGGCAAATTAATTTTAAGTCCAGAAGGCGCAGAAATTTTAATGCGTGAAATTCAACAGCATATTAAAAGATAATTAAAAATGGGAAGGTTATTTAAGTTGGTTTTAAATAACTTCCCTTTTTTAATGCTTTTACTGTTGATGATATTGTTGGTAAACCTCTCGTTTTGCGAGTCCACGAACTTTAGCAACTTCTTTAATTGCATCCTTAGAGTTTAATGTTTTTTCATCAATTAAATAATCAACATGCTCAATTATAGAGAGATTTGTCCAATACGCCTCTTCTTCGAGTTCTGCTTCCCCGTTTTGATTTCCTTCTATAATAATGCAAAACTCCCCACGGATTTCATTTTCCGTTACCCATCCATTGGCCTCTTCAATTGTACCGCGTAAAAATTCCTCAAATTTTTTTGTTAACTCACGAGCTAACGTAATTTTTCGGTTTCCTAAAACAAGCTCTAAATCTTTTAATGTTTCCTTAAGCCGATGTGGTGCTTCATAAAAAATAATTGTCTCTTCACGTTTTGCTAATTTCTCTAATTGTTGTCTTCTCTCTTTTTTATTACGATTTAAAAATCCGAAAAAGTAAAATGGTTGTGGTGTGATACCAGATGCAATAAGTGCCGTTAGAGCAGCATTGGCACCAGGTACAGGCACGACAGCAAAATCTTCATTTATTGCCTTCTCTACAATATCTGCTCCCGGATCTGATATACAAGGTAATCCTGCATCACTTACAAGAGCAACTGATTTTCCTTGTCGCAGGTAACTAAGAATTTTTTCTCCACCTTGTTCTAAGTTGTGTTCGTGATAGCTAACAAGCGGTGTTTCAATCTCAAAATAATTACATAGCTTTTTTGTGTTGCGTGTATCTTCTGCTGCAATGACGTCAACTTCTTTTAAAATTCGAAGAGCTCGTACCGTCATATCTTCTAAGTTGCCGATGGGTGTTGCCACTAAGTAAAGACAGCTCCCTACTTCATGTTGACTACTTTTTTGTGATTTCATTATTTCCTCCAATATATTTCAATTTTTCACTTCGCTTCAGTTGTTTAAACGCATATTCTACTCTCATTGCTTCCTGCTTTGTTTCATATGTTTCATAATAAATACACTTTACTGGTCGACGGGCTTTTGTATATTTTGCCCCTTTGCCAGCGTTATGAGTAGCCACCCGTTTATCTAAGTTATTTGTGTAACCTGCATAAAGAGTGTGGTCTGCACATTCAAGAACATAAAATATATGTTTATTGTTGCTCTCCATATAAAATTTCACTCACTTCTTTTGTATATTCGTTGTTTTCGTCATATACAAATAACGGAGGTAATACTTTCAAATCTGGTTTTCCGTCTTTAATTCCTTCTATTAATAATGTATTCGCTTCTTTTCCTAACTTTGGATAAACAAAGCGTAGTCGTTTTGGTTCTAGACGATATTTACGCATAGAAGTAACAATATCTAAAAGTCGCCCTGGTCGATGGACAAAAGCAGCCTTTCCACCTTGTTTTAAAAGTCGACTTGCTGATTCAATTGCTTGATCTAATGTTAAGTGTAATTCGTGACGTGCAATGGCATAATGCTCACTTAAGTTTTTGTCACTCATTTCATGGGCTAAAAAATAGGGAGGGTTACACGTGACAACATCGTATTTTTCAATTCCCAAAGTGATTGGAATTTCCTTCACGTCTCCTTGGATTATATTTATTTGTTCTTCTAGTCCATTGTAACGTACACTACGGGCCGCCATATCGAAGAGACGCTCTTGCAATTCAACTCCTATTATTTCTGCTTTTGTTCGTGCGCTTAAAAATAAAGGAATTACTCCATTACCAGAACATAAATCAACAATCTTCCCTTTATTTTTAGGGACACTGACAAATCTCGATAAAAGCACCGCATCTAATGAAAAAGAAAAAACTGACGGGCTTTGAATAATTCGCAAATCTTCTGCTAATAAGTAATCAAGTCTCTCATCATCTTTTAACCACTGTTCCATCTATTAACCTCCTTCAAAACAAAAGACTGAAAACCACTTATTGTGGCATCAGTCTTAAAGTTAACCATTTTGTTTATTTAAAAAAGATAGGCAAAACAAGCAATCTTCCCCTTTACGAGAACTTCCAAAGTGAACATGACACACGTGGAAACCTTCCTGGTAAAGACGTGCTAAATTATCGTAGCCTTCTCCAATATCTAATAAACTAACCTTCCCTTTGTTAGTAGTCTCATCTTGGGTAAGATTTTCTTCTTCCCCTATAAGTTCCTCTAAACGTCGACGTAGGTGAAGGTTTTCCGTCTGAATTGCCTGATGTTCTTCAACCATATGTGCAACATACTTTTTTAAGTCGTTATATTGTTGCTGTAGCGATTCGAGTTGTTGTTCGAATTCCATAACAGTATCTAAGAAATTTCGGTCCTTCACGAAAGATCCCACCCCACTTGCGTTTTCTCTATATCAAATTTTTCTCATATTCAAGAATTTCATCTAATGTATATTCAACAGTACGTTCTTGTTCTTGTAAGTAGACTTGAATTAACCGTTCTAATACATTGATTCCTACAACTTTACCAATTCCATCTGGCGTCATTGTATCATCCCCGATATCTGGCATTCCTTCTTTTGCTGTCTCATAATCGTCATTTTCGTATTTTAAACAACACATTAATCGACCACAAAGTCCGGAAATTTTCGTAGGATTTAATGATAAGTTTTGATCCTTTGCCATTTTGATTGAAACAGGATCAAAGTCCCCTAAGAAGGTAGAACAACAAAGCATTCGACCACAAGGACCAATTCCCCCTAGTAGTTTTGCTTCATCACGGACACCGATTTGACGTAATTCGATTCGTGTACGGAAAATCGATGCTAAATCTTTTACAAGTTCACGAAAATCGACACGTCCTTCAGCTGTGAAATAAAAAATAATTTTATTTCGATCGAATGTATATTCAACATCAACAAGCTTCATATCTAAATTGTGCTCGCTAATTTTTGCATTCGCTAATTCATAGGCTCGTTGTGATTCCTGCGAGTTTTCCTCAACCTGGATTCGATCACGTTCATCAGCAGGGCGTAATACTTGTTTTAAAGGTAAAACAACATCATTTTCTCCTACTTGTTTCATCGGAACGACAATCTTTCCATATTCGACCCCTCTTGCTGTTTCTACTATGACATACTGTCCCTTTTCAAGTAGAAATTGGCCAGGATCGAAATAATATATTTTACCCGCTTTTTTAAAACGGACTCCGACTACATTATACAAATGTATACCCCTCCTGCAGATTAAGCATCAACTGCTCCATCATAAGCGTGCGATTCATGTTACGTTGTAGATTTTGCCTTGCTTGTAATACAGCTTGCATTTGATGCGATAAACGTTCGTATGTTGTATTCAATGCATGCTCTCTCCAACTTTGTAACATGTCTGGATATGTACAACTGGCTTCCGGATTAGCTTTTATAGCTACAATATCACGATAAGCAAACAGTAGTAAATCTAACGCTTGCTCGATTTCATTCTTTTCCTTGAATGAAGATAGCCATTCTTCATATATTACTAATAATGCTTCATGGACATTTTTTCTGACTATCTCTACTAATTTTAACACTGTTTTTCTAGCATGTGCAAACTGCTCGTCACTTGCTAAAGAAATTGCCGTTTCAAGGTTATTTGTAAGCATACTAACGGTAGATGCCATTGACATTGTTATACCTTGTTCTTGCAATTGCTTTAACAAAATTTCTCTTGGGATATTGTAAAATTTTATATGCTGGCAACGAGATTGAATCGTAGGCAATATGGATTGATAGCTCTCCGTTAGTAATATTGCCGTTACATCTCCCTCAGGTTCTTCTAAAAACTTTAGTAACGTATTGGCAGAGGAAGTATTTAGACGGTCCGCATGGTGAATGACGTATATTTTCCGCCCTTCTTCAATACTCGTTTTTGTCATTGTAGAAATAAGGTCACGAATTTGGTCGATTTTAATGAATTGCCCATCTGGTTCAAGCTTTTTTACATTTGGATGATTCCCTGAAACAATTCTTTTACAATTTCGACATGTTTCACATGGAACATTTTTCGACGGGTTAAGACATAAAAGGAGTTTTATGAAGAAAGATGCAATTTGCTGTTTTCCAGTTCCTTTTGCTCCGTCAAATATATAGGCATGGGCAGTTCGATTTTTTTCATAGATTGTTTGAAGTTGTTTCATCACTACAGGCTGTAAAACCTTAAGCTCATCTACATTTCCTTCCACTTTCTTCACCTTTTTTCTTGTACAAGTATTCCTTTTTAGGACAACGTAAGCGTCTCGTAAAGCTAATAATTTCTTAATCTATCCTAGAAAAAACCCCGTGTCTAAAACTTTTAATAGACACGGGTTTACATATATAAGTTAATGAGTAAGCCTTTAATTTCACCAATTCGATCGAGCAATTCAATGGTATCCTTTTCTTCATTTAAGATTTCTTGTGCGAGTTCCACTAAATGCTCATCTATTGTTTCGACAATTTTCAGCCGACGCCCTTCGCCAAAGCGGTTCCAAGTATGAGATTGTTTCATATCTAACCCATATTCGACAGCTTCTTGTAAGAATCGTTTTATAAGCATTTTGAAACGAGTAAGTTCTCTTAAATTTCGGGATCTTGCCACTCGATCTCCTGCTGCTGATATATCGCCAAGCAATCTTGTTAATTGCTCTGTTTGCAACTTCGAGCCTTGTTTTACAAGTATTTCACCAAATCTATTTTGTGATTGGTTTGTTTGTTTTAACTCGTTATGGTTCGTTTTTAGACCAACTCGCAAATCTTGATTTATCTTCAATTACCTTTTCGCCTCCACTAAAAATGGTGGAACTGTTCAATTGGTAATACAAAAACGGTAGCTCCCCCAACTTCAACTTCTATAGGGTATGGGATGTAAGAGTCAGCATTTCCCCCTAACGGAGATACAGGTGATACCATTTGTTCACGGGAACGGCAGTTGTCTTTAATAATTTCGAGTAATCGAGGAATTTTTGTATCCTCGGTACCAACGATAAACGTTGTATTCCCCGAACGAAGGAACCCACCAGTACTTGCTAACTTTGTTGCCCGAAAATTATTTTTCGTTAAAGCGTTAGACAAACGATTACTATCTTGATCCTGAACGACAGCAACAACTAATTTCATCAGCACTCACTCCCTATATTTAATTAATTCTAGTAGCATAAATTAAATCCTACTAAAAACTCTTACTTAAATAAAATGTTGAATTGGTGTTTCTATTATAACATACATTAATAGCTCACTTCATTTACTTTTGAACTACCAGCATACGTAAAATATTCCAAACTTCTTCTACCACTTCCTCTATTGATTGATCAGCGTTTATTATTTTTATTCTGTTTGGATATCTTTTTATTACTTCATAATACCCTTTTCTCACCTGTTCATGAAATAATAAGCTTTCGTTATCAAGTCTATTCACTTCTCGTTCATTGTGTGCATGAATCCGAGCTAGTCCCACAGCTGGTTCAATATCAAAATATAACGTTATATCAGGCATCCGTTTGCCAATTGCAAATTCATTTATGGATAACACTTCATCAATGCCAATTCCCCGGGCAAATCCTTGGTACGCTAAAGATGAGTCGATAAAACGATCACATAGAACATGTTTTCCTGCCTTTAATGCAGGCTCCACCTTTTCAAAAAAGTGCTGACTTCGAGCAGCAGCATATAATAGAGCTTCTGTACGTTCATCCATAGCAGTATGGGCAGGATTTAAAATCACTTCTCGTATTTTTTCAGCAATTTCAATGCCACCAGGTTCTCTTGTTCCTAAAACATCAATATTGTGCTGTTGTAGTCGTTCAATTATTTTATTTATAACTGTTGTTTTTCCTGCACCTTCTGGACCTTCGAACGTAATAAATAAATTGTTTTTCATTTTTATTCCTCCGACTATGACTTTATTACATAAATGAGCTTTTCTTTTAGTCGGTGTTCACCTTGGAAATCTGCACCTACCGCAAGTAACTCCTCTAGTTGACTTAATTTTGCAACCGTTATTTTTTCCCCCGGCACTAACAATGGAATGCCTGGTGGATAAGGTATTAACATGCTAGCTGCAATTTTACCAAATGCTCTCATATACGGAATCCACTCTTTTTCAAGTTGATCAATTTCATCATAAGAATATTCAGGTACAGTGACACTTAACCAATCCTTCGAAGAGATATCTGTCGTTGCAAAACCTGAACCTTCTTCTTTTTTTAATACCTTTAAAGCCTCTTTTATTCGAATACGTGATTCTGCAAAAGGATATACTTGGCCCTGTTTTAACAATGGTAAAATGACCAACACTTGATATACATCTGCGAGTTCCACATATAACCCTTGCGATTCAAAAGCATTTTTCAGTTCAAACCCAGTATACCCTGGCATACGTAAAAGTAGCTTTAATGGGTCATCTACTTCTACTACTTCTAATGGATGAAGTGAGCGTAAAGCATCTATCCATTGTACTCTTTTATCCATTAAGTAAGCTCCATCATGTTCAAGATAACTATCTATGTATTCCCGAGCATCGTCTAAAGAAGCAAGTAATAAATATGATGGACTACTAGATTGTAGCATTCTTAAATAATGATTTACTTTTTGCACATCAACTAGATTTGATTTTACATGCATAAACGAAGCCATTGTCATAGCAGGTAATGTTTTATGTGCAGATTGTACTACGATGTCTGCTCCTAAGCTGATAGCAGATGGAGGAAACAACTTACTACCGATTAAATGTGCTCCATGTGCTTCATCAATTAAAACTGGAATTCTATATTCATGACATAATTTGATTTGTTGTTGGAGTTGCTTTGAAGCAAGACCATAATAGGTTGGATATGTTAAAACGACAGCTTTTACATCTTGATAAAGACGTAATGCCTCTTTTAATGAATCTGTAGGCACTCCCCCAACCGTTTTTGTTTTATCATCCCACTCAGGGGCAACGAAAATAGCTTTTGCTCCAACTAATTCTAAAGCATGAAAAATCGATTTATGAGCATTCCTTTGTACAATGATTCGGTCATTGCGTTTACATGTCGCGTAAATCATCGCTAAGTTCCCTACTGTTGAGCCATTTACTAAGAAGAAACTTTGATGAGCATCATATGTTTTGGCAAGCAATTTTTCGGCATGAAAGATTGCTTCCTCCGGGTGATGGAAATCATCTAATCCTGTAAGCTCTGTTAAATCATAGGAAAGTGCAATTTTTAGATCCTCAGGTAATGTTGATAATAGTCCGTTCTTATGCCCCGGTACATGCATGGATTGGGGCTTTTTTTCTACAAAATTTTGTAGAGCTTCAACTAAAGGTCTTTCCCTTTTCATCGACTCACTCCAATTTTTGTTCTAATAATTACTATTATAGCTTCGAGCAACATGCTAATCCAATGGAATAAAAAAAGGCATACCGAACATTTTCGATTGCCTTTGTACGTTATTTTACTATATCTAGAATTTCCTTAGGTTCTGAAACTGTATAATCTGGTTTACTATTCTTTACTACTTCAAAAGCATCGTACCCCCATTCTACCCATATAACCTTTATTCCAACTTTCTTACATGCGACAATATCTCGATCCTCATCACCTACATAAATGACATCAGATGTTTGTATTTGATGTTTATTTAAAAATTTACGAATGATTTTATCTTTGCCGAAAATTCGACTAGAACAAAGAATTTCTGAAACGTTATTTATCTGTTGCTTCTTTAAGAATGCCTCGATATTTTCCTGTGAATTTGAAGAAATAATTGCTATGTTATATCCATGACGATTTAAATTTCCAAACAAATCTTTTATCCCTTCAAAAAGTTCTACTTCATTTAGAGACTTTTTATATGTTTGGTAGAACAACGGCATAACAATCGGCAATTTATATAAAGGAAAATCATAACGTTTACTTCGCTCATTCATTGTGAGCTTTTTTAACCCATCTATTTCACTTTCATCTATTTTTTTAAATCGATGCTTCTCTGCTATCGTATTCCATGCTTCTAATATGGCTAGCTTTGAATCAACAAGCGTCCCATCAAAGTCAAAAATCACATACTTCATAATTTCTCTCTCCCTATTAAATAATATCCCCTATTTATTCGCCTAAGAACCCTCTAATAATTTGGTAGCGTTACGCTCCTTCCATACATATCCATTTAATACTATTAATAACGATAAAAAGCTTAGTTAGGTTCTAATAGATTACCTTTAACTGCGAAAATCTGTGGGCAAAAATAAATATGATTGTCTCAAAGATACGGTTTAACTTTAATTTTTTGCATCAAAAAAACACCACTAGATTTTAGTGGTGTTTATTTTGCCTAGCAACGTCCTACTCTCACAGGGGGAAGCCCCCAACTACCATCGGCGCTAAAGAGCTTAACTTCCGTGTTCGGTATGGGAACGGGTGTGACCTCTTTGCCATTATCACTAGACCACATATTTAGTTGAAAGATGCTTGTTCTCTCAAAACTGGATAAAGACATTGACATACAAACTTCAAGCTAAAATTGGTTAAGTCCTCGATCGATTAGTATTCGTCAGCTCCATGTGTCACCACACTTCCACCTCGAACCTATCTACCTC
>NZ_OBMQ01000016.1 GCF_900217795.1 Ureibacillus xyleni | reverse complement strand
CAAAAATTAATCAAAAGTCAACTACAGCAGTGGATTAACGGTCTGCCTAACTATATCAAGGCTTATTTGTCGATTTCAGTCTGCGAAGTTTGAGTAAATAACATAATCCACGATTGATAAATGCATCAGCTAAGTTACTCTCACTATCATTATACCCACTGTTAACTCTTTGTTGGAGTAGTTGGATCAGTTCAGTATAATCTGCTATTGCTTCTTCATATTTTTCTTGATCACTATATTTCGAAGCTCTTAAATATAAGGCACCTTGAAATTGTTCTAAAAGCTTTTCATTTTCTTTAGATAGTTCTCGCAACATTTCTACACCTTGGAAGAAATTACGATTTTTTTCTTCATCAATTTCATCTTCGTTTAGTTCATCACTCATGAGATAAAGGTAAGCCTGATTTTCATATGGAATATTCATTAAATCTTCCGGTAAGGAGCCTTGTTCACCTAGATTTTGCATAATTACATTTCCTTTTTCAAAATCATTCATTGCCTCATGCAAGTTTTCTTTAAATAATATATCTCCTCTAATTGAAAACGCCGCTGCTAAAAGGTTCGCATTTATGCGTTTTCCATTACGCTCCATCTCCTCAATCATTGAAATCGCTTCATCTATCTTAGAGAGAGCTACATTGTTAAAATCTAGTTTCTCACTTAAGATGATTGCTTGTTCATATAAAAGCCGAGGAACAGAATCTTGATTGTATAAATGATCATTCTCTTTTAGTCTTGTATAGATTTCCAATGCCTGGTCCATCATTATTAGTGCTTCATGGGGATTATCCACTGTATTCCCTTTTCCACTTAATACATCTGCATATTCCTCTTCATATTTTGACAGTTCTTCTTCTGTTAGGCTTTCAAATATAGATTCTGCCTGAATACAATCTGCTAGAGTGCCACGACTTGTAAGTAGACATGCTAAAGCTACTTTATCTTTCGTTGTAATTGAATTATTTTGATAGATTGAAATTGCTTCATTCAAATCTTTGTGTGCTTTTTCGTCTTGATTAAAATAACGCAGCAAAATACTTCGATGATATAAAGAGTCAGCTAATTCCCGTTCATATTGACGTTCTCCATTTTCAATCAGTTGACGTAAGTGTCGAATTTCGTTTGTTTGGATATGATGTCTTCGTTGTTTTTGATAAACTTTGGTGATGCTGGCTAAAGTTCGATTCACGAGAATGTTATCATAATGCTTTTTTGCATTAAAGTTATGTTTAGTTAATTTGAAGTCATCTAGATAATCTTCCAAATAGGTTGATAGATACGTCCATCCATCATTTTTCTCATCTAGCCAATCAAAATGTTTAATCATATCATCTGAATCATCCACTAGTTTTGCCCAATTGTTTATCATTACTTTCATTTCATCTTCAAATTTTGTAATCGCCCTTTTTTTCCAATCTTGATGGGAAATAGTTAGCAAATTTCCTCGATGGTTTCGTTCCGTATGAATAAACCCGCGAATATCCGTAAGAAATGCTAGTAATTTAAACGTGGGCTTTTCTTCCCCCATTAATAATGAAATTTCCCTGTACGTTAGCGATTCATAGCTTGTGGAAAGAATGGCGATTAATCGCACGATATTTTTAAAGAACTTTTCACCGTACATCGTTTTTAACGTATCAAAATAATAATCGAATAAATCTGCTCCCTGGGGTATCATCATTCGATTCATAGATTGATTGATTGAATAGAGTTCCTTTAATAGCTTCAAATAAATAAAGCGGTGTTCTGAATAAGTTAACATCCAACGAATCATTTCTTCTTGCTGTGTTGAAGTTACAGAATTGTTTTCTTTGAAGATATGTTTCTTTACATATTCCCTTAACATTTTGACGTTTTCATCTTGGTCTTTTGAAACGGTTTTTTCTCTATCAACTTGTAAGCCATTCATTCGATTCTTGACAAACATTGAAACTTCATTCTTTGTTCTCGACGTAAGTAAAATAAATACATTTTCACCCAACATATCGCCTGTTGGTATATAATCAAAGATCGACTCATTTGAAGTGGAAGGTATTTCATCTAGTCCATCAATAATAAATAAGAGCTTTTCCTTTTTTAAATATTTTTGATGTTCTTTTTGATATTCATTTAAACTTTTCGCAAAGGCACGTTTCTTATCTTCCGCCCCACTTGGTACATGGTGATAGGAAGAAATGACCGTACGTCCAGCTGAACTCATTCGAAGTCGATCGGTAACATTCATTAAGAAATGATTTATTTTATAGGAATAGCTATCATTTATGTAATGACAACGAACCGAGGCGCCAGAAATTTTGATCGCATGGATAGAATGCTCGTCTAGGGATTTAGAAAAAGTTGTCTTCCCTGTACCTCTCTCCATTTGAAGGAGAAACACACCTTTTTCATGCTCGTTAAGTAGTTGCTTTATCCAATCCTCTAAATATGCAGGTTTTTGAAAATCATCTACTTCTTGGATTTTATGAATGATTTCCTCTTCCATTAAAGAGTAGGATTCATCTTCCAACGAATGCTCTTCTTGTAGCTCGCTTCTTGTCGTATTTGTTGACATGGCCAGATAAATTTGTTGCATCTCTTTATTTAATTGCTTATTAAAATTTTGTTTAACTCCTTCAGGGTAGTTAATTAAGGATGTTTTATAGTCATACTTATTAAAAGAATCAAAGAAATAAATATTTCCATCTTCTAGTAATATATAAGGATATAATTTATGTTGCATTCCATTATAGCCTGCGAATAATTCCCCTGAAGTTTCTGGGAGTTTTCTAGCGTGATCTTTCCCGTTTAACACTCGTTGATCTTGATTGTGTTGGACGATGAAATGAATACCATCATAAGATTGTTGATTTTCCTCTAAATACGCTTTGATAACCAATAATTTTTCGGAGATGTCCATCTTCAACTTTTCTTCATCGAGAGTTAAAGCACCATGTCCGATATTTTCATTTCGCCAGGAAGGGATATCCTCATAAATTTTCACAATGTTCGTTAAGATACTTTTCAGGCTATAAGGAATATTCACTTTTTTCACAATGGTTTGAGCAATCTGTTTCCAATGCCCTAAAGATAATTGTTTATCAAGTAAACTTAAAATGATTTTATTTTCAACATCACTTCGCTGGATTCGATTGTAAATGGCACTGGCTGCGTATAACGTCGGAAACTTAATCAACACTTCAAAAACATCTTTTAATTGTAAAATGGCCCCATAAATTTGACCTTGCTTTAACATGTCATAGAGGCGCCAATACTCATGACTAATGACGGAAGGGTATGTTTCAAATCCTTGTTGATACCAATACGTTTCATTGTTACATATCGCTTCATACCATGTTTCTTCGATGATGTCTTCCATTAGTTGAACTTCGGAAACAAGCGAAATATAATCACACGATCCATTGCTACAAATCAATTTCCCTTTAAACTCTTCTAAATTACTATGACACTTTGGACATGTCGTCATTGAATCATCCTCGCTTATACAATTTTCATATACATATTAATTGTGGTATTTCTAGTTAAAATTTCTTATTACCATTTTAACATCAAGGAGGCGATTTGGAGTACGTGTAATAGGACAATTTTCACCAAAGTATTTCACATTAAGCAAAAAGGAAGCGCAATATACAAGTTTAATTTAATCTTGTACATTGCGCTTTTTGGTACAAATAATCGAGCTATACTTCTTCCCCATAACCCATTTTTTTATCAATCAATAAAAACTCTTTCACACGTTCTTTCTCCTCATAAGTTTTGTTAATTCGGGATTTTAGATATTCATTCAATTCTGGATTTGTACAATAGACGTAACATCCTTTTTGTCCGCGTGTCATGAGGGTTCGATAGGTGTTGCGTATAATTTCGTCTGCTATTTTTTGTGCTTTTTCTGGATTTTCTTTGGCTAAGGTTTTGATCCCTTTTAACGATTGATCTGTTTTCGCACGTTTCGTATAGTCGGTAATTACTTGTCCACCATTAAATTGGAGGTCATCCCCAATAATCACTCCTGCATATTCAAATTCGAGCCCTTGTGTCGTATGAATACAACCTGCTTCCCTCACTGAGTTTTCACCAATTGCCCAAATAGAGTTGTCAAGGTTCCAACTAATGCCAAAATTATGTTCAGGAATTTGAATATCAAAGAATTCTTGATTGGAGCGACCTTCTTTTGACCAATCCCAACAATAGCCAGCCATCATTCGAGACTTGTTGTTTACGGTATTTTTTTCTTCAATTCTCTTTAATAACTCGTTCGGGTCATCAAATACTTGGAAGTCATAATCCATTCCTAAATCATTGGTATTTGCAGTTTCACGAATCCCTAATACATCATCTAACCAAGCGATATATCCATCAGAACCGGAACATCGGAATTGTGAAGCTAGTTCCCCCTCAAAGACTTTAACACCGAGCTGTTCAGCAAAATGCTTAATCATTTCCACACTGCCAATGTCTTTTAAAGTCACTCTTTGTGCTTCGTCAATAAAGAAAATTGAAAACTTCGCACTGTGTATTAGTTCTTTCACTTGGTTTTCACCTAAATTGGAAAATAGGCCAGATTTTTCGTTTAATCGATGAGCTTCATCTACAATCAAAATATCAAATTCATTTTCCTCGGCTGCATGAAAACTACCTGAACCTTTAAATAAATTATCAATTGCTGTTTTCTTCATCGATTTTTTTAATTTTGCAGCATACACTTCACGAGGTGCTGAGTTTTTGGTCACATACATTGCCAAATAATCTTCTTCTATATATTTTACAAGTAAGTTGATAGCCAGTACCGATTTACCTGTACCTGGTCCACCTTGAATTATGAATACTCCCTTTTCTTTTTGTTGAATACATTCCCTTGCAAAGGTAAGAGCTTGTTCAAATACAACCTTTTGATCATCAATCATGACAAACTCCTCATTACCAGCAAGCATATTAGATAGTGCATCTTGAAGAGACTTTGACGGTTTAATCTTCCCCTGATCAATACGCAAAATTATATCGTTTGTATCACCGTATTTAATATATTTTTTAATAAATTCTCTTAGCTTATTTAGTTGACCCTTTGTGAATACAGGTGCTTTCTCGAGGTGCTCTTGGTAATGTGTATCTGTCAACGGATCGTTTTCCTGTAAAATATAGTTATGTAAATAAGCACATGGTTTCAAATGAATGGGTACAGTTCGAACATCTTCATTAAAGTCCTCAATCAAAGCAGCGTAACTCCATGCTTGATAGGATGGATGCGTTGTTTGGCGCAACCCACCCCCAAGCGCTGTTTCGACTACAACAGCATCCATGGTTTCGATCTTTTTAACAGACTCCCACTGCTTTAGTTCAATAATCACTGCATGATCATGTTTGCCATCATTCCCTGTCACAATAAAATCCACACGCTTGCCTGTATTTGGAATTTTAAACTCTATTGCAACTTTAGAATCTTTCGGAATTTCACGATCTTGCATCACATTTGCCATCCGTTGTAACGAACTATCCCACGAACGAATTTCACTGCGAGATGTCTTCCCTATCTTATTTTGATACACCTCATATAACCGATCGACAATTTTTTCATTTACTACGTCATCGATAAAACCAACTTTTGTTGACTCGTATATAATCATGAAATCACCCCATTCCTACTTAGTAATTTTGAACTCTAAGATATTTACTAATCTTATCAGTTAATTTTAAGAATAAAATACTAAGAACTATACATATTCTATGTTAACCGAAAATTACATAATATTACCAGATAAAATTATTATGTAAAAGCAGCAAAATTATGCTGTTATTAATAAGTTTTAACAGGAGACATCATTAATAATAATTTTTCATCTTTTAATTGATTATAAATGGAGGTTATAAAATGGAGAAATTTACTGAGCAGTTAAAAAATTTCGTAAATCGGATTGGAACCATGAAAGATTCAATTACAACTGAAGAAGCTACTAAAACTGCAATTGTTATGCCATTTTTCCAAACACTTGGTTACGATGTTTTTAATCCACTTGAATTTTGTCCTGAATTTACAGCAGATGTAGGAATAAAGAAAGGTGAAAAAGTGGATTATGCAATTTTAACGGATGGGAATCCAATGATATTAATTGAATGTAAGAGTATAACTGAGAAATTACAAAAACATGATTCACAATTATTTCGCTATTTTGGGACAACAGCTTCCAAATTCAGTATTCTTACAAACGGTCTTGAGTACAGATTCTATACTGATTTAGAAGAAACAAATAAAATGGATACAACACCATTTTTCTCATTTAACATTTTAGATCTAAGAGATAGTCAAATTAATGAAATAGCTAAATTCCGTAAAGAAAGCTTTGATGTTGATAATATAACAAGCACTGCATCAGAGTTAAAATATTTAAATGCATTGAAGTCTTATCTTTCAGTTCAATTTGAAACACCAGACGAGGAATTTATAAAATTCCTTGTTAATCAGATATATGACGGAGCTAAAACAAAAAATATAATTGAAAAGTTTACACCTATTATAAATAAGGGCATTAAACAAATGTTTAATGAAAAAGTAAATGACAAATTAAATGCAGCCTTAAAATCAACAGGGGATGCAAATGTATCCGTAAATCTCCCAGAACCAGCTGAAGATATTGTGGAGTTGAAAGAAGATGATGGGATTTTAACAACACCCGAAGAACTTGAAGCATACTCTGTAGTTAAAGTATTACTAAAAAATATAATATCCCCGGATCGTATTTTTTATAGAGATAATAAAAGCTACTTTAACATCATAATTGACAACTCTATTCGAAAATGGATTATTAGGGTATATTTTGAACGAAGTAAAAATTTTATTGTTTTAAATGATGCCCCGAATGATAAAGAACGAACAACTCTTGCATTTCAACAGCCTATTGATTTAGTTGATTTTAGGGATCAGATTATAAAGACAATGGAGCCTTATCTATAAAAAGAAAAAATTAAGTCCTAAAACTTAAAAAGTTGTTTTGGGACTAATTAAATTGATATTCTGAAATAACTAATTTCTATCACTTTGTACTAACTATGTTCACCAAAACCCACTCCTAAATATAATAAACTCTAGGAATTTCACTTCAGATCTATTAAAAGTGACTATCAGCGAGTTGAAAATCTATCATTTCATAATTTTGAAATGATAGATTTTTGTTATTAAAAGGAGATTGATTTCCATGTCAAGTGGAAGCGTTCTTGTATCGATTTATTTACATTAGACTGTTGAAATTAACTACGATTTCCTGAAACATTAAAAAAAATCATTGCTTATCAAGGTTTCGCCACGCTTGATATCTAGTGAATTTTAATAATGGAGACGGCGGGAGTCGAGCATTTACTACAAAATGTATTGATATATCAAGCTTAGTTTAATTTTTAATATTTTTTACTACGTTTTTTACTACGTACTAGAAAAAACGGCGGGAGCAAGATAAAAAGATAAATTTCCGTTTGATGGGAGTGGAACCACTACTTTCGAGAAATACTGTAACACCTATGTTCTCAAGAATTTTTAGCTACCATTGAAAACCTTTAACCATGTATTTGACTATGGTTTTAAAAATCTTAAGGAGCAAGATTATTGGCTTTTTAAAATTAAGCGAGCATCTCATCTAAATCAATTCAAGACAGCATGACCTAAATCAATTGTTCAATAATAAAATCTTTATATATTTCAATATCTTCATAAGACTCATAATACTTCTTCATAAATTTTACTATTTGTTTTTCAAAGTCTTTCCTAACTGGATTAGGTATAAAGGATATTTCCATATCGCAATCCTCATGCTTGACACTTTCAATAGCTCCAAGAAAAATAGTGTAGTTTTCTTTATATATTTTATCAAAGGGTTCATAAATTCCATGATTTTCAAAATAAATTCTTAATCCAGTATTAAAATGGTTTATTAGGTCCTCTTTATGTTCCTCATGGCTTTTTATTCTAGAATGAATGGCAGATTGAATCATTGCTAAAAAACTTACTGCAAAAAACCTTTCATCATCTATTTCAGGTTTAAATTCTTCAATAAGATATGTTATAGCATCTATTTTGAATTGACTATATTCTTTAAAATCAACCTCTACTAAAAACTCGATAAGATGCTTAGGTTTTAATGGCAATGTACTTTTAATATTACAAAGTGCTTTTGCAATTTTATCAGGTACAATTTGTTCCTCAATATGTTCTCCCGCGTTTATTAAAATAGAAAGTTTATTTTTATCATAATACTCAGGGTCAAACTCCTTAATAAAATCTAAAAGTTCCATTGATATTCAAATCCTTCTTCCATTTTTTATTCAAGATGCAGTTTAATACTGTGCTGTTCCAATGAAACTTTTTGCTTCTTATTTATATCTACTATTTCACTTAATTCTTCTACTCTTAGGAGTATTGAAGCTTTGCGACCTCAACACAACAAAAGACCTACGCTTACGTTTCCCATCGCTGATAGAGCTATTATTCAAATGATATAGCCATACCACCATTTAAAATAATACTCTCCTGTTCAATCTTCTTGTTGTGGGTTAGCATTAAATCAATTAGTTCATAAAAAGGACTGAATTCACTTTTATCCTTTAAGGCTTCTAGTTTTGAACGATAAGATTTACCTTCGAGCTCTTTCCCATCAGGCAAATACTTAAGAAATGTGTTCTTATCCATAAAAAGCGGGACAAACTGTATATTAGTCTTGTTACATAGATGGCTCCAAATTCTGAAGCCACCATAATCAATATCGCCCCAGTGAAAGAACGTAACATCTAAATGTTTTCCTAGAATATAGTCATATATTTTCTTTAAAATGATACGTCTGTCATTATTATGATAGCCACCCAAATATATCACTAATTCTTTTCTATTTTCGTTTTCCAGGTAATTCAAGTAATCATAATAACTCGTTTTATTTTCTATTGTGACAATTGAGTTAACATCAATTTGAACGATATCACTCTTCTCAAAGGTTATGGGATGAATACCCACGCCAAATTTATCAATTGAAAAATCTAATATTCTATCATTCTTTTTTATAGTAATCGGACCGGAAATCGTGACTAATTGAGGGTTATTTATCACTCCGAACTCAGCCAATACATCTTTATCTTCCCAATCTTGAAATTCAGGAAAAATATATTTTTTTAAGGCATGCAATATCTTTTTTTCAATAACTTCCCAGCGCTTAGAGTCTTTATATAAAAAAATACTCCAGCTTCTTTTAGATATTTCACTCCCATTCTCCAATAACCTAGCTAACCCATAGAGAGCGTCAATCGTTTCTTTTTCATCATCAATATCAATGATTCCAGGCAAGGTTTGATAATGATTTGTCTTTTCTATAATTAAATCCAAAAATCCCTGCATAATATCTGGAAATTTTGTCCGATATTCTTCAATGTAATACTTGATTTTATTATATTTTTCAATTTTAGGTGTCCTTTTTAATATGGCATATATATTATAAAGGTTTTCTTCAATTAATATAATTTTATCCAATATTTCCCCTTTACTAAATTCTTCCCATTGTAAATCAACCATGCCCAAACAATTTAACTCAATGGCATCCATATTCAATTCTCTTCTTGGAGCACTGTCGCTCACATGAAAATAATCTGGATATTCCTTTTTATTTACTGTGAGCATTGTCCTCCGACTATCTTTTTTTTCTATCCCATAACCATTTTTTGCTTCATATTTATCAATTAGTCTATTTAAAATGGACCTCTGTTGCTTCGTTAATGTTCTGATTTTCGTCAAGGTGTACCACCTCCTCTTCTAATTCAAGCAGCATTTTTCTAGAAAACGGTGCTACATAACTAGTAAATTCATCTTTGAGAACAACCATTGTGTTATTAAAATGAGGAGCAATCTGTTGTACTCTACCTGTTGGAGCAACAATAATAGCTTGGAAACCGCACAGTCTAATAAATTTAATTGCTTCCTCTACCCTATCAGAATCCATTCTATTAAATGCTTCATCAAAAATAACTAATCTAAACGTATCTTCCTTTCGCATCATTTGATACGTATAATAAAAAGATGCAAGAATTGATACGTAGAAAGGAACCTGCGTTTCCCCACCTGATTTTTCCAAAGCAACCTTCGAATAACGCATGATATTTCCTTGCTCATCTTTTACTTCAAGCTCGAAATCCAAGTAAGTTCTATAATCTATATAGTCCGTACGTTCTCCTGTTTTTTGAGCGTTTGATAGTTCTTCGAATAATTCTTTCAGAACGTGACCATACTTTTCATCAAAATAATCGCTGAAAATAGACATCCCACTATCGAGGTTAGGGTCTTTCAGCAGATTGTAGAAGTCTTCCATCCCCTTCCTACCCATCACCTTAAACTCGTACTGGTCAGTACCGAAAGTCATTCCCTTTAATGCTCTTTTTAACATTTTGAAATCATCTTCAGCCTTTTCAATCTGCTCTTTCAATTTTGCTATAAAGTCTTCTCTAAATGCCTGCTCAGCTTTTTTTTCAGCCTCTTCCACTTTCTGTTCATAATCTACCAATCCCGTTTGGTGAAGGAAGGATAATCGGTTATCATAAGACTCATTTGTTGGACTTGCTGGGAATTCACTAAATTCATACAATTGGTTGAACTTTTGTCTTTCTGCAATAAAAGGCTCCCAGAGATTGTTTTTCCTCGTAATTAAACCTTTGGTATTATTTTCATAGTTTTTCTTCAATTCAATGGCTGACTTTGATTTACTTTCCTGTTCCCATTTTTCTTTACAAATTTCTACTAATCCCTTAGAAATAGAACTTAGATATTGTTCCAATTCAATTTCATTTTCTTCTAACTGCCTAAACTTTAGGGTAATATTACCTTCAGTCGTTTCAATATCCTTCCTAGTTTCACCAATATCCTCAGATTTTTTATTTATCTGTTTTTGAATGGAACTAATGAATTCTTCTAGTTCCCTCTCTTTTTCTTTTAGTTTTTCAATCTCCGATTTATCTAAATACATAAGCTCTTGTTCTGTTGTAGCAATTTGTTCATAAATAGATGGAAGTAAAATAATACTTTCCCAATCTTTCCGCCAAGACTCATAACGGTCTAGCTTATCTGCTGTAATTTTAAGGATGGGACTAATCATAGTCAGTTCTTCATCTACTAAAGCTAAGCGGTCATTTACTTCTTCTAATTCCTTTTTGCGGTACTTTAATTGTATTTCAATTGCATTCCTACCAATGTATGGTTGTTTGTATCTTTCAACAGGTATTTGTCTAGCTGTAAAATTTTGATAAACCATACATGTTGATGTAATACTTCTTTTATGGTTTTTTAACTCTTTTTCCGATTCACACTTAATAATACTTCCGAGCAGCCAATCAACATAAGATTTTGCATAATCCACCTTACTTACTACTTCTTCGGCAAGACTATTACTTAGTATTTTTCTTTTCTCTATTTGTATCTGGTCAGTATTCACCAAACCTACTCTTTCAATTTTGTGGGAAAACTTGAACCTTTCATATATAGCTAATGCCTCATCAAAATATCCTAGCGGCACCAATATATCAAATTTTTGTGTATGTAAGTATCCCTCAATTGCGTTTTTCCATTTCTCGTTAGAAACCTCGATGACCTCACACAAAACATGGACAGGTACTTCGCCATTATTAGAAATTAAATGTTCCTTTAACAAATTCTTTAACTTTTTCGTTGGTGAGTCTTCGGAAAGGATTTCATTTCTTTCAAGTTTGCTAATTGTATTCTCTAATTGTTCCTTCTCGCTTACGAGTCTTTTCTTTTCTAGGTCCAATTCATAATTTTTATCCTGTAACCATTGGTGCGCCTTATGCCAATGCCGATTAATAGTAATGTAATCTTGTGGGAAATTTTGTTCCCCTTTTAGTAATCCTTCCCAAGCCTCAGTACCTTTTTGTAACTCTATATTCAAAATACTTGGCGATTTGAAATAGTCTACCAGAGAAGACACTTCTTTTCTTTCCTTAATTTCTTGCCTTAATTTACTCTCATTGTTTTGTTTTTGTTTACTAATTTTTTCAGCCTGTTCACAAAGTTCTTTCTGTTTATCTAATAAATCAGTTTCTTTTTTAGAAATGCTATGTGTGTGAATTTCTTTACGGATATTCTTGATATTTTCATTTTCCAGGTCCCTTTTCTGTTCCCATACTATTTTTTCTTTTTCCAAAGACTCAAGTTTTTCTTGAGAAATCATCCTATTATTGGAGAGAATTTCTATGCTATTCCTTTCAACTTCAACTGTTGCTTTCCGTTCCATATATTGACCAGTATGGATATTGTTATTAATCGTTTCAATTTCTTTGTACTTATTCTGAATTAACTCTAAGTATTCTATTTCACTTTTGGTTCTACTAAGAACATTTTTTAGTTCCTGGACTTGTTCAACATAATCCTGCATCTTACTTATATCAATTTCTTCTTGGTCATCCAATATGTATTCATAGACAAACTTTCGAAGATTTGTTATGGGTGAAAAAGATATTCCTTTTGGAAACAATGAAAAAAAAGACTCTTTTATCCCGCCGAGTAATTGTTGAATATCTGCGCTATAACCAATCAAATCATTTCGATAAGGTTTATACTTAAAGGAATTCTTCTTTAAAAATCGGAAAAACTCTTCCTGAGTTTTAGGAGTGTCTTCGTCAGAGTAAAAAAGACTGTCCACTAATTCCTGTTCGTCAATTTTGAAGAATGTATGATACTCATTAGATGTACCATGATGATAATCAAAAACAGCACCGATTAAATATTTTTTGCCTGTATTAGTATGCTCAATTTCAGCGACAAGATATGTTGTAAAATCATAGTTTCGTAGAAATTCGCGGTCATCCGTTCCTGTCTTCCCTCTTAAATAGGAAATCAAAGACCTTTGGGTATTTTGCTCATGTGCAGATGAATTAAACTTAATTCTATTCATATTAGCAAGTAATATCACCTGAAGTGCATCAACAATTGTAGATTTTCCAGCACCATTATCACCTGTAATAACTGTGCTTTCTCCCATAAAATCAAGTGTTTCATCAAAGAAATAATGCCAGTTAATTAACTTCAATTTCGTCAGTAATCTCAACTTGCCCGTCCCCCCTGGTCTCCTTTTCTAACCATTCTGAATAATATTCAATAGCCTGTACATTAAGTGCCACTTTAATAGATGGAAAGATAGCTATTACGGCATCAGGATGATTCCATGCCCCTTTTTTCAATTCGATTATAGAATGCTTTTCAAACATTTTAAGAGTCTTTTGGTATTCATCTTGGGCAGGTAATCTATCTTTAATTTTCAATGCAATATACTTTTCTTGGATTTCTTGATTTGAAATTGTAGTTTCTCTAGAAAGTAGTAGTTCTTTTTGCTTTTCGTCATATAACAACCGTAAAATGAGTAAAAAAAGAGTCTCACCAAGTGTTAAATTTCTTTTGTTTTTACCTAATTGATTTTTCACATAAATTAACCCATCATCGACGTTTTGATATAATTCCCATCCAGACATCAACAAATATTCTCTTATGATGTCAAAATGCCGCTCACTAAACCGATAATACAATTTGTCGCTTTCTTTTTTATAAACCAAAAACGATTGAGACATTAACCGATTGACACAGTTTTTAAAAACAAGCCTATCCTTTTCTAGCAGATTATCATAGTCACTTATCCATTTCATGCAATCACCTATTTTCTTATAATCTTTTGATTTGGAACAATTCCCTGTTCTGTCTCTGTCACTCGATTAAGCTTATCTGGTTTGGAGAGACTATAATTTGCTTTTTTTGATTTACTATATAATATTGAATAAATTAGATTTACCCATTCTTCCTTGTTATCCATTGGAAACTCTGATAATGTTAGTTCACGTTTGTCTTGCATGACCTTATTCACATAAGAATTAATATCCTTTATCGTTTTTTCTTCTTTTAATCGTTCCTTGAATTTATCCATCTTTTTTTGTTTAATATCAGTATTAATTATTGGCATTTGGACAGCGGTTGGATTTATTTTTGGTCTAGCTTGAGATGGATATTTATAGCTACTTTCTTCCAGTGACTCTTGTTTAAATAACTGAATTTGTGAAGAAAACTCCTCGTCTATTAATTTTCTATCACCGTTTTCTTTAATTTGTTCTGAAAGGTAAAGTAAAATTTTGTTTATTTTAGAAGAAAAGTTTTGGGTTTGCCCAACTTTCATTTTCACTCTTTGTGTAGCTACTCTGTGATATTTCTGATTTCTGGAATCAATTTCTCCTAATATTTCATCCATCATTCCAAACGACCTTTCAATGGCATCCAACCACTCAAAAATCTCACTTTCAGCAGTAGAAATATCTGGAGAAAATTTATCTTTTGCCATTAATCGGGCTTGTTCTGCAACCAAAACATGATTAAAAGAAAAATCTCTTACTTTTTTTATTATTTTAGTTCGATATTTTGAAATATGGTCTGATGACTTTAATCGGTAGTAATGTGAACCTAATACTTTTAACTCATACTCATCAAAGATTTGTTTTAAAATTTCTTTTATATCATCTACATCCAATAATTTTTCTGTATACTTTTTTATATTATGATTGAGCCCCTTGAGTCCATCTGTTAATTCTTTTGTTGTTTGATAAGCTTGATGTATCGCTACATATGTTTGTCCTTCTTCTCCCATTAAATTTTGATAAATAGATAGAACATGCCCGGAAAATTCCATTTGGTATCCTGTACTGATTTTGTGAAAGGTTTCCAGCATTTTTATTGAGTAATCTGGGATGGATATTTTTACTGAATAGTCTAAATAGTGCTCTTGGGTTATCCAGCCATGATGATTAAATTTTGAAATATAATGAAATGCCCTTTCTTTAGCATCTCGCAGGTTATTATCCTCTTCATCTGCATATTCCATATCGTGAGTTTCAAAATACTCAATAAATAAATCAACAATAACATCTCTATCAATCACAAAAATTGATTTTTTATACTGCTCATATATTAGGAAAAGTAAATCCGTATGTAGTTCTTTTAACTTTCCAGATAATATTGAAAAGAAGTTTTCAGGAATATGCATAAACAATTTATATGTATCCATATTTCCCCTCCCATTACTAAATATTTACTATTAATTTTAGCCCAGTTAATCACATAGTACAAACTCATTACACAGTATTATTTTGCTTTGTTTAGTTATCTAATAGCTGCTTTCGCCTTTATAATTTTGGATTTTAGTCTCAAATTCAAGAACCAAATAAGAACGATTAAAGTGTTTTACCATGCTTGAAAGAGTTATTTAAGAAAGTCCTGTTTTGTAAAAAAATTGGCTTGTAGGATAATCCATAGATGTTGAGAAATATTTGAAGTATAACACCTGTGTGCTTACGCGTGAATTTTTATATTTTGGGGGATTACAATGGAGATTTTAATAGATGCAAAGATTGTAAAAAACAATGAAAACACAATAATATTTTCTAACGATGATACTTTTTATTTCTCAAATTGTTGTGACGAAAGTTTAGAATTTGATGGGACTAATCTTCAGATAGAGGTAAGAGCAAATTACATTCTTAGTAATGAATACGGGAGAAACAACGGTTATACTGATTTTCAAATCATAATTAACAAAACAACTGGAGAATTAATGATTAAAGAACATGATTTGTGCGATTATTTGAGTTCTGTTGCAGGGAAAGAAAATGCTAAAGAAATCCTAAGTTTTTGGCTAAAATCCAGTGCGTTTAAATCGTTTATTACGGAATGGATTGATGAATGTAAGAAACATAAATATGACTACTCATCAGCTGATTTCAAAGAGATTTTGAAGGCTTTGAAAAACATACTAAATTTAAGCAAAGATACTATTTTAAAAAGCCAAATTATTTTTATTAAAGAAACTCAGAAAAAGGTAAAAAACCATCATATAAAATCAAAAACACAGTAAGTCTGTCTAATTCTTGGTAAAACGAAGCTTTTCTATTAATATAGAGTCTCAATTAGATTTTTTATTATGATAAATCGAGACTGCAAATTTGATATAATGAAAGAAAAAATATAAGGGGTGTACAATCTGGATAAATTTAAAAGACAGTTAAATAGTGTTGAAAAGGAATTTTTGTATAATATTATGAAGATTTTTTTAAGATAGCCCATCGGAAGCAACTATCCCGAGATGATAAAAAACCATTGGCACAAAAATTGTTAGAATTCAATCCAGATGCTAATTCACTAGATGCTCAATTTGTAAGAATTAATTGTGCTTTCAAATTTTTAAGAATGGATGGGAAAAAGATGCATTAGCAGAGATAATAAGCTCTTCTCATCCTAAGGTCACACCTAAAATTAAAAGAAGAGCAAAACAATTGTTAGATTTACAATCAAACCTGAACACATTTGAGAACCAAACGCACATTGTCTAATCATCAGAAAGATACATATATAATCTTGTTCAAAGGTGGACTTAATAATGTTCATTTACAATACTATACTATTTTCAAAACAATCATCTGAAGAAACTAGGTCAGTTGACGGAATTAAAATATTACCGCCTCCCCCACCTAGACCACGGAGATAATTTATATCCTTAGCCGAAATCTAAAAATCAATATAAGAAAGGAACATTTTATTTTGAAAGAAAAACAATCTCAATCTATCCCTTCAATTAAAATAAGCGGAGCTCCATCCTCTAAAAATCCTGGTGGAAAAGTTCAAGGCTCAGTAGATGGGCAAAAAGTTTCTCCTCCGCCTAAGAAAAGATAATTTATTCGATACCTTCAGGAGTGGTTTTTTCAATTGGATTATTGTAATCTAGTTCTTTTACAACCATTCCTGATTTAACATCAATATAAGCTTTTTTGACTTTATAATCATAATCTTCCAAGCTGTCTGTCCATTCTTGTACATTTTCTAAAACTAGCCCTTTGTCAATTTCTAATGGACTTGAAGCCTTTGTCATTGAGCCAATCACAAAATTTTTAGGGTTATCAACTTTGTGGACAATGTAAACAGCAATTTTTTCTTTATTTTTCTTATTGTTTTCATGATCCTTACTGACATCCTCATTACCACTTTCATTTTCCTCACTATCATCGACAGAATTATCTATCCTAATAAAAAATTCTGACCATACCGAAGTACTTGAGGACATCTTTGCAATTCCCCTTGACTTCCTAACCTTGTTTATTAATGCTCTTATTAGTTCATTGCCAATCTTGCTCCAGAACCAACTAACAATAAAACTCACCAAAAAACTCACCATTAAAAATAAAAATAAATATTTAATATCTGAAGTAGCTAAATTTACGTCATCAAGGGTCCAGGCGGTTTTAACTGAAAAAGGACCTTTAGATACTATTACTCCCCAGGTATTTAAAACTAATAAAGTCCCAAAGCTTACTGGTAGCCAAAGTAGAGCTGCTATCGCTGATAGCTCAGAAGCAGTGTGCTTTACTGAAGGGTTTAGTCCAAAAACTTGTAACCAAAAGTAAGCCATAATGCCCGGTAAAGTAAATACGAAAGTACTTAGGAATTCTGCCATTTGTCTTTAGCAATGAGCTGAATGAGTTTTTACAACCTACAAAAACACGTAAATGGATTTTGCATGTGCAAAAGAAATATAACCTGTCTACAATCACGACACATGGGTTACGCCACACACATTGCTCATTGTTGTTTGAAGCTGGTGCGAGTTTGAAAGAGGTACAGGACCGATTAGGTCATACAGATGTACAAACAACTATGAATGTATACGCCCATATTACACAAAAAGCAAAAGCTGAAGCCATTCAAAAGTTCGAAAGTTACTTGCAAATTTAACTACGTTTTCAACTACGTTCGATTGAAATTAAATGAAACTATTTGAAAATCAAAAAGTGCCAAAACCCTTATCTATCAAGGATTTTGACACTCATTGAAATCATATGAAATTAAATTATGGAGACGGCGGGAGTTAAACCCCTGCTTAAAAACAACTTCTAAGTCTCTTGTAGAAGTAAAATAATATTCTTTTGCAATATTTATTAAAGCTATCTGGTAAGTGAAAATCAATAGAAAAACTTAAATACAAATTCTAATGTCCCGGACAATAAAGCTAATAATTGCCTGCCTTCGACTAATATTAATTTCTTTAACATGCTACTTTCCCTTAGACTTACTCACACCTTCCTAAACCCATTCTCCTGTGAATAATGATAATAACTTCTCAGCTTCTCCTCCGAATAGTGGGTGAAGTAGCCTTTATACGGAGTTTCATGGACAAGGATTTCGTTTCGTTTGATTAGTTGATTCATATGGCTTTCGGAAGCGAGTTTGTTGCTTTTCTTGGCATTGCAGGAAGGGCATGCAAGGACAAAATTCCACAGATGATCGTTTTGAATGTAGCTCCATGGGATGAAGTGGTCTACTTGGCTTCTTTTTGTTACGGATTTTTTGCAGTAGAAGCATGTGTCAAATCCTGCATGTTTCAGTAATAGTTCGAATTCTTTTAATGATTGACGTTGTGTGACGAACTCCACTTTGGATAAAAGTTTATTTAGTTTTTCAGCTTCGTTAAATTTTTCTAAAAACAAGGAAAGTTGATAGTTGTTTACATCAGTTAGGACCCGTTTATATTTTTGAAGGAATTCGTAGTAAGCTGAATGTAATTTAATAGACTCATTTTTCAAATCAAAAGAATAGATTTCTTCATTAAAGTCCCCATAAGTTGCCCCGATTACATTCCGTTTTCCATTTGTTTTTACTTGTTTGATTAATTCTGATTGTTGAATACCTGCAATTTTATCGAAATTCCACTCGTCTGGAATGCTATATCTCGTTTGAAAATCTTCAATGACGGATTGTACTTTTGATTTTTTTGTTGACGTATTGGCTTGCCATAGTTGATGGTGGACGACAAGATTCCAATAAATTTTTGTAAAAGATTTAAAAAGATCCTCAAAACTAATTTCTAACTCTTCATTCGTTTCTGAGAGATTTTCAAGCAATGCCTTAAAGAACCCAAATTTATACGTTGTTGAATTTTTAGAATGATAAAAAAAGTAGTGTATGGATTTCCAAATATCTGCATCTGTAAGATAGATGTCCTTCATTTCACCATTTGTTAGTTTCCAATATTGTTTCTTCTCCATTTACACATCTTCCACATCGATTAAGAATAGGCGTTTCTTAAATCCACCGCGTTGTTCAGCTTTAGTTGATCTGACCGTTTCGAGCTCGTCAAAAGTTTTGTTATGTACGGTGAGGGCTGCATGGATGAGTTCCAAAATATCTGCTAGTTCCTCCAGTGCGTCTGTGGTATTTGACGTTTGTTCGTACTCAGCCACTTCCTCATGCAGTTTTTGCTTTATTTCATGCAAATACTCATTTTCTTCTAAAATCCGGAAGTTGCATCGTTTGCCATTCTCCTCAATGATGTTGATTATTTCATCACGCACTAGCTTTTCATATTTTGGCACAGCTATCCCCTCCCCTAAAAAGTGTTCAAAATTGAATTTTCTATTATAATTGTAATACAAAATAGGTAATATATGTATATTTAGCACAACAAAAAATGCATATTCACATATTAGGTGAGCATGCATTTAATTCCTTAATTAACCATAAATTCTGATAGATTTCTTTTTGTTGCACTATTACGAATCTTTCTAATGGCTTTTGCCTCGATTTGACGGATTCTTTCCCGTGTTACATTGTATATTTTTCCAACTTCCTCTAAGGTTTTCACTTCATTGTTATACCAGCCGAATCGATATTTTAGCACTTCACGTTCTCTTTCCTTTAATTCTTCTAAACAATCTTCAAGGATCCATTTTAATTCCTCTTTTAGTGCTAGTTCCTGGGGGTCTAAAAACAATTCTATATCCGGACTTAGCCCAGTATAAGGTTTATATTCTTGGAACTCGAGCAAGGACGTGTCACTATCATCTTCTGAAACTACTGTATCTAAGGAAGCTAGATGTAAAAACATAAAATCTACTTTTTTCAAATCCTGGTATTTTTCCACTGTTATCTCCGCTTGTTCAACGACCCAATCGACATCAATGCCATTGTTCGTTAAGATGGATTCTCTTTCAAACTTCAGTACTTTGTTTATTGTTTCATGCATATGTACTGGTACTCTAATAGTATATCCTTTATCCATGATTGCTCTCGTAATTTTTTGACGTATCCAGTAAGTGGCATAGGTCGAAAATTGGAATCCCATCGACGTGTCAAAACGTTTAATGGCTTCCATTAATCCAATAAACCCTTCCGCCACCAAATCATCGTAATCTAATCCGTTACTTGTATGCTTCATATATTTACTTGCTATTTTTTCGACTAACCCTCGATTGTTCTTCAGTAAGTCGTTTAGTACTTCGATTTCTGATCCACTTTGATACTTTTCGATAATCCAACTATTCTCTTTATAGTTACTTGATTTTAGAGCTGTTTGTTGGATTCTTTCCTGGTTTTGCTTAATAAATGCATTCGGATCGAAATCGTCATCATCATCGATTGGTGTGCTTTTAAGTTTAACGGGTGCATTCTTTACAATTTCTTCTTGCAAACTACTTTTTAGTGGTTCGTTTATTTGAATATCATGAAAACCCTTTTCTTTAAAATAAGCTTCTAATATATTTATCGGAACATCTTTATGGAATAATTTTTTTATTTCCTTTTTCACAAAGCCCAAGTAAACAGGTTTGTATTTATTAAAATTGGATAAGTAGTTATTTAACAACGCTAAATCTCTACTTTGGCTCATTGGTTTCACTTCCCATTTGAAATATATGTATATCTATTCTAAACTTAAATATATTAATTGAAAACCACTCGGAAGGAACTGTCAGAATGTACGAAAATGAACATCTAAATAGAATTCTTAAACAAGAAAACTTTACTATTAAAACATTACTTGTACTAAAAGGATTTTCTACAAAATCACTACGTACAATTGATGTTCCCAAATTATTTGATAATGAAATCGGATCAAACTTAGTTGACCTTGAAAAAAACAAACAAAATTTGATACTTGCAGCGATTACGAAGCTATCTCTCCCAGAAACTGTCTTCTGGTGTACGTATGAGGAATTACTAACTGTTTCGAAAGCCTCCATTGAAAATTTCTACAACATTAAAATATATTACAATAACTTATTCTGTAATTACTTCCCATTAAGCTATCACATTGATAACCTACCATCAATTTACGATCAATACTTTGAAAATATTGAAGATCACTACAATATTCCAGAAGAAGTTGAATTGATTACGAAATTCTATGGAAATATTATGAAGGTTGACCAACATAACTTTTATGTTTCATATGTACAAAAAGAGGACGATGAGCTTGAGTTTTATAGCTATGATACATTAACAACGAAATTCCCGATTACAACAAGCTATGAAACTTTTATTGAAATTTCTGAGGATGAAGAGGAGTTTATACATCAAACCGAGGAACTTCTAGAGGATAAAACAAAGAATGAAATAAACATTACGTGGAAAGGTGACTTGGGCCAGTTTTCTCACCGTTATATTGAGCGAATGGCTGTTTTGCAAACCATCATCCCTTCTTTAAAAATACAACAAATTCAACAAAGTATTGAAATTACTCAAATTGAAAAAGAAGGCGAATACATCGACATTTTACAACGTTACTGGGGCTATAACAGCTTTAGACCATTAAAGATGTATAAAAATGTTGATAATTTTGAAAATCCGAAAGAAATTACAAATATTCCACAATCCCAAATTATTAATGATCTTGTAACACAAGCAGAGTTAGCCACATCTGGGCAGAAGTATCGTGATATTTTTGTTACTTCCTCTACAGGTGCCGGTAAATCCATCATGTTCCAAGTACCTGCAGTATATCTTGCAGAACAACATGATTTGCTTACAATTGTGATTTCGCCACTTATTGGTTTAATGAAAGACCAAGTTTATAGCTTACAGGATAAAAAGGTGAATTTCTCTGCAACGATTAACTCAGAGATTTCCCCTGTAGAAAAAATGAATATCGTCAATCGTGTTCAAAGTGGCGAAATTTCAATTTTATATATTTCACCAGAAACACTATTGAGCCGTTCTGATATAAAAATGCTAATTGGTGAGCGAAAAGTTGGCTTATTCATAATCGACGAAGCCCACATCGTTACAACTTGGGGGAAAGCATTCCGTTCCGACTATTGGTATTTAGGAAACTATATACAAAAGCTAAGAAAAGAAATGAAGTTCCCTATTGCAACGTTCACTGCCACTGCGATTTATGGTGGTGTGGAAGATATGTACAAAGAAACTCGCGATAGCTTACATATGGTTAACCCGATTAATTATTTTGGGTATGTGAAAAGAGATGACTTAAGCGTTTCTCTGAAAAAAATCGACTCTGACCATATTAGTCGTGACCGAGAATATCTTGCAACAAAGTATGAATTGCTACATGAACGTTTAAAACGTTTCAATAAAAAAGGCAAAAAAGTACTTGTTTACTTCCCTTTTGTGAAATTTATTAATGAATTTTATGAATATTTAGAATTACATGCAACCGAGACTTTGCTTTCTTCTACCTCTAAATATTATGGTTCAATGAAAAAGGAAGAAAAAAACCAAAGTTTCTTACTATTTAAAAACGGCGATTCCTTAGTAATGCTTGCAACAAAAGCATTTGGTATGGGAATCGATATACCAGACATCGATCATGTTATTCACTTTGCCCCAACTGGAAACGTCTGCGATTATATTCAAGAAATCGGACGTGCTGCACGGGCGGAAGACCTTCAAGGGAAAGCGTATTTTGACTTTTTAAGTAAGGACTTTAACCATGTAAAACGTCTACATGGGATTAGTACAATTAAAAAGACACAACTCATCCAAGTGATGGATAAAATTTTGTCGATTTATTCAAAGGGAAAAAACAAAAAGTATGCGCGTAATCTATTAATTAGCTCAGAAGATTTCCGCTATATTTTTGAGCGCAGCAACAAATCTGATTTTGAAAATGATGATCTTGATAACAAGTTAAAAACAGCCCTCCTGATAATAGAAAAAGATTTTATTAATAAGCTTGGGTATTCCCCAATCATTGCAAGACCAAGAAGTATTTTTTCAAGTGAATTTGTGAAAGTAAAAAGAGATATTGAAAATGATTTTGCTAAAACATACAGTAAATATGTAAAAAAAGTAAAGTCCGTAGATGAAAATTATTTTGGTGGTATTTATAAACTTGATTTAAAACTACTGTGGGAAGATAAATTTAAAGACATTTCGTTCCCACAATTCAAATATCAGTTCCACCAAAAAGATGACAGTTTAAAGCTAAGATACATTGAGTTTATTGAATCGGTTTTCATTCTAAATCTTGATTTATTAAACAAAAAGGAATTTACGTTTTTAAATGATGTTCATAAGTTTGTGGAACAACTTCAAAGTATTTTAAGTAAATTTGTTCGTATGGAAACGTTTTTTACACAAGAACAATTTGCTGTGGAATTGCAAAAAGTAGTTAGCAAATCGAAGTACGAAGCAGAATCGCTTGCAAACCAAATTTTACAAAGTCTATTCAGTTATCAAGATGCCTTGAAGAAAACAAGAACCCAACGCGTTAATATCATTACGGTTCGTGAAAAAGGTGATGTTGCAAAATATAAACTATTCATAGGCGCAAATGATTTTATTAACTTCATGACCAATCATATAGATAAACTGATTAAAATTTCAGAAACCAACCTTGAAGGAAAGTATGAACTATTCTTAACAAAATCTAGTAAACTAGAAGTCGAAAAAACTTTCATTGCTTTAGGTTTACTTGAGTCGCTGGATCTTCTTCTTTATGAGGTAAGAGGTGGAGACAATCCGGAAATTTTCATCCGTGTGAACTCAAAATTACAGATTGAAAAAGCAATTCTCAATGCCGAAAAATATCACAACACGATTTTATCCAACGTTTATAATCGCCATCAAATTTCTGTAGCCATGTTAACCTTCTTATTTGAACGACAAGTGGAAACAGAGGAGTTTTGGGAGTATATTGAAGACTACTTCTTAGGAAGAATACCGAATGAAGTACTAGAAAAATCGGCGAAATAGAAGAGAGCACTCTTTCCGAACTTTATTGGAAAGGGTGCTCTCTTTTTTAGCTTGCGAGCTTGTATATTCTCTTACTCTTCAGAAAGAAATTCTAATAGCAATCGATTATTTTCTTCATATATCGCAAAGTGTTCTTGTAAAATTTCATGCTTTCTTGAAACTAATTGATCAAATAAATACGTAGCTGCGATGCAATGATCCATTGCGGAAGTTTCATCGTCTAACTCTATATAACACATTCCTAAATATAAATGGATATTAAAACAAGAAATGTAGTAAGCAGCGATTGGCTTTTGTGTTTTTGATGTGTTCATATAACATTTCAACGCTTTTTGTAACCGTTCTAATGCCATATCAACATTTTCCTCATCACAAGCCTTAAGTCCACTTGCTAAGTAAATATCAGCTAGTTTCTCCATCGTTTCTTCATTTTCTTCCACATAATCACAGAATAAAAGCGCTCGTTCAATGACGTGATAGCTTTCTTCAGTTTCTCCAATTAGATTCAACAAGGTGAATAAATTAATATATGCATTGCAGCCTTTCTCAGCATCTTTTTTGCCCACTTCTCCATGTAAATCATCGATAAACTCTAAAAACATTCGATAATATTGGATTGCTTCTTTTTGATTGCCCCTTTCACTAAAAGAGGTAGCATTTTTATATAAATTTCTCCAAATATTACGGCATCTACCTAAGTAATCATTATATGAGTTGTCACTTACATTACTTAATTGGTGTTGAAGATGAAGTTTTGTTTCCATTAGGTTTTGGAATGCTTCATTTGCGTCTTCATATCTTCCTTGACTCGTGAAACTACCTAATTTCATCGCATAAAGCTCCATTAAATTCAGTGCGAATACAAATTGGTTTTTCAATGGTTCTGTACTTTCGATAGCCTCATTGATTAAATCAAAAATGTCCGTAGTCGTTTTCTTTTGTCTTGATAGATGAAGACATTTTGCAAATAACGTTCTTGCTTTATGGATTGTTAAACTGGTTTGAGACATTCCTATACTTTGTTGGAAATGGATGTATTGTAATGCTTGATCATAGGCTTCAAGTTCAGAATGGGGATCTTTTTTCCTACTCAACTCTGCTTCCATATGATGGATACTCAATAATATATTTTCATAATTATAATGATTTTCGTCTATTTGCAAAATGGCCTCTTTCAATGTTTCGAGTGCTTCATTCACATGTTCGGAGTTTGTAAAAAAGGCATGGCGCATTTGTTTTTCTAGTAAATAAATATAGTCATTTACATTTGCATTATTATTATTTTGATAAAACGATAGGCGTTCATCAAGCAGCTCTTTTGCTTTTGCATAATTTTTATTTTCAAAATAATATTCAATACTATTTGAATAAAGCATTGTTAACATACTTTGTAGTGGTTCAATGGCTTCCATATCCTTTAAAGATTCGATAACACCTTTTACTTTTTGAATCGTTATCTCATTATCGGCAAAAGCTTTCTCACTTTCCCCTTTCAATGAATAGAGATAGCTGCGGGCCTGGTAAAAGTGGTAAGCTTCATTGTCCTCTAATTGTACCTGTCCTTCAAGGATGCTTTGGCATTTCAGAAAGGCCTCGTCTAATTGGTTCGTTTCGATTAATTTTGTAATGTAATAGTATTGAATTTCAGGAGATTCGATTTGCGGTATCAATACTTCACATAATGCAATCATTCGGTTCAATACATGTTCAAGAGGGTTGAATGTATTAGAGATGCGCAGCAATTCTATCATTAATTGCAGCACGTTCTCCCCTTGGCTACGCTTTACATCTTCCTCTGTACTATACAATTTCGCATCTTCACCAATATGACAACACAAATACATAAACGCATCATCGGCATCATGGTGGAAATCAATTTGTTCAACGGTTGTAGTTTCAAGAATCATCAACCAATCTTTGATGAGCAATGCAATTTCTTTTTGATTGCGAGACTTAATTTCATTGCGCCATTCTGTATGAGAGATAGAAAATAGATTGCCACGGTAGCTTCTCTCTACTTTGATAAATCCTCGCAAATCCATTAAGTAGGCTAGTAACTTGAAAGTAGGCTTGTCTTCCCCTATTAAAATCGTTAATTCCTGCAATGTGACGGGTTCACGGCAAATGGCAAGTACATATAACAAACGGCTAATATTTTGGAAATATTTATCGCCATATAAATATTGTAATTTTGACAGATACAGATCAAATAACTTCTCATCCAGTGCCATTTCATTCAAATTATCGAGGTTATCTGACAACAATTCCTTTAATGCTTTAATGTATAAAAAGCGCCCTTCCGAAAGTTGGATGTTTTCATTTAGTTTGTCCAATTCAATGGCGGAGAGCTTTTGGTCCGGCTTTTTAAAGATATGTTTCTTTATATATCTTTGGAGGATTTCCCTATAATCCGAACTTGTCTTTTCCCAAGATTCATTTTTCGTAAGCGTCAATTGTTGTAGGTATGCTAAGTTTAGTGGTGACAGTTCTTTATCTGATCTTGATGTTAATAAAACGTAAACCCCTTCATCTAAACTTTCTGGTTCAGGGATAAAGTCAAAAATTGAACTTTCTGCTGAAATGATTAATTCATCTAACCCATCAATGACGAATAATAATTTTTGTTTATGAAAATAACGTTCATGTTCCTTTTTCAAAGTGTTTAACATACTAGCAAAAGCTTGTTTTGGATTTTCCACCTCGTCACTCATATAGTGGATTCCTTCAATCACAAACTCTTCTTGCTTGTTTTGTCGGAGTATTCTATTCACGTGCAGCATAAAGTTCTTTGGTGAATGGCGAAATGAATCATTAATATAGTAGGCTCTAACTGAAAATTCATCGTTCTTCCATTCATTTAAGGAATGCTCATCCAAACTACGAGCAAATACGGTTTTCCCCATTCCCCGCTCTAACTGCATGAGAAAAACTCCCCGATCCTTCTCAGTAATCGCCTTATTCAGCCATTTAAAAGCATACGTTGGTTTGACAAAGTCTTCCACTTCCTGCATTTGATCTAAGATTTTTGCCTCAAGCGCAGAATAGGTTTCATCATACAAGGTTGCGATTTCATCAAAAGATTCTTCGTGGGAGTTCATCTGATGGTAGACACGAGAAAACCAATGATTGACCTCATTTTGATATTTATTTTTCTTCCCATTTGGGTAATTTAAGATCGCACTATATTGTTTACGAGAATAATAAGCGTCAAACAAATAGATTCCTTTTGCATCAATCAACATAAAGGGAAATAAATTGAGTGCGTCACTTTTTACAGGTATGTACTCATCCGGCAAGCCTTCAAAAATGCCGGTCCCTTTTAAGCTCATTTGTTTACCATTATGTTCGAAAAATAAATGTAGTTTACAATAATAAGATTGATAGGTTTCATAATGGTCTTTAATCATCGTTAATTTATTTTGGAAGTCCTCAATAAATTCGGAATCGGAATCAAAAGCTAATGCACCATGGCCAATTTTCTCGTTTCGCCAATAGACAATTAAATTCTTTTCGTCCCTAAATTGTTTGACGATATGGGCAAGAACATTTTTCAAATCAGGTTTGAGATTCGGCTCTTTTGATAATTTTTGAGCAATCGTTTCCCAGTCCCCTAGAGCAAGTGGTTTTTCAATGAGCAACTGGTTGTAGTCATTATTTGGATTGTCTTTAAAAATTTCTGCAAGTGCTAGACAAGTTGGGAATTTAATCATCACTTCAAGCATGTCTTTTAATTGAAGGAACGCACCATATGTTTGGCCTTTATCTAATAAATCAAAAATGCGCTGGTATTCATGAGCAATTAGACTAGGAAACAGTTCAAGCTCTTGAATACGGAGAGCATCATTTTTCGAGATCTTTTCATACCATTCGATATTTAATTCTTCATAATCTTGTTTCGACATGAACAAATTGCAATCGTAACATAATAGTTTTTCATGGATTGGTTCCATTGCTTTCGAACATTTTGGACAAGGGTATGTCATGTGGCAGACCTCCTTTTGTGAAGTTTCGTACCCTTTATTATAAATCGGATTAGACTGATATTGTCACAATTTAGAGTGATTATGAGGTGATAACAAAAAAACAGCCACCAGTAAATTGATTTTGGTAGCTGTTTTCCTATTAAACTAAATTAATACGCCATTTTGCAGAAGTAGTGTTCTCCCCATCAATAGTAACACTACAATTGTCCATCACTTTGGTAACACCTAACTCCGTTGCATTTCTACTTAAGATTTGAGCAAAGGTAATGTTCGAGCCAGTATCTGGATCAGTTTCATATTTTCCTTTATAAAATCGGATAAGTTCCACTGTGTAAAATTCACTTTTCCCCGTTTCTTCGTTAAAGTTGCGGATTAGTTCTTCTAAAGTAGTTTTGTCCATTCTAATCTCTCCCAAAATATTATTTTGCAATCATAAATGTATAACTTAATAGCGGAAGTTCTGGGATCGTTTGAATGAGTAAGTTGTAACTCAATCCGTCTGCGATGATCATCCCTTTTTGCCCCGTTTTAATTAATTGCATTGATCGTGCGAGTTCTTGTTGAATTTTTTGGTAATCCGTTATTTTATTAGTTGCGATGATGGCTGCAGCTTGAATGTTCTTCACTTTTGTTGATGGATATAGTTTGTTGCCACCTTCCATTATACCAAGTGAAGCCACCTTATTATTTTCAATCCCTACGATTATGGAGATGGAAGAAGTGAAATTGTACTCATAAACAGTTCCTGATAAACCGTAGTCCTCCATATTGACCTTTTTGAAATCTTTAATTCTAGCAGGCTCGCCTACTTTTTTAAGTGCTTTATTTAACTCCACTTTTAATTGCGCTAGCGTCATTTCTGAAAGTAAACGAGGAGATGCTTGTTCCTTTAAAGTTTCGACTTTGTACTCAACACCATACACAGTGGCAGAAGATTTTTTACTGCCCACTAGGTATCTCATTGTAAAAGTTAGCGTTCCCTTTTGCTTTGTTTCTTTTAATACTATTGGATACGTAAAGTCAACATAATTGTATCTAGGGTCACTACTTGTTTTTTCAGTATAGTTATTTTTCCCATACTTTTCGCGGACAGTTTGCATCGTGCTACCAATTTTAATGCCTTTACTTGTCCCAAATTTCATGCCGGGTCTCTTCTCATTGAACTGCTCATAAAGGACTCCCACTGTCCGTTTTTTATTGTCCGTATAAAATTTTAGGAAATAATTCATATTTTGCGTTGGATCGCCGGTGTAATAATCTCCCTCAGACTCGGAAAATTCTAATTTTGGGTAACGTTTCACCATTCTGTTCATCGACTTTGTTACTGCTTCATTTGGTGTGACATCTAAAAACGTTAAATCCTTCGTTGATAGTGTTAAAGAAGTACTTTTGGCCTGTCCTGTTGCAGGAGAAAAGTTAAAAAGTAGTAAAATTGCACAGAAGATATAGACAAATAGTTTTTTCATTATTAACCCCCAATCGTAAAATATAGCCCCTCAGAATTATTTTAACAATTGTTGGATGATTATGGAAGTTAATATAAAAAGAGCTTTAGTATCAACCAAAGCTCTTCAAAAATTAATAATGATTTTCTTGTTCTGCAGCCATTGCATCTGCTTTTGTTGGATGGACAGTGCCTTTTGGATGGTTTGGTGGTGCATAAATAGAATAGAGTTTAAGTGGAATATTGCCGATGTTTGTTAAGTTATGCCAAGTACCAGCTGGGATAAAAATAGCTGAATCATCCTCTACATATTGTTGGAAGGTTAATTGCTCTCTATTTCGGCCCATTTGCGTAATGCCTAACCCTTGTTCAACCCGTAAAAATTGATCAACATCGGGATGCATTTCTAATCCAATACTTTCACCAGGCATTAAGCTCATTAAAGTGAGTTGTAAATTTTTCCCTGTCCATAAAGCGGTACGAAAGTTGTTATTTTGAACTGTAACCTCATTCATATCCACTACGTACGGATTTCCGCCATAGTCCCTCATCATACCCGCAACATTCGATGATTGTTCATATCCGGGAGCGTACCCAGGATTCCATTGATATCGTGGCATACCGTATTGAACCATTGGCGCATAATATGCATTTTGGTATGGCCAACCATTAGGATAGTACATTTTTTCAATCCCTTCACACATGATAAAAATATACTATGCAAATGGTTTCGGGAATGTACAATATTATTTACTTTTTTCAATTACATCTATTAGTACTTCTTCTATGGTTTTTGCAATCATTTGTAATTCAGCATCATTCACCAAGCCAAGCATAACAGTTGGTTTCGTAAGGCCGATTCTTGCCTCGCCTTCCACTTCATAAACCGCCATTTTACACGGTAAAAAATAGCCAATGAGTGGGTTATGTCCAAGAACTTTCGCAGCTTCAACTGGATTGCACACTTCTAATATGTGATAGGGATGTGTGTAGGAATTGACCCCTTTTTTCTGTAATGTTGCGGTCAAATCAAGGTGCCAAAGAATTCCAAATGCATTTTCTTTTAGATTTTTTTCGATTGACGCAATGGCTTCATCAATTGTTTTTTGTGTAGTTACTGTGTAATGAAACGTCATAGTTCTCAACCTTTTTTTCATTAGTATGGGTCAACTCATAAAAGGTCAAACCAAATCTTAATCGTCGTCGCTAAAATTAGTACAGCTAAAATACTTTGTAAAACTCTAGTGTTCATCTTCTGACTTATTTTTGCCCCAATTGGCGCGGCTATAATACCAGCGATGATGATGATGGCTGCTACAGAATAATTGACTTGTCCTGTTATCATTTTGCCTGCGGACCCCGCAATGGAAGATATGAGCGTTATGGCAAGGCTTGAGGCAATCGCCATATGTGTTGGAATGCGTAAGATTAATAACAAGATTGGTATTAATAAAAATCCTCCACCTGCACCAACGATTCCTGAGCCGATACCAACTATAAATGCTAATAGGGCTGCAAGTAGTTTATTGAACGTCACTTCTTCTACCTGGATTTCTTCTTGTTTAGGAATAAACATCATAATTGCTGCTAGTAAAGATAAAATCCCGTAGACAAGGTTCACAGCGCTATCGGGTAAAAAACTAGAACCGAAACTTCCAATCATTGTACCGAATAACACTGCAACCCCCATTACGATAATTAATGAACTATTTAACAAGCCACCTTTTCGGAAACCTAACACTCCAGCCAGTGACACAAACAAAACATCTAACGCACTTATTCCAGATACCTCATGGGCACTTAATGCTGAAAAACCGAACAGTGGAGGAATCATTAAAAGCATCGGATATTTTACAATCGCCCCACCGATTCCAAGCATGCCGGACAGCAACGAGCCTATGAACCCAATCGTGAAAAGCAGGGCAATATAATTGATATCCATGAGTTAGCCTTTTTGAATGAAAAACTTAATAGCATCTGACTCTTCACGATGTTCCAACACTGTATGTCCCCCAGCATTCGCCCAAGCTGGTATATCTGCTAATGCACCTTTATCTGTAACATGTACTTCCAAGACTTCACCCGAATTTAAAGTGTCCATTTCTTTTTTTGTCCGAACAATCGGCATCGGGCATGATAACCCTTTTGCATCTAGTACTTTTTCTACTTTCATGTTTTCACTCTCCTATCTTACTGCACAGCGATTTGGACCAATTTCCATTTCAGTTTGTTCCTCATCATCTGGTGTCACTCTTCCCATATTGACTTGACGAATTTGTTGATACGCATTAGGTTGTGGTGGAAGGTGCTCTGTCACGGTTTGACGAAATTCTTTTTCATCTGCAATATTTAATCCATGGTTTTCATTGAACAAATCACCAAGTCGTTTTGCTACTGTACCATCTTCGTTTATTTCATCGATAATCATAAAATGCGCGGGAAGAACGATTAAGTCTTCTGCTAGTTCACGATAGCGTCGATAAAGTGTTTCACGAAGATCTCCTACCCAATCCTCTGCTTTTCCGGCTAAATCAGGTCGGCCAATTGAATCGATAAATAAAATATCGCCCGTTAATAAATACTTCCCGTCTACAATGAATGATGTCGAACCAATTGTATGCCCTGGTGAATAAAGAGCACCGACTTCTAATTGTGATGCACCAATTTGCACCGTTAATTCGTCCTCAAGAGCTGTATAGCCAAATACTACATCTTCAGCATCTTTTGGTGGTAAATAATAAGTCGCACCTGTGATTTCGGCAATTTGACGTCCACCTGAAATATGGTCAGCATGTAAGTGTGTATCAAAAACATGTTTAATTGTTACATTTTTTTCTTTAGCAAAATTAATAAATACATCTGTAAAACGAACTGCATCGATTATGGCAGCTTCCCCTTCAGAAATGACCATGTAGGATAGGCAACCTTTCCCTAGTCGGACGAATTGATAAAGCTCCCCACCGCCTGTTAAATCGCCTACCTTGATTGGCTCCAAATACATACTCCAAGACTTCATACCACCTTCAAGATAATAAACATCTCGACCAGTTTGTGATATCATGTCTGCAATCATAACGGAAGAGCCTTCTTTCGCACAAACGACTAACAATTCTTGATCTGTTGGGATTTTTGGTAGTATCTCATCTACCCCATCTAACAATTCAAAATATGGGATATTTAAATGTTGGAATTGATGACCTTCAATTTTCCAATCTTCAAATGCATTGTGATTTCGAACATCTAAAATAAACATTTTTTTATTTTCGATTACTTTACGAGCAACTTGTGCCGCGGTCATTTTGTATACTGTCATGTCAAATTACCCCCATAGGTATTATTTAAAGTATTTTTATAGTGGAAGGTGTGACCCTTCCACTCGTTTTAGAACGTTAAAGTTGGTGATGCATCTTTCGCAAATTCAAGGAACGTTACTGCTCCACCCACTTCAATACCATCAATAAAATCATCTTTTGTTAAACCCATTACATCCATTGTCATTTGGCAACCAATAAATTTCACACCAAGTTCTTGTGCCATTTCAACTAATTGAGGAATGGATGGAACGTTCGCTTTAGCAAATCCTTCTGCAAAATGTTCTTTTCCTTCTGGTAATGGTACAGCATGCATAGCTTGTTTGTGAATTAAGTTTAACCCTTCAAAAGTGAAGAAAATTGCTACCTCTTTTTCTGTTGCAGCTGCTGCTGTGGCAATATTAAATACTTTATACGCGTCAAAAACCCCACCATTACTTGCAATAATCGCTACTTTGTTAGACATTATAAATTCCTCCTACTTTTATATGTTTTTGGATAAGTTGCCTTTCCAAGAAGTCATTCCTGGTACGACATTAAACACTTTTGTAAATCCGTTTGCAGCAAGCTTACTTGCAGCCAAATCACTACGCTTGCCAGTACGACAAACGATATAAATTTCTTGTTCTTTGTCTAGCTCGTTTAATCGATCTTCTAGTTCTCCCAGAGGAATCGATTTTGCCCCTTCAATATGACCAAATGCATATTCCACTTCTTCACGAACATCTAAAAGGACACCACTTTTAAGGGTTTGAAGTTCGCTGATTGAAATGGTATGTTCAAACGGTTGTTCTTCTATTATTTCGTTTGAACATTTTCGAATATAATGCTTTAAAATGTCCTCTTCTTCAATCGTTCCAATGAATTGATGCCCCACTGAATCTGCCCATGCAGCTAAATCTGCTTTTGAACCTTTATCTGTTGCGACTACTTCTAAAATTTGTCCATCAATTAGGTCATCCATTGCTTTTTTTGTTTTCACAATAGGCATTGGACATGCGAGACCTTTTGCATCTAATTGAACATCTGCTTTTAATGACATTGTTCAGAACCTCCTATACCTCAAAGGGTATTATTTTGCTTAAAAAAATTTATTGTATCTTACCTTCAAAAGCAAGCATTCCACCTGTCATATTTGTCACGTTAAAACCTTGGCTTTGTAAATATTGCGTTGCTTGAGCACTTCTACCACCAGAACGACAAACCATAATATAAGGTTTATTTTTATCAAGTTCATGTTGGCGGAATTCAAGTAAACCAAGTGGAATGTGAAGAATATTTGGAATATGCCCTGCTTGCACTTCACTAACTTCACGAACATCAATGATATTTAATTTTTCTCCAGCTTCTAGACGTTGTTGCACTTCTGTTGCGTTAATTTCTTTCATTTTCATAACCTCCTAGTTTCTCCATGCACTCATACCACCACGGACATTTGTTACATGTTCATAGCCTAATTTTTTAAGTTGCTTACATGCTTGGGAACTTCTCATGCCACTTTGACAAATCACAATAATTTCTTTGTCTTTTGGAAGCTTTGAGAAGTCCGAGCCTAATGGGATATTTTTAAATTGGCGAATGTTGCGTCCTTTATACTCAGCAGGTGTTCGAACATCGACAAATATTTTATTTTGATCATTTACTATAGTACTTAATTCTGATGTTGAGATTGTTTTTACACCTTTAACTGGTCGTAATCGCCATATTAGAAAAATAATTAACATCCCTAAGATTATCCATGTTTCCATTTACTACACCTCACTTTTTTAAAAAACCAATACCTGTATGGGTATTATATGATTTAAAATAAAAAGTCGAAATTAACGACTCTTTACAAAAAGATTAACTGCTTCTTGGATGGAGCTGTTTAGCACTTCTTCATCTCCATTTGCGTTTTGAATACATTCAAGTAAGTTTTGACTCACGATTATGCCAATTGAACGATCAACGCCAGAACGGACAGCCGATAGTTGAGTAATCACATCTTTACAATCTTTTCCTTCATCCATCATCTTCAAAATTCCACGAAGCTGACCTTCAATACGTTTAATTCGGTTTTTTAATTTATCATCATACGTATTCAATTGTACTGCCCCTCCCTTTTTTAAGTTTTTCTCTTGCTGATAGCTCTAATAATATACCCCTATAGGTATGTTGTCAACAAAAAACTATATCCTAACTTAAAAAAAGCAACAAAAGGTTTGTTCCTCTCATTGCTTTAATCATCAAAGATTATTTCATCTATTTCTATTTTAACAGGTGTTCCCTGTCTATTAAAATGTAGAACTCCTTTAAATTCTATGATTTTATTCAACATTTTTTCGATTGAATTAGATTCCGTCATTTTTTCTATTTCTTAAAATTATTTCAATATCGCTTTCTTGCATTTGCAAATCGGCAAAGGTCACAGCTTCAATTTTTTCTGCTTTTCGATTATTAAGCTGTTACATATCGAACACCCCTCTTTACTGAATATTAGTTGGCTGCGGCACTACTGATTTGATTTAATAAATTGTTTCGTTACATCCAATTGTGCTGCACCGACTAAACGATTTACTTCCATATTATTTTCGAAATAAATTAAAGTTGGTACTGCTTCTAATCCATATTGATCCCAAGCATCTTTAAAAACACTCACATCAATTTGGGAAATGCTACTATCCATTTCCTTTACAATTCCACTTAAATTTTGTGTCATATTTTGACTATGTACAGAGGTTGGATTATAGAAGTAAACAAACATACCTCCACCGGTAGAAATTGTACTTTCTAATTCTTGTATAGATATCTCATTGACAGAACCAGATTTTTTACTGGTTTGTACCTTTTGCGTTTCATTTTTTACACTTTTTGAAGATGGGATTTGGTCCTTAGAAATGAAACCATTGTCGATATTTACTGCAAGATCTGTTACTTTATTATTCTTAATAGAGAAATCAAGTATGAGTAAATTATCGCCATTTGCAATGTCTTCACGAATATACTCTATAAAGCTGTATATAGTAACGCCAGAAGGACCTAACCTCGTATCATCTGGTTCGCCAAATTCCTGTAATAATTCTTGTTCACTTAAATTTAACGAATGGTATTCAACTCCATTTAATCTGTCATTTTTAATATTTAACGAAAAATCATGATAAATATACGTATCATCGTAACCGGCATAAAGAGATTTAGGTGACCCAAAAAGTTCTTCCATAGAGTCTCTTGAAAATTCTTGATTAAAAATGAATTCAGTTCCACTAACAGAAAACTTTTTCTCATGAATAAATTGGTCGATTCTTTTTCTTAAATCTTCAACATTTTCTATCGTATTTGAGTATGTACGTCTCTCTTCTAGTTCCTTTTTGGCCTCTTTCTCTACTAAAAGATCCGCTTGGTATTCTTCCTCTATCCCTAACACAATATCATTTACTGTAATTTCGTTAGAATCTTTATATAAATCGTAACCAATGTAAGAAAAAATGATGCCGATTAACACAAAGATTATCATGATGTATGTTTTACTTTTCATGTTTTTACAATATTCCCCCTCATAAACTATATCTTTATAACCAGTTCAATTTTACCATAAAAAAAGAAAGAACCCATTTTTATCATGAGTTCTTTCTTGAATCTATTATTGCTTTACTAAACCTCTTCCACCAGCAATACCAGGGCGAGTCATTTCATATGGATTTAGAATTTGATCCAGTTGTTCTGCTGTTAATGCGCCGGATTTTAAGCAAAGTTCACGAACAGATTGACCTGTTGCAATGGCTTCTTTGGCAATTTGCGCAGCGAGTTCATAACCAATATGAGGGTTTACTGCTGTAATGATCCCAACACTTTTTTCAACATATTCTTTCAAATGTTCTTCATTTGCCACAATGCCGACTAAACATTTTTCCGTGAATGTTTTAAATACGTTGCTCATAATCGAAATGGATTGAATTAAGTTAAAGAATAATACTGGTTCCATTACGTTTAGTTCAAATTGGCCTGCTTCAGAAGCTTGGGAAATTGTTAAATCGTTCCCCATCACTTGGAATGCAACTTGGTTTACCACTTCCGCCATAACAGGGTTCACTTTACCTGGCATAATCGATGAACCAGGTTGGCGTGCAGGAAGAATAATTTCAAATAATCCATCGCGCGGACCTGATGCCATTAAACGTAGGTCATTTGCGATTTTAGACATATTGATCATGCATACTTTTAACGCAGCAGAAACTTCTGTATAGCAATCTGTATTTTGTGTTGCATCGACTAAATGTTCTGCACGATTTAATGGTAAACCGCTTAATTCACTTAAGTTTCGAACGACTGCATCAATATAAGTTGGGTCTGCATTTAATCCTGTACCAACTGCAGTTGCGCCCATATTTACTTCATATAAATGTTGTCTTGATAGCGAAATGCGGTCAATGTCACGACCAACTACACGGCTATATGCTTCAAATTCTTGACCTAATAAAATTGGCACAGCATCTTGTAAGTGAGTACGGCCCATTTTAATAATGCCTGCGAATTCTTTTGATTTTGTAACAAACGCACTATGCATTGTTTTTGTTGATTCAATTAGTTCGTTCAATAAACTTAAAATAGCAATATGTGTTGCTGTTGGGAATGCATCGTTTGTTGATTGAGACATATTGATATGCGTATTTGGACTAATGATTTTGTAGTTCCCTTTTTCTTCGCCCATCAGTTCAAGAGCGCGGTTTGCAATCACTTCATTTGCGTTCATGTTGACGGAAGTTCCTGCTCCCCCTTGAATCGGGTCCACTATAAATTGATCATTCCATTTTCCTGCAATGACTTCATCACATGCTTGTAGAATAAATTGACCAATTTTTTTATCTAACATGCCCACTTCAATATTTGCAAGTGCTGCAGCTTTTTTTACTATCCCTAAAGACTTAATTAGTTCAGGATGAATTCGATAACCCGTAATTGGAAAGTTTTCAACTGCTCTCATTGTTTGAACACCATAATAAGCATTAATCGGAAGTTGTTTTTCCCCTAGAAAATCCTTTTCAATACGAAATTCAGTTGCACCCATAATATGATTCTCCCTTTTTTGACCATTATAATTAATCTAATTTCTAGATAAAACCTATCTCATTATTAGATTAACATAAATTTTGTAGAAAGAAAGTATTTTAAATTAAAAGAAAAATTAAAAAAGAAGGAACCTATTTTCATAAGTCCCTTCCATCATATTAGACTAGTGTTTCCTCTAGCCATTTGATTTGTTGTTGTACAAATTCTTCCGATAAATTATGTTTTACAATGTAACGATTTCGTTCATGTTTAGAGCACTCAATTGTACAGCCGCCTAAATGTTTGTGCTCATTTTCCTCAGAACATAAAATTTGTTTATTACACTCTGGGTTGGCACAATTTACATAACGCTCACAAGGAGTTCCGTCAAAATGGTCTTTCCCAACGACAACATGCTCCACTTGGTTAATCGGAACAGTTAATCTTTCGTCAAATACATACATTTGACCATCCCAAAGTTGACCTTTTGCGACCGGGTCTTTCCCGTATGTTGCAATACCGCCATGAAGTTGTCCAACATCTTCCCCAATGCCTTCACGTTTTAACCAGCCTGAGAATTTTTCACAACGAATGCCACCAGTACAATATGTTAATACGCGTTTTCCTTCAAATAGTTCACGATTTTCACGTACCCAATCTGGTGTATCACGGAACGTTTCGACTTCTGGACGAATTGCCCCACGGAAATGCCCCACTTCATATTCGTAAGTGTTACGCACGTCAAGCACAACTGTATCTTCACGTTGCATTTCTTCAAAGAATTGTTCAGGAGAAAGGTATCGACCTGTAATTTCTTTAGGATTGACTTCATCTTCAAGACTCAAATTAACTAGCTCTGGACGTGGACGAACATGCATTTTCTTAAACGCATGACCTTCTGCTTCATCAATTTTAAAAACAATCCCTTCAAATAATGGGTTCGTTTTCATCATTTCCATATAAGCATTTGTGTCATCAATTGTACCTGACACTGTGCCGTTAATTCCTTCTTTAGCGACTAGAATTCTGCCTTTTAAGTTTAATGCTTTACATTCTTGTAAATGTTCCGCAGAAAAAGCAGCCGGATCTTCTATATTTGTATAATGATAATAAAGTAAAACTTGGTAATTCATTTTTTATTCCACCTATCATGTATATTTGCAGGATATAACCTGATAGTTTCTTTGAATAATACTTTAATGTACATAAAAAAGAGCGGTGTTTTTCCTTTGACCACCATAAAAAGTATTAAAACTACATTTATACTATAACATATTAATTATTTGATTTCCCTCGGTCATAAGTTTGAAATTATTTTTAAAAAAATTTTTTCACCCGACCCCCATAAACTTTCTATCACTCTACGAATAAATAAGTGTCCGAGGATAAATTGGACAAATACAAACTAGAGGTGACTTATTATGAAATTCAAAAAAACAGGCGTGGCAATTATCGTAGCATCATTAACGATCGCGGGTTCAAGCTTTGCACTAGCAGACGAAACCCTATTCAGTGCTGATGAGGAAACAACTACTGAAGTAACTACAACAGAAAGTGATGCAACAACAAACACTTCTACTGATGTTGTAGCTGAAGAAAATGTAACAACTGAACAAAACGAAACAGAAGTAATTGATGTAAGCGAAATTATTAAAGAAGCCGATGAAAGCAACGAATCAGAGGTAACTGGAACAACAGAAGATGGTACGATTGAAAGCAATACAGAAACTAATCAAACTGATGATGTGACAACAACTGAAGATAACAACCAAATTTCAGAGTTCCCTGCAATTCCTGCTGGTTACACTGCTGGCAACTTAGTGGCATTAAAGAAAGCATATGAAAATGCTGGTAACGAAAAAGCAAAAGCTGCCATTTTACGTAATGCAGAAAGAGCAATTGAGAAATTTGAAGCAAAGCAAGCTAAAAAACAAGAAACTGTAACAACAACTACTACTACTACTGCTACAGAACCAGTAGTTAAGGAAACAACAAAACAATCAACAAAAGCTCAAGAAAAAGCTCTTAAAGAAGAACACAAACAAGAGAAAAAAGAACTGAAAGAAAAACATAAGGCAGAATCAAAAGCGTTAAAAGCTGAGCATAAAGCTGAAAAACATGCTGGTAAAAATAAAGAGTAAAATCATCCAATAATATTAAAATATTATTTCAATATATAAAAACCGCTTTTCATTTCCGTGAAAGCCATATACAATCAAGGCATTCGCTGATTGAACGGAGGGTATGTATGCTTTTGTCTATAATACATGGGCTATTTAATAAAAAACAAAATATGAATGAGCTTGCTCAATTAGCAAAAGCAGGGAACGAGGAGGTTGTACATGACCTCCTTATTGCCCATACCTCATTTATGAAAAAAACAGCATCATTTGTTTGTAAAAAATCCATTGATGAACATGATGAAGAATTTAGTATTGCCATGAGTGCATTTCACGATGCGATTGTCACTTTCGAACCATCAAAAGGAGCTTCATTTCTTACTTTTGCCCATCTAATCATTAAACGCAGATTAGTCGATTACATTCGAAAAGAAAATGCTCGAAATGAAAAATTACTTTATGAGGATGAATCATCACATACGATTTTAGATCATCAATCAATTTATACATATACAGAAACTCAACAAAAAGAAGCTAGAAAACAGGAATTAGTGGTCTATAAAGAAACTCTTGCTCAATTCAACTTATCCTTTGAAGAGCTGACAAAAAGTTCTCCAAAACATATTGATGCAAGGAAAACTGCTTTTTACATCGCACAAATCATTGCAGAGAGCGATGAACTTTATACTTATTTAATAGAAACTAAAAAATTACCAATAAAACAAATTGAGTCGCTTGTGGAAGTATCACGAAAAACGATTGAACGGCATCGAAAATACATTATTGCGGTTGTACTATTGTTAAACAGCGACCTTACTTATTTAAAAGATTATGTAAAAGGAGAAATCATATAATGCGGACGTACAAAGGAATTGTTTGCGAAAAAAATAAACATGATATGATTTTCATGACAGGCCAAGGTGAATTTCTTCGTGGCATTCCTTTACGTGCAAACGCTGATATTGGGGATGAAGTAGAGTTTCGACTAATGACTACCTCCCCTCGCCGTTTTACATTTAAGTATTTAGCACCAGCACTTGTCGCTGCTTTAATTATGTTGATCCTAACCTCGTCATTATTTCAATCAAATAATGTCTATGCAACCATTCAATTAGATGGTGAAAAATCAATCGAATTAAGTGTAGATAAGAAGGGGCATGTTGTTTCAGTACGTTCTCTCAATGATGAAGACATTAAGTTAAGTCATTTTGAAGGGAAACCGGTAGATGAAGTAATTCCAAGTGCAATTGCTGAAATATCGCCAAATGGAGAAATTCAAATAACAACAAAATATGATAAACAAAAAGATTCAAAGTTAAATGAGAAAATTGAGAAAGCGGTAAAACAAGTTGAAAAGAAACAACAAAACACAAAGCCTGCTCAAGAGCGAAATAAGACAAACATGATTGAGAAACAACCGAAAAACGAGATAACTCCAAATAATGAAAAGTCTGTACCAAAAACAAGCACTGAAAATAAAAAAACTGTACCACCAAAAGAACAGCAAAAACCTCAAAATAATAATATTAAAGAAAAACAAACACCTTCTGGGCAAGAAAAAGCAAAGCAGCAGCATGTTGAAAAAGAGAAAAAAGTAAATGAGAACTCGAAACAACCTCAAAATAAGAACGAACAAAAGCCTAACAAACAAAAAAATAATGAAGAATAAGGGAGATCAATTTTGACCTCCCTTTAAATTTAATATTTTTCATTATATCTAGTTCTATTAGTCTTTATTTTTAAATAATATATTAAAGTGGACCATTCTTTCTCTTTTTTCGCTTAATATTCTAATGCTTTTTTATTTTGCTATTTCATTTGAACGTTTATAATAGATTTAATGGAGGTATACGATGCTGAAAATTAAAAATATCGAATTTATTAAAACCGTTTATGATGAGTCGCTATCTCATAACATTTTTTCAATTGCCAATATCCAATTTTCTAATTACCCTCCTATAAACGGAGCGCTTCTTTATTGGAAAAAGAATTCGTCTCGCTCCGAATTTACTGCTGAGGGTGATTATAAATTTTTTTATGATATGGCTAATATTACATATTATGCCTCAGTTAAATTTCCGAAAAACGTTAAATTAACTCGTGATCAAAAGCAAGAACTTGCTTATATTTTACTGGATGAAAGAGGTTCAATCGGTACGTATAGTTTTAAAACTCATCCAAATCGTAGAAGAAAGTTTAAACCAAAGCAATCCCTTGAGAAATTAAACTTTCCTAAAGATTTTGATGTGAAATCGATTCCTTCCTATGTAGGACCGATTATTGACGACCTTGATATGAATCAATTACTTGAGGCAAACCCAAATTTTTCGAAAAAATTTATTCATGATTATTGTTTTTGGCGTTACAACTTAGTCAAATTGCATCCAAATGAATTCGAGGCATATTTGGATTATGTAGATTTTTCTTATGTTTGTTACGCTTGTGATTTGCTGACTGAAAACTATTTAATCGATCATTTAGATCAATTAGATGTTTCTTCATTGCAATACAATTATCCAGTTTTATCTCGACTTTCAGCATCCTTTAAAAAATATATTATCGATGAATTACGCAGACAAAAAGTGAAAATGAATAAACATTTTGAAGATGAAATTGATTTGTTTATTGAAGACGATACGTATTTTAGTGAGTATAGCACCATCCATTTATTAGATGATGACGAAATTGAGGAAGAAGAAGAAATTTTAGAATACCAATTTTTCGAGTATGATCGTGGTCAATACAAGTGGCCTGGCAGTGAACATATGGTGAAAGGGATACCCTCTTTAGCTAGCCAAATTTATGACGAAATGGGTTATAAAAAGCATTCCAATAAAGAGATGGATGCGATTTTCAAAGGCTATTCGGATAAGCAAGTACAACTGATTAGTGCAATCTTTGAACCCCACTGGCTACACCGTTACCGTGATCAACTGGATTGGAACATCGTCTGTCAATATAACGAACATTTAACTGAGGATTTTTTAAATGCTCATTTACAATATGTTGATTTTGAGTCACTAGGTAACAATTTGTGGTGCGAGCTATCAGAAACGTTTATTGAAAAGCATATGAATCAGTTCAACCACAACAAACCCGTCCCGATCATCATTCGCCATCTAACGGAGCAACTGTATTTGAATCATAAAGATACGATTAAAGTAGATTCCGACTTACTTTATCAATATTATGACGCTATCGGAAATGAAGAATATGAGAAACTGCAAAATTTATTAAGTGAATAGTATACCTGAAAGCCGGACAACCTACGTCCGGTTTTTTGTTTGTCTAAATTAGATGAACTCTGGGATGAAGGAGGTTTTTCTGCTCTTTTTGGATTCATTGGCGCTATGAAGATAGATTTCACTAATATCCCTGCTGATTTTTGTCTTCATAAAAATGATTAATACAGTTTTTTCCAAAATCACGCAGACTCTTTTGGATTCAGGGGTGGGATGAAGACAGGTTTTTCGGATTTCCAACCGTTTTCCATAAACCAATTCCCCTGTTCTATCTTATCGTTTACTTGTAAATACCACTTCCTAAAATCAAAAAAACAGGAACACTTTTCACAAATGTTCCTGTTTTGTCTTAATTTATTAATTTTGCATTAAAGTCTTCTACGCTTAATGGCTTGCTGAAGTAATAGCCTTGTACATATTCACAATTGTATTTTCTTAAAATTTCAAGTTCTGTAGCTGTTTCAACGCCTTCAGCTACTACGGCTAAATTCAACGCATGGGCAAGAGAAATAATTGCGGCAACCATTGCAATTCCTGACTCCCCTTCATTCATTTTTACGATGAACGAGCGGTCAATTTTTAATACATCGATTGGAAATTCCTTTAGATAGCCTAAAGAACTATACCCTGTACCAAAGTCGTCAATGGCAACAGTTAATCCTAATTCTTTAATCTCTTTTATTTTTTCGATTAAATCATTATTATAATCCATCATACTCATTTCAGTAATTTCTAATTCTAAGTTATGTGGATCTACTTTGGTTTCTTCAAGTATTTCCATAAGTCGTGCTGTGAAATTTGCTTCTTGGAAATGAATTGGAGAAATATTTACTGCTACTTTTAAGTCCGAATTGTATTGTTCTTTCCACTGGTTAATTTGCAAAGAAGCTTTTCGTAGAACCCATTCACCAATGTCGCAAATTAAACCACAATCTTCTGCAAAAGGAATAAATTGATTTGGCGGAATATTCCCCAATTCGGAGTCCTTCCATCTAAGAAGCGCCTCCATGCCAATCATCTCTTCTGTTTTTACATCTATTTTTGGCTGATAATATAATTCTAAAATATCGTTTTTAATGGCATGATGAAGCTTAGATTCGAACATTAATGCGCGGTCATTCATACCATTCATATTTTCTTTAAATACCTGGTATTGGTTTCCACGTTTATTTTTTGCTGCATACATAGCCATATCTGCACTAACTAATAAATCATCCACCGTTTTCCCATGCTCGGGATATATGCTAATGCCAATACAAATACTTGAGTAAAATTCATAATTGTTGAAGTTAAACGGTTTATTAAACTTTTGCATAAATTTTTCTGCAATATAATGAACCTGGTTTGTGTCCTCTAATAAAAAAACAAATTCGTCTCCATTTAATCGATAAAAAGAGTTACCTGTTGTATCTAGAGATTTTAAGCGCTCTGCCACTTCCACTAAAAACATATCGCCTACATTATGGCCAAGTGCATCATTAATGTTGCGGAATCTGTTAACATCGATGAAAAACAGAGCGAATTTTGAATCGTTGCGAACACTTTTGTCAATCTGTTGATTTAACCTTCTCGAAAGATTTCGTCGGTTAGGCAACCCTGTTAAGTCATCATGGTTTGCAAAATGACTCAAAATGTTAATATTTTTTTGTGCAGTTATATCTGAACGAATTGAAATATATTGATAAGGTTTTCCCTTTTCATTTAAAAAAGGCACAATCGTAGTCTGTACCCAATAGAGAGTTCCATCTTTTGCTTTATTACAAATTTCACCATGCCACGTTTTTCCGCTTCCAATTGTTTTCCACATTTCTTTAAAAAAGGATGGAGGATGGAAACCAGAATTTAAAATACGGTGATTTTGACCAATTAGCTCTTCTCTAGAATATTTTGAGACATCACAAAATAAGTCATTTACTGCAGTAATATTTCCTTGTGGATCGGTAACAGCTAAAATGGATGATTTATCTAGCGCTGCCTTTATATCCTTTAATTCATCATATGAATGTTCCATTAGTGCTGTCTTTGTTGAATGAATGCCATTATTCATATTTTACCTCCACTCATCGATTACAATATCTCAAAATATCTAGAGTTTATTTTGCTATTATAATACTAATAACGAATAAAAAATAGTAGTTTATTGTTGAAAAATGTCTATCGTTTGTCGAATTTTATCGTTATTGCTATTGTATCACTAAATCAGAAGCATGTTGTGATTAAATTATTAATGTTTTGTTAAAAAAAAAACAACCTACTTGTTTACGAGACAAGTTAGGTTGCTAAGATTGACATTTTTTAAGATTACTTTTCAAATTCTCGACCTCTTTTCTGTTCGGCTCGCTCATTATATGCATCTAGCTGTTCTTGGGATAAATTAAGAATAAAGTAATTAAAATTTACTGGTTCTAAGCCGTGTTGTTGGCAAGCTTGTTTGTAATATTCATAACCGATTCTATAATCAACCATCTTACATACTTCCTTTCATTTCTTGTGCTTGCTGATTGTACGCGTCAAGTTGCTCTTGGGATAATTGTTGTACGTAATAATAAAAATTGATTGGTTCAAGACCGAAATCCTCACATTTAGAAACATAATATTCATAACCTTCTCGATACATTGACATAAATCATCTCTCCTTTAGTTAGTTGTACTATAACAGTTGTTGTTTTATGTTTTTAATATAGTACAGACTTTTTTTCTTGTCAATGACTTTTCTGAAAAAAAGAAAGATTAAAATTTTTCTATTTCATTGGATACATGGCCTTGAGCAGTTTTTATCGTTTTGCGTGGTCATGCATTGGGAAAGATCCCTCTATTGTTCACTTTTCCATGGTGATTTGTCGTTTATCCGGGGGAAATGAACGTCACTACAATTATTTTTTCAACTCGGGATATTTTCGTTCACCACTGCCATGAAGTCTGCTTTAATCAGTTGTGCAAAAAAATACGAGTAGATGCATGACAATTTGTCTCATCTACTCGCCAAAAGCTTTATTATGAAATTAAAGACTTCACTACTTTGGAGATTGTAGCACCATCTGCCTTACCCGTTAATAGTGGTTTTGCTATTTTCATGGCTTCTCCCATGTTCATGCCTTTTGCTACACCAGCTTCTGTTAAAACCGAAACTATCTCTTCTTCTGTTAATTGTTTTGGAAGGAAACTTTTTAAAATTGTCAGTTTGCTTTCTTCTTTTTCAATTAGGTCTTCACGATTTGCTTGTTTTGCACCGTCTAATGCTTGGTTTGTTTGTTTGATTTCACGGTTTACGATCGCAATTTCCTCTTCTGAAGTTAGTTGTGCTCCCTTTTCTTTCTCTTCTTTATCTAAAGCTGATTTTAATAAAGTAAGCACTCCTTTCGCTAGTGCATCCTTTTCTTTCATTGCTTTCTTTAATTGTTCAAAAACTGTTTCTTTTAGCATCATTCGCTGCTCCTTCTGTATGTTATTTGTTAAAAAACTGTTGTAATTGGGAAAGTCGTTCGTTGCCGAGTTTATAGCCCATTTCATATCCTTGACGCATGTTTAACACATTTTTTTCCATACTGTTTAATGCGAATTCAGGTCTGAAAATTATGGCTTTCCCCTCTTGCTCTAACTTCTCACAAAATTCTACCGTTTGATTGTACTTATCCACTCTAACGGCCATCTGTTCAACAAGTTTCGGGTATTTTTTACGTAATAGACGCATCACCCATTTACTTTGGCGGTCCATTTGCTTTCGATATCCTTGAGGTCTCGTTAAAATAATGACATGCTTATCATAGCCATCCTCCAACGCTTTTCGAATTGGAATGGGATCAGCTAGTCCCCCATCGAAGTAAGGAGTTTCATTAATTTTTATTTCTGGAAATAGCATTGGGATTGCACATGTTGCTCTTAACATCGTACATTTTTTATCCATTTCCAATGCATTCATATATTCAATGTTGCCGGTTAATGCGTTTGTCACACCAAATAACACGGTGCCATCATGTTTTTTATACGTATCCCAATCAAACAAATCGAGTTGGTTAGGTACGACATCATAGGCAAAGTCTAAGCCAAATAAACTTTTTTCTTTCAGGAAATTACGAAACCCCATATAACGTTTATCATGGCGATAATCCGCTAGCACGCGAAATGTACGTTCTTTTTGTCTCGAAACATAAGAACAAGCATTAATCGCGCCAGCAGAAATCCCGACTATATAAGGCATCATTAGCTTATGGTCTAAAAAAGAATCTAAAATTCCGGCTGTATAAATTGTACGGAAAGTGCCGCCTTCTAATATTAAACTACAATTATTTGGACTCAAGTTACTCATAATCTCCCCTGTTAAATTTTTTACGAAAATCTTCTTAATCGTTCCTGTAATACACTATTTCTTGCGTATCCAAACTGTTTGTAAACTTCTGAATCAGTTGTTTTTAAAACTTCTTCGCGAATAGTTGAATAACGTATCGTCATCGCGGTCACTTTCAATTCTAGTTGTTTTGAAATGAAATGAAAAATCCGTTCAATTGTTTTTTCAGTGATCGGGTGATTTCTTCTATTTCCAACGCCTAACCAAATATAGTCTACACTAATACTTTCGGGGAATAAGTTTTCTTTTTCTTTCTTAAAAATTGCTAACCAATTTAACATACTCCTTGAAACATCCAATTTTCTAGCTCTCTTCCGTGTTCGTATGGAGATGGTATTGTTTTGGATATGCGTCCATTTCATTTTCACAACTTCTGCTGGCTTTAAACTAAGTTCTGCCATTAACCTTACAATACAAAAATTCCTTAATGCAATCCATTTGAATTCCTCATCTTCAGTGCCTGAGTAAACATCAAACCATACGCGCAATACTTTTTTCAACTCATTCGATGGTAGCATGTTAATTTTCTTTTCATGATCCCTCAGTGGTTTAAGCTCATCAACTGGTACAAGTTGTATCAGATTACGCATGTGCAAAAAATTTAGGAAGTTTTTTAATGAAGAGATTTTGCGATTGACCGATGTGATTGAGTCATATTTATCAAGTAAATAAGTGATATAATTTTTGACTACCTTTGTTATGTCCGAATCCAACGATACTTTATTTTCTTCCAAGAATTTTAAAAATTGCTCACTATCAATACAATACTGTTTGATTGTATGTGGTGATTTGTTTAGTGATTCAAGATAAGCTTGGTAAAAATTGATCAAGGTCAATTCCTCACTTCCTTATTAGAATGGCGTGAATTTTCTTGTTTTCTCGTTGTTGTTGTTCGTGTTAGTAATTAATTCCATTATATAAAAGTGTCGGATAATGTGCAAAAATTTACCTCCCTAATTTTTAGTTAATTGCCAGACTTTATTTTATTCCCAATAAATTTAAGTGTCGGATAATATGTTGGTTTTATAAAAGTTGTCCAATTTGTCTAACCTTTGTCATAATTTTCTTGAATATTCACAAAATAGTAGGAGTAAAAATTATTGTAGTATATACTGTGGGAAACAAACTAAGGGGGATGTTTTGCATGCAAGTTCGTACTACTCGCCTAGAAGAAGAAGATGCAAAAATTATTTATCAAGAAACTGCTGGCTTAGCAATAATAACAATTCATCGACCACAAGCAAAAAACGCATTAACGGCAAATATGTGGGATCAATTAGCTAAAATTGCTTTACAAACTCTTGATAATCCAAAAAATAAAGTGTTATTGTTACGTGGGTCTGGGGAAAATTTCACGGCCGGCTCTGATATAAAAGAGTTTAATTCTGTTTCATTAGAAAAAGCAGAAGAAGCATTTGTTCATATGGAAAAAACAATTTCAACTATCGAAAACTTGCCACTACCTGTTATTGGGGTGATTAATGGTCCAGCAATGGGTGCGGGTCTTGAGTTAGCCTTAGCTTGTGATATCCGAATTGGTTCTGATAAAGCTCGCATGGGAATACCTGTTGGAAAACTCGGCATCACATTAAATAATAAATTTGCAAAACGCCTTGTTGACTTAGTAGGTCCTTCTGCAACAAAGGACTTTGTTTTTACAGGTCGTTTATATAAAGCGGAAGAAGCATTTAAAGCAGGTATGCTAAATTATTTAGTTGCGGAGAAAGATTTAAATAAATTTGCCATTCGTATGGGAAAATTAGTTGCTGGGATGTCCCCTGCTTCATTACTTGCTGTAAAGCGTTCTGTAAAAGAGTGTTTAGATTCAGCACCGGTTTTATGGCAATCTTCCACACCATTTGTTGATCCGAATGACTTTCCTGAAGGTGTCCGCGCATTTGTTGAAAAGAGACAACCACAATTTAGTAGAAAATAAAATCGTAAAGGTGACGCAAATAGAAATTTGTAGTCACCTTTTTTATTTTTCTTACTCCCCCACTATATCCCAATAGATAGAATATATGGTACTTTATATTTATATTTAAATAGAAAGAAGGGGAATTTTTGAAGAATATTAAAACTTTAGTCATCTTATTGTTAGCTGTATTCGGTACAATCTTCACCACACAAATGTCACATGCAGCAACTCCATTTAACCAAGGAGATGGTTATGAGAAAGGTGCATATGACTTAAATGCGATCCAGCCAACTTCCGAGAACTGGTCAAAGCATTCTCGTTTTAATGGCCCAACGAAACCAGAAATCAAATGGCAGTTTAGTACCAAAAATTGGATTACAACAGGGCTAGTCATTGGCAAAGATGGAACGATTTATTCCGGTTTTCTTGACGGAATCTATGCTATTTCTTCAAAAGGGAAAGTGAAATGGCAATATTCTCTTGGACAAGGAGTTGAAGCTCGATCTACTCCTGTCATCGGAAAAGATGGAACAATTTATATCGGGGCTAGTACACAATTCGCTAGTAAAGATAATAAAGTTTGTAAACTCAATCAATGTTTAGGTGGTTTATTAGCATTTAATCCGAACGGTAAGCTTAAGTGGAAAGTTACTTTTTCAGAAATAGTGAATGGGACTCCTATTTTAGATAAAGATGGGAACATTTATATTGGTACAGGAAATTATTATACTTTAGATGGTGGACTATATGCTGTCAATTCGAAAGGAAAAATCATTTGGAGCCATAAAAACAAGATGTATGGTTTTCAAACAGCTCCAGCTATCACGAAAAGCGGCTATCTGTTTGCACAAAACAATTATTTTAAGCATCGTGAATTTATAAAGGACTATATGGGCGAGCTGATGACCGAATTTTCTTCTCCTGTTGTGGGCCCTGATGAAACCTTATATTTCGGCTCATATACAGGTGGTTTTGTCGCTATGAACCCAGATGGCACAGCAAAATGGGAGATACGATTAGACCGAACTGATAATAAGTCTGATGGTACTACTTATACTTACGGGGCACGCGTTTCGACTACTGCAGCTCTTACTCGTAATCAACAGATCTATACAGGCGATGAAAATGGACGATTATACTCTATTCGTTTAACGGATCTTACTAATGCACCTATTAATGAAAAAATGCGCCAAACTTATGACGAAGAAGCGGATGTTCTTGATTGGGTACTAGACTATCATTATTATCATATGGACGATTTAGTAAGTTTGAATAATAAACAAAATTGGGTTCGTGAAACAGGTTCATGGGTAAATACCATTGTGGTTGGTCAAAATGGAACCGTTTTTGTTGGAACAGAGGATGGACTTCTCTATTCTTATGACCCATACGGAAAACAGAATTGGAAAATGAATTTAAAAGACCGAATTGGAGACATCACAATTGGAGAATCGGGAATGTTGTATGTATCCGTCGGGAAAAAAGTTGTTGCTATCGGGAACAAGAAATAATACGTAAATTTAAAAACTGCCTCCCCTAAAGTGGAAAGGCAGTTTTCTATTTTATTGAATCCCTTTTATAAAAATGCGAATCGTTGCTGGTTCGAATTCGAAATGTTTGAGAAATTGCTGGCTCAGGAGCTTTTGAACGCCGCGCATTTTGTCCATAACATCATAATTTACAGGTGCTTGGATATATACCGTTAATTCTACATTTGGCTGATATTGCTTCATCGTGAAATGTATTGATTCTATTTTTATAATGAATTCAACTTGTTCTACCGTATATTTTAATAATTGAATATAAACATTTTTTGAAATTTCGATTGTTTCTTGATGAAAATCCGGCTGCACAATGGTCGTCTCCCCTAATTTCACGCGATTTTTTGAAATAATTTCAAAGCCTCGTTGAATAAACCGTTTAAAGAAATTTTGTTCGACCTGTTTATACGGAATTGGCATAACGTGTTTTCCTTGCGTGCCTCTTACAAACTTCGCCATTTGAATTTCCCGCGCAGAACGAACATCTTCTATATAATGAAAATAATCGATCTTCCCTAAATTCAATCGATTGGCAATTTGTTTTGTCATTTTATCGGAAGTGCCAATAATTAAAAGAGATTGAATATGATTTTGTGCAATCGACTCTGCCACTTCTTTTCGATGTGCTTCATCTTGAAAAATCGCACGACGAACCGCTGTAATTGTATTTTTTTCAAACTTGGCAGAAGTCCCTGCTTTTTTTTCTCCGTTCACGATGAATAGTCCATCATCTATTATTGCTTCAATGGCATGTTCATGCGCAAATTGAATTGCACTTGTGCTCTTTCCTGTTCCACTAGGTCCACTTAATGAATGTACAATCATTCTTTCCACTCCAACATACGTTTTCTTCAGTGTAATCGAAAAATTCACGTTTTTCTATATTTGTAAAATAATTCACGGTTACTATTCTATTTTTTCTATATTTCAGAAAGAATGCGAATATTTGAAACTAGTATGTTAAAATGTGATTTATATTTGAAAGTATATAAGGAGTGTTTCACCTTGAAGATTGTCCCATCTAAGAAAATGTCACTATTTGAGCCAGCTATGTTTGGCCAATTAAAAGCATTTGCTAAACAGCAAGAATCAAAAGGAATGGAGCTTATTGATTTAAGCCTAGGTAGCCCAGACTTACCTCCTCACGAAATGCTACGAAATCATCTATCAGAGAAAAGTAAACTTGAAACTTCATATGGGTATACGTTAACGGGGAATAAAGAATTTAATGAAGCGGTATGTCGATATTACAAACGTTGTAACCAAGTAGAATTAGATCCTTTAACTGAAGTTCTACAAACAATCGGTTCTCAAGAAGGTTTAGTTCACTTACCAACAGCATTTTGCGACCCAGAGGATATTGTCTTAACAACGAACCCTGGTTATGTTGCTTATGATGCGGGGATTAAACTTGCAGGTGCCAAAAGCTTTTATATTCCATTAGATGTTGAAAATGGCTATCTTCCTGACCTAACAGCAATCCCAGAGGAAGTAGCTGAAAAGGCAAAATTACTTATTTTGAATATGCCGGGAAATCCTGTCCCAATGGAGCCTTCTATTGAATACTTTACGGAAGTGATTGCATTTGCAAAGAAATATAATATTCTTGTGGTACACGATGCTGCTTATTCTGAATTTTACTTTACAGGAGATGGTCCAATTAGCTTCCTTGCAACACCTGGAGCAAAAGAAGTTGGAATAGAGATTAATTCCCTTTCGAAAAGTTTTAGTTTAGCCGGCGCACGTGTTGCGTATATTGTTGGGAATGCAGAAATGATTAACATTATGAAACAATTAAAATCAAATTTAGATTTTGGTATATTTGACCCAATTCAATCTACAGCTGCCTTAGCACTAGACCACGCTGAAGAAATTACTGCCCCATTACGTTCTACTTTTGCAGAGCGTCATAAAACACTAATGAATGGGTTGAAGCAATTAGGCTGGGAAGTAGCTCCATCAAACGGCGGTATGTTTGTTTGGGCAAAATATCCTTATCCATTAGATTGTGTTTCATTTGCTTTTAAAATGATTGAACAAACTGGTGTAATGACGGTTCCTGGTACGACTTTCGGTAGTGATGGTGAAGGATATGTTCGTTTAGCACTTGTACAATCCGTGGAAGTGTTGGAAAAAGCACTTGAACGATTAAAAACATTATCAATATAAGAACGAAAACTGGTGGAGGAAGTATTTTCCCTACCAGTTTTTTCGTTTATTCATTAAATAATTGCAAAAACCCAATGTCATCGATTTTTCTTATAGGTTCATTCAAATATCTCTCTTTATCAAGCTGTGGTCTCGGATGTGGTACATAGTAGATTGGTCGATTTGCATAGTTTCTGTCAGTAGATCTCATCACATCATAGGAGTATAATTTGTTTTTTACTTTCTTAAAGGCATTTGATATGTGATTTTGTTGATTTAACCCTTTTTGCCCCTTCATTCCCCAACCTAGGAACACGATTTGCCCACTTGCCATTGCATTTGAAACAAACGACCAATTGAGCGATTCATAGGCAAAATGTGCAGCCGTTAATTTGCTACTTGTCCCACCGATTATGCTTGAAACGTTCACAACCCGAAGTGCGTGGCAATGATGACTTTTCGCAACCTCTATTATTTGATCAACGGTATCATCAGACGAATCGTGCGCTGCATTGCTCGGGTTCATCATCACGGCAGTAAAAATGTTCTCCCCTTCTGACCATCGTTTTTCTAAAAAATAACGCCGTGTTTTGTTTTGATCAAATATTGCCGTTCCATCGACTCCGTTAAAAGTTCCCGTTTCTATAAGGAGCTTATGCGTATTTGCTAATTGTTGAATCATCCAGTTCACTCTCCTCTTACGCAAAGTCTCTTCCAACGTGAAAGAGAACGTACTTCTTCTTGTTTATTAACTTCTTCCCACACTTTTAATTTAAATGCTGGATGCACATGTATGGGATATAAATTCATCCAATAAGGGCCGAGTAAATAAATTGCCTCTTCCCAATTACTTACCACTTTAGATTTTTGTACAGCAACGGATTTTAAATCTTCATCGTCAAAGAAATCAATTAAAGCACTTTCATTTTTTTCCGTTGAATAAATCCAATCCCCTATAGCCGTTTTTGAACCATACAATTTAATACTTCCACCCTCGCCACCAACAACAAGAATTTCTTCCCAATGATTTTTCAAATTAACTCCCCCTCGTAACTTTAGTAAACCATAAGAGGTGTTCAAATTTTTGACAACGAAAAAAGCATCCCATAAGTGGATGCCTTGTTAATAAAGGTTATTCATTTTCGTTATCTCATCTTTCATTTTTTCAATAAGGTGTTGAGGGGCAACTACTTTCGCATCACTCCCCCATGTTAGTAGCCACCGAATAAAACCTTCATTGATGGATGCTTCTATTTTGATGGTAAACGTATTGTCATCGTATTTTTTTATATAAACGTCTGTTCCAAAATGATCTAAAATTGCATTTAGTAGTGATTGATTAAAAGTGATTTCTACATATTCAGGTTTACCAGGATACATATTGAAAGATTGTCTTAAATGATCACGAAGCTCAAATTCTTCATTTTGAAAGGACTCTTCCAGTACACTAATTTTTTTCATCCGATCTACTCTAAAATGTTTAATTTTATCATCCTGTTTTGCCACTAAATAATAAAAATCATTAATCCACACTAATTCTAAAGGAATGACTATGTATCTTTTTCCATCGTGGCGTAGGATAAACTCCTTTTTAACATTGTATTTACCATATTGAAACGAAACGATCTTTTTATCAATAATAGCTTGATGGATGTTATCTATATGATAGCGAACTTCACGGTTTCCCACCTTTAATGAAGGGTCAATATGGATATGACTTTTTAACTTTTTGGAAAGATGTTCACTTGTTAGCTGCTTAATCTTTTTAATAAGTTGTTCAGATTCTTTAGACGTCAGAAACTTAGCTGAAGCCACTGCGTCAATTAACATTCTCAATTCATAAATTTCAAAATTCCGATATTGATGGCTGTAATATACCGTTTTATTTTCCCGTGTTTCTTCTTCTATATGAAACCCGTACTCCTGTAAATCCTTTATTGCACTTTTTATCGTATTTTTACTAAATTGTGCATCCCCATAATGCATTTTCAGTTTTTCTAATATGTTCGAAATACTTAGTGCATGCTCTTCATCTGTGTATGTATAGAGAATATCCTTTATCGCCAAAAGCCTTTTTGCGTTGTTATCAATGTTCAACATTACATCATCACCTTTTTATATACATTTTATAGTAAATGCCATATAAAAAGGTAAGTCATTTTTCATTACTTACCTTCCACTTCTCCTAGCCCATCCTTTTTCTTGTCAATGTAAAGGCTTCCGTCCGTTTGTAGCTCTGCAATAAAAACATCAGCAATAGAATTGATACCAGCAGACTTCAATTGTTGATCTAACCAAGTTTGACTAAGGTCTACTTTAATTAGATTGTTCATATTTATTTCTCCATCTGAAATTAGTTCGATGGTTGTACGGTAAAGTTTCTTTTGAATTGGAATACTTACATCTTCTTTTGTAACAGGTTGTTTTTGTTCCTTTTTCAATACGGAGAGTTTACCACTTGTTTCAAAGAAGGCATAATCAACGTCCTTTAATGAAAAAACATCTTTTTCACGTAACATGCTAGTTAAAGAATTTAAATCAAGCTGTGCTTTTTTTAATGCTTTATCCATTATCTGGCCATCTTTAATGACAATAATCGGCTCACCTGTCGTGAACTTCCTCGCGCCCTTAAACTTAATATCAATAAAAGCCATGATTAAAGTGAAAATTGTCCAAACAACTAAGGCAATAACTCCATTTCGAATCGTTAGGTTATTATCAATTGCTAAATTTGCTGCAATCGAACCAATTGCAATGGACGATGCAAAATTGAATGAAGTCATTTGACTAATTTCTTTACGCCCCATAATTCTTGTTAATGTGAGTAGAACAAAGAAGGCTATAAATAATCGAATAATTAAATCAGCTACGTCCATTTTTGTTTACCTTCCTTCACAGTGTCTATACTAAAACCCCGAACAGCACACTTTTTAAAGTGTTCTATTCGGGGTTCAGTTCAGAGCTTATAAACTCTTTATGGGTGAGTTTCCTTAGCGGTTCTCACGGTTGTTGTTTTGGTTGTTGTTATTGTTATTATTGTTGTTGTTGCGATCGAAGTTTGCTTCTTCAGCAAACTCTTCACGGTTGTTGCGATTACGGTTTGCTAAATCATCGTTTTGACGATTGTTGCGTTCGTTTTGGTTGTTGTTGTTGTTGTTACGTGCCATGTATCTCACCTCCACCACATTATTATGAGTCATTTCATTTTTTTTAAACTTAAAACTTAAAACTTTTTCTTTTTTCGCCGTAAAAAAAACAGCAGAAAAATCTCTGCTGTTTTAAATTTCATATTTATTTGCTGGGTCTGTTTCAAAACGATTGTAGCGTTTTTTCACTAGTGCGTTGAAATGCGAAACAACAACTTTTAATAATGCATAACCTGGAATACCTAAAATGACTCCTGCAACTCCAAATAATGATCCTGCTGTTAATAAGACGAAAATGATTGTAATTGGATGAACCGATAACGATTTCCCCATAATATTCGGTGTAATAAATTTACCTTCTATTAATTGTACAATCGTCCAAACGATAATTAATTTAATTAACATAAAAGGTGAATTTACAATGGCAATAACTAATGCTGGCGTAATTGCAATGGCTGGACCTAAATAAGGTACAACACTTGTAATCATTGCTAAAAATCCAAGTAACAGTGCATAATCGAGGCCAATGATTAAAAATCCGATTGTCATCATTGCTCCGATACAAATCGACACTAAAATTTGTCCTTGTATGTAAGAACTTACTTGTTTATCCATTTCTTTTAAAACTTGTCCTACTTCATTACGCATTCTTGGTGGGAAAATACGCAAAATAAACTTCGGCATTTTTTCGCCTTCGTACAATAAGTAAAACAAAATAAATGGAACTGTCACAAGGGATAATAAAATACCTGTTAATGTTGAAACAAAGCCAGTAATACCTGATGCAACAGTAGAAGCGATGTTTGCGAACGTATCTTTCACTGTTGAGACAAGGTCATTTGTAATATCTGTTAATACTGCGTCATAATCAAAGTTTAACTTCATAAATAACTCGTTAAATCTTGAGTTATTTAAATATGTAACAATACTTTCGATTAACGACATAAAGTAAACAGGGAATTCCTGAACTAAATTCATAAATTGATCTCGTAAAAATGGGTACACGAGTAAAGAAATTAATGTAATTAATGCTGCCACAATAATATACAAAATTAAGATTACAATTCCTCGTGGTACTTTCCCTTTCCCTTTTTCAGCAAGGCGAATAAAAGGTCTTAAAAGATAATAACCAATAATTGCCAAAACACCTAGCAAAATGACTACTTCAAATAACACTTGTAACGGATAAAAAATAAAAGCGACTTTATTAAAAATGAATATGACTAACCCGAGCAATACTAATGAAATAAGTGAAAATAAAAGATTTTTTCCACCTAAAAAACGTATAAACCTTGTTGAAAAAAATGCAGATTTTTCACTTGGTACTCGATCACCGAAACCTTTTTCTCTTTCCAATGGACCACCCCGTCGAACAGAAATTATACTTATTTTTATTTTATCATGGAAATTGAATTTTTCTAATAGATTACTCTGCTTCTAATTGAAGGAATTCGTGGATTTTTTGCTTATTTGTTTCAATATCAATTTCCAACACTTCCCCGGCATGGCTATATTCTTCCAGTTTATAAGTTCCTTCCACTGGTATTCTTAGCTTTTCGATTTCAATGTTTCCGCCTGCTACGACGCCAAGTACTGTTTTTAATTCTTCTTTCGTTGTTAGATCAGAAGTGATATACCCTTGTGCTGCACCAACAAGCTTTGGTAAATTTGGCAAGTTACTTGGTGATAACAGTTCATCTTTTAAAGCGTCGATTACTTTTTGTTGACGTTCCACACGACCAAAATCACTGTTGGCATCATAACGGAATCTTGCATAACCTAAAAGCTCTTTTCCGTTTAATTTTTGTACACCTTGTTTTAAGTTCACTCCAATGAAGGCAGACATATCTTTTTCCACATCAATTTCTATGCCTTCTGGAGCTAAAATATCAATTAATGATTCAAAACTTTTGAAATCGATAATAGCATAATGATGAACAGGAACTTCAAACATAGTATTCAATGTGTCTTTTAATAATTGCACGCCGCCGAGAAAATATGCAGTGTTTAATTTATAAGATTCATAGCCAGGGATTTCAGCGTAAATATCTCGCATAAAGGAAACTAGTTTTAAGGTATTCTTTTCTTTATTCCAAGATAATACCATCATCGTATCCGATCTGGATTGTTTTTCTCCCCTCGTATCAACACCGATAATTAAATAATTTGAAATTTTTTCAGTTTTTTCATCTGCTACAAATTCAATTTTCTCTTCTTCTATTGGTTGTTCAGCCTTTTTTGCTAGTTGAAGGCCATTACGGTATTGATAAATTGAAAATGACGCACCACTTACAATTAAGGCAAATAAAACGAGCAATAAGATTCTTCTTTTTCGCATTTTTCTTTTTTTAGTTCTTTTTTGTCGTGTTACTGAGTTCTGATTTTCTTCCATACAATTCTCCTTTTAATCCACTGCAAATACGAGACGTTTGAAATTTAAGAAAGTTTCATTTTACCATTATTATACTACTAATGGAGGATATATTGCTTGAAGGAACTATTATGTATTGCGTATTAATTGTTGATTGTAGACTATTATGCTACAATACTATTTATTTTAAACATTGGAGGCGCAGAAAATGGAAAAAGCAACCTTTGCCGGCGGGTGTTTCTGGTGTATGGTAAAACCGTTTGTCGAATGGGATGGTATACATAAAGTCACATCAGGATATATGGGTGGACATGTTGATTTTCCAACCTATGAACGAGTGAAAAAAGGTGATACTGGTCATTTAGAAGTGGTCCAGATTGAATTCGACTCTAGTGTGTTTTCTTATAAGAAACTATTAGAAATTTATTGGATGCAAATTGACCCAACGGATGATGGTGGACAATTCCATGATCGTGGTGAGTCTTATAAAACCGCCATTTTTTATCATTCTGAAGAACAACGGATTTTGGCGGAAAAATCAAAACAGATGCTTGCAGAAAGTGGACGTTTTAAAAAAACAATAGTAACAGAGATTTTGCCAGCTAGCATATTTTATATAGCAGAAGATTATCATCAAGATTATTACAAAAAAGAGCCAGACCATTATAAAGAAGACCGTGAAAAATCCGGTCGCGATGAATTTATTAATAGTCATTGGAAGTAGTAATAAAAGCCGACAGTACATGCCGGCTTTTTATTTAGACGAATGCTTTGATGATAGCAATAAAATGTTCGCCATACTTTTCTAATTTATTTTGCCCGACACCACTTACTGCTAAAAATTCCTCTTCATTCATCGGCATTTTTTCGCACATGTCACGTAATGTTTTATCGGAAAATACAACAAATGGTGGAACTCCTTCAAGTTCCGAAATTTGTTTTCGTTTTATTCGAAGCTGTTCAAATAATGGGTCGTTTTGAATTTTTTCAACCGTTTTTTCTACAATTGTGCGTCGGAACACAGACTTTTTCCCTAACAAAACTTCTTTTCCTTCTTGTGAAACAAAAATCGTTGGGTATTGGCCCGCTTTGACTAAAAGCAAACGTTCGGAAATTAGAAAATCAATAAAATTAGCCACGGCTTTCGCTGATAAAGGTTTTAATATTCCGTAAGTCGATAAATGTTGGAATGCCTCCACCTTTTTATTACGTGCTCCTGCTAATACTTGAGAAGTTAACGTTTTGCCATAAGTTTGCCCCATTCGGATTACACAGGACAACACTTTTTGCGCATCTTCTGTAACATCCTGTTTCGGTCGTTCATCCGCGCAATTCCCACATTTTCCACAATCCTGAATTTCTTGTTCACCAAAATAGTTGACCATATAGCTTTGTAGGCATTTCTCCGTGTGGCAATAGTCAATCATTTGCTGCAATTTTTGAAGTTCGATGGGAATTCTTGTTGGGTCTTGAGATTGGTCAATTAAAAATCGATGGGTTTGCTCGTCAGAAGAACTATATAGTAGGATACATTCACTTTCGACACCGTCACGACCTGCTCTACCTGCCTCCTGATAATAACTTTCAATATTACGAGGCATTTGATAATGAATGACAAATCGCACGTTTGTTTTATTAATACCCATGCCAAATGCATTTGTCGCCACCATCACTTGTGCTTCGTCATTTAAAAATCGATTTTGTTCATAATTTCGATCTTCCTCATACATCCCACCATGATATTTTGCTACGGCAACTCCCTTTTGAAGAAGCATCGCGTGTAGCGCTTCAACAGATTTTCTTGTGGCTGCATAAATAATGCCGGCTTCTTGAGGATTATTTTTTATATACTGCTTGATATATTGATCCTTATTCTCCCCAACTAGCACTTTAAATGATAGATTATCACGATTAAAGCCTGAAACAAATACACTATCTGAATCGATTTGTAATAGATTGCATATATCTTCCCTGACATTTGGTGTCGCCGTAGCTGTTAATGCGATGACAGTTGGTTTCTTGGGCCATAATGTAAATATTTTTTGAATCGATCTATAACTTGGACGGAAATCATGCCCCCATTGCGAAATACAATGCGCTTCATCGATTGCAATGAGCGACACATTTAATTGCGCAAGTTCAGTACAAAAAGATTGATTTTCTAATCTTTCTGGTGCTATGTATAATAATTTGATTGCATTCATACGAACTTGTTCCATAATTGCATCCACTTCACTAAACGTTAATGTGCTGTTAATAAAGGCACTGTGAATTCCATTAGCCCGTAACATATCCACTTGATCTTTCATTAACGAAATTAGAGGGGAAATGACAATCGTTAAACCATCTCGAACAAGCGCCGGAATTTGATAACAAAGCGACTTCCCACCACCTGTTGGCATAACGCATAGTGTATCTTTTTTATGTAGAACATTTTCGATCACTTGTTTTTGAACATGTCGAAATGTTTGATAACCGAAATATTGATGTAAAATTTGTTCAGCTTGTTGCAATGACATTACCTCACAATGATTAGTTCTATTCATTATAGATTATTGAAGAACAGTTTTAAAGTTTACATAATATAATTATAAAAACCTACTATTAAATATAGTAGGTTACATGAATAAACTTTTAGCAAATTGGCTCGCTTCGTGTAAAGCATCTTGATGAATACCTGTTTCAATTTTCATATCATCAAACAACTTTACAAGCCCTTCCGTTGATACGTTTCCAGTAGCGCCGGGTGAAAACGGACAACCACCAAGACCTGCAATGGAACTATCAAATTTTGAAATACCTGCTTGCAAAGCCGCTACGACATTCGCATAGGCAAAATGATTCGTATCATGAAAATGCGCGACAAATTCAATATTTGGGAAATCATCTTTTAGCCGTGAAAAGCGTTCATAGACAATACGTGGATTTGCCTGACCATTCGTATCGCCCACTGATATTTCGTCTGCTCCATTTTTTTCAAAATGCTCCACCACACGTTTTACTTGTTCATACGACACATTGCCTTCATACGGACAGCTAAAGCCCATTGACACATACGCACGGATTTTCAGATTGCAAGCCTTTGCTTTTTTGAAAACAAGATTGCACTCAGCTAACGATTCTTCGATGGAAGCTCTTATATTTTTTTGATTAAAGGTTTCCGTTGCGCCTACAAAAACAGCAATTTGAGGCACTTTACATTCGATTGCACGACCTAAAGCTTTCATATTAGGTGTTAATGCAATATATTCGATACCTAACTCATTACTAAATGCTGCCATTTCCACTGCATCGGCCATTTGCGGTACGGCTTTCGGATGTACAAAAGATGCTGTTTCAATGCGACGTACCCCTGTTTTTGAAAGAAATTTAACCAATTCCTTTTTCTTTTCGGTAGCTACAAACATCGATTCATTTTGTAACCCATCTCGAGGACCTACTTCAATGATCTCCACTTCTTTTGGGAAAAACATAACAATACCCCCTCACGTTAGTAATGCCATCAACTATTTGTATGTTTACTAATGTGGGTTATGACTGAACTTTACTGTTGAAATTGAAAAGAGATGATTTTCCATTGTTGATCGACTAAAATGCATCGAATAATTTCTGTGACTTTTGTTTCTTCTTGGCCCTCTTTGATCGTTGTTTCTAATTCAACAATATATTGATAATCGTAGTAGTTTATCGATTTAAATGTACTTTTTGAAAATTGAATTTTTGTGCTTTTTGTCTCTTCAAAATGCTGAAGTAGTTCATCATTACCAATGAATGCTCTGTATTCCTCCTTTCCATCGTTAATATATGAATTTAAAGCAGCATGAAACTCGTCAATAAAACTTAATAATTGATCAGAGTTAACATCGAATACTGAGTTATCAATTTTTTCACTAGGGAATTTTTCAAAATAAGGAATAAGTGCAAGTCGTTCTTTATAGGTTAACGGATCCTCTTCAGCAGTTAATAGCAACTCTTCAATTTCGGTACTTGGTATAATTTTTTCAACGAAACGGTCATTTTGATGAATGAACGATACAATTCCTTGAATGTTTTGTTTCTCGTCAACAATGATCTCCCCTACTTTTGGAGTTTCCTCAATTGTAAGGCTATCTGAAATTGTATAGGGAGTTATATTAGCAGAATTGTTTATTTTTAATATGGCAATATTGCTTTCCTTATTTATGGCAACAACTTCTGCTTGTATCTCTTTATTTTCAGAGGTTTGAATCATTGCATAGGGATGACCCGAAACAATGTTTGCCAAGCTCAATAACCATTTATTCCGCCCATCCTTCTTAATCACATACCCCTCCCCTATCCCACTGTACCCATGAACTGTTACATTTGGGGAAACCGTATCCTCTTGTTGTTCTACGTCTTTTTCTTCATGATTGTAAGATTGGTATACAGATTGATCTTGACACCCAACTAAAATCGTAATGAATAATAAAAATAAAAACTTTTTCTTCATGTGTCACCTCGAATCTTGTGAAGTAATATGCGTTTCATGCATAACATTCATTTTCTTCCTTGTACGAAACAATTCTCCAAATGCTGCTCCTCCTAGGATTAACACAGCCCCGGCAATTTGTACCGGACTTAATTGTTCACCTAAAAGTAAGCAAGAAAAAATTAATGCAGAGAGAGGTTCTAAATATCCCAGAATAGATACCGATTGAACGGGCAGGTTACCAATGGAAGAAAAGTAAAAATAGCATCCAATCCCGGTGTTGATAACGCCTAAAATCAGAATGGGGATTAAGCTTCCCTCCTCTAAATTAACCGAAAATCCTTGTTTGAAACTAATAAAAATCGCAACCGTTAAAAAGCTAATGACTAATTGACAAGTTGCATTTTCTAGCCCTGTAATACTTTTTGCCTTTTTATTGGAAATCACCATAACAGCATACATGAGAGCTGCACATATCCCGAAAATCAATCCTGACGAAATTTTTCCTTGTAAAAAAGCTTGTCCATTTACACAAAACATTCCAAGTAAAACTGCAATAAATCCGAGTAGTTTTGCCATTGTCATCTTTTCCTTAAATATCACCGGTGAGAGAATCATCACAATAACGGGACCACAATAATAGGCAAGTGTTGATATACTGACACCAATTTGTGAGTATGCTTCAAATAAAAAGATCCAACTTGCCCCCATTGCCATACCGGAAATTACTAGGTACAGAAAGTGAGTTTTATTCTTCCAAAAAGATACAGTTTGTTTCGAAAAGTAAAAAACGACGATTAAGAAAATGCTACCAATTAATGTTCTGAAAAAAACAATTTCATAGCTATTTAATAATACATAACTTGCTACAATTCCATTTGAACCAAATAACAGTAAGGCTGCTATATATTTGAGGTATGCCTTTTCCATTTTTCCTGTTCCTCTCAATGTTGATTTATCAATATTCATAGGATAGCATACACTTATATATTACAAATTTGAATGTTTCTCATGTTTATTATGATAAAACCTCATAGAAAGAGTGTGTGTAATGAATATCCAAAAATATATGGCCTTTGTAAAAGCTGTAGAGTATGGAAGTTTTACAAAAGCAGCTGAACATTTAAACTATACACAATCTGGCATTAGCCGTATGATAAATGATTTAGAATCAGAATGGGGAGTTCAACTCTTTGAACGGGGGCGTGCTGGTATTTCGTTAACTTCTGATGGTTTAAAGTTATTACCCCAATTACAACGCGTTTGTAATGAGCATGAAACTTTGATGAGGCATGTAGAAAATTTACTCGATTTACAATCTGGCATGATTCGAATTGGCACATTCTCAAGCGTGGCCACTCATTGGCTTCCTTTTATGATTAAGATTTTTAAGAAGGACTTTCCAAATATAGACTTCGAACTACTTTTAGGAGATTATACCGAGATTGAAAGCTGGATATTGGAGGGGCGTGTCGATTTTGGTTTTTTACGACTACCAACAAAATCAGCATTGGAAACCATTTTTGTGGAACAAGACCGCTTACTAGTAGTGCTTCCAATGGATCATCCGCTTGCTAATGAGGACAAGTTTCCCATTAGCGAATTAGTAAATAGTCCATTTATGTTATTAGAAAAAGGAGCAAAAGCTGAAATCTCTGAAATTTTCGAGTTGCACCAAGTATCACCACAAATTCATTTTACAACTTGGGATGACTACGCAGTTATGTCGATGGTGGAAAACGGCCTTGGCATTAGTATATTGCCAGAATTGATATTACAGCGTATCCCCTACCAAATCATAACGAAAGAGCTTGAAGTTCCGGCTTTTCGCAATATTGGGATAGCAATGAGAGAACAACAATCCCTTTCACTAGCCGCTAAGAGATTTTTAGAGTATTTATCATTTAGAAAGCGGGGGTAACTAGCCAATTTATAGAGGGATAAAAAATACAAATGTATCCCGCACTTTTTCATGAGTACGGGATACGAAATTTTTATTTTGCTGAACTAAAATTATTCGAAGTGATGCCATCTGGGTTGGTACGCAAATGAGCTTTAACCACTGTTCCATCTGCCCGTACATATGATTCCACTTGTGTCACTCCTGGAAAGTCTGGACATTGATATTTACTCGACTGACTTAATGGGTCATTTCCAAAACAACCATCCACATATCCTGTACCATGATTAATGGTTGAATAATCCCCTGCAATTTCTTCAAAAACTTCTGTGACGAGATCATCGTGATGGTCTGTTTGATGTTCCCCACCTACAAGTCCATTCCATAAATCAAACATCTTCATTTCCTCCTGAGTATGTTAAGCGTTTTTGTTCGTTTAATAGTTGATTGATTTGATAAATTTCTTGTTCGTTTTCTGTTGTTTGATGTTTATTTTTTTCTAGTTGTTCTCTAACGGCTTTTTCTTGTTCTGAAAGTCGATCATTGAAATACTGTAACGATTGCTCAAACACTTGATTTGCACTTTTTTCGATGTATCCGCAAACTTCATCCATAAATTGAAATTGAACTTGGATGAGTTTTTCACTAATATCAGATTTCATTTGTGGTATTAAATAATCAAGCTGTGATTTTTGCATCTTTCTTTGTAAATATGGAAGTCCAACCATCCCTAAAATCGGTAAGAAAATGGGACCTCCAAGGGCTAGCAATAATGTACTTGCTCCCCCTACTAAAAGGCCAGATGTGAGAAGGGGATCTGAATGTTTTTCGGTTTGCAGTTGAACTTCTTTCGCTGTTGCCACTTGATCATGACTTCTCATTGTTTGGATAGAGACTTTTTCTTTAAATAATTGCGCCAAGATGTCAGCTAATGCCACTTCTAACTTGCTGATAAGTTCATGAATATGAGGCGTATATCGTTCAATCCACATTTTCATTTTGCGTTTCATTAAGTTAGGAATTTCCTTTTCGAAAAATAGTTGCACTTGGCTTCCACTATAAACATCGATTCGATCATGAAGTTCTTCTTCTAATTCATTAAAAAACGTTTTTATCGATTGTCTTGCCATTTGGTTGAATTCCAAGACACGTTCATCTTTATAAGCCTTTAATTGTTCCAAAAATGCTACTTGCTCTTCTCGCCAATCCCGTAGTTGTTGCTGATATTGTTCTAGCTGTTCTGATGATTGTTCTATCATGAATTTTCGTTGTTCTAAAAGTGAAGTAAATTCTTCACAAATGTATGCGAACCGCTGCTCATAACGTTTATTTTTTTCTGTAATTCGCGTACCCGATTGACATAACCCAATCATTCTTTCTTTCACAAGAGGCATCCCTGAAATTTCATATAATTCTGCATCATCTTCAACAATCGCATCAATGGCTTCTAGTGAAGAAAATGGAATCACCTCAACAGTATTGAGATTTGTCCCCTGTTTTAGTTGACGCTGCATCTTATCGACAATGGCATCAATCTCTTCTTCGTTCACTTCATCAGCAAAATTTGCAATGAAAATAATTCGATCTAATCCATTTGCTAATAAAGTATGTGAAATAAAGTCATATTCCGTTTTTCGAAGAGGGGTACGGCAATCTAACAAAAAAAATACAACGTCAGCTCGTGGTATGTACTGATAAGTAATATCACTACGAAGCTCGTTTACATCATTTAGTCCAGGTGTATCCACTAGAACGATACGATCTTTTAAAAATGAAATTGGTTGTTCCACTCTTATCTGTTTAATTTCGTCTACATTGTAATGTTCTTTTGCTATAAATTGCCCTAAAACATTTGGATTGTCATCAATAAAAGATGTGCCATCAAAATATTCCACGATAACTTTTGGTTGTTGTCCTTATGTTATTAAATTGATCGTTGAAGTGGTTGGTGTAATGCCAGTCGGTAAAATGTCTTGTTCAATTAATGCATTTAAAAATGAGGACTTCCCTGTACTAAATTCACCTACGACAACGAATGAAAAGTGGTCTTCTTCAATATCAGTTTCTAGTAGTAATAATTTTTCTACTATAGATGTTATGTTATAATACTCCGCAAATTGTTTGTAACGATGAATTTCAGTTAATAAATTATTGCGGAATTGAGAGTCGTTCATATAATTTCTCCTCAGTTTTAACATAGTGACAATATTGATTAAAGTCATGTTCTAGTTTATTGATTAACATTTCACAACTGTTTCGTTTATGATCTAATGACGCTAATTTTTGTTGTACTTCGTCAGCCGCTAAATTTTGGTTATTAATGAGCATTTGGGAGCGATTTCGTTCTTGTGCAATTTTACCTTGGACAAGTTTTTGATATTCTTCTTTTAAATGGTTGTTTAGTTCTTTTAAGGATTTTTCTAGTTCCTTCGTTTGTTTAGACACGTTGCTATTGTAGCGATTTTTCACTTGTGTTTTTAAGCGGCCGTACATTGATTGATTATCTTCCTTTTGTGTCACATATGTATAAGCTGCACCTGCAAGTCCCGCACTAACAAGACCCCAACCCGCAACTCCACCTGTAAAGAAGAGAGATAATCCGCCTAAAACGACAGCCCCTGCACTTGCATTTTCTACTGTTTTTTTCACTTGGATTTCTTTGCGGACAATACGTTCTTCCCATTGTTCCTTATTGCTCGATAGACTCATCATGTTTTGCGTTAAATTTCCTAATTGATGATTCAATTTGCGTTCTTCATCACTAATAATCGAATGAATGGCATTTTGTACTTTTATTGATAGTTGTTCTGTTAGTTGTTTTTCTAATTTACCCGTCTCAAGGTCAATATTTGTTTTAATTACTTCGGGATCTTCTTGGCGCAAGATTCCTTGATTCATTGTCGCCTCAGCTACTTTAGCAATGTGACTTAATTGATCCGCATACCATCTTGAAATGGATTCTGATTGGAGGGACATCTTTTGCGTCATCTTTTTCGTCTTTTGATTTAGTTCATTCTCTACTTTTTTCAGTTGCATCTCTATGTCAGCAACACGTAGTTCAATATTTTCGATGTTATGATTTAGTGAATTGCGTTCAAATACTAGGTGTTCTTGAATCACGATTTCCAGTAATCGAATCGCACGTTCAACTGGTTTCCGTAATTTTTCGGTTCCACTTTCCGTTAATAAAAAATTCATTAAATGTTGCTCAAATTCCAACATTCCAGACTCTTCAATCGTTAGTTGTTGTTGTTTTCTTAATGCACGTCGACCAGATTTCACCTCTTCAATGCCCTTTAGTCGTTTATAGTGGTTTAACGCATGAAGGGATGAAACAAAATGAATTTTTGGCCTTTCCACTGTTATAGGTAAATTATCTAATACGACCTGTTGTATTTCTTCAAATTCTTCTTTTGTACGAATGCGATCTTTAAAATTAATGACAAAGAAGATTTTTTTAATATCTGCATCTAAAATACGAAGCAAAAATGACTTTTCTCTTGCTGTGAAAACCTGGCTTGCGTTTAAAAGGAAAATCGCTGCATCACTTTTCGGAATATATTCATTTGTAATTTGAACACGTTTTTCATCCATATCATTCGTTCCTGGACTATCAATCAATACGATATTGTTTTCACAAATAGGAGTTGGGTACCCGATTTCTAAATGTGTTGCTTTGCCAAATTGATTGCGAACCTTTTGGAGAAGTTGAAGATTTTTGCCTTCTGCTTTATGTTTATCGTCTGCAACATAGTTTAGAAACTCACTCTTGGATAGTCTTTCACTTTTTTTATTGTCATAATGGACTTCAAAGGTTGGCTGCGTACGATAATAAATTTTGTTTATCAATGCCGTTGTTGGTACATTGGATGAAGGAAGAAGTTCCTCTTGCAATAAAGCATTTAAAAATGTAGATTTTCCATTTGAAAATTCTCCAACAACAATGATTTCAAATTGTTCTCGTTTCAATGTCATTCGCGTTAAATGGAGGTCTTGTGCAATTTGTTCGATCCCTAATTCCTTCACAAACTTTTCGGCCTGTTGGAGGGATTGGTACGTTTTCGTTTTTGTTTCTTCAAATTTTTGTAAATGGCTCATTAATACCCCTCCTCTTCATAAGCGACTAATTGCCCGTCATTACTAATCCATGCATCTGTTCCTATACGATACCAACCTGAGTCCGCCGATATTTCATAAACGTTCACAACTTGACCTTGTCTTAATATCCCTTGACTTTCCGAAGCGCTATTTTCATTTACACGAACATGAAGATCGATTAAAATTCTTGCTGTTCCTATGGCTGTTTCATACGTTGAAATGTAATCGTAAAATTGATAAAAGGAACTATATTGGGGGTCACTTGTTACCCAACCATCCTCGCCAATTCGGTACCAACCTGTTGAATCAGAAATTTCATAGACATCCACTTTTGTCCCGTTTGGTAAAGTGCCCAATAAGTTTGATTGTTGAAAGTCCTCTTCTCGCACGTTTAATTTAGGTGTATTCACTGTTAATGTGCCAATTGGTTTACCATCAGCTACTGGATCAAAATTCCAATCAATCGTTAAGTATTTATCCGATTCAATCCAAGCGCTTTGGCCGATTTTCGCCCAATTGCTATTAGAAAGTTCATAAATATCTACATATGAGCTATTTTCAAGATAGCCGACCACTGCACTGTCCCTACTATTTTCAGAAAACACAGGGATAAACGGAACAGTTGTTTCTTCGGTTCTCAAAATAAGTTCATAGTCCATATTTAATCTTTGCTTTAATTGTTGCTGATACAATGTCATCTTTTCGTCGTCATAAAATACCCATGCATCTTCACCAATTTGCATCCAGCCATTTTCGGTAAAGGCCATGATTTCATAATCCTGATCGCCCAGATTGCCAATTTCCGCGGAATTATCATTTGCATTTTCGTAAACTATTACTTGTTCCCCACTTGTTTTGGAAACTGTAGCTAATCCGATTATTTCAGTTTGAGCGTATTCGTTTTGATCTGTCGGTTCATTATTAGAAATAATCTCTTCATCCGGTGCAAAACTATCCCTTATATCACCAAGCGCAAATGAGTCTTTGAACATGATAGATGTTGCAACAACTAATGGAATAACTGATGCAATGAAAAGCGGTCGAATATTACGTAACGATTTTTTAGGAACTACATTTAATTGTTCAAGTGGTTTTGGAAGTTGGATATCGAGTTTGATCGTTGTTTGTTGTAGTTTGTCTTTTTCGTTTTTTAGTTGCGCATTTAAAGATTGAATTGTTTCATCCACTATCCGTTGTTCTTTTAAGTGGGGTAATTCTTGTTGAAACTCTTTTGTTAATGTGGCAGCTCGCACATATCGCCTAACTTGCTTCATTTTTTGTTGCAATTTTACTAAATAGTCCAATTGTTGAATTTGATTATGTAGTAATATTTGAGACTTTAAATTTGCTTCGATCTGTTGTTCTCTTTGTTCTCTTACTTTGTTAATGGTGTTCATTTCTCGTTTAGTAATCCAAGATTGATAATGGTCTTTAATTTGTTGTCGTATAGTATTTTTCTCGGTTTGTAAACGGAATAAGGTTGCGTTTAATTCCTTTATTTTAATATTTAGTGCTTTCTCTTTTTCTATCAGTTGCTTACGTTGAGATTGATATTTTTTCAATACTTTCTTAGGTGTTTGGATTAACTTAATATAATTAATTTCTTTTCCTATTTCTTTTTGAATGCTTTGTTCATATGTGTTTACTTCATTTATTAAATTTTGAATTACCTTTTTAGTATCGAAGTATAGCTTTTCAAATTCCTTCCAATCTTTTAGTTGAGGTATGTCTTCAATTAAATATTTAAAATCCTTCCTTTTAACCCAATCATGTAAAGTTTTTGTTTTAGCGATACTTTCTACAAGTTGTTTATTGTTTTTAGCAGTTTGAGCGATTTCTTTAGCAATACGTGTTTGGACAATATGATTCTCATGTTCTACATCTACTGTATCATTTCGAATTTGCATTAAACTTTTTACATATCGTTTTGAGTTAATAACGTTAGTAAAGGCATCAGTAAATTCCAGCCAAAAGGATAAAAATTTAGTTTCAAATCGTTTATATTTTCGAGATTCTTTATCTTTTTTTATTTCATCAATTAGGCTTAACAACTTTGGAAAACCACTAATTTCAAGTAATTCCTGATCTATTGTTTCTTGAGCTTCCTTTGCTTCGATGGAGGAAACGCCGATTAAACTACGAATTCGTCCTCCTAACTTGTCAAACTCGTATTGAAGATAAGGAGTTATGTCATCTTCATCCGATTGATCTATCATATTGACGACACCAATTGGATCCAAACCGTTATCTTTTAGTTTTTTCAATACGTTAACTTCACTAAGTCTTCCAACTGATCCGTACCTAAAAATCCACATGCTGTCATCGGCTTCTTTGTATGCATCCGAAGCTTGGATTTCATGCTGCGAATGGTGAGCACCAAGTCCGGGTGTATCAATTAGTACAAGGTTTAAGAGGAAAGGATTTGGTAAGTAAAGATTAATTAATTGAATATTCTCTCGCTGCTTTTTTCCTTCTTTGTTTCTTTCTGATGTTAGTTTTTCCATTTCCTTAATGGATTTCCGTTCAACATTTCCATTTTCATATACAATTTCAATATATTTTTCTTTTGAATAACGCAAATACGTTGCAACAGCTGTCGTCGGAACTATCCCAGTTGCAATGACCTCTTCACCTAATAAAGTATTTATTAATGTAGACTTGCCCGCATTGAACTCCCCCATAACTATTAACCGAACTGGATCAGTCCAATGCACAATTAATCGTTCTAAAGGTGCCACTAATATTTGTAAATCATCATCTATTTTCATTGAATCCAACATTGATTTCATTACTTTAACAAAACTCAATTTTACTAGCCTCTCAATCATAGTCTAAAAGAACTATCATCCCATATGTAAATATTATAATTCCATCATATATAATAATTTATTTTTCAACTTTAGAGGAATTTAATTATTACTAGTTCGTTTAAATAATGGCAAATTGCATAGATTTTAGTGATGGTGAAAAGTAATGATTGTTTAAAATATTTTCACGACATGGTATAATAGAAACATTGTGTACAAAAGGGAATTAATAAACATTTCTGATTAAACATGAAAATGAATCAAAGGAGGAACTTACATGATTCAAGTTAGTAATGTAGGTCTTCGTTATGGCGATCGTAAACTATTTGAAGACGTAAATATTAAATTCACACCGGGTAACTGTTACGGACTTATCGGTGCAAATGGAGCTGGGAAATCAACTTTCATTAAAATTCTTGCTGGAGACATCGAACCACAAGAAGGCCACGTATCAATGGGGAAAGATGAACGTTTATCTGTCCTAAAACAAAATCACTTTGAGTACGATGAATTCAATGTACTTGATACAGTTATTATGGGGAATAAGCGCCTTTATGAGGTGAAGCAAGAAAAAGATGCAATCTACATGAAAGAAAATTTTTCTGATGAAGACGGTATGCGTGCTGCTGAACTTGAAGGCGAATTTGCTGAACTAAACGGGTGGGAAGCAGAATCAGAGGCTGCCACACTTTTAAACGGTTTAGGTATTGGTGATGAGTTCCACTACATGTTAATGAAAGACTTAGAAGGTTCTGAGAAAGTAAAAGTATTACTTGCTCAAGCGTTATTTGGTAAACCAGATGTACTATTACTAGATGAGCCTACCAACCACTTAGATTTAAAAGCAATCCAATGGTTAGAAGAGTTCTTAATTAACTTTGAAAACACGGTAATCGTTGTATCCCATGACCGTCACTTCTTAAATAAAGTTTGTACACACATTGCAGACTTAGACTTCGGGAAAATCCAACTTTACGTGGGGAACTATGATTTCTGGTATGAGTCATCTCAATTAGCGTTAAAAATGGCGCAAGACCAAAATGCGAAAAAAGAAGAAAAAATTAAAGAATTACAAGCGTTCATTGCACGTTTCTCTGCGAATGCATCTAAATCTAAACAAGCAACTAGCCGTAAAAAAATGTTGGATAAAATCGAGCTTGATGATATTCGTCCGTCAAGTCGTAAATATCCATTTATTAACTTCCAAATCGGCCGTGAAATCGGGAACGACGTATTAACAGTTGATGGTTTATCAGCTAGTCAAGAAGGCGAAGTATTATTTAAAGATATCCGCTTTATGATGAATAAAGATGATAAAATTGCGTTACTTGGAAACCCACATGCTAAAACGGCTTTAATGGACATTTTAATGGAGCGCCGTGAAGCAGATAGTGGCACATTCAAATGGGGTGTGACAACATCTCAAAGCTATTTCGAAAATGACCATGACAAATACTTTACTGGTAGTGAAAAATCATTAGTTGAATGGTTGCGCCAATATTCACCAGAAGACGAAACAGAGTCATTCTTACGAGGATTTTTAGGCCGTATGCTTTTCTCTGGTGAAGAAGTGAAAAAGTCCCCTTCTGTCTTATCAGGAGGAGAAAAAGTTCGTTGTATGTTATCAAAAATGATGTTATCTAGTGCGAACGTATTACTACTAGACGAACCAACGAACCACCTTGACTTAGAATCAATTCAAGCACTGAACGAAGGATTAATTCGTTTTAAAGGCGCAATGCTGTTCACTTCTCATGACCATCAGTTTATTCAAACAATCGCGAACCGCATCATTGAAATTCAAGATGACGGTACGATCTTAGATAAACAATTAACTTATGATGAATTCTTAGAGTGGAAAGATGCTCAAGGGATTAAATAATAATTTAGATTAGGTGTCACAATTTGTGGCACCTTTTTTATTGGTTGTATTTTAGTTTACATAATAATATTATTAGTTCGAATCTTTATTAATAAAATTTGCTTTTGATTTGAGGGATAAAGACTTCCAAACTACTATAAATTGGAGTGAAGCTTCTTCATGCCTTTTGCTAATTCACGGGATATAGTAATTTCCATCAATTTTGGCGCTTCAATAGGAGTATGAAGGAATATACGATCACTTTTTCTTGATTGCTTTGTCTTTCATCACTAGTTTGAAGGACATTACATTCACTTTCACTCGCTGTTTTGTCTTTCATCGCTGCTATGAAGGACACTTCATTCACTTTTCACAAGTTTACTGAAAATAAGTGCAATTCGAATTATATTACGTTATAGTATCTTTACAAGGAGGAATTTGATTTGAAGTATTTACTCACGATTTTTTCCTTAATTTTATTAATTGGTTGTACCCAAGAAATAGTTGACTCCCCACCAACAGATCCTGTAAATAAAGAAGAAGCGAAAACTGATTTTAAACATTTTTTTAAACCTGATGGCACTACCTCCACATTTTTAGGAGAAGGAAATGAGTATGCGTCCTATACAGAAAAAACGAAATGGCTTTCGGACAATTATGTTGCAACGGTCATTGATAATGGTGGAGCGACGACAATGAAAGTTTATCGTGTATTAGAGGATCGCATTGACTTAGTTTACGATGAGCTTGTTGAGGAAATGCCGAATGATGTTGTTTATCCAGAAGTACAAAGTTTGGATAAACTAGAAGCGGTTGAACCATATTTAGCAAGTCCAATCGAAGTCGGAACTACTTTCGGAAATTGGAAGATTGTAGAAACAGGAGCATCCATTGACACTCATTTCGAAACGTTTGAGAATGCAATTGTTATTGAGGAACAGGGTGAAGATTTTACAAATCGAAAATATGTCGTAGAAGGGTTTGGCGTTGTTAAATCTGAATCTGTTATGGTGACAGATACAAATGAGGAATATATTGTCACTTCTACATTAGAGAGAATAGAGTAAACTATGCAAACGTGAAAAGAGACATTCCCCTCTAGGAATGTCTCGGATTAACGAATGTAATTTAATTTTTAAAAATTAAAGTTTAACAACGTTAGCAGCTTGTGGTCCGCGGTTGCCATCTACAACTTCGAATTCCACTTTTTGACCTTCGTCAAGAGTTTTGAAACCTTCACCTTGGATAGCTGAGAAGTGTACGAATACGTCGTTTTCACCTTCAACTTCGATGAATCCAAAACCTTTTTCTGAGTTAAACCATTTTACTGTACCTTGTTTCATTTAAGAAAACCTCCAAAAAAATAAATGTTAACAATATGTGATTGATTACCGAAATAAAAATTCACATATTACGAAGAGTACCGACATTACACCGATCACTCTTTGTAATATGTGAATCATTTGTACCCGGTCAAGCAATTTTATTGTTACCTTAAGTATACCATCATATTACAATTTGTCAAACACTTTCTGAACCTTTTTTATAATATTCTTTTATTTCTGTAAATTGATCGGCTTACTCTTATTATGAACTACCTTTCGACAATTATACCATGATAAATTTGAATATCATCTTCACAAGCCTCACAATACATTCTTTCGTCCATTGTCCAGAATGCGTAATATTTCCCTTCCCTACTCTCTTCTTTGTCGTATCGGGTACGAAATTCCTTTAATAAGTTATTTAAAGCATGGTCCATTTCTTCTTTTGTTTCATATTCATTTTCAGTCACAATAGTAGATTCCCATCCTTCAAACTTCCACCAAGGTTCATAATCTGCCTTCATATAGATAATCTTATACATTAAGTCATATACCCTCGCCTTCTACTATTGTATTTTAGTTAACTAATAGTAATATGTCTATTTTTGAAATCTGCAATATGGTAAAATTATTCTATCTTTAAAAGATTTGGAGGAGTGACAACACTATATGTTCTCATTAAAACCAAAAGCGGATGTGAATCTTTTATTTACTCGGGGCACTAATTTAAACGCTAGTGGTCGATTTTTACAAACACTTCAATTTAATCATTTTACAAGTCAAGATCAAGAAAATTTAAGAGAAATTTATAAAGAACTCCAACGAATGACAACAAAGATGAATGAAATTTTTAGCAACTATTTAGAAGAAATATCACCAGATGGGCAAAATCATATCTCTGTTGAAGAGATTGATCAATATTTGAAACAGTTTTTCTTAGCCGACCGCAATGATGAGTATGTGGATCATACCGTTAATTTTTTCAATTTATTTCGAAAACATCATTATGAAGCGGGCAAATTAATCGTTGTCTTTAATCAACTATCATTTTTTATTACTACCCACATCTTACATAATTTTGGACTAAAACCGAATAAGGCATTTTCTTATATGAAAACTTTATCTTCAGCCTTTAATATTGATCAACAATTATTAATTGAAACGTTAACAGAAAAAGTCATCGAAAATGTAGTAAGTGAAATTTCTTCTTTAATGGATGTGAATGCAAAAATCATGTACATGAAAGATTTAGTATTTAGTTTAGATCAGCAAGCAATTGAAATCCAAACATCCACATCTGCAACTGAAGAACTTGCTGCATCTATAGCTGATATTGCACGTACTTCTAGTAACATTTCCGAAAAGACGACTCAATCTGTACAATATGCAACAAACAGTAAAAATGCTATTGAACAAGCTTTAAATGATATTTTCAAAACTGGTGATACTTTCACATCAATCGTTCATTCTTTCGACCAGTTACAAAAGCATGTGAAAGATATTGAAAATGTAGTCACTATTATAAATGAAATTGCGGATCAGACCAATTTACTTGCTCTCAATGCCTCCATTGAAGCAGCTCGTGCTGGCGAACATGGTAAGGGCTTTTCAATTGTTGCACAGGAAGTAAGAAAACTAGCAGAAAACACGGTAGCTGCTTTAAGTACGGTATCTAATAATGTCGATTCATTAATATCTTATTCAACAAATGTTGCACAATCCATTTCAGATACGTCTCAAATTATTAATGCAGCCTCTTCTGAAGCGCGAGATACATTGCCACTTCTTACAAATATTGTTGATACGATTCAACAAATCAATCAAGATGTTGCAAATACAGCAGCCATTACAGAACAACAATCTGCTGCCATTGATGAAGTTTCAGATAAAATGAACAAAATATTACACTTACAAGATGATATTCGAGTTTATAGTTCAAATACTTCTCATGATATTCACCTGCTTGGAAAAGAGATCAATCGTTTCCGTAATGATGTGATCACAAATAATCACACATATTTATCGAGCAATACGCTTCTGCATTTGTCAAAGGCGGACCATATTTTATGGAAATGGAAGGTTTATAATATGTTTTTAGGGTTAGAAAAACTTCAACCTTCTGATGTTTCCTCACATAAAGAATGTCGTCTAGGAAAATGGTATTTTTCTGATAAGGCAAAAGAACGATTTGGACACCTACCATCTTATGAGCAGCTTGATTATTATCATGAAAAAGTACATCTATATGCAAAAGAAGCTGTACTTGAATATACAAATGGGAACGTTGATAAGGCTGAACACTATTTGAAAGAAATTGAAGCTGCATCAGAAAAAGTTTTATTTTATTTAAATGACTTAATTGAACAGATTCAATAATGAAGGGAGATACCAATATGGCAAAACGGGCACATATTATCTTTTTTGGTGATGTCGACGGAACTGGGTATCGTTTTTTCATTAAACAGAAAGCCATTAATTTAGGGTTAAAAGGTTTTTGTAAGTTAAATGAACAGAAACAAATCGAAGTAGAGGTCGAGGGGAAAACGAATTCAGTTGACGAATTTCTAAAATTTATTGAAAAAGGGGTTAGTCTCCAAGCCAATTCAAATGCCTTTGAAATTGAAATTTATGACGAACTTAAAGGATACGTTACAATGGAGTCGGATATAGTATAACCGACTCTAAATTTTTTGTTTTGTATTTAAAAACCCCGTAATATATTGTAGGATTATACTTATAAAAAACAAAACTTGTGAAACTTTTTGAACGCTTCATTCGTAATACAATTATAGAACTAGAGGAGGTACGAACATGCTTGGAGCCATGAATTTTATAAGTCGCCATGCAATAAATTTTATTATAAGTTTCACAGTATTTATCGTTACTATTGTAAATCTTCCTGTTGACTTAGCTATTTTTGTCGTGCCGGTATCCACCATTGCATCCTACTTTTTAAGTAATAAAGGTGTTAAGGCTATTCAAAAATCAAAAAGAAGTAAAGCAATTGGCATATCCAATTCTGAGTATAAGCATATTGAAGCACAGTTAAAAACAGCTAAAGGCCATTTAAATTCTTTAACACAACAGTATATTCGCGTTCGTTCCATTCGATCATTCAAATTATTGAACGAAATGACAAAGCTTTCTAAACGGATCATTAATATTGTGCAAACCAATCCACAAAAGTTTTACTCAGTAGAAGATTTCTTCTATTCTCATTTACCTTCTGCTGTACAGTTAACACAAACGTATACAATGTTAACGCAGCAACAAGTAAAAGATGCTGAAATCCACCTTGCTTTAGAGGATACTCGTAAAACTTTACAAGATCTTCACGGTACAATGGAGCAAGATTTAAAATCCGCTCTTGAATCCGACTTAGAAAGTTTACGAATGGAAATTGACTTTGTAAAACTAGAAAACGAGAAAAAACGTCAACAAATCGAATTTCGAGGTGACAATCGATGACAGAAAATAAGAGCTCACATCATCCATTTGAAGCGCTATCAACTAATGGGAGCTCTTTTTTTGATGTGAAGGAATCGTCTATTGCTACTTTCCAAACATTAAGTCAAGAAGAACAATCCCGTGCCCTTTTTCTAGCTAGCAAATTTGATGCTACTGTTTACGAAAACGTACTTCAATTTGGTGCCGATGTTCAACAATCATTAAAAAATTTCACTCATAACATGTTATTACGTGTGCAACGAAATGATACATCACCCATCCGAGAAGTATTGCATAAATTGATGGAGCATCTTGAAAAAATTAATCCTGATGATTTAATTGAAAGCGAAAAAGGATTTTTTAGTAAGCTTTTCAAACGTTCCAAATCATCCATTCAAGAAGTCGTGTCTCAATATAATCGGCTGAGTAAACAAATTGATCGTTTAAGTATTCAATTACAACATGCTCAAAAAGGCCTTTTAGCTGATATGAATATGTTAAATGAATTGTATCGTCTAAATGAAGATTATTTTCAAAACTTAAATATTTACATTGCTGCTGGTGAATTGAAAAAGCAAGACCTGATTAAAAATTCATTGCCAGCATTAGAACAATCTTTAGCTGCATCAACAAACCCTATGGACAAGCAGCGAGTTGTGGACTTACAAAGTTCCATTGAATGGTTAGATAAACGGCTATATGATTTGCAAATTTCACGTGAAGTGGCCATTCAAACGGCTCCACAAATACGAATGATCCAACAAACAAACCAAATGTTAATTGAAAAAATCCAAGCTTCTGTGATGTCCACGATTCCGTTGTGGCAATCTCAAATTTCAATTTTGGTTAATATGAATAATCAAAGAAGAGCCAATATTGCATCTCAGCGTTTAATGGAGACATCGGATAAAATGATACAAAAAAATGCACGTATGATTGAAGAGACTTCAAAAGATTCTAGACGCCACAGAGCGATTAGCCATGAGGACATTGACAAATTTAAAGCAACGCAATTGCAATTAATCGAATCGATTGAAGAAACGTTACGGGTTCAAGCAGAAAGTAACAAACAGCATGCTACGATTGAAGTAAATATCGACAAACTATAATAAAAAGCAGACTCCGTTTTTCAGTAGAGTCTGCTTTTAGATTATTCAAAGTAGCTTTTGTAGTAGCCGCCTACGTTTCCAGTGTTATCAATGATGAAAATGAATTCTTCTGTTTCGTTTTTCACTTCATATTCTTTGCCAACTGTTAATACATTGGACACTAAATATTTTTCTGCATTCGTATTAATACATTTTACTTTTTTAATTGTTGGCGCATCTTTCCATTTTAAATTTAACATCGAAATTTACCTCACTTTATCTTTGTTCCATCCTATAATTATAACCGATTTCGTGCCTTTTGTGGAAATTAAATCACATTTAAACATCAATATATTAAAATTTGGTACTATAAACTAAAGGAGTGAATCAAATGTCTTTAACGATTTCATACGGTGGAGTTCCTGTATGGTTCTTTGTAATCGCGATTGTTTTTGTCATCGTATTCATCATTGTATCTGAATGGAATTCTCGAAGTTAATTTACAAATTCAAAGTAAAAAATAATACAAAAAGTAGTAAGCCAATACTAGAACTTATTAACATGTAAATCGCCGCTTTATTTTGTCCGTATTTGGATTCAATCATTATATTGATTGTTAAAAGAATGGCAAATATTATCAAAATCCAGAAAATATGAACTACAAACTGTTTAAAGATGAATAAGAACAGGATGAAACCTAATAAAATTGTGCTTCCGTAAATCGTATATTTCGCTACTGTATTTTCCCCACCATATGTTATTTTTTTCACCTTATATTTTCTTTTTAAAAATTTCTCGGCTAATGTAGTAAAAATCGCATTGAAGAGTACAAACATAGGTAACCAACTTGTAAATTGCTCCCTTGTTAATTTATACACTGTGTTTTCAAAATTAGGATGATCATTAAAATACCATTCTTTCGTATCAACATCATAGATATATCCTGGTTCAGATAATAGCACTTTGTATTTTTTTAATGAATCATTTGGATATTTTAATATTAAGTCTACATAATCACCGTGCAAATAAATGGTACTTGGTTGAGGAGCTACTACTTTTTTATTTGCTGTTAATTGGTTTTGGAACTCTTTTAATATTTGTTCATCGTCGTTTATCCTTATAAAAGTATACCAGGAAGATGGTTGAACATCGAATTGATCAAACTCTGAATCATGGAGAAAATATACACTTTCTAATACATGTTCAGAAGCTTGTTGAATTGCCATTTCCTCTTTACTTGTAGACGTTAAAAGGGCAAAAATAAGAAAAACAAGGGCGATGGTGACGAACCCTGTAAGTACATTAATGAAGTATTTAGGTTTTGATAATTTCGTTTCAATCTTCTGCCACGTTTCCTTTTCAATTTTTTCGTTCCGTGGAAGGTCCTTTAAGTCATCCCATATTGTTTTTTTAGTATTCAACGTTCTCAACCCCTTCCCAAATCTTCCTTAATGTATTGATTGCTTGCCTTTGTGTATTTTTCACTTTATCCGTATTCCAGCCTAAAATTTGCGCTGTCTCTTCTATGGAAAGCTGTTCAATTTTACGTAAAATGAGAACTTCTCGGTGATGGACCTTTAATTTCGATAAAGCGTCAAACAGCGCTTTCCTCGCTTCATTTTCAAGAATATATTGCATTGCATCGTCTTGTACGGTTTGTTCATGCTTATTTAGAAAAGGGATAAATTGTATTATTTTCTTCCTTCTTAAGTAATCATAAACTACATTTCTAGCAATTTTTCGAAGCCATGTTAGTTCGCTTGCCTCATTTCTGAAATGATTATAGTTTTTATAGGCTTTTAAAAAAGTATCCTGCAATAAGTCCTCTGCTATTGATTCATTTTGTACTAAGTAAAATATGTATTTAAATATCGTTCGGTTATGTTCACGGTATAGTTGATCCAATACGCTACCCCCTTCCCTACTACTATAGACGAACGAATCTTATAAAAGTGTAATAAAGAAATAAAAAAAGACAAATCCCCTTGCAAGAGATTTGTCTAAAATATTATTTTAATGTACGTTTTAAGAATTCTTTTGTACGTTCATGTTTTGGATTTACAAGTACTTGTTCAGGTGGACCTTCTTCAACAATAACCCCTTTGTCCATGAACACGATTCGATCTGATACTTCACGGGCAAATTCCATTTCGTGGGTAACAATTAGCATTGTGTTTCCTTCATCTGCTAATTGGCGCATGACTTTTAATACTTCTCCTACCATTTCTGGGTCTAACGCTGAAGTTGGCTCGTCAAAAAGCATTACTTCTGGATCCATTGCAAGGGCACGGGCAATGGCCACACGCTGCTTTTGACCGCCTGATAGTTGTTTCGGCTTAGCATTGACGTATAGGTCCATGCCTACTGTTTTTAAATATTTTAACGCATTTTGTTTCGCTGCTTCTTTTGAGCGTTTTAAAACTTTTAATTGGCCAACCATACAGTTTTTTAAAACATTGTGGTTGTTAAACAGATTAAACTGTTGAAATACCATTCCTAAGTGAGTTCGGTATTTTCTAACATCATGTTTATCGTCTAATATATTTTCACCATTATAAATAATTTCTCCACCACTTGGCGTTTCTAACAGGTTGATACAACGTAATAGCGTTGATTTCCCCGATCCTGAAGAACCGATTAAGCAAACTACTTCACCTTTATTTACTGTGAAATTTACATCGCGCAGCACTTCATGGTTGCCAAATGATTTATTCAGATGTTTGATTTCAATAACTTTTTCCATCTTTTGATCTCCTTACGCGATTAGTACATTTGCTCTTCTCGACGTTGTTCTACTTGATAAGCATTTTGGCCGTCCATTCTCTTTTCAACATAGCGTAAAATACGTGAAGCTACAAATGTCATGACTAAGTACATAATACATGTAATTAGATAAGATTCTGCAAATCGGAAGTTCGCGCCTGCGATTGATTTTGTCGTAAAGAATAATTCCGTAACACTAATTACACTTAATACGGCAGAATCTTTAATGTTCATAATTAATTGGTTACCTGTTGCAGGTAAAATATTTCGGAACACTTGAGGTAAAATGACATGAATCATTGTTTGGAAGTGACCCATCCCGATTGCTTCCGCTGCTTCGTACTGTCCTTTATCAATGGATACAATTCCACCACGAACATATTCCGCCATATAAGCACCTGTATTTAAGCCTACAACAACTATCGCTGCAATAAAGCGATCCATTTCATATCCATAAGCAGCAATCCCATAGAATACAACCATTGCCTGTACAATCATTGGTGTACCACGGAAGATTTCTACGTAAACTGTTAGTATGAAGTTGATAATTTTTAAGATGATTGACTTAACAGATTTCTTACGAAGAGGAATCGTATGCATTACGCCGATAAATAATCCGATTAATGCACCAATAATTGTACTAATAATTGCAATTAGTAGCGTCATATATGCGCCGCGTAAATAGCTTGGCCAATTCTCTTGTAGTATTGAGAGTATTATTTCAAAACTCATAAATATCCTCCTTAAAAAGTTATCACTGGCCTATTAAAGACCAGTGATAGACCAAACTGCATTACTTTGCAGCTGGTTGATTTGCAATTGCTTGATCCATAATTTCTTGACGTTCTTCTTCTGAAATTGCTGATAATGCTTCGTTAATTTTCGCTAGGCTTTCGTCACCTTTACGAAGACCAATCGCAACCGAAACATCTTCTGGTTTTGTTTCAAACCCTTCTTCTAATTCTACAAAAGCAAAGTTTGAGTTAGCACTTGTTGAAGAAATCGCTTCAGGACGTTCTGCCACATATCCATCAATAACACCTGATTCTAATGCTACACGCATATGTGCAAAGCTTTCCATTGCAGTTTCTTTTTTCACATCTGGAATTTGATCAATAACAGCATAGTTTGTTGTGTTTAATTGTGATGTAATTTTAGCTCCAGCAAAATCAGCTAAAGTTTTTGCATTCGTATATTTTCCATCTGCTTTTACTACGATAACAAAATCACTAGTATAGTAGTTTTCTGTGAAATCGATTGCAGCTTTACGTTCTTCAGTTGGACTCATACCTGCAATGATTGCATCGATAACGTTTGATTGTAGGGCTGGTAATAAACCGTCCCATTCAGTTTTTACGATTACTAATTCTTTTCCTAGAGCTTCTGCTACACGTTTCGCGATTTCAACATCGTATCCACCTGCGTACTCTTCGGAACCATCAATTTTTACTGCACCGTTTGAATCATCTTGTTGTGTCCAGTTAAATGGTGGGTAACCAGCTTCTAGACCTACTTTAAATACTTCTTTTTCTTCTGTTTTGCCAGAATCAGTTGAAGATGATGTATTCTCTTCTTTTTCTGAAGAACCACAAGCAGCTAGTACCATAATTGCAAACAATGAAATGAACAATAGTTTGAATTTTCTTGACATAGTTTTCTCTCCTTACATACTTTTTTTGGCATCTTAAAGAATAAAAAACGACCTAAGATGAACTCAGGTCGTCTATTCTGTAATAGCCTAAATCCTCTAAACGTCCCGATTGAGATAGCACCCCTCAGTTGGTTGGGAGACCAGCTGAGACAGTCCTGCAGTTATTCACTACAGACCCAGCATGATGGTAGTGAGCCTACATCATACTTCGGCAATATTTCCTTCTTTCTTAATTCATCGTTCGCTCAAAACTCCATAAGAAACTAATAAATATCGCACCTCTACCCCACTTGTAACGTGAGGTTTTAATATTAATTTTCTATTAAAATGTTACTATAGGAATATTATAAAGTCAATATTCATTTTTCTGATAATAGGATTTTACTATTAGTGCAGTGTAAACTAAATGGTACTTTATGGGGGTTTTTTCTCTCTTTTTCGGGATAATTCTATTATTGGAATATTCAACCAATTAACAATTCTACAACAAAAAACTAGCGGCTAATACACCCGCTAGTTTTATTTATATTAAGAATTTAACAGTAAATCTTCTGGATTTTCGATTAATTCTTTCACTGTTTTTAAGAATCCAACAGAGTCTTTTCCATCAATGATACGGTGATCGTAAGAAAGAGCCACATACATCATCGGACGGATTTGAACTTCACCATTTACAGCAACTGGACGGTTTACGATTGAGTGCATACCTAAAATACCAGCTTGAGTACCGTTCATGATTGGTGTTGACATTAATGAACCGAATACACCACCGTTTGTGATCGTGAATGATCCACCTGCCATGTCGTTTAAGCCTAATTTTTTGTCGCGTGCTTTTTTCGCTAAGTTTGCAATATCTTTTTCGATTTCTGCAAAGTTTTTGCTGTTTGCATCACGAACAACTGGTACAACTAGTCCTTCTTCAGTTGATACGGCAATACCAATATCGAAGAAGTTGTTTAAGTGAATTTCGTCCCCAACGATTTGTGCATTTACGTATGGGTATTTTTTAAGCGCTGCAACAACTGCTTTTGTGAAGAATGACATGAAACCAAGTTTGATGTCGTTTGCTTTAACGAACTCGTCTTGTTTACGTTTACGAAGTGCCATAATGTTTGTCATGTCGATTTCGTTGAATGTAGTTAACATTGCAGTTGATTGTTTCACTTCTAATAAACGTTTTGCAATCGTTTGACGACGACGGCTCATTTTTTCAATTGTTACACGATCAGAGTTTGCTGCTGGTGTAAATACTACTGGACCACCTGCAGTTACTACTGGAGCTGCCACTGGTGCTGCTGCAGCAGGTGCTGTACCGTGAGCTGCAACGTCTTGTACACGTACACGACCTTGTGGATCTACTGGAGAAATTGCGCTTAAGTCAATTCCTTTTTCACGAGCTAATTTACGAGCTGCAGGAGATGCTACAACACGGTCATTTGAAGTTTCTTCTACAACTGCAGGAGCAGCAGTAGTTTGAGCTGCAGCAGGTGCAGGTGCTGCTTCAGGTTTTGTTGGTTCTGCTGCAGGCGCAGGTGCTGCTCCTTCTCCAGCTTCTACAACCGCGATTACTTGACCTACAAGTACAGTGTCGCCTTCTTCAGCAAGGATTTGTGTTAGAACTCCTGCTTCTTCAGAAATGATTTCAGCGTTAACTTTGTCAGTTTCTAATTCAACGATGAATTCACCTTTTTCAACACGGTCTCCAACTTTTTTAACCCACTGTGCGATCGTTCCTTCTGTAATCGATTCTGCTAGTTCAGGGACTTTAATTTCAGCCACTTTAATATCCTCCTTTAATTGCCATGTGCGAATATTCGCACATGGCTTTACTACCCTCTTGGTAGTTACCCTCTATAAATGATTAAAGTTAATAAATTATTTTGCAAGAGCTTCGTCAATAACTTTTGCTTGAGCTTCTTTATGTGAATCCATGTCGCCCTCTGATGTAGAAGACATTTCTGGACGTCCAACATATTTCACTTTTTTGCCATCAGCAAGGTCAAGTAAATATTCTAATACAAATTTCCATGGACCTTGGTTTTTCGGTTCTTCTTGTACCCAAACGATTTCTTTTGCGTTAGGGAATTTTGCAATGATATCAGATAATTTTTGCGCAGGGAATGGATAAAGTTGTTCTACACGAACGATATGCAGGTTATCATAGCCTTCTCCATTTTGAATGCGATCTGCTAAATCAATTGTTACTTTACCTGATGCAAGTAAAATGCGTTCTACTTTTTCAGGGTTGTTGCCTAAACCAGGCTGTTCAATTACTTCTTCAAATTTACCAGTTGAAAGCTGTTCTAATGAAGCTGCAGCTAATGGATGGCGAAGTAATGATTTAGGTGAAGTTACTACTAATGGACGAACCCCTTCTGTACCAAGCATTTTCGCTTGACGGCGTAATAAGTGGTAGTAGTTTCCAGCGTTTGAAACGTTTGCTACTGTCCAGTTATTTTCAGCAGATAATTGTAAATAGCGTTCAATACGTGCTGAAGAGTGCTCTGGTCCTTGTCCTTCCATACCATTTGGCAATAATAGCACTAAACCTGATTTTTGTCCCCATTTTGAGCGAGCAGAAGAGATGAAGTTGTCGAACATAATTTGAGCCATGTTTGCAAAGTCACCAAATTGTGCTTCCCAAATAGTTAATGCCTTTTCATTTTCTAAGTTATATCCATATTCAAAACCTACGATTGCAGCTTCTGTTAATGGTGAGTTAAACACTGTAAATGATGCATTTGAACCTGAAATATTGTGAAGTGGCGTGAATTCTGCACCATTGTTTTTATCATGTAATACTAAATGGCGTTGTGAGAATGTACCACGCTGAGCATCTTGACCTGTAATACGGATTGGGTTTCCGTCACGTAAGATTGTAGCAAATGCTAGTGTTTCTGCATGACCCCAATCGATTTTGTCAGTTTCTAATGCTTCTACACGTTTCTTTAAGATTTTTGCTAATTTGTTTTGTGGTTCAAAGCTTTCTGGCCATGCAAGAAGTTCATCATTGATTTGTTGAAGTTCTTCTTTTGCTACACCTGTTTCTAATTCAGGGTAACCATTTTTCACAGCTTCAGGCATTTCAATGTGCGCATGGTGACCTTTTTCAGCACCGACTTCTTTTACATGGTCGTAGGATTTTTGCATTTCTGCGTAAATCTCTTCATCCAGTTTTTTCACATCATCTTCAGTAACGATACCTTCTTGTACTAATTGTTGTCCGTAAAGAGCACGTACTGTTGGGTGTTTTGTAACAATTAAATATGTTAATGGGTTTGTTACTGTTGGGTCGTCTGTTTCATTATGTCCAAAACGACGGTAACCAATTAAGTCTATTAAAATATCTTTGCCAAAGATTTGGCGATATTCGAATGCTAAGCGCGCAACTTCTACTACTGCTTCTGGATCATCAGCGTTTACGTGGATAACAGGGATATCGTATCCTTTTGCAACATCTGATGAGTATAAAGTTGAACGTGAATCGTAATGTTCTGTTGTAAATCCAATCATGTTGTTTGAAATGATATGGATTGAACCACCTGTAGAGAAGCCAGTAGTTCTTGCATAGTTAAATACTTCTTGAACTACACCTTCACCAGCAAATGCTGCATCACCATGTACGAGTACTGCTAATGCTTTACTTGCATCATGACTTGGTGTGCCTGGTTTTGATGTATCTTCTTGTGCAGCACGAGTAGAACCAGTAATAACAGGGCTTACTACTTCTAAGTGTGAAGGGTTATAAGCTAGTTTTACTTTCATACCAGATTGTTTTGTATGAGTTGCACCCATGTGATATTTCACATCGCCTGTCCAACCTTTAGTAATTTCTAAAGAGCCGTCAGCAGGTAAGAAATAGTCGTTTGGTACGTGGGCAAAATCAGAGAACATCATATCGTATGGTTTGTTTACAACATGCGTTAACACGTTTAGACGTCCACGGTGAGCCATACCGATTTGAAGATAGTTCATTTTCTTTTCATCAGCAGCATGCACAAGTTCATCAAGTAAAACAACTAATGTATCTAAACCTTCAATAGAGAAGCGTTTTTGACCAACAAATGTTTTATGAATAAATTTCTCAAAATCTTCAACACGAGTTAATCTTTCTAAAAGTGCTTTTTTCTGTTCTGGCGTTAACTTGATTTTTTGAGTACCAGATTCAATTTTTTCTTGAATCCATTGGCGTTCGCCTTCATCAATATGAGAATACTCATAAGCAATTTTTCCAGTATATAATGAACGTAAGTAATCAACTGCTTGTTTACCATTGGTAACGCTTGCAGGAACGTTATTAAAGAATAATGTTGCTGGCATTGATGCTAAATCAGCATCCGTTAAGCCGTAAGTCGCAAGTTCAATACGTGAAGAATCTAATTTACGATCTTTTAATGGGTATACATCTGCGGCTAAGTGTCCAAATGAGCGAATAGCATCTGCTAATTGCACGGCTGCAAATATTTTTTTCATATTACCTGGTTGTACGTTTGCTGTACCTTCAGAAACTGTTTCTGCACCTTCTACAAATGGGGAACCGAATTGTTGGAAAAGCGCAACTAGTTCAGGTTCTACTTCTTCTGGATTTTGTAAGAACAAATCATATTGTTCCATGACATATCCTAAGTTAGGACCAGAGAATGCTGACCAAGGGGAACCAGCAAATAATACATTGTTCGACATGAGAAAAACCTCCAAATATTGCCATTAGGCAGTCCATTGTTCTACTTGAAATATTATTTCATATTTTACCATTCTTCGACAATAAAAAAACTTATGGAATAATAATATCGAAGAACGTTTTTTTCCATTTCAATCTTACTACTCTTCACAAAAAATACAACTATTTTTCACAAAATAAGCAAATTTTTTTGGTCAGTTATGATTTTATGACCAATTTTTTAGGGTATTATTTATATTTTAAATGTTAGAATAAATGTCGTACCTTTTCCAAGGCTACTTTTCACATCAATTTCGACATCATATTTTTCTGTCAACATTTTCAAAATGCTTAATCCCAACCCAGTTCCCCCGTTATTTTCCCTTGATGCATCAACTCGATAAAAGCGGTCAAAAATATAAGGTAAATGCTCTTCGGATATCCCAATTCCGTTATCTGTTAATTCGATTACAATTTTATCGTTTTCATAATTAATAATAATATGGATAACTGGTTTTTGATCGTTGTATCGAATACTATTTTCAATAATATTGCGTAGGATTTGTTCTAGTGCATTTTCTGTAATGTTCGGGTGTTTTTCCGTGCCGCTCGTTTCTACTTTTATCTCTACATCAGGATAAATTAATTGGATTTCACTTTTTAAAGATTCTAAAACATTTTTTATATGAGCAGATGCATGTTTATCTCTTTTTTCATTTCTAGCCAAATTTAATAATTCTTCAATCATTTTTTTCATTCGCGCTACTTCAGCTAATGAAGTATCGATGGATTCTTCTAAAACTTGCGGATCATTCTTACCCCATCGTTTAATTAACGATAGATGCCCTTCGATTGCTTGAATGGGTGTTCGTAATTCGTGAGAGGCATCGGAGACAAATTGTTGTTGTTTGATAAAGGATTTTTGAAGATCTTCCATCATATCACGATAGATGGTTAACAAGTCTCCAATTTCATCATCTGCATTATATGAAAAATGCATGTGTTCCTCAAAACCTTTGTCTCGTACGGAGCCCATAGAATCGCGCAAGTCTTTTAAAGGCTTAATTAATAAATTTGCTAAATAATAACTAATTGAGCCAGCTAAAAAAACAGCACCAATCCCTGCAATGAGCATCGCAGTTAATACATATTGCATCATAGATTGAAAGGTTGATAAAGGGTGAATTAATTGAAGTATTCCTCTAAAGGAACCAATTTGTACAAATTTATGTACAACAAAAACGTCTTCATTAAGTTCATCCTTCGTAACGATTGTAGTTAAAATTAATTCTTCCGACAAGTCTATTTTTGCAGCTGGTGAAATGTCATTAATTCGTAATACTTCATAGCCATCAAAGTTAAAGATTCGTACTGTTTGATTTTGGTTGACAATTGCCTTCAATAATCCAGTATTTCCTTGAATTTCTTGGATTGTAAGAGACCCTTTTTGTGATTGAAAGAATGACGATAAGTCTTCAGCGGTCCGAATCGCATTATTCTCTTCATTTTGTATAAGCCATGAATAAAGGGCAATATAAATGACGGTGCAAATTGCTGCATAGCTGATGAAAATAACGATGGCTGTTGACAAAGTCCATTTCATTTTTAACGATTGATTTATAAACAGCTTATCTAATTTCTTCATTCTCTCACCACATAACCAACACCACGAACTGTTTCTATATACGGCTCTTTATCGGTCTTAAGTTTTGAGCGTAGGTGTCGAATGTAGACGTCCACAACGTTTGTTTCTACTTCACTGTCGTAACCCCAAATCGATTGGAGAATTCGTTCTCTTTCACAAACTCGATTTTTATTTTCACATAATAATTTCAATAAATCATATTCTGTTTTTGTTAATTCTAATTTTTCTCCTTCAAAATAGACTTCGTAGGATGAAGGGTTAATGACAATGTCACGAACTTTTATTACTTCTTCATTCTTTTCCACTTCAATGGATTCTACTCTTCTAAATATCGAACGAATTCTAGCAAGCAATTCTTCGATGGCAAAAGGTTTTACTACATAATCATCCGCGCCAGCATCTAAACCTGCAACACGATCCATGACTTCATCGCGAGCGGTAATCAAAATGATTGGAACATTTGATTGAGCGCGCACTCTGCGACAGATTTCAATACCGTTTAAACTAGGCAGCATGACGTCTAACAGAATGCAATCGTACTGTTCTTCCAAAGCCTTCGTTAAACCTTCCCTACCATCATGGACTACTGTTACATTAAATTTTTCGTATTTTAATTCAAGCTCCATAAAACGGGCGATGTTTTTTTCATCTTCAACAATTAAAATATTTTTATTCATTGTCATCACCTTATTTTGCTTTTTATTGTCGTATGCAAAAAGCCTCGTTCTAAGGGTACCTTAAAACGAGGGATAGTTAAACACATTATCAACTTACTCTTCATAAATTTTGTAATTATTTTTAGAGATGGTTTTTACATCATATAAAGCACGGTCCGCCAAATGAAGCAATTCCTCTAACTTTGTGCCGTGATCCGGATAGAAAGAAACACCGATAGAACTTGTTGGTGAAAAATGCTGATGTGAAATATCCCAACCTGTTTGCAACGTTTCCTTTATTCGATCAACTATTTGCTTTAGTTGTTTATCGCGTTTTTTCTCATTTTTTACAAGTCCCGTTAATAGAATAGCGAATTCGTCTCCACCGATTCTTACAACAAGGTCATTAGAACGAACACTCGATTGTAATGCACGACCAAATTGATATAAAAACTCATCGCCCACTTCATGGCCATGTTGATCATTTATTTCTTTAAAATTGTCTCCATCAACATAAAGCACTGCAATCGATTTATTTCTTGCATTTGCGTCCTCAACTAAAAATGGAAATTCTTTTTGTATATATCGACGGTTTGGCAATTGTGTAAGAGAGTCGTGATAAGCGAGGAACAATAACTGATTTTCCATTTTCTTTCGCTCTGTTATTTCTCTAGCTACCATTATTATTTGAATCCCACGTTTACGAACATAGTCATGGACAACCGTATAGTTACATTCAGTCCATATTGTTTCACCGTTTTTCGCTGTGTGGATAAGTTCTAATTTCGAATTGACGTGATTTTCAATATCTAACAATTCATCATTCCACAATTCCTTGCTTTCTGTAGACAATACTTTTGTGTAAAACTGACCTAATAGTTCATCAACGCTATAACCTAGTTTTCGAGTGTATGCACTAGAGGCATAAAGTATAATCCCATCTTCATTTGTAATAACGATTAGATCATTTGTATTATCGTTAATCATTTTAAACATATGCTCGATGTTTCGTAATTCGGTGATCATTCGTTTCTTTTGGGTAATATTATAATGAACTGACATATATTGTTGGATTTTCCCGTCCTCATCAAGCAACGGAATAATCGTTGTGTCTACCCAATACATGCCACCATATTTTGTACGGTTACAAATTTCTCCGCGCCAAACCTTTCCTTTTTTAATCGTATCCCAAAGATTTTGGAAAAACTCCTTCGAATGGAAGCGAGAATTAATAATTTGATGGGAACTACCAATTAACTCTTCTCTGCTATACCCTGTTTGTTCAATAAAGCGATCATTCACATCAATAATAGTGCCATTTATATCGGTAAATGACATATCAGCTGCATTATTTATGGCATATTTTAAATTCATTAATCCATTTGTAGTACTCTTTAATTCTTTTTCTTTTTGGATAAAATCTGTAATTTCTTGTAAAATCACAAAAACTCCTACGACAACCGATTCTTCATTATTTTGGAAAATCGGTGAAAACGTTGTTGTGAAGCTCCGAATTTTCCCTTTTTTATCGACAAAAGTTAACAATTTAGATGTTAAGTTCGTTCCTTTACAAGCCTCTTCTAAAAGTTGCTTAAATTGGTCGGCATTTTGCGAAGATACAATTGGTAGTTCAGAAAAATATTGCCAACGAACATCTTCAATATCTAAATTAAAATCATTTAGAAACTGTGGGTTAGCTTCTAGTAGTCGGCCATCACTCGATACTAATACGGTAGATAAAAACGTATTAAAGAAGATCGACCTCATAAATAAATATTTATCTTGTAAATCGCGCTCAAATGAGATTTCTTTTGTAATGGCTAAAATATATGTTTCATTTTCATTAAAGATTGGTAATACAGAAGTTTCATATTTTTTTACTTCTGATGCAAGATATTGGTAGTCTTCATAGTTCACTTGCTTTATCGTTTCAATAGCAAGATTGTAATTGTTGATGATACATTTATAATGTTTTTCATCTAATATTTCGGTCATTTTCTTACCTATGGCATCTTCCGAAAGAAGTTGTGTAGAGGGAGTGTTCAAATAAAGGTATTTATAGTCTTCTCCTACTTTCTCCATAAAATAAACATAATCATTGCTATTGCCAAATAATAAATCAAATTGTACTTTCGGAAGAATTTGTTTATTCATATGCGCACCCCCTTTGTGCGGTTAAGAAATAAGTGCATCTAGTTCTTTATTAACGAATTCGATACATTTCTCATATTGCTCTTGCTCTGTTGTGTCATGTCGAGCTATAAATTGATAGTTTGTTTGATTGATTTCGATTTCATATCGTGAAGTGTATGTAGCATTCCCTATTAACGTTAATTGATAATTGTCTTCGTGTTGTATTACTTCACATTTTACAAATCCGCCTGGGTTATAAACCGTCACCACTTTTGCATCGACTACACCATTTAAATTCGATACTAGAGCAGATGCTGTCATTGCAGTTCCACATGCATTTGTAAAACCAACACCTCGTTCAAATGTTCGAACAAAAATTGTGTCATTTTTTAATGGGTAAACATAACTTACATTTACGCCGTCCTTACAATAGTCATTTTCACTATTTAAAAATGTAGCCAGTTGTTGTTGATGATTTTGATCATCCAAACTGCCCTGTTCTAGAATCCCGATTAAATGAGGATTTGGGACAGATACTGCCGTAAATGGAATCGTTGGTGAAAATTCGTTTATGATTTGATGTTGTAATTCTGTTTGATTTTTGTAAGTCATTGGTAAACTGCTTAATTCAAAAGAGACAGGCGAAATTTCAACGGCATATGTAGGTATTGAATCAAAAATAGGATTTTCTTTTCTTACGTGTAAAGTTGCTTTCATCGTTTCGATATCCGCTGATTCTGTACCAAGTTTTTCACAAACATATCTCGCTACACAGCGTAATCCGTTCCCGCACATAGAAGCTTCTGAGCCATCTGCATTGATTACCCGCATTTTTGCATCGGCTACTTTTGATGGTAATACGAGTAATAAACCGTCTGCTCCTCCTTCGTTTGTTTTATTGCATAACCACTTTGTTAAATGAACCCAATCGAATTCATTTTCTTCGCTAGTATTATATAAATAAAATGTATTTCCAGATCCATGTACTTTTAAAAAAGTTCGTATCATAGGCAAACTCTCCTACCTAAAATTTTATTTCTATCATAATTGTAAAAGATTTGTGACGCAACAAAATCTAGCAGTATATTAACATTAAATATTTATTACAATTTTTACAGAGAAAAAATCTGCTTTTAAGAGAAAATAATTGTATAAAAATGATTATTTATAATATGATATTATCATAAATCGTTTTTTAATATAGTTATTTATCTCCTACGAATGGGTAAAATAAAAATACAAAAAAAATACAATAAAAATTGTTTGACGTCTTGTTCCTTTGGGTTTATTATTTTGTTCTGTTGCCACTTGATTTCGTGCATTACAAGGCTTTGCAACTATCCTAAAAAGGAGGCGTTTCATCATGTTAAAACATAGAGACCTTTCAGAAACTACTGAACTGTACCAATTAATGAGTCACCCTTCAGTTTTTCCATATGTTCGTCAGAAAGCATCCTCGGCTGAAGAGTATTTATTTATGACCAAACAACTATTAGAAGAAGAACAACTTGGTAAGACAATCTCAAGGACAATTATAGGAGACTTTGGTCAGCCAGTCGGTACGATTAGTCTCTTTGATATACAAGATGGAGCCGGCTTTCTTGGAACTTGGATAGGTTCACCTTATCAAGGAAAAGGGTATAACCAAATGGCAAAACATCACTTTTTATCGGAATTATTTTTCGAAAAAGATTTTCATACAGTGTTTTTGAGAATTCGCCAAGAAAATGAAAAATCCAAACGAGCAAGTTTAAAATTACAATATGTTGTATGTGCAAAAGATTCCCACCCTGCACTTTATGAAGAAATTAATACTGGTGAAACAAAATTTGACTTATATAAAATTCCAAAAGATTTATTCTATCTAGTAACTGCGAAAGAAACGACAAGTGAAGAAGAACAAGCGATGTAATGAAAATAGCGTTGTCTCTATGAAGGAGACAACGCTTTTATCATCATTATTTTTCGTACTGTAGAATTAATTCTACCATTTCACTTGGTGTTTTCGGACTTTCTGCTTTGATCATGTTATCGATAATTTCATCTTTTTTCTTGACTAAATTTTGTATCGACTTCATGAAGGTGTTTTTTGTTAATAATTCTTCTTCTAATGTTAAGGCAAACCCTTGTCGTTCAAAAATTTCCGCATTTAAAATTTGATCACCGCGACTTTTCGTAGCCGAAAGCGGAATGAGCAGCATTGGTTTTTTTAATGCTAAAAATTCAAAAATGGAGTTTGAACCGGCACGCGAGACGATAAAATCTGCGGTATAAAGTAGATCTGGTAATTCTGTTGTTACATAATCAAACTGCTTGTAGCCCTTTAATGACTCTAATGATGAATCGACATTACCTTTTCCGCAGAGGTGGATTACATTAAAATTCATTAAAAGTTCAGGAATATTACTGCGCAATGCATCATTTAAAACAACAGAACCTAAACTTCCACCCATCACAAGTAAAGTTTTTTTATTTTCTTCAAATCCACATAATTTCATTCCACGATCTTTATCACCTTGAAATAATTGTTCTCGTACAATGGATCCTGTACATGTTGCTTTATCATTCGGTAAATATTTTAGTGTTTGTTCAAAAATTGTAAACATATGCGATGCAAAAGGTAGTGCTAGTTTATTCGCAAGACCCGGCGTTACATCGGATTCATGAATGACAACTGGTACATTCGCTAATTTTGCAGCCATTACAACTGGTACTGAGACAAAGCCACCTTTTGAAAAGATGATGGATGGTTTCACTTTTCGAATTACTGTAAATGCTTGCCCGATCCCTGCTAATACTTTAAATGGATCGGTAAAGTTTTTCATTGAAAAGTATCTTCTCAATTTACCGCTTGATATACTATGATACGGCACCTCAGGAAAAGCTTGAGTAATTAAGTCTTTCTCAATGCCATCATGAGAGCCAATATAATGAACATGATAACCTTCTTCAATTAATGTGGGGATAATTGCTTGGTTTAATGACACATGCCCAGCTGTTCCGCCACCTGTTAAAATAATTGATTTTTGTTTCACACAAAAACTCCTATCTAAATTCAACCTTTAATTCGTATATATATGATTCACTTGAATTATAAATGAAAAATCATTTTTTTTAATACACAATATTGTACCATAATTCCTCACAGGAACAATGAAGTTCTCAAAAAGTAAAATGAAAAAAATCAGCCAGCAGTGACTGATTAGTGTATGAGCCCCGTTTTTAATATTTCTGCCTTTACATTTACCTGAATATCTAAATTTGAAAAAGTTTCATGCCAGTTCTCATCAAATACTTCCGGTTTCTTTACTCGGAAATCATTTCCCAATCCTAAAGCATCACATTTTTCTTCCTGTAAAATATTTAAGACATTATATATTTCTTCGGTAATTTTCTCTTCAATAAAATCTTCTATTTCACTTATTTTTTTTACATCTCTTAATCCTGTATCTGAAAATTCTTCAATTTCAATTTTCAGCTTGTAATCCATTTTTACTTGGGTTGGTGATTGTATTTTCCGGGTTTTCCCTACATTTAAAATTGTAAATGAAAGTGGTTGGTCGTTATAGAGTGCTGAATATTTTATTTTACGTCCCCTTTCTTGAAGTAATAACCCTAAGAACTTGGATTGGTCTGGTTCTAAAACTCTTCCAGTAAATTTCCCATTCGAAAACAACCCTACACCACCAAGTTCAGGCCTTTTTTTATCTTCATCCTTTAAAACCATATATGGTAATACTAAATCAATTCCTTCTGAAAATAGAATGGATGATGCAGTTTGAACTGTCCGATGTGGTACAACTGAAACTTCTTCTTTACTTCGAATAAATCGTGCAAAATATTCGCCTGCTTCTGTTGTCCAGGATTTACTTGCTTCCATATAGTCCTTCACATCCCCTTCGACTAACACTAAAAATGCTGTTAAGGAATTGGTCGGATCGCGGTAAAAAACATCTAAATATTTATTAATTCCGTCTTTTGCGGTATCTTCACTAATTAATAATGTTGACATCATGGATAGATCAATTGTTTGTTCAACTTTTAAATCTGCATTTAAACGGAGTTCACGTGTTTCAATTCCTTCTGATTCGATAATGGTTACTTCGGAATTGCCCGTTTGCACTTCGGGATAGGCAAAATAACCTTTCATTTCCCCTAAAGTACCCTCAATTCCTACAAGGGAAACGACGGTATGATCTTTATATAAACGTTCATCCCAACAACCTGCAAGTAACAACACTACGATGACGAATTGGATGAATCGAATATTGTCCGCCCCCTTACTTTATTCAATAAAATAATGAGAATTGGCAGTAAAAATCCGAATAAAATAAACGGAATCCAATAGTATTCACGGATTAATTGAACATATTCAAATTTTGCAATAAAGTAGGCAATGAAACCAATAAGTACGTGGTAAATAACGATTTGGGTTTTAGGGAATTTTCTCATCTTTTTAAAATGAACTAATCTCACAACTAAAATATAATTTATCAGCGTAATAATCGTAATGAAAATCCACATCATGGCAAATATCAAATCTAATCTTTTTACAAATGTTACTTCTTGAGCATGTAAAAGGAATAGTATCGGCTCTGATATCAGTGAAAACTCTTCCGTACTGAAATAAAGCATGCACATGACGATTGAAAAGAAAAACATTGCAAAAAGAGAGAATACAAATAAAAATAGCGGCACCCCTGCAATTTTCTGATTTTTCATTACATATTTTCTTAAAATAAGGTAACATTCAGTATTTCGATAAGCATTTAAAGAAAAGAGTGTTCCCCACATCCATTCATTGAATCCACTTTCCGTAGTTGGCAGTAAATTCCTATAATTGAAATCTTGGTATGCACTTGATACAAAAGCTATGAAAAAGAAGATAAAGACGCCAAAAACTACACCAATGTTTACTGCAGTTTCTGCCCTACTAAGACTAGCGTAAAGACTTGGAATTAAAAATAAACATAACAAAGCGATTTTGGGTGTATATGGGCTAATCCAAGTAGATATGAGATAGATTGAAAATGCAGTAGCGTAGGATAGATTAAAAAGCCAATATAAATGATATATGATTGTTGACACAGTACCCAAAATGAAATATTTATATGTTTTTTCATAAAAAATAAACAGCAAATATGTGAAGAGTGATGCCGCGATAAACATAATCCAAGAAGCATGTTTTCCATTCGTGATAATTGGTGATTGGATGGATATATAAACGAAACCAGTAAATATTGTAAACATGATCATGAAAAATTGAATTCTAGTAAGTTGGATATTCATTATTTCCCATCCTCTTTTGGGGAGAAACTTTTTGGATGTTTAGCTGGCTTGAAAAATGGTGTTCTGAAAAATATCTTATGGATCGCCTTTGGATTAAAAGGAATGATTGGTGACATATACGGCCTTTTTAATGATGTTAAGTTCAATAAATGAATTAGCAAAATAATGGCACCAAACGCGATTCCTAAAAATCCGAAAAAAGACGCTAAAATCATAAAGGGAAAACGTAAAAATCGGATTGACGCATTCATCTCTGTTGAAGGTACAACGAAACTTGCAATCGCAGTAAAGGCAACAACAATGACCATCATGTTTGATACAAGTCCAGCACTGACAATGGCATCCCCAATAACAAGCCCACCAACGATACCAATTGTTTGTCCAACAGCAGTAGGAAGTCGAATACTTGCTTCACGAATTAATTCAATCGTCATTTCTAAAATAACTGCCTCTAAAATCGGTCTGTACGGTATGTTTTCAATATCACTTTTAATTTGATTTGAAAGTTCTAGCGGTAAAATTTCAAAGTGAAAACTGACAATAGCAATGTAAAACGCAGGTAGAAAAACAGCTAATATAAAGCTAAAAATACGAAGCATCCGATAAAAGGAACCGGTTATTACTCTCCCATTAAAATCATCAGGCGTTTGATAGAAAGAAAAAAAGGAGGTTGGACCGATTAATGCGGTAGTGGATAAATCCGAAATAATCGCGATTTTCCCCTCATGTAAACTTGCGATAATTCGATCTGGCCGTTCTGTTTTTAGTAGTTGTGGAAAAGGCGACCAAACACTATCCTCCAAATAATCCGCTAATTGCCCTGTGCTATAAAAAAGATCAATATTTATTTTATCTAATCGTTCTTCAATCAGTTGAAGTGCTTCCTGATCGACTAATTGTTCCATATATAAATAAGAGATTGTTGTATGTGTTTCATTTCCGATGTATTTTTGTTTCACTACTAATTTATGACTTTTGATGCGTTTTCGAATTAATGATACATTAACTTCGAAATTTTCGACTAATCCTTCCCTAGAACCTTGAATCACATGCTCACTAGCAGGTTCTTCTGTTTGCCGATAAGCCATTTCCGGCAGAGTAATGCGAATCATTTCTTTTGTTTTTAGGCGCACTACAATGGTTTCCCCATCACAAAGGAATTTAGCTAATTGTTTTTCATCTAAAGGGATCACTGTCGTATAAACAGATTCCCCCCAATACAAACTATCATCTCTTAAATTGTTTTTAAAAAAGTACATAATTCGTTCAACATCAGATTTATTTACAATGGAGGAGTAAAAACATAAAATGGCGACTTCATTTTCCCACCAACTTATGGGCTTTGCGACAAAATCTGCAGAATTGTAAAAGCTGTTTTTTAGTTTTGTTAAAATCACTTGTTGTGGATTCTGCTCTTCAGCCATACTATCGCTCCCCCCTCTTCTTTAGTACATTCAAGTATTTCCATTTATTACTGTTTTTTAATCAAGGACAATACTTAAATGAGCAAAATGATTCAACGGGTTTAATAGAAAAATTTGGGATTGGAAAGCGGTATTTGTTTTAGGATTGTGGTTGTAATTGTGTGTGAAGAGCTATTAGGGTTATAGTGTCGTCGGAGGGTGAGAGATAGCATGTTTTGTAATTAATTCAATGTTTTATGAGGGATGAAGATCGGTCTTTCCTATTGCACGTTCATTTTTGTATTCATCAGGTGCGTGAAGACAGTTTTTCTGTTGTTCCTTCTTGATTTATTCATCTGGCGCGTGAAAACAGTTGTTCTATTATTCCTTCTTGATTTTTTTGTTCATAACCTGGATGAAGGTCATCGCATTTCATTTTCGCGATTGTTTTGTCCTTCATAAGCCGGATGAAGACCATTCTATTTCATTTTCGCGTTTGTTTTGTCCTTCATAAGCCGGATGAAGGTCATTCCATTTCATTTTCGCGATTGTTTTGTCCTTCATAAGCCCGATGAAGGTCATTCCATTTCATTTTCGAGGATTAATCTTCATAAACTGGTTCCTTGTGTGCACGCACAAAAAAACCGAGCAAGAACTAGTCTTAACTCGGTTTCTATTACGCTATGAAATTATTTTTGAATAAATTGTTGAGTCCAGTAGTTTCCGTCAGCTACATATCCAACACCAATATGAGTGAAATTACCGTTTAGGATGTTTGCACGGTGGCCTTCTGAATTCATCCAAGCTTGTACTACTTGTTCTGGAGTTTGTTGACCTTGGGCGATGTTTTCACCAGCAGAACGGTAAGAGATACCAGCTGCTTTCATTTGATCAAATGGGCTTCCGTAAGTAGGGCTTGTATGTGAGAAATAGTTATTTTTCGCCATATCTACTGATTTTGCATGAGCAGATGCCATTACTGCATTATCCATTTGTAGTGGTGCAAGACCTGCTTTTGCACGTTCCGCATTTGTTAACTCTACAACTTGTTTTTCAAATTCTGAAGCTGAAGTATTCACAGGTGCGCTCGTTGTTGGTTTTGCCGCTTGTTGTGTTGTGTTTTGTGGTATGTTGTTATTGTTTGTTGTTGGTTTTGAAACAGTTGGTGCCGTTTGTTTCGCTGGTGTTGCAGGCGTTTCTTTCACTGCTTTACTAGTTTCTTGTTTCGCTTCTTTTTTCGCCTCAACTAATTTTGTTAATTGCTGTTTGTTTACTTTAATGTTGCAAGAAGCAAGTAGTTTCTCTATATTTACATTTGATTTTAGTAATTTAATAGATAAATCTTTTAAATCCTCTTTATTTGAAAGTGCATTATACACTTCTTGTTGATCTAATTTAATTACTTTCACGTAAGATTGGATTGAGTCGTTTTTTACCTCCTCTGTGTTTGATGCAGCATCTGCTGTTGGAACTTGAGTTGCTAATAAACCTAAAGCACAAAATGTCATAAACCATTTTTTCATTTTGTCTTCCTCCTCTCGCAATTAATCATAACGGAGGATTTTTGAAAAAATTGGTCCATAACTTGGGAATAAAACCATTATATCTTGAAAACCTTGAAAACTATGACGTTATTACTCTATTTTTTTCATAATATTTTCCTACACAAAGATAACTTACCACCGAAAAGCTATTGACAATTTTTCAATGAAACATTATAATACACTACTTTTTCATTTGTTACATTCCGATTACATGTATTTCTTGAACATTTTCACCGATCATCACAAGCTTCGCAGGCATTTTAATATATTCAGGAAGCCATTGAACTAATCCATAGGCATATTGGAAAACAAATGGATTTCTTACTCCCTCAATTGGAACATAGCCTTTCATGCGATAAACCGTACTTGGTAATGACCTTACCCACTCTTCAAATTCTTCTTGTGTGAAACTAGTATTAAATTCGATTAATCGCGAGCTTAAATGAAGGTTTTTCCCAATTTGCGTTTGGTTTACTTCTTTCTCCGATGTCGTCGATTGTAAGCCTTCTAATAAATGAAGAGGGACGCGTCCATTTGTTGTTTGTAGAATAAAAGCATCCGGATTAAGACCTTGCATTTCAAATACGACTTTTGCCTGTTGGGATTCTGTGAGTAAGTCCATTTTATTTGCAAGGAGCAGGTGTGCATGTCGAATTTGTTCTATAAATAATGTACGTACTTGTGGCGTGAGTGTCATTCTTTCAAGCCATAGCTTACTATCTGCAACGGTTACAATCCCTTTTATGTTGAGCTGATCTGCAAATAACGGTGAATACACTGCATCTAGTGCCTCAACGGGATGAGCAGCTCCTGTTGTTTCGATGATTAATACGTCAAAATCTTCTCCAGCGAGCAAGCCCTGAATTTGCGCTTCCGTTTTTTCCGATCCTGAGCAACAGATACAGCCTTCTAGCATCTCTTTTAATGGTACGTCTTCTCCAATAGCTTGTGAGTCAAAAGGCAATTTCCCTAGTTCATTCATAATCACAGCCGGTTTAATGCCTTTTTCCTTTAATTGTCTTAGTACATCCGTTAACATCGAAGTTTTGCCACTACCTAAAAAACCACTAAATAAATACACATCTTTCATTCATTCCACTTCCCTCTATATAGTAGAAAGAGCTGACAGTTGTCCAATTGAACAAAAGCAGCTCTTATGATCACTTATTCTTTTTCACCAGTAAGTAATTGTTTTGCCTTTTCTACATGTGGGTCATCTTGGTCGATTTTTTCCCTTAATGCATCCATTAATGCATAAGTCGTTTCTCCAGCGATGGAACCTGTTTGTTTGAGTTCATGGTCTGCTTGGAAATCTACGACAGCATCTTTTGTATCATTATCGAATTCATCATCAATTTTTCCAACATCATACCCCAGGGCATCTAGCATACGTTCTGCTGATTTCACTGCTGCAGAAACATTTCCAGATTTTAATTCCGTTTCTGGATCGATATACGTTAATGTAGCATAGTCAGGATATTTAACTTCGACATCAGGTTTAATTCCCTTTTCGTTAATCCAGTTTCCATTCGGCGTTAACCATTTACCTGTTGTATATTTTAAATTGGAGCCATCACGTAAAGACGTAACGGTTTGGACAGTTCCTTTCCCAAAGGATTTTAGTCCAACGATTTTGGCACCAGCCGATTCACCTAAAGCGCCTGCTAAAATTTCGGAAGCAGATGCACTTCCATTATCGATTAGGACGATAGTTGGTTGTTTGTATTTTTTCCCGCCTTCTGCAAGCATTACTTGCGCTTCGCCTTCACGTTCTTGGACTTGAACGATTGGTTTGCCTTCATCTACGAATAGATTTGCAATATCGATAGCAGAAGTTAAATACCCACCAGGATTTTGGCGAACGTCTAAGATAATACTCTTCATACCGTCTTTTTCGTATTGATCTAAAATCGCAACTAATTCATCAAACGTTTTTTCACTAAAAGATGTAATTTGAATGTGTGCAATTTTGTCGTCGCCCATTTCGCCATACACCGTTTCGATTGGAATATCGTCACGAATGATTGTAATTTCATGTAATTCATCTGAACTTCCACGCTGAATTGTTAACGTAACAGGTGTCCCTTTTTCACCACGAATTAATAACACAGCTTCTGAAGCACTCATTCCTTGGATACTTTCACCATCAACCGTTAAAATGACATCTTCAGGTAAAATTCCAGCTTTCTCTGCTGGGGAATTTTTAATTGGTGACACAACGACGATATTGCCATTACGTTCTTGGATTTCTGCACCAATTCCTTGGAAGCTTGAAGAAAGATCTGTATTAAACTGCTCCGCTTCTACTTCATCCATAAAATCAGAATATGGATCTTCTAGCGCATCAAACATTCCGTTAATAGCACCTGAAATGACTTTTTCATCATTTATTTCCACATAATATTTTTCTTTTAGTTCATCGAAGGCATCATAAAATTTCGTAAATTCTTGTCTTTCTACAGGTACACTAACTTCTACTACTTTCTTTTCTCCAAAAGTTAGAGCAAAGATTGTAACGCCAGAAGTTAATAGAATCGTTAAAACCATTAACATGATGAACGCAAAAGGGCTAATACGTAAATATTTCTTAGCAGGTTTTATTTGTTCTTCCTGTTCTTTCGATTCTGTTTGTTCATTACTTTGTTGGTTTTGATCATCCATCTCTTTCACCACTCTCATTTACACTTACTAACTAATTAGACGTCATTAACATATTACCAGTTTCACTTCAATCCGAAAAGAAAAGACTGCCATTTATAGACAGCCTTGCAAAAAGAATATGCTTCTCATTACTCTTGAATTGCAGCTTCTAATGCAACAACAATCATGTCTTTGAAAGTCGTTTGACGTTCTTCAGATGTTGTTACTTCCCCAGTGATGATGTGATCAGACACTGTTAATACAGAAAGTGCTTGACGACCAAATTTAGCAGCAAGTGTATATAATGCAGCAGATTCCATTTCCACCGCTAAGACACCGTAACGAGCTAATTTTTCATTTTGGTTTTCTTCTGAATAGAACATATCGGCTGTGAAAATGTTGCCTACTTTTAAGTTTAAGCCTGCTGCAACCCCAGCGTTATAAGCTTTTAATAATAAATCAAAATCCGCTGTAGGAGCAAAATCAATTCCGTTAAAAATAATTTCATTCATTTTAGAATCTGTAGAAGCAGATTGAGCTAAAATGACATCACGAACTTTCACATCTTTTTGGATTGCGCCACAAGTTCCTACCCGGATTAATTTTTGAACGTTATATTCTTGCATTAACTCTGTTGCATAAATTGAAATAGAAGGTACACCCATCCCAGTTCCTTGTACAGAAATACGTTTTCCTTTATATGTACCAGTATAGCCGAACATATTACGCACTTCATTGTAACAAGTAACATTTTCTAAAAAAGTTTCTGCAATATATTTTGCACGTAAAGGATCTCCAGGTAATAAAATAATTTCTGCGATGTCTCCCTGTTTTGCATTAATATGAATACTCATTCGCAATCCCTCTTTCTAAAATTCATTTCTCTAGCCAAAATTTATTTCAAGTTAAAATATACTTGCTTTTCTAAAATTGTGCAATTATTTACCTTCCTATACATATAATGTACAAAATTACGTGTCATTCTTTTTCACTTTAATTCATAGAGTTCCCACAGTTCATCAAAGGCACTTGTTGTCATATGCTCGTGGACAATCGTTTCGAAATAACTTGATAATTCATCAAAAGAAGTGCTCGTTTTTGGAAAACTATGGTCTAAAAAGGCACTTTCTGCAAATCTTGTTTTTGGATCTGACCAATTGCCCCCTCGAAAGGTCAGGACAAATAAATAAAAGCTTTCTTTCATTAATAGATACTCCTTACTAGCTTTATTTTTAGAATTTTAGGACTATTTTCTACCTTATCAATGGAAAAAGTACAGGATCTATTGTAAAATTTTTGAATACATTGAAAGTTTAAGAAGGATGGTGACAACTATGAGCAAAAAAAGCGCGTCAGAAGAAAAAATAATAAAATCATCTTCCAAACACAAAAAAGATTTACAGAAAAATCATTCAGTTAAATCTCGTTTTTATCATCTCATTCGTGGACGAGTTATACTCATCTTCAGCATTTTACTTGCAATTATTATAGGGATGCAAGCTTTATCACTCATTAGTATTTCAAAACTACAACAAAGTCTTAATGAATTTGCAGAGAAAAACCTACATGAACAGGTGGAGGTAAATACTCTAGCAAGTGATATGTTAAAGCTATCAAACTATGAACAGGCTTATATCATTCATGGAAAAGCCGATTCTTTAAAAAACTATCAAGAAACAAAGGAAAACATTAGTAACAAATTAAAAGACTTACAAACATTGTTTGAAAATCGTCAAGATGAGTTAGAGATCCTAGCGGCGATTAACCAATACTTTCTTATTTATCTAAATAGCTCTGCAAGAATTATCGATACGAGAGATGAATTTGGTTTTCAAAACGCTCAAAGGTTGATGGAACAAAATGATGGTGAAAATATTCGTTCTTATGTAAATGAAGCAAGCGATAGATTCATTGCATTACTTGAAAATAATAATGCAGAGAAGATTAAAGAGCTAGAACAATTTGCCTATTACTCTAAAATTGGATTTTTCATATTATCTATCATTGCCAGTGTATTAACGATTTCATTTGGGATTATATTATTTAGAAATATTCGCCGAAACACCTATAAAATTAATCAATCAATTTTGGATATTGCACAAGCTGGTGGGGATTTAACAAGAAGAGTGAATGTAAAGACGAAAGATGAGTTCTCGCAAATTGCAAATTCTACTAATATATTAATAGACTCTATTTCCAGCTTAGTAAAACGGGTTTCAAACTTAGCTGAAAATGTGTCTGGCAGTTCCCAAGAGTTGATGGCACTTGCGGAAGAGAATGCAAAAACAATTGATGAGATTGCAAATAATACACAAGATATTGCTGCAGACAGTGATTTAACGCAATCTCGGACAAAAGCAGTAATTGACAAAATGCAAGGACTTGATCATTCGATGAGAGAGTTAAATCTCGAAGCAGTAGAAGTACAAAAAGCCGCACAAGAGATGAAAAATGCAGCGTTTAACGGTAGTCAATCTGTTACACAATCATCTGAAGTGATGCTTTCCATTGAAGAGACCATTTCAAATACGTCAACAACCGTAGAAGCATTAGGTAAGAAATCTGATGAAATTACTTCGATTATTGAAACAATCACTTCTATTGCGGGTCAAACAAATCTACTGGCTCTTAATGCAGCGATTGAAGCCGCCCGCGCTGGTGAGCATGGCAAAGGGTTTGCGGTAGTAGCAGATGAAGTGAGAAAACTGGCAGAACAATCTGAACAAGCGGCAAAAGAGGTAACCGAAATCGTGACATCGATTCAAGGTGAAATAAAGTCCATTATTCATCAAAACCACGATGGCGTAAAATCGGTCATCCGTGGTGTCGAAGTAACAAATGAAACGAATAAAGTACTGGAAAATATTTTAGCGCAGACAAATCGCACTACTGGCATTATAGCTTCAATGGTTGAAAAAATCGCCATGACATTAGAGACAAGCCAGGAAGTAGCGGCATCCTTTGTTGAGGTAAGTACAATCGCTGAAAATACTGCTCTGCATACGGAACGATCGGCATCTGCTGCATTACAAGGATCTGCTTCGATGCAAGAAATCAACGCTTCTGCTACAGAACTTGCGAAACAGGCGGATGACTTACGTAGTGTGGTTAGTGAATTTAAAATTTAAAGGTTGTTTTGGAGTCATTTTGTTTTATCTTTCGGGGGAAGGGTGAAATGGCTCTTTTTTTCTTTCTACAAGACCTATTTTGCAAGGTGATTTTAGATTTTAGTTATCAACGGTGCGATGAATACGATTTTTTCTGGTTACTACTCTGATTATTGTATTCATCGTGGGGATGAAGACCGATTTTGTAAGTTCCCTCTCCCATTTTCGTCTTCATAGCTATTATGAATACTATTTTTACCAATCCTCCCACCGATTTTTGTCTTCATCGGGGGTATGAATACCATTTTTGCTAGTTCCCTCTCCCATTTTCGTCTTCATAGCTATTATGAATACTATTTTTACCAATCCTCCCACCGATTTTGCATTCATCAGGTTATGAATACCACTTTTCCCTTCCCCCTCTTCCACTTTCATCTTCAAATGCAGTTCTTTCCAGTTCCCCCTCTTATTTTTATATTCACCCTCGCAATTGAACATCCAGTATTTGCCGTTTATTGGGTAATCAGTTAATTATTTTTTAAAGAAGGATAAATGTATTATAGATTTAAGTCCAAATGTCAATGCTTTGAATTAACAATTAATGTTAGAGGTCTAAGAATGGTAAAAATCGGGAAAATTGGCTTGTTACACGTTATTTTTTTAGTGATGACTTTTATTGGGTTAAAAAATCATGTGACCATTCTTCCACCTGTTTTAGAGCATGTGAAACGAGATGGGTGGGCATCGGTATTGTTAGCTACACTATTGATGGTTCCTTGGTTATTTTTAATCATTTTTATTCAAAATAAATCAAACAATCAGCCTATAAAAAAATGGTTGCGTTTAAAAGTTGGTAAGGTTGGATCTTCCATCATTTTATACTGCATTGTATTGTTCATATTTCTTATGGCTGCTTTTACATTGCGAGAGACGATTCTATGGATTTCTTCGACGTTTCTTCCTTATACGCCAAAAATTATTTTATTAATGGTTTATATTATTTTGTGCGTATTATTAGCTTCTATGAATATGCAAACATTTGTGATTGTGAATACATTTGTATTGCTATTTGTTGTTGTTTTTGGATTTTATGTGGCCATAGTTAATATACAAGTTAAAGATTACGAGTTAATACGACCTTTTTTTGAACATGGTTTTGAACCGGTTTTAAGGGGTGTAGTTTATCCTGCTTCTGGGTTCATTGAGTTATTCTTACTGTTGTTCATTCAACATCATTTTAAATCCAAGATGAAATGGTACCATTTGGTCATCATGCTTTTTATTTTGACCGGTTTAACGTTAGGGCCTCTACTTGGGGCAATCGTAGAATTTGGACCTGAGGAAGCCGCAAAACAACGATACCCTGCCTTTGAAGAGTGGGCCCTTGTTTCAATTGGGCGCTTTATCGAACAAATGGACTTTTTATCCATTTATCAATGGTTAACTGGAACGTTTATCCGTGTTTCATTTCTATTATTTATTGCGGCGGAAATACTCAATTTTACAGGGAATCGGAAAAAAATTTGGAATTACATGTTGCCTCCGTTTATTATTGTTAATTTGTTTACTCAAACTTCGCACATAAATAATTAGGTTCAATAGTTGATGCTATTTGGTTCTTCTCGATTTCAATAAGAACCTTGACATACTTTTTTTAGATAC
>NZ_OBMQ01000004.1 GCF_900217795.1 Ureibacillus xyleni | reverse complement strand
CCAAGCCCGTGGAAAGCGAAGTGAATCCCACCTTCTATTTAGAAGCAAATAATTACTATAAATTTTTATCGGTATTTAGTTTTTCAGTGGCTTCTCTGTTGTCCCAATCCTTTCTATTTAAGGTTCAGGAGATAAATCTATGCTTATCATTATTGTCATCAAGCATGTTGTCCATAACGAAATATTAGTCTATTTCACCCATATTCAACACTCATTAAAATCCCCGAAATATGATTTAGCTTGATATATTACTATTATAGTCTCTAATAAACTTTATTACACTATTGTCAATTCCCCCCACTTTTTGGTTCAAAAAGTCCTTCTTATTTTAAGTACAATGTTTGTTTCCTAGCTTGCTTATTTGGAAAAATTTGAATGATTTTTATAGCTAAGGTCAATGCTAAAAACATGTCACCTTTATTTGGTGTTTTAGGAGGTAATTAAATGACAAGAAGATTGTTTGCAAATCGAGTTGTATTAATAACTGGAGCTTCAACTGGAATTGGTCGTGCAACAGCCCTTGCATTTGCTCGGCATGGTGCGAAAGTTGCGATTGGGGATGTAGATGAGCGTGCAAATGAAACCATTGAACTCATTGAAAAAACTGGTGGAGAAGCAGTATTCTTTAAAACCGATTTGACAAATGGGAAAGAAGTAAAATCACTTGTTGAACAAACTGTAAAAAAATTTGGCGGATTACATCACGCATTTAATCATGCAACTAGTATTTTAAATATACCAACAAAATTCGCAGATATCGAAGAAGTTGAGTTTAATAAAGTAATGGAAGTGAACATAAAAAGTATATTCCTTACTGTAAAACACGAACTTCAATATATGGTTGCAAATGGTGGTGGTACAATCGTCAATACTGCTTCTTTAACAGGTTTAATGGCTGATCCTTTTATAGCGCCTTACGTTACTGCAAACCACGCAGTTATTGGGTTAACAAAAGCTGCAGCATTTGACTATGCTCAAGATGGCATTCGTGTAAACGCAATAGAGCCCGTTTTAACTGAAGTATCCTTGACTCAACTAGATGTTAAAAAAAGCTTCTTTCCAATGCCACGTGCTGTTAAACCAGAAGAAATTGCTGATATGGTAATATTCCTTTCCTCTGACGCTGCAAGTTTTTGTAACGGTACTGTTTATGCAGTTAATCGGACAAATTTCCCACTCACTAATTAAAATCATCTAAAGCTCCAAATACATCTTTATTGACATAATTTCGGTCATCATTTCTCATATTAAGTAACGAGGAGATGATGACATGTCAATATTTGATCATAGGAAAAATAAAAAAAGTGGTCAAGGTCAGTCGAAACTAGGAGACACTGTAGGTTCATTGTTAAAAAATTTTGAGGAGATTGCAAAAGAGTTCCTTCCCACAAACGGGCAAGCAAACAAGAGCTTAAATCAATCTGCTTCAGGGAAATCACAACCGAAAAGCCCAGAAGAAATAGCGAAAGAGTTCCTACCTATAGACGGTCAAACAAGTAGAATGTCCAATGCGTTTGCATCGTTGAAATCTCAACCAAAGAGCCAAGAAGAGATTGCCAAAGAATTCCTTCCAACTAATAGTGAAAATAGAATGTCGAATGCTTTTGCTCCAATGAAATCACAACCGAAAAGTCATGAAGAGATTGCCAAAGAATTCCTTCCAACTAATAGTGAAAATAGAATGTCGAATGCTTTTGCTCCAATGAAATCACAACCGAAAAGTTATGAAGAGATTGCCAAAGAATTCCTTCCTGCTAAAAGTCAAGCAAACAAGGGCTCAAAACAATCTACTTCAGGGAAATTGAAGAGCCAAGAAGAGATTGCAAAAGAATTTGCCCCATCTAAAGGCCAAACATTTAAGCATGATAATGGAGCAAATTTAGGTAATCAAAAACCTAAGAAATGATAGAAGAGGCTGTCCAGCAAGTCATAACTTTCTGGACAGCCTACTTTTTATAATAATTATCCATTAAAAACCTTTACTCTTGTGGCGCTCACATCAAAATGCTACCATCCTCATCGCAAAGGGGGCACTACCAAAATGACTTCAGACGCCCCCTTTTCTCATTTATTCAAATACAGCTACTAAGCGGCCTTTTACTTCATGATTTTTAAGTTTTTCTAAGCCTTTGTCGATTTCTTCAAATGGGATTGTCACAAGAGTTGGATTCATTTTTCCAGTAGCGAAGCAATCATAAACACCTTGTAAGTCTTCTACAGACCCACCATTACTTCCTAAAAGCTTAATTTCTTTCGTAATCATTAAATACGTATTAATAGTGGATTCTAATTTACCCATCCCAACAATTACAACCGTTCCTTGAGGTTTGATCGCTTCTAGTGCATCAGAAGTTGTTTGTCCAAAACCTGCAAAGTCCACAATAACGTCACATTCCGCTTCTTTCATATCAAGAATTGTGTCGTACACTTTTTTAGCCCCAAGTTCTTCCGCAAGTTGACGAGCTTCTGGAGAAACATCTGTTGCATACACTTCGCATCCTTTAATCAATGCCATTTGTAAAGCAAATTGACCAAGGCCACCAATTCCGATAATACCTAACTTTGTACCTTCTTTTGCTTGTCCAATGCTAAATAGTGCACGATAAGCTGTGATTCCTGCATCTGTTGAAGCTGCTCCTTCTATAAAGGAAACGCCTTCAGGAATTTTTACACATTGCTTCGCTGGAACACGCACCTTTTCTGCATAACCACCGTCATAAGTGTATCCAGCAGTGATTTTCGTTTCTCGATCCATAGGGTTAGCCCCAACACGATCTCCCACTTTAAAATCCTCAACTCCTTCACCTACTTCAATGACAACGCCCGCAAACTCATGCCCCATAATAACTGGACCATTTGGGAAAAGTGGCATCCAACCTGGATCTTGTAATGCGGCAACGTCCGAATGGCATAGACCAGCAGCTTTCACTTCTATCACAATTTGACCTGGGATTGCTTTTGGATCTTCTTTTTCAATCAATTCTAATGGTTTGTTTGTACCTGAAAATAGCCAACCTTTCATAATGATCGCCTCCAAATTGTTTTACCTCTACATTATACCCAAAATACACAACTTTATGGTTTAGTTTACTAATATTTTACAATTTCATAATCTCGCCCTTCGTTTTATCTGTAATTCGATAATAAACTCTCAATCCGGTAAGAACCAAGCCAATTATGAATGTCACTACTAAAAAAATCATTGCTGCAGGGAAAAGCCCAAACGCATCCAGCATTGTCGAACTGTTATCTTTTAGACTAGGAACAATAAATAATAACCAACCGATTCCCACTACCGGTATTAATTGTGGGATTAAACGAAGATAAAATCTCCACGCCGGAAATTTCTCTCTTTTCTCTGTCCATTTTTTACTTCTTACAATTCCTCTTATTCCTAAGATCAAGTAAATGAATGTAATAACACCAAGAGATAAATCAATTATTTTCGGTGTGGATGCTTTCAACTCAGGGGTTTGTCCCTCAGTTAATTGGATAATACCTGAACTAATTTCATATGCATGTTCAAATGTGGGAGTGAAGCTATTGAGTAAAACGGCAACAGCATAATCACTAGGTGGTATGATATCTTGTTGTGATTGGAAAGTAGAAATGGAGCCACTATGAGATATGCGTGTTACTTCACTATTGGAAGATTTAATCGACCAGCCAAGGCCATACTTCTCGCTTGCAGGTTGTGGTGAATAAGACTCTTTCAAAAGCGCTCGTGATAATAATGGTACCCCCTTGTTATTTTTCCCCTCGTTTGTGTGCAGTGATAGCCATTTCCCCATATCACTAGCTGTTGTAAAGATACTCCCTGAACCACTGAACATTTTTTCAAGTTCGTGCCATGGCATTGCTGTACCATATAACGTGACATATCCTCGAGGTAACCCTAACTTTTCCATCTCCCCTGAATTCACTGCTGAAATGGAGTCCGTCATTCCGAGGGGTAAAAATATATTTTGTGTAAGATATTCATTAAACTCTTTCCCACTAATTTGTTCCACTAAAAATGCTAAAGTCCAGTAGTTTGCATTACTGTAAAAATACTTTTCTCCGGGATTTGATTGTAGTTTCCAATCATAAAAACGGTCTACACCTTCTTTTAATGTATTTGCTGGGGCTACAATGGTAGGGTTTGGTAGTCCAGAAGTGTGACTCAATAGTTGACGCACTGTTACCTGTTTCCATCTTCCATCATCAAGCGTGAGTTCTGGAAGGTAATTTACAACGGGTTCGTCCAGTTGAATCTTTCCTTCATCCACCAACTGTAAAACAGCAAAGGCAGTAAAGGGCTTCGTACCAGACGCGATACCAATCTTTGACTTTGCTGTTATTGGTTTTCCGTTAGAATCATGACCGTATCCTTTTTCATATAATACTTTTCCATCCTTTACAATGACAATTGCTGCACCCGGCAATCCGTTCCTTTCAATATAATTCGTAACATACTCATCCACATCATCAGTATTGAAGTTTTTAGCGGCTTGGCTAGATAAAGGAACGAAAGGTATAATCAGTAGTAGAAGAATAAAATTTATCTTTTTGAACATAACGAGCACTCCATTCTAAAGATTTTGCTTACTTCCTCCTTTACTTTTTCATTAGTTTAGCCTTGATTTTTGATTAGTACACAAATTTCAGTGTTACGATGACAAATCATAAAGCGCAATCTAATTCTGAATGCGCCAGTTTATTCTTTGTTATTTTTTTCCAGTAAACTCTAATATATTTAAACTCTCGGATGCTACTGGTTCTTCAAAATGTTTATCCCCCAGTGGTAGTTTGTTTGACATTATTTATATTTATTTAATAGTTCATCTGGAATATGACAATAATCGTTTGGACATTTAGCTAATCGATCTTGATGTTCTTCTGCACTTCTCACATAGTTTGTAAGAGGTAATACTTCAACAACAATACGGTCATAATCATCTCTCTCACTAAGAAATGCCTTCGCTTCAGTTAAATGTTCTTGCTTTTCACTATATACACCTGTTCTGTATTTTTCACCAACATCTTGTCCTTGTTTATTCAAACTATATGGATCGATTATTTCAAAAAAATACTCCATTAATTCGCTAATTGTTACCTCTGTTGGATCAAATGCTGTTTTCACACATTCGGCGTAACCATCATAAATACCCTCGAGTATATTACTTGTACCATTTGCTCTTCCCGCTTCAGTAAACTTAACGCCAGGTAAGGTTTTTATAAAAGCTTGTACTCCCCATAAACATCCACCTGCAAAATAAATTGTTTCCATCTGTTTCTCCCCCTTATGTCCCTGAACACAGGATAATCCCTGCACGCCTTTACTCTGCTTTATATCTCTTACATTTATATTGAATATTAACATTTTATTAGTATATTTAGAGGATATTTCTTCACAAATATTTAAATATTCTTATATGGCCTTTTACATGAAGAAAGCGGCCGATTGTTAGATATTTTTATTCAACCCAAGCCATCGTTATCACGGCTTCGAGTTAAAATGATTGATAAATAACTATATTAATGAAGTGATTAATGTGGAAGACTAGGTGGTATATTGATAAAGATTTTAATAGGATTAACGTCTCTACTCTTTATTATTATTGGTATGTTACACGTTTTTTGGGCATTTGGTGGAAGATGGGGAGTAAATAGTGCTCTTCCAACTAAAGATGATAGTAATTTACCAGTGTTACGACCTAGTATGGTAGGTACACTTTTTATTGGATTACTTTGCTTTTTTGCATCGGTGCTTCTATTAGTTCAAATAGATTTAATGGTGGTCCTCAAATCCTCCCCTCTATCAAAATGGCTTTGTATCGCTGGAGGAATAGTTTTCTTGTTACGTGCTATTGGTGAAGGAAAATATGTAGGGTTTTTCAAAAAAATCAAACATACGAGATTTGCAAAACAAGATACCGCCTTCTATTCACCGCTTTGTGTATGGATTAGTCTTATTTTTTTGCTAGCATCATTACAATGAAATTTCAACAATCTACATTCAACATTAATAGTGAAAAAGGGCAATTATCCACTGTTGCAGGATAGTGCCCGATTGCTAATTTGTACTGTTACTTTTCTTTTAAATTCAAATTATTAATTATTAATATAATAGAAAATACGATTAAAAGTAGAAACCCAACTAACTAACACCACTCCTACTGTTCCTCCATATCTGCCTAGAAACATTCCCAGTTTGGCGAAACTAAGTATGGGGCTATTTAATAATGCAAGCACAAAACTTCCGAATATACAGTAAAGTAATCTTTTATTTCAGTAGAAAATCCCTTTACCAACCTCATTAATTTAGTATCCATTAACTGCTTGTTTAAATTTCTCGAGCATTTCAAGTTCTTCTTTATATTTTGCCCCATCTATAAATTTTTTTTGGAACTCTAAATCATGAAGCATTGCATCTGCCAATTTAGTATAAGTAAAGCCAGGTACAGTGAAAATATCTACATAATTGGGCTCGTCTGGGCGAACAATACACCATTGTCCTTGTTGATTTAGGTAAGCATTTGCTTTAATTTTTTCCGTCGCCACTTTTATAAATAAACTTCCCTTTTCTTTTAAAGTTAGTGAATTATAATAATCGTGAACAGCTTGTGGTGCATCCTCTGGGAATAGGGACTTTTTAACCTTTCCATTTGCTTGTTGCTCTGCCAGTTTCTGAGCTTCTTCCACAGGTATTGAAGTTAGATAAGCCTCATCAAATGTTGATTCGTTTGGCTGTAACTTTTGTAGAATACTCACAATCTTATTATTGTTTTGATAACTAATTAAATCACCATATTTAAAAGATTTTGACGCCCTCGCTTCAAATTCAGCTATCCAATCTCTTTGACCCAATTCATTTGCGCTTGTTTCATATAAACTAAAATCTGATGATATTTGAATTCCGTTTTCTCGAATGATATGCCCTGCATTATGGATTAAATCACGCTTTGCTCGGTCAAAATCGAACGTCATTAAAGCCACTTCTTTTCCAGATATCTCACCTGCTTCATATAAGGCGTTTGCGATTTGAACAATCTCATCAAATGTCGCATTTCGAACGTTATAATTTTTTGAGAGTTCTCCATAAATATCACTTGATGCAAAATTCGTAGTATTTATTTCTACATTGGTACGTGCCAATACATCATCAAAATTTGCTTCTTTTCGTTTATTCGTCGAAATTACATTTGTTATTGAGTTATCTAACGCTACTTGACCTAATGCGTGAATCATCTCCTTCATCCTTTCATAATCTTTTAGAATGATAAAATCATTAAACTTTATATCGAATTCTAATTGTATATTTCAATATATTCCCAAAAAATTCACATTATTTTTAGAACCTAAATTTTTATGTAACATAATATTTTGCTTAGGCACAGAATCGTTGCGAATTCCAAAATTGGAGTCAGTTGTTCGTAAATAATCATATTAACTCCAACAATCGCTCCATAATGCTATGAGCAAAATTCCCCCATGATTAGAAATGTACAAATCAAATTTACAATAAATAACATTATCAAATAGTTTACTCCGAATAAAAAGTAAGTATCAAGCGGATATAGCATTTATAGCCTATTTATCATAGGATTAACAAAATAACCTTTCATTTATCTGATATTTTTATAATTAAATTGATATAATTATCTCAGAATAATAGTTTGAAAGGATATGTTTAATGAGATACTTGATGAAAGTTACTACTGCAGTGATGATTTTCCTTCTCCCAATCAGTACAGGCAATGTGCAGGCAAGTGTAGCAGACAGTACAATTCCTGCACTTGTTTCAATTGAAAGCGATAAAACGAGTTTAGCACCAGGAGAAAAAATAACGTTTTCTGTTGGCATAGAAGATGAATCTGATTTAGATTATGTTTATTTAAAAGTGAATCCAATACATCGTTCGATTTTAGGAACAAGTGTCCAATTAAAGTTTGATGCTGCAACGGAAAAATACGTTGGTTCATATACAGTGCCTACGAGCGCTTTTAACGAACAATGGTATGTTTCTTTTGTAGGTGCGCGTGATGTGCATGGTAATTACATGCATTTAGAAGATGGTGGTATCGTCATAAACAATTGGGAATCCCCTATTACGTTTAAAATTTTTGACGGTAACGATACAGTGGGACCAACTTTTGAGCAAAAGGGTTCGTTAACATTAAACGTAACAGGCCCTTTTGACTTCACAAAAAATCTAGTTATTTACGATGATGTCGATACGGATGTTGAAAAATCTGTGAAAGTTACACACAATATCCCTGAAAAAACAGTTGGCACATTCACTGTGAATTATGAAGCAAAAGATTTTACAGGCAACCTTTCAACCTTTAGCCAAGATGTAACAATAAAAGATATAGAATCACCGAAGTTATACAATGTACAAAATCGTACTATTTTTGCAGGCGATGCTTTTTATGCTTTAGAAGGTATTCAAGCAACGGACAACTTTGAAGGTGACGTGTCGAATGCCGTCAAATATATTGGTTATGTGGATACTTCAAAAGCCGGCGACTATTCTATAACGTATAGGGTGAGCGATAAAGCGGGCAATACAATAAATCAAACTGCTAAAATTACAGTTGTGGCAAAGGAAAGCGTTACAATTACAGGAACTGAGGATGAATTTTTACTACTCAACAGCACGTTTGATCCGCTAGCAGGTGTCAAAGTGATGGACAGTTCAAACCAAGATGTAACGGCAAATCTTTCAGTTGAAAGCTCCGTCGAAACTGATGTAGCCGGTCGTTATTCGGTGATATATACGTTTGATCAAGGTGGTTATGAGCCCCTTACTGTGTATCGTCAAATTACGGTAGCCCCTTACAATAGCCCTCGAATAGAAGGCTTACAGGACCTGTATCTTTTTGAAGGTGAAGCGTTGACTATGCCTACAAACATAAAAGCTTATAATGTCATGGGATTACAAATCGATGGCGTTCAAATGAAAACAGATCGACCAGTGAAGGATGCTGGCGATTATGCTGTGACGTATTCGGTAAAAGATCATTACGGCTATTCTTACGAGGAAACTAAAAAATTAACTGTCCTTGCGAAAGAAGCTTCGTTTAGCGATGTACCGGTTAGTCATCGATATTTTAAAGAAATTCAGTTTATGAAAGAAATGGGCATCATTAATGGCTACCCAGACAAAACATTTAATCCAACTGCCTCCATTTCACGTCAGCATGTAGCATCACTCATTTATCGCAGTGGGGTTGCACTAAAGCCGATTCGTGAAAAAATAGCGTTTGTGGATGTACCCGAATCGCATCCATATTACACAGAAATTATGGCACTGTATCAGGCGGGTATTATCGATGGCGTAAATGGCATGTTCAATCCAAAAAATTCGCTAACAAGAGCACAATTAGCGAAAATTTTAGTGAATGCTTATAAATTAGAGCTTCAACCACTAAATTTAATGACTTTTACAGATACTGACAATCACTGGGCAAAAGACTATATCAATATTTTATCGTCAAATGGAATTACAACCGGCGCACAAGGACGTTTTAACCCGAACGAGCAAGTAAGCCGCATGCATTACGCTACATTTATGTATCGAATTGTTCAATAAGAAGCGATAGAAGAACCGTGCATTTTTTTCGATGCGCGGTTTTAGTTTTGAGTAGTGAGTTAATCCTCACAAACAATCTAATATATATTAGGCTGAAAACTTGCTCAAGTAATCAAACCAATTATAGAACACATCTTTTCTTCGTGGTTTTTAAGAAGTTATGCTATATTCAAAAGTGTTAGGAGTGAGTTGATGAAAAAGTTTTTAACAATTATCGCAATGTTTGTTGTTTTACTTGGAGCAGCTGGCTATGCTGTGTGGCATTTTGGTACAAATATCGCTTCCGAGAAAATAATCGAAAAAGTGGAATCTACTATAGATGAAGAAAATCTAGAAGAAGTAAAAACCTATATCGAGAACGATCCGAAAGTTCAGGAAATTGTAAGCGAGGCAGCAAATACAAATCCGGAAACGCTTCCCTTCCAAACGAAGGAAGAAGCGACACGTGTGTTAATCAAAAAAGTGGGCGTAAATCGTTTACTTGAAATTCAAAAACAAGCTCAAAACGGTTCACTTAATAAGGATGAAGTATTAGCCGAAATTGAAGGTAAACTATCTGAAGAGGAAATTTCAGCTTTAAAATATGTTTTATATAACGAATTGTATAAATAAAACTAGCCGTTAACTACGCTAGTGGCCGAAATATAAAAAGTGGCTGTTCAAAAAGTCAAAACTTTCTGGGCAGCCTGCTTTTCTATAATAATTATCCATTAAAACCTTTGCTCCTGCGGTGGTCACATCAAAATGTCACCATCCTCGTCGCAAAGGGGGCGTCTCAAATGATCTTCAGACGCCCCCTTTTTTGTTTTCATCCTATTCAACTATCATATTCTCCTAGTCCTCTTCCCTACACGATAAACGCAAAGTATAAAAGGAATAGTACACAAAGGACATACATCATTGGATGAACTTCTTTCGTACGCTTTTGTGCGACTAAGCACATTGGATATAGCACAAAGCCTAATCCGATCCCGATTACGACACTAGAAGTTAGTGGCATCATAATAATTGTTAAAAATGCAGGAATAACAATTTCTAACTTTGTCCAGTTGATTCGACGGATTTCCATGGCCATTAATGCACCGACAATGATTAAAGCCGCTGATGTTACTTCGACTGAAATGACACTCACAAGTGGTGAGAAGAATAAAGCTACGATAAAACATGCGGCAATGACAACAGATGTAAAGCCGGTTTTACCACCCACCGCAATCCCAGCTGAAGATTCGACACTTGTCGCAGGTGTTGATGTCCCTAATACAGCTCCAATTACCCCCGCAGCTGAATCGGCAAGTAAGCCTTTCCCGATATTCGGAATTTTATTATCTTTCATCATACCCGCTTGACTCGTTAAACCAATTAACGCACCCGCTGTATCAAAGAAGGCCACGATTAAAAATGTGAAAATAACAGTCAACATTTCTGGTGTGAACATTTCATCTAAATGACCAAATACAACACCAAATGTCGGTTCAATGCTTGGAATGCTACCAACAACTGAAGAAGGTACGTCAATTAATCCAAAGATCATCCCAACAATCGTTGTAATAACCATTGAGTAGAAAATCCCACCGTTAATCCCTTTTACTAATAAAATCGTTGTAATGATAATCCCCAGAACGGCTAATAAGGTCATCGGTGACGTTAAATTACCAATGGAAACAAATGTATCTGGATTACCGACGACAATTCCACCATTTTTTAAGCCGATAAATGTAATGAAGAAACCAATTCCAGCAGCGATGGCGTATTTTAAGTCGATTGGAATCATGTTAATAATTTTTTCGCGTATTTTAAATAAGCTTAAAATCATAAAGATGATTCCAGCAACAAATACACCCGTTAAAGTAACTTGCCAATCAATGCCCATGCCAATACATACTGAGAACGTGAAGAATGAGTTTAATCCCATACTAGGCGCAATCGCTATTGGAAAGTTTGCAAGTATGCCCATTAGAAGTGTGCCGATGATGGCGGTAAGTGCAGTAGCAGTAAACACAGCACCATGGTCCATACCAGATTGACTTAGGATAATTGGATTGACGATTAAAATATAGGCGATTGATAAGAAGGTCGTAATTCCTGCGAGTGTTTCCGTTTTATAGGAAGTCCCCCGTTCGGCAAATTTAAAAAAGTCTTTCATGTTGTCATCTCCGTTTTGCTAAATAAAAAAATTTGCGGGAAGATTTCCGAAGTTAGCTTTTTAACTAATTCATTTATTGTTCCAGGATAATAAAAAAAACTTTGACCACGAATTGGCCAAAGCTTTTCTACAAAATGGAATAAAAAATATCATCATTTCCCATTCCTTGTAGACAAGCTATTTATGGTAGCTGGTAGAAACTTTCAAGCCGTATTCTTGAATTTATACAAGGGATATCTATTCTTTTTTAAAAACAATAGGAGAATAATAACAAGATTAATTTAAGTCGTCAATAGTATAAGCATTGAGTTGAAGAAATAAAAATATTCGAAAAAGGCAAAAAGTTGAGAAGATCCTAATGTCTCTCAAAGTATTCGAGGAATTTTTTAATGAGACGGGTTTGGTTTCGGTTTTTTGAGTAGATTCCACCGAATAAGAGGTGAAAATTCAGTGGATGCCCCGTTAGAGGTATCGAAATAATTCGCCCACTTTCCAAATATGGATCGTCCATTAACATTAAACTAGAGACAATACTAATCCCCACGCCTTCTGATACGGATTTTTTGATTACCTCTGAGTTCGTCGATTTAAAAATGATATTTAATGGACCAAAATGTTTTTCAAAATCCTCAACCAGATTGTTATAAAAATTTTTCCCGTATATCACGAATGGGTACTCTCGTATATCCATTAACTGCAGCTCTTTACTAAAAGCCAATACAGAATCTTTTGGAACGATTACCTGAAATGTTGCTTGCGTTTGAAATGAGTGAAAAGCAATAGGTTCAGGAAATGTGGGTTTAACCGTATTAAATAACGCAATTAAGCCCAAATCTACTTTGTTTTGATTCACTTCTTCTATAACATCTTTATTGTCCATTTCCATAATCGATACTTTTATTTGTGGGAAATCCTTTTTAAATGTAACGAGTGCTTTCGGTAAATATGTCATAAATATACTTGGAACTGTGGCAATTTTTAATTCTCCGATATAGGAAGAAGTTAAAGATTGCACCTCTTCTTTTAATTCATCTGCTTTTTTTAATATTTCAAGGACTTTTGCAATAATGTTTTTCCCTTCTTCAGTTGGAATCGTTCCATTTCTTGACCGTTTAAATAGTTGAACGCCAAATTCCTTTTCTAATAGTGAAATCGATTGGCTGATTGCCGATTGTGTAACATGTAGATTTTTGGCAGCAATCGACATGGATTTCGTTTCAATCACTTCTTTTATATATTCCAACTGTTCGAAATTCATGATAATCCCCTTTACATTAGCTACACTAATATGATTATTAATAATTATAATTATACATAAAAGTTATTTAACTATATAATCAATAAGTTAAAATTAAATCGTGATTTATGTAAGAAAGAAGAGAAGAATTAAATGAAAGAGAAAATTTGGACGAAAGATTTTATTTTTGTGTGTTTAAGTAACTTTTTTGTGTCACTAAACTTTTATATTTTAGCAACCGCTTTTCCATTATATGTAAAAGATATTTTACATGGGAACGAACAACAGATGGGCTTGGCCATTACGATTTATTCTCTAGGAATTGTATTGATTAGACCTTTCTCCGGGATATGGGTAGATCGTTTTGGTAGCAAGAAAATCGCTTTAGTAGGGTTAGGCCTCTTTCTAATTGCCTCCTTCTGTTATTTCGGGGCAATGGGCATTGTTGTTTTTCTAGCTATTCGATTTATTCACGGAATGGGCTTTGCGCTTGCCTCGACTGCTACAACTACGATTGCCTCGTCGATTATTCCTATTTCGCGACAAGGTGAAGGCGTCGGTTATTTTAGTATGTTCATGAGTCTTGCGATGGTAATTGGACCCGCATGCGGCCTTTTTCTATGGAAAGACAAGAACATCACCGTTTTACTTGTAGCTGCTTGTATTATTTCAGCACTTTCCCTCCTATTTGCAATTGTTTTACGAGTTTCACAGCAAAAGCAAAATGGCCCTGAATTAAATCAGACTACAGTCCCAAAAAAGAAAATGCATTTTAGTGATTTTATCGAACGAAAAGCTTTGCCGATATCAATTCTTGCATTTTTACTTGCCTTTTCATATAGCTCTTTATCTGGATTTTTAGCTTCTTTTACTGCTGAAATTCATCAAACTCAAATCGCAAGCCTATTTTTCGTTGTGTTTGCCATGATGATTGTTGTGTTTCGTCCAATCGTCGGGAAAGCATTTGATAAATATAAAGAACATTATTTATACTACCCATCGATTTTATTGTTTGGAATTGGTTTATTAATGTTAAGTCAATCGCATTCTGGGAAGATGGTTTTAATTTCTGGTTTACTCATGGGGATTGGTTATGGGGCATTATTTTCATGTTTTCAAGCACTTACAGTAAAGCTTTCCCCAATTCATCGCCGAGGTATCGCAACAGCAACATTCTTACTGTTTTTCGACTTAGGCTATGGATTAGGTTCTTATTTTATGGGACTGATTGCTTCCATGGTAAATTATAGCATGATGTATGCGGTAGCGGGGATCATTACGTTGTTATCAACTACCCTCTATTACCTGTTCCATCATCGTCCACAAGCGAAACATCCATTCAAAATTAAGATTTAATGCCAAAATCATTTAGGTTGTAGAAGGAAGTTAAAGTCCATTATTTGGGATTAACTTCCTTCTTTACTTTGATTAGAAAACTATTTATCACCTAAATATAGATGCGACGTTGCAAGGTTGGATGTCGATTTTTTGCCACACGTTGCCCACCACATAAGGTTCAACCTTCAACCAATTGTCTAGCTCTTCTTTTGATGGAAATTCCACGACCATCATGGATCCGATCATTTTTCCTTCCTCATCAAGAATCGCTGCCCCATATAAATGCTCGCCAGCTTTCTTTCTTTTTTCAACTGATTTTAAATGTTCATCTCTTGCCATTAATCTTCTGTCGATGGCATGCATATCAGTACCATCATAAGCTGTAATGATGTATTGCATTCATCCTATCTCCTTCCACAATATAGATTATTTTAACAAAGCCACTGATGATCTAGTGAAATTTTTATCTTATTTCCCTCTAACTTTCATTTGTCACTTGGAAAGCTGTACATGTTCCCTTTGTTATTCCTTCTTGACTCAATCTTTCTCCTTTTGCTTCAGTTATTCAATTAAAACAGCGCCACTAACCTTTACACCCTAACATAATATCTATTCTTAAGAATTTCAGAATTTAGTTCAGAGTGTAAAACAAGGGCCGAGATACATTACTTCCCCCTTAAGACTTAACCTAAGGCAATACCAGTAAATTTAATTCGACATTAATTATAAAATAATCTTTAAAGTCACCTACGTTTTTCATAGAGTTGGAAAAACTCCAATTTAGGTTTTCTATTCTTACTAATTTTATAGATAATTTCACTTTCATGCTTTTTAATAAAATCGACTTGTTTATTCGTAACTTTTTTAACATTGAGTACATAATATTCCCATTTCGGTTTTTCGTAAATTTTTTTCATTCTGTATTCACAAGAAGGAGTAAACCAAGCATCTGGTACCCATCGATTAAAAGTTTTATTCCATACCGCTTGTTTAGTGGTATATTTTCCTTTATTTTTATTATTCAATTGACTTAGTACTAAATATTTCGGTCCATGTACGCCTTTGTTGCGTTGTTCGTCAATATCTTGATTCGCCGTTTTCCAAGTAATATACTTTTTTTCTTCTATATTTGTGTGCTTTGGATAACTTGGTTTTATCTTTCTATCAAATATCTCCACAATAAAGTAGTAAAAAGCCCTTTTTCCATGAGTATTATAAGTATGTAACGCTAAAACATCTATCCATTTATTTGCTGTATTTATTGAATTAACAATATCTCTCGTAATCATTACGGCAGCTGACTCGCCACTTTCTAAGTAACTTATATACTCAGCATCATATTTCACACGTTTGTTCATGTAAATTCTCCTTAATTATCATTTTGTTTTGTACAACAGATTATTTCATTGCAACTACTTTCTTACTGCTTTGAACAGCATAACCGCGGTTTTCCTTTCTTCTTAACCCTCCTAAAAAATAAAAGCCACCCGAAGATAAATACGAATCCTATTGAAAGGAAGATCGTATAAATCTACGGGTGGCTATAAAATTGAATTTTATTTATCAAATAAGTGACTTATTTGAACGCCATCTTTAGCAGAATACTAAAGAAAATTTTCAGTTGTTAATTTTAAAATAACACAATTGTTAATTTAAGGCAATTTGAAGTTATTTTTTTTCAACAAATATTTAAACGGGCTAAGCTAACTCCAACCAAGCGACAGCTTCACGATGTGTGAATTGTGTAGCAACACATATGTGCTGGTCCTACTTTTTTAGCTACCTATTTATTGTCCTCAAAACCGTTCCATGATTAGATCTGTAATTACTGAAACAGCCGCTTTATTCCCTTTAGCAGCTGAAATCATTAAAGAGGATGGTTTGGATCGTTCGGTTTCCCCTGCAATATAGACATTTTTTTGGGTTGTTCGACCAACATGATCTGTTATCACTTTTCCTTCTTCATCCATTTCACAGCCTAACTTCTCAGCGAAATGATTTGGTCGGTAATATGATGGCGCAACGAATCCAGCCGTTCTATTAATGGATGCTCCTGTTTCGAACTCAATACTTTCTAAGTAACCGTCATTTCCTATTAAGTCTTTTATCTTTTCCGCAATAATTTTGATATTGTGTTTTTGTAACTCTGTTTGCCCTTCAATAGATAATTGAACGCCATTCGTTAAGACAATCAAATCCTGCGACCAATTATAAATTAACTTTGTCAAATGCAGGACATGCTCTTCTTTTTCTGCAATCACCACTAACTGCTTTTCTTGTTGCTCCCAGCCATCACAATACGGACAACTAAATAGGCTTTTGCCATAAAATTTGCGTATGCTTGGAATCGAAAATATTTCTTGAATCCCAGTGGCAAGCAATATTTTTTCCGAAACAAATTCCTGATTCGTCGATGTTTTGACAGTAAATTGCTCATTTTCCTTGATAATTTCGGTAACTGTTGCATTAATAAATGATACGGACGGGTAATTCTCCAACTCTTTTCGTGCGATTTCTTTAAACGCTTGTGGCTTTATTCCATCTCGAGTAATAAAACCATTTGACGCTTGTGTCACTCTATTCCGATTCGTTCCATCGTCAAATAAAGCAATGTTTCTCCTAGCCCTTCCTAGAGTTAAACTCGCACTTAACCCAGCAGGACCTCCACCGATCACGATACAATCAAGGACATTCATGTTTTACCTCCGTATTTAAAAAGGATCACTTTATCGTTATTGATAAAATGACCCTTTTTCATATTGAATTATACAATCTAGTGCTCTACGACTTAGTTTCACCGTTAATAGAATAAAATTCAATTAGCTTGTCTAATAAATCATGTAATCCCGTAAAATGAAATCCTAGTTGCTCTGCTTTTTCAGTATTTACTGACCACGAACCATCAAATGCAAAAGGTGAGGCATTTTCACTCGTCACTTCAGATGTCAGAATAGCTCTTTTGTTCACATGGCTTTCAATTTTTTGAATCAGTTCCCTTAAGGAAAGATCCCCTCGACTTCCAGGGTTGATCGCTCCGGTAAAGTTTGATTCTCCCATTTTATATAAAAAATCTGCTGCTTCGTCCGACGAAATAAAACCCAATCGGACATCAAAATTTTTAGCGCCAATCTCCTCTTCGTTCATAACCTTTTCTACATGAAATTTTACCCGTTCCGTAAAGTCATCCTTCCCTACGACAATTGGAAAACGCACCGAAACTGCTTCAAATGACTGGTCGTTAAAGAGTACAGCTTCTGATGCTCGCTTTGCTTCTTGATACCCAATGAAGCCTGGATATTCTTTTCTTCCTTTAAAAGAAAAGGTAAATGTAGTTGGATCAAAAGCTTCTTCCTTGTGGTTTGTTCCGTAATCATACACGGCTTGAGAAGATGTAAGGATATACTTTTTCACTTTCCCTTTTAAGGCTTCAGTTGTTGCCTTTAATTCCTTTGGCGAATAGCATGTTTGATCATACACAACATCCCATTGCCCCTCTTTGAAGGCTGCAAAAACGGTCTTCTCATCTTCTCGGTCTAACTTTAAGCGATTCACCCGATCTCCAAATGAATCCGCCGTAAGCCCCCGTGTCGCAATGTTTACATTTTTCCCATCTGCTAGTAATCTCTCAACTAATTGTTTTCCAAAATACTGAGTCCCACCTAAAACTAGGATATCCTGCATGAATCGATTCCCCTTTTTTCCATTCCAATCTATTTTTACTACTAACGCATCTTTTACACGAATTGAAGGGCTGAAACCGGTATATCGCTTTGAAAGATGCCCTCTTGATTTAAAGAAATATGATCCCCAACAAAATCGATTATTCCGTTATTATCTTCGACGCTACATGATAATTAAAAGTTTCCAAATCCTGTATGCCATATTTTTTGTAGTTCATTTGGATTTGATATGTTTCCTGTCCGTTTATGTGGATAACGGTTACTTTAGAGGACCAATTTTCACCCTCGCCAACAAAAATTAAGTTATCCTCTTTTACACGGCATGCAAACATTTTCTATTATTTTTTTGATTAAAATGCCCCCTCAAAACTCTGAATTAGTGAGTTAAATCACCTTAAAAAATTTTTTCAAAGTTATCTAATGTTTATGTCGTTTGTTGACTTCAATCGTAATGAACTCCGGTAAATAGTTGGGGGTACATCCTTTTGCTACTTTTTGATCTTTGTAAAGACCCGTTTTCTCACCAAGTTTAATACAACGTGCACGATATTTTTCATCATAAACGCCTATCCAACCAGCAGTGAAATTCATCGCCCATTGAACTTCTGGTTCTTCCTGCGTAATCGTAGCTTCTATTGTAGATAGTAAGTCTGCGGTGTTATCGGGCGGAGTTTGTCCTGTCCATCTCAATCGCCCTTGATAATACCAGAAAGCTCGCCTTTGAAGTGCAGAAGGGCTATTTTCCCATGACTCCATCAATGCAATTGTCTTCTTGTCTTTGGTGAGCTGATTTGCCATTAACCAATCCATTAAGTTATTTCGCTCATCAAAAGTATGATTCTGCATATCCTGATTAAGCTTATTGAGCACATCTTGTGATAGAAGTTTTTTATCCATAATTAAAATTGCTAATAATCTAGGCAAATACTCCTTCGTTGACCAAAGTTCCATCGCTAGTTCGTGATTTTTTTTAATGTCCTTTGCGATTTTTCGTAAGTCGCCTAGTTTCGTATTACTATCGATCTGAGCTAGAATGTTTTCTGCTTTTTGTGAGCGTTTTGCTTCTGTACCTTTATTCTCATTCATTTTATTTAACTCCTTCATAATATTGCGACATTTATCGTTTTAAAGAAACGACCCCGCTAGTTATACATATAGACTACACATTCATTGCATATTAAATAAATGGCCACAACAATAAGTATCTATTTCTTCCCTTTTCGTTCTAAAAGTAGAGGTGTTATATTTAGTAAGATCGAAACAATAGTCAAAAACCATAATGCCCTCTCCATACCAGGTACAACATCCTGTAAAGCTGCCCAATCTTTCGCATCTACCCACTTCGATACAAGACTATATTCTGCACAAAGCGTTAATGCTGTGAATGACAATCCCATTGCCATCGCAAACTTGTAATCTTTACCTGTTGTATACATATAAAGATTAATAAAAGTTGTTACAATTGCAATAAGCCCTATGATTAACCACATATTGACGCCTCCAGTAATACTTCCGTTTCTAATATAGACATTAATGGTAAGTATATGGTTCCCAAAGCGTTCTGTGGGAACTTTCAGAAAGAATGTTGTTCAACAATCTAGCCTAATAATGAAAATACGAGAGTGCCTTGTTAAATTGATTTGAATTGGGGATTTTCTTTTTTCAAAGATACATACTAAGGACACCACATGGCAAACTAAATATTATGGAGGTGTCGATAGTGAGTAACAACCGGAAGAGCAATGTAAGTGGTACCGTTAGTGATAAGCAAGCAGTAAGGAAGAATTTATCAAGAGAGTTTGATCATGAATTTGCAAATGAACCTTTAACAGCGGCAGAAAGAGCTAATAATAAGAAAACGAAGAAGCGGCAATAAACTAAAATGAAGTAAGCCCTGAATTATTAAGCCCCTATCTTTAGTATTTTATTCAAAGTCAAAAATAATTAAGAAGCCCTTTAATAAAATGTTTTATTCTAATGTCAAACATTATATAGGGTAAAAAAGAAAGGATAGATGAACAGGAGTTATACCTGCTTACATCTATCCTTTTTGTACAACATATTACCTCAATCACTTGTTTATTTCACAATCGCGCCCGTTTGTGGAATACTTATTAACTACGATTACTTCTCTTTAACTTTTAATAAGAAGAATCCCTCTACTACCAAAACAATAAAAACACTAGCAATAATTGTTTTTGTAACTGGTACACTAGATTAATATCTAATCAATAAAGCTTTTCTATATATATATGTCCCATACTGTACTGAATAAATTTATATTTCTTATACGTAATAATATCACCTGTGTTATATACTTTATCTAAGTTTTGAATAATTTCATTTTCAGTTAATTCATAACCAGCGTCTACTACTAAACTAGCAATATATTTTTTATTACTCTTATAATATTCTCTGTCTACACTAATAATTTCAGTAAAATATGTTTTTGAACCAGGTTTGGTTTCCATTTTTGTATCCATATTATCTTTATACATAAAAATAGGACCATTTGAGTTCGTAATTGAGAATTCATCTTCTAATGGAGTATAGTAGCTTAGTCCTTCTTTAATATTATCAATAAATCTACCACTTACTTTATTCGCAGTCAGCTTAGTTTCAGATGGCGGATTATATATAGTACCTCCACCATTATTATTTGTATTTAGAGTAAGTCCAGAACCACTCTTAGTAGTTCCTTGACTTAAAGTACTATCAACTCGTTTTTTACCATTTGCAGCAACATCATTAATACTTGCACCATTTGGTTTTTCAATTGTTTCATTAACATTATTTAATCCACCAAGTTCCATTCTATATAAAAAAGCAACAACTTGACTTCTTGTTAAATTATTAGTTGATCCAAAGAACGCATTTAAATCACTATCTTTAAATTGAGGATTTTGACCAGAAGTTACATTATTATCTAATAAAAACTCAATTGAACCCTTCAAGTCAGTTCTATTACCTGCTATATAAGTCAATACTTGAGCAACTAAACCTCTTTTGATTGGTTGATTTCTAATCGTATTATCAAAGTATCCATTTAAAGGAACAGCATATTGTGCTAATGCATCATAAGAACTATCAGACCAATGAGCAGAATTAGTTGTTTTATTAAGATTTCCATACGAATCTTTAATATTAAAATAGTTACTAATCATTTTTGCAAATTGTGCTTCAGTAACTGTATCACTTGGTCCAAATCTGCCGTCACCATATCCACTTATAATTCCCTTACTTTGCGCCCATTGAATGGCTTCATAAGCGTAGTGATCCGTTTTTACGTCTTTAAATTGTGCACTTGCGATCATATTTACAGGTGCTTGTATTATCTGATAATCAGCAAATGTAGTTGTTGGTGCTGCTAGTGCAGAAATTAGTAGTGTACTAATTGCAGCGGTTTTCCATTGTAATTTCATATGTTTTATCTCCTGTCTAATGCATTCTATATACATAAATTTACCAATAACGGTAACTTTCGTCTACCTAACGATGTTGAATCCCAAATTCGTGTTTTATAGTAGAGATATAAAAATGTGTTTTTCTTAAACTAACCTTCCCCTTAAATATACATGAAGGAAGTTAATGAAAATAAAAAGCCCATCACTAAATTTGTATTTAGTAATGTGCAATTTTTATTTAATGTGTAACATTTTAAATGAAACTCTATTAAATAAGACATAATGTACATTTACTTGTACTTAATCTTACAGAGTAAGGTGGGGGCTATTTGACCCGAAAACAAAAAACGAATTCCTAAAATCAGAATCCGTTTCTCGTAAATTATCAGAGGGTTTGTGGGATCTAAACACCCTTTCTCCTTACTTTTAATGAATGTTCGATGATTAAATCGAGTAGCTTATGATAAGGAATCCCTGCTCCCTTTGCACTTTTTGGCAACAAACTATTTTTCGTCATTCCAGGCAGGGTATTTACTTCCATTACATAAGGGATATCATCTTTTATCATCATGTCAACTCGGGCGTAAACACTGCATTTCAATGATTTGAAGCAAGTCATTGCAGCGGATGAGACACGGGATTGTATTTCAGGAGGGAGTTGGACCACCTCTTCAATAGTAGCTGCATCATCGTATTTGGACGTATAATCAAAAAATTCACTTTGATGGCGAATCGAAATCACGGGTAACAGCTTACCATCTAAAATGCTAACAGTAATTTCATCACCCGAAATAAACTTTTCGATGATCACTTCATCATCCCATTTGAATACTTCCTCAATAGCTGGCAATAATGTTTCTTTGTCATAAACAAGTTTTACGCCTACACTCGAACCGCCTGAATTTGGTTTTACAACGAGCGGGAACCCCATTTTTTCTACATCGTCCATTTGAAGTTCTTCAAATTTCGTAAGGTGAATCCAATCCGCTGTTTTCACGCCTTCATAACGGATGATTTTTTTGGAAAGATTTTTATCCATGCATAAGCTGCTGGACAGAATACCGCTCCCTGTATATGGAACGCCCATCGTTTCAAGAGCGCCTTGTATCGTGCCATCCTCACCGAATTTGCCATGCAGTGCTAGTAGCGCAATGTCGAGATTTTCCACTTTTTCCACTAAGTCTTCTTTGTTCTCTAAGTGGATTGGTACAATTTCATATTTATTTTTATCTAAATGGGCAATCATTTCTTTCCCTGTCATGATTGAAACTTGTTTCTCGGAAGAAATTCCCCCCATAATGACACCAACTCTCATTTTTTAGCCTCCATAATGTTTTTTTATCGTGTCCCCGATGATTTGAATGCCCTGAATAATCTCACTATCTGTCAGCCTCGAAAATCCTAATCGTAACGTATGGTGTCCACTGTTGTCTGTATGGAACACATTACCTGGTAAGAAAACAACGCCCCTTTGAGAACATTTTTCTAAAAGCTCTCGAGTATCAATATGGTTTTCTAGTTCTATAAATAGATGAAGTCCACCGTCACCAGTGATTCGTTTGAACGGAATAAATTTCTTACAATAATAAACCGTTAATTCATACTTTTTCTTATAGACCGATTTCGCTTTTTTTAAATACTTCTCAAAGTATCCATCATGCAAATATTGGTATAACACAGCTTGATCTAATGTAGACGTATGAATGGTTCGAGCTCGTTTCATACTTTCTAGGTAGTAAATTAGCTCTTTGTCTGCTAATATCCAGCCGATCCGTAAGCCCGGAAAAAGAACTTTAGAAAAGCTGCTAATATAAATCACATGATTGCTTTGTCCGGCGAAGGATGCTAATGATGCAAGATGTGACCCTGAGTAACGTAATTCTTCATTAAATCCATTTTCTATAATTGGAAGCTGATAGGCAGAAAACAAATCCATGAGTTCTTTCCTTTTTTGTGAGGACGTTACGATTCCAGTTGGATTATGATAAGACGGAATGAAGTATGCAAAATCATATTCATTTTTTGATAAGCACGTTTCGAGCTGACGAACATTGATACCGTCATCTTCCATTTCAATTCCATCTATTTCGAAGCCATGTAATCGAAAGAGCTTGAGAGCAGAATCATTCGTTGGATTTTCACAAAGTACACGGCCGCTTTTTTTATTGAAAGCGGATAAAATAATGTCTAGACCTTCCGTAAATCCATTGGTAATTAAAATATCTTTATTGCTAGTGTCTACCCCTTTAATTTCCATGTAGTGAAGCAAGTGGTCAATCAGTGGTTTATAGCCTTTTGCATAGCCATAGTTCAGAACGATGTCTCCTTCAACGGACAGCCGATTTAAAAAAGCTCTTTTAAAATTTTCTACATCAAAAAGTTTTTCATCGGGCGCGATACTTGTAAATGAAATCATTTCCTTGTTCCAGCGCACACGATGTTTCATCAGATCCAGTTCTTCTGCCAGTAGTGTTTGCTCGTTGACTTTTTTCGTCCAATCGAACTGGATGGTTGGGGATTTAAAGGTCTCAACACGACTTACAAAGTTTCCCTTTCCCTTTACCGCATAGATAAGTCCTTCTTGTTCCAAATCCGCATAAGCTGTTAGAACAGTGTTTCGGCTAATGGACAATAAACTACTAAGTTCACGAGTGGATGGAAGCTTTTGGTGCTCAAGTAAATGCCCGTTAGTGATCATTCTTTTTAAATATTCTTTCAATTGAATATAGACAGGACGGCCTTCCGTAATTTGAAAATCGTTAAACACTCCATTCATCCCCTTGGTAACATTTTTACATTTCTGCACGCATTTCAAAAGGTCCACCCAATCTGTATTTTTACGGTCTTGTGGTAGGGTGTGGAAACATTAATGCGTTAAGCTAAATTGTTTTAAGATGACGTCTCACCTAGCCATGATTTCAGATATGTAATAAATTTTTTCGTAGCTGGGGCAAGAGTTTTAAAAGAGGTAGAAGCAATGCCAATTGTACGAAAATTTTCTCCCTCTAACTTAAGCGTTTTAACGTTCGATGGGACACGATGTAACACCATTTCCGGAAGTATACTAATTCCCATCCCATTTTCAACCATTGAAATCATGGCTTGGTCATCTGACAGTTCAAATTTTATATTAGGGGTCACCTTATTTTCTTTTAAAATTCGGATTAGATCATTATCACTCCCCTTTTTCGGCTTGATTAAAGGCTCATCTTGAATGCTTTCAAAACGTATTTCATTCTGGTCGGCAAGCGGATGTTCACATGAGAGAACACAGAGCATTCTATCCTTTTTTAGTGGGATTGCCTCCAGATGTTTCGACGTCGGCAGAGACACAAAACCAAAATCAACTAAACCCGTTGTGATCCAATGTTCGATGTCATCATAATCCCCTTCTAACAGTTTAATTTCAATCGAAGGATGATTTTCATTAAATATTTTCATAATTTCAGGTAGCCAGTGAATGGATACACTTGAAATCGTTCCAATCCGTACAGTACCAATTTCCAGCCCATTGATATTCGCGATTTCTTGTGCCATTTCTTCGTTCCACCTTAGTATTTCACGTATGTATTTTAAGACGCGTTCCCCATTACTGGTCAATTGGATACCAGAGCGTCCCCGATTGAGTATAGAAAAGTTCCATTCTGATTCAAGGCTTGTAATGGCATGACTCACAGCAGATTGACTTAAACCAAGTTTTTCACCTGCTCTCGTAATGCTTCCCAACTCCACGACGGTACTAAATATCTCAAACTTAACAAGAGACAATTCAACCACTCCTTTTGCATGAAACTTTTTCATATTAACATTCAAAAACATTCATTTTTCTTATGCTAACTTTACAATTATACTTAAAATTATTCAACTTGGTATAGAATGGGTGATGAAGTAAATGAATGGGAATAATTTTTCTAGAAATTCGATTGGGTCAGACACTCAATTAAAAGCGAATTTCATGATGCTGATTGTGACGATGTTTTGGGGGTCATCTTATTTGTTTATGAAGATGGGTCTCGATTCTTTTGAAGGGTTTAATTTGGTAGCACTACGTTTTGGCATCGCCTTTATTTTAGCCGGAGCTTTATTTTATAAGCGTTTAATTCAAATGAATTTTAAAACGTTCTTTTACGGTTTTATATTAGGTACCCTCTTATTTTTAGTGATGTCGACTGTAACATTCGGATTAAACTTTACGAGTGTCTCAAATGCAGGGTTTTTATTTAGTCTTTCCGTTGTATTTGTCCCAATGTTATTAGCGCTATTCTTCAAAATAAAGCCAGAGAAAAAAGTTATTTTTGGCGTTGGGATTGCGTTATTAGGGATCGCTCTATTAACATTAAATCACCATTTAACTATAAATTCTGGAGATTACCTGATTATTTTAGGTGCAATCTTCTACGCAACACAAATTATTTTTACAGATAAATTTACAAAAAATGTTGATTCGATTACCCTTGGGATTTTACAATTGGGCGTTGCAGGTGTTTGGGGACTCGTATTTTCGTTTCTTTTCGAAGAGCCCCATCTCCCAAGCACAACCGAAGCATGGGTTTCAATTATGGCATTAAGTGTTTTATGTAGTGCAATTGGGTTTATCGGGCAAGCGGTCGCACAAAAACATACTACGCCAACGCACACAGGCCTTATCTTTTCACTTGAACCCGTTTTTGCAGCGTTATTTGCGTTTTTGTTTATCGGAGAAATTCTTCCAGCAAAAGGATACGTCGGGGCAATTCTTATCATGCTAGGTGTATTAATAGCTCAGTTTAAATTTAAGAAGCCACTTTTGGGGAAAAAGTTCAATCAATCGGTTGAAGGGTCGAAAGTTTTACATTAGGATGAAAAAACGAATTCCAATGGCTGGAATTCGTTTTTTATTTCACTACAGATGTAAGGATATAGCCATTTTGATTGTCCCCTGATATGTCAAAATAATTGGTATCGGGATTCTCTAATTCTTCCACATATTGAATGAAATAATTGACACCATTTACCTGTTGAGCGTATTCTTTTTCTTGTTTTAAAAACTCAAGATATTCTTCTAAAGTAAGGTCCCTCTCCTGCATGATAATACTGTGTGGCAAACCTACGTAACGGTAATGCCAAGGTTCAAATGAAATCCCCGTCACATGCACTTTATTTGCAGGATAGCGTAAAATAAAGCCGAAGTTGGCAGCGTTTTTTGCAAGCCATGCCGCTTCAGGTGCATTCTCCATTGTTCCTTGAGTCGAGCCAATATCTACAGCAAGCCCTGTCTGATGCTCACTGAATCCTGGAGGTTGAGCATAATCGCTGCCATTTTCCTCATATAACTGCAGTTGTAATTGTTCACTACGATAAGCACTGTTGATTCTAAAATGATGGATGCCATCGATTTCAGCTGCGTTAAACATTTGTTGTAAAGGTTCTAAGATATCCTGTTCAAGATAATATTCAGTATCCACGAGTACATTACTTGCAAAAGTGGTTGGAATCACCGTTAAGTTCGTTGGATCCTGTTGAAGTTTTGTTTCCTTATTGATTAATATTAATCTACCAGTATGAATGGAATTGTCATGTATCGAAAGTTCCTTCTCTAAAGTTGGAGATTCCTCAAAAAAGAAGAAATAACTTAATAAGATGATAAGTGCTGCAACCATTATTTTTTTCAAAATGCTCTCCCCTTTTCTAGTCAATACCTAGATTAAGGAAGAGAGTTTAAGAAATACATAGGGGAAATCTTAAGGTTTTCTTAATTTGTATATGGGGAGGGTAACTTTGAGATGAATTGGTTACTCATATTTTCTATGTGTTGATATTCTTTTTTCATAATCAAATGGAAAAAGCACAATGTAATTCTTGAAAAAAAGTAACTCATAATAAATTCATCTTACTGCATTTTGGTCATCCTTTAGGAAGAAGTTGCCTTTTCTATAAAAATAAAACTATAGTAATTAAACCAAAACAATATCGAAATTACATCCCCCGTAGTATCCTGTTGCGATATAGTAATGTGGGTTGATAATTTATTAAAATCACAGTTATATTATTTTCGAATCTTAGTTAAGTGAACAAATTATATCGCCCTCCATTTTTTATATTTTGGCTTAACCAAATACGAAAGTAAATGTTCTATCACTTCTCTCTCATCGTCTTCTTCAATTTCTTTCCAATATATTTTCATAGTACCTTGATTATTTATGAAAAATGTATCTCTATTATCAGCATCTTTTTCTTTTAATAGTTTATTATAATGACTTTTTATTCGCTTTTTTATTGGTTTTCCTTTACCTATATAAACAATTTCTTTTGAAGCGTTTTCATATACATATACACCTTTTTGATTCTGCAAATGAGATTCAATAATATTTATATTGTTTTCAAACTCTTGGCAATTATTTGGTCTAGTTTGTTCAAAATTAAATGAGTTCCATAATGAGGTTGTTAAAGGGTAATAACCCTCTTTCTTTAATAACTCTTCAATTTCCTTTCTCATCATTTTATCTCCCCCTACCTTTTATTACTATGCCACGCCTGATAGTAAAAAGCGCCTCCACTTATTGTAGAAACGCCGCGCGATTACTGAGTTCTAGCTTGTAGGACTTCACCAATTCGAAGTAATATTGCTTCTAGATCGCCATTCGTTTGAAATGTAAAAGGATGGCCAAAATTCGATTTCATTGTGTTCTCCTCAATCTTTTTTGGAAACTTTGTTAATGCCGTGCTTTTCATTGGGTCCGATGCCATTTCTTCAAGCTCCGGTTCCTTTGCAATCAACGTCGGATGAACAACGATTGTAGGCATTACATTATCGATTAGATAGACATATGCCTCTGCATCTCTTTCCTCAAACTCCATATGTTTGAATTCGGCAGCTTTTTTCGTTGTCTTCTTCCAATCGAAATTTGCTTTTTTAAATGTATCTTTAAATTGTTCTAGCGGGACCGTTCGTTCATCTTTAGGAGCTTTTTGAGTTTTAATTTTGTTCTCTTCTTTGCCTGAAATTTGTTGTTTCTCTAGTTTTAGTTCTTCTAGTTGTTTTTCAATTTCGGCGATCTTCTTCTGATGTTCTTCCATCCATTCCTGAAAAATCTGAGGCTCTTGTATTTGTTTAGCGGGCAATTCGTATACAGGGGCTGTAAATTCATAGCTGAAATATACTTCCGTATACCAAACCCCCAGATCAAAAATGAACTGATGGGCTTGTTTTGCTACTTCTAGATCCAAATCGGTAATTTGATGCACTGCAATATTGCCGTTTTTTCGTATGTATTCGAATCTTTTAAACATGTCATCTTGAATAATGTCATGGTTATACAATCGATTAATCTTCTCCCACTGTTTCAGCGGGTACACTTCATTCATATTTTCTTGCTCAAAAATCATGTTTACTAATGTTTCTCCAAACAAACGCGCATTCATCACGGCTGCTTGGGGTTGTTCCCATAAAAGGTCCTCCACACTTAAATGCCAACTCTTTTAGCGTGCTCGAAAAATCCCCAAGAAAATTAAATATACTAGACTTCATTCACTTTCGACTTCCTTTCAATCACTCATCTATAAGTTTACCATTTATTTTTGATTAGATGGTTGCAAGAAAGAAATTGCGTCCCCCATTATGGAAGACGCTAGATTATATTTATTTATCATACGCCAGTAACGCATTCACCCCATGCGCGAGTGCTGAGCCTGCTTTTAATGCCGTTGCAACTAGAATAGCTTCTGCGATTTCTTCCTTGGACGCGTCCGCTTTTTTGGCGTTCTTTGTGTGTAGGTCGATGCAGTACGGGCACCCTGTTGTATGCGCCACTGCCACCGCGATAAGCTCCTTTTCCTTGACGCTTAAGAATCCTGCTTTTAGTGCTTGCTGGTCAAAGGCGATAAATGCTTCGAAGCAATCACCGTTAAGCTTTGAAAATTCGCCTAATCGTTTAAAATATTCCGCTTTATACAATTCGTCGTCAGCGCTTTCATCATACGTATTCAGCGCATTAACACCATGAGCTAAAGCTGAACCCGCTTTTAAAGCCGTCGCCACCATGATAGCCTCTGCGACTTCTTCCTTTGTGGCTTCTGCTTTTTTTACTGCTTTTGTATGAACATCAATGCAATACGGACAGCCTGTTGTGTGTGCGACAGCAACGGCAATTAACTCTTTTAATTTCACTGGTAATTCCCCTGCAGCTAACGCCTTTTTGTCAAATGCAACAAATGCTTTAAATGCATCGGGCGCCAATTCACTAAATTCCCCTAAAAGATCAAAATAAGATTTTTTGTAAAGACTTGCTTGACTCATTTTTTCTCCCCCAATTTTAAAGTAGTTTATTGCTTTATCCATGGGTGTATTTGCATGAGATGTACTTACTTGCTAGTACTTAATTTACCATAAATGGGAAAGAATATAAATTGAAAATTAAGAAATTTGAAGTTTTTTTTACAAGCTTTTTATACTTTATTATCTTCGTTTAATATCTTCAAATCTAGGAATGCCTAATAAAGAAAATAGAATATTCACGTATGTATTATTTATAGCGATTTGTTAGTTTCTCTTTATGGCTTTCCATAATTTCTGTCAAATCAATCTCGTATTTATCAGCTAAAATAAATAAATTATCCAACACATCACCAAGTTCTTCTTTTAAGTTCTCAACTTGTTGTTCTTTCGATAGATTAACTTCATCTGGGCGATCTCGACCAATTTCGATTGTACGGATTGCTTTTGATACTTCCCCAACTTCTTCTGTTAAAAAGTTGACACGTATAAACGCATCTAAATCATACCAGCCGCGCGTTTTATAAAAATCTGTAATCCATTTTTGATATTCTAAAATATTCAATGCAATCGACTCCTTTTTTTTCTATAATAATAGCATAAAGGGGGAAGAAAATTTGAACATTTCAGTGTATTGTGGTGCGAGTTTAGGTAATAACGAATTATATGTAGAGGCAGCAAAATCACTTGGTAAGTGGATTGCGGATAATGGTCATACATTAATATATGGTGGTGGAAAGGCTGGCTTAATGGGTGTTATTGCTGATGAGGTTCTACTACATAATGGGGAAGTTATTGGAATTATTCCAACATTTTTAGTAGATCGCGAGCTAAGTCATCCAAATTTAACGCGTTTAGAAATAGTAAACTCGATGTCTGAACGTAAAAATAAGATGATTGAATTAGGAGATTGTTATATTGCATTACCAGGTGGTCCAGGGACGTTGGAAGAAATTTCAGAAGTTATTTCATGGGCAAGAATCGGCCAACATCAAAATCCATGTATTTTGTTTAATATAGGTGGGTATTATGATAAATTAAAAGACTTTTATGAGGATATGGTAGACAACGGATTTTTAACGGAAGCCGATAAAAAAGCGATGTTATTTACCGACTCATTCATTGAAATTGAAGAGTATATTATGGATTATACACCACTATCAGTAAGAACATATAAATAGATAGTAAACAGCCCATTTAACTATTTTTAATAGAAATGGGCTGCTTTGTCCCCAATGTTCGCATATGCTAACTAGCCAAATCAGACGCATCCCTTATTCGTAAAATGCGCCTAGTTGCTATATACCATTTCAATCTACGCCTAATTTTTCAAAATACCTAAATAGTCTTTCCAAGGACCCACGTCAGCTCGGTATCTCTCAGCCATAACCCTTACAATTTGGGCAATATGTGTGAAATCATGAACAACCCAGGTTGAAAGTAATTCGCTTACTTTCACTGTACCAAATGCCGGGTGCGAACCTTTTAACTTGAGATGAAGATTAGGTTCAATCAGATTGTTTAGTTTATTAATATTTTGCATTCTGATAGTTTTAAACTCCTGCAACTTTTGTTCAATTGATGTTTGAGACTGAACATTTAGATGGGCGTACCGATCAAATGGAGGAAATGGTCGATTGCAACCTTCCTGAAGCATGAACTCTAGCCTTGGTATCCAATTGTTTTTCTCTCCCTCAATGAGATGCTCTATCACTTCAACTGCATTCCAAGTTGCTTCACCTTCATTACAATGGAGCCAACTTTCTGAAAGACCAGATAAAAAATACTCTAGTGTCTGCGGTGTTCGTTCTAGCACTTCGATAGTTTCTTTCATATTAAACTGCATACTGCAACCCCTTCCTATAATGATGCACACCCATTTTTATGATGACGACTCTATGAAAATTCGGACCGTTCATAAGAAAAAGTACAAATCCAGTGTGTGGAAATGTGCTCTGATTTATAGCAATTACCCTGTGTAGCTAATTTTACCTGTCTCCAATAATTCCTTAAGCCCCATAAACATATAATGCCAACCTTGTTCCGTACTATCACGCCATTCAATATGAGCTTTTTCGATATCGGATTCTGTCCAATTTTCTTCATGCATCACATGAATCACTTGTGTGAATGTCATCTCACTAGTTTGCTGAAGTTTTTTTAACTCAACTGTAATTGTATCGGCTAAATCGTTTCCGCTTAATTCTGGCATTTTAAAAGTGAACACAAGTTTTTTGGGGGGATCCATTTCTAAGTACTCCCCAATGGCACGATAATCTTTCCCCCCGCGATGGTCAACAATTTCCCACGTACCGCCTACTTGAGGGGTATTTTGTGCTACCTTATTTGTCCCTTCCAATGTGAACAACCATTTTCTCATCATTTCAGGGTTAATCCATGCATCAAAAACTTTTTCAGGTGCTACATCAAATTCTCTTTTCATCGTTAAAGTTATTGTTGAATAATTTCCCATCAAAAAAAATACCTCCATTATTCTTTAAATGATAAACCCTCTTCTTCTAATGAAGATCTCATAAGCGGTAAGGAAGTTGGTCCAATTCCATGTAGTTTTAAAATTTCTTTTTCCGTGTATTTTGAGAGTTTCTGCAAAGTGTCAATCCCTTCACGAACTAAGGTATTTCTAGCAGGTGAGCTAAGTTTCGATAGGAAGCCATGATCTGGTCTATTTTCTTGATTACATATAGGGCAACTTGTACAATCACTACTTTTATAATACTTGTGCCCTTTTTCACAAACTCTTAAACTTTTGTCAGCTTTCAAAATACCCCTCCTACGAATTTCTAGGTATCATATGGATTGTTTCATTGTACACTTGTCATTAAAGTCACAGTTTCTTTTCAAAATAGGTTAGAGCTAGTCCTTTACCGACTATAACTTCTTTAACTTTTTCAAATCCATTTTTTTCATAAAAATGAACTGCAGGGGTATTTTTCGAACCTGTCGCTACTTTTATAGTACCAGCCTCACAAGAACTTACAATGAAATTTAAAAGCCTCTGTGCTATTCCTTTTCTGAAATGGGTTGGGTGAACAATTAGCCTATAGATATCAACTTCATCGTTCTCTTCCTTTATTGATACCACTCCGCATAGCTCTTCATCTTGGTAATAGCCAAAGAATGTTTCTCCGCATCCTAACAAAGTATCAACTGTATCTTTTAATGGCGGTATATCATATGAACCAATTATTTCTGCCTCTACTTTATAAGATGGGATCTGAATATTTAATACATTTTCTGCGCTTTTTCTATCTCGAATATCAATTTGTTTAATCATGGCAACCCCTCTATTTCATTTTGTTATTAAACTCAATTGTTATGTGAATTCGAATTACTTTAACAATAACATCTGTATCCTTATGAGGGTCACTACAAATACTTTTCCGCGGTGATTTGACGTTCATCGTGCTCATGAAGGTCACTACGAACAATTTCTCACAGAGTTTTGGCGTTCATTTCATTAGGCCACTTTTACTCTAGCGTATGTGGTGTACGGCTAACACTTCTATCGATTCTTGCTACTCCTTCCCATGGACATCCATTTTTTAAAAATCAGTTCCTCTTACCCTATTAGCTCAAGAATACGTTCATTCTCTATCCCTTATTTTACTTCACATGCATGTTTCTCCAATGTCAAATGTTGTATTTTTTAACATACAATGAATGCTAAATTTAGGCTAATGCTGTATATTAAACATAGGAAATAAATCGCTAAAGGTTGGGGGGAGAAATGGTGGAATTTAAGGAAGTTACAGTAGAAACAACTGTTCAGGCACCAGTGGAGAAGGTATGGGAATATTGGACAGAGCCTGCGCATATGACGAAATGGAACCATGCTACAGATGATTGGCACACAACATTTGCTGAAAATGATTTACGCGTAGGTGGAAAATTCGTTTCAAGAATGGAAGCGAAAGATGGCAGTATGGGATTCGATTTTGGTGGAATTTACGATGAAGTGAAATTACATGAGGTTATTTCTTATACAATGGAAGATAGCAGAAAAGTAAAAGTTACGTTTATCGGCCAAGGAAATGAAACCAAAGTAATTGAAACTTTTGACGCTGAAACGACACACCCACCCGAGTTTCAACAACAAGGATGGCAAGCAATATTAGATAATTTTAAACAATACGCTGAACAAACAAATAAATAAACTTGATGTTTAATAAAGATGGCATTTCTGTGGTTATTCAATATCCACAGAAATGCTACATTCTTAATCTATTATCCTTTTAGTCCACTATAATTTAAAAGTACTTTCCTTATTCGAGGAAGGGGCCGTTTGTGAGGAACAAAAATGTTTAAAAGAACTTTAAAAATTTAATTTAAACTATTTTTAGTTCAACTTTACGGATACCTATTGCCTTTTTTGCATCACCAAGAAATCTCCAAACACCTTTATTGATTTGCTGAATTTTCATTTCTGCAAACTCTTTGCGAAATAAAGTTGCATCACAAAAATTTTCCATAGCAAGTAAACTTTGTTCATCTCCTTCCACAAATTGCCCCCATAACGCAAATGTTCCATCTTCTAGTTCAACAACATACCTCTCAAAATAATCCATAAATTACTCATCACCTCATCATGTATTTAAACTACCTCTTTAGTAAAATACAATTCCTCCCACTTTTATCTATACTTTAACAAATTTTTTAACGATTGTTTCATAATTTAGCCCCATTGTTGTACCTGCTCCCATCCTTCATCACTCCATATAAAGCGTAATTGTAGTACCTCCTTTTTTTCAACCCGGTTATGTATTTTCCTTCCATAAATAAAAAAACCGCACCAGTGAAATGCGGTTTTACTAATTTCATATCACAAGATAAAAAAGATAAGCATAGGTAAATTAAATAAGACCAGTTATAAAGTTAATATAAAAAATGATATTAAGAGCAATTCTATTATTTTCTTAATTAACAACTTCTGAATGGCTAAATATTTTCATCAAAATCGCATTAGTAGAAATGAAAAAAAGCTGCCTCTATTGACAGCTTCGCAAATTAATCATAAGCAACCCCACAGGAGCAGCGATTTTTTCCAAATGATAGATGATAGGATGCGGGGAATTCTTGATTGACCCGTTGAACTTGAGCTGCAAATTCCTCACTATCTCCTGGAATTGGGGAAAGTGCATCCGCTTTTTCTTGAGAATCAATATTCGCTCCTGGTGGGACGAATCGGTTCGGTGCAATTCGAACGCCATTTGTGACCACCGCATTCGTCGAGATAAATGATCCTTCCCCAACAATGGCATTATAAACAATCGCATTAAACCCAACAAATACTTTGTCCCCGATATAACATGGACCATGGACAAGGGCACCATGCGCTACAGACACTTCATTTCCAATAAATATCGAATACTTTTTGTTTCCAAGTGAAATTTTTCTATTTAATAATCCATGCAAAATGACACCGTCTTGGAGATTGGTATTCGACCCTATATAAAATGGCGTTCCTTCATCCGCGCGTATACTAACATTTGGGGCTACAAAAACATTGTTACTTATTGTCACATCCCCGATTACACTGGAAAACTGGCTTATAAATGCGGTTTGATGTATTTTTGGAAAGCGTTGAACAGGATTTGATGGTGTAATCGGGTTGGGACTAATAAATGGTTCGAAACAGTGGGAGTTCGTTCCTTTTTCCAAGTAAAAACCTCCTTCACAATCTAATGGCATAACATTATATTATGCAAAAAGAAGAAAGGAGGAATGGACAATTTTAAAAACAGCTACTCCCCTTCTATCGTAACTTCGAAACGCTTCACATAAACAGCGGTCCCCGTGATTTCAACATCATACGTATCCGTGTTTTTCGAAATATGTACCAGTACCCGTCCATCTTTTCCGATTTCATGCCCTTGCTCTACAATAAGATTAAGCTCATTAAAATTATCATTTTGAATGTAGCGAGCAAAAAATGCACCCATAACTCCCGAAGCCGTTCCTGTCACCGGATCTTCTAGTGTCCCTGAGTATGGCGAGGAAAAATGTCTGGCATGCATATCTGCATTCACATCATAAGTTTCTAAGCAAAACGGATGAACCGATGATGTTGGCATTTCTTTCAAAATACCAGGAAATTGTTTAATATCTGGTTCCATTTTATTAAAAGCATGGAGTCCTTGGATTGGAACTAATAATGTCCAAGCTCCTGTGCTTCCGTATACAATTGGTAAATCCTCATGAAGATCCGTTTCTTCTAGGCCGATTGAATTCGCTAAATCTTTTCTTGAACCTTTGAACTCTTCAAATTGTGGAGAAGCGTGTTTCATCGTAATGAGTATTTCATTTTCTGAACCTGTTGTAATTTTTATCGGCAAAATTCCAGCTTTCGTTTCAATGGTGAATTCCCTTTTTTCGCCTAATAACCCTTTTGTCTGTAACCCACAAACTGTCGCCATTGTTGCATGCCCACAAAGGTTTGTTTCGTGGCCCGGCGTAAAATAACGGATTCGAAAGTCAGCTACTTCGGATTGCAGTGCAAATGCGGTTTCATTAAATCCAACTCTGAGAGCGATTTCTTGCATTTCTTTTTCCGTTAAATGGTCTGCATGAAAAACTACCCCTGCAGGATTCCCTTTATTCGGCTCTTTACTAAACGCTTCAATATGATAAACCGGTATAGATTTCACAATTACTTCCCCCAATGGATTATGATCGTCTCACTTATTTTACCAAAAGTGCTTGTTTATGTATGTAAGAATTAACATGAAAAAAATCACCTTTTCTGAACAAACTAGAATTTAAAAAGGTGTTATGTTCATGAAAAAATGTATGCTAATCCTATTTTCCTTGATAATGCTAACGTCATCACATATAACACACGCTGAATCGGACTTTTACCAGCCCCCAAAAGAGTCTAAAGAAGAGCTTGTGATGGACATGTTTTTTTCGCTCTTGCTACCCGATGTTCAAAAAGCAGTTTCCAAATTCTATTCAGATTCTTACATCGAAAGTCCTTTAGTGTATCCATATCAAATCAACATTTTGAAGATGGAAAGAACGAATGGTTATCGGGGATTTATGTTTTCAGTTGTAATTGAGGTGACGCCAGTATTTGGTGCTCACAACCCAGTAGGAAAAGACCAGCTCACTTTTTCGATTACGTCATCTGAAGTTGAACTGACAGATTTTAAGCATCTAGAGGATGTTGAGCTTCCACCACATTTGCAAGATTTGAAAAAAAGATAGGATTGGTATTTAGGAAATGGAAAAATTAATTTTACTCGTTGATGACTCCCTCTTTATGCGAACGTGGTTGAAGAAAACAATCAGTGAACAGATTGATATTCAATTTATTGAAGCTGCCAATGGAAAAGAAGCCATCGAGATGTATACAAAGTTTTCACCGCACGTAGTTTTGATGGATATTACGATGCCAAAACTTAGTGGAATTGAGTCACTCAAAGAAATTATCAAAATCGATTCACAAGCGACCATCATCATGTGCACATCTCTTGGGTCAAAAATGTTAGTTACTGAAGCGATACAATCTGGTGCTAAAGATTTTATAGTCAAGCCGCACTTTCATAATTTGATTCCGATCCTAAGAAAGTTTATTTAAAACGGTACGCTGATGAATAGATGTTTGAAAGATATTAATTTTTTGTGCACCACCCTCAAAAAATTTCTATTGTCCATTTTAGACGTCTAACCCATTCCTGTTGTACTTCTATCGATGAACTTCTAACTTTGTTTAATATTGTCCAAACTTTATAAACACAGTAAGGTTTTAATTTTTCATGTTCAATTGGATTATTTTTTTCATATGCGCTAATAAATAATGAAGATAAAAGATTCGCATATTCAGGATAATGCAATTTTGTAAACCAGCAAACCCATCCTACATCGGTTAGTGGATTTGCCCATTCTGCCCATTCCCAATCTAAAACGGTTAGGCTGTTATGATCTGTGAATAACACATTATGAACTCCGTAATCTCCGTGGGTTAACACCCAATCTTCTTTTTGATCGTTTATAGCATTTACAAGCATTTTGGATTTTTGTTGAAGTTCTGCTGGGACAAAATCTAAATCAAAGTTTAATTCGTGTAAATTCCATTTCTTTACATCATACGAAATAGAATGATATTTTATGGAATGAATTTTTGTAGAAAGAGCTTCCCCTAAACAGGTAAATAAAACTTTAGCTCTTTCTAGGTCATGGTTATCTAATATGGATTGGCCGTTTATCCCTTCACGGAATTCTAACACGACGAATTGATGATCCTTATGTTCGAAAAAATCGTAAAGTTTAGGAACGATTCCCGTATGTTGGGTAATCTTCATACAATTCATTTCGTTTACAATATCCTTATTCACCGTGTTTGCTACCTTCACCACTTTTGGTGGATTCGTTCCCTTTAATAAATAGGTTTGATTTGTATACCCGCCTGTTAAACGTAAAAGTTCGATATCACCGTATTTTTTTAAATGCTCTGTTATCGATTGTTCATTCATGTCATCACATCCAATTTACTCTTCTCATTACCAATTTAATATAAATTGCAACTCAATGAAATAAGACCAAGGCAATAAACCCTGGTCTTTTCAATATTTCCGCTAGTTTAAAATGTATATAGTTTTAATAAACCCTATAAGTCTGACCTGTTTGTGCTCCCTCTACACTTTTTCGAAAAGCACTTGCCACCTTACTACCAGGGACAGGTACAAAACCAGGAAAATACGGTTCATAAATGTCTATAGATTCTTCTAAAACAGTTGGGCTTATATTGTTTATACGAATCCCTCGAGGCATTTCAAGGGCTGCCGATTTAACAAAAGCACTTATTGCACCACAAGCCATAGCAGCTGATACTCCACCTACTATAGGATCATCCATTGTAATACCTGTTGTTAACGTAAAGCTACCGTGGTCATTGACATAATTCCGTCCAAGTAGCACTAAATTGATTTGGCCTTTTAATTTACTTTGTAGAGCAATTTCATTATTTTCTAAAGTTAGTTCTGAAAAGCTTCCAAAGAACGTATTGCCCGCTGTATTAATTACTGCATCTACCATACCTACTGCTTCGTACATTTTCACAATGCTTTCAGGAGAAGTAATATCAACAGGAATGTCTGCTCCATTTCGACCTGCTGTAATAATTTCATGACGAGATGACAATTCGCTATAAACCGCACTTCCAATTGTCCCTGTAGCACCGATTAAAAGAATTTTCATTTTTAATCCCCCAATTTGGATAAAGAAGGGTGTTTTTTGTGCACCCTTCTATTTTTTTACTCTACGTGATATCCTTTGTTTTCAATCGTTGTTTTAATTTCCTCTACCGTGATTTGGTCTGAATCAAATAGTACATCCACATTACCTTCTGACAAATGCACTTTCACTTCCGCTACACCTTGCAATTTCCCAACACTACCTTGAATTGAATTAACACAACCGCCACATCTCATGCCCATCACATTGAATGTAATTTTTTTCATAAACTATCTTCTCCTTTATTTGTTAGTTGGATTTTGAAAAACACTTACTTATCTATCTATATACCCCACCCCCCTATATGAAAGCGAAAAAATTTTTGCTGCTTTATTTTTTATTTAAAATGAGTACGAACAAACTAATTAAAGAAAAAATTGCAATTAGAATATTTACATAGATATATCCGCTTGAACTAAAAGCAATCAATATACCTGCAATCGTTGGACCCATAGTTGACCCCATGGAACGGGCTAAACTTAAATAACCGATAGCTGAACCAGTTTCCGTTTGTTGAACGTTTTGAATCATGATGACATTTAAAGGCGAACCGATGATAATACCAATTCCAAAGCCAATTAACGTAATGGCAAAGAAAAATAGGAAAATATGATGTGAAAAAGCAATGAGTACGGCACTGATGAAAGTAAGTGAGAACCCTATTCCTACTGCTTTTTTTGCTCCCATATTTTTTACTAAATAGCCCCCTACTAAAGATGCAATCATGGAGGCCACAGCTAATGGTGTAACACTTATTGCAGAATAACTTTTATCCAGTGAAAATTGTGTTTCAATAAAGAATGGCAATAAATTAATGGTACTTGCCATAATAAAACCAGAAAGCAACGATAAAATTAGAACGAATAACGTATTAAAATTTTTGAAGTAATTAATATTAAACACGGGATCCAATGCTTTCTTTTCAACTTTTATGAATAAAGGAATCAGTGCAATACCAATGAATAATAACCAACCATTGATTAATGTAATGCCTAACATAATCGTAAAAATAATGCCAACTAGTATGAACATTCCATAAAGATCGATTGGTTTCTTAACAATTTGTTGATTGATTTTGATTGGAGCCATGAATAGTAAAATGATAATCGATATTGGTACATTCACTAAAAAGATCCATTGCCATTGTGTACTACCGATAATGAATCCCCCAACGATTGGACCTAAAATTGTACCTAATCCAAACACGACACCAATTAACCCTAACATTTTAGCTCTTGTTGCTTCAGGGTAACTTACTGCGATAAAAGCACCTACAATTGGGAAAATACCCCCTGTACCTATTGCTTGCACCATTCTTCCTAATAAAAACGTAATGAAAGTTGGAGAGAACGCCGCAATAATAGAGCCTAGACCAAATAAAGCAATCCCGATAAGAAAGATTTTCTTTCGTCCAAAACGATCGGATAATTTCCCCATCAACGGAATGCTTACTGAAAAGAACAATGTATAGATGGTAAAACTCCATACACCCCATGATGCTTCAATTCCGAAAAATTGATTGATGGAACTAAATGCAGGACCAACAATCCCGTGATCTAAAGCACCCATAAATATGCCGGCCAAAAACAGTGTTAAAGCAAAAGTTTTCGATAGATCTCGATTTTCTTTACGTATTAATAGTGAATCCATATGAAAAACCTCGTTTCGTTTTCTTTGTATTTATTTTATACCATACCCCCCTAACCTATGTAAAGTGTTATGAAGAAATTTTTTCCTAAAAACATAATTCGCAATTTTTCAGTTATAATAAAACAAGTGATACAATATCTGGAAAGTTGGTGGGTTTTTTGACGAAGAAACTGGAAACATTACAATCCGAAATTAGTATAGATGCCAAAAAAGGGTTTCCTATTTTGCTAGCTGGTGCTATCGTGTTTTTAATCTTTACCTTTTTACCATTGATGTTCCCAATGGAGACAGTTTATTTAATTTGGATTTTTGGGTTAGGAATGATTTTTCCATTGGGCGTTGGATTAGGTAAGGTATTCGGAGCGAATATTTTAAAAGCAGGAAATCCTTTAGGGACATTAGGAGGAATTGTTGCGGGTGCTCAAGCTTTTTATATCCCCGTCTTTATCATCGTATATATGCACATTCCAGCCTATTTGCCTTTTACGATTGGATTACTTAGGGGATCACATTTCTTGCCGTATATGTGGATTTACAGAAGTAAAGCGTACCTTTTTGTTACTCTCGGCGTTTGTTTTTCTTCTTTAATCATTGGAGGCTATTTTGTAACGCATGCCTATACTTTTGTACCGATCGCCATTAGTCTTGTGTATGGTATTGGGGTTTTATTCATTTTAAGAGAGCTTAAGGTAGAAGCGAATAAATAATCGTAATTTAAAGTCAACCATTTAGTAGGGTTCTAATGGTTGACTTTTTACTCGTTTGTTAACTTTTGGTAGATATTTCTTTTAAATATTGTTAGATAAAATAAACAGTAATTACCATATTTTAACTAGATTATGAGGAAATTACATGAAAAACCTAACAAAAGATATTTCAAAAAAGATTTTAGCCAATGAAATCCCAGTGGAAACATTATTATCTCAGTTTCCGGAGTATAAAAATGAAGTATTCAATGAAATTAATTTACAAATAGACAAAAATGACCCGAACTTAATTTATGTACTCATTGAAAAATATACAATAGCTGCAAAAGTCTCCATTGATAAAATTACAAAAAGTGGATTCAATGAAAAAACGTTAAATGCATTTATGCCGAATATCATTAAGGCCCGTTTTGCCCTTTTCTTATTGGAGCAATTAAGACTTTCTGCTTTAGCAAATAAACATACAAAAAAAATAAGATTAAATCTTTGGGATGGATTTATTTTACAAAAGCTTTTATTTAAGAATGATTTAGTTAGAAAACCGGCTTCTCTGTATTTATTTAAATTTTTTTGGAAGTTTATTTCAAATAAACAAAGCTTAATGCCTCTTGTGAATGAAAAAGGCATATATTGCTTCTACTCGCGGGAACTCATTAAGGAACTTTCAACTCTAACTGAGGGGAAAGAATGTCTTGAAATTGGTGCTGGCGACGGGACTTTAACACGGTTTTTAAATGCAGAAAACATTCATTGCACGGCTACGGACGACTATAGTTGGGAACATTGCATCACATATCCAGACTTCGTTGAGAAAGCTGACGCAAAAGCTGCTCTTCAGAAATACAATCCTGAAGTCGTTATTTGTTCGTGGCCAGTTCCTAAAAATACATACGAAAAACATGTATTTAAAACAAATTCAGTTAATTTATATATTGTTATTGGTACAAGAAACCCAGCATTTACTGGGGACATTGATTCTTATTTAAACGCTGCAAATTTCACTATGGAATATAGCGAAAAACTTTCTTCACTAGTGTTACCTCCATCAAATGAAAATGCTGTTTATCTTTTTCGGAGGAAAGAATCAGGTTTGCTTGAAAAACAATTATAAATTTATGGAATTCTAATCTCTTATCAAAAAAAGACAAGCGCATTTAATTAAAAATGCGCCCATCGATAAATTTACTTCGGAAGATTCAGTTGCCATGAAATGCCAAACCGATCATTAAGCCAGCCGAATTTTTTGCTGAAACCATAATCATTTAGTGGCATCAGTGCCTCTTCTGCCTTACCATCTTGGAACATTAATAAGCACGAAAATTTCTATTAATTTCACACTTTCTATTAACTCACTCGATTTTTCTATTAATGCTTCAAAATTTTCTATTAACTCGGGGAATTTTTCTATTATAAGCACGAAAATTTCTATTAATTTCGCACTTTCTATTAACTCACTCGATTTTTCTATTAATGCTTCAAAATTTTCTATTAACTCGGGGAATTTTTCTATTATAAGCATGAAAATTTCTATTAATTTCGGACTTTCTATTAACTCACTTGATTTTTCTATTAATACTTCAAAATTTTCTATTAACTGGGTGATTTTTTCTATTATAAGCACGAAAAATTCTATTAATTTCGGACTTTCTATTAACTCACTCGATTTTTCTATTAATGCTTCAAAATTTTCTATTAACTCGGGGAATTTTTCTATTATAAGCACGAAAATTTCTATTAATTTCGGACTTTCTATTAACTCACTTGATTTTTCTATTAATACTTCAAAATTTTCTATTAACTCGGGGAATTTTTCTATTATAAGCACGAAAATTTCTATAAATTTTCGGACTTTCTATTAATTTATCTCCAAATAAAAAAACCACTCGATTTCATTCGAGTAGCCATTAAAATTGATTTAACACGTCCTAGAAAATATTAAAATAAACTCAATTCATACTGATAAAACTGTGAATCTCGTACATAACCATTTTTCTCATATAGTTTTTGAGCGGAATAGTTATCAGGTGCTGTGCTTAGGCTAATGCTTTTGGCGCCGGTTTGAATGCCGTGTTCTTTTACTTTTTGTAAGAGCATTTCGCCGATTCCTTGATTTCGGGCTGCTGCGTCAACATATAAGTCGTTCAAAATCCATGCTCTTTTCATCGATATGGACGAAAATGTTGGATACAATTGGGTAAACCCTACATATTCTAGCCCGTCTTTTACAACAAATATGACAGACTCCTTGTTTTCAAAACGTTTCTTTATGTAAGCACTGGCACCTTCTATATCCGACGTCTGTTCATAAAACATTCGATATAAATTAAATAACTTTGCAACGCCTTCTAAATCTTCCATGGTTGCTTGATAGATTTCCATTTTGAATCCCTCCCATTCGATTATACACTTTGGATAGTTAATGTTGTTATTACATTCCCAACCCATTCAAATTCTCCTTCAAATACTGAATAAATGGATGTTCGTTCAAATCCGCTTTTCTCGTGCAAATAAACAAACTTTGATTGATTTCTATTTGTTCGACAAAGACTCTAGCAAGACGACCCTGTGTTAACGTTTCTTTCACGCTGCATGCTGGTGCGAGTGCCATGCCAAAGCCGGCTTCAACCACCTTAATCGATTCGAGTACGCCTTGCATTTGTAGGCCAAATTTCGGTAATGGACAATTATGGGTATAAAAAATCGCCTTTAATAAATCAAGGGTTGAACTCCCCTGCTCCCGATAAATAAAATCGTGTTCACTTAACTCAAAAATCGAGATCTTTTGATTGGCTAAAGGGTGCGTTGGGTGGACGACAAACCAAAATGGCACATCGAGGATTTTCTCAAAATGCAAATCTTCATGCCCGATGTTACTTTGCACAACAAAGCCAAAATCCACTTCATAATTTAAGACGCGCGCTTCTACTGATTGCACATTTCCTAACGATACATAGATTTCCGACTCCGGATTTTCGAGCTTATACCCAGCAATAATTGGTGGTAAAATATAATTGGTTGAAATGTAAGAAGACGCAATTTGCACTTTTTCCTTCTTTTCCAAAAAGGTTTTGAACTTTTCATCAATCTGCTCTTCTAAATGAAACAAGCGTAACCCTTGTTCATAAAGAAATGTCCCTTCTGATGTGAGTTCAATCCCTCTTCCTTTCCCCGTGATTAATTTGACCCCTAATTCCCCTTCTAGTTTCCGAATTTGAGCTGTGACAGCGGGCTGACTAATATGTAGAGAGTTCGCAGCTTCGGTGATACTCCCTAGTTTTGCAACATTTGTGAAGATCCGTAACGTGTGTAAATTCATCTCTTTCCCTCGATTCATAACTAAAACTTATGAATAAACAAAAAATATATATTTGTTTTATGAATAGTATAGCAGTATTTTTGGATTAGAGGTGATGGATTTGGAAAATTTACTATTGGAGTGGCTATCGCTGCATGGTCTTTTATTATTTGGAATTGGCGTACTCGCTGCCATTATTGGGGTGATGTTTGGAGCTGCGGGATTCGTCTTACTCCCTGCCCTACTCTTAGTTGGAATCCCAATTCATGTAACTGTGGCAGTGAATAAATTTGCAACAGGCATATCTTCCTTTTCAACCGTTCTTGTCCTAACGTTAAAAAAGAAAGTAGGACTCAAACAAATGCTGCCACTCATGCTCGTTGCAGGACTTGGTGGAATAAGCGGTGCGTTTTTTGCAACCAGATTGTCCGAGCAGGTGATGAATATCGTCGCTTGTATCGTGTTAATTTCGATGTTTATAGTAGTTTTGAAAAATAATAAATCGGGGTTAGTGAAAGAAGTAGATGACACTGAAGGTACGGATAAACGAACAAATTGGTGGGCGCCATTTTTTATCGGGATTTATGATGGAGGGTTTGGACCGGGATCTGCGCTTTTAAACATTACGTACTTTTTGAAAAAACAATTTAGCTATTTAAAAGCGGCCGAATTGACTCGTTTTATGATGTTTGCCAGTTGCATTAGCGCATTTTTCTTTTATCTCTTTTATGGCATCGTAAATTGGGGATTTGCTATACCGGTTGCACTTGGCTCCATTGTTGGATCGCATATCGGGCTAAAAATCATTCCGTATTTAAAAGGAAAATGGATTGAATTTTTGCTGCCAGTTATCTTTTTCTTATTAATCGTTCAAGTAGTGGTTGATATGGTGTTTTAATAAACTGAAGTCAAAGTATTATGGCTTCATACAACACTAAAAGACTAGTATAGAAAACAATCTACACGGGTCTTTTAGTTGAATTCCAGTGTTAATTTGTCTATTTGAATGGTTGCTGAGCAGCTCTGTAATTATGAGTTGGATTCAATTTCCTCGTTCATTTGAGTCTTCATCGCTTTCATGAATACCCTCAATTTTTTGTTTACGCTTAAATGTGATTAGCATAAGGATCAAATATTCCCGTAAGCAATAAGATACTAATCGATAAAATGATTGCTCCAGCTAGAAACAATCCATTGCTTACGATTTTTTCGTTCGTATTGCGTGAAAATACACCTAATAAATGAATATCCATTTATAGTTGGAATGATTATGCAGCTATGAGAATGACCACCTCAATTAAAAAATGCTAAATAGATTACAATGCCAACTATGATTAAAAGAATGAGTAATCCTGTCCCTTTCCAACCGAAATCCCCAATTAAATCATGAAGTCCGCCTCCTGCAGCAGGATTTCTCTTTAATTCTTGTTGTCTCAATCTTTCTCTTCTGGCTTCGGGAGTTTCTTTATTCACTATTTACACCTCTCAAATTTTTAACAAAATCTCCTTCAACTGAATTAAATCATCTATCACAAAATCGGCTTTTGAAAGTTCATCTTCTTTTGCAAAATCAAAGTTACAACCGATTGCCATTAAGCTATTATCTTTTGCTGCATTGATATCCGAAAGACGATCTCCCACGACAGCACCATTCGTTATTCCGTATTTCGTAACGATTTTTCGTACCAAATCGGATTTGTTCAGCGATTCGATTTGTGAAATGCTAAAGGTTTCCGTTACCCATTGATCTAATTGATAATACTTCACAATTGCATTTAAGTAGTCTACTAAACCGTTACTTGCTATATAAATAGAACAATTTTGCTCTTTTAGAAAACTAAATACTTCTTTCACATGCGGGTATAAAGCACCTTTGCCATTTTTGATATTGACGATTAATCTTGCTAAAAAATAAGTATCCGCGAGTTGCCTTAGTTCGTTTGAGTGATGGGGTAACAAAGATTCCCATACTTTTGGTAAAGGAACACCCATAATTTCACGGTATTTCTCAATCGGCGTTACACAATCCCATTGATGAAGTGCCCGCAAATGGTTGAATGTATCATCAAGGGAACATTCTAAAATTTTATCTGTTTGAAATAACGTGCCATCCATGTCGAAAATGATTGATGGTACCATCACTTTTCCTCCTTTTCTAAATTTCCGCCAAAAATAAAGTTCCCTGCTTTGTTGGGGGATTTGGAGGATATTAACAACCTAAGATTCTCATTATTATATTAAAATCATGATAAAATTATATAAAAGAGTTTTAGGAGTTTTCGTATGTATATTATTTGGTGTATTTTAGTTCTTATCTTAGCTTATATTAGTTCTTATTTATTTGGAAAAATAAAATTTAGAACTTATTTATTATTTGGACTTTTAGTTATTATATTAATTGCAATAAATTCGATTTTTTTGACAATCATCCTGTTTACAATAGCCGCCTTTTTATTTATCTTCAAAAGAGTTGAATCTCCCAATAATCCTATTGAAACAACCGTTTTGCAGGACTCCCCTACTTATGTTGAGACCGATGAAGATCGACCAGACTTTAAAGAATATCACCGGAAAGTAGATTCACACAAGGTTAATAGATATGTACGGTCTAGTGGTTATACTGCGAGTAGTTTAAATGACAATCATGATGAAGACGAATATGAACGTGATCGTTTCGAATTGGAATATGATGGACAAAGCTATGAGTATGATTATGGCGATCGTTTTGACTCTGATTATGAATACGACGGCGATAGTGGTGGTTACGAGAACGACTATAATCGTGATCGCTACGACTATGGAGATTCGGGATCTGGGTCGGATTGGTAAAGGCACTTACTTTAATGTAGGTACTTATTTTTTCCAACCTTTTAGAATCGATTAGGGAACTGAACAATCAAAACGGACAAACAGGAAATATAGGAAACTAAAAAACCGAAACATTTACACTAGGTCATTTCCACTTGAGGAGATGACCTTTTTTGATAATAACCTTTCCCTTTATTTCGAGGATTTTCCCAAAAGGCTTAACTAATATCTCCCCCGATTTTCCTCCCATTTCGGATCTTTTTTCCAATGGTATGTATCGTTAAAAATATGTAACGGATGATCATTGATAACAATGGTTTCATTATCTACCCATCTAATATTGACAGTGCTTTCATCGTAATTCCAATAAATCGTCTTGGTTTTATCACCATAATCAATTTCGACTCGAATGGCTGCTCTTACCGTTGCTCCCCCTTCATCGATGACAAATGCTTTTGCTACATAGTCGTTGTTTGGCGATGGATGCTCTGATAAAAATTCACCTTTCGATAATTCATCTAGCTCAACATTCAGGAAATCATAAACTTTGTACGTACATCCCCCAATAATCAAAACAATGAAAATAAGCCATTTCTTCAATTACTATTCACCTCGATTTGCCCGAGCAACAACATTGAGTATTAAAATATAAAATGGATACGCGATTAATCCCCCGATTGCTAAAAGACCCGTAACCGGATTGGGGGTATCTCCGCCATACGTGATTGGGAATAACTTTGCGTAAATACAAATAAAGAGAACGAAATAAGGGAACCAAAGAATCATGGTCCAAAAATTCGCCTGCCATTTGTTTGTAAGGTAGTAAAGTAGCATTGAACCACCAATCATATCAACCATTAGCGTGAAACCAATCAAAATATTTACTGTTCCAATTTCCCAACCTGTGAGCCGTGCAATTCTATATACATTCTGCATCAGTTCGAGTGGAACAAAAATCATTAGTGCATACAAAACACTCATCACGTTTAAGTTCATATCATTCTCTCCAATAGTTTAATGATATGACGGTAAATATTGGAGGGGGGTTCAATTTGTTATTACTACCCTTACAAAAGACAGATTGCGGAACATTAAATTTCAAGAGATTTGAATCGTATTCACCTTCAGAATCATATTCAGCATTCGAATGATCTGCAGATAATAGAAAATTTCACCCTAATTATAGAAAATCTCTCTCACTTAATAGAAAATTCTGGGCCGTTAATAGAAAATTTAAGCCTTTTATTAGAATGTTCTCAGATAATAGAATTTTTCACCCTAATTATAGAAAATCTCTCTCACTTTATAGAAAATTCTGGGCCATTAATAGAAAATTTAAGTCCTTTATTAGAATGTTCTCAGATAATAGAATTTTTCACCCTAATAATAGAAAATTCTAGGCCGTTAATAGAAAATTTAGGGCTTTAATAGAATGTTCTCAGTTAACGGGAAATTTCGCGTCTTTTTTAGAAGGTACTTAAATAATAGAAATTTCCCCTAGTTGAATGATTAATTTTCGATAGTCTTCTAAATCGGCAACGACTCGCCCATCGATTTTTTCTTGGAAATCACACTCTAACTCTTGAGCCCATCTTCTCGCTCTAGAACATGCTCGACCCGCGTCGCTAACTTCTACGATTGGGGACAGTTCGCCTTGTACATTTTTATAACAGATGAGGAATCTTTCTTCTCTTTTTGAACTACCCGGAAAAAGGACAACGACATGACCATTTTTAGCCCTTAGCTGTTTATGTTTTCTCCAATCGTATTTTTCGAACACTTTTTCTTTATACTCAAATTCAATTCCATCCGTATCTTTTTCTAGAGGGTCACCAAAAAGCGAACAAAGTGTACCATTAAAACTTGTTACCGGGATGGGTGCGCCTATATGTTTGTTCATTCTACTTTTTGGGAGCATGTTCTTCATTTTTTCTTCAACGGACTTGTATTCCCAGATTTTAGTCATTGCCCTTCCCCCTTCAACCTTTCATTCGCTTTAGCTAGTTCCATCTTATTCATCTTTTGGCCTATTTTTATCAGAAACTCCTGGATAGGTACGGTCAAGACAATCATCTTTATCCAGCCCATATAAATCGCTTATTTCATCTTGGTCGTGGTCATTTGAAATTTTAGATGGTAACTTTATCTCCATAGCTACTTCCTCATCAAATCGATCATAAATAATTTCCTTGCGTTCTTTTGACATTTACTTCACCCTTTTTCATATTGCTTTCCGCTACCCAATCGTCATAGGTTACCCCGTCTATTTTTTAAAAAAATATTTTCTTTCGGCTAAATGATTTTGACCGTAAAGCCTAATATCATTCTCAATTTCTACTAAGGTATTAAATTTCTTTTTTTTCGCAATTTTACTAGCAAAAGTTAAAGCTTCTGGCAATTGCAATAATGTAGGATCATCTGCACCAACATTAACTTCTAAAATTGTAGAACTAGGTTGATGACAATGTAACTCGACATAACTTTCCCAAAATTGTCTACCAGTTGGTTTATGATTCTTTTTCACTATTCCAGCCACCTTAATCGTTAATTGAACGAACTATACTAATTTAGTATATGGTAGCTTTTTCTATATAGTCAATATATTCAAAATTATTCACCCATTAAGACGGCAAATCTTTTTGCCGATGCAACTCACGAAATCTGCATTCCCTTCCCCGCGCTAGTTTGAAAATGGTCAATGGACAGCTAGTATAAATCGCAAAACCGATGCCAGAAATGAGCCGCCCAACTAAAACATGATTGTTCACGGCTTTCCTTGCTCTAAAAAATAGTTGCACGTCTCATCTATCGTCTGAAACCCTTTGTGCTGTTGCAGTTGTTTCATCCAAAACTCAAATGCCTCTTCAAAATGGTGCGTCTTGAACTTGTGATAATTGATCCCGTTCAGAATTAGCATGTTAACAATAAATTCCTCTCTCACCCCGAGTCCCCCCTAAAACTCGATATTTCGAATTCGTTTATCTTTTGTTTCTGCAAAATGGATCAAATACGTGTTTTTCATCAGGCGCGACACCAATTTTCGGTCATACATCGCTTCAAGTTTTGCTCGATTTAAATTGGTTGTGATGATGGTGCTTTTCTTTTGCCGCGCGTTGATGATTCCTCTCAAAACACGACTTGTGTAGTCCGATGCTCGTTTTTCTGTATCAATATCCCCCGTCTCTGCCCCTAAATCATCCAAAACGAGGTAATCGACACTTGCAAGTAAATCTGTGACATATTGTTCGGTGTACTTGCTTTCTCGGTTGTGAAAACTATCCCGAATGCGGCGTAACATTTCATCCACATCGACAAAAAGGCATGTAACATCGCGATGAAATTCATTCAAACTTCTTAGGAGCGCCATCGCTAAATGAGATTTGCCAACACCTGTATTGCCAGTAAGCCAAATGTTAAAAACCTCTCCTTTACGAAATTGATTTAGCGCTATTATTGCCCGTTCCTTATTCGCCACCTCTTCATGTTCTGTCACGTAATAATTTTTAAAACCCGCTTCCAACAACGTTTCGTCTTGTAAAATACTTTGTTTGTACAGCAAATTATATTTTGCAAGAGTTTGTTGCTGTAAAATTTCGTTTGCCAATTCTCGCTCTAGTTGTTGAGTCAGCTTGTCTGTTTCGCAGACGGTGCACATTTCTTTGTTGTTGATGAGCATGTAATGGCAGCGGTGAAGATCACAAAATTTAGAAGTTAATGCCATCTGTAAATTGTGTGGTAGTTTGATTTCGCTTAATTTTCGCATGTTGACCACCTACTTTTTCATTCAAGTACGATTCAAATTTTGTTCCAAAAAGCGTTTCTGGACGTAGAAACTTGTTCATTTTTTCGTCATGTAACCAACTGCACACCTTTTTGATGATGACCGTTTGAAAATCGTCTTCTGTAAACCCTTCTTGAAATCTAGCTCTGATTAATTGTCGTGTTTTCTTTGACGTATAGCGATAACTTGTACCCGCTTTTTCGTTTAGGTAGTCGACGATCGATTTGTATGGAATGGCGAACTCAGGCAATATCTTTTTATCAGTATTTAGTAATTCAGTATTTAGTTTAAAGTCAGTATTTAGTAGCCCTTCGTTATCTAAATCAATAGAACTTGGATTTTGGTTACCTACTTGTACGTTTTGGGGAACTTCATACACAATCGTTTCCCACTTCGCAATTCTTTTATCCACATAAACAGGAAACCGTTTCACATAGCCATAACTTTTTAGCTCATTAAAACCAGAACGAAAGGATTTATCCCCGTCAGAAGCATGTTTCTTTAATTCGTCAATGTAAAAAAACCAATCATCTGGCATCGACAGCATATAGGCAAGAATTCCTTTTGCCTTCCAGCTTAGCCTTGCATCGTTTAAGAAACCTCGATCCAAAACCGTATATTCTTGTTTTTTCTCAGCACGAATTATTTTACTCATAATATCCACCTCTCCAATTTTCGATAAATCGTAATGCATCTTGCAGTTGACTTTGCTTAATTTCCCGATACGAACGCACGTGATACCGTCTTTTTAATGCGGCATAAAGCAAGCGAAAGTAGACTTGTCGTGCATCTGGATCATCTGTCATCTCGTAAACTCTCGTGCTCACCGCTTTGCGCAATCGCAACTGTAATGGCAACACATCCACCCCCCTCTTTAGAAGGATATATATCTTTTAAAATCGGAAAAGGAGACAAGTAAAATGAAGTGAATTTTTCAAATTGAGGCTAGAGTAAATAAAAAAGTCTGCCGTTAAGCGAAAAGCAGCTTTGCGGCAGATTTGTTTTATCAATCAAACTCATTGGTATTTAGTTGATTAATTGCTTCCAAAACAACCTGAGGATGCAGCACAGGTATCATGTGAGCAATATCTGGTATAATTTGCAATTTTGAGTGCTTTAGTTCATCATTTAGTCTTTTACCTTGCTCAATAATATTAAATGGATCGTTTTCACCAACTACAATTACCGTAGAGGTTTCTATACTAGAATAGTAAGAACTGATCTCTTTCGATGTTTTTGGGAACTCCAATACATCTTCACGATTTGCTTTAAATTGGCCTGGTCTAAATCCTAAAGCAATGGTTTCTTCTAGATATCCATCAGGGGGAGTTTCTGGTGAAAACGTTGAAATTACAGTACTTTTAGCTAAATTTTTACCTAATGGTGTTTTTAATAGTGTATTTAACATCAACTCTCCTACAAGTGGAGTTGTAACGATTTTAGATAGTGCATCTCCATTTTCTGCTGGGTACCCTTCCTTATACATAGCTGCTCCCAACAACACAATGCCAGCCACCTCATCTGGAAATTGCTGTGCATAAGAAAGTGTCATTGTACCACTCCATGAATGTCCAACAACAATAATCGGATCTTCTACTCCAATCTTTTTCAAAGCATTTCGTATTAATTTTGCTTGGGAAATCGGGGTTACCTTTCCTTTTGGTCTTTCACTATAACCATAGCCTGGTCGGTCAAATGCGAATGCCTGGTATCCATGAGCAGCTGCTAATTTTAGTACATCTTTATAATCATTTGCAGATAGCATTGCACCGTGTAAAAACACAATTGGCTGACCTTTCCCCTCCGTATAGTAATGTAATTTCACATCATTTACCGTTACATATTCCCCTTTTGGAGAGAAGCTGATTTCCCCCTTTTTCACCTCAATTGCGTTATAAATATATAGCCCTACAAACAACAGTAACAAACTAGTGAATATTGCAATTATCATTTTCTTTCCCCTTTTCATGTTCATACCTATTCCCCTTCTAAAATATACGCATTAATATTCTAATCAAATACCATTTAGTATGTTTACCGTACAAAAAAGTCCGTAATTTAATTGAAGCCACTGAAAAACTAAATACCGATAAAAATTTATAGTAATTATTTGCTTCTAAATAGAAGGTGGGATTCACTTCGCTTTCCACGGGCTGGCTTCAGCCTCCTCGTCGCAAGCTCCTGCGGGGTCTTCAGCTCAAGCTGTTCCCGTAGGAGTCTTCGTGAATCCCACTTCCTAAAAGATCTGAGCTTATTTTTATTATAAAAATTTATTAAAATCGACTTTTTCAGTGCCCTAAATTTAATTACGGTCTATTTTTGGAATTATTCCATTCCAAAGAACACTCGAAATAGTTTCAAATATTGACTTTGATTTAAAATGTGTTGGATCAATAATGTATTCAATTAGGATGCCTTTCATTAATGCATCAATTGTAATACTAAGAGACTCTGCATTTACCTCACTCGTAATCAGATTCTTCTTTTGCATTTCACCTAGATAGACACCAACACCCTCAATAATTTTACTGTGAATCATTTGTAGCTTATGATGAATTTCTGGCTCCCTACTTGATGTAACAAACTCAAGGAACAATCTTGAAGAACCTTCTTCCTGGTCAAAAAAATTGAATTGTAATTTAAGCCAACTTGTTAAAGCTTCTTCAGGATTATTTGAGGATAATATTTTCTCTATTTGTAATGGAAGAACTTTTAGCTGTTGTGTTAAATTATGTTCTAAAATCGCCAAAAACAAATCTTGCTTACTAGAAAAGTGCCAGTAAACAGCACCTTTTGTCATTCCTGCTTCTGCCGCAACTTTATCGAGAGACGCATTCCAGTAACCTTGAACAGAAAAAGTTTTTGTCCCTGCTTCAATGATTCGTGTCCTAGTATCCGTAAAAGTCTCATTCATGGTTGATTGTTTTTCCTGTAGCCAATTTCTCATCTCTTCTTTATTCCCAAAATGTCTTCTAACCGCTGTCCAATGCACACCGGCTAACTCGGCAATTTCTGCAAAAGTAATTTGATCAAATGGCTTTTTTTCAAGTAATTTTTCTGCCTCCTGGAAGACTTTTTCACGCACAGACAAGTTAACACCTCCATTCTTTTGCATTCACCAAAGTATTACATAAACATACTTTGTAGGATGTTTATATAATACTAATTTACGAAATAAATTGTCAACAAATTCCTTCCATCCCAAAAGCGGCTTCTCGGATAATATTTACGAATTCTGTTGATACTAATAGAAAATTTGCTCTATCATGCAAATCGTAGAACTATAGCAATTCATTGGTAAATATGGTAGCATGGAACTCTATACAAATGAAGGACGTGAATGTAGTTGATTAAAATTGAAATGCCAAAACCGAATGTGGTCATTTATCAAAGACAGCAAGAACTAAAAGAGGGCGATGTTCCAATTACCCCTTACTTTGGATTTATTGACTTTCATAAAATCACGCGTGATAAAGGTGGGATTTTCTTATTTTACAATAAAGCCAATGAAGTGTTATTTGTCGGAAAAGCCCGTAAAATTCGCCAACGTATTAAAAAACATTTTGAAGATAATGTGTCGCCAATGAAAAATCATCGAGATGAAATTTACAAAATCGAGGTGTACGAAGTGGAAGACGCAATGGAACGTGAAATTTACGAAACGTACGCGATTAACCAATTTAAAGCGAAGTATAACGTGGACAAAGTATTTTATTAATATAACGTCAATGCTCTCTTAATATAGGGAGCATTTTTTCGCTACAAAAAAAGTACGAGGATTGCTCCCCGTACTAAAACTCGATTAATTCCCCAATTTGTTTCATATCCGATAAGATGTAATCCTTATTTCTCATCACATCGTCAAACCAAGGATCGACTGGCTTCATAAATTGTTCTTCAATTTCTTTCTTTTGATGCAACATCCCTACCAAATAGTCAATCATTTTTGTCCGTTGCTCATAAAACTTCACTCTTTGATGGAAATCTCTGTTTACTTCCACTTTAAACACTTCGCCTAATCGAATAATGCCGGCATTCACCTTTTGTTCAGCGTAAAGGGACGAGCCCACAATCGCCAGTTTATAATTAAACGAAACAGCCATTGGTTTAAAATAGCTTTGCATTAATTGTTCCACTTGTTCGGTAATCACTTGAAGTTGAACTTTTTGCGTTTCCGTAAGCGTATGAGTTTGTTCAAACACTGGTAAAACTTTGTACGTTTCATCCAATAGATTGTGAATGATAGCCATTCGCTCGGGATCATAATGTTCGCCAATTCGCTCGTAAATTGTTTCTGCGACGAATAAGCGCTGTAAATACCCTGTTAATAAAATTATTCCATTATATTGTTTTGTTGCATTGTTTGTCATTTTGAAATGACCCCCCTTTTTCACTTTTGGTCATTTCTTTCTAGAAAATCCCTAATTTCACTATCTCTATTATAATGAAAATTAAGATAATTAACTAGTCCTTCTTTCTGTTGCCAAACTCACCCCAACAAACACAACAAACGATAGTAAAATAGGAATTGTCACCGTATGCATGCCAAAAATATGTGGGGAAAGCCGATCAATCAAAATATATAACGTGAGCCCACTTATCATCGATGCAATTGCCCCATATTTGTTCGCCCTTTTCCAATACAACCCTAAAACGATGGACCATAGAAATGCTGACTCTAACCCTCCAAAGGCAAATAAATTGAGCCATATTAAAAATTCGGGGGGGTTTAAAGCAAATAAGACAACCGCTAACCCAATAATTGTCGTCACCCAAAAACTTCGCGATTTAATTTGCCCTTCTGCAGCGTTCGGATTGATAAAATGTAAGTAAATATCTTTCACAAATGTTGAACTGACTAAAATGAGTAAAGCATTCACTGTCGACATAATGGCCGCCATTGGAGCAGCTAACACAATGCCAGCTAGAATCGGTGGCAACACTTCTAATGTTAATAGCGGCATCACCTTATCCCCAACCTCAATGCCTGGTAATACTGGTCTTGCTAACACACCGATTAAATGCATGCCAAACATGATGGTCCCAATCCCAATCGTGCCAATAAGAATCGCCCGATGTAAGCTTTGGGAATTTTTATAACTCATTGCCCGCACTGCAATTTGAGGCAATCCAACTACCCCTAAGCCAATTAGAATCCAAAAAGTGGAAACATATAAAGGTGTTAGTGACCCGTCTGATCCAAATGGGGTTAACATTTTTGGATTTTCAGTAGCTAATGAAGTCATAATATTTTCAATTCCTCCACCTGCGATAATGGTACCGATTAAAAGGATGATTGTCCCGACAATCATAACAGAGCCTTGCATCGCATCCGTTAACGCAACCGCACGAAAACCGCCAATTGTAACATAAACTAACACAGTTACGGCAAAAATAATTAATGCCACCGGATAATGCAGCCCCGTTAACGATTCGATTAACCGAGCTCCCCCAACCCATTGTGCTGTCATACTTGCAAATAAAAATACGATGATGCTAATTGCAGATAGGATAATGACGACATTACTTTCATAACGTTTTTTTAGAAAATCAATTAACGTGATTGCTTCATATCGACGAGAAATGATGGCAAACTTTTTCCCTAAAACCATTAAGACGAAATACCCTGCCGGAAGTTGTGCCATCGCCAGCAACACCCATCCTAAACCAAGGTTATAAGCAACACCGGGTCCCCCGATAAAACTAGATGCACTTCCGTATGTTGCCATCATCGTCATGGCGAGTAAAAATCCACCCATTTCACGCCCACCGAGAAAATATTCTTGTAAAAAAGAATCAGATTGTCGTACTTGTTTATTTGCCCAAAACCCAATTGCAAAAATAATGATTAAAAATAGGATGAGGGGAATAATCACTTGCCACTGAATCATTGTTCTTCTCCCCCATCATCAAATGGGATATTTTTAAAAAATAATTTTATTGTTATCCAAATAAGAACAATCATGAAAATCGTTCCGGCAAAACAACTGTAGAAAAACCATGCTGGAAATCCAAAGATATACGAATATTCAGCCGGGTCTTTTGAACCTAATCCATAAGCAAACCCAAACCAAATGGCAAAATTGATTAGCACTAAAGCGATGCCGATGAGTGCTTCTCGATTTGCTACTTTAAAACGGGGATCTTGCAATCTTTTCACCCTTTCACTCTAGAGAATTGGAATATTTATCACTGAATCGAATTTATATAATTATTCATAATAATGTTAGAGTATTTATTTTTTTTAAGCATAATATTTTGTTATAATTATAGAAGTGTGTATAGGATGGAGGATTTTATTAATGAAAATAGTATCAGCAATATTGTTAGCCTTTACTCTAGCATTCACAAGTGTCGGAACGGTTATTCTTCAAGATGACGTTCAAACGGTGGAAGCAAAAAAGTACAAATCTGGTAAAAAAAGCTATAATTCTAACCCAGGTACGAACAATAATAATATCAAAGACAACGATGCAGGAACAAACGTAAACAAAGCAACGACAACAAATAAAAATACGACGGGCACAGCAACAACAGCAAAAAAAGGTGGATTTTTCTCTGGCGGGTTAATGCGAGGATTATTCATCGGTGGGCTAGCTGGCTTACTATTCGGTAGCTTATTCGCAGACATGGGCTTACTTGGAAATATTTTAGGTTTTGCCATTAACGCAGCTGCCATTATTTTCATTGTGTTCTTATGTATGAAAATTTACCAAATGATGAAGCGCAAAAAAGATAAAGAGGTAACAGATCATTGGAGAAATTAATTTTATCCGAACAAGAAGTAATCAACGCACTTTGCTTGTTCCATGCAAAGTTTAAAAACGTACAACCTCAGGAAGTAGAAGTCGAGTTAATGTATGATGACGACGCGGGTTTTACGGCCGAGGCTTATGTAAACGGACAAATGGATCTTTATAACACAGTAAATTTTATTACGGCAATTCGCCTATATATTGATGAACAACTTCATCGCGACTCCCTTTCTGCTAGAATCGTGTTAGATTTACACGATGAAGAAGGCATTATTGCAAAAATCGAATTTTAATTATGGATGGCGGATGGCGACTCAATCTTGGGTCGTCATTTTTTGTTGCGGTTCCCCCCACTCTAGTTCATGCATGTTCTTGATGAACGACAAAACTATAACGAAAATTTGAGCGTAGTGACTTTCAAAGATGAAATAAATGCATTTTTTATAATCTCTCCCGATAATTTTTGTCTTCTAAGTATAATGAATAGCTGTTTTACTGAATACTATTTTTCTTGTAATTACAACATTTTTTCGCTTTTATAAGTTAGATGACCTCCACTTTTCTTGCTAACAACAATTAATTTTCGTCTTCATCACGATAATAGGCGCGTATTTTATTCATTTCCCCAGCAAATAAATACCAACATAAAAAACCAAAAGCCCATAAAGACTTTTGGTTTGCTAATAATCTAATTCTGTTGTATCAAAGAAAACCGTTTCTCGGATGTCTGTTGTTCGATCTTTTAAATGGTAGTAGCTGATATTTCCGTTAATTAATTCTACAAAAAACTCAATTTCGGCATGGGTGAAGAGTGGCCATTGAGCGATTGCTAATAAACCTTGAGGAGGAGGAACTTGTTTTAAACAATCAAGTATTTGTGGATCATTAAAATTCAAGTAAAAGTATCGCCCGTCTCGAATCTTTGCTAAAATACTATATCTTTTTTTCATGAATCCTCCTATTATTTTCTAATGATATTAGTAGTTATTAATAAATATATATGTCTACTATTTTATTAACAGTATGTATTAATTTCAACAAAATTTTGAAATGTTTACAATAGTCATTGAACTTTTTATGACAATTACAAAAAACAGACATAAAAACGGACTTACGCAAATACGTAAATCCGTAATGTTATTTATTTTTGTGCGGCAACGTCTACAATTCGGCCTTCTGTTGCTGGTTTCACTTCTTTTAATGATTTTAAATGATCTCTCAAGTTTTCCCAATCGGAAAGGCCAAGATCTGTTACTTTGCCATTTGCATATGCAGCCGCAAACATGTCATAGCCATCTCCACCTTTTGCAGTGAAGGCATTTGTTGCTACTGTGTACGTTTTTCCGTCTTCAATGGCAACATCGTTTCCACCCGCGTCTTTATACGTAATGTTGACAACGCGACTTCCGGCTGGTTTTGAAGAGTCAAATTCAATTTTTGTTCCTTTTGAAACGTGTAAGAAGCCCCCGTTTTCTTCAGGGTATTTGCCAACTGATACTTCAAATGCTGCTTTTAACTCGGCACCTGTCACATCCATCAATGCTAATGTATTACCAAATGGCAGAACCGAGATTACTTCGCCAACTGTAATTGGTCCTTGTCCGATGTTTGAACGAATTCCTCCACCGTTTTGGAACGCCATGATCACTTCTTTTTTCGTGTAGTTTTTCGCTTTTGCTAGCATGCCATCTGTAATGTAGTTTCCAAGAGCAGTTTCATTTTTGCGAACACTCAAGCCGTCTTTGTTGCCTTCATCTGTAACGCGTGGGTTTGCTAGACTTTCCGTAGCTGTTGCACCAATTTCTTCATTTTGAACAGCATCTACTTTTTCTTTATACGGTTTTAAAATTTCTAATGCGCCTGGGTCATCTGTATACTTCCCTAGTTCAATTAACTTTCCAGCGTATTCAACCACAACGCCCTTTTCATCAAATGCAACGTCTAGTGTGCCTAAGAAATCGCTATATTGGTAAGCTTGAACGATAATTGTCGCGTCTTTTTCTTCACCTTTTGCGTTTTTATCCACAACAACAGGTTCATCAAGTTTCGTATGACTATGACCACCAACAATCACGTCAATGCCTTCAACCGCTTTTGCTAATTCTAAATCGTTATCAATTGCCGCTGTATCATCATAACCGATATGCGTTAGTGCGATAATTTTATCAACGCCTAAGTCTTCAAATGCTTTTACGGCTTTATTCGCTTCTTCAATATAGTTTTCGAATTTCACTTTACCAGGTGAAGAGATGTCAGCCGTTTCAGCAGTTGTTAAACCAAAAATACCAACTTTCTCACCATCGATTTCTTTTACGATGCCAGAATAAATTTTCCCTTTTTCTGGTTCACTTGATGTTAGGTCATTGAATAATCCTGTGAATTTGTCATCACCTGAGAAATCTACGTTTGCAGAAACAAATGAAAATTCCGCTGCTTTTATGAAGTCCGCTAATGCTTTGTGTCCTTCAGCGCTAGAACCTAAATCAAACTCATGGTTCCCAAATGTCATTAGGTCATACCCCATGTAGTTCATGAATTTTAAGTCTGCCTCACCTTGGAACTCATTGAAATAAAGCGTGCCACTGAATACGTCCCCTGCATCAAGTAACAGTGAGTTCGGATTTTCTGCACGCAATTCTTTTACAGCTGCAGCACGTTTTGGCGCATTTTCAGCACGAGCATGTGTATCGTTGCTGTGAAGAATTGTTAATTCAAAATCCTTTTCTACTGGTTCTGGTTGTGGCTCCGGCTGAGGTTGTGGCGTTGGATTTGCAAAAACATTTAATGCACGAACAATAAATGCTGCCGCCTGACCACGTGTGATCGCTTCGTTTGCTCCGAATGTAGTGCCTGTAGCATTTGTGATGCCATGGTCTAATAACGCTTTGACAAAAGGTGTGTCTTCTTTAGAAACATCAGTAAACGGAAGTGCATCATTATTTTTTGGTTCTAATTTGAGGGCAAGGGCAATAATTTTCGCAACTTGTCCACGTGAAATCGTTTCATTCACTTTAAATGTTTGGTCATCATAGCCGTTGATAATGTTCGCTTGTGCTAATGCGGCAATCGGACCGTAATATTGGTGTGATGGTGGAACGTCTGCAAAATTTGGATTTGTTACGTTTTTCACATCCAATTTTAAAACATTCGCTATGATTTTTGCTGCTTGTCCACGAGTAAGTGCAGCACCTGGCTTGAACGTGCCATCTGGGTAACCAGTAATAACACCTTGAGATGCAAGTAAAGAAATTTCTTCAAATAGTGAATGTGTGGATGGGACATCTTTGAAAGTAGTTGCTGCAAATGTTGGTGTTACTAAAAGAGCTGAAGCAACTAATGTAGTGGCAGTAGTTGCAGTAAATAACTTCTTACGTTTTAAAGTCATATAAATTAACCCTCCGTTATCTGAATATTATGAGATTCATAATCTACTAACTATTTTACTAGAAAGCTATGTAAATGACTAATGATTTGATGTAAAAATAATGTAATTTATGTAAAGGGTTCCTACTACGAGTTTATATATAAAAAGGCTATGTTAAACAACCAAACAAATGTTCTTGTCAATATTATAGAACATTCATTCGCATTTATCAACATCGCCTATAAAAAAAAGCAAGTTGAACGAGTCAACTTGCTTTTTATGTCTAGCTTAGTGGCTAGCTCCTCGAAAACTTCAACTTTCTCCTACACGTGCGGGCACGTTTATCGAAAGTCTCCAGTTAGGCGAGCCGCTTTCGCTTTTCTTATGCTTCTTGAGCTTTGTTACGTAATACCATTTGTAGGATACCGCCATGACGGTAGTAGTCTACTTCTACTTCTGAGTCGAAACGAGCAAGAGCTTGGAATTCTTTTACTGTTCCATCTTCAGCTTTAGCAGTTACAGTTAAGATATCACGTGGTTTTACATCGTCAGTTAAGTTAACTGAGATTTCTTCTTTACCAGTTAAGCCAAGAGAATCTGCGCTGTCACCTGGTAAGAATTGAAGTGGTAATACACCCATCATTACAAGGTTAGAACGGTGAATACGCTCATAGCTTTGTGCGATAACTGTTTTAATTCCTAATAAGAATGTACCTTTAGCTGCCCAGTCACGAGAAGATCCCATACCGTAGTCGTTACCAGCTAATACTACTAAACCAGTTCCGTTTTCTTGGTATTTCATACATGCATCGTAAATGTATTCTACTTCACCTGTTGGCCAATAAGTAGTGAATCCACCTTCTGTACCTGGTGCAACTTGGTTACGGATACGGATGTTTGCAAATGTACCGCGCATCATTACTTCGTGGTTACCACGACGGCTTCCGTATGAGTTGAAGTCACGGATTGCAACACCGTTTTCTTGTAAATATTTACCTGCTGGAGTATCTTTACCGATTGCACCAGCTGGAGAAATGTGGTCAGTTGTAATTGAGTCACCAAACTTAGCAATTACACGTAAGCCGTTAAGACCTTGGATTGCTTCTGGCTCTTTAGAAAGACCAGTGAAGAATGGTGGGTTTTGGATGTAAGTTGATTTTTCATCAAATGTGTATAAAGAATCAGTTGATGTTTCAATTGCATTCCATTTTTCGTTTGCAGTAAATACTGTTTCGTATTCTTTTTGGAATAGTTCACGAGTAACTACTTTGTTTAATACTTCGTTTACTTCTTCAGTTGAAGGCCAGATGTCAGCGAAGAATACATCGTTACCATCTTTGTCTTTACCTAAAGAATCTTTTTGTAAGTCGATGTCTACAGTACCAGCTAATGCATAAGCAACTACTAATGGTGGTGAAGCTAAGTAGTTCGCTTTTACAAGTGGGTGTACACGACCTTCGAAGTTACGGTTACCAGAAAGAACTGAAGTTACGAATAAGTCTTTTTCTTTAATTGCTTCTTCGATTTCAGGTAATAATGGACCTGAGTTACCGATACAAGTTGTACAACCGTAACCTACAGTGTTGAAACCGATTTGGTCAAGGTAGCTTTGTAAACCTGAATCTTCTAAGTAACCAGTTACTACTTTAGAACCTGGTGCTAAAGAAGTTTTTACCCATGCAGGTGGTTGGATACCTTTTTCAACCGCTTTTTTCGCAACTAAACCAGCTGCTAAAAGAACGTATGGGTTAGATGTATTTGTACAAGATGTAATAGCAGCGATTGCTACTGCACCTGTAGGCATTTCTACATCGCCATCAGCAAATTTAATTGTTGATGTTTTTGAGAATTCATCTTCAGTTAAACCGAAACCTTGAACGCCCATTGGAGCAGTAACTGCTTCATGGTAACGAGCTTTCATATCTGAAAGTGGAATTAAGTCTTGTGGACGTTTTGGACCAGAAAGGTTTGGCTCTATATCTTCTAATTTAATTTCTAATACGTCTGTGTATACAGGCTCTAATTCTGGATCAAAGAATAAGCTGTTCGCTTTTAGGTAGTTTTCTACTACAGCGATGTGCTCTTCGTCACGACCAGTTAAACGCATGTAGTTTAATGATTCTTCATCAATTGCGAAGAAACCACAAGTAGCACCGTATTCAGGAGCCATGTTAGAAATTGTAGCACGGTCAGCAAGTGGTAAGTTAGATACACCAGGACCGAAGAACTCTACGAATTTACCAACTACGCCACGTTGACGTAATACTTGAGTTACTTTTAATGCTAAGTCAGTAGCAGTAGCACCGTTTGGAAGTTCACCAGTTAATTTAACACCGATTACTTCTGGAATTGGGAAGTATGAAGGTTGACCTAACATACCTGCTTCTGCTTCGATACCACCAACACCCCAACCAAGAACACCGATACCGTTGATCATAGTTGTATGTGAGTCAGTACCTACTACTGAGTCTGGGAATGTTTCGAATGTGCCATCAGCGTTCTCTTTCACGTGAACAACTGGAGCTAAATATTCTAAGTTAACTTGGTGTACGATACCTGTTGCAGGTGGTACAGCACGGAAGTTATCATATGCAGTTTGAGCCCATTTTAAGAAGTTATAACGTTCTGCGTTACGTTCGAACTCAAGATCCATGTTCGCTTGTAATGCTGATGCGTTACCGTATTTGTCAACTTGTACTGAGTGGTCAATTACAAGGTCAACTGGAATCGCTGGGTTGATTTTATCTGGATCTCCACCTAATTCTTTCATAGCTGAACGTAAAGAAGCTAAGTCAACTACTACAGGAACCCCAGTGAAGTCTTGTAATACTACGCGAGATGGTTTGAATGGTACTTCACCTTCTGGATCTGCACCTGCACCAAATTTAGCTAAATTGTTTACGTGATCTTCTTTAATTACATAATCATCGAATTGACGTAATACAGATTCTAATAATACTTTAATTGAGTATGGTAGGCGTGAAATGTTTGCTACGCCTGCTTCTTCGATTGCAGATAAACGGTAGTAGTTATACGTTTTACCATTTACTTCAAATGAAGAACGGCTATTGTGTAAATTGCTTGCCATTGTTGTACTCCCCCTAATAAATATTCGAAAAGGCTAAAATCAAAGCTTCTTTCCTCCAAAAAATATCATAACTTAAAATTATACATAAGTAAATTACATTAATATTATCTTTTGTGATAAGTTATTTTTATGACCTAGCGGAAAGCTTTGCAAATGGATTATACATGATTAAAGCCCAAAATAAAAGCACACCTAGTAAGGATGCGCATTATTGGACATAAAAAACGATATAATAGTCATTTATTGTTGTTTCATTAGCTTTACTTGTCGTATCATTCGTTCATCCGCTTTTTTATCACGAACGATTAATATCGCATGAATTACAGCCGGAATCCAAAATAACAAACATAAACCGAAATTGATCAGTGCTTGAATGGGTTTCCCACAAAACAAAACAGCTAATGGCGGTAGGAATATGGCTAATAAGTACATCATGTTTTTACACTCCCTTTTTACTTATATAAAATGATTTGTATTTTGAACAGTTTTTAATCATATTTTTTTCTTGTTAGAATCACTCTTGGTACTCGGGGCTGTGAGAACCATTTTTGTTCAATTTTTGGTTCGATTTGTCGTTCATCGGCGCTATGAATACCATTTCCACCCAAATCCCAGTGTGCTTATTTTGGTTTTCATCATCCCCCTTATGCATCCCATTCATCCCGATGTTCCGGCTTGTTATTGACTTCATCGATTCGAAACCATAAAAAAGCAGCCACCTCCCAAAAGTGACCGCTTCTTCCTAAATTGATAATTCACTTAAAACTTCATCATTTTCGTCTAGCACTTGAATCGAGAACTTTTCTTGATCCTCTAATTTCGATTTATCAATATACCAAATGGAGTACCCTTTGACATTATATAATTGGAGAACTTCCTCATCTAAAGAGGAAAAATCAACAAGGTCGGCTTTTGTCCCATTCACTTTAACCGAAATGTCGCCTTTTGGTTTAATTAACCCAAACAAAATTTTGCTATCGGAATGTGCGCTTGTGATCGTATTGTCTTCAAGGGGATTTGGTAGTTTGGAATAAGAGCCCTTCCCTGTATTCCAGCCTTTTAAGTTTTTCGTGACAACCCCAGTGCCAAAGTAGTTGCCATTCGATAAAAAGAAATAACGATGCTCCTTATCGGTTTTCGGTCCTTCAATCCATTCATAATCCGCATCTTTTGGCAAAGCTTGTTCAGGGGTGTCTTTCCCGTCACCAGAAAAATGAACAAAGAATAAGTTGAATAAATAACCAATGATTACGACAAAGACCGCAAATAATAGAATTCGTGTAAATCGGTTTCGCACTATACCCACCTCTATTCCTAAAAGAGTAATTTAATAAACGCTTATTGCTTCATCCATTTCCCTAAAAACAGCGAAACAATACCCATCAACTCCGGAGCTTTTTTAGAAAACTTTAACGTGAAATACAGTGTTTTCATAAAGTTCAAGGTGTTAGTGCGAGCAGCGAAGTATTGTGGTGTATAGCCTACTTCCATCACATAAAATTGTAGTTTATCAAATACTTGTTCAATCCATTCAATGAACACTTCTTCAGGGAACTGTTGATTTATTAATTGCTCCACAATGGCAACAAAACGTTCATCTTCATCGTTTGTAAAGACAGACCCCTTCCAGAAGCTATCTTTAATTCCCTGTAGGAGGATTGGCGATAAACGGATTTCAAATGCCGGGTGTGAGACAATGGCCGTAGCTAAATCTGCCCCGTGCGCAATCGCCAGTGCCCAGCCTTTTTCCCCAACAAACCCGCGCACATCCTTTTCTCTACTTAAATAGGGTGAACAAGCATTTAAAATGGCAAGCGCGTCTTCGTCATTTAAAAAATGCAGTTGGCGGTCTGCGTGAAGTAGCCCCGTTAACCATAATGCTGAAAACGATCGTGTGAAAACTTGGTCGGACTCCCCATCATGAATAGCAGAATATAAATAATCATGTTCGACTAATGTTTTCGCAGTAGAATTCATTTGCTCCTGTGATAATTGGTTTTGGGAAAGTAGCTCAATAAATAGACGGTAATTGAGTTGATCTCGCAACTCGTTTTCAGGGACACCGATATGTAAAATCATATTGTGCAATAATTCATCCCCGTGATCAGTTAAATATTGTTGTCTACCTTCAAAATTCATATTTAATAGATTGATTAATGTGGTTTTCAATGAATGTATCCTCCTAAGCAAAACTCTCTACAATTGTAAACTTCAAGTAGAATTTTGGCTACAAAAAGGAATTTCCAATCGAAAACGCTTCCGTTGCATCAAATAAATCATTTACTTCAATCACTTTATCAGAAAACCGCTCAACAATTGATAAATCTACCGCGTTAAAATAATTCGTCAAAATGATGCTAATACATTCACACGACTTTTGTTTTTTTGTTTGATTAAATGTCTCAATAAAATTCGTCGTTAAAAAACTCGATCCATCGGTTAAAAATAAAATATCCGCTTTTTTAAACGGACTTTGACTAATGATTTCAAGGGACTTTCGAAGAGGCAGTTCAAAATTAGTCCCCCCACTTAAAAAACTATTGCAAAGATCAATTAACTGCTCAATGGATGAATGCCCTTTATAAAAATATTGCACTTCCCCTAAACTATCGGAAAATGGAATAATCACCATATCGCGTTTTTGTTTTTTGGCAATCATGAGCAATGCTAAACTGAACGCTTTGCACTCGTTTTTAATCGAACACATCGAGCTGCTTTCATCGATACAAAATACAATCGGCCCTTTCCCTTTAGGCGGCTGATTGTTATCATATTGCAATGTTTGGAATTCTGAAAAACGCCTTAAGAAATCAAGTCTCGTTTTTGGATATTGAAATTTTGCCAGTTCCATAGGGATTAATTTCGATAATTCCTGGCCTACATGGATGTTATTAATCGCAAAATCTTGCTCAACTAATGTTTGTTTTTTTGTCACGAGTGGCTTTAGTTTCCCCGTGAGATCGGCAATTTCTTTTAATGTTGGGTTACATTGTAATTCTTTCGCTAATTGAAGCTGCTCTTTAATTGATAACTTGTTTAAATGTTTCCCGTACATATCCGTCACTTCATAAATATCCTTTTTTAATGACAACGCTTCCCCTTTACTTAAATTGAGTAAAATTGTAATATCCCGTGCAAGTAATTGGTTGGCCACCTCATTTTTCGCTTGAGGATTGGCGGTGTAGTACTGTTTCTGGTGTTGCACGTGTGGAGGAATAATACTATTAAAATAAGTAAGAATTCGCTGCACTAAAAATTCGGTCGTAATAATGGATAACAGTTCATCTAATTGTGTCAGTTTTTTCCAATTGTTATATTCCTGATTAGTAATAAGCTTTTCGATAATTTTATAATGTAAATTGCAATTCTTTTGTTCTTCTAAAGTGAAGTTTGTTTTATAGAAAGCGGCCCAAATATCCCCTACTAAATTCGTAAAGCCACAGAGTATTTCCTCGCCTTCCTCACAAAGATTCCGGAGTGTTTTCGCAAAAGTGAGTAATTCATTAAATCGCATCATTCTTGCTGCCGAGACATTTAAAAGCGTAATCGAATATTTCCCACTCACATACTCATTTTGCTTATAGATGCTAACCACCCTCTATAACGATAATCATTACAAAATCTTTTAAAAACCGATTACTTGAGAAGTCATGTCGAGCAATCGCTTATGCATATCATTTTTTAAATTTACTAATTCCTTGCGATTGGGCATTTTCGTTGTTAACTCTTGCACTTCTAAATATAAAGATTTTCCTTGTAATAATAATTCGCCAACCATTTCTTTCCCTTTTCCGGCGTCATCTGTCATGGAATGCTCAATAATCTGAAGCAACGTATCGAATTCAGGGCTAATTCTTTCAATAAATGTATCTACCGAATCATCCACAATCTCAAAAATAATTTTTGCCGTTGTTTCACGCTCTTCAGGTCGATTCCATAAAACGTTTGTAAGGACTAACAAATCATTTCGCTCCACTTCCATTCGACCCGCAAGATACGCATTTGCCCGTAAAAGTGAAAGCGATTGTTTAAAACGACGGTCAGACGGATGAATTCCTTCGTCTAGTAAACTAGTTCGAATTTTTGCGATTGTATGATAAATCGCATCCGGAATCTCAACTAAATTCACTTGCTGTTGGTGATGGTGTAGTTCATGTAATGAAAGAGATGGAATCAACGGCTCACCATGATCTTTCAACATGGAAATAAACAAATCTTCCTCGCGTATATACGTCACTTCTAACCGAAGCAAAAAACGGTCAAATAACGCTTCTAGTCCTTCCCCTTCTTCAATATATTCGTTAGAGGAGCCGATTAATGTCATTAACGGACAATTAATTGGCTTGCCATTATCATAGAAAATTCGCTCATTGATTAAAGACAATAATGAATTTAATACACTGGAGTTCGCTTTGAAAATCTCATCGATAAACGCAAACTGAGCCTCTGGTAACATCCCCTCAATGTTTCGTTTAAAATTTCCTTGTTCTAATTCCTTCAACGACAACGGACCAAACAGCTCATCTGGCGTACTAAAACGGGTTAATAAATGTTGAAAATAATGAGAATCCTCAACAAACTTACTTAGCATACTCGCTAATGCACTCTTCCCTGTTCCTGCTGGGCCAATCAATAACACATGCTGACGAGACAATAACGCAATCATCAACGCCTCAACTTCCCTTTGCCGATCATAAAACATTGAATTCAAGGACAACATGATTTGCCTGAGCTTGTTGTGATTCATCTTGTTTTCTCCTTTTATATGAAAAAAATTTAACTCTATATATCAATTATGTGCAAAAATTTCCTTTTTTATACTAATAGCTTCGTATTTTGTTTTATAACGCTTTTGTAAAAAATTGATTAAGATTTGGATTTTTTAGTGAAAATAGGAGTATTAATTGGTTGTTTATAGGAGGACATTGAATGGCAATGTTGAAGTTGTTTTCAAAATTTTTTAAAAATGCAAAATCAATTCAAAAAATGGTCCAATATTCGAAAAACGGCAATTTTATTCAATTAAAGCCGAAATGTTATAAAGAGTCAGTTCATTTCGATAAAAATACCGTCATTGCTGGCGATAAACTTGAAACGACGATTATCGAAGGTTTTTTTATTATTCCAAAAAATGTTACGGTGTCTTTTCAAAATGTCACCATCTCCCCCACTTCTCAAATGTATATTGAGGGGGATGTCGTCCTGACGAATTGCCATGTGGCGGGTGCAAAAACCGATGTACTACTCGTTGTGGATGGCGGAAAAATAAAAGCAACTCACTGTGAATTTAAAAAGGCTCGTGATATTGGGATTTCGCTCATCAATAACAGTAAGGCAATCATTGAAAATTGTATTTTTGAAGAAAATGGCAAAGCGCATATATTAGCTGAGAGTTCGCAAATTTGTATGGAAAATAGTGAATTATCGAAAGCAAAACACGCGTTGTTAATTAAAAACAAGTCCTTGTTGCAAACGAAAAATGTCCATATCCACCACCACACAAATACACAAGTCGTAATTGATGATGCAAAATATTTTGACCACGAAAGTACGATCGAACGTGGCGATGGAATGGGGTTGCAAGTAATACACAAAGGGCATGCCTCCCTACAAACGACGAATTTTAAATATAACGCATTAGCCCAAATTTCAGGGCAAAATAGTTACTTAACCATTCGAAATTGCACCATCCAACATGGAAAAGATGTAGGTGTCACAATTCAAGGCCATTGTGAAGCCCAATTGTCCTATTGTCAGATTTCACAACATAAAAATACGAGTATTGAAGTTTTCAAACAATCCAACATGAACATTGAGTACAGTTTGATTGATGGTAGTGAACATCAAGGCATTAATATAAGACAAAAATCCATTGTCAATCTGTATGATGTCATTGTGAAAGGGCATCGTGCTTCTCAAATTTTCATTATCGATAAATCCATTTGCTCGATGAAAAAATGTATGATTAAAGAAGGCTATCATGTTGGAATCTGTATAGAAGATGCTAGTAGTTGTGCAGTGGTTGAAAGTGAAATATGTCATAATGCCAATTCAGCCGTGACCGTTTTCAAAAGCGAATTTTCCATCTTTCAATCAACGTTAACCCAAAATGCAGGCAATGGAATTTTAGCGATGACAGACTCGGGGATTGAAGTGGATGAATGTAAATTTTATGACAATGAAATGCCCCATATCGCCTGCAAATCTAACGTCACAATCCACATTGAAGAGAGCGAATTGTTTAAGGGAAAAAGTTTGTTTATTGTCAATGAATGTGAACTTACGGCGGTGAATAGTCAATTTTACGATAGTCATAATGTGCAAGTGGAAATTTGCGATTTATCGACCGCTCGATTTGAAAACTGCCAAATTTATAATGGCGGCTCTTACGGAATGAAAGTGATGCGCAATTCCAACTGCTTTTTAATGAATAGTTCGATTTTCCGCCATGAACTTTCGCAAATGGTTGTCAATGATAGCTCGGTCATCTTGAAAGATAGCGAGGTGTTTGCGGGCAGCCGCCATGCATTTTATATCCAAAATCATAGTGAAGTGTTAATTCAAGACACCTTTATTTCTAAACATGCCCAACATCAAATTTGGATTGATTTTGAGTCAACGGTGGATTTGAAGGGCGTCCAATTAACAGACGGCACCCTTTCAGATATATACGCCCAAAACCAATCGTCCGTTTATGTGGCCGACAGCATGATCCGCAACAACAATTCCCGCTATAACGTGCAAGCCGTCAACTTCTCCAAAATCGAAATCGGCAATAGCGTCATCGAAAATAAATATGGCGATGTGTACTATAGCGAAAATCATAGTTTCATCAAGCAGTTAGATTATTAACGTAGCACCCCTCCCCCGCCTTTGAAAAGTTGTTTCTTGGGTGGGGGTTTAGTTTAGCTAAGTTACGGGCAAACTAGGGAGTTCATCACGTGTATGAAGGACAGTTCATTCTGGGATTTCACCTGCATTTCGACGTTCATCACGCGTTGACCATGAATACAATTTCAGCTCAATTTTCATGGAATTTTTGGCTTCATCGCAAAGTTCACCCTACATTCATCCTTCATCATGTTCATTCGCGCCACCTCTTCGCACTCTGCTAACAAAACTACCTACTACAAAACGTGCCAATTCCTCCCCGAATACGGATAAATGTTCTAGTTGATGAAATTTTAGTTTTCCAAACGGTGTTTCTATGAGAAAATTACAAGTTGGAAAGGAAGTTACGAAAACTATGACGACTTTAACGAAAATCACTCCGAAGTACGATCCTTGGGAGGCATATTTAGACGTAGAACAATTCGGGAAGTTAACCCTGTCCAACATCGAATTTACGACAACGACTTTATGTAACATGCGTTGTGCTCATTGTGCAGTTGGTTACACCCTTCAAACGAAAGATCCAGATGCGCTTCCCCTAGACATCATTTTAAAAAGATTAGAAGAAATCCCCCATTTAAAAACCATCAGCATTACAGGTGGGGAGCCGATGTTAAGCAAAAAATCAGTGGCGAATTATGTAAAGCCGATTTTACAATATGCTCATGAACGCGGCATTCGTACACAAATGAATTCAAACCTTACATTAGATGGTGAACGATACTTAGAAATTGCACCTTTCTTAGATGTTTTACATATTTCGCACAACTGGGGAACAATCGACGAATTTGTCGAAACGGGTTTTGCCATGATGGAACGAAAACCGACATTTGACCAACGTACCGCCCTTTTTCAACGAATGATTGAAAATTCGAGAATGTTGTCGGAAAATGGTGTGATGGTGTCGGCTGAAACGATGTTAAATAAAAAGACCGTACCTTATATTGAACACATCCATCACCAAATTGTGCACGAGATGAAATGTGCACGACACGAAGTTCATCCAATGTACCCATCCGATTTTGCATCGAGCCTTACTTCCCTATCGTTAGAAGAGACAAGAGAGGCGATCAATCATTTACTCGATATTCGCGATGAGGACACATGGATGCTATTTGGAACATTGCCATTTTATCCATGTAGTCAAAAGGAAGAAGACATTGCCTTAATCAATCGTTTACGCAATAGCAAAAATGTGACATTACGCAACGATCCAGATGGGCGTTCTCGACTAAACATTAACATCTTTACTGGAGACGTGATTGTGACGGACTTTGGCGATACACCAGCACTCGGCAATATTCAAACCGATTCCTTACCAGACGTGTTTGAAAAATGGTTAAATACTGATTTAGCCCGCAGCTTAAATTGTCATTGTCCGGCAGTAAAATGTTTAGGACCAAACGTATTAGTAAAAAACATGTATTATCAAGACGAACAATTTGTCAGTGGCTCAGTGAAATAAGGTAAAGGGTGATTAGAAGTAGACACTCTAATCACCCCTTTTTTCCATATTGAATTTTTTCGTAGGCTTGTTGAATGAACGTTTTATAGATGGTGTTTGGGAAATCTTGTACACCATGCACTGCAATTGAAACTTCCTTTTTCGCTTGTTCTTTATTGCCAAGTTCTAAAAAACATAATGCACGAACAGCAAAACATTGATACATAATCGATAGATCAATCGGATGATGCATATTTGGCGAGATTTTGAAATCTTCACTATTTTGAAGCGCCTCATTAAACAAACCGCGCGCCCAAAATGCATAAGTGGCTTCGTTTTTATAGTACTGAACGATTTCATTTCCAGCTTTATCATCTAAATAAGAACCATATCGCGCAACCGCTTCATAATCTTGCTCGATGAAATTAGCATAATGAGATTTACAAAACGCCAGCATACTTTTTGCAACTGGGTCCTCGGTAAATTCGGCGTGCTGCGTTAACTTCATTAGATAATATGCACTTTTTTCTCGATCGCCTTTACGGATCGCTTGAAATAATGTAAAACGATAAAAATCATCCAAACGATAGTAAATTTTGTTTTCATGGGCGATATGTAATGCGAAATGTAAATGTTTCTGTGTATTTTCCACATCATCAACCGCTGAATATAAAACAGTTAGAACATAATGCATATCAAGCAGTGTCAAAAGGTCAATCATATGAAGATACGGCTCGACTTGCTCTTCTGCCTCTTTTATAAACTGAAGGGCAATGCGATAATCGTTGCGTTTGTAAGCAGTGCTGGCAAGAAATGAAAAACACTCAACCACTCGATTATAGGCGTGAATCTTTTCGTAATCCGCAATCACATCAAACATGGAAAATTCAACATCGATATTCAAATAGGTAGCTAACCTTAAGTAAATATCAAGAAGCCGTACTTCTTCAAAATGATTTCCTTGAAGTTTTTCTCGTACTACTTCAATTTTTTCAACCATATGCAAAAGCAACGTTTCATCTTGCGGAGAAAACGGTTGTTCAATTTTTTTAAAGCTTGCTTCCATTTCAAATAAAAGCTTTCGGAGTTGCTCCACATGATGATCGTTTAGTAGTGTCGTGACCTCCACGCCTAAACGTTCCGCAATATAATGCAAGCTTTCCATCGACGGTTGCGCTTTGCCATTTTCGATTAAACTAAGCATGCCTTTTGTTAAACGTTCGCCCGCCAATTGGGCAAGTGTGAGCTTTTTTTCTTTTCGAAGCTTTTTAATGCGCTCTCCTAAATCTTTCATCCCATTCCCTCCCTTCCCTTCATTGTATCAGAAATTTAATTAAATTAAACTTCTTATCCCACAGTAACAAACGAATTCAAAAATAATTGTTTAATTAAATTAAACTACCCTATTGCACTCTATGATATTTTCACATATTATAAGTTTAATTAAATTAAACAAGGAGTGATTTCAATGCAACGAAAAGCAACGTTTCATTTATATACATTTTTAGTTAGCAAAACATTATCGACTTTAGGGGCAAATGTGTATGCCTTTGGAATGAGTTTGTTTATTTTAGCGATGACCGGTTCAGCACTAAGTTTTGCGGCAAATTTAATTTTTTCCATCATCCCAAGAACACTTCTTTCTCCAGTAGCGGGGTTACTTGTCGATCGTGTTTCGAAAAAATTCATTGTGCTCTCTGGCCAACTCGGAACGATACTTTCCATTTCATGTTTACTAATCTACATGACGTTTTTCGACATCTCTCTTCCAGCAATCTACTTAACGACATTTTTCTACACAATTAGCAGTACGTTTACAACCATTGCATTTTCCGCATCAATCGGAAATTTAGTCGATGCAGAGCGAATTCAAAAAGCAATGTCCTTTAATCAGCTATCTCTTTCCATCGCTGGCATTTTAGGACCGATGATTGGCGGCATGCTTTTTGGATTTGTCAGCATTGAAACGTTTCTAATCATTAATATTGTTGCGTATTCCCTTGCCTTACTGTTGGAATCAACTATGAACTTCAAACTTTTTTCATCTACAGAATCCAGCCCTAAAGAATCCATGGTCCAAAGTCTTAAAAGTGGCATTCACTACATTAAAGAAATGCCTATGATCAAAAATCTCATGTACCTGCTTTTATGGATTAATTTGTTCTTTACATCAATTACGGTGGGCGCAAACTTCATTTTTGTCAATATCATCAAGATGGAATACCAACTCATTGGCATAGTAGAAGCAGCAAGTGCCATTGGGATGCTAGTCGTCTCCATTTATTTTGCCGTTCGTTCCAACATTAAGTATCCCCTACTTTTCTCAAAACGAGCGGTACTTGCCCTTTCAACATTAGTCGGCACTTTTGCGTTACCATTACTCATTCCGATGACGAGTACTATTGTTTTCATTTATTATTTAACAGTAATGTTTTTATTTGGAGGCTCCCTTGTGTTAACGAACACACCAATCGGGATTATGATTCAAAAAGATGTCGAGGAAAATTTCAGAGGTCGAATTTATGGGATTATCGAAATGTTTGCGATGGGGCTAACACCAATCGGCACACTTCTTTTCGGCTTACTATATGATGTGATTCCAGCGCAATTTATTTTACTATTCTGTAGTATGGCTCTAATTCTAACTACCCTCTTCTTAATGCCTAGAAGATTAATAGAAACCGCTTATCCAGACTTGTCGGGTCCCAAAGCGAAAACAATAAATCCTACTTCTCCCCCTTTCCGTTAAAGTGCACATACGTTATAATAAAAAGCCCAGTACAAATCGGAAGCCACTGAAAAACTAAATACCGATAAAAATTTATAGTAATTATTTGCTTCTAAATAGAAGGTGGGATTCACTTCGCTTTCCACGGGCTTGGCTTCAGCCTCCTCGTCGCAAGCTCCTGCGGGGTCTTCAGCTCAAGCTGTTCCCGTAGGAGTCTTCGTGAATCCCACTTCATAAAAGATCTGAGCGTATTTTTATTATAAAAATTTATTAAAATCGACTTTTTCAGTGCCCTATACAAATCGCTGGGCTTCCATGTTTTTGTATGCTTTTTTATAGTATAATAAAAAGGTTATCGTGTGATTAAAAAATCTATTTGGATTTTTATATATAAGGAGAGTCTATATACTATGTGTGGATTTACAGGATTTATTGGCGAAGTAGCAAATGCTGAAGCTGTATTAGAAACTATGATGAATCAAATTATTCATAGAGGACCAGATAGTGGTGGTCAATTTGTAGAAAATCAGGCGGCACTTGGTTTCCGTCGTTTAAGTATTATTGACTTAGAAAAAGGATCACAACCTTTATACAACGAAGATAATTCATTAGTGTTAGTGTTCAATGGTGAAATTTATAACTTCCAAATTATTCGTGAAGATTTAATAGAAAAAGGTCATATTTTCAAAACCGATACAGACAGTGAAGTACTTCTTCATGGGTATGAAGAATATGGTACAGATTTAGTGAAAAAACTGCGTGGGATGTTTGCCTTTGTTATTTGGGATCGCAACAAAGAAACATTATTTGCAGCCCGTGACCATTTTGGCATTAAACCATTTTATTATGGTCAAATGAACGGCACGCTATTTTTCGGTTCAGAGATTAAAAGTTTCCTTCCCCACCCACATTTTGTGAAGGAACTAAATAAAGAAGCATTAAAACCATACTTGACATTCCAATACCCTGTTTTAAAAGAAACATTCTTTAAAGGAATCTTTAAACTACCTGCTGCCCACTACATGAAATATGAAAAAGGCAAGCTAACCGTAGAACGTTATTGGGAACCAGAGTTTCATGCAGAAGAACGTCCATTAGATGCGATTGTTGAAGAAATTGATGATGTGGTGCGTGAATCTGTACAAGCTCATACTATTGCAGATGTAAAAGTCGGTTCATTTTTATCAAGTGGTGTGGACTCAAGTTATGTCGCTTCTGTATTACGCCCTGACAAAACATTTACAGTTGGCTTTAGTGCAGAAAACTTCTCTGAAATTGACAATGCCGACGAATTATCAAAAGAACTTGGCATTGAAAACGTCAACCAAATTTTAGACCCAAATGAATGTTTTAACGATTTAGGAACAATCCAATATATGATGGATGAACCACATTCAAATCCATCAATCGTGCCTCTTTACTATTTAGCACGTTTAGCAAGACAACATGTAACAGTGGTTCTTTCTGGTGAAGGTGCCGACGAATTGTTTGGTGGCTATGATTTATATTCAGATACACCAAATCAAAAGAAATTCAAAAGTTTACCGGGTCCTGTAAAAGCATTGGCTTCATTAGGTGCAACAATAATGCCAAACAGTAAAATTGGTCAATTTGTAAAACGCGTAAATGCGCCAGTAGAAGAAACATTTATTGGGCAAGCTCGTATTTTTGAAGAAGATGAAGCAGCAACGATTTTAAATAACGATTACGTAAATGCCCCATCCGTAAAAGAGATCGTCTCCCCTATTTATAATAAAGTAAAAGGTCATGACGATGTAACGAAAAAACAATTGCTCGACTTAAATTTATGGTTAGTGGATGATATTTTATTAAAAGCCGATAAAATGTCAATGGCACATTCCATCGAGCTTCGCGTTCCCCTACTAGACCGTGAAGTAATGGATGTTGCCGCAACAATTCCAACAAGATACCGAGTAAACGAACAAAATTCAAAATTTGCTTTCCGTAAAGCAGCGAACAATGCATTACCTGAAGCGTGGGCAAATCGTAAAAAAATCGGGTTCCCAGTGCCAATTCGTCATTGGTTACGTGATGAAAACTATGTTTCCCGCGTGCGCAATGCGTTCATGAGTAATATCGCGGCTGAGTTCTTTGATCAACCAAAAATCATAAAACTTTTAGAAGACCATGTATCGGGTGCACAGAACAATCAGCGTAAAATTTGGTCCATCTACATGTTCCTACTTTGGTACAATGAGTATTTTGTAAAAACGGATGAACAACGCAATGCTGAAATAAAAGAACTTGTTACGGTGTAAGAAGAAATGAAACAGGTACAAAATTCCAAAAAAATTTTGGTCCTATCCACAACCTTACTATTACTTGGTTGTAGCCCAATTGATTCATCGAACACAGGTGTATTGCAATCGATTATCAACTCGTCGCATGAGTTAACCATTCAAACTGTTGAATTTTCGAGCACAGAAATTGTAACGAATGTTGGTGTGACGCTATTTGATTACATTACTGGTGAAGAGATTGCAAAGGTCGTAGTTGACGATGAGGGAAAAGCTGTTTTTCCGGGAGTAATACAAGATACAGCTTATAAAATTACCATTTCCCGAATCCTCCCTTCTGGTGAATGGCTTGAGCAAACAGAAGAAGAGATTGTTTATGATGAAAACAAGCCAATTGTGTCTATCGAAACATTTAATACAAATAACCATTCTCCATTAGATGTTCCGGTTGTTTTGCAAAACCCAGAACTGCCAAATGGATGTGAAATTACTGCATTAACAGCCATACTCAACTATTATGGCATGAAAGTAGATAAGTTAAAGTTGGCGACCGATTATTTGCCGAAACAACCAATTACAAAAAAAGGAAACACCCTATATGGCCCTGATCCAAATCTAGCCTATGCAGGAGATCCTTCTAAAAAATCCGGAAGCTATTATGTGTTTGCACCGCCAATAGTAGAAGTAGCAAATAACGTGTTGTTTGAACATAGTAGTGAATTTCGAGCGATGGATTTATCTGATGCCAGTAAAAAAGAAATTATTAATTACGTACAATCTGGGGTCCCAGTTTTAGCTTGGGTAACCATTGATTTAAAAAAACCTCGAACAAAAGGGGCTTGGGTGATTCAAGAAACAAAGCAAAACCACCCAATCTACATGAACTTACATGCAGTGGTGGTGACGGGTTACCAGAACGGAAAAGTGTCAGTTATGAATCCCCTATCTGGTCATCAATCTATTGAGGAAAATGTATTTTTCGACAGTTTTAAATCATTAGGGTCTCATGCAATCGTCATATTATAAAAAAGTCGTCTATTTCTAGACGACTTTTTTCTATTAATATGCAATTCTCTTTGCTTCGTACGCTGCGATTTGCTCTTCATATTTGAATGTTAACGCAATTTCATCCCAGCCATTTAGTAGCATTTCTTTGTAATACGGATCGATGTTAAAGCTATACACTTTGCCGTCTTCCCCTGTTACGGTTTGAGCTGCTAAATTTACTTCTACGTTATAAGGCTTTTCTAAACCTTTTGCTAAAATTTCGTCACACTCTTCTTCAGTTAAACGAATCGGTAGAATACCATTTTTGAAACAGTTATTGTGGAAAATATCCGCAAAGCTTGGTGCAATGACTACGCGGAATCCATAGTCCAAAATTGCCCATGGTGCGTGCTCACGAGAAGAACCACAACCAAAGTTATCTTGTGCAACTAAAATTTCAGAACCTTTATATTCGGGTTTATTTAATACGAAGTCAGAAATTTCGTTTCCTTGCTCGTCAAAACGCCAGTGGTAAAATAAAAAGCTTCCAAACCCAGTACGTTCGATACGTTTTAAAAATTCTTTTGAAATAATTTGGTCCGTGTCGACATTTTTACGATCTAATGGTGCAATGACACTATTTACTATATTAATTGGTTCCATATCTTTTGTCCTCCTTGCAAGACTTACACTTCTTGTTTTACATATTTACGAACGTCTACGAAATGACCTTCAATTGCAGCAGCTGCCGCCATCGCTGGACTTACTAAGTGCGTGCGAGCCCCTGCACCTTGACGTCCTTCAAAGTTACGGTTTGATGTAGAAGCACAGCGTTCGCCAGATGGAATGATGTCTTCGTTCATACCAAGACAAGCAGAACATCCTGATTCACGCCATTCAAACCCAGCATCCGTAAAGATTTTATCCAATCCTTCTGCTTCTGCAGCAGCTTTTGTTGAATAAGAACCTGGAACAACAATACCACGTACGCCAGGGTGTAATTTTTTACCTTCTACAATACTAGCTGCTGTACGTAAATCGGATAAACGTGAATTTGTACAAGAACCGATAAATACATGTTGCACTTCGATGGACGTAATTGGTTGTCCCTCTTCTAAATCCATGTAAGCAAGTGCTTTTTTCAATGCTTGTTTATCAGATTCATTGTCAAAATCTGCTGCAGTTGGAACCGTTTTTGATACACCTGTTCCCATTGATGGGTTTGTTCCCCATGTTACGATTGGTTCGATTTCATCAGCGTCGATTTCAAGAACCACGTCATAAGAGCAACCTTCATCCGATGCTAAGCTTAACCAGTAAGATGCTGCTTCTTCAAATTTATCTTCTTTTGGTGCATGACGACGACCACGTAAAAATTCAACTGTTGTTGCATCTGGAGAAATAAGACCTGCTTTTGCACCTGCTTCAATTGACATGTTACAAATTGTCATACGTTCTTCCATTGAAAGCGCGCGAATTGCATCTCCTGTGAATTCCACGATATGACCAGTACCTACACCAATTCCCCATTTTGCAATAATTGCTAAAATGATATCTTTTGCTGCAACACCAACACCAAGTTTACCATTTACACGGATTTCCATTGTTTTTGGTTTATTTTGCCATAAAGTTTGTGTTGAAAGCACATGTTCAACTTCAGAAGTACCAATACCAAATGCTAATGCACCAAATGCTCCGTGCGTTGAAGTATGAGAGTCACCACAAACGATAGTTTTTCCCGGTTGAGTTAAACCAAGCTCAGGACCGATTACGTGAACAATCCCTTGATCTGGGTGGCCAATATCTGCAAGCTCTACACCAAATTCTTTTGCATTGTCTGCTAGAGTCATAATTTGTTTTTTCGCAATAGGGTCATTAATTGTTGGTAAATTTTTTGTTGGGACGTTGTGATCCATTGTTGCAAAACAAAGATCTGGGCGACGCACTTTTCGACCTGCTAAACGTAATCCCTCAAATGCTTGAGGAGATGTTACTTCATGAATTAAATGAAGATCGATATAAAGTAAATCAGGTTTCCCCTCTTCTTGGTAAACAACATGTGAATCCCAAACTTTTTCGATAATATTCTTTGCCATAATCTTCACCAATCCTTAAATATAAGATTCCATAATACTTTCTGCTACAAAATTCGTATCAATTTCAGCGATTACTTTGTCTGTGAATTCATCCGTTGTTAGTGCGCGGCCGCCATCTTTCACTAAATCAGCCGTGTAATACCCATCTTCAAATACAGCACTTACTGCACGTTCAATTTCTGCTGCTTCTTCTTTCATGCCAAATGAATATTGAAGCATCATGGCAACTGAAAGAATCGTAGCTGCTGGGTTTGCAATTCCTTGGCCAGCGATTTCCGGTGCTGAACCATGAACTGGCTCGTATAAACCAAAGCTGTCACTGCGAATCGATGCGGAAGGAAGTACACCTAATGAACCTGTAATAACAGAAGCTTCATCACTTAAAATATCACCGAACATATTATCTGTAACGACTACATCATAGTGACCTGGGTTTGTGATTAATTTCATTGCGACAGAGTCTACTAAATTATGCTCTACAACCACATCCGGATATTGTTCTTTCTTTTCTTCCACAATTTGGCGCCATAATCTTGAAGTTTCTAAAACATTTGCTTTATCAACAGAACATAATTTTCCGCGACGTAAACGAGCAAGTTCAAAAGCATTGTCAACAATACGCTCAATTTCATGACGAGTATAAATGTTTAAATCACTTGCTTCTTCTTCGTTACGTTTTTTCTCGCCAAAGTAAATACCACCTGTTAATTCACGAACGATCATTAAATCAACATTTTCAGCTACCTCACGTTTTAACGGGGAAGAGTCTAAAAGTGATGGGAATGCTTTTACTGGACGTAGATTTGCAAATAAATCAAATGTTTTACGGATTTTTAATAAGCCAAGTTCAGGGCGTAATTCTGCAGGGTTGTTATCCCATTTTGGACCACCAACCGCTCCTAAAAGAACTGCATCACTTTCATCACACATTGCAATTGTTTCATCTGGAAGTGGATTATTGAACTGATCGATTGCTGCCCCACCAATAGCAGCATATCCTAATTGGAAATCGTGATTATATCTTTTTCCGATTACTTTTAACACACGTACTGCAGCTGCTACCACTTCAGGACCAATGCCGTCACCAGGAAGTACTGTAATTTTCTTTTCCACCTGCAAAAACACCTTTCTATATTGAATAGCTTTTATTCCGAGATTAATGGTTATCTTTTAAAGAAATGCCATCAAACGTATAAACATTTGATGGCGTTTCATAGTTAATTTATCAATTGACAATTGACATTTTAAACTTCTGTTGGTTGCTTTCCACGAATACTTTCTTGAATTAAATGACGGTTAATTGCATTTAAGTATGCTTTCGCTGTCGCTTCAAGAACGTCTTGTGCAGCATCACGACCAGTAGATGTAAAGCCGTTGTAACGTAAGTTGATAACTGCTTCCCCTAATGCATCGCGACCTTTACCAACTGATTTCACACGGAAATCAAGGATATTTACCTTCGCGTTTACTAATTGTTCTAATGTATTAAAGATTGCTTCAACAGAACCTGAACCAGTTGCTGCTAATGTTTTTACTGCGCCTTCTGGAGTAAGAACAGATGCAGTAGCTGTTGGAATGTTTTCTGTACCGTATGAAACTTGAACAGATTTTAGTTCGTATAAAGGAATGTCCTCGATCGAAACTTGTTGTTCTGTAAGAAGCGTCATTAAATCTTCTTCTGTAATTTCTTTTTTACGGTCAGCTAACTTTTTGAACTCTTGGAACGCTTTGTTTAGCTTTTCGTCCGATAAATCGAAGCCCATTGTAATGGCACGATCGCGGAATGCTGCACGGCCAGAGTGTTTTCCTAAAACTAAAGGAATATCTTCTTCACCGATTAATGCTGGTGAAATAATTTCGTATGTTTCTTTATGTTTTAACACGCCATCTTGGTGAATACCAGATTCGTGGGCAAATGCATTTTTCCCTACTACCGCTTTATTTGGTTGAATCACAACACCAGTTAAACGGCTTACAAGTTGAGAAGTACGTTTAATTTCTTTTAAATTTAAACCTGTTTCAACTTGGTAAATGTCATTACGAATATGCATTGCAACACCGATTTCTTCTAATGCAGCGTTCCCTGCACGTTCACCAATCCCGTTAATTGTACATTCAACTTGGTCTGCACCATTTTGAATCGCAGCAATGGAGTTGGCAACTGCCATACCTAAGTCATCATGACAGTGAGCAGAGAATTTTACTTTATCTGCTCCACGTACGTTTTCACGTAGGAAGGCAAATAGTTCACCATATTCTTGAGGTGAAGCATATCCAACTGTATCTGGAACGTTAATTGTCGTTGCACCAGCTGCAATCACTTCCCCTATGATACGAACTAAGAAATCACGATCTGAACGGAACCCATCTTCAGCTGACCATTGTACAAGTGGGAAAAACTTTTTTGCATATTTTACAGCTTCCACAGCTTGCTCTACAACTTCATCAGGTGATTTTTTCAACTTGTATTCCATATGAATTGGGCTTGTTGCTAGGAATACATGAATATGAGGTTGTTCAGCAACTTTGATTGCTTCCCATGTAGTATCGATATCTTTTTGAACACAGCGAGCAAGTCCTGTAACGATTGAATTTTTCACTGTTCCAGCAATACGATTCACCGCTTCGAAATCCCCAGGGCTTGAAGCAGGAAAACCTGCTTCAATAATTGTTACGCCTAGGCGTTCAAGCTGCTTTGCAATCTCGATTTTCTCGGCAGTGTTAAGGTTAATACCGGCTGATTGTTCTCCATCACGAAGCGTCGTATCAAAAATATCAATTTTACGCACTATTTAATCACCACTTTTTTCTTGCCTTCTTGAATGAATGGCATCATTGCGCGAAGCTTGCGACCAACTTCCTCGATTTGGTGGTTAGCGCCTTCTTCTTTATATTGAGTATAACGTGGACGTCCAGTTTCGTTTTCTTTGATCCAATCTTTTGCGAACGTACCGTCTTGAATGTCTTTTAATACTGCTTTCATATTTTCTTTAACTTCAGGTGTAACGATACGTGGACCAGTTACATAGTCTCCCCACTCAGCTGTATCTGATACTGAGTAACGCATTGTTTCCATACCACCTTCAAACATTAAGTCCACGATTAATTTTAATTCGTGTAATGTTTCGAAGTAAGCTAATTCTGGTTGGTATCCAGCTTCTACTAAAGTTTCGAAACCAGCTTTTACTAATGCAGTTGCACCACCGCAAAGAACTGCTTGCTCACCGAATAGGTCAGTAACTGTTTCTTCAGCGAATGTCGTTTCAAGTAAGCCACCACGAGCTGAACCGATTCCTTTACCGTATGCTAATGCTAAATCACGAGCTTCTCCAGTTGCATCTTGGTGAATCGCGAATAATCCTGGTACGCCAGCGCCTTCTTGGAATTGACGGCGAACTAAATGTCCTGGTCCTTTTGGTGCTACTAAGAATACGTCAACATCAGCTGGTGGTACGATTTGACCGAAGTGAATGTTGAAACCGTGAGCGAACATTAACGCTTTACCAGGTGTTAAGTGTGGAGCGATTTCTGCTTCGTACACTGCTTTTTGTCTTTCATCTGGAAGTAAGATTTGGATAACGTCTGCTTCAGCAGCTGCTTCTGCAACAGTTTTTACTGCAACGCCATCTTCTTTTGCTTGGTCGAATGATTTACCAGGACGAACTCCTACTACTACGTCAAAACCTGATTCTTTTAAGTTAAGAGCGTGTGCATGCCCTTGAGATCCGTAACCGATGATTGCGATTTTTTTCCCTTTTAATGCTGCTTCGTTAATTTCGTTTTCATAGTACATTTTTGCCATTGTAAATTCCTCCTAAGAATGTGTTCAATTTTTTTATGCTTAGCACGCAGTTAGTTTTGCGTGCTAGCTATATATACTAACTACCTGTAAGTAAAACTTACTTAAGAATAGAAAGTTGCGGTGTGTCTAATGGTTGCGTTTCACGAACTGTTGCGGTTACACCTGTACGAGTTAATTCTTTAATCCCGTAAGGCTTAATGAGTTCAATGAAAGCATCAATTTTGTCTGGGTGACCAACCACTTGATACGTGACAACATTTTTAGATGTATCAACGATTTGTGGTCTGAATGGTTCAACAATTGCATTCATTTCAAGTCGTAAGTTTGCAGGTGACACGACTTTTACAAGTGCGAGTTCACGCAATACAATCGATTTTTCAGTAATATCAGTAACTTTTAGTACGTCAATTTGTTTAGATAATTGTTTCACTAGTTGTTCTAGCTTCACTTCATCTGCCACATTTACGACAAAAGTCATTTTTGAAATATTTTGCTGCTCTGTATGACCAACAGTAATGGATTCAATATTGAATTGGCGTTTCATAAGTAAACCAGTTACTCGGTTTAAAACACCGCTTTGGTTAATTACAGTTACTGTAATGACACGTTTCAAGGTCTCTTCACCCCTACCATTTCATCTAATGCTTTACCAGGTGCGATCATCGGATAAACATTTTCAAGTTGTTTTACACGACAATCAATTACAACTGGTTCATCTGAATTTAAAGCTTCTTCAAAAACTGTTCTTGCTTCATCAAGTGTATTGATGCGGTATCCTTTCACACCATACGCTTCTGCCAGTTTTACAAAGTCAGGTTGTACTGGCATTAAGCTTTGTGAGTAACGACCGTCGTAGAAGATTTCTTGCCATTGACGAACCATCCCTAGTGCTTGGTTGTTTAAGATGACAACTTTTACAGGTAGGTTAAATTCCTTCAATAATGCAAGCTCCTGATTTGTCATTTGGAAACCAGCATCTCCACAAATCGAGATAACTTTTTTATCTGGTTTTGCAAATTGAGCGCCAATTGCAGCTGGGAAACCGAATCCCATCGTTCCTAGTCCACCTGAAGTTACCCATTGATGACTATGGTTTTGGCGATAATATTGCGCTGTCCACATTTGATGTTGACCTACGTCCGTAGTAACGACAGCATCACCATGTGTAATCGCGTGAATCATTTCAAGCGCTTGTTGTGGTAAGATTTCATTTTCATCTTCCACAATCCAATAAGGGTAATCTTCTTTCATCTGATTTAAGTAATCAATCCAAGCAGTTGTATCAGGTGCATGGAAATCTTTTTTCAGAAGAGCTTTTAACGCTTCTTTTGCATCGGCTACGATTGGAATATCAGTTGGAATGTTTTTACCAATCTCAGCTGGGTCGATATCGATATGAATGACACTTGCGTTCGGTGCGAATCTTGAAGTATCTCCTGTTAAACGGTCATCAAAACGAGCACCAATATTAATAAGAAGATCACTCTTTTGAATCGCATCGTTTGCAACTACAGCGCCATGCATTCCAGCCATACCGTAATTTAGTTCGTGATCACCATGAATACTTCCAAGACCTAATAATGTGTTAACTACCGGAATTTTGTATTTTTCAACAAATTCAGTTAATTCTTCACGTGCTTCTGCGAATAGTACACCAGCACCTGCTAAGATTAATGGTTTTTCAGCATTGGAAATTGCTTGAATTGCCTTTTGAACTTGTAAGTAATTTGGTTTTGTGTTTGGTTGATATCCCGGTAAGTAAATTTCTTGCTCTCTACTTGCCTGTGCTAACGCTTCATCGAAAATAGAAGCTGAAACATTTTTAGGGAAGTCAATTAATACGGGACCTTTACGACCTGTATTGGCAATATGGAACGCTTCTTTCACGATACGTGGAATGTCGTTTACATCTTGCACTTGGTAGTTATGCTTTGTAATCGGTGTTGTAATCCCCATAATATCTGCTTCTTGGAATGCGTCTGTTCCAATTAGGTTGGAAGCAACTTGACCAGTAAAGATGACTAAAGGAATTGAATCAATCATTGCATCTGTAATACCTGTTACTAAGTTAGTAGCTCCTGGACCACTTGTTGCAATTACTACACCTGGTTTATTTAATACACGTGCATATCCTTCTGCAGCGTGAATTGCACCTTGTTCATGTCGAGTTAAGATATGTCGAATTGGGTTTTTGTACATCGCATCATAGACGTTCAGTACAGCACCACCCGGATAACCGAACACAATATCAACGCCTTGATCATGAAGTGCTTGAATTAATATATCTGAACCATTTCTCGGTTTAGTTTGTTGTTCTGGCTGCGATAAATTAGTTGCATCTATTTTTTCGCTTGTCGATACATTTGCAGACATTTTTTTACTCCTCCCTAATTTCCAAGTCTATAGGTGATCACAAATTTATAAAAAATAAAAAAGCCTTTTTATCCAACGCAAAAGAAAACCTTTCGCGTAGGGATGAAAAGACTTTCATGGTACCACCCTTGTTCGTAGCAAATTGCTACCTCGTGAATAGTGGATATTATCTATCTTCTCATTGAACTTTTTAAATAGTTTGAAAATTCAATGTGCAACAAAGATAGATGCACTATTCATTAGTAACGAGCATCGAATAATGCCCGGAGCTATCTAATGGCGAAACGCGTTTAATAGCTCACTCCGAGGGGATGTCGGTTATAGTTGTATCGTCGGCTTCCAGCAATACCGACTCTCTGGTAGATACAAGACTCTATAACCTTTAACCTCATCATCGAGTTAAATATTTAGATTAATAATGTTTATATGATAATTATAACACTTTTAAACCATTTAGTGAATAATAATTATATTTTCATAATTCCGCCTTTTGAAGCGTTTGTCACTAATTTGGAATATCTTGCTAACCATCCCGTTTTAATTTTTGGTTCGAATGGTTGTAGGTTTTGGCGACGTTCGTTTAGAACTTCTTCAGAAACTTCTAGATTAATTGTTCTGTTTGGTAAGTCGATTATGATTGTATCACCATTTTCGACTAATGCAATTGGTCCACCTTCAGCAGCTTCTGGTGAAATATGTCCGATTGAAATACCACGAGATGCACCGCTAAAACGTCCGTCAGTGATTAAAGCAACTTTTGTTCCTAAACCACGTCCCATAATTGCAGAAGTTGGTGCAAGCATTTCTGGCATACCAGGACCACCTTTTGGACCTTCGTAGCGAATAACAACAACGTGTCCTTCTCTTACAGTACCGTTGTCAATTGCTTCTTGAGCTTCATCTTGTGAATCAAAGACAATTGCTTCACCGATGAACGTTTTAATCGAAGGATCCACAGCCCCAACCTTAATAACAGAGCCTTCTGGTGCGATGTTTCCGAATAATACGGATAAACCGCCTACTTGACTATATGGATTATCTTTCGTGCGAATGACTTGATCATTTGTAATTTCATATTTTTTCACAAGTTCGCCCATTGTTGTACCTGCAACTGTAATACGGTCCGGATGAATTGCTCCAGGGATTTTTGTAAGTTCGTTAATGATAGCACTTACTCCCCCAGCCTTATTAATATCATCCATTGAGACATCTGATGCTGGCATAATTTTTGCAAGATAAGGAACTCGGCTTGCAACCTCGTTTATATCTTCTAAGTTATACTCGATTCCTGCTTCATTTGCAATAGCAAGAGTATGTAAAACTGTATTTGTTGAACCACCCATTGCCATATCGAGTGCAAAAGCATCATCAATTGCTTCTTTTGTTATGATATCGCGTGGTTTAATATCTTCATTAATCATGCGAACTAACTGTCTTGCAGCTTCACGAATAAGCTCGTGACGTTGTTCACTTGTTGCAACGATTGTACCGTTACCTGGTAGTGCTACTCCTAGCATTTCCATTAAACAGTTCATTGAGTTTGCTGTGAACATACCGGAACAAGAACCACATGTAGGGCATGCATTGTTTTCAATATCTAATAACTCTTCAGCCGACATTTGGCCTGATTTATGAGCTCCTACACCTTCAAATACAGATGTTAACGATAATTGTTTACCTGAAGAAGATGTTCCAGCTTCCATTGGTCCACCTGAAACGAAGATGGATGGTACGTTGGTGCGAACTGCAGCCATTAACATACCTGGTGTAATTTTATCGCAGTTTGGAATGTAGAATACCCCATCAAACCAGTGTGCATTAATTACGGTCTCCGCAGAATCTGCAATTAGCTCACGACTTGGTAGTGAATAACGCATCCCAATATGACCCATTGCAATCCCATCGTCAACACCAATTGTATTGAATTCGAATGGAATCCCACCTGCTTCAATAATTGCCTCTTTTACAACATCCGCAAATTCTCTTAAATGCACGTGACCAGGAATGATATCGATATATGAGTTACATACTCCGATAAATGGTTTTCCTAAATCTTTCGCTTTTACTTTGCCCGTAGCGTAAAGAAGACTACGGTGAGGAGCACGATCAACTCCTACTTTAATCATATCACTTCTCATAATTGAAACGCCCCTCAGTTCTACTAAATTGAAACTAGCTTAGTAGATAATAATACATAAATGGATAATCACTGTACTTCGAATAGAGGTAACGTGATTGTGTTCACTAAAATTTAGCGAACGTATTAAATTGTTGTCATCATAGTATAAAATGGTCGTTTCCGTCAACACTATTTTTTTAATTATTTACACAATTTAAAAAATTTATCTTTCATGAAATCGTTTTCTTCCTCGATAATGATGGGAATTTTCTGTTTCAAATGATTTATTTGAAAATTTCTTGAATTTTAAATTACTTGAAATCATTTCACCACAAAACAGTAAAATCCCCCCTCTTTGGGAATTAATTGAAATGAAAAAAGAGTGTTGGCAAAATCAATTTCGACTTTACCCACACTCTTTCTCTAGCAATCTACTTGATAGATTAATAGTTTATTTTATTAATAAAAGTTCTACGGAGAGGTTTAAGAGGATAACCGAATGCAATAAAGTGAAAATGAAACCTTGTTTATTTAACTTTTTCATAACTTTTCTATCCATATTAACCACCCCATCAAATTATTTTTGTAACATGTGTCAATTATATGACAAATTTTCGAAAAAGGCAAAAGATTTTGAACATTTTGTGAATTATTTTAAGATTATTTTTTCAAACATGCATTGATTTTTCAAATATGTACATATTACGAAGTGAAGTATAGTAGCAGATTCAATATCTATAAGGAGTTGAACAACTTATGATGAGCTTTATTTGGTATTTAATCATCGGCGGTATACTCGGTTGGTTAGCCGGTGTCATTATCGGCCGCGACGTTCCTGGTGGGATTATTGGGAATATTATTGCGGGGATTATCGGTTCATGGATTGGCAGTGCGATTCTTGGGAACTGGGGTTGGCAAGTATCTGATTTTTACGTCTTCCCAGCACTTTTAGGCGCAATTGCTTTAATCTTTATAGTTAGCCTTGTAATGCGTTCAATGAAGAGAAAAACAACATAATAGTTGGGTTAAAAAAAGAAATCAACGTTCCTTAAAAAGGTGTTGATTTCTTTATTTTACGTTGTTCAACGTTTTTGATTCATCTGAAGACAAAATTATCTGCTCTAAATCATCGCTTACTTCTTCGTATAAGTGGTAATAATACAAAATATCATCCACGTACTCTTCACTATGGTTGTAATTATAAATAGCTTTTTTCAGCTGGCCATCCGAGACACCTGCTTTTGCTAAATAATTGGCGGCACTAAAAATGGCATCTTCAATATCAAAGGGATCAGCAACTCCATCTTTATTGGCATCCACTCCATAACCACCGTATTTTCGGATGATTTTCGGGTTTGTTTTTTCTTCTTCCGTGATTTCCCCTTGTCCTAAACCATTACAAGTTGGATGATCCCAACCAACAAAGGTACACGGCATAAATTGCATATGCCCTTCTGCACCTAATGGAGAAACGAGTGTCTTCATCGTTGAAAATCGTGTTTCAATGCGATGATGTGCCGCAAGTAATGTCCATGGAACTCCGTATGTTTCTTCTGCCGACATGTAAATGGGAATATACTCTTCAGGAATTTTCAAATCTAAATCTTGTTGAATGACATCCATTTCGTTTTCAACAAGCTCGCTAATAAATGGGATACTTTTTAACTCTTGCCAAGCGAGAAACGCAAAGAAATAAATCGTAATGGATGCAGGGAGTAATATGATGATTAAAAATAATTTCACTCCAGGACTAATGAGTGGTTTACTCTTCTTCTTTTTTGCCATACTTTTTTCACCTAAGTTTAAAATAGTTACAACGTATGATAGTTACCCATACCAATTCAATCTATACTAATTAATTATACATCAAGGAGTGAGATGAGATGTGGAAAGATTTTAAAGAGTTTGCGATGAAAGGAAATATTCTTGATTTAGCCATTGCGGTCGTAATTGGTGGAGCATTCGGCAAAATCGTTACTTCATTAGTAGAAAATATCATTATGCCTCTTGTCGGGATGCTTACTGGAGGAATTGATTTAACAAAAAGCTTTGCGTATGGCCCGGAAGATAGTTTGAAATTAGGTGTCTTTTTACAATCGATTATTGATTTCTTAATTATTTCCTTCTCTATTTTTATGGCATTACGATTATTGTCTAAAATAAATCGTAAAAAGAAAGAAGAAATTGCAGCTGAGCCAACACCAAAGATTGATACGAAAGAAGAACTTTTAAAAGAAATTCGCGACCTCTTAAAACAACAACAATCTTAAGACCAAGTGTTTAATCTCCGTGATTAAGCACTTTTATTTATGACTAAGGAACTTATAATTATCGGTATTATAACTTTTCATTCTGAATATGTTGTTTTCACTAAATTAACGTGTTAAATTGTATAAATAATCGAATCATTCCATATGTTTCGGCCCATGTATTAAACGAAAGAAAGAGTGAGATCATTGACAAAATCAATTGAAACGAAATTAGTTCAATTAGGAAATTTAAGCGATCCAAAAACGGGTGCAGTAAATCCTCCTATCTATTTATCTACGGCTTATAAACATGCAGGGATTGGGCAATCAACAGGTTACGACTATACACGCACAAAAAACCCAACACGTGAAATTTTAGAAAAAGGCATTGCGGATTTAGAAAACGGGGATGCAGGATTTGCTTGTAGTTCAGGAATGGCTGCAGTACAACTAGTGTTATCTCTATTTAAACCAGGGGATGAAATAATCGTTCCTGATGATATTTACGGTGGAACATATCGCTTATTAAAATCATTTAGTGAAACGTACAATATCAAACCTGTATATTTTGCAAAAGTGGAAGATATTGAAGGCATAATCAATGAAAATACAAAAGCTATTTTCCTAGAAACACCGACAAACCCATTAATGCTAGAGTTTGATTTAGATCAATTTAATGATATTTGTAAAAAACATAACTTACTTTACATTGTTGACAACACGTTCTATACACCATATTTCCAACGTCCAATTGAGCATGGTGCAGATATCGTACTTCACAGTGCAACGAAATATATTGCAGGTCATAACGATGTATTAGCAGGTCTTGTTATTTCAAAAGGACAAGAGTTAAGCGAAAAACTTGCTTTCAACCATAACGGCATGGGCTTAGTTCTTTCGCCAATGGATAGCTGGTTAACAATTCGTGGTTTAAAAACATTGCATCTACGCCTAAAACAACATGATGCAAATGCGAAGAAAGTTGCATCTTATCTAGAAAATGAGCCATTGGTGACGGATGTGTTATACACAGGTAAAGGTGGAATGCTTTCTTTCCGTGTAAAAGACGCAAATATGATTGATCCATTTTTACAAAAAATGCAATTAATCACTTTTGCTGAAAGTTTAGGTGGCGTGGAAAGTTTCATTACGTACCCTGCTACACAAACTCATGCTGATATTCCATATGAAGAGCGTGTTGCGCGTGGTGTAGATGATCGCCTACTACGTTTCTCTGTTGGAATTGAAGAAGCAGAAGATATTATTGCAGATTTAAAACAAGTATTTGATCAATTACGAAAAGAATTTTAATACAAAACGACGACCCTTTTTGGAAGAGTCGTCGTTCTTTTTTAATGATGGTCTGGCTCTGAAATTTCGCTTAACGCTTCCCCAGCTTCATTCACATAAATGTTTTCTTTCGCTAAGTCACCAATTGCACAAATACCCACGATTTCGCCATTTTCAACTACAGGGATACGGCGAATTTGGTGTTGTGCCATAATACGTGCACATTCATGAATATCTGTATTTGAATCACATGTAATGACTTCTGTTGTCATCGCATCATGACAGTGCACTTTATTGCTATCTTTCCCATCTGCCACACAGTTTAGCACGATGTCACGGTCCGTAATAATCCCTACTACTTGTTTTCCTTCACATACTGGAACAGAACCACAATCAATATCTCTCATAATTTTCGCAGCTGTTGTTAACGAATCATGAGGTGTACAAACTTGGATATTTGTTGTCATAATTTGAGATACAGTTTTCATACGCATTCCTCCAATCAAATTTATCTCTCTTATTGTTGCTAATTTCTTGATTTTTATTCCGAATAAAAAAACTGCTAATTAGCAAAATACTAATTAACAGTTTTTCGTGATTATTTTAATCTTTCTTCAATTAATGTTTCCATGTCAATCGCGATTGTATCATATGGAACGCCTTCTTCTGATTCAGAATAGCCCGTATAATTTTTTACCGCCACGCCATTTTCATCAACTAAATAAAACGTTGAGGCATGCAGTACTTGATCACCTTCTGCGGGCATTTTAACAATCGTTTTAAAAGAATTTAACCCAAACTGCTCAATCCACGTTTGATCATAGTTTGTCACTAAATGCCATTTCGATTCATCCGCAAGTTTATAACGGCTTAAATACTCTGAAAGTACTTCAGGCGTGTCCGTTTTTGGGTCTACTGAGAAACCGACAATATTGTAATCTTCCACTCCACGTTCTTTCAATTCTTCTTGAATGACTGACATATTATACGTCATTGGCTGACAAATCGTTGTACAATTCGTAAAAATAAACATGGCAAGCCACGGTTTCCCTTTTAAACTGTCAAGAGTTACGGTTTCTCCACGATGATCAGTTACTTCAAAATCGGCAATTTCATATTCTGTATCCGCTTTAAATTTATAATTGCTACAGGCACCTAGAACTGTTGCCAGAATAAGTATGCCAACAAGTCCGAATAACTTCTTTTTCATTCCTTCAACTCCCTTTTCCACTTTCATCTTATCGAAAAGGGAGAATTTGTACAACCATTCAGGATGACACTTATGGAACAAATTTGTGAAGTTAGGTTTCACAATCCATTTTACTCTTGGTTTATGGAAACAAGTGCGGTGTGTATTGCTTCAAGCTTCGTTTCAATACGGTGTAACAAATAAAATGAAACAAGTATTGGAAAACCAATTTCTTGAATTAACATCACCCATTCGTCCATCCAATTCCCCTCCCTATAATAAAAGTCGACAACTAATAAGCAGTTGCCGACTTTTTTAAAATTAGCTCATTAAATCAAATTCAGTTACATCTCTTGCGACGATTCTTGCTTGATTGATTGCCGTGAACTTGTACCCTTCCTTATGAAACACATCTGAATCAATGATTGCGGTCATAGCAGTTTTAATTTGATCCGGCGTTAAATTTGGTTTCGGGTCACTAATTGAAATTGTCACTATCTTGCCGATTTCCGTGTCAAATTTCAATTCCAATACTTTCATCAAAATTGTTCTCCCCCTTTACAATTATAGATCCACAGATTCAGAAACGATTCTTTTTACATCGTTTAATGGATTTTGGCAAAGACCTGCGATAGCGTACACGACAGAAGAAAGTTGTTCTGGTTGAACATCTGGTCGCAAATTTTGATAAGTTTTCGAAGTGAAAACAGGCTTACCAAACTCATCCATCCCTGAGACGAAAACAAGTTTTACTGATGCACTGTCAAAATTATAGGCTGCCATTTACTTCCCCCCCTTTCACTTACGTATATATCTTTTTTCAAAGCAAAAGGAGACATTACTAGTGAAAACTTTTTTCATTCAATTTATAATGGAAGTACGTAAGAAATAATGAGGTGAACGTTTTGCTACATGGTTGGTTTTCATGGTTTATCGTGTTTTGGGTTGTCGTGCTAGTTGCGTTAATGGCAATTGGTGGTTTTTTCATGTTCCGCAAATTTTTAAAGGCTTTACCAAAACAAGATGGTCGGTCTGATTTAGATTGGCAAAATATATACATTGAGAAAACGGTCCACTTATGGGGCGACAAAGAGAAGGAATTGTTAAATGAACTTGTAAGCCCTGTGCCAGATTTGTTCCGACAAGTGGCGAAGGAAAAAATTGCAGGAAAGATCGGGGAAATCGCATTAAAAGAACGGGCAAATTCCATTACAAACGAAATTATTATTAAAGGATATATTCAAGCAACCCCAAAGCGCGATCATAAATTTTTAAGAAAAAAACTCGACGAATTAAGTATTGATGTCACGCCTTATGAGCATTATTTTGAATAATCCATACATACAAGGCATGAAAAAACTGCACGCCCTTTTTTAGGTGAGTGCAGTTTTCTTTTTACCCTCTTGCAACTTGTGATTTTTCTAATTTTTTATATTGAATATACATCGCCATTCTCCAAGGCCAAATCATGGAAAATGCTAAAATCCAAAACATTCCACCCAATTCTCCTACATTAAAAGAGTCTGATAGAATGGCTTTTGCTAAAACACGTATAATCAGAAGTCCCATTAAAATAAAGAAAAACGCTTTAGAACGTTTCATATAAATCTCGTTATCTCGTACTTCAAATTTAGACGTTGCGATTAACACGGTTGAAAAAACTATACCTACTAGTGCTGCTTCTAATATTTGCATCGGTGGAACACGAAAGTCTTCAAAAATAAACATTAATCCTCCCGTAGACATAGCAATAGGTGGAATGAGTATTTTTTTTGCATTTACAGGTTTCTTTTGCGAACGAACACGCACGAACATCACAAAAATCCCCATAAACAGTGCCATGACAGTTGATCCAATAATTAAATAATGAGAAGGTATATTAGCCAACATAAAAAGGTCCTCCTCTTATCTCAACATTTTTATAAAATAACGTATTGATAATAACTCATTTGCAAAATAAATTCCACATTAAGTGTCCACAAAATAAAAAAATCCTACTCTATGAAGAAATCTTCACGAGAGTAGGAAATTTAAATGATTTAAGGTCCGTATGTGCCTAAAATATTATTCACAACCATTTTTAGTTGATTCGGTTCGAAAGGTTTTGTAATAAAATCTTTTGCCCCAGCCTCAATTGCGTCCACAATAATTCTTTGTTGTCCAAGTGCTGTAATCATAATAATGTTTGCATCGGGAAACTCAGGAATTATTTGTTTGACTGCATCTAAGCCTGACATCACAGGCATCGTAATATCCATTGTCACGAGGTCTGGTTGAAGTTCTTTATAAAGTTCTACAGCTTCCCTGCCATTTGCTGCTTCCCCCACCACTTCAAAGCCCCATTCTTTAAACATATTTCCGACTGCTACACGCATAAAAAGTGCATCGTCTACTATTAATACTCTAGGCATCCATCATTCCCCTTTTAATAATCATAAGACAATTTATTTTTCTCTAGCTTATCATTAGAAGCCAGTAAACCCACCGAAAACTGGGGATAGAATACGAATAATATAATCAAGTCCGTCAAAGAATAAAAGAATTCCGACAGCAACCATGATATAACCACCAAATTTGACGATTTTCTGGCTGTGTTTGCGAATCCAGCTTAATTTTGAAATAAAGAAGGATAATATGAAAAATGGAATGGCAAACCCAAAATAATAAGAAAGCATATAACCAAGGCCAGATTCTGGGTTTGTACCAGCTAATGCGATAATCGACATTAAGATTGGCCCTGTACAAGGCGTCCACCCAGCAGCAAAGGCAATACCAATTAAAACTGACCCAAAATATCCAGAAGGTCTGTTTTTAAATTGAATTTTGCGATCTTTCATTAAAAAATCAATTTGAAGTAAGCCTACAATCATTAACCCGAAAACCACAATTAAAATGGCACCAATTTGTCGGAGTAAGTCTTGATATCCAATGAAAAATTCTTTTGCTAATGATGCGGAAAAACCGATTGCAATAAAGATAATTGAAAACCCAATTAAAAAGAATAACGTATGTAAAATTGCCCGTTTTTGTAGCATTCCTTTCTCATTTTTCAACTCATCATAACTCATTCCTGTAATATAGGACAGAAAAGCAGGATAGAGCGGCAACGTGCAGGGTGAAATAAAACTTAAGAAACCTGCACCAAATGCTAAAAAGACATTAATATCTGTGTTCATGGTGAGATTCTCCTTACAATTAATGTCTCCATCGTACCAAATTTATTGAAACAATGTGTAGGATTGGCTTGTGAACTTTTATTGACAAATATGTGTTGTGAATGTGAAGTTTGTTTGATGTACGTAGAATTTAACTGCCAATGTAGGATTCTTCTCTACTGCTAAATCGAATATTCCAAATCGGTTCAAATCGGTTAATAATCGCATTTTTCACTTGCTTCATCTCATCCAAATTATTCATCGGACAAATTTTAAATTGAATTTTTGATTTTTCATATAAATCCGTTATTTTCGCATTTATATGGCAATGTGTTGCAGTGCCGTCCTTAAAACAACATTTTGGTGAAATATTCCCAATATGTTGGTTAAATCTCAATTTAAATGAATTTGCACAAACGCCAGTAAACACAAGCTCATCATCGACTACAATGGTATAAACGCCAGTTTTGTTTAACAGCGTTTCATTTCCTTTCACCGCAAAATGGGAATACGTTAAATCTCCATAATTATTTAAAAACTGTTTATAGAAAGGGTCCCCATTGCTTTTTAAATTATATAACGCTTTTCCTGCTGGTATGTCTAAATATTGTTCATACTTTCCATGAAATTGACTTTTCAACCCCTCGTATCTTCGATGGCGAAGTAGTTCGCGCATGGTTTTCTTATCAAACTTTGCAAATGTATCCTTGATCCCCGTATCAAGAATTTCTAGTTCTAACTTGTGAAAGCAAAATTCTTTATCCCCTAATTTTACGTACATTTGTAAGCTCCCCCTTGCTTATATAAAACTATATTAATGTCACGTAATAAAATTATATTCTACAAAACTTTCTAGAATCCTCTTTCATACAACTAGAAATTTCTATTAAATTTCAACATTTGCTACTTCATGCCGGATATTATGTCGTTTCCTTGCTTCAATAATCGTTGAAATCGTAAAAATAATGATGGCAAGCCAAATGAAACTAAATGAAATAAATTCAATTGTAGAAAAAGTTTCATTATATAAAACAATGCCAAAGATTAAGAGCGTTGTTGGTGTGATGTACTGAATAAACCCGATTAAATATTGTGGAAGTAACTTTGCCCCCATCGAAAATAAGACAAGTGGGATTGCTGTGACGACCCCGGCTAAAATTAATAAAATATCTGTTTGCACCGATACATGAAGGAATGACATATTATTAGTTAACATAATATAAATATAGTAAATCAAAGCGAAAGGTAAAATAAATAAAGTTTCAATGGCTAAACCTCTCGTCGCATTCAAAGTAATTTTCTTTTTTAATGCTCCATACGTTGCAAAACTAAACGCGAGCAAAAGAGCTACCCACGGAATTTCGCCATAGCTGATTGTTAAAACGACCACTCCTACTAAGGCAACTAACACGGCAAAAAGTTGCATTTTCGATAATCGTTCTTTAAAGAAAATCATCCCAAACAATACGGTAATTATCGGGTTGATGTAATATCCTAAACTAGTTTCAATCACATGCCCGTTATTTACGGCAAATATATAAATATACCAATTACAAGAAATCGCAAAGGATGCAGCTAAAAGAGACAAAAAGATTTTTTTGTTACTCCATAATAGCTTCAAATCTTCTATTAAAAGATTCTTTTGTTTAAGTAATAGAATAAAAATTGTTGTAAAGACGAATGACCAAATGACCCTACTTAACAAAATCTCCATGCTATTTACTTGGTCTAAAAGTTTCCAATAGAGAGGAAACAATCCCCAAATTCCGTATGCACCAAACGCATAGAGAATGCCCTTTTGTTCATTCCTCATTAAGACACCTTCTTTATTATTTTGAGATAAGCAAATTATAGTATTTGGAAAAATAGAAGTAAATGTATTTTTGTTCAATAACACATGTACCATTATGATGAAAATACACGTAACCTTAAAAAAGATTACGTGTTTCTTTGTTATTCCACGATACCATTTTGCAATAAATACATTTTGTGATATAAACCCTTTTGCGAAAGAAGCTGCTGATGATTGCCTCTTTCTACAATTTCCCCTTTATGCATCACTAAAATGAGCTCTGCATCTTGAATCGTCGATAAACGGTGGGCAATGGCAATTGTTGTACGCCCTTTTCTCATTTTTTCCAGCGAACTTTGAATGGCCACTTCGGTTTCTGTATCAATGGATGCGGTTGCTTCATCTAAAACAAGCACCTTAGGATTTGTCGCAATCGTACGAGCAAATGCAATCAACTGCCGTTGCCCACTTGATAAAGTAGACCCTCTTTCCGTCACTTTCTGGTTATATTTATCCGGCAGTTGCTCAATAAATTGATCTGCTTGCACAAATTGAGCTGCCGCTTGAACTTCCTTATCTGTTAAGTTTTTATCGTGCAAACGGATATTACTATCAATTGTTCCATAAAACAAAAACGGATCTTGAAGGACAAGACCAAGTTTTCTTCTCAGTTCATTCTTACTATAAGACTTAATGGAATGACCATCAATAAATATGTCTCCGTGCTCAAATTCATAAAAACGCATTAACAAATTAATAATCGAACTTTTTCCACTGCCCGTTGACCCGACAAGTGCTACCGTTTCCCCGGGGTTCACTGTAAAACTAATATTTTTTAATACAGGTGTTTTCCCATCATAACTAAACGTCACATTTTTAAATTCAATGAAGCCATCACGTATTTCGTAATCTGTTTGTTGTTGCGCTGGTTCTAGTTCCTCTTCATCAATTAAGGCAAAAACCCTAGAAGATGCAACTAGTGCCTGTTGAAACAAGGCTAATTGTTCCATCACCTGATTGATTGGTTCAAAAAATCGATTAATATACGTTATAAACGCAAAAATGACCCCAACTTCAACGGCAGTTTCAAATGAAGAAACACCAAAATACGACAGCAATAAAACAACGGCAACAAAATAAATCAGATCAATGACAGGTCTTAACAATAGGCTATTTAATTTCGTATTGTTCATTGCGGAACGGAAATGTTCATTATTAATTTGGTGGAATTCATCATTGAAACGCTCTTCTTGACGAAATGCTTGCACAATCCCCATCCCAGATAAACTTTCCGATAACTTAACATTTAGTTGACTCAACTTTTCCCGCATCGTCATATATACAACCGAACTATATTTTCGATAAATATAAATGACCATTATTATTAGCGGCAATATTAGTAGTGCGAAACAAGCTAAAATTGGATTTAATAAAAACATCGCCACATACATACCGACTATCAAAAAGGCCGCTTGCACAAAGGAACTTAATACCGAAACAAATAGATCTTTGATTGCCTCTGTATCATTGGTTGCTCTAGAAACGATGGATCCGGCTGGCGTAGTGTCAAAAAAACGAGTGCCCAATTGATGAATTTTCGAAAACACATCAATTCTCAGCTGCCCGATAACGTTTAGCGCTATTTCTTGAAACTTCACCAACTGAAAATAAGAAATAAATACATTTAACACTTGGATCGCAAAATACGATCCAGCAAGAAAGACAATTGGTTTTGTTTCAAAGTTTAATACTGCCACATGATTATCTAAAAATACTTTTATAATATAAGGACCTAACACATCCCCAATCACCGTTAACGTTAATAGAAATAACGCGAAAAATACAGATATTTTATGGGGTTTTAAGTATTTTAATAATCTTAAAAGAATTTTCGTTTGTTCTCTATTTGAAAAGGTTGGTTGATTATTCATCCGCCTCGCCCCCCTTTTCTACTAGACGTTCTAACTGTTGTAATTGGTACATTTCATAATATTTTCCTTTTAAAGCCATCAGTTGTTCATGCGTCCCTTTTTCAACAATGGTCCCCTCATGTAACACAATAATGAGGTGGGCATGTTCAATCGCACTTAATCGATGGGATGTAATAATCGTTGTTGCGTGTTGCCGCTCATTCTTCAACGATTGCAATATCGCCTCTTCTGTTTTCGCATCCACCGCAGAAAGAGAATCGTCTAAAATGAGCAACTCAGGATTTGTTAACAATGCCCGCGCAATGGAAATACGTTGCTTTTGTCCCCCTGATAATGACACTCCCCTCTCCCCCACAATCGTTTCATAACCATTGGAAAAGGCTAAAATATCCTCATGAATGTAAGCTAATTTTGCAACATGCTCTACTTTTTCTCGCTCTACATCGATATTTGAAAAGGCGATATTGTTAGTAATAGTTGTTGAAAATAAAAAATGTTCTTGAGGTACGTACCCAATTGCCTCTTTTAATCGCGACTTTTTATACTCGTCAATTTGATGTTGACCGAAGATAATTTTTCCTTCATACCCTTCAAATTCTCGTAATAGCAGTTTTAAAATCGCAGTTTTTCCTGCCCCCGTTTTCCCGACGATCCCAAGCGTTTGTCCTTGCTTAAGCTCAAAATGAACATTTTTTAACGATGATTTTTGTTCTCCAGGAAACTTAAAATCATCCACTGCAAAGATAATATCCCCTGCTGGACGCGTATCTAGAGCATCTACTTTATCGTCAATTTCAACTGGAATTGATAACAGTTGATGAATGCGGTCATAAGAAGCTGACCCTCGCTCCATAATGTTAAACAGCATCCCAAACGCAAGCATGGGCCAAACGAGTAAACCTAAGTACGTATTAAAGGCAACAAGATCCCCAATCGTCATCGCACCATCCACAATAAATTTCGCTCCAAACCCTAAACTAAGTAAGAAGCTAATGCCCACAATTAAACTAATCGTTGGATCAAATAACGAATCCACTCGGGCAACTTTCATATTTTTCGAAACTAGGTTTTCTGAAAGCTTTGTAAAATCGGCAATGTCTTCTTTTTGTTGTCCAAAGGTTTTAATAACTTTGATTCCTGCAATACTTTCTTGTGTTTTATCATTTAAATCGGAAAAGGCAGCTTGTGCGATGCCAAAACGTTCGTGCAATAGTTTTCCATAAAAACTAGTAGATAGCGCCATAAACGGCATTGGAATCAGTGCAATGAAAGTTAAACGCCAATCAATCGTAAATGCCATAGCAACAATGACAAATCCGCCAGTAACAATCGAGTCAAAAAGAGTTAACACACCGGCACCTGCTGTTTGTTGGACCGCAGACACATCGTTCGTTGCATGGGCCATTAAATCCCCAATCCGACGTTCTTGATAAAAAGACGAACTCATCTTTGTGAAGTGACAAAATAATTTTTCACGCAATATTTTTGCTAAATAATTGGAAGAACCAAAAATCATCATTCGCCAATAATAACGCATAACATACATCACTAGTGCAACAACGATAATAATGGCAATCCATTTCAGTAAGGATACTGTCGTTAATGTTCTTGAGCCAATTTCATCAATTACATAACCAATAATTTTCGGCGGAATAAGAATTAATATTCCGACAATTGTTAACATGAGAAGTCCTAGTATATATTCTTTTTTCCGCTCTTTAAAAAACCAATCTAACTTCAAAAAAACACTCATGTTGTGTCACCTTCTTTCGCGTTGCCCAATATACTTGGAAATTTCAGTATGACCAACCTATTTTAGCAAATATGAATCGTACGGGAAAGCAATACATTTCATAACACGAAATAAATTGCCATTATTTGATTGATAGGAATCTAGTAATTTCCGTGTTAAAATTACTCTACAATAATATAAAGATAGGAGAACACTATGCGACGTAGACTTTTCTATACAACATGTGCAATTGCAGCGATCGTAGCACCAATTTCTATCCAATCTGCTGATGCAGCCACAACGAATTTTACTGATATTACGATTTATCCTGAAGAAACACAACAAGATATATTAAACTTAGTAGAGTTAGGCATCATTAAAGGAACATCACCTACAACATTCTCTCCAAAAGAATCCATTACCCGCGGACAAGTAGTTAAAATGCTTGGTCGTTTTTTAGTGAATAGTGGCATTACAGAAATTCCATCTGATTGGGAAACAAAACAATATTTCACAGACCTTCCTGTTACTATAAAAGACCGAGAATTATTAAAATATGCGGCTGTTGTAAAATCAACAAGTGTTTTTAATGGGAAACCAGATGGCTCTCTTTATAGCTCAGGTAAAATTACACGCGAAAATATGGCACTTGTACTAGACCGCGCAACAGAGGCAATGCGTGGAAAATCTTTAGTGGAGATTGCCAACTACGAAGAAGGTAACGTAGAAGATATATATACGGCTAGAACAGAAACGCAAGAAGCAGTGAATGCACTAAATGTTTTAGGCATTTCCAATGTGTCGAATTTCAATCCTAAAGGAAATGTCTTACGTGTGCATTTTGCTTCGTTCTTAACAAGAGCAATTTCATATATGGCGCCGGAAATGGTTGAATCTACTGTTACAATAAACGCAAAAGATTACGGATTCACAAGCTTTTCTGAAATTACAAATTTAGACGAAACATCATTAAATGTCGACTTCTCCTCTTCAAAAATTACGGTTTCGGGTGAGTTTGCGCCAGATGAAGTGAACACATTTATGGATTGGCTTGATATTCAAGGAACCGATTTATTCGGAAACGAACATTTTGTAAGTCTTGATTTTGAGTTGAACGAAAACGCTCAATTACAAGTGTACAACGAGAAAAATACGTTAACGGAAAATATCCCTGCTCAAGCATTCTTGATGGACTCATTTACAAACGTTTCTGTAACATCTGTGAATCGTGAACCACTATCAACGAATTACAACTATCGTACAGTTCTTCCTATTAAAAAAGATACTGCTGTAAATGAAATCATGGCATTGTCGTTAACCGGGATGAGAAATAACGAAATCGTAACAGAAAAAGTTCAATATTACATTGATTTTGCAGGCAATATCGTGCTCGACCAAGCAGCAAACAACCACTCGTTAAACTATAACTATTATTTATCAAACAGTGGGGACGTTATTTTTAAAGGATTACCAGTAGAAAATAAAACGTTCTACTATTTACCAGTATCAACGGATATGAATTGGGAATATGCGGCATTCCAAGACGACAAAACGATTGAAGAAATATTCGCTTTCTTTAAAACGGACGGAACAAAAGACAATTTCGATTTCTCGAAAAGTAAGTATGTATTACTTATTGATGAAGATAAAAATGTCTATGGTGTTTTAAATCTTTCTGAAGTGGATGGATTTTTTGAAAAGTATTCCTTCGAATTAAAAGCACCTGCAAACGTAACGATAAGTGAAATGTATGGTTTTGGAGACGTTTTCTTAACACAACAAAGTAATGGCAATATTTTAGCTACTGCTACTGGTGAAGAAGTAGAAGGCTCACTCGTTTTAATCTTAGACGAAGCAGAAAATGAATACTACTATATTATTTCAAAAACTGCTAAAGGCTACGAGTTAACTCCATATAATGAAGATCTTTTCTACGAATAAAATAAACTCGAAAAATGTACAATTCATCCACATTGAATTGTACATTTTTTCGTTATTAAAGATTAATCACAGACGGTAAATCATGACGGTACATTTGAAGTGCATCTGTGCTTCTTTCTAAAACAGCCATCGCTTCTATGTTCGGTTTTGTATAAATAATCGGGTAATCCATTTCGCCTAAAGATTCATCCGGCGTATACGGTAATTTTTCTTCGTAAATGGAAAACTCACTTTGTAAACCAACTTTATTTCCACGAGCATCAAGTCGAATCCAACGCCCCACTGATGGAATAAAAACCGCATTTAACGCATGAAGGGCGAAACGTGTTTCGGTGATATTTTTTATTCGTAACCGCTGATAGCAAAAACCTGTTGGAATCGTTTGAGAACGTAGTAGTGCTGCCAAAAGGTTCGCCTTTGCAAAACATACCCCTTCGCCATATTTTAGCACGTCAGAAGCTTTGCATGGCACATAACGACTTTCAATATCCAAAGATTGCGCAATCTGATCTCTTACAAATTCAAAGGCAATTTTCACTTTTTCGATATCACTTTGATTGTCTGAAAATAATGTTTTTGCCCTTTTTTGTAATAAATGATGTGAAAAGTTGACAACCGGTAACTCTTCTAAATAATTGCCAATTTCGATGGATTCTGCAATTAGATTCATAGTAAACACCCCCGAACGTTATCTATTAACTATTACATCTATTATATAGTTAGTTTAATATACCTACTAGTATTAAATAGCAAAAATTTTGAAAATTGCTAAAAAATAGCTAAAATGCTCGAAAAAAAGATTGCAAACAAACTCTTATCCCTTGAATTTGTCTACAATCTGAAGAAATTATTAAGTTGTCACTTTTATCCATTAAATCAATATTAATGTCCTCCAAAAACTGATACAGGCAATAAATAATCGAATACGATGAAGAACTTATCTACCAATAAGCAAAAGGCCAATCCGATTTTATCGTTCCATCTATCAGTTAACAGGTAATTCCACAATAAACGTACTTCCTTCATTTTCTCTACTATTCACTTGGATACGGCCATCATGTAATCTCACAATCGTCCAAACAATTGATAATCCTAGTCCTGTTCCTTCAATGGTTCTTGTCCGCGCAGTATTAGCTCGATAAAATCGATCGAATATCCTTTCGATTTCGGTCTCTTTTAACCCTATTCCTGTATCTGTAAACGTTACAAATATTGACTCTCCTTTTTTTGCAAGAGATATTTCAATATTTCCTCCTGTTTTATTATATTTAATTGCATTTATGAATAAATTATCCCAAACCGTATTGAGTAACGATGGGTCTCCAATCATTTCAATATCAGGTAAAGAATAGCTTAGCATAATCTCTTTCTCACTTACTTGCCATTGATACGTTTTGACCAATTCCTTAATTTGATTCCCCACATTGAATGATTGCTTTTTCAAAATATGATCATTTCGATCCAATGAGGCAAGTAGTAATAATTGTTTCGTTAAAGTAGACAGCCTACCAATCTCCTCATGAATAATTGAAATATAATGCCTCTTTTCTTCTGTACTGATTGATTCATTTTCTAAAAGGTCTGCATAGCCTTTAATATTTGATAAAGGAGATTGAATATCATGGGAAATATTGGATATGAACTCTTTTCTTATATCATCGATTTGTTCTAATTTCCTAGCCATTCGTAAAAAACTTTGGGACAGTTCCCCTAGCTCATCCCGACGATTGCTATCCAGGTCAACATTAAAATTACCATTGGAGAGTGATGTTGTAGCAGATGTTAGTTTTGAAATAGGTTTTACTAAATATTTCGTACTAATAAGCACAATCATAATACTCAAACCAATTGTTAATACTAGAAGCCAACCAAATAATAGATGCATTTCATTAAAAAGAAGTTTTATATCTGGTCTGATAAAAAGCGCATAATGTTTGCCGTTATGAGTTAATGGAACACCAATTGTATTCTTTAATTCATTTGCAAAAAACCCTGTAACAAATGTTTGTTGCGGAAAATGAAGAATGCCATGGTAAATATCACCGTTTAACACTTGTTCTTTCGTTCCATTAGACAAACTTTTATCTCGAAAGGGTGCTCCCCAAAAAACATCTTCCCCAACATGATCAATCATATAAATTTGGTACCCAATGGAAGAAACATTTTCTAAGTATTCATTTAAGTCGATCTTTGGATGCTTTTTTGCATACTCAACGATTGATTTTGCGATATTTGTGATTTTTTCATCGTTGTAAGGTTTTAAGTTTTGCTGATAATAAGCATTTGATATAAAAAAAGCTAAAATGCTGCTACATATCATAATGAGTATCGTAAACACGACAAATTTTACGTAAAGTGTTTTCATGAACGCTGTGCCTCCAGTGAATAGCCAACCCCCCGAACTGTTTTTATTTGAAAATCATCTGTTAATTTAGAAAAACGTTCTCTTAGCCTTTTGATATGAACATCCACTGTTCGTTCATCTCCTTCATAATCTATGCCCCAAATGTGTTCAATTAAGTAGTCTCTCGAAAACACTTGCATTGGTTTTGACATGAGAAAATACAACAGTTCAAATTCTTTTAAGGGTAGGAGGATTGTTTTTTCTCCAATTTGAACTTCATAGCTTTTTTTATTAATTGTCGTTTTACCTATACGAATCATGGATGGATCCTGTTGATGGTCATATCGCCGTAATAATGCTTTTATACGAAAACTTAATTCTTTTAGTTCAAAAGGTTTCACTAAATAATCGTCTGTACCTGCTTGATATCCCTGCTCTTTATCCTCGATTTGATTTTTAGCTGTTAAAAGAATGACCGGGATATTGTACTGTTTTCGAATTGCCTCCGTTAATGCATAGCCATCCATAAAAGGCATCATCACATCCACAACAGCTAAGTGACACACTTCCCTTTTAAGAATATGTAACGCTTCTATTCCGTCTTTTGCATTGAATACATGGAATCCTTGTTCTGTTAAATGAATGGACACTAGCTTTAATATATTCCAATCATCATCCACAACTAAAATATTCGTCATATTGCATACTCCTGTTTTTTTATTTAATCGACTCTTTTTTATGCACAATGACACCATCACTCATTTTCACAATAGTATCAGCAAAGGCGAGCATTTCTTTATCATGAGTCACCATGAGCGTAGTAATGTTTAAGTCTTTCGTCAACTGTCGAATTAATAATATAACCTCTTTTGACCTTTTAGAATCAAGACTTGCAGTTGGTTCATCAGCAAATAAAACTTTTGGTTGATGAATGAGCGCACGTGCGATTGCAACTCTTTGTTTTTCGCCTCCTGATAGAGAAGAAGGATAGGCATTTTTTCGATGGTTCATCCCTACTAATTCCAGCATTCTATTAACTTCCTTTTTTTGTTCATCTTTCTTTAATTGATATTCAGAAACATCTAACATAAGCTGTAGTTGTTCTTCAACGGTGAGAAACGGAACAAGGTGTGAAAATTGAAACACAAATCCAAATTGACTTGCTCGTATTTTTCGAATTTCCTCTTGATTCATCGCACTCATATTTTTCCCCTCAAAAATGATTTGACCATCAGTTACACTTTGAAGTCCTGCTGCTATTGTAAGTAGCGTACTTTTTCCCGAACCGGATGCACCAACTAATGCGATGATTTCACCTTCTTTTAGAGTCAGCGTAATTCCTTTTAATATTTCTTCCTCTACCTCCCCATTTGTAAACGTTTTTCTGATTTGATTAATTGAAAATAGCGACATATTATATCTCTCCTTGTTGGATTGCCTGTAATGGTTGGATCTTTTTAATTTGTATTCCAGATAACGTTGCGCCAATAAACCCTATGAAGAAAAAAACAAGGGACAATTGTATAGTTGTGCTCATAGTTAAACGAAAAGGCATTTCTACTGGTGCAATTTCATTGAATAGTTGACTAGCAGCAATAGAACAAACTAGAGAAGAACTAGTAATCAACATCATTTGTGTCCACATCATGTTGAATAACTTACTTGTTTTTAAACCGATTGCTTTTAAAATACCGTACAAACCAATCTTTTGAACGTTCATCATATAGAAAAAGATGGCAAACAACATTCCGCTAATGATTACTAAAAACCAAACGATCATATTTAAAGACATTTGTTCTGCGTTATAACTTGGGATTGTTTGAAGAAACTCTCTTTTTGAAAATGATTCATATCCGTTAAATTTTTCGGAAGATTGTTCCCCGGGTATGAAAATAAATTGCATTTTATCGACTCGATACATTTCTTTATAGTCTTCTATATTGATCAAAGCGACAGGTGCATGGCTGAATTTCTTATGTTTCACAAAACCTTTCACTACCAAATCGCCACTTAGTTGAGTATTCGTTACGATATCTCCAATTTTTAATCCTTTTTCCTTCATGGAGCTATCCAAAATGACCTCACCAGCTTCCACTTCATCAAAAATTGGTGAATCAGTTGCTGCTACAAATGCTACACTTTGTTGTTTATTGTGCGGATCATGTACAAAGCCCATTTGAATGGCGAGTGCTATAGTGTCACTTTGTTTAGTTATCAAACTTTCTTGAATGTCAGGTTCAATCTGGGACAAGTTATAAGTTTGGTTAGCATCCTTACTCATGTAAAAATGTCCTTCTGGTAAATCATTTATTAAAGAAGCATTGTCTTGTGATAAGCCATTTGCCAAACCTGAAATGATAAACGTTAGTAAACTGATAAGAAAAATAATTGAACCTAATATCAAAAATCGTACTTTATTTCTCTTCATTTCTTTCCACGCAAGGTTCATTGTTAACTCCTCCAATCTTTTTTGACATTCATAGAATACATCTCTTTTATGAACGGACGATGAACAAGAAATTACAAATAAAAAAGAGAACCTTCTAAAGAGAAAGTTCTCAAAAACTAAATTTTAAGTTGTCACTTTTAAAACCGTTTTAATTTTTTGGATAATGCCACCACTACTATATGTTAATACACTTCGCTTATAGAATGATAAACTTAACATGTACCCGGCAACAACTGTTACGATGAGCACGATAAATGACAAGATTGGCTCGATTGGAGAAATGTCAGTTGCTCCAATACGCATTGGCATTACCATTCCCGATGTTAAAGGAATATAAGAGAACACTTTAATTAATAATGTATCTGGGTTCCCAATTCCCGATAACATCACATAAAAGCCGACTAACGGAATCATCACAGCTGGTGTCATTACTTGGGAAGCTTCTTCTGGTTTTGAAACGAGTGAACCGAACAATGCCCCAATAATTAAATATAAGAAAATTGTTAGGAATAAGAAACCTAGTATATATAATACAAATCCAAAAGATAGCTCATTAATAGTAGATTGGATAAAATCTAGCTTTTCCCCACCATCCATAAAGCCTAGATAAGTCAGTAATACGGCGATAATGATGCCAATTTGAGTTAGTGCTAATAAAAACACACCGAAGATTTTCGATTGTAAGTGGGTACTCGGTTTCACACTAACAAGTAACATTTCTAACGCGCGAGACCCCTTTTCGTTTGCCACATCCGTCGTAATCATAGATAAAAAGGCCATAATGAAAAAGTAAATAACAATCCCTGCCACATAAGAAGCAAACATTCCGGCTTCTTTCTGATCTTCACTTTTCCCATCGGCAACTGTTTCATTTAAATTGGTCATCGTAATTACTGGTTCGGAATTTAATATTTGATCTGCTTCTTGAGCCGTTAAATTTAGTTGGCCAATCCCGTAAATTTTCCCTGCATATTGAAGCATTGAAGAAATTGTTGATTGGTCATTTAGTTTCAGTGGCGTATAAGTCGCGATATCCGCACTTAAGTTTTTGTTTTCTTCTGTCACATGAATAACAGCGTCTAACTTTTCTTCTTTTAACTGTTCATATAACGGTTTCACATCGTTGTTCGGGAACTTAAAATTCACATCATCACTGGATGCAAAAATCGGTGCTAAATCAACAGTTGTTTCATTGACAATCGCTACTTCAATCGCTTCGTCATTTACAAAAATTGCTTTAATGTCAGACCAAAACATAACCACTGTAATAATCCCTATGTATAGTAATGTCATAAGAATAAACGTTTTGGAGCGGAGTTTTTGGAAATAAAGTTGTTTTAGTAATATGGAAAATTTACGCAAGATCTCCACCTACCTTGTCTTTAAAGATTGCATCTAGGGATAAATAATCTAAACTGAATTTTTCAATATAATTTCCATTTGAAACAAAGTCAAAAATTGGTTTTGCATAGGATTCATCCACCAATGTAATGACCACTTCATCACGATCTCTCTTGATTTCCTTTATCCCAGCCATTTTAGAAAAGTCTTCTATTGAAACATCCGTACGTATCGTAAGTTTTGTTTTCCCGTATTGCTTTTTCAAATCTAGTAAACTACCTGAAAATAACGATACACCGCGCTTTAGTAGACATAAATGGTCACACAACTCTTCCACATTATCCATTTGGTGACTTGAGAAAAGAATCGTCATACCCTTTTCTTTTAACAATAAAATGGCGTTTTTCAGTAAATCTCTGTTCACTGGGTCAAGACCACTAAATGGCTCATCTAAAATTAAAAACTTTGGTTGGTGTATGAAGCTTGCAATCAATTGAACTTTTTGTTGATTCCCTTTTGATAATGTTTCGGCTTTCGCATTTCGTTTTTCCTCTAAGTCAAAACGCTGGATCCAGAAATCAATCTCTTTTTTCAATTTCGACTTTTCCATGCCTCGTAATTGCCCGAAGAAAAATAATTGTTCTTCTACTTTCATTTGGGGGAAAATACCGCGCTCTTCTGGTAAATAACCAAGCCAATCGCGATTAATTTTTTTAATCGGTGTCCCTTCCCAAGTAATTGTCCCCGAAGTTTGGTCTTGTAGGTCAAGAATCATTCGGAACGTCGTTGTTTTACCCGCTCCGTTTTGTCCGATTAATCCAAATATTTCCCCTTTGCCAATAGTGAAATTTAAGTCATTTACAGCTGTGAAATCTTTATATTTCTTCACAACATGTTGTAGTGATAATGTCATTTCCTGACTCCTTTCTAATCATTAAAAAGATCTAAATTCTTTTTTAAATGATCTCGTCTTTTCTTAACTTTTACGAATGGAATGAATAGTAGTATGGCAACTGTCAAATTACAACTACCCAAAATGATTTGATAATCGAACAAACCTGTTAAATTGGTTAGAGCAGATAAGAGATTCACAAGCATCAAAAATAAAAATAGTGTATAAATTCGATTTAAATACGTTATTTTAGATGAAGTATCTGTATACAGTTCAAATGGACCATCAGATGTGTTCTTTCTGAAATATGCCCAGTTAAACCGTCTTTGTACAAGCTCCACGCCAGATTGCTGCAAAAATTCGATATACTCTTTTGATTGATCTTTCGCACCTAAACCACTTAACATTTCATTTCGGTAAATATATTGACCTGGTTCGCCTTTTTCGAATGTAAAATAGTTAAAATTAAATGAAATTAAATGCCATCCTTGTTTCGACATGTCATTTACCCAATCTTCCTCTTTTTCATAATCCAAAAAGAAACGAAATTTTGTTAACTTTTCATTCATTTTGTACTACCCCCTGTTATACGGATACCATTGTCAAAAAGTTCCCTTAATCTCAAAATTTCGTACTCAATAACTTCTTTACCCTTATCTGTAATAATGTATTCTTTTTTTCGCCCATCTTCTTCAAAAGCTTTTATCCATCCACGATCCAGCAATGTTTTAATCGCACCATAAATAGTACCAGCCCCTAGTTTCACACGGCCACTTGTCATTTCATCCGTAAACTGAATCATGCCATACCCGTGTCGTGGTTCGTATAAAGACAGCAAAATATAATAAACGCCTTCTGTTAACGGTGGAAGGTCTTGTTTCATTTTATGATCACCTCTCGATATAATGGCTACTGATATATCGCCTGTTGATATATTTAATATATCAGGGGTCGATATAATAATCAATAGAAACGATGTAAAAAATAAAAAAACTGGTAACCTCTGTGGATTACCAGTAAAAAATTATTTTCGTTTTCTTTTAACAAACCAAACAAACAAACCTGTTAAAACCATATAAATGACAATAATAACGGCTAGTGTAATCATCCGTTCCGAAAACGTGCCATCTGCAAATAGCACTGGCCCTAAACCAAAAAATGAGACACCTAAATACAGGACGAGAAAAAGGAAGTAAACAATCCACTTCATACAATACCCTCCCTAAAAACGGCTTTCTCTATAGTAAATGCTCTTTTACTCTCGAATGATTTTGAAACTGCCAATCCCTTTTGCAAGTACAGTGCCATCCTCAGTATATACTTCCCCTTCAGCCTGTGTAATGCGATAGCCAAGTTGGACAATTCGACCGGTTGCATACACGGTCCCAGCAGTAATTGGAGCTAAATAGTTAATATTTAAACTAATTGTGGCACAACGAGATTTCGTTTTTGCTCGAATACACATCGCGAGCACTTGATCAATCATCGACGCATGAATTCCACCGTGTAAAGTATGGTTATTGTTTAATAAATCGTCTCTTATCTCAAGTTTTAATATTACCCGATCTTCATCAAAATCAATGATGTCAAACCCGATAAATTGAAAAAATGGCATTGTCTCAAAACTTTTTTGAATTTCTTGTATTGTTGTATTCATGATGTCACCTCAAAATTTACTATATCAAAACCAACCAAAAAGGACTCACCTTTTGTTCAAGTGAATCCTTCCAACATTTTAGTTTGAATAGACAGTTGGCTTTACGGTTTCCTTTAAAAATGAATGTATCGCTACGATTGTTTTCTCGATTTCGCTAGAGAACACATCATTTTTCGTAAAGAAACTATGAACAAGACCCTTTGCCACTAATTGTTTGACAGACACATTTGCATCTTTTAATTTTTCACTATACGCAATCCCCTCATCGCGTAACACATCGTTTTCTGCAACAATAATTAATGCTGGCGGTAATCCTGTCACATCATTTGCTTTTAATGGCGCTACATAAGGATGCTCTTTTTCTTCTTCTTTATTTAAATAATACTTCCCAAACCATTGCATATCTTTCCGTTCAAGACCGAACCCTTCCGCAAATTCATGATAAGAAGTCGTATCATAGCCTAAATCCGTTACTGGATACAATAAAATTTGTGATGCAATGGATGGTCCATTGAAGTCTTTTGCCATGAGTGTTACAACAGTGGCTAGATTTGCACCAGCACTATCCCCCATCACTGAAATTTGATCATCAATGCCGTTAATCTTAACAGCATTTTCAACTGTCCATAGAAAGGCATCGTAAGCATCATTAACTGGAGTTGGAAATTTATATTCTGGTGCAAGACGATAATCAACTGACACCACAAGAGAATTCGCAAGTGCTGCTAAATTTTGGCAAGAAGTATCACTTGTCTCAATACTATTGATGACCCATCCTCCACCATGATAATAAATAATAATCGGATGCGGCCCTTCCCCAATTGGTGTATAAACTCGCACCTTAATTTTACTACCGTCTCTTACTTCAATAAGTTGATCTTCTATATTTGAAAGTGTAACTGAGTTTTTGTCCGTTGTTAAGGCTGATGCACGTAAATGGCGTACTTCTTCAGGTGTCATCGTATGGAGTGATGGTTGTTGATTAACGGTTTCTAAATATTGGATCGTTTTTAATAATAAATTCGGCAAATCGATCACTTCCTAATGTTTTTAATTCTTATAGATTTAGTATGTTTTAATACTAATTGATTTACTCGGAATTAGCAAGGTGAAAAAATAGATTTAGCAAAAAATTGTGAAATGCAGAAATACTTCTACATTATTGGTGATTTTTGGTTATTCACCCGACTTTCGTTTATTTCTATAAATCGAAAAGTAATATATCTATGTAGGCATCTATCTTTCAATTTTATGAGAGTCTACCTATTTCCTCTCAATAATAGGTATACAACCAACTCTACTAACGTTTTTTTCATAATTTAATAAGGCAACGAACTATTAAAGAAGGAGGAGAAATAATGCGTAGAAGACATTGCGGTTGTGGTAGTAGAAAGCCCATTTGCTGTCCACCAACTGTACATCCAACTCAAGTCGCACCAGCACGTGTATCACCAACTCAAGAAGTAATCAAAACAAACATTTTTAATACGGTGGTACCTCATTATCACCCGGTTCACACTAGAACAATTAACCGTCATTACACTCATCACCAACACTACTTCCCTCAAACTCAATCAGTTGAAAATGAGTATATTGACACACAACACAATTGTGGAGATCCTAGAAATCCAAACCCTGGTTGCTTCCCTCGTAGACGATTTGGCTTCTAAATAAAAATTACCTACCGTTTTTAAAGCGGTAGGTAATTTTTTACATTCTTTTTAATTTCTCGTATTCTAACTGCAACGCTTCAATTCGTTTACGACCTTCTTCACGATTGCGAATTGTTTCAGCTTGGATTTGTTTTGTTTCTTGAATACCCGACATAATGGTTTGCCACGTTTTTTCAATCGTTTCAATTTTAATGCTTGGGTTTCCAGCAGAGCGTGCAATGTTGACACTATTCTGACGGATATTTTCTGCATTGCGAACGAGCATTTCATTTGTCCGTTTATCCAGCTCATTCATAGAATCTGCTACTAACTTTTGGCGTTGAATTGTGACAGCATGGATTAACCCTTGCTTGAAAATCGGAATGGTTGTCACAAAGGCCGAATTAATTTTCGCAATTAAATGGTTATTCCCTTGTTGAATCATACGAATCTGCGGTGCTGCTTGGAATGACACTTGTTGAGCCATTTCTAAATCATAACGGCGCTGTTCTAGTAACTCAATTGTACGACGCATTGATTCTAACTCCATCATCGCCTCTTGATCGCCTTCATTTGATCTTTGTTCTAATAACGGGATTTGAGGGTGCAGTTGGTCAAGCTTTACTTCAATGGCTGCCACATGTTCACTTAAACTTTGGAAATAATTTAAGTTTTGGTCATACATGTGTTCTAATTCCATTGTATTTTTCTTCATTTCCAACTCATATTTTGTAATCTCGTTATAAATCACATCGACTTCTTTATTCATCGTGTCATATTTAGATAAAATTCGTTCTAGCTGCTCTTTCCCTTTATTGAATAACTTCTTTAAAAAGCCACCCTTTTTCTCCTCATGAAAATCTTGTGGGTCAAAGCGGTCCATAATTTTATTCAAATTGTTAATAAGTTCACTCGATTTTTCCAGCTTACTGGACTTGATAGAAGACAACATGCGATCGGAAAATTTAGAAATCGCAGTAGCAGTTTCCTTCCCAAATTCAAGGACGGCAATTTGATTTTTATGGTCAATTTTTTCTGCCAACGCTTGTACTTGTGGCTCTTCTTTTAACATGAGCTGGCGTTTTTTAATTTGAGACATCTCTTCTTGTGATACGAGTTGTACAGGTTGAGGAATTGGTTCTAAGCTTGAGTTTATTGGTTCAACTTTTTTTGCGTCTAAGTCCTCAAATAATGGATTATTAATTTCTGACATAGAAATCCTCCGTTCATCAAAATTTCAAATTATTGTCATCTTATCTTAAACATAATTCACACATTTGGTCTATATAAAACATACGAATTCATACGTAAAAAAGTTTCATTGCAACTTAGCAATTAGCGTAGTTTTTGATTAATAGAAAATTCTAAGGCAACTATAGAAAATTTCATCCTGTTAATAGAAAAAATTGCGCTGATAATAGAAAGTCCTCACATCATCAAAAAAAAGCCGCAAACTCAAATTCTGCGGCTTTTGCAATTTACATTATTTTTTCGATTTCAACAGCTGATTGGATAAGAATAGTCCAATTCCCCCAATTGTGATAAACAGTAACGCGCGAATTAATAAACTTAAATCTGCTAAATCGATAAAAATTAATTTACAGATCGCCATAGCTAATACCGTATACCCCATCACCCGGACGACTTTTAATTTGCGCTTCGTACTCATCCAGAGCGAGATGGTTGCAGTGGCAAATAACAAAATTGTTTTAGCTGCGACAATCACGATATAATCCAGCCAACCATCGTAAATCAGCTGGTTCAGAATACTATATAACACCATCATAGACGCAACGATTCCTACCGCGATGAAACCATCCACATTCATTTTTAAATTCCGTATCCACGTCTTATATAAATAGCCTTCCTCATAAACATCGGAAACAATGAGAATTATCACACACGCATAAACGATCCGAACGATTAAATTCAACCACATCTCGATACCTTCGACATAATGAGTTGGAATTAAATTGATCGTCACTAAAGCAAATACTACCGTGAGTGCGTAACGTAAAATTCGCCCAATGAATCGTTCTGGAAGGAAAAACGACCCCAGCATCACAATCACGAAGATTATGCTTGAAAAGTACGGATACCCAAAATCTGAAAAATATTCACCATCGAATTTCAGAATATAAATAAAGAAGTATAGTACGATAATGTTTGGGTAGACATCATGAATAAAAGTGAACGAAGCTTTCTCTGTTGTCTTACGTTTTACATATACGAAAATTGTGATTAGATAGGCAAAAATTAATAAATAATTGAAATGTTCCACACTCCAAAATGGTTCAACTTCATCAATGAGAAAATGCCCGAATATCAAGATGGTAAATAAAATGCTATAAGTAATTTTCATTAACATAGCGCCAATCCGAATCGCAAGCAGTACCCCTAAAAATGTCGAAAGTGGCAATAGGACGATATCAAAATCGTTGGACAAATCAAACGCAAGTAACATGTTAAAAAATGCGACTAGGGCAAGCGTTCCAACAACATCCACAATTCGGAATTGCCCACGTTTAAATGCAAATAACGCAAAACTTCCGAAAATAATGGTTAAAGCAATGAACGGCATTGCATTATCATCCGAAATGACGTTCATTAATATGATTGTAAGTCCACTTAAACTAAATAACATTCCCTCATGTAAGGCTTTCATTTTGCCCGAATTATAAACTCGCAGCCAAACCACAAGAAAAATAACATTCAATAAAACATAGCTAATGAAATATAAATATTCCTCTTGATCATTCAAGCTATAAATTACTTGAACAGCAATGATGGAGAAGAAATACGCAATATAAAGTGCAACCTTTTGGCGATGCTTCATAAATACCAACTGCATTGCACCAAATACAAGTACTACATATAACAGGATGATTGCATTATTAAATTCCATATATTCTAGTAAATACGGTAGTAACAAGGAAGTGAAAATTACAAACACCGATAACACTTCATTTTTCTTTAAATATGAAATGATGATACCGTACGCAATATAAAGTAGAGTTAACAATAACGCCACATAAAGTCCGAGCACCTCATAAAGTATGGCCCCTGCAGCTGTCGTCAATATCCCAATGATGAATGCCCCACCATATAAAACGACGGTCAAAACTTGTGAGGTGTCTCGTTTCCTTTTTTCCATTAGGTAAGCCGCTACCATTAAACCAATGGAAAGGAAGTATGCCAAAATAATTTTAACAGTATTTGGAAATAATCCAAAATCACTAATCAGCTTTAATCCCCATAAAACGCCGAGGACAAGAATGATCATAAATATTTTTGGCAATGCCCAAACAACGATTTCTTCAAAACTCCGTGAATTTTTCGGAGATGTTTCTTTTTTCGGTTGTATTGGGGGTTGAGTAATCGTTTTTGGATTTACACGTTCTTGTGCCGCCTTATTAAGTTTTACTAAAGGATTTTCCAACTCAATTTGAGGTTTTTCAAGAATTGGCTGTTCCTCCATTTGTTTGATACCCTTTAATTCATTTAATTCAAAACGGAGAGCCCGCACCTCTTCTTCTAAGCAGGCAATTCGCTTTTCGGTTTCTTGATCCATTATCGAAACCCCTTTATCCATTAATGAAATACTATTACTATTTTATTTTAATCTTGCCAAATATAATGTAGTACTAAAAAGCTATTTCAATACAAAATGCCCCGAAAGTATAAATACTTTCGAGGCATTTTATTGCTGCTGCTTATTTAAAATAGTGTGCGCCAACAATTATTAGTAGGATGAAAAGTACTACGATTAATACAAACTCATTGTTGTGTCCTTTTGAATAACCACCATGTGAATTACAATACATGATTTACTCCCCCTTTATACGAGATACTACAATTTATGTCGTTTCCCCAAAAAGAACAGGGACAAATGACTTGGGTTTGCCCTGTTTTTTGCTGGTGCTACCTTAAAAAATTTGAAAGCACCCACCCCGAGTTTCCCTCGAGATGGATGCCTTTTTGTTATTAGCAGTATTTTCCGCCGCCGCCATTGAAGTTATAGTAAGCACCGATAATGATAAGAAGAATGAATAGTACTACTAGTAAAGCAAAGCCGTTTCCATGACCATAACCGTAGTCACCAGCTCCTCCAACATTTCCACAGTAACCCATACAAAAAACCTCCTTTCTTTGAACACATTTATAATTTATGATTCTCTTTGAAGGGGGTATTGGACAAAAGTTTAGTTATCCGTAAGTTTTTGTAATGAATGAGCTTCTTTCGTTTCTACCTTAATAGCTACCTCCTGTTATTAATTAATGCAAAGATTCATTTAAGAGGTATGACAATCGTTTATGCCCATTTAAAAAACCGCTTCCCGATTGGAAAGACGGCTTTAAAACTCTTGATTAAAAGACAACTCTCTTGTCCAATAGTCAACAATCACAGTGGCATGCTCAAGTTCAATCGTATCCTTTAAAAACGAAATAAATGTATCAAAATCAGTTTGCGTTATGTCTTGATGGTTTTTCTTAAATGTCACAACAATTAGTGGTTTCCCTTTTTCAACATTATAACTTACCGATATATATTTCGTTTCACCAAAGTGATCTTCTATGTACCTTTCAATCTTTGGGTTTACTTCTTGATTTAAAAGCTCCTCTTGTGATTCAATGTTGATGGAGTCTTCCATTCGATTCATTTTTTTATCATAATATACGGTTAACGTTTCCTCACGATTGATGTTTTGAACAGTTACGGCATGTTCAAAATAGCCATAATGTTTAAAATGAGTGGAAGACGAAATTTCTAATAAATTATATTCCATGTTTGGATAGTTTTGGGCTAAATAATGTCGAGTTTGTTTTAACGCTTCTTTTTTCTCCAAATCTTTTAAAATATTGTTAATAATCAAAACGATGCCTGCAATCAAAAACACCGCTACAAGCAAATATATAAAAAGTTTTCTCTTATTCATTCATTCCTCAATTCTACATGTAATTTACAGCCAGTCTTTCACGTAAGCAACTAATCCAATAACCGAACCCACTGCAGCACCTAAAAACACATAAATTATTAGATTACTTAATGGTTTTCTATCATTATTCTTTATCATAAAACTTCACCTCAACTCAATTACCTATACGAATAACTTCGGTTTATGTTTCATTTTAAGCTGCTCGATTTAAACATGGACGCATCTTGGTTCATAAAAATACGCTGTCCATAGAAGAAATTTTTGATTTGAACAGAATGGAAGGTTTTGGAGCTCATCATAGGTAGCTTTTTTCGCAATCACCTTTGCTAATGCGATTCTCCCTTCTATCATATCGTTTTGCAACTTTTTTTTCATAATAAAAACCGCATCTTAAAAATGATACGGTTTAATTGACTATATATTAATCGTTGTCATATTTCGTCCATTTCGTTTTGAACAGTACAAGCCTCTATCAGCTCGTTCGATGATTTGTTTTGGATGTTCATCATCTGCATTGAACAAAGTTATCCCTAACGAAATTGTAATAATTTCCCCTGTAGGACTAATCGTATTTGCAACTGTATTTCTTAATTCTTCAGCCATTTCGAATGCTTCCTCAATAGACGCGTCTTTTAATAAGAGAACAAATTCTTCTCCTCCATATCGGAAACACCCATCCCCTACTCGACAAGCATCTCTTAAAATCTCCGCTAAAAATTTTAATACATCATCACCAACTAAATGGCCGTATGTATCATTCACCTTTTTAAAATAGTCAATGTCTAACATAACCAATGCAAAAGGTGTTTTCGTGTTCACCCATTCGTTTATATGGGAATCAAACATACGTCGATTTGATAAACCTGTCAAGCCGTCTTTTTGGTTTTGATCTGTCAACAGTTGCAAATGCTCTTGTATATCATGATAAAGTAATTTTACTTCTCGGATGGATGATTTGATTTGAATCATTTCTCGAGTTTCATGGGGCTTATTATTTTTCACAGAATCACGAGAAAATTCGGCTAATTTTGTTAAGGGTCTGGAGATTTTATTTGCAATCATTAGGGTTATGATTAAAACCAAAACGAGTAATGGGAAAGAATTAATTAATGCTTTTTTCGTTAATTCTTCCAATGGTTTTTTCATCACTGAAACTGGTGTACTCGAAATTATGAACCAATCCGTACTATTCATATATGCGTACCCAGCAAAATATTCTGTCCCACCCGTTCCAACGATTGTTGTACTTCCACTTTTCCCTTTTTCCACTTTCTCCATAATCGGGTAATCCGAAATATTTTTATAGATTTTCGTTGGGTCTGTATGAGAAATAATGGCACCATTATTATCAACAACGAAACTAGAGGAAGTGTCTAGAATATCATGTTTCTTTAATAATCGGGTTAATGAATTATCCCCATTAATGTTAACGGTTCCTCCTGTAATCCCTCTAAAAGTCCCGTCCTTATCAAAGATTGGGTAGGAAATTAACACAATTAAGTCCCCAGATTGAGCCAAATAAGGATCTGACACAATGGGTTTTTGCTCCCGCAGAAATTTTCGAATTGAATCTGTTTCAAGCTTTGTGCCTGGCATTACTTTGTTGTTCCCGGCATCCATAGGGCTCAACCATTGTATAACACCGTCTTCATCTGTTGAAAAAACTGCATTAAAATAAGGACTTGTCGCAGAAAACCACTGATCCATATTTGCTTGTGTAAAATTACCTTTTTCAATCGCTTTTGATAAGTTACGAATACTTATTTTCATGTCATCTACTAAAATGCTTGTATCCAACGAAATTTTCTTTGCATATTCATAATTTTTATTTAAATAATTCTCAGATAATGTCACTTTCAATACTCTATTGGTTGTATGTTCGGTTACAATCGTCGCTAATAAAATTGAAATGGTGACCAAAATACTAATGACAAAGTTTAGTTTTAACCCCTTTTTTGGTTTCATCATGTTGTTTTCGTTCCTTTTATATGAATGGTTATACTTCAACTTTCCCCCAAACAGTGAACTTTATAGATTTTAGAAGGCTAAAAAAATTCCCACTAATGTGGGAATTTTAGGGTTACTCTTCTTCCATCGCTGCTGTAAACGCATCTTCATAATCTTCGTCGTAAACAATGTTATAAATTTTCCATGTTCCGTCTTCTGTTTTCTTTAAGTAAGCTGTTCCTGACATATCCACTGTCATTTCAAAAGACATATCTGGTGCACTCATTGCAACATGAACTTTTAAATTGTCTACTTTCACTTCAGCAAAACGTTTATTTAATGAAACAACCGTGCTTGTATGTTCACCCACTTGTTTTGCTGTGACAGTGCCTTCCATTTCCTCAGAATCTTCTTGGAATGCAAGGTTATCAAGGGAGAACGCTAGGTAATAACCCATTGTTGTTTCACGATATAAAGTTTTTAACCCTTCAAGATCTTGTTGTTCAGTTAATAAGAACTCTTCTGTAATGTTACGGTCAACCACTTGAGTAACTTGCGATTCGTCTACCGCTGTCCCAAGCTCTAAGTGTAATGCACGATCAATCATTAATACAGCTTGAGAACGTTTTGCAGGATTATTCGGTTTAAATTCATTTTTAATCCCTTTAATAATTCCAACACCTGCTGCTTTAACAATTGCTTCATATGCAGAGTTGTTCGTTGTCACATCTGTGAACGTTTTTACTGGGGCTGAAAAATCTACTGTCGGCTCGAATGCGCGGTAAATCATCGAAGCCATTTGAGCACGTGTAATTTTTTCATTTGGTTTAAACGTGCCATCTGGTTTACCAATAATAATTCCGTTGCTCGTCGCAATTTGTACATAATCATAGTGCCAATCTGTTGCTTTAACATCAGGGAAGGATTTGTTTAACTCCCCACTCGTTAAATTCATGGCGTTCACTAAAATTTTTGTGAATTGTGCACGCGTAATCGTATTTCCCGGCTTTACAAAAATAGAAGTATATTCATAGATTTCGCCATCTTCTTCATAAACTTCAGTTTCCTCATAACCGCTTAGAATATCTGTATATAAGAAACGTTCTAATTGGTTGTACGCCTCATGATCATAATCAACATCATACATATAATATTGATCTATTGTTTTTTCTGCCGCAAAAGCAGGGGATATCGAAAAAATGCTGAATGCAAGAACTAAAACTAATAAACTACGAGCTATTTTCAATTGGTTTAACACCCTTCCATAATAATTTATCTTACTCGAAAATATTACTCGAAATAGAGTAAAATGAATATAACTAAAAATATGGAAAGTTTGTCACTTCTTAAGCAAATAAAAAGCCGTTTCTCGTAGGATAAGAATCGACTTTAGCCAGTATTTTGGTGTGGTGAAACCAATAGCGTTATGTGGGCAAAACGCATCGCTATGTGGACAAAACATAGCGCCCAGTGGACAAAACGATTGTTAATTCACTATACGTAACGCGGATTCCTATGCATCACCGCAGTAATGAATACCATTCTGATGCAATTTCCTTCAGATTTTTGTTTTCATACGCTCTATGAATACCATTCTCCCCCAGTTTCCCAGCCATTTCCGTCTTCAACACTGTTAATCAAATATCATTAATTGTACTTTCCCACCGACTACTCCACTATCGTAAATTCAAACTTCATATCAAATTGAAATTCACCATCCCAAAAAGTTCTTTCGACAAACGTAACTTTATTATGGTGATCAATTAAAATAACCGTGGAATTCCGAGTTCCGTAGTTTGGCATTTTAATAAAAATTGAAGAAAGTAGGCGTTCTAACTCAAGGCCCACGCCTGTATCTGGCAACCGGTCATCTTCAGCAATTTCTGGGTCCGCAACCATTTCAAATAAATCTTCCATATTTAGTTCGTGTTGATGGGATGCATAATCTTTTAACTTTAATTTCGCTTTTTCCACTTTCGGCCAAGGTGTATTCAATGAATAATTACTTAGACTATGGGTGCCTTCTTTAATATTATTCACCTCATCTAACCGGTTATTATAGTGAAAAAATTCCTTACCGTTCCAAAGCAACACATTATACCCACCATATTGATCCCGATTCGTTCGCAATTCTTCAATAAAAGCTGCAATAGTCCCATCACCTGATAAAAAGTTTGTCACGATTTCTCCCCGTGATTTTGGTTTTGCAGGTTCACTCGGGTCGCGAAAATTTGTCACAGCCGCAAATCGACCGTTTTTCGAAATTCCTAGCCAAGTTCCCATTTGCAAAAGATCCCTGCCTGCTAAGATTGTTGGGTTATCCTGCCAAAAATGCGCGGCTTCTGTTGGGCGTAAATAATCCTCATCTCGATTCGCTACAATTATTAGTTTATAGGTTGGGTGCTGATTGTAATGAACATTAATTAAACACATGATTGATCCCCCTTACTTCGTGTCGTTATTTTTCGCCTCTAGTTTTTCGACGATTTCACGTAAAATGGTATTACGTTCTCGTTGTGCAGAGACAATACTTACCATAAACCATATAATAAATAACGCTGGAATGACATAAAAAATAAACGCTACTACAATTTCCATAGTACCCTCCTAACTTAGAAATAAGAAAAACGAGATTATCTAAAGACAATCTCGTCCAAAGTACTGCCGATTATTTAACCGTAAACGTCATTTTCACAGAATTTTTTAAATTCAAACCACTTTCTGATGAAATATCATTACCAATATATAATGTATAAGTTTTACCAGATTCATAAGGTTGAGATGACGAAATTTTTACTGCATTCGAATCCGGCAAGTAAGAAATTGTTGTTTCTACAAGGTTTTGTTCTTCATCTAATACAACAATATCTAAATTTGAAAGCGTTGAAATGTCGATTCCTTTAGAGAATTGAATTGTCCAGTCTTTGGTTGTATCAACTGGCGTTTGTGATTCTTTTTCTTCTGCAGATGTATCTTGTGTTACTTCTTCTTTTACTTTCTTTTCAATTTGAGTTAGCGTTGTTTTTACTTTTTGGATTTCAACTTTCATTGCTTCAACGCGATCGATTCTTGCTTGTAATTCTTCAGTAGCTGCACCTTTACTTGAAAGCCCGTTTAAACGGTTTGATACCCCATTTAGACGATTTAATAATGCATTTAACTTCCCTTCATATCCAGGGTATTTCTTTAGCTCAGATTCAACCTCTTCCTCACTGTTTCCATCAAGCTCTTCGTTATCAACTACTGGCTCTTCAACCACTACTTCTTCAGTAGGAGCTTCCTCTGTAGCAACAGTTTCTTCTTGCGGTTCAGCTAACTCTGAAACTTGTTCATTTTCCACTACTGCATCAGTAGTTTCAGTACTTTGAGCATTTTGCGTTTCTTTTTGTAATTCTTCTATTGATGAACTTAATTTTGGTATTTTGCTTTGATACAATTTGAATTTGCCTTCAATATTATTAAGCTGTTTATCAATTGACTTTAATTGCTGGATTTGACCCTGATTTTGTTGCTTTTCTTTTTCTTGTTGTTTTCCATGCTGTTGCACAACTTCATTTTTAGGTGCGGCAAATACTGAATCTGTTGTTGCTACTCCTCCTATTGCAACACATGCTGCCACTGCTAGTACGAATTTTTTCATTACCAATTCCTCCTTATTGTTGGGTAATGGTAGCTGGCTGGCATAGATAACCCTTAGCCCCTATAGCTTTGTGACACCAAATTTCTTTGGTTGTACCCAATTTTATATCGGAAGAATTATGAAATATTTTAGGGGACTTTGTAGAAAATGGGTGAAAAGTAGTGCAAATTGGTGGCCCAAAAAATGATGTTGTACGCTAAAAAAATGTATAAAAATCTCGAAAAGTTACATTTCAATTTAAAATATCAAATAATTCATCATTTTTTAAATTTAACGAGCGAAATGGTAGAAAAGGGTATATAATCATTATATTCTTATTATTATCTTCAAGGAGTGTTCAATTTGAGTACAACAACTAAACGTGCATACAACTTTAATGCAGGTCCATCTGCATTACCATTAGAAGTTTTAGAAAAAGCACAACAAGAATTAGTGAACTTTAATAATACTGGTATGGCATTAATGGAAATGAGCCACCGTAGTAAAGATTATGAAGCTGTACATAACGATGCAATTGCACGTCTAAAAGCATTATTTGCAATTCCAGATAACTATGAAGTATTGTTCCTTCAAGGTGGCGCTAGTCTTCAATTCACAATGATACCAATGAACTTCTTAACACAAGACAAAACAGCAAGCTATGTGTTAACTGGTTCATGGTCTGAAAAAGCGTTAAAAGAAGCAAAACTTTTTGGACAAACTGCTCAAGCTGCTTCAACAAAAGAAAACAACTATCGTAATATTCCTTCATTAGAAGAAATTCAATTCAACGAAACAGATGCATATGTTCACATCACTTCAAACAATACAATTTACGGTACACAATGGAAAAACTTCCCTACTACAGGTGAGGTTCCACTAGTAGCAGATATGTCTAGTGATATTTTGTCAAAACCAGTTGATGTAAGCAAATTCGGTATTATTTACGCTGGTGCACAAAAGAACTTAGGGCCATCTGGTGTAACAGTTGTGATCATCCGTAAAGACTTATTAGCTAGTGCCAACACAAACATCCCGACAATGTTAAAATATACAACGCATTCAGAATCAAACTCTCTTTACAACACTCCTCCAACGTTTGGTATTTACATGTTAGGTGAAGTATTAAAATGGGTTGAAGGTAAAGGTGGATTAGAAGCAATTGAAAAACAAAACGAAGAAAAAGCAAAAGTAATTTACGATGCAATTGATAACAGCAACGGCTTCTATTATGGTCATGCAACAAAAGAATCACGTTCATTAATGAACATCACATTCCGCGTCGCTGATGAAGAGCTAGAAAAACAATTCTTAGCTGAAGCAAAAGCAGCAGGGTTTGTTGGCCTAAATGGTCACCGTTCTGTTGGCGGTTGCCGTGCATCAACTTACAATGCAGTACCATTTGAAGCATGTCTTGCACTTGCGAACTTCATGGTTGATTTCCAAAAGAAAAATCAATAATAGCGAGCGAAAACACCTTGTCTCAAGTTCGAGGCAAGGTGTTTTTTATAGGGCACATACAATTCTTTCATACTTGTAGCAAAGTGAACAATTGTTTGTATATAGTCGTTCGATTGATCCATATTTTAAAGTGCCCCTTTCAAAAAACATATTGTTATAATATTATACTCTATTTATATATTAACAAAGAATTGGAAAAATTCAATTAATTCGGTTTTCTCTCTAAAATAAAAAAGAAGAGAAATTCCACCCTAGATTTCTCTTCTTCACTCATGTTATATTTTTTTGGCCATTTCTTCAATTTCTTCAGCAAAATCCGTTAAATGCTGGATTGTTTGCGATATTTCATTAATGCTTGAAGATTGATTGTTTGCGATATCTAATGTTTCTTTCACAATAGTTGCTACTTGATTCACTTTTACTTTTAACTGATCGAGTAGATTACGAATTTCGTTGACAGAATCCGCACTTTGGTCTGCTAATTTTGTAATCTCTTTTGCTACGACACTAAACCCTCGTCCATATTCTCCTGAACGAGCCGCCTCAATTCCTGCGTTAAACCCTAAAATTCTTGTATTTTTAGCAACAGAATTGATCATCTCCAAGATTTTCGTCGTATTTTCAACTTGTGTGCTCATTTCACTTTGGGCTTCTGTTAAATGCTTGATATATGTACTAAAGTCACTTGCAGAAGAGGCCAATTCTTCCGTTGAAGCAGAGATTTCTTCAGAAGAGGCTGCAAAATGCTCTGCGACTTGCATTAATTTTGATTGATTTTTCGTACTTTTACTTACCCCGATTGCCCCTATTACTTCACCACGGTCTCCATGAATTGGTGCCATGACAACGTGGAATGGGTCGCCATAAAGCTCAGCAGGGATATTCATTACTTTTACTTTATTTGTACGAATAACCTCTAAAATTGGTTCGTTACTTTCAAGCTTTCGACCTTTCGAACTCTGTACAGCAATTTCTTTTGATAATAGTTGTTCAATTACTGTTACCCCATCTGTAATGGAAATGTCAACATCTTCTGTGAAAAGTTGTTTAATCGTTGGTGCATGTTTTACGAACCATTGTAGTGTTTCATGTACTTCTTTTTTTGTCTCTAAACTCATTAGTATTCCCCTCTCAATCAACATGAACAACTTATTAGCTAATATTATATCACCATTATCTTTCCAAAAACTCTCAATTTGGTAATATTTTTTGAATAATTTTTAAAGGCAATTAAAAAAACCCCCTTCCATTTTGGTAGGGCACTGAAAAAGTCGATTTTAATAAATTTTTATAATAAAAATACGCTCAGATCTTTTAGGAAGTGGGATTCACGAAGACTCCTACGGGAACAGCTTGAGCTGAAGACCCCGCAGGAGCTTGCGACGAGGAGGCTGAAGCCAAGCCCGTGGAAAGCGAAGTGAATCCCACCTTCTATTTAGAAGCAAATAATTACTATAAATTTTTATCGGTATTTAGTTTTTCAGTGGCTTCCCATTTTGGGACGGGGTTAACAATTAATAAATTAGGATTTAACTAGCATCTTAAGGAGCAATGTTTCTATCACTTTTTCTATAACTTCAAAATCTCGATTGACACCGCTCAATACCGTATCTCAATATATTGTAGAAGATCTAAACTTTCCTTTAAAATTCGCATCATCTAAACGTTTCTTCTTATCCCAATATACTTTAACTTTTTGATATCTATCAGTTTCATTTGGTAATAACCAAATATCTGGCATATGAACCCTCCATAATAATATAAATTCCTATGTAACTTAGATAATATGTAATTATATACAAAAGCTTAGAATTTCCCCCCATAAAAAAACTGCCCTTTTTAAAAGAGCAGTTTCATCAATTAATATGCGCGGCCGAACCAAACAGTGTGTTGTGCTTCTTTGCCACAGTTAATGCATGTATGTTTTTCAGTTGGAGGGTTGAATGGAATGTTACGTGTTGTGAATTTAGTTTCTTCTTTCACGTTTGATTCACATGCATCGTCTCCACACCAGCCAGCAAGAACCCATCCAGGAATTGTGCCGTTTTGTTCTGAAGTAGCTAAATGTTCGTGTAATTGAGCTAATGAATCAATATGTGTATGAGAGTTCGCATCACGGAACGCTTTTGCTTTATCGTAAAGTCTTGTTTGCATTACTTCAAGCTCTTTTTCGATCGCTTCTACAACAGCGCCAAGTTCGACAGTTTGTTTGTCTTGTTCGTCACGAGCTTTCAATAACACTTGGTTATTCTCTAAGTCACGTGGGCCAAGCTCGATACGTACTGGTACCCCTTTTAATTCCCATTCATTGAATTTAAATCCTGGTGATTGATCTGAATCATCCAGACGAACACGGATGCCTTTTGCTTTTAGGCTCGCAAAAATTTCGTCTAATTTTTCAATGATCGCTGGGTTCTTTTTCCAAGGACCAACTGGGATTAAGACAACTTGAGTTGGTGCAATTTTTGGAGGTAATACTAGACCTTGCTCATCACCATGAACCATGATGACAGAACCAATTAAACGTGTTGACGTACCCCAAGACGTTGTATGAACGTGAACATGTTTGTTTTCTTTGTTTAAGTATTTAATATCAAAAGCTTCCGCAAATTTTGTCCCTAAATAGTGAGAAGTTCCGGCTTGTACAGCTTTTCCGTCTTTCATCATCGCTTCGATTGAATACGTATCAACTGCACCTGCAAAACGTTCTGATGGTGTTTTTTGACCATCGTACACAGGAATTGCAAGGAACCCTTCTACTACTTCTTTATAAATATTTAACATTTGCATCGTTTCTTTACGTGCATCTTCTTCATCTACGTGCGCAGTGTGCCCTTCTTGCCATAAAAACTCAGAAGTACGGATGAATGGAAGAGTTTTCTTCTCCCAACGGAAAACGTTTGCCCATTGGTTAATTAATAATGGTAGATCACGATAACTTTTAATCCAATCTGAATACAAATGACCAATCATAGTTTCAGAAGTTGGACGTAATGCCAAACGCTCTTCTAACTGCTCCCCTGCTGCTTCAGTTACCCAAGGAAGCTCTGGTGAAAAGCCTTCAATATGATCTTTTTCTTTTTGGAAAAATGATTCTGGAATCAGCATTGGGAAATACGCATTACGGTGTCCAGTTTCTTTAAAACGACGGTCCATTTCGCCTTGGATATGTTCCCATAACTCATAGCCATCTGGTTTAAAGGCGATACAACCACGAACAGGTGTATAATCCATTAAATCTGCTTTTTGAATTGTGTCGATGTACCATTTTGAAAAATCATTTGTTTGTTGAGACATTTTATTTCCTCCTAAACATATTACAACTTGACGGATCCGTTCTAACTAAAGATTTGAGCTCGCCTGTGGTATTCTTTTATATATTTGGATTTCTCTTCCTAAAATAAACATCAAATCCAAATAAAAAGCACAAAGAGTCCTAAAATAAGGACGTCTCTGTGCGAATAAACGTGGTACCACCTTAGTTCGGTAATAAACTATTACCCTCCTGACGTTAGTAACGATAACGACTCGGCAAGTTTTTGCTCGCATCTCCGTGATAGGTTTCAATAAGAAGTGGTGATATAGCTCTCAGCAACTGCTATATTTTCTGTGTCACAATTCTCATTTACTTGGTCACATCATTGATTTCATATTTCTTATAATGTATCAAAAAAACGGAATAAATTCAATGTTTGTGGTAATTTTTCCAGGAGTTGTTGAAACAGAAAATTTTAAATTGATTTACTTATTCAAATATTAACAATTATACATATTCAAAGTTTTTCATTCAATTGTCCTATAATCAAATTAGTAGTTTCTTAATATACAAATTTAGGAGGGAAATGCGTTTGAAAACTTCCATACGATGGAGAATTATTGCCATTGTACTCGTTATTATTGTCCTTGGATTAGGTTCCCTTTCTACAATAAGTTCATTCATGATTTCAACCAAATCCGAAAAAAACGTAATTGAATCGAGTGAAGTGGTTGTAACAGGACTATCTAATACGATTACTACATTTTTAGATGGGTATGAACATAGTTTATTAAAACTAGCAAATTCACCCGACGTAGTAGAATTTAATAAACACTCAACAACATACGATGATGCACAAGATCGTTTATACCGTACTGGATTAACAGACTATTTATCCATTTACGATGCAGCTTCTAGTATATACTTCTCAAATGGCGACTATACCATTATTGAACCCCATTTTGATGGGATAGATGAGTTAGACATTAAATCTCGTGATTGGTATAAAAATGCAATTGCAAATGAGGACCAATTTGTTTGGTCAGAACCATATATCGATACTGTATCAAATAGTTATGCTATTACAGGTTCAGTAACTGTTAAAGATGGCAATCAAGTAATCGGTGTCCTTGGTGTAGACATACAGTTAGAACAATTAACCGAAATGGTCTCATCCACAAAACTTGGGTATAATGGCTATCCACTTATTCTTGACAATCAAGGAGCAGCTTTAGTCCATCCAACAAAATCTGGTGAAAATTTACAATCAATTGAATATGTAAATAAGATGTTAAACGATACGTCGAAAACAAATCATTTTACTGATGATGTTGATCAACAGGAATCCATGATTGTTTATAACAAAATTCCTGAACTTGGTTGGACAGTTGGTGCTGTATATGATGTAAAAGAAGTGCAAAGTTTAGCAAGGGACATGCAACAGGTAATCGTCCTCATTGCAGTTGCTACGTTAATCATTACATTTGTTATTCTTTACTTCTTAATAACAAGAACGTTAAAACCAATTAATCAACTCGGTTTGTTAATGGAAGAAGTCGCACAAGGCGATTTAACGGTCCAAATCAACTTAAAATCAAAAGATGAAATTGGACAACTTGCCAACTACTTTAATGATATGGTTCAACAAATGAAATCCATCCTTACTGTTGTTCAAGATTCATCTGCACATGTAGAAGAACGTTCGCAACTACTAAGCGCATTAGCAGAAGAAACAAGTGCATCGAGTATTGAAGTGTCAAAAGCCGTGAATGATATTGCCATTGGTGCAACAACTTCTTCAGAAAATGCAGATGCTGTAATGGAATCTTCCGTGAAACTTGGGGACAAAATTAATGACATGCAAGAACAATCCAACGCCCTACATGCGATTACAATCCAGGCTGGCAAATTAAATGTCGTTGGGGAAGAAAAAATGGAGAACTTACTCGGCTCCTTTGATCACTCGAAACAAGACTTACTGAATATGGCACAAGCTGTTAAAATTTTAGAAGCGAAAGTCGGCGCGATTGACTCGATCATGAATACAATTTCCGAAATTTCCACGCAAACGAATTTATTAGCGCTAAATGCGAGTATTGAAGCTGCTCGTGCTGGTGAACATGGTCAAGGTTTTGCAGTTGTTGCAGCTGAAGTACGAAAATTAGCGGAACAATCAAGAAACGCAACCGAACAAGTCAAATTAACGATTCAAGAACTTCAATCAGAATCACAAGTTGTTGCTAACCAAATGACGGAAATGCAACAAACTTTCCAAACTCAAGGTGTAGTCGTTGAAGAAACTGGTACCCTCTTTGGTAATTTAACTGAGTTAGTGAACAACATGGAAGCAACTTTTAAACATGTAACGACAGAAATTGAAGGTATCATTAAATACAAAGACCGTGTTGTACAAACAATTCAACAAATGGCTTTAACAGCACAATCAAGCGCAGCAGCATGTGAAGAAGTGAGCGCATCAAGTGACGAGCAGTTAAATGCCATCCAATCGGTCGCTCTTGCATCTGAAGAGCTAAACAGTTTAAGTACAGAACTGTCCATTGCCGCAAGCAAATTTAAATTATAAAACACGAAAGCCACGCGTTGATGAACCAACCGTGGCTTTTTGTTATCCATTTTTCACTTTTTGAAATTGAAAAATCTTTTCAATCTTTTCTTCTAAGAAGTTAGTTCGTTCAAATAAGCTTGCTCGCAAATGTTCAATTTGACGAACAATCTTTTCTATTAATCCTTCACTATTATCGACTTGCTCAATGACTTCTTTTTGTGATTGTTCGATACAAGAAAGTCGCGTTAACAATTGCTCGTTAACTTCTCTTTGTTCCTCCATTTTTTCTTGCATTTCTTCATTGATTGATGCCACATGTTCAATTCGTTTCAACATCGCACTTGTCATCGTTGCATAATCCTTTAACAAATGAACAATTTCTTTATGTTCATCCGCAATCACATCTACTCTTGTCGCCACTTCTTTTTGCGAATGCGTAATCGTGTTTACTTCTTGTAGCAAGTTTTCTTGTGATTGAGACATGCTGTTTACTTCTTGACGCAAAGCTTCTTGTGATTGAGAAATGCCATTTACTTCTTGCAGCAAGTTTACTTGTGAATGAGAAATAGCATTTACTTCTTGGTGTAATGTTTCTTGTGATTGCGTAATCCCATTTACTTCATGTAGCAAATTTTGTTGATTATGTTGATCGTCCTTTAACACTTCTTGAATGAAGGCATTTTGATTTTCAATGGACCCTAACATATCGATTACTTGCTGCTCCAATTGTTCTTGCATTTGATGGAAATGATCGATATTACTTAAACGGTCATCTAATTTTTCCCATTGCTCGGATTGCTGATGATTCCATTGTATTTGTGATGTGTGATTAGTAGATACCGCATTTTGTAATTCTTTGCTTGCCCTTACTTGTTGTTCTAAAAGCTCCGATAAATAATCCCTTCGAAACTCCACTTGATTCGGTTCAAAAAGCGTATTTGGATTTTTAAACACTTCTGGGTGCTCATCATTATTAATATATAACCCCATAGTGAATACACCCCCTTCTTGTTGCCTCATTAGTTTATGCGAAGAGAACAAAAGGGGGTACTGTAGGGTTCAAAACAAATTAATCTAGATTCATTTGATTAACAATTTTTTGTTTGTTATGATTCATTTCCTTTTTTATAAGTTCAATATTTTGCTCATGACAAATTTGAAGCTCGCTTAAATAGTTATATCCTTCAAGGAGATTTTGGCTATCCCTCCCCTTTTGAATTGCTTCACGTAATTCCTTAATATACGTCAATGCCACCATTTTACGAAATTTTATTTCTTCAACAATATCCGTTATGTGACCATGACCTGGAATTAAATAATCAATCAAATGGCTTTTTAAAATGCTATCTGTTTTGTGTAACGTTGCTTCATATTGCGAACTACTCTCATAAATAAACGGGAATTCAATATCTGACAAATAATCTCCCGCAAGCCATATTCCTAAAGGTTCAATGATGGCATAGATCCCATCATTTGTATGCCCTTCTGCTTGATAAAAAGTTAAAAACGTATCACCTATATTTAAAAATTGTCCTTCTTCATTCACCACAATATCTACTGAAGGGTAAAGGATTGGATGTTGTCGGTCTAGGTAGTACTGGTCATCAAATTTTTTCATCTGCTTCACAATGTCTTCTTTATTTTCTTTTTGTGCAAAAGTGCTACTGGCAATAACCGTTGCATCTTGGAAAGCGCCGTATCCAATTACATGATCCCAATCAGAATGTGTGAAAAGGATATAAATTGGTCGGTCGTTTTTGATGTTGTCAACATGTTCGCGAATGGCCTCTACTTCAAAGGGTAAAAGGTTTGGATCAACGACAATGATACAATCCTTTGTTTGAATAACCGTCGAAGTAGTTTTATATAAAAGACTTTGGAAAACTGTGAAATCACTATTTTGATATTGAATCAATCTATTTCACTCCAATCCGCTTTTTCTTAAATATTTTACCCGAAAGTATCGAAAAAGTGTAATTCCAACGTACAGCGGAAAAAGTATACTTTTGGCGAATACTAGCGTTTGCTAAGGAATTTTCTATTAAGGCATCTAATTTTTCTATTAACTTAGGGAAATTTTCTATTAATTGCACAAAACTTTCTATTACCAGCAAGAAAAAACCCAGTATCCCAAACCTTCAAGGACACTGGATTCTCCAATACTATTCTTTCAGTTGGAACATTTTCACAGAAGTTTCAAGTTCTTCTGCCATTTTCGTTGATTCAAATGAACGATGAGAAATATCTTGAATACTCGCTGTTGTTTCTTGGGCAGCTGCTGAAATACCTTTCATCGTATTCTCTATTTCGTGAATCGATTGTGTTAACTCATGAATCATTTCAACGATTGTATCCGACTTTTCTGTTTCAGACGATAATAAATCGGAAATATTTGTAATATCATTTACCGTTTCAGAAACGGCAGTGGAAATATTGTGGAGAGCATCAGCAGTTAATTGTACTGTTTGTGCACCTTTTTCAATAAACTTCCCATTTTCGCTAGAAGAAATCATCACATTCCCAATGCGTTCCATTATGTCTTTTACAAGTTTTTCGACTTCTGTTACTTCTTTGTTCGATTGTTCCGCTAGTTTACGAACCTCTTCTGCAACTACTGCAAAGCCTTTTCCATGCTCCCCTGCTCTTGCAGCTTCAATGGACGCATTTAACGCCAATAAGTTAGTTTGGGAAGCGATAGAAGAGATTGCTGTTGTAATCGTTTGAATTTTCGTTGCAGAATCAACTAAATGTTGAATCGTGTTACTTACTTCTTGGGAACCATTGCGAATTTTTTCCATATCTGCACTAATTTCTTGTGCACGTTTTTCCCCTTCATTGGCAATTTTCATCGTTTCATTAGAGTTAACGACTGTTTGATCCGCTCTAGCTTTCATACTTTGTAAATTATCAGCTAGTGAAGTTAAAACGTTTGACGCATTATCTGCATTATACATACCATCTCGCATTGCACCTGTTACATCTTCAATATGATCTGCCACCATTTGAACTGCAGAATTCATTTCAGTTAATGTGCTTGCTGTTTCCGTGGCGTTCGTTGTTAATTGATTGGAAGTCGAACGCATAGTAGAGATGATGGATTGTAAATTCGATGCCGTTTGATTTAATGTATTGGATAAATCGGCAATTTCGTCTTTTCCTTTTATCTGTGTTTCAGTTACCGTTAAGTTCCCATCTGCTAATTGTTTTGCTTGTTCAATTAACTGACTAATCGGTTTTGTTTTACGGTAAATTAACAAACCAGTTACCATCGAAGCTAAAAGCATAGGAATGATACTAATTAAAATCCCTTGACTTACAACTCCCCACGTTCTTTCTGTTACGATTTTAGCATCAAAATCGATAACGTTGATGGCAATAATTTCTTTTGTAGGGTCATGGTCTTTATAAATCGGCGCATATCCTGATAAACGTTCCATCCCTGCATGTTCATATGCTTCAGAATAAGTCGGGTGCCCCATTTCGAGTAACATGGAAATCGCTTTTTCATCGATATAAAACTTATCGCCAATATTGACCCCTTTTTCTTTTAAATTATTATCAAGGGCGAGTACATTGCCATCTAGGTCTAATATGTATTGAGTTTCAAAAATTTCTTTATGATCGATTGTCCAATTCAGTTGTTCACTAATACTCTCTTTTGCTGCCATGTCGTCGTTTAGTGCTTTATCAAGTACAGCTGGGTTAATTAAACCCGTCGTAATATTGGCACATCCGTAAGCTTCAATCCCGGCAGCCTCATAAAGTTTATCGTACGCAGTATAATATGTAGCGGCAGAAGTAATTGCAAGCATGACAACAAGAATTCCTGCGATGATCGTTCCTAATTTAAACGTTAATGTCTGCATAAATTTCATTTTTTCTTACCACCTTCTAGAGAACCATTCTAGTATTAAAAACTCTAGTCTATCATACTATGAAAAGATGTATTGAGGAAGAATGTTTAGATATTTATCGAGTTTTTTTATGAAATTTGTCATGTAATTGACATATAGCCTAAGATTTTGTAAAAATATGTAAAAAGAGTCCATATCACGATGGACCCTATTTGTTAATCTTTAAATTTTCTCATTCGATCTAATAATAAACCGTCTGACTTATCGTTTTCACCAATGACAAAATCTGTCATATAATGTTTTAAATATTTTCCATAGTTCGTTTGGTTGTTCAGTAGAAGTTCATCGACATAGTGGGCACCTTTTGGAATATCATCAAGCAACAAGACAGCTAGAGATGCAAAAAGTCCGCATGCTACTTGAAAATAAGTTGCATTCATTTGATACTTCTCGAAAATCTCTTTATTTGATAACACATTGTACATATACTGCTCTTTATCTTTATAAACCATTAACACACCACATAAATCTTCGCCTTCTAACTCACTTTCTAAAGGATTCAAAACTTTCATTTCGAAGTCCCAAATCTGATCTACATTTTTTATATTGGAGCGAATGAGTTTTGTTGTATGCTCATTCACTTTGTAAATAAAACCACTTTCCATATTCAACAATTTTCCTAACGTGTAAACTTCCTCATGGGGCATTAAACAACCGTAAAATTGTTTGTCACCTAATTTCACTTTAAATTCGAGATCGTAAACCTTTTCGTAAAGGAATAGTGGCGTTTGATGCTTCATGAACATCGGGTAACTAAGAATGGCTTCATCGAGGAAACATTCAGGGGACCAAGTAGTATAAACGACATTTTTCTTCGCTACATTTTTATCTTTGAAGAAAGAATTATCATGTTCAACGATGAAACAGGCTAACGGATACGCATCGACCGGCTTATTATTCAATAATTCTATGGCCATCCATTGTACAACCCCTGGATTCATTCCGGAACAAAGAATCGCTTTTGTATTTGTAATGCGATGTCTTTTTCCTTCCATCCAGTTCAATCGTTCAATGAGGCCAAATCCTGCAAATAAGTCTTCATTTTCATCGATATACGGATTTTCAAGGGCAGAATTTACATAGCCAATGCCTAAACTGTTACATGCTTCTAACATTTCTGCAGTGTCTGCCCAAGAAACATCGATGACTAAAGAAGTTTTCGTTATCTTTAAAAGATAGATTAATTTATCCTTTTGACTTAAATCCAGCTGGTGAAAAACAAATTTCTTTTTTAAATTAGGAAAGAGCTGAAAATATTGTTGTTTGTCCACAGGCTTTATATCAATTAGGTGAAGTTTACATTGTGCAAGGACTATATGAATGGGGTCAGTTGGATCAACGGCTGATTTGTTTAGAATGGATAGTATTGCTTTTGCAACACCACCCGCGCTACCTAAAATAGTAATATCACTAGTACGATTTGTCATATATATGATTCACCTCGCCTTCTACTTAAAGCATATGAATTTTAATAGAACCTGTTTAGGTAGAAAACTATTAAAGTGTGAGATTCGCCTATTCAAAATAAAATAAAAGTGTACAACTCGGAAATTGTACACTTAAAGAATTTATTTTAATTGATTAATCGTTTGACCGCGGTTTGAGCTTTGACAAATGGCAGAAATCACTGCAACCCCATCTGCCCCTGCCCGGAGCACTTCTAATGCGTTGTTGGTCGTGATGCCGCCAATTCCGACAATCGGGAAATCTGGATAATCCGTACGTGCTTTCGACAAAAATGAAACTCCTGCAGCAGGTTTGGCATCCGCTTTTGATTGCGTTTCATAAATCGGGCCAATTCCAACATAATCTGCCCCTCCTGCTACTGCTAACTTCATTTCTTCTTCATTGTGAACAGAAACACCCACAATTTTTCCTTTCAATTGTTCTCGAATTTGGGCTAGCGGCTTATCTTCTTGCCCAACGTGAACACCGTCTGCATTGATTTTTATTGCCAGTTCCACATCATCATTTATAATAAACGGGATAGCATACTCTTTACATAAACTTTGACAGGTTAACGCAAATGTTTCATAAGCTTCCCCTTTTAATGCTTTTGCCCCTTTTTCTCGCAACTGGAACATTGTAATTCCAGATTTTAGTGCATCTTCCAAAACTGATAGAGGATTTTCCTTACAATTTTCAGTTCCCATTATAAAATACACTGCCAAATCACTACGCTTCACTTATCATCACCTCGTAATTCCGATGATTTTGATAAGCAAAATGATTTGTTGGACCGTGCCCATGCCCTAAATTTAATGGATGTTCAATGGCTAGTTGTACAAATTTTTTCGCTTCAAGTATTGCTTCTTGCAACGACAAACCTTTTCCTAAAAATGCCGTCATCGCAGCTGAAAAAGTACAGCCTGTTCCATGGGTATGTTTTGTAGCAATGCGTTTGCTCGACATTTTAAAAGAGGTGCCATTTGAAAGGAACACCGAATCTGTTGCAAACTCATCATCTTCAAGGTGCCCACCTTTCATGACCACACATTGAACACCTTTTTCTAAAATTGATTCTGCAGCATGTTGAATATCGGATTGTGTATTCATTGTCATTCCAGTAATCACTTCAGCTTCTGGAATGTTCGGCGTTAGGACCGTAGCAATTGGTAACAATTTTGTCTTTAACGCGTAGACAGCTTCTTGTTGCAATAAACTAGCCCCTCCCTTTGCAATCATCACGGGATCCACTACTATTTGAAGTTCCATCTCTTGAATTTTGTCGGCAACGCACTCAATTATTTCATCTGAAAAAAGCATGCCTGTTTTTAACGCTTTGACATCAAAATCATTGAAAACCGCTGTCATTTGTTGCGATACAAAATCAGGAGTGGTCGGAAAAATAGCTTCCACACCTAATGTATTTTGAGCCGTTAATGCCGTGATTACCGAAGTTCCAAATACTTTTAACTCTTGGAATGTTTTTATATCTGCTTGAATGCCTGCTCCACCCCCACTGTCAGAGCCCGCAATTGTCATTACAACGTCCATTCCACAGCACCTCTTGAAATCGAATGTAATTCATTTAACACGTTTTCTTGGAATGACCCGAGTAAAAGATGCTCACTGGCAATATCTGCGACACGTTTGTAGTCAGTTAACGTTTCAAATAAATTGGATACTGGGTCGCCTTCAAGTGCTAAAGTTGCTGCACAAATCGCACTTAATAAACAGCCTGTACCTGTCACTTGTGTCATAAGAACATGTCCACCTGAAATCCAATGTTCCTTTTCGCCATTCGTTAAGTAATCAGACTCGCCGGTAACAATTACTAGACAATCGAATTTGGATGCCACTTGCTGAGCAACCGTTTGGACGTCCATTTCGCCTTCTCCACTATCAACGCCCTTTGCTTGCCAAGTTACACCTGCAAGTGAAGCTAGTTCTCCAGGGTTACAGCGGATTAATTGAATATCAACTTCTTTTAAAATTTTAGCCACAGCAAGTTGTCGGAATGTTGTCGCCCCAACACCAACTGGATCAAGCACAACAGGAATATTAAGCTCATTTGCCTTTTTTCCAGCTTTTATCATGGACTCTAGCGTTCTAGTATTAAGCGTCCCAATATTAATTAATAGAGCACTTGCAATCGACACCATTTCCTCGACTTCTTCCACTTCATCAGCCATTACAGGAGATGCCCCAATTGCAAGTAAGCCATTTGCTGTAAAATTTGCAACAACATAGTTTGTAATACAATGTACAAGCGGGTTCTTTTCACGGATTTTAGACAAAGTCATATTGTTTTACCTCCTGCTCCCAATTTTCTAGTGTCCAAGGCATTTCCCAAAACTTCCATTCATAATAACAACTCTTTAAAAAGTGGGATTTAAATACTCGTATTTTTTCTGGATTCTGTTCTGCGTATCGATTCATCATCGCTTTTTGATTTTCAATGGATTCTTTAAATTCCGGATTACTATACATCGCAATCCATTCTTCATATAACTTCACTCCAGGTTTGGCATCTTTATATTTTTCGCCAATTTCTTGATACAACCACGGACATGGGAACATCGCTGCAAAGGCCTCTGCCACATCCCCATTATGAACCGCATTATACATATGACTTACATAGTTATAAGCAGCTGGAGCTGGATCAAAATGTTCAATTTCCTCTTCAGATACTTGTAATTCCTTGAAAACCGTTCGATGCAATTCCAGTTCTGCTTCATTGATAAAACGCGCAGAATTTAAAAAATAAGTAATTTCATCATTCGTGTGAGATTTTGAAGCTGCGATGGCTAATATTTTTGTGTAGTGCTTTAAATAATAAGCATCTTGCAACATATAATACTTAAATTTTTCGATTGGAAGACTACCATCTACCAAACCTCTTACAAAAGGATGGTTGAAGCTTCCTTCCCAATACAAATCTGTTTCTTTTCGAACTTCTTCACAAAATGTCATCTTTCTTCCTCCTCTAAATGGACGTAGGAAAACAAAAAACGCCCTTCTCATATGATGACGAGTAGGCGCTTCTCTTCATAAATTGCTCCCTTCGTCTGATTTACGGTTAGTTAGCAATTAGAGATATTTGGCAAAGAAAAAGCCCTCCAAAAAATGGAGAGCTACATGTACAGTAAAAAAATAAGCATACACTTATGCTAAATTTGTACTTTGCTCCCTACGATCGTACTAACGAACAGGTTCAAAGGGTCAGGTTTTAACCTTCTCAGGCACGAGTGCCCCCCCTGCAAATATTCTAATTATGTTCATTCTAGCATAGTTTTCTGATTATTCAAGTTTGAGAGATTATTTAAAATGCGAGCAAACTTGTTTTGACCGGGAAATAGAGTGTTTTGCTCGGGAAATGACTCGTTTTGACCGGGTAATACTGTTTTGCTCGGGAAATTAACCGTTTCGTCCGGGAAATACTGTTTTGCTCGGGAAATCCACCGTTTCGTCCGGGAAATACATTCTTTCGCTCGGGAAATAAATCCAAATCACTTTTTCAAACAATGCATCGCCGCTTCCGCCTCATTCCATGGTACAGAATAGCCCTTCCCCTTTGCACAAAAAATACTTGAAGAAGAATACTCGGGATCAGCATCTTTCCTATAGCCAATTTGTTCAATCACTTCTTCTGCATTATGACAAAGATCATAGCCGTCAAATTGAAGTGACAGCGCTCCTTTACCGTTTGTATAAGCGGCAAAAATCGTACTATAGTTCATAAAGGTCGAAACAGGTGCTCTCCCCATAACAGTGACTTGATTCTCATTCATTTCAGGAGTTTCAAAGGTGCCACTTGCTTGCTGAATGTCTGTCATCATGCGACCTAGATGAGTCAATTCTGCCTTCATCTTAAAGCGGTAGTATGGTTCTAGTAAAACATTTTCTGCCTGTTCAAGACCTTGGCGAAGTGCGCGGAAAGTGGCTTCACGGAAATCTCCACCTTCCGTATGCTTGTTATGAGCTCGTCCTGTTAGCAACGTAAAACCAATATCTGTAATCGGATAACCGGTTAATAACCCATGATGATCTCGTTCAAACAAATGCTTCTCAATTAAGCGTTGATAACCAACTGATAAATCATCCGCGTGGCAAGCATTTTCAAACTTGAGTCCACTACCTCTAGGTGCAGGTTCCATTCTCAAATGAACTTCCGCATAATGTTTCAGTGGCTCAAAATGTCCATAACCCGTTACACAATTATTAATCGTTTCCATGTATAAAATTTTCGGATCCTCAAACACGATATCAATTTGAAATCGTTCTTTCGCCACCTCAATCAACACTTCAAGTTGAATAACCCCCATGACGTGAACATGAATGTCTTGAAATTTTTCACTCCACACCACACGCAATGTTGGTTCTTCTGCTTCCAACATTCGGAAGTAACGTAATATTTCCTTAATATGTTCAGTACCTGAATAAACAACTTTTGCTTGCAATGTGGGCACAAGTTCAAATTCATCTCGAGCAAAGTTTCCGCCAACCATATCACCAATTTCTGCTCCCGACAATCCTTTTACCGCAAATATTTCCCCCGCCTCAACCTGTTGCGCGGCATCAAATTTATTGCCGTTATAAAGCCGGATTTCAGTAACTTTTTCCGACACTTCATCATAATGAATCTCATCTCGAACATGTAAAGTTCCATTCAGCGCCTTGATAAACGTAATTCGTTGATTCAGTTCATCGTGCCGAATTTTAAAAACTTTCCCTTGAAACGGACCATCACTTTGATAGTTCGTAGGAGTTAAAATCGCAAGTTGCTCGAAAAATTCCTTCACTCCGATATCTTTCAATGCGGAACCAACCATACAAATAAATGCTCGTTCATCCTTTATCATTTCTTGTAGTTTTGTAAAGAAAGCAGCGTACTCAATATCGCCTTCCATATATTGCTCTAGAAGAAATTCATCACGTTCTGCAATCCATTCCAATACGTCTTCTGGTAGATAGTTTTCATTGAGCGGCTCAGCCAAATAAAAAGCATCTTCAGAAAAGTCTTTTTGGATTTCTTTCATTACGTTTTCAATGCTTGCTCCGTCACGATCAATTTTATTCAAAAAAATAAACGTGGGAACATGATGTTGTCGTAACAAGTGCCAAACCGTTTCCGTATGACCTTCAATTCCATCAACTGCACTAATAATTAAAATTGCATAATCCATCACACTAATAGCACGTTCCATTTCAGGAGAGAAGTCGACGTGTCCAGGTGTGTCAATTAACGTATAAGTATCTCCGTTAAACTGAATTCGACCTTGCTCAGCAAAGATCGTAATTCCCCGTCTACGTTCAATGCTATGATTATCTAAATAGGCATCTTGGTGATCCACTCGTCCCCTTTCTTTTATACTTTGTGTATGGTAAAGGAGTTGCTCTGAAAAAGTTGTTTTCCCCGCATCAACGTGAGCAAGTACCCCAATTGTTTTAAACATAAAAATCCTCTTTTCCACTAATTTCATAACGTTATTGTAACAGATGTAAAGTAACCCAAACCAAAAATAAAAACCCGCAAATTATTTTAGTAGACATAATATTATTATCTATTAAACACACAAATAAATAATATATACAAAACGATACGTCTCGTTTTATAATTGTGTAAACTTTCCAAATTGTGAGGAATTCTCTATGAAACTATCAAAGTTAGACACAAGTATTGGCGCACTACAATGGTTTATTTTCTTACTAGCAAATTCGTTAACCATCCCCATTATCGTTGGGCAAGTTTTTCAACTTCCACCAGAAGAAATTTCCGGTCTAATGCAAAGAACATTTTTTGTAGTTGGCCTCTCTAGTTTATTATCTGGCTTTTTAGGACATCGCCTCCCGATACCAGATGGACCAGCAGGAATTTGGCTCGCCATTTTTACATTAATGGGTCAGATGGCAATGATTGAAGGGGTTAGTCACGTCAACAATTCATTACAGTTGCTAGAAGGTGCGATGATTTTAGCAGGAATCATTCTGTTAGTTGTAAGCATAACCGGATGGATGACAAAATTACTCACATATTTTACACCATTAGTAAATGGTGTTTACTTAACAATTCTCGGGTTTCAATTGTGTAGCATATTTCTAGAGGGGATGTTTGATGTGAATCCAACGTCTACGTCCATCCAAATGGGCGTGGTTCTTCTCTCTTTTGGTACGTTTCTACTTGTTCTTTTTCTAGGAGTTTGGGGGAAAGGTTGGCTAAAAAGTTATGCTGTTCTCATTGGAATGGTGATTGGATCAGTTCTATTTATTTTGTTCTTTGGTACGCATTCATTTCCTAAAAAAGACTCCATCATTTCATTTCCCGAAATTTTCGCTTGGGGACCACCTAAAATTGATACTAGTATGATTGTTTCAGCGATTCTCGTTGCAATTGTTTTAATTTTAAGTATTATTGCTAGTATCGCGGCAATGAAGCATGTTTTAAGCACCCAAAACGAACATCGAAAGGAAGGTACTTTAAAAAGTGCAGGCGTCATCAGTGGTGCCAACACTATCATTTCCGCAATCTTTTCGGTCGTCGGTGTAGTCCCATATACAGTTACGGCAAGTTTTGTACAAATGACAGGGCAAAATAAAATGAAACCTTACATCATCGCGAGTTTCCTTTTAGCTTTCATTGCTTTTTTCCCTTCCATTTATACGATTTTCGCAATGCTTCCAGGACCGATTGCCAATGGTGCCATGCTTGCTTCGTATACAACGATGGCGGGAATTGGAATAAGTACAGTACTCAAAGAACCACTCGACCAAAGACGCATCACTATTTTAAGCATCTCTTTATCTTTAGGCATTAGCGTGATGTTTTTACCTGAAGTGGTAATTTCCGCCTTTCCACCATTATTGCAATATGTTATTAGCAATGGGGTTATGGTCGGATTAATCACTGCACTAATATTAGAACATGTTTGGAAGACTAAATGAGGGGTGTGAAGATGAAAAGTATTGGAAGACCGCGGAGTGAAGCATCCAAAACGGCGATTTTGCAAGCTGTCATTCAGTTGCTTGAAGAAACACCCTTTTCTGATTTAACAATTGAAAGAATTGCAAATACAGCTGGAGTTGGGAAAGCGACCATTTATCGTTGGTGGAGTCATAAAACTTTTTTAGTTCTTGATGCCTTTTTAATGTCGGTCAATTCAAATTTGAAATTTCATGAAAATACTACATTCCGTGAAAATTTCAGACAACATTTATACAACCTATCTAGCGTGCTAAATAGTTCTCTAGGAAGAACAATCATCTCTCTTGTTGCAGAAAGTGGCGTAAATTCCGAACTTGCCAATAAATTTTATACGGAATATTTAAAGCCTCGCCGTGAAGAATCCCGAATACTGTTAAAAGCGGCAATTGCACAAAGGGAAATCCAACCTTCAATCCATTTAGACATTGTTTTAGATATGTTTTATGGCCCTGTTTACTTTCGACTATTAATTTATAAAAAAGAAGTCGATTCAACTTATGTTGATTCATTAATTAACCAAGTGATGAAAGGAATCACTTAAATAGAGCTTATCACTTGTTGTATCGGGATTTTTCCTGATACAACTTTTATTTCTTTGCAAATGGTAGCGTCACTTTCTAAACAAGCTAAAATAAATTTCGCGACATCTTCTTTTGCAATTTCCCTGTGTTGAATATTTGGGCCAACTTCAACAAGCCCTGTCCCCTTTTTGTCAACCAACGTTCCTGCATGAATAATTGTATAATGACACCGAGATATTTTTAACCATTTTTCAATATAATGATTTTGAATGAATATTGGACGGAAATAAAGTGGTATTTCCCGCGTTTCAAAAGTACTGAGGTAAATAAACCGTTTTACTCCAGCATATGTCGCTGCATCCATTAGTTTCAGCATGTCATCAATCTCAATGAGCGTTTCTTTGTTCTTTTCATCGAGGCTACCTATAATAACAAGTGCATTAATATTTTTTAAAACCTTTACAATTTCCGTTACTTTTTGGTCAAGGTTGATAATTCGTGTGTCAATTCCCATATCGATAAAATATGCTTGTTGGACAGCATTATTAACTAAAGCAACAGCCATATGATGATTGTGCTCAGTAATGTTTTTTATTAATTGCCTTCCTGTTTGACCATTTGCACCAACAATGAGAATGTTCAATTGCTGCACAACCTTTCTTTCGTCCGGTAACAGATTTAAAAAGAGGCTGTGTTAACCCTTTAACACAGCCGGAAACTACTAAGTAAGAGGTTCATTTTTCATTCTTTGAATTTGATGTTTACGGCGCTCATTTTTTTCTTGTAGGTGTTCAAGCTCTTCTTCACCGGCAAACTCCATACTTATTTCGGCTTCACGCATATTATCTAATGTATTTTCAATCATTTCTTCCTTACTCACAAATTTTTTCGGTCTACCTGCAATTTTTTGTGGGTTTTGTTTCATAATAAAAAACCTCCTAAAAATCATTTTCAAACACAGTTTTAGTTTGGTATTGTTTATTGCATTTATACTTAAACAGAATTTTTTCAAGTAAAGTGTGAATAATAACATGGCAAAACTTTAGTGAGGAGGATACATCAATGAACGTTCAAAGAGCACAAGAAATTACCGAATCCGGTGAAATTGCAAATATTTTGTTTAATGGACAACGAGTGTATATTCAACATGTAGATGCAGACAAAGGGACAGCTCGCATTTATCCCCTTGATGATCCCGAAAAAGAACAAGAAGTGGCATTAAATGATTTAGTGGAGCATTAAAATAAAAATTGTGAGAGCAGTATTTGTTCTCACAATTTTCTAAAAGGAGTGTGTTTTTTTGTTTTCAAGAAAGAAAGAAGCGCGATATGCAGCTGGGTTAAATTTCGATATTGAAAATGTTGAGCCCTTCCTCCACCAAGTTTCGAGGGATTTTCTAGATTCGGGGTTTAATAATAAAGAGATAGAAGGCATTTTGTCAGAAATTCATCTTATGAAAGAAGATCACGAACAAAAAGAACTTGGAACTTTCGAAGTCATTTTTAAAGGAAAACCTACAAACATTCGAATCATTGCAGAAATCCATATTGAGGACGATTCAAAAGAAGTTGTCCTTTATTTTTACAGTGTAAAAAAACTTGTAAAGAAGATTGATAAATTGATGATGCAGATTGGAGAAGAACTATACTAAAACATACTACTCCTTTAAATCATCAAAATTTCTCGTATATCTTCCACGGTTAATGTAGAGTCTCTTGGTTCGATAATACTCGAAATCAAATCTTTCTTTTTCTCCTGAAGTTCATACATTTTTTCTTCGATGGTCCCTTTTGCAATCATTTTAATGACTTGAACGACTCTTTTTTGCCCCATTCGATATGCACGGTCCATTGCCTGTTGTTCCACTGCAGGATTCCACCATAAATCATACAAAATGACCGTATCTGCACCAGTAAGGTTAAGCCCAGTTCCCCCTGCTTTTAACGAAATCAGGAAAATATCCCGTTGTCCTTCATTAAACCGATGACAAAGTTCTACTCGTTCCTCTGAAGGGGTTTGTCCATCAAGGTAAAAAAAGCTTTGCCCATTATTCGTTAATTCCCTACCTATCATTTGTAGCATTTTTGTAAACTGAGAGAAAATTAATACTCGTCTACCTGAAACCCGTGATTCTTCAAGTATTTGTAGGAGCTGTTCAAATTTTGCCGAGCTTCCTTCATACCCATCCACAAAAAGTGCCGGATGACAGCAAATTTGTCGTAACCTAGTTAGCCCAGCTAAAATGCGTATCCGATTTTGATGAAACGTATTTTGGTCCAAAGCTTTAAAAGCATCATGGCGCAACTTGGATAAAAATGCAGCATAAAGCTTTTTTTGTTCTGCTTCAAGTTCTGATACAACAATTGTTTCCTCTTTTCCAGGTAATTCAGTTAGCACATCATTTTTTGTGCGTCGAAGTAAAAATGGTCGTACTTTCCGCGCAATGTTTTTTCTTGGCAAATAACTAAAATCCTCCAGCTTTTGAAATAAATGTGGAAACACTACATGATAAATCGCCCAAAGCTCTTCCAATGAATTTTCGATTGGCGTTCCAGTTAGGCCAAAACGGTTTGTTGCCTGTATATTTTTTACTACTTTAAAGGTTTGAGTCATCGGATTTTTAAAGTTTTGTGCTTCGTCAAAAAAAACAGTATGGAATTTTTGATTTTCATACCACTTTCGATCTCGTAGAAGCAATGGATACGAAGTGATAATTACATCAATGTTCTCAAGTTCTTTTTGAAGTCTTTCTCGCTCTTCCTTTTTCCCATCGATAATAATTGCTTGTATTTGTGGAGCAAAATTCATCATTTCCCCAAGCCAGTTATAAGTTAAAGAGGATGGGCAGACAATCAATACGGGCTCACCCGACTGTCGAATCGTACCTAGTTCTGAAACAATAAATGTGATACTTTGTAACGTTTTGCCAAGCCCCATATCATCTGCTAAAACGCCGCCAAACCCGTATTGTGACAGAGCTTTCATCCATTGATATCCTTGTTTTTGATAGTCCCTTAAAATCGCGTTTAAATCAGGAACTTCAAAAGTTAGTTTTTCTGGGTGTAGTAATTGGTTTACAAAATCGCGGAAAGATTGCTCTGCCATAAAGGCGTCACTGTCTTCGATTATATCCAAGAACTTCAAACTTTCCGTAATTGGTATATTAAAGGTTGCCTCGTAGTTCGTCTCCTGCTCAGGAATCTCATTTAAGAAACGGTGAATTTCCTCCATTTCCTTTGTTTCTAATGATAAAAGCGACCCATTTGGCAAACGATAATATTTTTGTTTCAATTTTAGAGCCTTTAGGAATTCTTGAATTTGCCGATCTTTTATCCCATCCATTTCAAACTTAAATTCGAGCCAATCCGTCCGTTCCTTTTGTACCTTTACGCGAATTTTTGGGAAAACATGTTCCTTTACGAGACGCGTTCGAACAGCTGTCGTCATATAAATTTGCGTTAATGGGCTCAGTTTGGGCAGAACATGATATAAAAAGTCATATTCAAGCTCTTCATTTTGCATATAATAGCCGCCCTCTGTAATAGTAAACCCACTATCCCTCATGAGCGTAAGAATGTTCTCTTCACTAGCCAAATCCCGTATAATCCTATTGGGAAATTCTCGATGTTCTAACTGCTGAATCACAACGTTTTCATAATGAAATTCTATACTTGCAAGAAGACGATTTTTCAACCGATCTAAATATAATTTTGCAACTAAAGGCGTTTTCCTCATCTCAGCTTGGACCGCGCTTGATAATTGAAACTCCCCAATTCGATTAATTTTAGGTACCACATTGTTTAAAAAATGATCCAGCTGATTTTTTTCGATAACGAGTTCATCATTTGGAATGATTTTCATTATCTCAGTAAAACGATCAAAGTCCTCTGCCTGTAATAAATATAACTTCCCCTCAAATAGCACACAGCCATAACCATGAAAAACGGTTAAAAATTCATATCCATTTACGAATAATAGATAGTGATCTTCTGCTTTTTCGAGGCAAAAGTGAATGGGAAGTGGGCCATCGATTATAGAAATTGGATAGTGCTGAAGGGAAAAATTCGGAGTGTTTTTCATCAAAGGAATCAACCGTTCAAAGGATGATGGTGGAATGATTAAACTTTTTGAAATCTCATAGTCAATTTCATCATGTACAATTTCATTTAAAATAGACAATATCTCATCAACTTCCTTAGAAAAACAGTGTTTCTCTCGGTCATATGTAAAGGAAGAAGTTATTTTAACAACATTTTTTTTAAATAAGTCCCGAATGTTTACAACAAACTCATGAATCCTCATCTCTAATGCAAAGAAATGATCATACCCTGTGTGAATAGGCGCTAATAAAAACTCGACATCCAATTCTTCCCGTGTTTCAAAAAATTGTTGATGCCCTCTTTTTTGTTTCGGTTTATTTTCAAAAATTGACATGAACCCATTTGTTAGTTGCTGTTCTTTTAATGCAATGAATGTAGCCGCCACATGTTGACAAGCCTTTTTAAACGTTAATAATGAAGAACAGCTACACGTTGATTGGAGATTTCCATTAGTGTTTTTTATTGTTACATGAAAATTTTCTACACCTTGAACAACTGCTTCACAAATATCCGGCTCGTTTTTTAGAATGTGTACTTTATTTCCCCGATAAAAGTAGTCGCCTTTTTTGAAGGAGACGGTACCACACAGATCGATAATGCGTTTTTGAGTTATAGTTATATTCATGATTTCCGCCTCCTTTCTTCCTTAAAGTTTAATCGTGATTTAATGCGACGGCAATTTTAATTAAAGATGTAAAAGCGTCTTTTTGAATTTCTTGCATATTGTTAATTTGAATATGCCTCATCGACTTTCCTGTACCATGTAAAAAATGACCCCACTCTTTATTTTTCAGTTCATTTCCTCGATGAAAACCGAGATTTACATGGTTTTTGGCAGGTTGTAAATAACAAACAAGCCCATTATAAGAGTAATTTGGCATCGACCATTTAAATTCTTCTTTTAAATGTGGTGATGAATCCAAAATAATTTTACGTAATTCTACAGTGATTTGCTGTATTTCTTCTGGTAATTTGTCAATGTACTGATCAACGATTTCAATAGTTCTTAATTTATTTGTCATGACCATGCTCCTTTAGAGTCATTCTACTATATGAAAAAAACGATTACTAACTTTGTAATCGCAAGTTTAACTTGTTACATCATGGTAAGTGCAATTTAATGTAACGATCCCAATCATCTTATTCAAAGAAGTCTACACATGAAACTTTCCTCTATATACTATTATACGAAAAACATTTACAATTTCACAATACTATGTTTTTCGTTTATTTTAGAGAATAATCATGCATTAAAGTAGAAAATTACTCCGTTCCAGAAAATATTTATGTAATAAAGGAGGAAACTCGTTATTTTGAGCTTCCTCCTTGAATTATCGTATGTACTTTTGTAAAAAAATAATTTTCAGGCAGATAGGAAAGTAACCTTTCCCATCTACTGTTTACTGAAGTTCAATTTGTCCTGTAATATCAACACCTTTTAATGCTTGTGTAGCAAGACGGTCTGCTTCTTCGTTTTGTTTTCGAGGGACTAACTCAAATTCTGGTGTGATGCCAAGAGAATTTAATTTTTCATCAATGCGATCTGCCCAGCTTGCTAAGTCTTTTTCATAAGCAGGCCATTCCCCACTCATTTGATTTATAACGACTTGAGAATCGCCAATAAATTTTACCGTTTGATGGTGAACATCTAAAAGATCTAATTCAACAATACTTAAATGCAATGCTGCATATTCTGCTTCGTTGTTTGAAACAAGACCTTGTGCAGGAGCATTGCGGCGTAATCGGTAAGACTTGCCATTTTGTTCATAATAAATAACAACGCCAAGACCAGAAAAACTCGTTTGAATATCAAAGCCACCATCAAAGTAAACACGTACATTATGTGGCTCTGTTTCCACTTCTTTAATATATTTCTTCAATTCTTTAGCCATCCACGTACTATCATGTTCGTCAATAAACGTCAGATTTTTTACGCGACCGGTTTTTTCAAGATCTTCGGCAATAGCTAATGCATGGGCTGGTGGCATTTCACTTGAGCGAAAAACAGTTTCAATGCCATTTTTCGTTTTATATGTCCATTCAATTGTAATGTTCACGAATAGGTCCTCCTTTTGGTACCATGGTCATACAAATAAGTATAACCTTCCAATTATCGAGATAGTACGTATTTTTTAATCGTCTTCTAATATTTTCGCAATGAGCCAATCGCTTGCTTGACTCGAAATAAATCGTTCAAATGGACATTTATTATAAAGGTAAATATCTTTTAAAAGCTGATGAACATCCTTCCAAGTTATAATACTAATACCGCCCAACCGAGAAATTTCCGTTGTCCGATGTGGAAGGTCTTGTAAAATTGCCTTTTCAGATTGACGGTATTGATTGATTAAGATTTGTCCATAAGGCGTATGAAAAGGATCTAAAAACAATAGGGAAAAATAAAAATCTCGCTGTTTCGTATATTCTAACCCCACATCAACGTTTCGAATAATTTGATTGTTTTGTTGTGTATTAACACGAACATCACTTTTATATTTCGCGAGCAAAAACCAAACAAATTGTTTTGTTTCGATCACAATATCAAGTTCATAATAGCTTTGGGGTTGTGAAATATCTCGTGGAGGGGGTACACGTTTCCATAAGTAGATCTCGATGTCATCTAGTGAGTAAGGAAAGTCTTTTTGAAATCCCTTTGCAAATAATTGTTTTACCCATAATTCCGGATGAATTTGTCTCAAACTTCGAAAAACATTCCAAATAAGGGCATCTTCAATACTTTCGCTATAGTCTTGTTGAAATTTTCTCGTCCCCCACTGGACAATTTGCGGATCATATTTATCAATAATAAGCGTGTTTCGGAATTGATGGATGGCATTCGTATTTGCTTTCAAATGTTTCAATTCCCCCCTCCCTCCATATAAATATACGCACTTCTAAGGGTGAAATACTAAATTTAGGAATTTTATTGTATGAAAAATTGAAACTTTCAAAACCTAAATTTCGTAAATAATGTAATTACATAATAAGGGAGAACTCTACTTGGAAACTAAAGAACAACTATCAGCTTATTTACAAGAAATTGAAGCATGGGAAGACGACCAAAAAGGATTGTTTTTTTGGGAGAAGCTTGGCCGACTACCCTTCAAGTTATTAGATAAAGTCACACCAAAATTTATTCAAGAAAAGATTGGCGTATTAGTGAATGAACTTGGGAGCTATATTCAAACGGGCGGAAAATATTTAATAAGCGAACAAGCTATACTTAAAAGAATTCAAAAGTCCACATCCATTCCCATTGAAACAATTGAAGATGTTGGAAATTTGCCCATTGAAAACATGATTTTCTTAAGCACATCCTTACAAAGTGAACGGGCGAAATTTGCAACTGTTCAAGGGGCTTCTACAGGCTTTGGCGGTTTATTTACATTAGCGATTGATATCCCTGTCATTCTTGGCACTGCCTTAAAAACGTTACAAGAAATCGCGATGATCCATGGGTATGACCCGAATAACAAAGAAGAACGTGTGTTTATCGTTAAATGTTTGCAATTCGCTTCAGCAGATATCGTTGGTAAAGAAGCCATTTTAAAGGAATTGTCTTCGATGAACGAGACGAAAGATAAATCACAAGATATGATCAGCCAATTAAAAGGTTGGCAAGAAGTGTTCTTTACTTATCGTGACAATTTTGGATGGAAAAAACTATTTCAAATGATTCCAATAGCAGGGATGATTTTCGGTGCCATCGCCAATAAAGGAATGATAGAAGATGTGTCAGAAGCTGGAATGATGCTTTACCGAAAACGTCGGATATATGATAAATTAAATCAATTAGATGAATCTTTATCGCCACAAGAAGAATAAAAGGATAGGGGTAGTCTAAATGACCGCCCCTTACATTTTTCTTTTATTTCGTTCAGATACGATAAACATGGCAAGGAAAATAAGAGCAAACAAATACGCAAAGACATCTCCAAAACGTGTATAGAACGTTTGCTTATCTAACGTAAACGTATCCCCTACGATATATTGACGTTGATTCACACCACTCATCGCGGTCATTTCCCCATATGGCGTTATCACTTGTGCAACTCCTGAAGTGGAACCTGAACCAATTGCAAGATGATTTTCGACAGCTCGGAATACGGCATCACTTGCTGCATAGTAAGGAAATCTCTTATCTCCATAAAAATCATCATCAGCCGGAATCGTCGCTAACTGTGCGCCGTTTTTCGCATAGTTTCTTAAGATGGATTGGTCATGGCGATCCCAACATATAGCAAGCGCCACTTTCCCGTGTGCTGTTTCATACACGTCATAATCTCTTGGTCCAGGAGAAAATCCGTAACTCTCCTCCCCCCAAAGCGTAAAAATCTTTGGTGTTCTACCGATTTCTTCCCCCGTCCCATCCACCATATAAGCGGTATCATACATCGTGTCTTCTGTTTCCCAAACTGTATCAGCAATAATCGTAGTATGTAACGATTTTGCAAGAGAACGGAAATCATTTGTCAATTGTGTATCGTTTAAGTTCATGAATTCATTTTCGCCCCATACGATAAAATCAGCACGTTTTTCGTTCATGATTTGTTTGGATAGCTCTTCATTAATCTCAAATATTTTTTCTTTCATTTCGTATGTATCTGCTAAATATCCATCGCCTGCTGTTTGCCCGCTCCCTAGTGAAAGCACTTCCTCATCTTGGTTCACAAGGTCCACTGTAGCACCAATTGTAATCGGCTGTTCTTTCAGTTGTTTATCATTTTCATTCATAATTACTGTGCCAAAAATGAAATTAGCTACTGGCAATACGAACAATGAATACGTAAAGATTTTCATGTTTTTAGATGAAAATTGATTTTTAATAATTTCTGCGATGACAACGTTTGATAGTAAAATTAAGAATGATAATCCAATAAAACCTGTTAACGATAAAATTTGTAAAGTTTCGGGTATCATCCATTGCGATTTGGAGATGATTTCAATCCACCAAGTTTTTGTAAAAGGAAGGATGGTTTTGAGCCATTCGAATACACTAAAAGTTATTGGTATTGCAAAAATCGCGTACCAACGATTGATTCGAACCTGCATATCATAGCCCATCTTTATAAATGCACCGTAAAAACAGCCAGCACCAATCATAATGAGATAGCCCCATCCCGAGAAGATTGCCGGGTACCAAATATGCGTTCCGAAAGACCAAATGATACATGTGACATTAATTAATATATATTGTTGAAGGGAGGATTTATCTTTGAGTGCAAGCAATAAAGGTACTAATCCAAACCATGCAAAAATTCCAAAATTATAACTGGGCATACTTAAAAACATGAGTATTCCAGAACATGCAGCGAATAAATAGGAGATTAATAATCTGTTCATTATCCATTCCTTTCAGTGATAATTTATTTATGTTAATTTTTACATAATTCACCCTATTTTTCTAGTTAAAAAAGCGAACCTCGATTTTTACACGAAGTTCGCTTTTTCTTAATGGAATACAATTGTTTTATTACCTTCTACAATAACACGATTTTCTAAGTGCCACTTTACTGCTCGAGCTAGTACGCGACGTTCGATTCGACTACCAATTTTCTTTAATGTTGCCACATCGTCACGGTGATCCACACGCTCTACGTCTTGTTCAATAATAGGCCCTTCATCTAGATCATTTGTTACATAGTGGGAAGTTGCACCGATTAATTTTACTCCACGTTTATGGGCACGGTCATAAGGTCTTGCACCAATAAATGCAGGTAAAAATGAATGGTGGATGTTAATAATACGATTTTCAAAATGCCCTACAAATTCAGGTGTTAAAATTTGCATATATCTTGCTAAAATTAATAAATCAACATTATAGTCTTCCATTAATTGAATTTGTTGTGCCTCTACCTCTTTGCGAATGTCTTTATTGGCTGGGATATAGTGGAATGGAATCCCGTAAGACTCTACAATTGATCGAGCATCTTCATGGTTACTAATGACTACTACAATATCCGTATCTAAATCGCCATTTTGCCATTCCCATAATAACTCCAATAAACAATGCAGCTCTTTTGACACATACACCGCTGTACGCTGACGTTCATTTCGATAATAGAAGTCATACGTCATATTATAATCTTTTGCTATATGCACAAACTCTTCTTCCATATCTGCTGATTTCGCTTGAAGATTTTCGCAATGGAATTCAAGACGAATGAAAAAGTTTCCATTTTCTGGGTCACTAGAATATTGGCTTGATTCGATGATGTTGGCATTATGTTTATATAAAAATGTTGATAATACAGAAACAATTCCTGGTTTATCTGGACATTTTACTAACAAAATTGCACGGTTATCTAATTGGGAATTTTTTTTAATCACGCTGTTTTCTTGCTCAAGTTGCATTACAAACTACACTCCTAATCTATTTCTAATAGTTTTAATTATCTATTATTTTCTGACAATGAGCAACATTTTTCGTGCTGATTTATTATTTACATAAACAGCAAGGAAAATTCTCATATTAAAATCATCGAAAGGAGATGATATCATGAACGAACAAAAAGATTTTGACGAATACTCAAACTACGATGATCGACAACTTCATAATAGTAAAGCTGCACCAAAAATGGGCCATTCAACAAAAGAAGAATTTGGTCGTGAACACATTACCAATGAAACTTTAGCTAAAAAGAAACATACGGAGAATCGAAATCGACGTCTATAAAATAAAGGAAGTCAACTTGATAACGAATTCAAATTGACTTCCCTTTTTTATTGTTGTTAATATGCTTTTTTGAATAAACCTTTAATTCTTCAATCAATTTTACTTTTACATGTTGTTCTTTTAAATCCAACTTAATTCCATAGCTGGTAATGTTCCCAATCATCTTTTTCCAAACGATAATCCCATCAAGATTAAAAGATGTGTCATTGATAGTAAATGCAATTGTTAAAGTAATTGTCTTAGATGTAATATCTGGAATATTCAACTCCGAACTAATTCTTAACCCCTCAGGACTCACATCTAATATTTTCGCTTTTCCAGGAGAAGACGTCACGGGTTTGTCATCTAATTTAATAATATGAAATAAAGCATCCACTGGCTCACCAAAAGCAAATCGAAACGCTTCTTCTCTACGATACTTCATATAATAGCCCTCGCTCACTATTTTTTACTATTGTCATACTTTTAACCTATTTTAATGGTTAGTAATATGAAATTCAATCAATATTCAAAGGCAAAAAAATGAACACTATATAATCATAGTTTCAAAACGTAAGAGTATGTATAAATTTAACAAAACTATAGTTCATATGGTTTGTTTTTTGTAATTGTGTCATTTAATTGAATAAAATGTGAACATTTTAAGAACTTTATGTTACAATATTGTTAATTAGATAACAAACTCAAGGAGGTTTTCAACATGTATAAATTTTTTATTACCTTATGTGCATCGATTCTAACAATTGGACTAGCTCTATTCGGATTAAGCTTTTTCACAGAAATCTCTCATTGGATCGGAATTGAAATGGTAAAAGGCAGTGTATTCCTCTTTATTATTGGTTTGTTTATCGTGATGATGGAAAACGATTTTACAAAAGAAAATGGACGAGCATAACGTTTAACGAAGTAGATTCCTTAACAATGGGGTCTACTTTTTTATGATGTAAAATAAAAAGCACCATTTCAAAGTGCCTTCAAGTAAGCTAAATCGAATTAATTGGGTGAAAAACGCTTATGACAAATTGAACTTGACTTTCCGCTAATGCCAACGCCCTAACAAGATTCGCATGTTGAGCAGTTAACGCAAGTTCTGAATTGGCAGGAACAACTTCTTCTGCAATGACATCATGTTCGTCCTCAATACTTACTAACACATCATTTTCTGATAAGTTTCGGGCAATAATTGTCATTAATATTGGGGAACGCATTGGGGTTGCTGGTGCTGCATAAATAAGTGTATAATCTTGGCGAATTGTAGTATCAGCAATTTCAATTTCAATTTCCACCTCATGCTCAGATACTGTGGACTCTTCTTCGTCATCCACTTCTTCCATTACAATCTCTTCAATAACTAATTTTTGTTCAGCTCCAACAATGGCATTGACAGTAAAAGTTTGGCTAATAATAAGGGAATTGCGGTCGAGTATAACCTCACTTTCAATTTGATTTTGTTTATTGTCATTGTTTATATTTTTATTTGAAAATTGCTGTTCACCCATTTCTTCGCCTCCCTTTCCATATTAAATGAAAGTATGAAAGGAGTTGTGAGGGCTTTTGAAAACAAAAGGAAAGTGGGCATTTCTTTTCTAAAGCTGGACAAAATATAGTACGGAGGTGAACAAAAATGAAAAAACATGGCAGAAACTCTGTGCGAAAAATGAAAAAGCCGGTAAAGAAGAATAGTCGAGAAGAAATTTCTCAAGAATTGAATTTTGAACGAGCACTTAAAAAAATCGAGTATCAAGATAATAAAATTAATGATTAGTTTAAAGTAAATTAGCAATTACAAAACGCCCACGAAAATACGTGGGCGCAAACACTATTTAATGAATTAAGCCAAGGTGATTTAATGGCCATACTCTCACATCAACTGTTCCTAACACTCGCTCTTGTGAGATAAATCCAAGATTCGGATCACGGCTATCTCGGCTATAACGTCGATTATCCCCTAAGACGAAAAAATGTCCTTCAGGTACAACAGATTCATTTAGAATTTCCTCTAGAGCAAAATCTTGTGTTAACGTTCCGCTATCGATTAATTCATTTTTAAAATCTTCTAAATATGGTTCATCGAATTTTTCACCGTTAATGTAAAGTACATCATCTTTATAAGCAATTTTGTCTCCCGGAAGTCCAATAATACGTTTAATATAATTATCTGTTTCCGTTGCTTTAAAAACAATGACATCAAATCGGTTATACTCTGTTAACTTTGGTCCAATTTTATTTACAACAACTTTGTCTCCATCTTCAAAGGTTGGCATCATCGAAGCGCCTTGTACTTGTGTCGGCATAAATAAGAAAAATGGAACTGCCCATGCGATAATTACTCCAATGATAATCGCCTTTACCCATTCTATTAATTCATTTTTTTCTGTTTTTTGTTCCAATCTAGACACCTCGATTCATATTATCATAGTTACTTACGTCTAGGATACATAAAAAGTTCCAATTTTTCTATAGTTTCAGAGGCATGAGATAAAGGTTTTCTGTTCTCATTTTAAAAAAGAACTTGATATTTCATTTGGAGTTACAACCAACAATCCTATATGATTCTCTGTCTCAATAATTGAATACCCATCCACTTGGTCATAACTTAATTGTTCTACCCAACGAATTTTTTTATTTGGAATGTCTTTCGGTTCTTCTTGATGAATTTTATAAAAAGAATCACAATAACGGAAGATAGATGGGTTTTGTTTTAGCAACTGGTCGATGGAAGAAAAGATTTCCACAACAATCCCCATATTATTGAAACTCAAGTTTTTTTGAGGACTTGACGTAATTTGTTTTATTTTTAATTGTTGGTTTTTAGGGAATGTAAAGGTTGAGTTAACTGAAAAACCATAGTGAACATCCCCAGATAAAATGATACAAGGATTTGGGTTCCATTTTGTTAATCTAGTTAACAAATTGGTGAGGCCTTTTCCATTGTACCTCCACGCTTCCACATCAAATACAGTTTCCACGTTGACACCGAACATCTCTAATGGAATAACAAATTGTGCAACTAAATTTTCTATCATGTCAAATCCGATGACAGGAGTTGGCGAAACAATGATTAAAGGGCTCCCATACACCCATCCACTATTCTGTAACTGATGACTAATCACCTCATACTCTGTTTCGTTGACAAGCTGTGGTGGAAATGTAGAATCATCTTTTGGCTGTGTCACTGGCTTATCTTCATATTCCCGTAACGTACGCGTATCAAGAAAGACTGTTTTTGGACTTGTAGGTGCAACAAAATGCCATGGTTGATGTTTCGATAACAGTTCAATCCAAGTTTGATGATGCTCCATCATGTTCCCATTCTGTATAGATTGAAAATAATTTTTCATACAAGTTGTAAATTCTTCAGAAAAGTTTTCTGGATTATTCCCCCACCCTTGGAATGCCCAATAGGCGGATAATCCATTTGAAATCACATGTTTTCCGAGTGGCGATTCATTAACTTCTTCTTTCCACTCTTTATTAATATTCCAATCATCCGTAATGTCATGATCATCAAAAATCATATAGGTTGGGATATTTGCGAATAACCTTCTAATTTTATAACTATCCCCACGGCACTTTTGAATGATTTTTTCTTGTTCTTCATAACGCTTTTGAATTCGCCCTTTTTCTATTTTCCTCAACTTTTCACTTTTAGAAAATAAATGGAGATGGTCATTTTCTAACCCATCAAAGGATATGAATAACTTTTCGTTATCTGCAATTTCCCATAAAACAGGACTCCAGGACATTAAATACATCGCCGCATATTCACCAAATTCAATTAGATGATTCGCTGCATTTCTAGAAGTGAATTTTGCAAGTTGCTTCATAATTTTCTTTCTACCATTAATTTTATGCAAAGACGAATTATCGAGCCTTTGATCTATCATCGTTAAATCTTCATTAACGCCCATTAATTCCTTACAAAAATAATGGATTGAGCGGGATATTGGATGTGCTACATCATCTGCATAGATTTGATCGCCCATTAAGAATAAAGCTTGCGGCCGATGAGATAAATTCGTCGTATTTTCGCTTAAAAAATCGTCGCCTTTTATTAATGTATCTTCTCCATCACCATGAAGTTTATGACAAGAACCAAATAAAAATGATGCTCGTTCTTTATGTGGGATATAAAAGCTAGGATACTTTAAGGAATCGTAGACAATACTATTTTCATTTCCGTGGGAGAGAAGACCTAAATCAGATAAATTGAAGGATTCTGTACCGTTTGAGAAGGTAATGTTATAGCCGATTAGTTGTTCTGTAGGAAAAAGGTTTTTTCGTGGGGTTATTTTAAGCAAATGAAATATTAGATTTTCGCCAAAGGGTATCGTTTGTTTCGCTGACTCGGTCTTAATCTTCGTATAATGCGTTGTTCGATTATTGGGTACGATTTTAAAGAGGTCCCCCTTTATATCAAAATCATTACTTGTCGCCAACCAAATAACAATTTGTGAAGGTTCAACCTTTCGAACAATTGGACCAGCTAATAGAGCAGGAAATAAAGTTGCCATCTTTTCCTCCACCCCATCATGTAAACTTTTCTTACCATATGCGAAAAGCCTAATGTGTGTGAAAGAGGAGAATGCAAATAAAAAGGAAACCCAATTAACCGGGTTTCCCATTTGATTTCACTTAATATTTATTTGTAAATCTTACACTATTGTTGTGTACCACGTAATTGACTTTCCGCCATTTGTACAAGGCGTTTTGTGATTTCTCCACCTACTGAACCATTTGCACGAGCTGATGCATCTGGCCCAAGATGTACTCCAAATTCTGATGCAATTTCATACTTCATTTGATCTAATGCGTTTTGTGCACCAGATACTAATAACTTATTATTGTTATTACTGTTTGCCATATTGATTGCCTCCTTTAGAGTAATTCACTGATTGATTTATCAGTGTTTTTATAGTTTAGTTTAAAATTGATTTCTTAAACGAAGAAATTTTTGGCAAAAAAAAAGCACCCTCACCATTTAGTAAGAGTACATTATTATGTATAGGTGTAAGCCGCTTTGCCGTAAGTTGATAGAAAGTTTTAAACCACCACTCCTCAAAGTGGGTGTTCGCAAAAGATTTCCTGTATATCGTCATGCACAAATTGTGTGACGCTCGCCATTTCATCTTCAATCTAAAACTCCCTTTTACAGCTTAAAGGTTAAAACTTAATATTCTACGTACAACGCAGCTTTAATGTTATATTACTGAAATTTATTATATTGTGCAAGTAAGTGTGTTATATGAAAATAGTCAACCATTTGTTTTTGGAAAAAAGTCCAGCCATTTAATGAAATATTTGAAGATGTTAGGCTTTTATCTGTTATACATCAGATTGAAACAACATATATTTGTTATATAATAATTAGGAGGGTGTATAAATTACATGATTACTGAAAAAGAGCGACAAAACATGGTGCATTTTTTAGTAACTTACTTTGGCGTAAATCCGAGTGAACTAATGAATATTAGTGACCGAGTGTTAGAGGCAACTTACGAATTTGCTTACCAAAGATTAGAAATGGAAAGTGACTTTTAATACTTATTCCTCTTCATATAATAAGACTACCCAATTTCGGGTAGTCTTTTAATGTATTATTTAATATTTGGTAATGGCTGAGAATTGTACACTTTTGAATTTTCAGGAACAGATTGAGTTAACCAAATGTTCCCACCAATCACTGAATTTTGACCAATTGTTGTATCTCCACCAAGGATTGTTGCACCTGCATATATTACAACATTATCTTCAATGTTTGGATGGCGTTTAATCCCTTTAATCGGATTGCCATTTTCATCTAATGGGAAGCTTTTTGCACCTAACGTTACACCTTGATAAATTTTCACATTTTTACCAATTGTACATGTTTCACCAATGACTACACCAGTACCATGGTCAATAAAGAAGTATTCTCCAATGGAAGCACCAGGGTGAATGTCGATACCCGTTAAACCATGGGCGTATTCAGACATAATTCTCGGTATGATTGGTACATTTAATTTATATAATTCGTGAGCAATTCTATGTATGCTTATTGCTTGAATTGACGGATAACTAAAAAGGATTTCTTCCGTTGATGTTGTTGCAGGGTCTCCATCATAAGCTGCTTGAATATCCGTTTGTAAAGTTTTGCGGATCTCAGGAAACTTATTGATCAGATTCATCACAATTTCTTCTGCTTTTCTTTTTGCATCTGTTTCATTCAAAGCATTTTCATTTACAAGAACTTTTCCAATTAACTCACTTAAATCTAATGCAGATTTTCTTAAGTTATTGCCAATACTAACATTAATTCGGGTATTATCGCTTGAATATTTATCACATAAACATGGGAAAAGAGCAGAACGGAAATTTTGAAGAATTTTATAAATTGTTTCTTGCCCTTCAAACCCAATCGATTTCTCAATTGAAAAATAATCTTTATGAACATCTACAAGCGTTTTTGCAATATTAGGAATTTCATTGTTTAACCATTCGTTTAACTTCACTATAGCTTCCCCCTTATAAATTATTATTTTACCAAATAACTTATCCTTTTCAATTAATTTAGAATACAGTTTATAAGATTTCGAAGATTTTCGCTAATTTTCTGATTTCAAATTAAAAAAAGTACTAGAGTTCTTCAAAAATCAGTTTACTACACGCTAGAATATGTAAGTGATTGTTATACAAGTACAGTTTTACAAATAAAAACGCAACCTTAGAGTTTCCCTCATAAGATTGCGAATTACTAATTAATTATCGTTTTTTCCCTCTTGCTCTGTCTGCTCGTTTAAAATCCTTTTGGTATAAAACTTCTTGTGTTTTCGTTAACTGGTTATCTTGCACCGTTAACTGTTGATGTGGCTGTTTGTTCTTCAACTTCAACACTCCCCTTTAAAATGTAATCCCCATTAGTTTTGCCATTCAACGAGCTGCTATTCTAATTTGAATATTGAAAGTAAAGGAAATAAAAAAGTTTTCACCATAATTTTACATTTCCCATCAAATTCCGCTAAAACCTTTTCTTTTTAGCTAAACATTTTTACCGCAAATTTCCAACTTTTCTCTAAAAATACGATTATTACTACATTTTAAATAAATTTAATCTTTTTGTAACATTTGAAATAAAACGACAACATTTTTAATTTTGATGTTTTATAATACAAACAGAACTACTAATTGATGTCATACAATAATGAGAAGAGAAGGAGTATATATGATCAATTTCATAATTAAAAAAACACTTATACTACAAATCGAACTCAAAAGAAAAAGCATGTATAAAAAGGCAAACTTATTAGGTTTTACACACCCAGATGTGGTAAATTTTAGTCAAGAATTAGATCTGTTATTAAATAAATATAGTAAAATTGTTTAAGGAAAAAAGCATCTCGCGAACATTAGGAAGCCACTGAAAAACTAAATACCGATAAAAATTTATAGTAATTATTTGCTTCTAAATAGAAGGTGGGATTCACTTCGCTTTCCACGGGCTTGGCTTCAGCCTCCTCGTCGCAAGCTCCTGCGGGGTCTTCAGCTCAAGCTGTTCCCGTAGGAGTCTTCGTGAATCCCACTTCCTAAAAGATCTGAGCGTATTTTTATTATAAAAATTTATTAAAATCGACTTTTTCAGTGCCCTCAACATTAGCGGGATGTTTTTTATTTAATCCTTCTATGTAAGTGGCAGAAAACCAATAATACTGCTACAATCATAAGTTGAAGTACTGTGTAGATAAAAAGGAGAACTACTACTTAATGAATATTGTCTTAACAACGCTTAATGCGAAATATATCCATACAAACCTTGCCCTTCGTTGTTTAAAAGCTGCTGCTCAACCTGAGTTTAACCCAACAATTGTTGAATATACCATTAAAGATCCTTCTTTCAATATTGTTTCAGATTTATACCAATACAAACCAGATGTTATCGGCTTTAGCTGTTACATTTGGAACATTGAAGAAACCATACGTGTTATTCGAATGCTACGTGCGGTTGCGCCTGACATTAAAATTGTGCTTGGAGGTCCAGAAGTTTCTTATGATGTTCACGAATGGTTGCGCCGTGTTGAAGAAATCGACTACATCGTGATGGGTGAGGGTGAATTATCTTTTAAAAAGTTACTTCAACATTTTCACGGAGAAATTCCCCTTGAAGAAGTACCAGGGATTTGTTATTTACAAGATGGCCATGTAAAAATTCATGCTCAACCAGCTAAAATCGATTTACGCGAATTGCCAAGTCCATTCCGCTTTGAAGAAGACCGCCCTCACTTAGGGAAACGTATTCAATATATCGAAACTAGTCGCGGTTGCCCATTTAGTTGTCAATTTTGCCTTTCTTCCATTGAAGTAGGTGTTCGTTACTTTAATCGGGAAAAAATTAAAGACGATATCCGCTATTTGATGGCAAATGGCGCAAAAACAATCAAATTCGTCGACCGTACCTTTAACATTAGCCGCAGTTACGCAATGGAGATGTTCCAATTTTTAATTGATGAACATGTGACAGGTGTTGTATTCCAATTTGAAATTACAGCTGATATTATGCGTCCGGAAGTGATTCAATTTTTAAATGACAACGCACCAAAAGGACTATTCCGCTTTGAAATTGGTGTACAATCTACAAATGACTTAACAAATGAACTGGTAAAACGTCGCCAAAACTTTGAAAAATTAAAACGTACCGTGACGATGGTAAAAGAAGGCGGCAAGATCGACCAACATTTAGATTTAATTGCAGGTTTACCAGAAGAAGATTACAACAGCTTCCGTCAAACATTTAATGATGTGTTTGCAATGCGACCAGAAGAATTACAACTTGGTTTCCTAAAATTATTGCGCGGAACTGGACTTCGTATTGAAGCAAAAAAATACGGCTATACGTATGTGGATGTTGCACCCTACGAAATTTTCGCAAACAATGTCCTAACCTTTGATGAAATCATTCGTATTAAACATGCAGAAGACGTTCTCGAAAAGTATTGGAACGACCACCGAATGGACAACACAATTGAATATTTAGTTACGCAAGGGTTTGAAACACCATTTGATTTCTTCCAAAACTTCGGCACGTATTGGGAAGAAAAAGGTTGGTCTCGAATCGGACATCAACTTGAAGATTTATTTAAAAGACTTGAAGAATTTTTAGCAACGCAAAAACACATCAATCTACCGGTTGTACGAAGCTTAATGCAACTAGATTATTTATCAAAACAACAATTCCAACCACGAAAACTATGGTGGCATGAACGTGTTTCTCAAAGCGATCAGAAAGCGATTTTCACGATGTTAAAAGACAACCCATCGTTAGCAGGTGATGAGTTTGCACAAATGAATGTAACAGAAAAAGAATTTTATAAACATTCTCTTCTCGTTCCATTTGCTATTGATTATCATGAATTTACAAACGGTGAAATTGTAGCAAAAGATGGCGTTTTATTAACGTATTTCCGTAACGGCAGCACGCCAATTTTCGCGACATTACAGTTAGAATCTGTTTAATATGAAAGGCTTGATTCAAATTTATGAATCAAGCCTTTTATGATTATGAGCGCGGCATTAACATCACAGCAACCCCAACTAAACAGATTGCCGCCCCAACCCAATCGTATAAATCCGGAGTTTTTTTATCGACGCCCCAACCCCATAACACCGATAACACGATAAATACACCGCCATATGCTGCATACACCCTACCAAATGACGGGAAAGTTTGGAAAGTAGCAATTACGCCATAAATTGCTAATGCTAGTCCTCCAAATACGCCCCAATAAAAAGGCTTCCCTTCCCGTAGCCATAACCAAATTAAATAGCCGCCACCAATCTCAGCGATGCCTGCTAGAATAAATAATAGAGCTGCATAAACCAAATAAAACACTTCCTTTAAATCCATTTCATTTAGCTTACTTGAATTTAATTAAGAGGAAAAGTGTTCATTCATTTTCACTGGAACTAGCGGCCAGATGTTCACTTCTGCCCTTTTGGAAAAATGCAACACCGGTTTGTCCCAAAGTGGTTCAATTTTATATTTTGAAAGGAATGTATTATGGTGAAATTCAACATTTGCCTCATATAAAACCCATGATGGATGGACAATATTACATTGAAAAACAACACCTTTACTCACTGTATAAAGACAATATCTTTCAAGCAACCATTCATCTAATGACCCCTTCTTAGGAGAAAATGGGTTGTTCACTTGCTCGTATTGACATTTCAAATAATTTGATTCAAAATGAACTCCTTCATTTCCCTTCGACATTTTCATCTTTTCAAACTTATAAGGTAACCGAAAAAAAGTTTTTGCTAGTCTTGCCGCAACAATATTTGCTGCTGCTAGGTAAAAGAAATAAACACCTGGTTTTCCATTTCCTTTTACATAGGTTCGTAAATTATACCCTGGAAATTCACTTATACCCGGAACTGGGGGCATACCCTTCCCACGTTGATCACGGATATAGTAAGGTACAATGGTCACCCACCCTACCCCATTAAATGTATCCACGGAAAGTTCCAAAGGGATTAACTGTTCAAGGAGTTCCTTTTTCACAGGGTAATGAATAAATAATGAATTTTCCCAAGTTTGTTTCAACATCCAAGGTATTTTCGGCAACTCAAATTTACGACTTTCGTAAGTGGTACGATTTATCACCATATTGTCCCTCACTTTAGCTTTTGTACTACTCATCTTTGCCAGAACACAATTGAAGTTACACATTTGATGTATAATTGAAATAGATTTCGACTAGAAACGAGGATATTTTTGTGAAAGAAAGTTATTACGATAAAATATTAAATATCAATACACGCGAAACTATTGCGGAAGTGAATAATTCCGTCTATTACCACCCATACGAACCCACACCATACAGTGCATTAGAAGAATTATTTAAACACTATACAATCAATTGCAGTGACACAATCGTGGATTTTGGATGTGGGAAAGGACGTTTGAATTTTTTTACAAATTATTTATTTCATACATCTTGTGTTGGAATTGAGATGAATCAACAATTTTTAAACGAAGCTTCACACAACTTAAAAAGCTATCAATTTAATTCGGGTCAAATCCATTTTGTTAATTGTTATGCTGAAAAATATAAAATCGAAGCACAACAGAACAAATTTTATTTCTTCAATCCATTTTCAGTTCAAGTATTTATGAAAGTAGTAAATAATATTTTGCGCTCTGTAGAAGAAAATCCCCGTGAAGTGGACATCATTTTATATTACGCTTCAAATGATTATCGATATTTTTTAGAGAACAGCACTACCTTTGAATTAGTAAAAGAAGTCAATTTACCGAATTTATACGAAAAAAACCCTTACGAACAATTTTTAATTTATCGTTTGAACCTATTTTAGACAAAAGAAAAACCGTTTCCTCATGTTAAGTGGTACCAGCACCTAACGGAAACGGTTGTTCATTCGAATCGCTTGTATTCTGTTTATTATTATAGAATAATATATTCTAATGCGCAAGTTCTTTTTTAAAAAAACCATTCATGTGCTATAATCAATAATTAGGCAGCCTTCTTGGTCTGTCTATTTTTTATTGTATAAAAGGATATACTAACTTAAAGGAGGCTGTAAAAATGGAACTAATTGATGTGTATATTGAACTTTGTGATAAAGAGACAGAAGAAACATTGTCAGAACAAAATGCGGAATTTTTAAATAAACCGATTTCTTATTTAAAGCAACACCAAAATGAATTTCTCTATATCGAATCTCCAACTTTCGAGACAATCAAAGCAGAATCACTTTCATTGGAATTAGATGATGTTTTTAAAACGTACATGGTGTTATTCGGATTAAAAGTTCAAAAGAAACATGCATCTACAATTAAAACATACTTAAATGAAAACTTACATGGATCAGAAATTAAAAATTTCAGTGCTATGTTTTCCGGAGAAGACGGACTATGGGATTTAAATATTCCAATTGATTTGATGGAAGGTTTCCAAGAAAATATGATGATTGAAGAAGTGCTATCTATCACAATTAATTTTGTAAGTAATTTACTAAATGCCATCGAGCAAAACAACGAGAATTGAGGCGAGAAGACCTGAGTAACGAACAAAAGCACTGTACATATATTTATACGTATGTACACCACGAAGATGAACATGATCTTTGTAGAATGGAGATGCGTTCATTTTTTGGTTTCGATTCCCAATCGAACTATTTAATAAGCGATGTTAAAGTGGACCCAAGTCGTAGCCCTTTTATTGAGGGACGACTTGAAGTTTTATTTGACAGTAACAATCTTCAAGAGATTTCGAATTACGCCAAAAATGTACAAGTAAGTTCCACTTTTAAAGTAATCAACTTAAATCAGTTTGAAATTGGTAATACGAAAAAGATTCCTCACCCAGAACGTCGAAAAATTGAACGTGAAGTGGGATTAAATATTATCGGTGAACCAGAATTGGATCATCCCAATCAGATTTTTGGGATCCTTTTATTAGGTGAACGTTGGTATTTTGGACTTTATGAAAAAAGTGAATCCGTATGGCGACAACATGTACATAAGCCTAAAAGTTATTCCACAGCACTAAGTACTCGAGTTGCTCGAGCTGTTGCAAATATTGCAGCCCCAAAACCAGAAAACCTACGCGTAATCGACCCTTGTTGTGGCATTGGAACAGTAGTAGTTGAAGCACTGTCGATGGGGATTAATATTGTAGGACGAGATATTAGCCCCCTTGTTTGTGTAGGAGCAAGAGAAAATATCGCTTACTTCGGTATTCATGGTGACATAACTAAGGGTCCAATTTCAGAAGTAACAGAACATTATGATGTTGCAATTGTTGACTTACCATACAACATCTATTCACATATTACCGATGATGAACAATTAGATCTTATTAAAAACGCTCGCAGAATTGCGGATAGGGTCGTTTTTGTTACAGTAGAACCGATTGATGAATTTGTACATGCGGCAGGTTTTATTATCAAAGATCGATGTATTGCTAGAAAAGCGCAATTTGAAAGACAAATTCTGTTATGCGAATAATCAAAGCTCCCATATTTGGAGGGCACTGAAAAAGTCGATTTTAATAAATTTTTATAATAAAAATACGCTCAGATCTTTTAGGAAGTGGGATTCACGAAGACTCCTACGGGAACAGCTTGAGCTGAAGACCCCGCAGGAGCTTGCGACGAGGAGGCTGAAGCCAAGCCCGTGGAAAGCGAAGTGAATCCCACCTTCTATTTAGAAGCAAATAATTACTATAAATTTTTATCGGTATTTAGTTTTTCAGTGGCTCCCATATTTGGGGGCTATTTTTAATTAAAAACAAACAAAAAACCGAAAACAATGTTCATTTGCTTTCGGTTAAACTTTTTAATTTTCAGTTTGCTTTTCTTTTTCTGCAGTGTTTAAACACCAAACAAAATTGTCCCAAGCTGAGAACCAACCAACGAAAACTTCAGAAGAATCGTCCCAACGTACATCGAATTTCTTCTGACCATCTACGTCAATTAAATACAATTCTAACGTTGGATCTGCTTTACTTACAGCTAGTCTCATTCCATTTTGAAGTTCTTCTTCTGTAAAAGCCACATCCGCTACAGAACGTACTTGAGCTTGTTCAAATACTGCTTTGTTTGTAATTCTGTAATTCATATTAAACCTCCAATAAAACTGTCTTGTAATGGGTTAAAAACTTACCCTTTTTGTACCATCATAGATATATTAAAAGTATACCCTATAATTACTGAGCAATGAAAACAACCGTTAAAATATGTTGTTACGATGACCCAATGAATTAAATACTGACTTTTTAACTATACCTATTAATCTACAATTTTTCTACACTGTATGATAAATATTTTTCGATTTGTTAATTATATCAAAATAAGATTTCAATACAATTATTTTTAGCAAATTAAGTGAATTAATTTTGCAATTTGTTTATTAAATTTTGCGTGTATTAATTAAAAGATTTCTTTATTTTGGTGCGTTGGAGAAAAATTATTCTATGTATATAAGAGTCGGATAATCTTTTGAACATTATTAAAAAAAGCGATGCTGTCTAATGGAAGTGTATATTAGATTAATGTGCGACCTTGTATCTTCAATTTCACAAATCCCGAACTCTTAGCCTGTGTTCGCTCCTCATTCCCATCTTTATTCTTTTTGTATTTCATGAAATTTCTACTTTCATAGTAAATTTTTTTGTAAAAATTTAATAAACAAAGATTAATTTCAGATTAATTTCAGTTTCCACGTAAACGTTAAAAATAAAAAAGGAGATAGATGATCTTATGCTATTACATCCATTAGTTGTTCATTTTCCAATTGCTTTACTTTTTGTTGCAGCCATTATTGAAGTAGTAAATGTTTTTGCCAAGAGAGAGACGCTGAATAAATTCGGCACGTTTTTAATGATTATCGGTATCGTTACAGGAGTTGGAAGTTATTTAAGTGGGGAAAATGCAGAACATTTTGCAGAAAATACTTGGGGTAAATCTGTTCATGATACGATTGAATTACATGAATTTTATGCGGGATTATCGCTGTTGTTATTTTCAATCCTTTTAGTATTAAAATTAATTTTTAAGCACGCTATTTTTAAAAGAATCCATTGGTCAAAAGGGTCTATTATGAAAGGAGTTTCTTCTATATTAATTGTGTTATTATGTATTTTTGGAATTACAGCATTAGTAATTACAGGTCATCTAGGAGGACAAGTTGTTTATAACCAACCTTCACCATTAATTGAAGTGGATTTCCAAGACTAAACTTGCATATGCTCGGCTTATTTTACTTCAAGCCGAGTATTTTTATCTTAATAAACCTTCGAATATTCACTCTTTTTCTATAAATACACTTATTTTTCTAACTTAAATATGTTATTCTAGTATATAGAAACAGTAATCTCATTTATTATTGTATAAATAATCATTTCATAAACCACTTTTGTATATTTCCCCCTTATATCTATAAAACCCACTTCTAAAATAGAGTAAACAGGATCAAAATTCGTTATTTTTATATATCATTTTCCCAAAAAATCAACTATTAGCACCTTCCAAAATTTCAACTAATGAATAATTTGTGAAACCGCTTTTATTTTCGACAACTTTATATAATTTTAGTGAACAAATTGTGAATTAAACACTATATACATAGTGGAAATGTATCTATCTTTCTTGATCTTATATAAAATAAGTTTGCATAAAGTTTTCGAGAACGGTCTTACATGACGAATTTGCTCGAGACAAGAAAGGAGCATCTTTATGAAAAGAAAGTGGTCACTATTAGCTTCATTAACAGCCCTTGTAGTTTTTCTAACAGGATGTGAACCATTATTAGTTTTAGATCCTAAAGGTCCACAAGCAGCACGACAAGCTAGTGACATTATGCTGTCAATTGGTGTTATGGCAGTGATTGTAATCGTTGTTATGGTAATTTTGGCTTATGTTTTATGGAAATATCGCGCATCAAAACTACCTGAAGATTATGAACCTCCACATATCGAGGGGAACATTTGGGTAGAAGCAATTTGTGTTGGTATTCCAGTGTTAATTGTTGCCTTTCTTTCATTTGTATCTGTAAAAAGTAACTATATTGTAGAAGCAACTCCTGAAGCTTATGAAGATCAAGAACCTTTAGTTATTTATGCTTCATCATCTGATTGGAAATGGCATTTTAGCTATCCTGAACAAGGAATTGAAACAGTGAACTATTTATATATCCCATCAGATAGACCATTAGAATTCAAACTTTATTCTTTTGGGTCCATTACAAGTTTCTGGATTCCACAACTTGGTGGTCAAAAATATGCCATGGCTGACATGGTTACGACACTTCATTTAGCAGCTGACGCACCGGGTGAATTTATAGGACGTAATGCGAACTTTAGTGGTAAAGGATTTGCTGAAAATACATTCAACGTTACTGCAATGACTCAAGAAGATTTCGATGAGTGGGTTGAAGAAGTACATGAAACAGCAGAACCTCTTACTGAAGATGAATTTGAAGAATTACTTGACCCTGGTCACCTTGGTCAAATGACATTTACTGGAACACACTTGGAATTTAGCCCTGCTCCTGAACATAACCATAGTTCACAAAATGAAACAAAAGAAGATTTATCTGGACATGAACAACATGAAACACACGAAGAAACAAATCACAATAATCACTAATTGTTTCTTATTACACTTGAGATTAATAGATTAGTAATTTCTCTTGAAAGGAGATATATGGAATGGAATTCTTTCAACGATTCGCCATCCCTCATCCAAGTCCAGCAATTTACGCTTCAATGGTTGCGATTGCACTAGTATCCATCGCAATTGTTGTTGGTTTAACATATTTTAAAAAATGGGGTTATTTATGGCGTGAATGGTTAACGACGGTTGATCATAAAAAAATCGGGATAATGTATTTACTCTCTGCCATCCTCATGCTTTTCCGTGGTGGCGCAGATGCCATTATGATGCGTGCACAACTTGCGACACCGGAAGCAAAACTTCTAGATGCACAACATTATAATGAAATTTTTACAACTCACGGGGTTGTAATGATTATCTTCATGGCAATGCCGTTTATCTTTGCCTTTATGAACTTACTTGTACCTTTACAGATTGGGGCTCGCGACGTAGCATTCCCTCGATTAAATGCACTTAGCTTCTGGCTATTCTTCTTTGGTGCAATGTTATTTAATATTTCATTCGTCGTTGGTGGTTCTCCTGACGCTGGTTGGACTTCTTACTTCCCTCTTGCAGGAAATGATTTTAGTACATCAGTTGGTACGAACTACTACATGATTGCCATCCAAATTTCTGGTATCGGTTCATTAATGACTGGTATTAACATGATTACGACAATCTTAAAAATGCGTGCTCCTGGCATGACTTTAATGAAAATGCCAATGTTTACATGGTCTGCGTTTATCGCAAACGTCATTATCGTATTCGCATTCCCAGTATTAACTGTTGCGTTATTAATGGGAACAACTGACCGCTTATTTGGTACAAATTTCTTTACTACTGGTAATGGTGGTATGGACATGCTTTGGGCAAACTTCTTCTGGGTTTGGGGACATCCGGAAGTGTATATTTTAATCTTGCCTGCATTTGGTTTATATAGTGAGATTATTTCAACGTTCTCAGGCCGTAACCTTTATGGGTATAAATCCATGGTTGCATCGATGGTTCTCATTTCCCTATTATCGTTCTTAGTATGGACGCACCATTTCTTCACAATGGGTCAAGGTGCTTTAACAAACAGTATTTTCTCCGTTACAACAATGGCGATTGCTGTTCCAACCGGGGTTAAGATTTTCAACTGGCTATTTACTATGTGGAAAGGGAAAATACGCTTTACCGTTCCGATGCTGTACTCAATCGGATTCATCCCGCTCTTTACAATTGGTGGGGTAACAGGGGTTATGCTTGCGATGAGTGCCGCGGACTATCAATACCATAATACAATGTTCTTGGTAGCTCACTTCCACAACGCGATTATTCCTGGTGTAGTATTCGCGATGTTAGCTGGTTTAACGTATTACTGGCCTAAATTCTTTGGTTTTATGTTAAATGAGAAAATTGGTAAATCCACTTTCTGGTTATTATCAATCGGTTTCGTACTGGCCTTCTTCCCTATGTATATTACTGGTTTAGACGGGCAAGCACGTCGTATTTACACATATTCTGAATCTACAGGCTTTGGTCCATTAAATATGGTATCCTTTGTCGGTGCTGCATTAATGGCAATTGGTTTCATCACAATTGTTTGGAACATCTATTATAGTTTCAAAAACTCACCACGTAATATTGGTAGTGACCCTTGGGATGCTCGCTCTTTAGAATGGGCAACACATACACCAGTTCCTGTTTATAACTTTGCTAGAATGCCACAAATCAGTTCAAGTGAAACATTCTGGGATTCTAAGAAAAAAGGACATCAATTATTCAAAGGTGAATATGAAGAAATTCATATGCCAAATAACAGCGGTGTACCGTTTGTTATGAGTGCTATCTTCTTTGTTGCAGGATTCTCATTTGTCTTTGCTTTATGGGTACCAGCAGTCATTGCGCTAATCGGCATTTTCATCTGTATGGGTCTACGTTCATTCGAACAAGATCACGGTTACCATATCCATGTGAAAGAAATTGAAGAAACTGAAGAATTCTTGGGAGGTGCTAAATAATGAAGATCGATCACACACAACCTTTAGAATATAGCACTGATCAAAATCAATTAAATATATTAGGTTTCTGGGTATTCCTTGGTGCTGAAATTATGCTGTTTGCCACACTTTTCACAGCCTATTTCACATTAGCAGGTCGTACAGGAACTGGGCCAACTCCTGCAGAAATTTTTGAAATTACTCCTGTGTTAATTGAAACATTCGTGCTTTTAACAAGTAGTTTTACGATTGGTCTTGGTATACATGCCATGAGACTAGGCCGTAAAAACGCCATGCTTACGTTTTTTGGCATTACCCTTCTGCTAGGTTTAGGATTCCTTGGAGTAGAAATTTATGAATTTATGCATTACTACCATGTTGGCGCAACATATCAAACAAGTGCTTTCACAGCTGCTTTGATGACAACATTAGGAACGCATGGTGCCCACGTTACATTAGGGTTATTCTGGGGAACATTTATAATCATTCAAGTAATTAAACGTGGACTTACACCACAAAATGCGAATAAAGCATTTATTTTCTCACTGTACTGGCATTTCTTAGATGTTGTTTGGATCTTTATTTTCAGCTTCATCTATCTGAAAGGAATGATGTAATATGAAAGAATTATTCCCTGCTAAACAGGTAATGGGCTTTGTCTTTTCACTCATTTTAACTGTCATTGCCTTATTCGTGTATTACACAGATATGTCATTTACAGTAGGTATGACAGTTTTACTAGTTACTGCGTTCATCCAAGCATTTTTACAGCTCGTTGTATTTATGCATGCTGGTGAATCAAAAGATGGTAAATCCATCTATACAACAATTTTCTACGGTGCAATTATTGCAATCGTAACCGTATTTGGATCCTTATTAATTTTATTATGGGATATGTAAATACCAAAAAGAGCTCAGACATTTCGTCGAAGCCACTGAAAAACTAAATACCGATAAAAATTTATAGTAATTATTTGCTTCTAAATAGAAGGTGGGATTCACTTCGCTTTCCACGGGCTTGGCTTCAGCCTCCTCGTCGCAAGCTCCTGCGGGGTCTTCAGCTCAAGCTGTTCCCGTAGGAGTCTTCGTGAATCCCACTTCCTAAAAGATCTGAGCGTATTTTTATTATAAAAATTTATTAAAATCGACTTTTTCAGTGCCCTACATTTCGTCTGGCTCTTTTTTTACTAATGCCAAAAATATTTAAGTCTCCTCAGCTGCTCTCTCAGTACTTTCGTGTTCAAACAGCTGCATAAATAAACCGAACATATATAGAAATATCCCGCTTTTGACTAATTCAATCCCAAACCATATTGAAACGCTTACAAAAAAACTTAAAACAAGAAGAACAACCCCACTAATGGCAACAGTTGCAGCAAGGTATCTAAAAAAATTGAACATCTTCGGTCACTCCCTGTTTTCTCTCTTTCATAAAGTCTTGCTTGTTACTACTATATGAAAAGAGTTCACAGAAAAGTCACAACACTATGTTATTTATTTAAATTGTTTCCTCGCGAATCATCAAAACTCCAACTAATCCAACGAATGAAAATGTTAGTGGGATAATCAAGGAATGATGAAGGGCTATGTGCATTTCGTCTGTTGGAAAGAAATCGATTACTTTTCCGAACAACATCGGTAATAGAACTGCACTTAAAAACCCGCCTGTATTGGCAAATCCTGAGACGACCCCTACTTCATTTTGTGAAAAAGTTTTTCTTACTACGGCAAACGTTAATGCACTAACCCCGTTTCCAAGCCCAATTAAAAAGAATAGAAAAATGATTACAATAATAGGAGGTTTCGTTCCAGACAGAAATATCATGAGCCAACTAAGAAACACAAGTAAATGAAAAAAACGATAAACCTTCTTAATTGAATCTTGTCTTCTCGTGATCCAGCTAATGAGAAAGCCACCAATAATTGCACCAAAAAGACCAACCATCATTAATTGACTTGCATTTGATAATGACAGGTCAAATACATGGATGCCATATGGAACACCCCAAGACCCGATAAACCCGATATAGGTGCCAAAAATCCCGAAGTGACAAAAAAATGTGGCCCAAGCTTGGCGTGTTGAAAATGTTTTTTTTACTACATCCTTAACGCTCCCCCTTTTTTCCTTATGAATCTCATCTAACAACAATTGCTGAGTTTTTTTTACTAAAACAAAATATAAAAGAATAGCCGATAAAACAATAATAGTGCCAATGATTAGAAATGGTGTTCTCCAACCTGAAAATTCAATCCACGTTGAGAGTGGTAGTGTTGCTGTTAACAACCCTAAACTTGCTACAAGAGATACGAACCCCATTAATTTGACAAATTCTTTTGTTCGAAACCATTGACTTAAAATTGAAATTAAATTGACAAAAATCATTGCGTCCCCAGTTCCAACGATAAGTCTTGAAAAAATTAAAAGAAAACTATTGTCAGCAAAACTATACATTATACTTCCAAGCCCCGTAAGAAGAGTCCCTATTATTAAAAAGAGGTTCGGACCATACCGATCTGATAATAACCCAATCGGAATTTGAAGCCCTGCATAGGCAAAAAATTGAAAACTGCTCATTAACCCGATAATGGTCGCCGAAACTTGAAATTCAATCATTAATTGATCTGTTATAACGCCCGGTGCTGTTCTTTGACTAATAATTAAAAAGTACACTAATAAGGTCACCACAAGGACTATCCATCGATAGCGACTATCTTGTTTCCCCATTGCATTCCTCTCCTTAAAAGGTAACATATGCAAAGAGGTCGTAAATTTCTACAATTAGTTTACATAATATGATTATTGGTTAAATAAAAAAGCGTTAATCCAAAATTTTTACATTAAGGATTAACGCTAGTATTTCTTATTGATAATAACTTTTCACACAATTTCTACCGTCTTGTTTTGCTTGATAAAGAGCTTTATCTGCAGCTTCAATTAATTGCAATGGTGAGCCATATTTTGTCGGGATGATGGTTGCTGTTCCTAAGCTAATTGTAACGTGATTTTCAATTTTAGAACCAACATGAGGAATATTTAGCTTTTCAACAATTTCCCTAGTATTTTCAGCAACGATTTTTGCTTTCCCTTCATTTATTTTAGGGAGAATCATTGCAAATTCCTCCCCTCCATAACGAAACACCGTATCAAGCTTGCATGCATTGCTGATTGCATTTGCCACTTCTTTCAAACAATCGTCTCCTCTTTGGTGACCATATGTATCGTTATAAGCTTTAAAGAAATCAATATCTAACATAATTAAAGATAATGGCTGGTTGTTTTCACAAGCCTTTTCCCACTCAAGTTCAATTCGTTCATCAAAACTTCGACGATTCCAAATACCAGTTAAACCATCCTTCGTTGATAACTCTCTTAATAGTTTGTTCGCCTCTTTAAGTTGTTGTTCTACAAGCTTTCTTTCTGTAATATTACGAGAAATCGTATATATTCGAGAATCTTCTTCATTTTGCTCTTTCATAAATTTAATAGAAGATTCAAACCAGATGTATTCATTGTCTTTTCTTTTAATTCGGTAGGTCGAAACAACGTATCCATCTTTTAATAATTTTTCATGGCTTTTTGCAATTTGTTCCCGATCATCTGGATGTATAAAAATATAACTATCGTGCCCTAGAATTTCATGGTCATCATATTGCAAAATTTCTTTACCTGCTGGGGAAACATATAAATAATTTCCATTAGCATCGTGAATCGTAATCATATCACTAGAATATTCGGTAATTGTACGGAACCGTTCTTCACTTTTCGCAATGGAAGCAATATGAGATTCAATAACACTCGCCATATTATTAAAATTTGCGCTTAGTTCATGAAACTCTCTTATTTCATGTTGATAAGTTTCAAGGTCTAAACGATAGCTCCAATCACCTATACTAAATCTCTTCGTTCCATCTAATACTCTTTGTATCGGTTGTTCAATTTTTTTCGAGACAGCAATCATTAAAACATAACCAATGAGGATTAGGAGGAAAATAATACCAGCAAAATATAGCACCATGTTATAAAAAGGTTGATAGATGGTTTTTTTGTTAACTTCACCAATGATGAGCCATTGATTATGATGAACCCATTTATAACTTCCCATTACGGAATCACCATTTGAAGTTTTGTAAAATTGATCAATGTATTTTCCGTTTAAGGCATTTTCGAAAATATCCGTTTCAATTCTTTCCCCGATCGTACCCTGTCTCGACTCTGTAATAATCATACCGTTTCGATCGACTAAATACGTTTCTCGGTTACCATCTTGAAATTGCTTTAAAACTTGATTAACTGTATTGATTGAAACAGAACCAAATACAAGCCCTTGAAAATTCATTTTTTTATCATATACAGGAGCTGAAACGATAATTATAGGCTTTTTTGATTGTTTTCCAATAATCACATCTGTAATAAATGAGTTTCCAATCTTTGCTTGTTCAAAATAAATACGGTCTGAAACATCCAAACCTGGCGTACCAGAAGTATCAATTTCTGTTATTCCTTTACTATTTACAAAAACAATGCCTTCAAATTCGTTTTGGTTTTTATCAAAGGAATCGAATATTTCAATACTTTTTTCCAAGTCATTTCCTTTAATCGATGGAAGTTCTGCAAGGGAGCGAATTGTCATCATTCGTTCTTTTAACCACGTATCGATAGCAAGTTGTTGGACATTTAACATATTTTCAAGATCTATTTTTACATCGTCTCTTCTTTGTTGTTTTTCTAAAATAATAAAAGGGATAGATGCAGCGAAAACAAATAGAACAATAAAACAAATAAACCAAAACCGCAATCTTCCCTTTAAGCTTGGTATTTTAAATAATTTATAGATGCTATTAAACAATGGTTCCACCCTTACGTTGCGACAATTCAATCTTTCTTGCTTAAGAATATAGGAAAAACATACAAAACACAATTCCAATATGAGCAAGGTTTTTAACAAATCTATGACACTAACCTCTAATACTTACAGTGTATATTATTTATCAAAATGAAAAAACTACTCCTTATTCACTATTATCTCCACTTTCTAAATCTATCAATAATAATCAATTGGAGGAGTATATTTTGACAATGATGAACGATGTACCTGAATCTAAGGTAGAATCTCCAATAACAGCAAATACTAGCGAAAATCCATATGAAATCGTAAAGTCCCTTTTAAAAGAATCCGTCATGGCTTTACAATTAAATGAAGATGTTTACCGTATTCTCGAAAAACCTATTCGTGTTTTAGAAGTATCCATACCAGTAAGAATGGATGATGGCTCGATCAAAAGCTTTACAGGGTACCGTTCCCAACATTCAGATATATTAGGTCCGGCTAAAGGTGGAATTCGTTTTCATCCAAATGTTAATATTGATGAAGTAAAAGCGCTTTCCATGTGGATGTCGCTGAAATCAGCAATTCTTGGTCTTCCTTTTGGTGGCGGTAAAGGTGGTGTCATTGTGGACCCAAGACAATTATCAGAATGTGAGTTGGAAAACTTAAGCCGTGGCTATATCCGAGCAATCACACCAATTATTGGCCCTGAGAAAGATATCCCAGCACCTGATGTGAATACGAACCCGCAAATCATGGGTTGGATGCTCGATGAATATGATCGTTTACGTGGATATAATGTTCCAGGTTTTATTACCGGAAAACCAATCATCGTGGGCGGTTCACAAGGAAGAGTTGAAGCAACTGGCCGTGGAGTCGTTATTTCGATTGCAGAAGCTGCAAAAAAATTAAATATCCCTCTGCAAGGTGCCACTGCAGCTATCCAAGGGTTTGGCAATGTCGGAAGTATGACAGCAAAGTTCCTTCACCAACTAGGAGTGAAAATTGTTGCAATCACGGATATAAAAGGCGGAATATATAATGAAAATGGCATTGATATCCCTGCCTTACAGCAATTTGTTTCTAATACAAAATCTGTTGTCGATTTTCCTGGTACTAATAACCTTGAGAGTGAGCAATTGTTTAGTTTACCAGTAGACATACTAATTCCAGCTGCTCTTGAGAACCAAATAACGACTGAAACAGCGCCACAAATTCAAGCAAAAATCCTTGCTGAAGCAGCGAATGGACCGACAACCCCTGATGGTGACCGTATTTTAAACGAAAAAGGCATATTCGTCATTCCGGATATACTTTGTAATTCTGGTGGAGTGACAGTGTCTTATTTTGAATGGGTTCAAAATAATATGGGATATTATTGGAAAGAAGAAGAAGTAAACGCGAAGCTAGAGGAAAAAATGATTCACGCCTTTGAAGACGTTCACAAAATGCATCAGGAAAAGCAAGTGAATATGCGAGAAGCTGCTTATATTGTAGGCGTTGGACGAATTGCAGAAGCTTACAAAGCACGTGGTTGGATTAAAGATTGGTCAATGCCTTTTAAATGTAAAGCTTAAGGAATCCTTACGCATTCGCGCATGAATAAGCGCGAATGCTCTTTACTGTTGAGCCACTTGTAAAATGACGTCAGCTGCTTTTTTTGCACCACCAGCACTTCGAAAACTTTCTGAAAGTTTGACCGCATTTTTTTTGTATTTGTCGTTTGTGAAAACCATCTCTACCACGTTTACTAAATTACTCGCTTTCAATGCTGTTAATCTTACCCCTGCTCCATAATCTTCCACTTGTTTCGCAACAAGCTTTTGTTCACTATGGAACGGATATACAATCATCGGAACCCCAAAATATAAACTTTCACTCACACTGTTCATTCCACAGTGGGTAATAAACACATCAGCCTTTTGTAAAACTTCAATTTGATTAACTGAATTTTTCACCGTAAAGTGGTCGGGTAATCTTCCAAGTGAAGCGATATTCGTATGATCACCAACTGACATAATGACTTCATAATTACTTTTTGTAAAAGCTTCGATGCAATGACGATAAAAATGATAGTTTTGATTTATTACTGTACCTAAGGAAATGTATATAACTTTCTTACTTTTATTTGTAATTATTTTATTGGCATTTTCAATTGAAGGACCTACAAAGGTGAATTTTTCAGAGAAAGTTTGTGCCATTGGTTGAAATTCTTTTGTCGTATAAACAATCGTGTTTGTATCTTTATCATTTTCGATAATCGAAACGAAATTTTCTACTTGATAGCCGTGGCTTTTAAGTAGTTGTATTTTTTTATGAATCCTCGGCATCCCAATGAGCATGTTAATGATTTCTTTTATTCCGCGCTTCATTAGTTTTGCGGTATGTTGATTAAATGCAAAAGAAGTTGTTGAACAAACAAAAGGAATAGAAAGTTTTTTAGCGAATAATTTTCCCCATAAACATAACGAGTCACTGACAATACAATCTGGTTGCAATTCTTTTAGTTCTTTACATACTTTGTCTTCTAAGGCAATCGTTGTATCAATGACCATTTCAATTAATGATGCAAAATCTTTTCCTGCTTTTCTAGCTATCTCTTTTTCTGTAATTGACGGTAAAAAGTCATCACAAGAAATAAACGTTGCTCCAGAACGTTCAATTTTTGTTTGAAATTCATTGAATGAATAATACCAAACTTCATGCCCTCTTTTCACTAACTCAGAAACAACAGGGATTGTTGGATTTGTATGACCATGGGCAGGAATTGAGAAAAATACAATTTTACTCATCTTGCTCTCCTTCTACCTTTGTGTTTCGAACTAATTCAGCAAATTCTAAAATTTGCTCACTTTTTAATATGGCGATTCCTTTTGATTCATCGTCACCTAACACGATGAACTTATCGCCGGCATGAATGTGATATAGCTCCCTCGCCTGTTTTGGAATAACAATTTGGCCGCGCTCTCCAACTTTCACTACCCCAAAAAAGTGTTTTCCTTTTGGTCCCAAATGTTCAATTTGCTCTTCTGACATATCATTTGATAATTGATCGAGTGTAATCTGAAAAACATCCGCTAGTATTTTACACTTTTCAATGTCTGGTAATGCTTCACCACTTTCCCACTTTGCGATGGTTTGCCGGGAAACATTTACTTTTTCAGCGAGCATTTCCTGACTCAATTTATGTTTTTTACGCAATAATCGTATATTCATACTTATCATATCGACAACTCCTTATAAAACTAACTATATAGAAGTTTTATAAGGAATTCTATCAAGCATTGCGTACATTTTTTGTTAAATATCGTGGCAAAGTCAATACATAATTTCCACAATTATGGGGGATGATTATTTATGTATAAACGACAGAGAGAAGGAACATTAATGGATGATAAAAATACACTTTTCAATATGTATGCAATGCTCAATTCGATGCAAGGTCAACTAAATCAATGTAAAACATATTTAGAAAGTATGATGGAAGAAAAAGGTTACGATTTTAGTACCATACTGGAAGATTATGATGTGGCTTTGTCTCAAGACGATAAATTAATGTCATAACTATTTACATTACCTTCAGTGCTGGGCTCCATGAATACAGTTTTCACTGGAGGTAAATTTTATTTCTAAGGTTATCGTCCTATATAAGAGTTTAGTAAATACATAACATAGTTTTAAATGCTTTTGTAAGAATTTCCCTAAAAGGAGGCATGCGAGTGTATTATTTTTACCATCCACGATATTTTCACTCTCCATATGCGCCAATTTCTTATCGACCTGTTCACCAGAGACCTTCTGTGGATCATAGGCTGTTACAACAAACACCCAATCCATCGAATCAAAATCCGTATCCCCCAGTAGATCCCAATTATTTATACCAATCTGCAAACGAAACAAAAAAGTTAATGAAAGATGCCAGTTTAGTACTCGATCGATTAGCATCTTCAAAAGACTTTGATGAAAAATTAATGAACCATGCACAACTTTCTGAGAGTGAAGAAGTAAAACGGTTAATTAAGTCAATTGGAATTACCTCCGATGTAGAAGCTGTTTATAACCCCGATAGTTTACGATTAGAATTTATATCCCATCATTCAAATTCTGAATGTTGTAGACTATCCATCGTACTAAAATGGCGGTAAATTAATAAAGCAACTAACTTCCTTACATAAGAAGTTAGTTGCTTTTTTTCCATCTTATTTTGTATTCATCGGGGCTTTAAATACCACTTACCTTTAATTTTTATATTCATCACGTCTATGAATTCTTAAAAATTTTAAACTGACTTTGGATGATGGCGTAATTTTCCATTGCTTTAGACTAACAATTAGCACGAATGATACAATAGCCCCTAAGCTAGAAAGTGCCATTACTAGCCCCATGGAGGTGGCCGGATTCTCACCTATTCCTGTTAACGGTGCAACAATTCCTGCGATTACATATTGAAGTACCCCAATTAATGCAGCAGCACTTCCAGCAATTTTTCCTTGGTTTTGTAATGCCAACGATTGTCCAAGAGCATTTTTATATACAAACATGTAGTTTTTTTATACGATAACAATGGATTTTACTAAGGGGAGGAAAAATGATGACTACTAGTAATTTACTCTCACCATTGACATTACCAAATGGCATTGAATTAAAAAATCGTATCATTATGGCACCAATGACAAACTGGTCTTCTAATGCAGATGGAACGGTAACAGAAGAAGAAGTAAAATATTATGCCCGTCGTTCTAGTGGGGTTAGCATGGTTGTTACGGCTTGTACGAATGTAACAGCAAATGGCAAAGGGTTCCATGGTGAATTTGCCGGAGATCGAGATGAAATGATACCAAGCTTGAGAAAAATAGCCAATGCAATTAAAGAGCAAGGTGCAAAAGCTGTGTTGCAAATTTTCCATGGCGGAAGATTATGTCCACCAGAGCTTGTGCCAAATAACGAAATAGTAAGTGCAAGTAATATTCCTGCAGAAGGGTCGACTAATATTCCAAGAGCGTTAACGGAAACAGAAGTGGATGAGATTATCGAAGCATTTGGCGAAACGACTCGTCGTGCAATCGAAGCAGGTTATGATGGGGTTGAAATTCACGGAGCAAACGGGTATTTAATCCAACAATTCTTCTCTCCTCACGCGAATCGACGGGAAGATCGTTTTGGTGGTAGCCTTGAAAACCGAATGACATTTCCTTTAGCAATTGTCGATAAAGTAAAAAGTGTTGTTAACGAATATGCAGATTCTTCCTTTATCATTGGCTATCGTTTTTCACCTGAGGAACGAGAAACACCCGGAATTACAATGGGCGATACCCTAACACTTGTCGATGCTTTAGCAGATAAGGGATTAACCTATTTACATGTTTCTTTAAACCAATTTTTCTCCACGGCAAAACGAGGAGTTGAGGATTCTTCAAAAACTCGAATTGAGTACCTTTTAAAAACGATTAATAATCGAGTTCCGTTAATCGGTGTTGGTGGAATTCAAACGGCTGAAGATGCAAGGAAAGCATTGGATACAGGAGTTTCCCTTGTCGCACTTGGAAGAGAGCTTATTATCGATCCAGATTGGGTACAAAAAGTTGCAGAAGGAAAAGAAAATGATATCGTAACAACACTTCATAAAGAGCAGCAACAACAACTTGTCATACCAGATCCACTATGGAATATTATCATTAACACGCCAGGTTGGTTTCCAATTGCATAAATTTTTCGAAAGGCCCTTTTTTAAAGGGTCTTATTTAATTTCAAATTATTGTGTACATAATCGTTCGTGAAAATACTCATATTAGTCGAGAAAGGAGATGGTACTTTTGAAGAAGAAAAACAAATTAAAGAAGAAAAACCCACTAAATGTAGCAAATGAAGAAGTTCGTTACAATCACAATGAAGAATTTGGATTAATGACAGTATCACATCCAGAAAAAAGTAATTCAAAAAAGTTATCCCTTGAAGAAGTGATTTTCAACATGGACGAAAATCAAGGTGGAATGGCTTAATTTCAAGTGGTGAGTCTTTATGTACTCACCTTTTTTACATAAAAAAACCCCGAACAAAATTCGAGGTTTCGTATAGTTATCGATTTTTACGTCTATTATTTTTTTGTTCTTGGTTGGCAAATTCATCACGATTACGGCTACGATTGAAATCAATTTCTTCACCGAATTCTTCACGATTGCCGTTAAAATTCGCTTCTAGTGCAAACTCTTCATTGTTATTTGCAAATTGATTTTGTTTATTTTTTCTTTTCACCATTTTCAATTCACCTCCACGCTCATTATTGTGAGTCAGAACGCTTTTTTTATTCTGGTAATAACTGCTTATGCAAACAAAAAAACGTCAATCCCGTAACGGAATCAACGTTCTTAGTCATTAATTTTTATTCAAACTTACTTCATATAAATCAATAATTTCTAAAAACCTTTCAGCTTCTCTAAAAGTATGGTCAGCAAGTAACGGGTGAATGTTACTTTTAATTCGACATGCCTCGATTAAGTCTCGAGCTGTCTTTTTAAAATCTCTTAACGACGTGACAGATACCCGATTTTGATCTAAAAATTGACTTAAGATTGGCTTTGTTTCAGATTGAGGGCGCATTGAATCAAGATCCATCGCTTGGAATAACAGCTGATCGAAATCATGGCTAAACTCTCTTGCTTGGTCCACCAATTTTCTTTCGGAAGGATCTAAAAGATGGCCAATAAACTTCGCATGGTCCGCCATTATTTTTAAGAAGAAAACATTTTCTTTGATAATGGCTTCAGGTTTAGGAGCAAGAATTCCTTGATTTAATTCTTTTAAGCGATTGGCAAAATAAGCAGCTTCTCTACTAATATGGTCAACTAATAAAGGATAATTATTGGAGGTAATTTCACATCTTAAAGTTAAACCTAAAACTTTTCTTTTGAATGCCCAAATATCTACAGCATGTTGATAAACCTCTGTATTGAAAGCTTTTACTAGTTGGATATCAGAGTTTATTGAAAACCTACTTAACTTTTCCTCTACCCTTTCAAATACTTGAATAAAATGCTGCGCTTCTAAAACGAGGTTCTTTTGGTCATATGTGAAGCCTAAAGATAAAAATAACGCGTGCTCTTTCATAATTCTTGACCAAAATTGAATTTCATTTAATGACCTTGCAACGATTGGATTAGCCATTTAGTCCCTCCTCATATCAACTCCCTACATGTATATGATTTATTTTTCCAAATATATTTTTTTAATTATAATATTTTTTTAGATGTTGGACGATAAATTCTGCATCATACCCAACACCTTGCAGAAGACCTGAACCACGGCGATATTGCCATGGCAATCCAATAAAATAAAGACCCTTCACATCTGTAACGCCGCGCTGATGGATGACTTTTCCATCGTCGCTAACTACTCCATTTATATCTAACCATGGAAAAATTGAAATAAAACCTGTAGCCCAGATAATGTTATCCACGTTAAGCGTAGTTTGATCGTTAAAAGTTATATCAGTATTTTTTCCATCTATTACTTTTGGCTTCATAAATACTTTATTATTCTTAATTGCATCTTGTAATTCATAGCCAAAAATCGGATCACCCTTTTTTTGAATTAACTTTCCAATAAAAGAATTTGCATCAGCCTTTAGTAATCCTAATCGATCAAACCACCAGAAAATACTTTTCTTTAATAATATCGTAGGCAAATAAGATAATTTTTTACTAATCGCTAGGTAGGTTTTGCGTTCCTTTGATAACTCCACAGCAATTTGGGCGCCACTATTCCCTCCTCCAACGACTAAAACATTTCCATCTCTTAGTTGGCTTGGATTTCGGTATTGTGTCGAATGAAGCTGTACAACCTCTTTTGAAATATTCTTTGACATTGCTGGAATATATGGTGTTTGAAATGCGCCAGTTGCGATAATTAGATTGTGAGATTGAAAGACACCTTGATTCGTTTCAATATGAAAAATGCCTTCTTTTTGCTCCACTTGTATTACTTCAGTTTTAAATTGAATAGGAAGCTTGAAATGGAGAGCATATTTTTTTAAGTATGACACAACTTCATTTTTATCGGGTAATCCATGAGCCTCCCCTTCAAATGGAAGAGCTGGTAAGGCATTGTACATTCTAGGTGTGAATAAAACTAAAGAGTCATACCGGTTAATCCAGCTCTCCCCCACTTCTTGCCCTTTATCTAAAATTAAAAAATGTTGATTCATTTGTTTTAAATAATATCCAACCGCAAGCCCTGCCTGCCCTGCCCCGATTACAATTGTGTTATACATTTTAATCTTATCCCCTTTTAATATATGAACATGTGCTCATATATATAATACCAAAATTCCACAACATTACAATATGATTTCCAAACTTTACGTAAGGTAGTTTAGTAGACTTTAATTGGTTAGCTTGGTATATTATTGAATATTGGGAGGGAATTAAATATGGGTAGTAATTTAATAAAAAGACAATTCGCAGTAACTAGAAAAAGCATTGTTAGTATTTTAGAAGGCGTTACACCTGAAGTATTTGAGTCTATTCCAGAAGGGTTTAATAACAATATTCATTGGCAACTTGGGCACATTTTATCAGCGGGTGAATTATTCTTATTTAATGGCCAAAAAAATCTGCCCGATAACTTCAATGAAAACTTTGCTAGTGGGACTAAACCAGCTGATTGGACAAACGATGTACCTTCAGTAGAAGAGATTCTAGAAAAGTTACAAGAGCAACTCCAACGTATCAATGAAATTTCCGATGAATCCTTACAAGTACAACTAGAAAAACCATTTATCGGCAATAAAACAGTTGGGGAATTAGCAGCTTTTGGCGCTTTCCACGAAGCAATGCATTTAGGACAAATCCAAATTTTAAAACGTCTAATCCAATCAAAACAAGCTTAACCGCCAAGTGTTTAACAAGGCGGTTTTTATTTACTCTATAATTGTGGTTGTTCCCTTTTTAATGGTTCAAGATCGATTTCGAATCCTAAATCTTCTAACATTTTTTTATCTTGTTCCCCTGGTTGCCCTTCTGTTGTTAAATAATCTCCTAAGAAAATCGAGTTTGCTGGATATAAGCTTAATGGTTGTAATGTTCCAAGATTTACTTCACGACCACCCGATACTCGTATTTCCTTTGAAGGATTAATAAAACGGAATAAACTTAACACTTTTAAACAATATCGTGGATTTAATTCCTTTGTTCCTGCAAGTGGTGTACCATCAATCGCATTTAAGAAATTCACTGGGATAGAATCTGCATCTAACACACGTAAACTACGAGCCATACTAATTACATCTTCTTTAGTTTCGCGCATTCCAACAATAACTCCAGAACAAGGAGAAATGCCTGCTTCTTTTGCTCTTTCTACTGTTTTTACACGATCATCATAAGTATGGGATGTTGTAATATTTTCGTGATGATTCGCTGATGTATTGATGTTATGGTTATAACGATCAACGCCAGCTTCTTTCAATTTCTCAGCCTGTTCTGGTTTTAAAATACCAAGACATGCACAAATCGTCATTTCAGGGTGTTTTTCTTTAATGGATTTTACTGAATCTACAACAATATCAATCTCTTTATTTACGGGGCCACGTCCGCTAGCAACGATGCAATATGTGCCTACATTTAATGAAGCCGCGCGTTCTGCTCCTGCTACGATTTCTTCTTGTTTCATCATGGCATACTTTTCTACTGGTGCTTTGGAAATGATTGATTGCGAGCAGTAGCCACAGTTCTCTGGGCAAAGTCCTGATTTTGTATTAATAATCATATTCAGTTTTACTTTATTGCCGAAGTAATGACGGCGTATTTTGTAAGCAGCATGAAGAACTTGTAACAAATCTTCATCAGGACTATTTAGTATTGCTAATGCTTCCTCATCTGTTAGTTCATAGCCTTCTAATACTTGCGTAGCTAATGCTTCATAATTCATCTTGTTTTCCCCACTTTCAATACTTTTTGTATGCGGTAGCCAAAAATACCAGCAAATACAGCTAAAATTAAATCTTTCGGAAGGGGTGGCATCATCCAAAGCCAAGCCATTGAGTATGAAAATCCTTCTGGTGCTCCAAACCATAACATATATGCTGCATACATCCAGTTTGTCCCAATAAGATAACTGATGATTGTCCCAATTAAAGCAGATACAATGAACATTGTTTTCGTTGGTCTTTTTTCTATTATTTTTCCAACAATATAAGCAACTAAGATAAACGTTACAATGAATCCAAATGTCGGGCTTAAAATTTGTGAGAAGCCTCCACTAAATCTCGCAAAAACGGGTGCTCCAGCTAATCCTATTAACATATAAACTGTCACGGAAATAGCGCCTAACCGACTACCTAAAATAAGTCCTGCTAAAACTGCAAAAAACGCTTGTAATGTAATTGGTACCCCACCGATGACCATAAATGGTGCAAAGGAAGTGATATTTGCGCCTATCATCATGAGTGTCGCAAAAAGCCCACAATAGACGAGTTCCACCGTTTTTAATTTCGGTTTTGATTTTGAATGATATGTTTCAGTCGTCATGCATACACCTCTAGAAAATATTATTTACATAGTAATTCTAAAGATTGTGAATATTTATGTCAACCTGTTTTTATTTTAGGTTAACTCAAAACACAATTTTCATAGACATCCCTTTACAAATGAATAATTGTTTTACCTATCGGGTAGCCTTTTTAAAGATACTTAAGGAGGGTTTTACCATGTTTGAGAAGAAATTAGCGCTTCACGAAACAATGGAATTTCATGAAGTGATTAACTTTATGACAACAAGTTTATTGAAGTCAAAGTTAAGTCAAGGGGTCGTTTTTGATGATGATTTGCGAGACTTGTTAGAGAAAACCGTTAAATTATCTACTCCTGCCTTACAAGCGATGATCAAACTTTACGAAAAATCAGAGCTAGAATATTAATTGGAGGAATTCAAATGGAAGATTATTTAGATCCTATCAATTCAATCAATATGCCAGAACTGACGGATTCAGGGGTTGCTTTGGAATTATTGTTATCATTAAAAACCGGGGTGCGTACCCTATCTATTGCACTTACTGAAACGGCTTCTCCTGCCCTTCAAAAAATTATGAGAACTCAGCTCGATGTGTTAATTGACTTATATTTTGAAACATCCGAACTAATGATGAAGAAAGAATGGTTAAAACCTTATGGATTATCTCATCAAAAGGAACTGGACATTAAATCAGCAGAAAACGCAATAAGCATTGCAGGGCTTGACCTATTTCCAAAGAACATGAATCGAAAAGGAATGTTTCCAACCCCACCAAAAAAATAATAAAGGAAGAGTTATATGAAGGCTGTTACGTTTCAAGGAATTAAAAATGTTCAAGTTAAAGAAGTGAAAGACCCTAAAATAAAAAAAGATGATGATATTATTATTAAATTAACATCCACTGCTATTTGTGGTTCCGACCTTCACCTGCTCCATGGAATGATTCCTAACTTAGGTGAAGATTATATTATCGGTCATGAACCTATGGGGATTGTTGAAGAAGTTGGAAAAGGCGTTACGAAGGTGAAAAAGGGCGATCGTGTTATTATCCCTTTTAACGTTGCATGTGGTGAGTGCTGGTATTGTAAACATGAATTAGAGAGTCAATGTGACAATGCCAATGACAATGGAGAGATGGGTGCATACTTCGGTTACTCCGATACAACAGGTGGTTTTCCTGGAGGACAAGCAGAATATATGCGTGTACCTTACGCAAACTTTATTCCGTTTAAAATTCCAGAAAATAGCGAAGTAAAAGATGAGAGTTTAGTACTATTAGCAGATGCTGCAACGACCGCCTATTGGAGTGTGGATAACTCGGGAGTAAAAGCTGGAGATACGGTCATTGTTCTCGGCTGTGGTCCTATTGGTTTATTAGCACAAAAGTTTGCATGGCTAAAAGGTGCAGAGAGAGTCATCGCCGTTGATTATGTTGGCTACCGATTAAAACATGCAAAACGAACAAATAAGGTAGAAATCGTCAATTTTGAAGACCACGAAAATTGTGGCGAATATTTAAAGGAAATCACTAAGGGTGGTGCCGATGTTGTCATCGATTGTGTTGGTATGAGTGGGAAAATGACACCGTTAGAATTTCTTGCAAGTGGGTTAAAACTTCAAGGTGGTGCGATGGGTGCCCTTGTCATTGCTAGTCAAGCTGTTCGAAAAGGTGGCACAATTCAGGTAACAGGCGTTTATGGTGCACGTTATAATGGGTTCCCACTTGGCGACATTTTCCAACGCAATGTTAACATTCGTACTGGTCAAGCACCAGTTGTTCACTACATGCCATACCTTTATCAATTAATTGCAGAAGGAAAAGTTGACCCGAGCGATATTATTACCCATGTCATTCCACTCGATCAAGCAAAACGAGGTTATGAAATATTTGATACAAAACAGGATGATTGTATAAAAGTTATTTTAAAACCATAGTTCAAGCAGGAGTAATTTCTACTAAAAATTACTCCTGCTTTTTTACTAATTAAGTATTTTCAACACCTTATCCAACACCTCAGTATTATGAACAATGACAAGGTGTAATTTTTTTCTCGTGCGATTAATATTTTGATAAAGCATTTTTGTCGGTTGGTAATAAGGTTTCTTCTCATCTTCTTTTGCCGCAAGCTTCCGATTATCTTTATAGTAGAATAACTTATCAATCACTGCGACAACATGATCGTATTCTTGTCCTGTCGTATCTCTTCGGTAACCCTTTACGGAATGATCGTTATCTGGTTGATCAATATACCTTGAACGAGTGTAGTCAATAATTTTCCACCCTTCCTCCCTCATGTACTGTAAATAGCTCCTTGCTATCTTTTTAGAGGAAAAATATTGAATTGAAATATTACTAAACTTTTTAATGTCAGAAGTTCGCGCTAAGTCAAATAAATTATTAATAAATGAAGAAATCTCGATATTATGTCGAATGATTGTCGTTAGTTCGTAAGTTACTGGATTTAACTGGTCATGAATTAACTTTGGAATATTATTGTTAATCTCAAATGTTGTTAGTACCTGATCAGGATCTAATGAAAAGATACATTTTATCTTTAAATTTGATATTAACTCTATTAATTTGAAAAACTTATTTTTATACAAACGTTGGGCTTCATCAAAAATAATTAAATCATATTGAGAAAAATCATAGGTTAATTGTTTCGCTTTATTAAAATTACTTATCGGCTCAATTGGCCACTGAAAATCCTTTATTAACTTTTCATGCCCTTTGTTTAACCGGCCACAGTTGAATATGAGAACTTTCTTGGATTTGTTTAAATATTCTTTTGCAATATCATAGGTTAAGAGCGTTTTACCTGTACCTGGACCCCCTTCAATTACAATGAAACTCGTTTTATCTGTTGGAACTAAATTTAAAATTTCCCGTTTATATGTACTTTGCTGCGCACTAAGGAAGTATTTATCTTCTATAAAGCTTTCTGGTGAATTAAAAGGCGACACTAAATAATTTGTCGGATCAAACACATCATCTAAATCACCAATTTGAATCAACGTCTGTTCTTGTAATCTTTCAATGAGTTGTGGCATTTCAACTTCTTGTAGTTGATTAGAGTTTGTTAAAAAATATAGTTTTTTAGTTGAAGAAATGTATGTAAAGTTATAAACTTCTTTATCAAGAAATTTTAAATAATACTGATTTTGAACAAGTTGTCGAAGCACCTTCTCTTCATTGCTTTCACGTTTTAATTCAATATTTACAACACTTTTTTCGCCGATACGTAGTAAATCAAATTCTTTTCCAATCCGATTAATCATAAATCCAACATAAAAATTATGAAAAATAGTAAACTGTTCTGTATGTTTTTTCATTTCTTCAACTAACGATTTCAAATCATCTACTTCACTAATACGAATTTTCGGATTCATCCCAAATTGTTCGACATATTTCGAAAAGTTCGTTAAACTCAAATCTCCTCTTGCACTCAACAGGGATAATAAATTAATTGCTTTCACGATTTATGCTCCTTTATCTCTACTGGTACACTTCTAACATAAATTATAAAGTAATATTTTTATTTATGTGAGCCATTTTGCAAATAATGTCAATATCAAAAAAACTGCCTAAACATAAGGCAGCAAAACAAACTTTTAAGTTGTTTGATATTTTTTCATATTTTCATAGGAAGTTACTTGATTTCGCCCATTGTTTTTTGACTCGTATAACGCTTGATCCGCCATTGTATAAATATCAGTAGGCTTTGTATCTTCTGTTGGAACAATCGTCGCTACACCAACACTAACTGTTACATATTCGCAAGTCGCTGAACTGCGGTGAGGGATTTGCAAATTTAAAATGGCTTTCCGTATATCTTCTGCCACTTTTTCAGGCTCAAAATCTCCCTGTTTTCTTAATAATACGACAAATTCTTCTCCACCAAATCTTGCCACATAACTAAATGGCTCATGATTAAAGTCCTTTAATTTGTGGGAAATGATCTTTAAACATTCATCGCCTTTTAAATGGCCATATGTATCATTATAATTTTTATAATAATCGATATCTAAAATAATCATTGATAAAGGTTCGGCTTTTTTTCTAGCATCTTCCCAAACTTGCACCATTAATTCATTAAAATATCCCCTATTGTACAATCCAGTTAAACCATCAATATTTACTTTCGCCTCTAATGATTGAATACTTGATGATAGCTCCGTTCGCATAATATCAACATTTTGAATCAACTCAAACAGTTCGTCTTGTTTATTGTACTTTGGAACTTTCCTAGAAAAATTATGTTCCGTATACGACTTAACACAATTGCTTAATCTAATAATTGGTTTTATTAATGACTTTAAAATTTTAAAATTAATCCATAAATTTATTAAAATAATGATAATAATTGCTACTACTAACGTAATAAGTGTCGAATTTATTCTAGTTTGCATTGTATTTCTTACTACAGTTCGCTCTTTTTCGATACTTTTACTAAATTCAAAAGATATCGATCTAAAATCATCTGTGACGTGTTTTGCATCATCTAATGATTTGATATTAGGAACTTCACCATTCCGAGCTTGATCTACTAATGGCTCGGCATAAGTTGATTGCCAATACTCCCCAATTTGTACAATATCTAAAGCTTCAATATGTAACGATTTAAAATTTTCAGTATGTTTTAACAATTCAACGGAACTTTCGGAAAATTGCTCTTGGCCCAAATAATAAGGTTCTAGAAATTCCTCATCTTTCGTTAAACTATAACCCCTTTGACCTGTTTCTTGGTCAATGATGGCACGAAATACTTGATTAGAAGAAACTTCGATATTATCCAAAATACGTTGCCCTTTAATATTCGCATCCAAAGCCAAACGAATAGAAAAAGTAAGTCCTATAACCACAATGATAATTAGAAATGCTGAAAAAATAATAGAGTTTAAGAGTTTACTCCCCAATTTTCCAAGTGAGTTTATTTTCATAGATGCTATCACCTACTTTTCAACCAATATATGTTTATTTTAACATAGTAAAAATGAATCTACTATCTAATACTAAAAACGTCACCACCTATACAAATTTTATTTTTAAAAAATATAAGACCTAAACAATTACTATTGTCTAGGTCCTATTTCTTACTGTTTTTTTGCTTTGTTATATTCAATTGAAGCAAATTGTTCCCTCGTTAAAGCGCGGTTTGGATATTTTCCATTCATTAATCTTTCCTTTGTTGCCCATTCCCAAGCTTCTGCGTGAGTTTCTAAAGCCTCCCGTTCGTATAAACCGACCATTGTTTCTAATGTAGCAATTCGCCTAGCTTGTTCTTCAATGAGCTTTTTTAACTCTTCATATTGTGCCATTGTTAACTCCCCTTCATTAGTCGTTTTAGTTAGACCAATATACTTTGCAAGTGCTTGTGCAATTCCTCTACCGGCACTTTCTAACACTTGTTTATCTCTTAACTTCTTAATGTCAATCGTACTATCCATAAACCCACCTTCAATAAGGACGGCTGGCATTGTCGTTTCTCGAACAATGTGTAAGTTTGCTCTTTTTATCCCCCTATTGCGCAAACCGTATGCGAGGACTACGGCGGGATGGACCGCATTTGCTAATGCCAAACTACCAGGCTTAGGACTAGAGTAAATAAACGTCTCTACGCCTGTATGACTACCCCACTTACTTCCGAGCGCATTATGATGAAAAGAAAGATAATAATCAGCTCCCCATTGATTTGCACCGTTTGTTCGCTCTAAAAGTGGTACATCCCTCTTACCTGTTGGATCATCAAATCGTCGAAGCTCAACTCCCCGATATTGAGACAGTTCATCTTCAAATGCACGAACTACTTGATGATTAAAGGACCATTCCCTCTCGCCATCTGGTGTCCGTTTGCCTGGGGTATTCATGCCATGTCCTGCATCATATCCGATTTTTACCATATTTTATCTCACCCCGATTTTATACATATTCAACAATTTTTTCTTTATATCTTTTATATATCTTTATTGTTAATAAAAAGACCTATCGTTTCCCAAAAAATTAACAAAAAAATTATATATACCCGTATCATATGATAAGTAATGCATTTCAATTACGAGTAAAATGATGGAATAATTTTAATAATTAATTCTGAAAAACAAGACGATATTACTATTAGAAAAGCACTACAAAAACAATTATTTAAGATAGAACAATAAAAAGTGTAATATCGAATTATCATAAATTTCTTGCATATAATCTATTAATTATATTTCAAGAGGTGATAATATGGATTATAAAAATGCCTATGAAACATTCTTAAAAATTGCTTTTGAAGAAATTGACTATCCTGCTGCTCCTGTCGTATATAAGTTATCAGAAAATCAATCGCTTTCCCTTGAATATATCAATCAATTAATAGGACAAGCCCAGAACCGAATGAAACAGCTAAATTTATTAAACATTACAATTAAGGAAGAAGAATATAGGAAAGAGTTAGAACTATTTAAATTAAATTATTTAATACAATGTCTAAAATCACCTCAAGTTACGGATTTGGCGAATTTTAGTCGCGACAAATTAAGTGTCTCGAAACACCTAAAAATTTTGAGGAACAAAGAAAAAAATATGGATGATTATATGGATATATTAGATAATGCAAACTCTCATATGCACACAATTCGAATTATCCTCCAAGAGTTATGGGTTACAAAGGAAGTAGACTTAGCCATTTAAAAACAGATAATTCTTTCAATTCCAATTAAATTACTTTATTTTTTGTTAATATCCTCCTCTAGTAATCTATTATTTGTTACTATATTCATATTAGATTTTTTAGGAGGACTTTTCATGGCTGGATTAGAAAATAAAAAAATCGCATTACTTGGCACTCGAAAGATTGAAGAACAATCAGCTATTATCGAACAACTTGGAGGCACTAGTTTACACCGCCCTGCTCAAGGAACGATCTTTTTTGATGCCAATGTAATCGAACCAGAAATTGATAAAATCATTCATGGCACGTTTCAGTGGGCTATTTTTACAACAGGCATTGGTTTTGAGAAACTATTTGAAATTGCAAAAGACGTAAACAAGGAGGACGCTTTACTATCAGCATTACAAAAATTAAAAATCGCCATTCGTGGATATAAAACGGCCAATGCGTTGAAAAAAAGAGGTTTAAACCCCATTGTTCGGGATGATGACGGAAGTATTGTTGGATTAATTCGTCAACTAGAAGCACAACAGCTAACGAACCTCCCTATTGCTGTACAACTTTATGGCGATCCACATTCTGAACTAATCGATTGGTTAATTGAACGCAAAAATACGGTGCAAGAAATATTACCTTATGAACATATACCACCACAAACAGAAGTTTTACAGCAATTAGTAAATGAAGTACTTTCAAATGATGTAGATGCAGTGAGCTTTACGAGTACACCACAAGTAAAATATCTTTTCCAATATGCAATTGCACAACAACAAAAAGAAGCATTGCTAGAAGCTTTTGAAAATAACGTTGTTGCATTATCTGTTGGAAAAGTAACTGGGAAAGTGTTAAAAGAATTTGGTGTGAATCGTGTTGTGATGCCACAAGATGAAAGAATGGGTAGTGCATTGATGACGTTAAATAAATATTATAAAGAAATAGAAAAATCTTAAAAGCCACCATTTATTCTATATCCTCCCTCTCAACATAAAATGAAGTAAATGCTTGAGGGGGAGAGATCGTTTATGTATGCTGTTCACTTTTTTGAAAAAAACAATCTTGTTTTAAGTCAGCTACTCAATCAAGTGCCAATAGAAGGAGCAGCTATTAAAATTAAAGGAAGAAAAGGGATTGTTTTATCCATTACAGAAGTTGACGAAAAAAAATATCATGTCGCAGTCGAGCTGGAAAAGGTGAAAAAACAAGCCCCTGTATTAACTGCTTTAGATAAAAAGAAAAAAAGATAAAATTAAATGAACACCATTGAAATTTATTCAATGGTGTTTTTTGTATCTTCAATAATCCAATCAGCAGCAAGTTGTAAATTAGGAAAAACTGCATCAGCTAACCTGTCCGAATCCCCTAAATAGACACACTTTGTCCCTGCTTTTTTCCCTGCCATTATATCCGTATCCGTATCTCCCACCATATAGGATTTTGAAAGATCGACATCATATTTTTTTGCAAGATCTTCAATCATCTTACTTCCAGGCTTTCGACATTGACATCCAGCTTTTGGCTTATGGGCACAATAAGCCACATCATGTATGATAGCCCCTTCTTTTTTCAATTCACTTACCATATGTTCATGAATTTTCACAAGCTGAGTTTCCTTCATAAACCCAAGCCCTACTCCTCCTTGATTGGTCACGACGAAAATATAATCAAAAACAGCATTTAGCTTTTTAATTGCTTCTGCTACCCCCGGCAAAAAATATAAGTCACTTTTTTTATTAACAAATTTTACGCGAGCCGTTAGTACTTCGTTAATTACTCCATCTCGATCTAAAAATACTGCTTTCTTCACTTTTGTGTCACCTTTTCCATTCTATTTTCTGCCATTTCTATAGGCTCTTCTTCTATTGAAATATGGGGTTCATATTTAGGATGTTTTGGTTCAACATCCAATTTAAAATAGTTTACTAATTTTTTCCCTAAGTATTGAACGTCTTCTTTCATTTCGCGACCCTGTTCAAACACATCGATTATAATTGTTTCTATTATGGCAAAAATCCATACAATCAAAAGAATACTTAATATCAATAAATCAATCATTGTTGAAGCAGTAAAAAGTTTACCTAAATAAAGACAAACTCCAACACTTAATACAATTGCAGGTGTATATAGGATATAACTATAAGAAATTTTTCTTCCAATAATGTTCAATGTAAATGTAAGTATAGCCATCAAAATGACTACTACAACAAGAAAACTCATTTAGCCACCACTCTTTTTAAATTTTTGGATACACATTTCCATTTTTACCTAATTGGTGGAAATTTAACCTTTTTCGAAAACGGATATAGAATCACTTTATGCAAGAATTCAATTCAAATAGACTAATGGAATTTTAAAAAACGGGAAATATATATTCGAATAGAAGATGAAAGGAGTATTGAATTATGAAGGAAAAAAATAAACTATGGATGTACTTAATGACACTAATTTTAGCTTTTGGTATTGTCGGTACACAAGCGCCTCTAATTTTGGCTCAGGAAAGCTTCCATGAAACATATGACAACCTCGACGACGAAAAAAAGCAAAAAGTGAACGAAATTTTAGGTGGACTAAAAGCTGATCTAGAAAAATGGGGATTAAAACCACCTCATCATAAACATGAGTTTATGGCAAATCTCGATGACAAAACAAAGGAACAAGTTAAGACGATCATTCAACAACTTGAAGAAGGTAAATTAACAAAAGAAGAAGCAGACAAAAAACTAGCTGAACTCGGTGTTGATCCTAAAAATGACAAAAACGGTTGTAAAGTTTTTGAGAATTTAGATGCAGATAAGAAAAAACAAGCTAAGGAAATATTTAAACAAATGAAAGAAGGAAAGATCTCCGAGGAACAAGCTAAAGAGAAATTAGCTGAGTTTGGGGTTGAAATGCCAAAAGATCGATTGTATGAAACTTTTACAAAATTAGATGAAGAAACAAAAGAAAAGGTAAAAGAGCGCGTAAATGAAGCAAAAGCTGAATTTGAAAAAATTGGTGTTCCTTTCCCTAAAAAATATGACAAACTAACAAAATAACCATAAGGGGTGTCTGAAAAATCATTTTTGAGACACCCTCTTTCTCGTTAGGGCTAACGTTTGCATATATTTCTCGAGCATAACATATGTTGTATTTTCCAATTTTTGATATAATTGGTTCATTCGAATATCAACAACAAAAAGTCGACGGTGAAAACATCGTCACCGTCGATTAATTTTATGAATTAGTTGTATTGTTGTTATTTCGATCGTCATCATTGCTGTATAACTCAAGTGCACGCTTTCTTTGTTCTTCTGTAAAATCGTTCTCTTCACCAAATTCTGTTTGGTAATTCATATTTGTATAAGAATTCGTTTCACGATTGTTGACAGTTTGTGCATCTTCCTCTTCAAAAGCTCTAAATAACAGTGGTATACATAAAAGACCACTTAAGCCAACAAGACTATACACTGTTCTTGAAAGAAACGTTTCTTGCCCACCAAATAACGTAGCTACTAGATCGAATTGGAACAGGCCGATAAGTCCCCAATTAATTGCACCGATAATGGCTAATACTAATGCAAGCCTATAAATGATTCCCATGTTATAACCTCCTATTGATTTTTAGTACGATACACACAACTAACCGGATTGTGTGGTCATATTTTTTGCATTTTGTTTGAATTTATACATTTTATTATGAATATCTAATTAAGTGTGTTCATATTCTAAAAATAGATTGAAATTCTATGCATAAAAATTCGAATGCATCTGAATTTCTTGGAAAGGACGAAAAATAAGTGATTGTAAAACAAAGATATGTAAAGAAAAATGAAGTCATTTGGTGTAAAGAAACTGATTCCTGTACGCAAGTGTTAAAATTGTTAAATGAATCTGGATATAGATGTATTCCTGTTCTAGATAAAGAAGGAAAGAAATTTTTAGGAAATGCATATAAAGTAGATATCCTAGAGCATCTTCTTGAGCACGGAAATGAAGAGATTGCCATTTCTCAGTTAGCGGTTGATCAAGATGGGACCATTGATGAAGAAAGTTCTTATTTTGAAATATTTTTCTCCATTAAAAGACTTCCCTATCTTGCTGTCGTTGATGAAGAAAAGAACTTTGTGGGGATATTAACTCATTCAAAAGTGTTCGAACTGCTTGAAGAAGCATGGGGATATAAAAATGGTAGTTGTGCATTAACCATTGCCTTACCTGATACGGAAGGAATTTTAGTTAAAATTCTTACGATGATTAAGAAAAAGTCAGGTGTTCATGGTGTGTTCGCCATTGATGATGATAAATGGTATTTACGTCGTGTTATTATTACGTTAGCAAAAGGCGCCGATTCAAAAACTGTAAAAGAAATTGAATCTCAACTTCATAAAGTAGGTGCCCAACTTATTGATGTTGAAATATTTAATAATGAAAGGTTTTCGTAATCAAAACTAATGCGATTAGGTTGTTTTAACCTAATCGCATTTTTCTTAATCTAATTCAATTTTAAATACATCACGATTATTTAATTGTTGAATTGGACGATTGTTTTGTAAGAAGATTGAGCTAAATTGATTAATTTGCTCGTTTGACATTTCAATTGGTTGCTCTAATACAAACCAATTTACCCCTTCTGTACAAGGTGGTGCCGTTAGAGAACCAACATACTGATAAACGTTTTTCTCTTCTGGTAGAAGCTGTTCTAAATTAATTGGATTCTTTAATACTTTCACTGCTTCTGTTCCATCTTTTGGCATATTTGCCCACATTTCAGCTAATTGTTTATTTTCTTTTCCACTTTCAATAAATAATCCGATAATAGCAAGTTCTCCATCCTTTGATTCGTGGAATAAATGCGCCTCCATGTCGAAATACTGCCCATTGATTTGATGTTCACTCGGGGAATGGAAATGAATCCCCGTTAATTTATATTCTTCATCGTCAATCATTAAGGAATTATCTTGAGTTGTGGAATTAGCCTCAATCGTATGTCCATTGTTTTCAATTTCAAAAAGTGCTTCTTCGTAATTTAATTTTATCTGTTCATCAAGTTCTTCTTTTGCTGTATTCGAAATTTCAATATTAATTGGTGATTGTAATTCTCCTTTTCCACATGCTTCATAATCAGCATTTACATTCACCCATTGCGCTGGACCATTTTCACCTTCATAAGACCAATTTACTGTTAGTTGTTCCTCACTTTCAACTGGTGCTTGTTCTGTTGTGTCCATTGTAAAATAAGCTACAAGTGCTAGAACAACTGCAAACGTTAAATAAGCAAAGATGTAATTTTTTCTCATAATCCTTTCTCCTTTAAGTGCTTCTTTACTATCAAATTAGCCAATTACCTCTCCTTTCTATTCAATTTTTAAAAATAAAATTATTAAGGAGTATTTTTTTCATAATCAAAAAAGAGGAATCTCCGTAAAAGAGACTCCTAACACGCGTATAGCTATTTTAAATAAAAAATACCACCATTAATAATTTCAACTTTAATTCTTGGATTAAATCTTTCTTCTAACCCCTTTTTCTCGATTTCGTATACTTCTGGTTTTTCTTCTGTATCTTTATAAAAATAATTTAATACTTCTAATTCCTTTTCCCACCTGTTTTTTGCTTCCTCAGCCCAGGAGTGATCATCTTGCGTGATGATGTTTTGTATCATCATATCTAAACGTTCCAAAGCCCTACTTGGTTTAATAATATATTGTAAACAAAAAGCTTTTTCTGGTATATTGCTCTGTAAATTTAAATTGCAAATAGATTCGTGGAAGTTATCTTCAATATCGCCATTGATTAAGTTAATACCTAATGAATGAATTTTTTCCTTTGTTTGATCACAGTAGTACGAAACTTTATAGTTAACACAAAAATATGGTGTTAATGTTGTTTGGTTATCTGTACCTGCAACATCTTCATACATTTGAACAAAGGACCCGAGCTCTTTTGTCGCTTTGAAAATTTGGTTTAGTCGACCTGAACCAAAATGGATGACTTCTCCTACAAACTGATTTTGTATCCGGGTTCGGTCTGTAATTAACATTAGACGTGTAGGATTAGGTTCACTATCTGTCGCTTCGATGTATTGCCAATAAAATGGACGATTCATTATTTTTTTGTCCATATCGATCGTTAATTGCACAGTTAACTGAAATCCTTCATCTGAAACAATTTCACAATTTGTTTCTGTAAAAAACGTTCGTAAATAATCGTGAACTTGTGATGCATACATAATGATGGCCTCCTTTCTATATTTTTAAATACAATTATGCTTTTTTCTCTAAAATATCATCTAAATCGCCAACTACTTTTTCGAATACGTCGATTTTGTCATTTAATAAGTCGAGGATTTTTTGCTCTATCGTGTTTTCTATTGCCAAATTGTAAATATGCACGTCTTCTTCTTGCCCTAGACGATGGACACGTCCAATCCGTTGTTCGAGCTTCATTGGATTCCATGGTAAATCATAGTTAATGACATGGTGGCAAAATTGAAGGTTAATCCCTTCCCCACCGGATTCCGTTGCGATTAATACTTGATCACGTTCTCTAAATAATTGTTTTACCCAATCTCGTTTACTCTTGCTATACTTTCCGTTAAACAGCACACTCGATATTCCTTTTGTATACAAATACCATTGCAAGTAGCTTTGTGTTGCCCGGTATTCGGTAAAAATAATCACTTTATCATTTGCTTTTTCAATAATTTCTAGTACTTTTTCAGCTTTCGCATTAATTTCTAGTTTCATTAATTTCTCGATAATTTGCTCAATATAATCTATCTCTTCTTTTGTAATGCATTTTTGTAGCATTTTATTGAGAGTTAAAAAGGTTGCCTCTTTACTACTGCACATTTCTTTTAACAGCGTAACCATTGTAAATGAGCTAGAAAATACGGAAGAAACAGATTTCAACTCACAAAGCATGTCGTATACTTCCCGTTCTTCTTTTGTATATTGAATAGGAATTGTTTGAACTTGTCGATTCGTCCATTCAATTCCAGTATCTGATCGGCGATTTCTGACCATTACTTGATTAACAAGTTCTTTTAAATACTTTTCTCCTTCAATGCTACGTTTTGTTTGTGCAAAGGATTCTTGGAACGTCTCATAGTTACCTAAATGGCCAGGTTTCAATAACGAAACAAGATAGAAGATTTCAAACACATCATTTTGAATAGGTGTAGCTGTTAACAGTAAACAAAACTTTTTCTTCAAGCTTTGAACAAATTCATAGATTTGAGTTTTATGATTTTTCAGTTTGTGTGCCTCATCAATGATAATCATGTCATAATCTTGTTCATAAATTTTTTCACGGTGAGGACTTTTCTTCGCAGTATCCATACTCATGACAACGACATCGTATTGTTCGATTGGAGTATTTTTTCGATAACTAATTGCAGGGATGAAAAAGCGTACATTCAGTTCTGTCACCCATTGATTTTGAAGGGAAGCAGGAACTAGAATTAGTGCCTTTTTTACAAGTCCTCGAATCATATATTCTTTCATAATTAAACCAGCTTCAATTGTTTTCCCGAGACCAACTTCATCAGCTAATATCGCTTTCCCATTCATTTTTTCAATAACAGTTTGGGCAGCTTCTACTTGATGTGGTAACAATTGAAGATTTGTTAAAAACTTTGGTGCTTGTAACCCTGAAAATTCAGGTATCAAATTCATTTTTTCTACTTCATAGCTCATTTTATATAGAGTCCAACTATCCCACGGACCATCATTGTCAACTCGTTCTATAAAATCCTCTCGCCAATTTGACGACCTTTCAATAATCAATGATGTCACCTCGCTTTTTGTACCTATTAGATTGTCCAAAATCGTAAAACATATAATTCTAAAATTTTTTAATAGGTACATGCGCGAATTCATTGTATTAAATATGGAAAGGTACGCATGCTTTTTTTAACAATTCGTAAGGAGTATTTCATTATGAAGAATTTTATTATTTTTGGAGCTGTAATTGTGGGGATCTTGGCAATTTACTTTTTTGGAGATTTTTCGATAAACAATAAAGAAGAACAGGAGTTTATAAATTTCCAACAATTTTTAAATGATGAATTTTTCCCCGTTTCGAAAGATTGTTTTGATCATTTTAATCAAGCTGTTGATGAATTGTATGCCTTCACCTTTTCAGAGTGGTATTTTATTGAAGATGGGAGTGAGGAAAATATTAATTTACAAGAAACACTTCAACAAGTAGAAGATAATGTGTTATTAAATGAAGTTAAAACGGATCAATCTATAGAATTAAAAAAGAATATTTTGAACCAGATTGTATCATTAAAGGAGACGCTTCAATTGCTATATAATGCGCCAACAGAAGATGACCAGCAATCCTTTGAACAATTTCGATTAAAGTTTATTAGCATGGTAGATGAACTGTCTATAGAAATGGAAGAGATGAATACATTATTTGAAACAAACAGTCAAAATACATTGGAAGTTCGGTAATAAAACAGAATGCGGCTAACTTGATGTAAGCCGCACAATTATATTTGGTTGTTCATGGTTACTCAGTTTCAGCCACTTTTTTTACTCTTTCAACAAACTCTACGACTACTTTATTTGAGGAAAATTTTAGCAATAGTTTTAAGATTGGTTTTAAAGGCTCGTTTGTCGTTGTGTACACAAAGTGAGTAGTATTATTGTCCGTTTTCTTTAATTCGTAAAGTGCAGTAATGTCAAACATTTGTGCAATATTAAATCCAACCTTTAACCTTTTTTCATTCGGCGTATCGAAAAAATCTAACGTTTCTACATCATACTCTTGAATACGTTTTCCTTCGCGATATTGTTGACGATAAATCGTTCCAATCTTTTCTTCGGTTACATGTATGGGTTCGTGACTTATTACTTGAGGCATCATTTTTTGCATATCCTCAAATGATCCATTAAATAACTTCCAAACCTTTTCAATCGGTGCGTTAATTTCAATTTCCTTTGTCCAAGATTTCACACAGCAACCCTCCAAAAAAAATTGTTGTTTAAGACTTACACTTCCGTAGTACTCTCTTCATGCCCATTTCGATTAATCCAATCTTGCAGTAAATCTTTGTATCTTTTCATTAAGACTCCTAAAATTTTGCCAATAAAGTACGCAGCAATCAATGTACCAATCCCAACAGAGCCGAATGAGTGAATAAAAATTAAACAAATAACGAGTGATAAACAAACATTTATTAAATCACTCGTAATTTTTGCTTTCGGAAAAGGCATTTGAAATTTGTCACTAATTGCATATGTTAATGCATCATACGGCATTAATGGGAGTTTCGCATTAAAATAGCCTAGTAATCCAATTCCCACAATGAATAAACTAATAATCAAAAAAATACTTCGCATAAATATGGTTTCAGGTGTTGGTAAAAGACGTACTAAAAATAGCGCAAAATCCATATAAAAGCCAAACAAAAATGCAACAAGCAATTGCAAACCGAATTCTCTTAAATTAATTTTTTTTGTAAAGATAACTTGCATAATGATAAAAATCATATTTGCCACTACCGTCATGAGACCAACTGACATCCCTGTTACGAGGGCAAAAGCATATGCTAATGAAGAAACTGGGGAAACGCCTAGTGCAGCTTGTATAGAAAAAGCAATTCCAATTGCTAAAAAAAATAAACCAACTACATACAATGCAATTCTTTTCATCGTATGATTCATAAAATCCTTCTTTCTATATTATGTTCATATTATCATACCATTTTTTAATACCAAACTTCCAAACTATAACCAGTAACATTCAATTATTGCTATAAAACATAATCGATACATCATAAGAGTTTAATAATCTAAGTAATTTTAGGCGTCACGAAATAGGGACACTTTTTTCACCCTCTTTTAGAACTATATAGCTATAACTTTTCAAAGAATAAGTAATAAAAATCTTTCCTTCTCTATCGATTTTAATTTTTCCTTCGATTTGTAGAATTCGTCATTTTTCGATAAGCTGTCGAAAGTTGAAATGCATTTTGTGACAGATTGAATTTCGCTTTGGTCATTAAAAAAACAAGACTTGATTATTTCAAGAACTTATAAATAATAGATAAATACCGTGTTTTTTCATACTTTATAAAGGTCAAAATTCGAGTGATATTTATTTTGGTCATTAAAATATGCAATTTGTGACAAATTTATGAACTTAGTTGATTTATTCACAAACCGACATTTTTTTTAATTCTAATGCAGTACAATAACTTAAGTCATAACAAAAAATTTACTATTATACAAAATCTTAGGGGAGAATTTTAACTATGAAAAGTAAATTTTACAAACAAGTATTAAGACTACTAATCGAAATGAAGAGAAAAGATATGTATAAAAAAGCACATACTTTCGGTTTTACTCATCCAGAAACAGTATCTTGTAGTCAAGAACTCGACACACTGCTCAATTTATATTCCCATCAAGTTGCATAATAAAATTAAGCTGAATATTGTTTACATATATATTTAAGTTTAATCGTGCTAAGCAAAGTTACATTTGCTTAGCCATTTTTTTGTCACTTTCTAATCAACAATTTAATAAACTAATAGTTACAACGATTACGACTAAAGGAGCGTTTTATTTGGAGATTTTTAAGTATGAAAAAATCCCCATTACAATTATGACAATCTTCCTATCTTGGGCAGGATTAATTATTTTAATAAGTATGTATTTTACAATTCCATTAACAGAAACCTGGATGTCTACTTTTAATATTCGTGAAACGAAAGCGATTTGGATTGGCAGTATATTTTCTTTGTGCTATGCATTATGTTGTTTAATCTATGGTCCGCTATCGGATCGATTTGGTAGAAAAATTTTCTTAATATTTGGTATTTCTCTACTTACTATTGCTACATTTATTTGTGCTTTTATAGATTCATATTTGTATCTACTTATCGTTCGAATCCTCCAAGCGATTGGTGCAGCAGCTTTTGTACCTATTTCCCTCGTCTATATTGCAGACGTTTATCCTCCCCAAAAGCGAAAAAGAGCATTTGGTTTTATCACTTCTGGATTTCTCATTGCCAGTGTCGTTGCCCAGTTATTTGCATCAGTTATTAATATTTATTTGGGATTACGATGGATCTTTATTATTCTAGGAATACTATATTTTATTACTTGTATTCTAACTATTTACCTTTTACCCAAAGAACCTCCTATTAAACATAAAAATTCTATTTTTTCGAATTTTCTTAACATAAGGAATTTATTATTCAATAAACAACTATCAATCTCATTCTCATTTTCATTTATTTTATTATTTGCCTTAATAGGTATGTATACGATATTCGAAGCCTATCTCATTGCACCCCCCTTCCACTTTTCAGAGCATCAAGTATTCTTAGCACGTGCTGTTGGTTTAATAGGAACCGTTACTTGTGTTTTAGCCGGAAAGATTTCGGATATTTTTGGCGAGATCAAAACATTTCGATTTAGTTTAGCTATTGCTTCTATCACATTATTCTTAATGGCTTTTACAAATAATGCCCTTTTTACAACTGTTTTCAGCCTATTTTTTGTCGCAAGTATCGCACTTATTGTACCTATTAATATTACACTCATTAGTCAACGAGCTGGCGAACAAAAAGGGACAGCTTTACTGTTTAACGCATTTATTTTATTTGTAGGCGCTAGTGTTGGCCCTATATTAGCTACAAAACTAATGCAAATAAGCTATTCATTTTTGGCATTTTCAACATTTAGTACCATTCTACTACTAGGTTTTTTCACTTCTTTCCTTTTAAAGGACGAAAAAAGTGCGCCCTAAATAAGAGCGCACTTAATCATTAATTAAATTTTACTTTTTGCTTTGATTTAGGCTGTTCCAATTTTAGTATCTCTTTTTCAAAATGGTCGCATTGATTTTCAATGATTCGAAACACATCATACAAGATTGCATTATATAAAAAGGGGGCAATTGTATCTTTCATAAATTCTAGCACTTTTTGAGCTTCTACTTCTGAAATATTTTCTTGCCGCTCCTTTAAATAGAAAGACTGAATTTCAGAAACGATTAACTGAATTTGCTCTTTCGGCATATTACTTAGCATAAATATCACTCCAAATATGAATAAGGGTTATGTATATTAAATTTTCCTAATAATATCTTGCCATTTTTCCTTAGCAACTTTTTGATCAAAGGTACTCATTAGCCGATAGTTTTCGTCATCTAAAATTCGATAATGTTTACTAAATAAATTTTGCTGTAATTTAAAACCATGATATTTACTCAAGTTTTTCCACCAAATCATACCACCTAACGTTCTTTCAGTAGGACGAATAACCACATCATGAATCGTTAGTTCTACTAGTTCTAACGGGTCGTCACCTAGCTGTTTTTTTAATGTTTTACTATCTTGGAATAATGCACAAATTGCAATTGTCGTTGTCCAGTTAGCAAGACGATTCCCCTTTTCAATTTGGATTAGATTTTTCTTTGTAATACCAAGAATTTCAGCCATCTTCTCTTGGGTAAATTGGTATTCAGTACGAATTAATTTTAAATTGTCGGACGCTATTTGAGTAATCAACTCTCGATCCATTTCTTAATAACACCTCAAAACACAGTAATCTATAGTACTATATATATCGAATAGATTTGGAAGTATTATACATTCCAAAACACCTATTTATTGCTTTCTAGTAATTAGACTATTTTAACAAGAAAAAGGTTACAATTTTTTCTAAAAAATACTAAAATTTAAATCAATTTTTTTACAATTATATTAAAAATGAAACTATTATAGTCGATTACTCGTAAAACAATTGAGGTGAATACATGGAAACATTAACTAAAAAAAGAACAAAAGCTATTTTAATTGATTTGGCGATTTCCGGAGTTGTAACTGCTGGGGTTGAATCGCTATTACGAAAGAAAATTAAAAATGAAGCTTTTCATGCACTTGTAACACCCACTGTTGTATTTTGGGGCCTTGAATACGCACAATTGCGAAACAAAGGGCAAACGATTGGTTATAAAGCGGTAGGGCTAAAGTTAGAGAATACAGAAGGCGCTACACCGACATGTGATCAAATTTTGAAGAGGGTTGCCTACCGTGATTTCATAAGTACATTTGATTATCTTCTAAAAAGAAAGAATTTTGAACAACAAGATGGTGCAATTTTGCCTCACGATTGTGTTGCTGGAACATATGTAAAGGAATTATAAAAATGAAGGGACAACCTTCGAGTAAGATTGTCCCATTTTTCTACCTATGAATAGGATTATCTTCGCCTACTTTACCCGAATAGTTCTTTGATGCTTTTACAAAGACAAATTCATTTTCAGGGTAACGAAAACATGTCAACTTTCCACCAAAAACTGCGCCTTGGTCAATATTAATTGTATTATTTTCAATCAATGGCTCACGTTTTGGATCGTGTCCCCAGATAATGAGTAAATTCCCTTCATGAAACTTATACCAATCTTTTCTAATTGGCTTTCCCCTTTCATCCATCCGTGAGACATCCCCATAACGACAAAAATTTTTAATTCGATTATTTTCTTTTCCAATAAAGTCGTCACGAATACCGGCATGTGCACAAACAACCTGATTCTCTCCGTTTACTGTAAAAATATAATGGGAAGGTGAATTTATTAATAACTCTTTTATATCCTCTTTTAATTTCGCCGTTTCTTTTACTCCGTTTAATTTTTCGTACTCGCGAAATTCCTCTTCAACCTTTTCATCTCCATGTCGTAGTTGTACATTTCTGCCCATTAACCATCTTGCAATTTTCCAGCCATGGTTACTGTCAATCATATATGCAAGGCCAGCATTTACATGGCTTAAAAAGAATTGCATACATTTGATAGATTGTGGTCCACGGCTCATAACGTCACCTAGTGAAACAATTTTCCGTCCATGTGGGTGTATATACAAACCGTACTTATTTGGTTGATAGTTTAATTTATTTAAGAGCTCTATAAACTCATCGTAACATGCATGAATATCTCCAATAAAATCGATTCCATTGCCTACATCAATTTTCAATTTCACAAACTCCCTTCTACATTAATTAGTATGGAGTAATTTTGTCATTTTAAGTATCTAAAAAAGTGCTTTCTTATTTTCGAAACTAGGTCAATCTCCCAATCCTTATTGAACATAGGCATATTACTATTAACTTACTAAAGTTTTATTGAAAAAATAGTCAAATAACTATATCAACTTCTAACAAGTTCATATTCTATAGTCAGAAGTTGATGGATTTTCAACTTACCTATCATTATGAAAGGAGGTTTATATATGGGACATTGGAAATGCAAACATTGTCACTGTAAAAATGAAGGTTCCAAAAAGAATTGTAAACAATGTAATTACTACTATTCATCACAAGAGGAGGAAAGTAACATGAGTAACGATCATCATCATGACGCAGATCTCCTACAAGATGCGGATATGCTTACATTGGTTGACCAAGAATCTGATGAATTAATTTGGATTAAAGATTCAATTAACGTGCATGTTCATTCCACAGATACTCAAGCATCAGTTTCTCTTCAAGTAGCATTACAATTAGCTATTGCGCTAGTAATTAGCATTACAATTGCTGATTCAGAGCATGGAAATGAAATTGCACAGGAACTCTTCCAACATTTTGATAGTGAGCAAATGAACAAACAGAAAATCTTAGTGAAAAACTCTAAAGACGTAAACATTACAACAACAGACACAGATATCTCTGTAAATATCCAAGCATTATTACAAATCTTAATTTCTCTAGTAGCGAAATTAGACATTGCTTAATTAAAAAAAGTGAGGTGAAAAAAATGGCTAATAACCAATGGAGAGCTTTAGATCATTGGGATGGTAAAAACGACTTAAACGATGATAAAGATGTTTCACAAGAGGCAACTCAAAAAGTGACAACAAAACAACATTCTCATGAATGGATCATTGTAAAAGACTCTGAGTATGTTGAAGTTCATACAACTGATACTCAAGCTGCATTATCTTTACAACTTGGCATTCAAGCAGCAATTGCAGCGGTAATTAGCATTACAATAGGCGATTCAGATGAAGGCAAAAAAGTTGCTCAAGACTTGAAACAATTTATCAAAACAAAACAACGTAATGTTCAAAAAACGATTATTGAAAACTGTAAGGAAGTTGAAGTGAAAACAACAGATACTGACATTGCAGTAAACATCCAAGCAATGCTTCAAATCCTTGTAGCGCTTGTAGCTAAACTAGATATCGGATAATCTAATTGAATATAAATAAATTTATTTATACTCCCCGATAGTAAAAAATTTCCCACGCAAAAAATGTGATCACAGTTGCGTGGGAATTTATTTTATTTCAATACTTATGCTAATTTGTGCATTTTGTTAAAAACGTATCCCATATAAAGATTCGTGCATATGTTAATGATAAAAGAAGGTTTAAAAGGGGTGAAAAATGTGAGCAATGAAAATTCTCCAAAAGGAATTTCCTATAAAGTCGTGGATGTTTTGGTGTCAAATGTTTTACAAAGAAATGGTGTTAATATAGAAAAAGCAAAAAATAAACTATCAGATGCAGAAAAACAAGCGCTAAAAGAAATGGTGGAAGATTTAAAATCACAAGTTGATGAATTTGTGAAACAAAATACAAAGGAATAAATATTTTAAAAGCGCCTTTTAAGAAGGCGTTTTGTTATGCAAACCACCATTCGAAAAGTTTCGCAATTGCAATTAAAGGAAATCCTACTAACATTGCTCCTACAACAAAATAAATAAACGGTTTTAGGAAGTCTTGTATGGCACCTACTAAATCATCTATAAAATTTAACATTAGCTCACCTCCAACACCCTTCTACCACTATTTTACATGAGAATAATAAATTTTCAAAGGGGCCTGATTGTTTCATCAAAACCCCGTATTCCTTTGATTAAAAATTAAACTGAAACGTAGCATCTGTAATTGGTGTTACCTTTGCTTTTGCATAAGTTGACCCCTTTTGTGAGAAGAAATCATAAGTTGTGCCTTCATTACGGATTCCATTCATGACTATTTGGTTCACTTCTTCTTCTGGAAACATTGTATCTAAACCTAAATTCATCAACGCTTTGTTCGCATTATATCGTATATAGGCTTTTACTTCTGGACAAAGCCCTGTTTCTGCATAGACATCATTTGTATAGTTTAATTCATTTCGATAAAGGTCTAATAGTAGTTCATAACCCCACACTTTCAACTCGTCTTGCTTATTAGAAGAAAACTGCTGAAACAAATTTTGCGCAAAATACCCTACTGCCACACCATGGATGGATTCGTCCCTTAAGATGAGCGAAATGACTTCTGCACTATTTCGCAAAAACCCTTGACCACCTAAATAGAGCGGGTAGAAAAATCCTGAATAAAATAGAAACGATTCAAGCATGACAGAAGCAAACATCGCTTTCCAAAGAGATTCTGAATCATCCTCTTGAATGGATGAATACACTTTACTTATTCGACTTGCCTTGTATTGCAAAAATTCATTTTTCTTAACCCATTCAAACAGTTCGTCAATCTCATCATTTTTGCATAGAGTTGTAAAAATATAAGAATAGGATTTTGCGTGAATTGCTTCAAAAGCTCCAAAGGCCGTTAACACTGCTTTTTCTTGAAGGTCTTGCGTAAATTTTGCGATTTCATTCATTCCTACATTGGTTTGAACGGTATCAAGCAAGGTTAACCCTGCTAACACCTTTTTATATGTGTCTTGGTGTTCAAAGTCTTGCCATTGCTTTACATCTTTACTAACGGCAATCTCTTCTGGAAACCAAATTTGTTTCCATTGTTGCTCCCAAAACACTTGAGCAAGTTCACTTGTTGGTCGATTCCAATTAATTGCTTGAATTATTCTGTTATCTTTCATATTTTTCACACACTTTCGAATCTATATTTGACAAGCAATACATTCTTCAATTGTTTGTAAACGCTGACGAACGTAATAGATTGTTTTAATCCCTTTGATCCATGCATAAATATAAACTTTCGCCAGTTGTTCGGTTGTCCATTGGTCGGTTACATATAAAGTGAGCGAAATGCCCTGGTCGATATGTTTTTGTGCAGTTGCATATAAATCAATCATTTTATATGGATCGATATTGTACGCATCGACATATAATTTCATATTGCCATTATTTATAAATGGCATAGGATAAATGGTACGACTATCCGCATAATCCCTTACTTCTACGCGCTCTGTAATAGGAGCAATAGAAGCTGTACATGAACGTATATAACTTATTGACCCGGTCGGCGGAATCGCTAATCGATAACTATGAAATAAACCATATCTCCGCACTTCTTTAGACAACTCATTCCACATATGAGACGTAATAATCGGTACATGACCTAACGCCTTTCTTACTACATTTGAGGGCTTTTTATTTTCTTTAGGAATATACGAATTAAAATATTCACCCGTTGCATAATCACTTTTCTCAAAACCATAAAACACTTCTTGTCGCTCTTTCGCAATTTGCATAGATGTTTTAAGAGAATAGTAATTCACCGCTTCCATAAAATAATCGATAAATTCTATCGACTCTTGAGAACCATATAAAATCCCTTCAGAAACTAGATGGCCATGTAAATTCATGACTCCTAGCCCAACTGAATGCATACATTGATTTGCCTTTGCAACTGGTGGCACGTTTTTTATATTCGTCATGAGCGAAACATTGGTTAATAAACGCATTGACGTATCTACTAACTGTTCAAAATCTTTCACTTTCGTAGCAGCATGAATATCAAGGGAGCCAAGATTGCACGATACATCAAGACCATAGTCATTCGGTTCGTCCTGGTCTGTAATATTACTCGTTTGTTGAACTTGTAAAATTTCTGTGCACAAATTTGACATTTTCACCCGCCCCATTGCTTTTAAAGGATGAACGTCATTTACATTATCATCGAAAATTTCAAAAGGATAACCAGATTCAAACTGTGCTTTTTTCACCTCCGTATAAAGCTTCCGCGCATTTAATCTTTTTAGTTTCCGAATGTTCGGGTTATCAAGCAATTCATAGTACATCTCAGATATCGAGATTTCAGACATTCTCTTCCCATATTCTTTATGAATATCGTACGGGCTAAATAGAATCATATCTTTATCTTTCTTCATTAACTCAAAAAATATATTAGGTATAATGATTCCTGTTGATAAAGTGGCAAGTCGAATTTTATCGTCAGCATTTGGTTTTTTAGAGGAAATAAAGTTTTCAATATCACCATGGAAAATATTTAAATAAGCAACCCCCGAGCCATTTCGCTGGCCAAGCTGATTCGAATAACTAAAGGAATTTTCCAGAAGTTTTGCAACAGGAATTACACCACTCGCTCGATTCCATATCCCTTTAATCGGGTCCCCAAGTGGTCGTAAATCGGTTAAATTAACCCCAACTCCGCCACCAAGCCGTGAAAGTTCTAGACAGTAGCCAATATTTTCAGCAATGCTATTCATCGTGTCATCCATTGACAGTTTAAAACAACTAACAAGCTCTCCCCTTGCTTTTTTACCACTATTTAGCGCTGTTGGTGTAGCTGGTTGATATGCTTCCATTATTGCTTCTACGGCTCTTTCTGCAAGCTCTTTATTCCCTTGTGCTAAGTATAGAGAGATGATGACGATTCGATCTTCATATTTTTCTAGTATTTCTTTTCCATCTCTACTTTTCATCGCATAACCGTCGTAAAACTTGCTTGCACTCATAAAAGAAGGAAATCGGAAATGATAAGCATATGCTTTCTTATAAAGTTTTTTTATAAATGACATATCGTACAGTTCAAGAAATTGCTTTTCATAGTAGCCTTCATCTACTAAGTAACGAATCTTTTCTTCAATATCAATAAAATATCGTAATCGAACATTCACATACTCTAAAAAGTAACGGCGAGTTGCTTCACGATCCTTTTCTAATTCTAGTAAACCTGTTCGACTATATGAATTTAGTACTTCATTATTTAGTTTCAAGTATGATTTCATTCAAAACCCTCTTTTCATAAAACTGTTGAATTTCTTTATAGTCTTGTGGATACCCTCGCAAATCTAATTTTCTAACTAGTGGAATGTTGTAAAGTAACTCGATTTTTTCTCCCGCCGCTCCAAAATTTACATGTCCGAAATTTCGATTTCCACTTACAACAACGCCTTTACAATGTTGGGCATTTTGTTCTAAAAAACGAGTTACAATATCGGGTACCTCTCCTAATCGATCGGTATACGTAATTAACAGAAAAGGTTGATGAAGTAGTAATCCTTCTGTAATTTCTTTTGTCTCACCGATTAATTTGGAAACAATATATCGAACATTACCAGTACGACTTGCATAAATAATCACTTCATATTCAACTCAATTTTTGCAAGGATCTCATTGATATCTGTGAGGAATAACCCATCCATTTCAACAACTGGAACGGTTAATAACCCTGCTTCGATAATTTTTTCTTTTGCTTGTTCGTCATGATCAATATTGATTGTTTCAAATGATATTCCCGCTTGTAATAATTCTGATTTAATCCATAAGCATTTTGGACAAACTGTTTTTGTATAAAGTTTCATCATTCTAATCCCTCTCTTTTTACGTGTCCAGTCCCCAACATTTGGTATTCGGGCCAATAAAAAAGCTACCTCTTCGAAAAGAGATAGCAAAAATATGGAAACGATTGATTGAAAATGGTTACGTCTCCATTTCTCAATCCCCGAAGAAATGTTTTATCGTGTTTTTACTTGGCAGGTCTCCTGGCTTAGCTTCTTCCTCTGATTCCCTTCCCATGCTTTATAAGCACAGTGGATTGAATCTTTGTCAGCTTCACAGTTGCGGGGACAGCGCCGGAATCTCACCGACTTCCCTATTAAACTACATGTAGTAGTACCAATTAAAAACAAACACAATATATAGTTTTCATTACTGAAATTAAGTGTATCAAAGTTATTTCACTCTGTAAATGGTATTTTAGGAATATTGTAGTGAAGATTTTGTAAAGCATAAAAAATTCCTCAATGCGCAAATTAAATTTCAGGAGGTGAAGATCTTGAGTAGAAATAATAGAAAGACGTTAAATGAACGAAATCATAATCCATTTGAAACATATAAACATTTACACACAAACACAACAAGTCATCAAGATAACCCAGAGGACAATACAGCTGAAATCGCAGAAGAATTTGACTCTAAAGTTAAAAATAAAAACAATGCAACAAACCACGATAAAACCCAAAAGTCGAATAAAAATGTTTAGTTTTTAAAAAGGTGAGATTCTTGTGCTCGCCTTTTTATTTTGGGTGTTATTAATTGATTTGATAAGAAAACATTATGATTTTTTTGTTTTCATTTTGGGTATGAACTACAGCGAACTTTTGTCTTCATCGAGATTATGCTTTATCTTCCTCAATGATGTTCCTTACATGTATCTAACTTTACAAAAAAATCGCAACTACCACTTCAGTAGCTGCGATTCCCTTTTATAAACGAATTGTCCAACCAAACGTATCTTCAACTTTTCCTGTTTGAATACCTGTTAATGTATCATATAACATTTGAGAAACTTCACCAATTTCACCTTTGTTAATTGTGAATTTTTCTTCTAAATATTTTAACTCGCCAACTGGTGAAATAACTGCAGCCGTTCCCGTTCCGAATACTTCTTCTAAAGTTCCGTTATGGTGTGCTTCCACAACTTCATCAATGGAAATACGACGTTCTTCTACTGGAATATTTTTTGATTTTAATACTTGAATCATAGAGTCACGTGTAATTCCTGGTAAGATACTTCCGTTTAGCTCAGGTGTGATTACTGTTCCATTAATTTTAAAGAAGATGTTCATACTACCAACTTCTTCAACATAACGGTTTTCTTTACCATCTAACCATAATGTTTGAGAATAGCCTTCACGATCCGCGATTTCTTGGCCTTTTAGCGCACTTGCATAGTTACCACCAGTTTTCGCTTCACCCGTACCACCTTTAACTGCACGAACAAATTGTTGTTCAACTAAGATTTTCACCGGATTGATTCCCTCTTTATAGTAAGAGCCAGATGGAGACATAATAATAATAAATTTATAATTTTTTGCAGGATGAACCCCTAAATGTTCCTCTGTTGCAATAATGAACGGACGGATATAAAGAGATGTACCCGGCGCATTTGGAACCCACTCACGATCAACGTTAACTAATTGTTTTAACGCTTCTAATGCATACTCTTCATCAATTTTTGGAATACATAAACGATCATTTGAATGATTTAGACGAGCAAAGTTACGTTCTGGTCGGAAAAGTAAAATATCATTATCTACTGTTACATAAGCTTTTAACCCTTCAAATACAGATTGTCCATAATGGAAGATCATAGCAGATGGATCTAAAGAAATTGGTTGATAAGGGATAATGCGCCCATCATGCCAACCGATTCCTTCCGTATAATCCAGTATAAACATATGGTCTGTAAAATAATTTCCAAAACCAAGTGCGTCTACAGCTGGTTTTTCTTTTGGATTCGTTGTTAATTGTGTTGTAATGTCTAACATTTGTATAGCCTCCAATTATTAAATGAAGATTCAGAAAACTAAGTATCACTGTCATTGTGAAATTCCGATATCATTTTATATTACTCTACTATTTTACTTTAAATTCCGAAATAAAACATCATCTATTCATACGAATATTGCAAATTTTTGCTCAATACCGTATCATTCTACAATTTTATTTTAATAGTATAAAATTTGCCCAGAAAAAAATGCTCTGACTTTTGAAAGTTCAAAGCATTTTGATATTTCTATAGCGGAAGTAACTTTACTTTATCCTTGGCTTCTAGGTTTTCAATCATTTGTAACCATTCTTGTGGCTTGTTCGGTAAAATTGCATAATAATCTTTTAGAAAATCTACAACTAAACTCGCTGGAATTTCTTTTACCTCATCATCTGTTGGCATAAAGCAAAAATCAAGCCCTTTTACAGCTTCACCATCGTTTTTCCAAGATGGATGAACATATGGGAAATCAAGACGTTGATAGCCTAAATGAGATAATACTTCACGACGAACAAATGGATTCATCGGCTTTACACCGCCAAAGTCAAAATCTTCTCTTACATATGGGTCGTAAATTTCTGCGAACATTCCAAACAACACTTTTCCGTTTTCTTTGGCAAGTTGGTGTAAATCTTGTTCGCGATTTTTTGCTAAGAAGCGACCAATCGATAAACCAGGGCGACCAATTATAGTAAAATCAGTCATCGCGATATTCCACTGTGGGTAATAACGATATTCCGTAGATCCAACCACTTCCCCTTCATGAACAGCAACAAATACACGAATTGCTGGATCTTCAAGCGGTTCTTTCCATAATTCAAATTCTAATACTTCTTCTGGTGGGAATACTTCACCTAATAATTGATGCATACTCGCAAATAATGGATCTTCAATGCTAGTAATTCTAATGTAGTCCATAGTGTTTATCTCCTTTCAAACTAATTACCATATTGTAGCATATCTTTTAATGTTACTAATTCATATTTTCCTTATCTATTTTGCGGATATTGGATTGATAAATTATTTATATTAATCACGGCATTCATTTGTTTTAATACATTTATTCCAAGAATTCCATCTAACGAGAAACCATAGTCCATGTCTCCAAATTCGATAGGAATATGATGTACCCTTTGATCTCCCACTTTTAATGTGTCCGCTATTTTAGAAAACACAAACTCAAATCCACCAACTCCATAAATACGGTAAATTGGATCATTTGGTTCAGCTAAAATACCAAAGGATGCTGCTAAATCTGATGATATCATCGTTGTAGCTGAGCCTGTATCAATTAAGACGCGGTTTAACGTTAATACTTTCCCCTTTATCTCCACTTCCATGTCTGTTAGTAATAAACCTCTATCTAATATTAGTTGTTTCAATAGTAGACACCTACCTAATTGTACGGGTTTTCCCCTACTATATGCTTGTCCACCGTAGTTAAACACTAATGTTACATTATATGTGGATATAATGAAGGATCTAAATCATTTAAATAAGGAATTTTTTTTCTTATTACATGAATATCATTTAAATCAATATCGCATAACAATATTTCCTCTGAAAGTCTAGAGCATTCATGTACCAATGCACCCTTAGGATTAATTAACTTTGATTTACCACAACTCCCTTCCCCAACTGCATTTACTCCTAATACAAAAACAGTATTATCAATTGCCCTCGCTGGAAGTTGAATATCCCATCTTTTCTCTGATTCAAAACTAAAAAATGACGGAATAATGATTAATTCTGCCCCACGTAATGTTAGGATTCTGCTTGGTTCAGGAAACTCCATATCATAACAAATTAGTAAGCCAACTTTACCTATAGAAGTTTGAATTGGCTCAAAATGGTTTGCACCATGCTTAAATTTTAAGTTTTCTTTATTCCAGAGAAAAGATTTGTGATAAACTTGTAAAATTTCGCCACTCTTTTCAATTACAGCAACTGCAATAAAGAGATCCTCCTCTTTTTTATCAATAAACGGTACTACGAGCACTACCCCAAATTCTTTAGCTATTTGCCGACATTCTTGCACGATTGTTTCTGTACTTTTTTGATGTTTTAAAAATGTTTGTTTAGATAAATTGTAACCTGTTGACCACAGTTCAGGTAACACTACGATATCCGCGCCTTTTCTTATTGCATCATAAACATACTTTAAACCCTTTAATTTATTTTTTTCAATATGACCTGAAATTGACCTCATTTGAATAGCTGCAATTTTCATCGGTAGTCCTCTCCTCAAACCTTTTCTATTTTTAGATTACCAGAAGCCAGAAAAAATTAAACTGTTCGTTTAAAAAATTGTTATCGTATTAACATTTTCTCATCCATTCCAAAATTTTCGAACATTCTCATAATTCTATTGACAAAATTTCTAAATTATTGCATATTAAAAGAAATTTAACATTCGGTGGAACGGAGACTAGTATGTGGATCACCATTTGAAAAGAGAGCGATGTTCATCGGCTGCAAGACATCGTACAAATTGGCCCGCAGAACCTACTTCGCTAGCTTCTAGCAAAACTAGACGCAGACTCAAGCGTTATGAGAAGAGAGTGGGACTTGCAAATGCAAGTTCAATCTAGGTGGTACCACGGAAAAGTAACCTTTTTCGCCCTAATTTTTAGGGTGAGAAAGGTTTTTTTATTTTAGGAGGATTTTAATGGAGAAAAAAAGAATTGTCGTTAAAATCGGTAGCAGTTCATTAACCAACTCAAAGGGTGAGATTGACCACGATAAATTACAAGATCATATCGATGCGTTAGCTAAACTAAAGCATGCTGGTCACGATGTTTTACTTGTTTCATCCGGAGCCGTAGCAGCTGGATTTCGAAAACTTGGTTACCCATCCCGACCTGTCACATTAAAAGGAAAACAAGCGGCTGCAGCAGTAGGGCAAAGCCTTTTAATCCAATATTATTCAGAGCTTTTTTCTGCGCATCAAATAACTGCTGCACAAATATTACTAACGCGCACCGATTTCTCAAAGAAAGATCGTTATAAAAATGCCTATGCGACATTTACCGAGTTGCTTGAGCGTAACATTATCCCGATTATTAATGAAAACGATACGGTTTCAATTACCGAATTAACTTTTGGTGATAATGATATGCTCTCTGCTTTAGTAAGTGGACTCGTTCATGCAGATCAATTAATTATTTTAACAGACATAAACGGCTTTTATGATGATCACCCGATGAAAAATCCAAATGCAAAACGTATCAATCACCTGTCAGAAATAACTGAGGAAATGTTATCATTTGCTGCCGGGACAGGCTCAAAAGTTGGAACTGGTGGTATGCAATCAAAATTATTAGCTGCCCGCACTGCGATTCAATCTGGTGTGAAAGTATTCATCGGTAATGGGCGCGGAGAAAATAAATTGATTGATATTTTAGAAGGACTCGGGGATGGCACATATATAGGGAGCGAACAACAGATGATTCTCCCAAATCAAAAACAATGGATTACGCTAACTGAAGTATCTGGAAAACTATTTATAGATGAGGGAGCGAAACAAGCGATTGTAATGAATGGAAAGAGCCTCTTACCAGCTGGTATTTACGAAATTGAAGGCGACTTTAATAAAGGCGATGTTGTGGAAGTTTATTGTAATTCGAAACTTCTTGGGCGTGGTGAAGTGATGTACTCCAGTAATGAATTAGAATTTGCTCTCGGAAAACGGTCTGATGAAATTGCTGTAAAATCGATTGAGGTTATTCACCGAGATAAATGGGTAAAAGCTTAAATTAAAGGGGGATATAAAATGACAAAAATCATAACAGAAAGTGAAGTACGTATAAAAGGTAAATTAGCAAAAAGTGCAAGTTATATTATGAACGTTAAAACTACTGCAGAAAAAAATGATGCGTTAGTTAAAATTGCAGAACAACTACTAATCGACCAACAATTCATTATTGAGGAAAATAAAAAAGACTTAAAAAACGGAGAAGAAAAAGGACTTCCAACTTCCACGTTAGACCGAATTATGCTCAACGAATCTCGCATTCAGGCCATGTCTACTGCTATTCATCAATTAGTTGAGCTACAAGATCCGGTTGGAGAAAAACTTGAAGAGATCACGAAGGAAAATGGCTTACTTATTGAAAAACGTCGTGTGCCAATTGGTGTGATCGGCATGATTTATGAAGCTCGCCCAAACGTAACAATTGATGCAGCAACGCTTAGCTTAAAAACTGGAAATGCGGTTATTTTGCGCGGAAGTTCATCTGCAAAATATTCAAATATTGCCCTTGTTGCAACGATTCATCGCGCACTTGAGAAAACATCGATTCCGTTAGATGCCGTTCTATTAATTGAAGACACGTCTCATGAAACAGCAAAAGAATTATTTAATCTGACGGAATATTTAGATGTATTAATTCCTCGGGGTGGAAAAGGACTAATTGATTTAGTTGTCCGTGAGTCATCCGTTCCTGTTTTAGAAACTGGTGCTGGTAATTGCCACGTATATGTAGATAAAACAGCAAATTATGATATGGCTCTTAACATTATTAAGAATGCCAAAACGCAACGTCCTTCTGTTTGTAACGCTGCTGAAAGTTTACTGATTGAAGAAGAATGGTTTAGTGTTCATGGTGCCAACCTGTTAAAAGCTCTTCACGAAGAAGGTATTGCAATCATTGGTGATGAACACGTTTGTAAAGTATTGCCAGAAGCTACCCTTGCAACTGAAGAAGATTATGCAACAGAGTATTTGTCTTTAACGTTAAGTATGAAGGTTGTTGAAAATGTATATGAAGCAATTGACCACATCAATACTTACGGTACAAATCATTCAGAAGCTATCATAACAGAAGATTTAATGGCAGCGGATGTCTTTTTAACGAGTGTCGATGCAGCAGCCGTATATCACAATGCATCTACTCGTTTTACAGATGGCTTTGAGTATGGATATGGAGCTGAAATCGGCATTAGTACACAAAAATTACATGCTCGAGGTCCAATGGGCTTACCCGCGTTAACATCCACAAAATACTTTATTCGTGGAAACGGACAAATCCGAAAATAAAAAACTGGTGCTCAAAACGATATGCTTTGAGCACCTTTTTTTTGATAAAAAGTAGCACTAAACGGTGTGTTCAAAGTGATACTATTTAATCCTTAATTTAAATTAACGATTATCTTTCACTAAACTTCATGAATCGACTTTATATGTGTCATGTTTAGTAAAATTGTATTACCTCGAGCTGTTCGAAGTTCTACAATTTGATCATAAACATTCATTAGTTTCCCAATATGATGCGAATGTTCACCTAGGTTAAACATTACAATCTTATTTTTCATTCTTTCAACTTGACGTTTAAAGGAACTCTCAAATTGATTATTTGAACTGACTTTTAATTCATCATCCGTTAATTCAAACGGACGCTTTTGTTCGTGAAAAGGGATTAACCATTTTAAATGCTGTTTTGAAATGTAGATTGTTTTATAGATTGGCGAGTGGAAGATAAAATAATCACTCATAACATTATATATTAGTCCATGAATTGGCTGTCTATTTGCGACATAAATTTCCGTGTACATTCCTTTAGATAGATTTAGCATTTCATCTAAAGTTAGCACATTTTCTTGTTTACCATTGAGAATGCTTGGTAAGGTTAACGGTGTAAGGATATTTTCGGCTTCATTTTGTGAAACTGAAATATTGTCTACATGGCTCATTGGAATATAAATAAAATCTTTCCCATCATAAAGGACAATTATTTCACCGTTCGATTCTATTAATGAGCCTCTAAAATAAGTTTTTCCTGCTAAATCTACTTTCACAGTTTCTTTTTTGAGTTGATTAAATACGCTGTTCAAACTCCCCCTCCTATCTGTTCAGAGAGTTTTTATCTAACAGAACCATTATGATCTACGACGTCTTCTTCTTCCGTTTCCTTTGTTATCATCGTTGTTATCGTCACTATTATCATCATCGTCTTCATTACCATCTGTAGCAGCTAATACACCGAAACTAATATTGCGAAGATGGAACATTGACACATGTATAATCTCTTCTTTTGCAATGATTGTTAAATAATCATCTGTTACACCGTCTAGTACACCCTCTAATTTTTCAGGATTAATTTTAACCCAACGATGCTCTAATTTTGCGATAACAGATTTAAAGTCATCTTCTTTAAATAAATTTTCTAAACCTTCTGGAGCCATTACATTCATCGCCATTTGATCTTTTGAATCATGTGTAATGCTTTTTACATGATGTGTTTTATAAACAACAACACCATCCTTTTTTGTTAAAAGAACAAAATAATCGTCCCCTGCTTTAAACAATTTACCAACAGCTGCATGTGGTCCACCACGGTCGACTCTAATGACTTGCCCTTCCAATGATTCAAGTAAATCTTTATTCATATCGACATAACCCTCCTATTTGTATTGTCTTGCTAAATATATGTGCTTTTATCCCAAGATGAAATGTCAAAAGCCTATTTTTAAAAAATTTACTAAGGTTCCATAGATAATTGCAAAACAATATGTCACATAATTAAAAAAGTAGTACAAACCATAAATGATTTGTACTACTGAAATAATATATTCACATTTTAATGAATGGTTACAAAGAAAAGTGATTAGACAAAACACCATGACTAACGATTGGTTTCCGTGTAGTGAATACTTACCACTTCTTCCGTTTGATTATTAAACGTAATATCAACAAATACACCGAATTCATGATTATCCTCTGCTCTTAACCAAAGCTTAAATTTTTCTACAGATGTGACAGTGCCCACTTCACGACCAATGTGTAAATAATCAATTACATCAGCATTTGGGTATTTTTCCATAACGTTTTGCATTGCCATTCTGCCCCATTTTGCATAGGCTGGAGCGACTTCTTGAGCATTGATTGTTTCATCACTTGGAGGTGTTGTAATAATCTTTCCAACAACAGCTGTGCCAATAATGAGCATTACAGAAACTGCAATTTTCATATTCATTAATTCGATTACCTCCTTTTCTTTAGTGTTTTCTGAACAAAGGAGGTTATTCGATTAAGAATTATGTAAGTATTAACATTGAATGAAAAATAATAAAAGATGATTTTATGTACAAACTACGAGGACAACTTATTTTGTCTCCATTTTATTTTATTATACAAGAAAAACTGTCCCGCGACCCCGAGACAGTTTATGTAACTTTATATTTTATGCAGTTTGTTGACATTCGATATAAAGTCTCTTTTATTCAGTTACCCTCTGGCTTCTAAATAAAATGCGTCTTTTCTATTGTGCATCACTGTGCAGCATTAATAGATGTAAAAATAAATTTTAAGATAGAAGTGCTTTTGCTTTGTCGATTTGGATGCGAACTTGATCAAATCCAGTTCCACCTAATGAATGACGACGGCGAACAGCTGCTTCTGGCTTTAATACGTCATAAACGTCTGCTTCAAGTAATTCACTTTCTTTGCGCATATCTTCAATTGGTAAATCTAATAAGAAAATTCCGCGTTGAATACAAGTAAATACGAGTTTGCCTGTCACTTCATGCGCCTCACGGAAAGGCATCCCTTTAGTAGCTAGGTAATCCGCAAGTTCTGTAGCATTTGAAAAATCACTATGAACAGCACTGTGTAGACGTTCAGTATTAACTGTCATCGTACGAACCATACCTTCAAAGATTTTTAATGCACCAAGGATTGTATGAACTGTATCAAACATACCCTCTTTATCTTCCTGCATATCTTTGTTGTACGTTAAAGGAGTCCCCTTTAACACGGTTAACAATCCCATAAGGTTGCCATATACGCGACCAGTCTTGCCACGAATAAGCTCTGCCATATCTGGATTTTTCTTTTGAGGCATGATAGACGAGCCAGTTGAAAATGCATCATCTAACTCAATGAACTTGAACTCATCTGTAGACCAAATGATAATTTCTTCTGCAAAACGTGATAAATGAGTCATTAGTAATGACGAATTCGATAAAAACTCAACAATAAAATCACGATCACTTACTGCATCCATTGAATTTAAATATACTTTACTAAATCCTAATAGTTCAGCTGATTTTTCACGATCAATTGGGAAAGTCGTACCAGCCATTGCTCCAGCACCTAATGGTAAAATATCGATACGTTTCATGGATTCGTTAAAACGTTCTTTGTCACGTTCTAACATCCAGAAATAAGCCATTAAATGATGGGCAAAGCTTATTGGTTGTGCACGCTGTAAATGGGTATACCCCGGTGCAATAGTTTCAACGTGTTGCTCTGCTTTTTGTAAAATTGTCTTTTGGAAAGCTTCGATTAATTCGATCACTTCCACTACACGTTTTTTTAAGAACAAGTGCATATCTGTTGCTACTTGGTCATTTCGACTACGACCCGTATGAAGTTTACCCCCAACAGGACCGATTAAGTCAGTTAGCATTTTTTCTAAATTTAAATGGATATCTTCGTTGGCAACATGAAACTCGAGTTCTCCAGCCTCTGCTTTCGATTTTAACTCTGCTAAGCCAGCAAGAATTTGTTCTACTTCCTTAGAATCTAAAATTCCCTGTGCTCCAAGCATTGTTACATGTGCAACACTACCTTCAAGATCTTCCATTACTAATTGTTGGTCAAAACCAATGGATGCTCCAAATTCATCAACCCAAGATTCAGCTGATTTTTGGAATCGTCCACCCCATAATTTTGTCATACGACACACCTAACCTTGTGGCAGGCTACCTTTTAAAAAGTAGCCTGATAATCAATAATTATTTTTCTGTTGCAACTGATTTCTTTTTATTTACTTCTGATGCTACGACTGTTGGCAGACCCCATAATTCTATGAAGCCTACAGCAGATGCATGATTGAATTGGTCTGCTTTCGAGTAAGTTGCTAATTCTTCACTATAAAGTGAGTTTGGTGATTTACGTCCTTCTACAATTGCATGACCTTTATATAATTTCACACGTACAGTACCGTTAACGTATTTTTGTGTTTCTTTTAAGAATGCTTCTAATGCAACACGAATTGGGTTGAACCAAAGACCGTCATAGATAATTTCAGAAAGTTTGTGCTCAATAATTGGTTTAAAGTGAGCTAACTCTTTTACTAATGTAATGTCTTCTAATTCTTTGTGAGCAGTTAAAAGAACTTTTGCACCAGGAATTTCGTATACTTCACGAGATTTGATTCCTACTAAACGGTTTTCAACGTGATCGATACGTCCAACACCATGAGCACCTGCCACTTTGTTTAATTCTTGAATAAGATCAGCAAGTTTCATTTCTTTACCGTTTAATGAAACTGGTTTACCTTCAACGAATTCAATTTCGATGTATTCTGGCGTATCAGGAGCATTTTCTACAGATACAGTTAAACCGTAAGCTTCTTCTGGTGGAGCTACCCATGGATCTTCCATTACACCAGCTTCGTTTGCGCGGCCCCATAAGTTTTGGTCAATTGAAAATGGAGAATCGATTGTTGCTGGAACTGGAACACCATGTTTTTGAGCATATTCGATTTCTTCATCACGGCTCCATCCCCATTCACGTACAGGAGCTAAAACTTCTAAATCTGGGTTTAATGCTTTAATTGAAACTTCGAAACGAACTTGGTCATTCCCTTTACCAGTACAACCATGTGCTACTGCATCAGCATTTGTAGCATTTGCAATTTCAACTAATTTTTTAGAAATTAATGGACGAGATAAGGCAGAAACTAATGGATATTTTTGTTCGTACCAAGTATGACCTTGTAATGAAATCAAGGCATATTCTTCTGCAAATTCGTCTTTTGCATCAACCATATATGATTCAATTGCACCAACTTGAAGTGCTTTGTTTTTAATAAACTCAAGATCTTTACCTTCACCAACGTCAAGACAAACAGCGATAACGTCCCAACCTTGTTCTTTTAACCAAGGAATTGCTACAGAAGTATCAAGTCCACCTGAATATGCTAAAACTACTTTTTTATTTGCCATTTTAGTGCGCCTCCGATGTTACTTAGTATGTATTTTTATACACATCAGTAAAAGTTTATACACGAATATTAACATGGAATAAAAATAAATACAAGTGTATTTTTATAAAAAAAATTGACTTTTAAAATTAGTATAAAAACATAGATATTTTATATGTTTACTTCAACTCGTTCAAGTATTATTTTTTATTAAAAAAACCACTTCCTATCTTTTCAACTAACGCAGGAGCTATTGCATAAAGTTTACTTGTGATTGACATATATTTCGGAAGGTTTACTTCTCTAACTGGCTTTTCAATTGTTTTAATCACTTCATTTGCAACATGTTCTGGTTTTAATAAAAAACGTTCAATGGAAGCACGATAACTATTAGATGAATCTGCTTTTTCTATAAAAGGCGTATCAATCGGCCCTGGGAAAACCGTTGTGACGGGAATATGAAAAGGTGCTAGTTCCATTCTTAGACCATTGGAAAATCCCGTTATTGCATGTTTTGACGCAGCATATACACTTGCTTTTTTGGTTGCCACTTTGCCCGCTTGAGAACCGATAAAAATAATATGTCCATGTTGTTGTGCAATCATTTTTTGCGCAAAACGGTTTGCTAAAAGAATTGGTGCTCTAACATTAACATCTAACATCAAGCCAATTTCGTCATCAGTTAAGTCAAAAGCATTTTGGAAAACACCAACACCTGCATTTAAAATAGCCACATCTATAGAAGGAAGTTTATTTGTAACTTCTTCAATATCCTCGATTTTTGAAAGATCTGCCTTATATACAGTTGCTCCTAATTGTAATAAGGTTTGCAAGGAAGCTTCATCACGACCGGTTGCATAAACTATATACCCTTTTTTTAAACAACCTTCTGTAATAAATCGACCAATTCCACTTGTTGCTCCAGTTATAAATATACTTTTATTCTTCATATATAAACGAATAATCCTTTCTGATAGTTTCCATAATACTTTACATTGGGTGTTAGAAAAAAGGATGCCCCCTTGAGACATCCTTTAGTTGATACTTATTCTATTCCTAATAATTTATACATCTCATCTTTAGACAGTAAAAAATCTGCTAGTGTATAACCATCTAAAACTTTTAAGTATGCATTTAATGCTTCATTAAGTGCGAACTTTAATCGGCATGCTGGAGATATTTTACACATATTACTTTCACTATCAAAACATTCAACAATATGAAAATCTTCTTCTGTATGCCTTACAACTTGACCAAGATTAATTTCTTCTGGTTTTTTATTTAAACGAATACCACCGCCACGACCGCGAATTGTTTCAATTAAACCTAATTGGCCAAGATCATATGTAACCTTCATTAAATGATTTTTGGAAATATGATAAGTATCTGCAATTTCTTGAATTGTCGACAATCGATCTTCACCTTTTATACCAAGATAAAGTAATACACGTAACGAATAGTCTGTATATAATGTTAAACGCATATTCGACACCACTCTTTCTTTTCCCATTATAACATTATATTTACCAATTAAACGATAATGAAATTTTACATTATCAGAAACTTATTAAAAGATGTATTTTAAATACTACATTTGTGTCTAAATTGTTAAAGATGTATTTTTCATATTGCTTTTATTCTTTGCCGAGTTTATAGTTAATTTTGTAAGCGCTAACTAAAATTTATAAAATTTAAAAGGACGTGATTTAATGTTATCACAACAAACAATCGACATTATCAAATCAACAGTACCAGTTCTTGAACAACACGGCGTAACAATTACAAAAACATTTTACAAAAACATGCTTTCTGAAAACCCACAATTATTAAATTACTTTAACCATGCAAACCAACAACAAGGACGTCAACAGACAGCTTTAGCAAATTCTGTATATGCTGCTGCTGCTCATATCGATAACCTAGAAGCAATCGTTCCTGCAGTTATGTTAATTGCACATAAACACCGTGCTTTAGGAATTTTACCTGAACATTATCCAATCGTTGGTGCAAACCTACTTCGTGCAATCAAAGAAGTACTTGGCGATGCAGCTACTGACGATATTATCAATGCATGGGCTGAAGCTTATGGTGTAATTGCTGATGTATTCATCTCAGTGGAAGAAGACTTATACCAAAAAGCAGAAGCAAATGGCGGATGGCGTTTATTTAAACCATTCAAAGTAGCTAAAAAAGTAGTTGAAAACGAAGAAATTACTTCATTCTATTTAGCTCCAGAAGATGGACAAGCGTTACCAGAATTCGTACCTGGTCAATATATCACTGTACGTGTAAAACCAACTGGATCAGAGTATTTCGCAAACCGTCACTATACTGTTTCACAACCTTCAAACAACAATGAATATCGCATTTCAGTTAAACGTGAAGACGAAAATAGTCCTGCAGGTGTAGTATCAACTTTCCTACACAATGAAATCAATGAAGGCGATACAGTAGAATTAAGTGCTCCAGCAGGTGAATTTACTCTAGTGGATAACAATAACCCTGTATTATTCGTAAGCGGTGGTATTGGTGTTACTCCATTAAATACAATGCTTCAAACAATGGAACTTGGACGCAACGTTACATTCTATCAATCAGCACGTAACGAAAAATCAGTTGCTTTCAAAGAGCAAATTGAAAAGAAAATTGAAGAACTTAACGGCACATACAGAATTCACTATTCTGATGCGCAAGGCTATGTAACAAAAGAAGACTTAGCACCATATATTCAACCAAATACTGAAGTTTACGTATGTGGTCCAGCTCCATTCATGGAATCAGTTATTTCAATTGCGAAAGAACTAAATGTAGCAACAGAAAACATTCATTTCGAATTCTTTGGTCCATTAATGACTGTTAACGCGTTACAAAACGCTTAAATTTTAAACTCTAAAAAACTCATTGATCATTTCCCTATCACTAAAAAACCCCAAAGCAAAGGATACACCCACCTTTGCTTTGGGGATATTTTATTTCAAATGAGAATAATACAATACTCCATCGATTAATTGTCCCTTTACTGCCCCTTCTTTTTCCAAATAATCCAGGTATCCTACTGTTTTCGACAAAGTTAAACCTAATTGTGATTTAAAGACTTGTGCATAAAGTTCCATTGTTAATTCAAAAACATTTTTTGGTGTTGAAAGTAACTCCAATACTTCCATTGCACGATGTTGATCCTTTAATAGACGATTTGTAATCAGTTCGTTAACATTTTCCAAATTCTTACCATGTCCTGTGTAGAGTTTTGTTACATTCAATTGTTTTAAAATTTCTAATGAATGATGGTATTGGACAAGCGATTTCGGACGTTCTAACGATAAATCAACAGGTGGTTCTACTAATGGATTCGAGGCAATATGTTCTAACAATAAATCACCGCCGATCATTTCGTTAGACTTTTCATCTAAAAAGATAAGATGGCTTTGGGCATGACCAGGAGTATAATAGGCTCTTAACCCGGGATGACCAGAAATCTCTTCACCATCACAAATATATTTCGTTAACGGAGTCGTTCCTAGCATTTCAAGTTCTTCTCTCACCTGTACAATTTTTTCAATATAACGCTCTGGAACCCCCTGTAGGCGTAAATGTTGTCGATAAAATTCATTACGATAATTAATAAACTCCGTTGTTTGCTTCATCCAATGATCAACATATTCATGTCCTAACACTTGTGCTCTCGGAAATGCATCGACCCAACCAGCATGATCTGGATGATGATGGGTTAAAATAACCTGTTCAACATCTTCCAGTTTGTAGCCAGCTTCGCGAATGCCCCATCTTAACGCTTCGTAAGCTTCTTCTGTTTTCGGTCCAGCATCAAATAATGTTAAGCAATCTCCTTTTACTAAAAAACAATTTACATCCCCAACTGGAAATGGAGTCGGCAAAATGATTTTATGTATATTCATGGTTTAACCCCCTAATATAATGCGAAAACATATTCTCCAATAATGAATAGCTGTTCATATTTTATCCCTTTTTCTTCAATTCGTCACGTCTGTATATTGACAGAAATGAAAAGAGTGAATATAATTTCAATAATTCAAAATTTTTTAAATGCGATGATGAAGCCAAGTAAATGAATTCAAGGTTTAAAAGAGAGTGCTGCATTTGGTGTGAGTAGCATAACCCGCTAAATTCATTGAACCTACTTCGGAGCTGCTATGAAAACATGGCCGTATTCTCTGCGATAATGGGAACAATGAGTTGTGTCGAGTAAATCGGCAAACAAAGGTGGTACCGCGGAAACTTCAAGCGTTTTCGTCCTTAAATATTAGGACGAAGCGCTTTTTTTATTTCGTCCTTTGAATAGTTGAATTGTTACAACATACACATCTATTAATGGAGGGAATTTCATGCAGAAAATTTTATTTGTTGGTGCTGGATCAATGGCAGAAGCTTTAATTCATGGATGGGTTGAAGAAGAAGTTGTCCCAGCTCATCATCTTTATGTTACAAACCGTTCTAATATTGAAAGATTAGTATATTTACAAAATCAATATGGTGTGAACATCCTTACTAATAATGAAGACATTTACCAAATGGACTTAATCATCCTTGCTATGAAACCAAAAGATGTAAAAATCGCTATTGACTCCATAAAGCCTTACATAGCCCCTGAAACAGCAGTATTATCAGTAGTTGCTGGAATTGCGATTGAAACAATTGAAGAAGGGCTAGGAAGTAGACCCATTGCACGTGTAATGCCAAATACGTCAGCAGCAATTGGAATGAGCGCTAGTGGAATTGCGTTTAACTATCAAGTAACGAATGTTCAAAAAGCTTTATATCTACAAATGCTCGAAGCAATTGGTATTGTAATCGAAGTGGATGAAGATAAACTCCATGCTATTACAGCACTTTCAGGAAGTGGTCCAGCATACTTATATTATCTATTAGAAGCATGGGAATCTGTTGGTACTGAATTTGGTTTATCGAAGGAAGTTGTTCGTAAGTTAATGGTTCAAACGATTGCTGGTTCAGCGGCAATGCTACAATCGGTGAAAGAAGAACCTGATGTTTTGCGTCGAAAAGTAACCAGTCCAGGTGGTACAACGGAAGCTGGTATACGTGCTTTAGAGAGCAATCATTTTAATGAGGCAATTTACGCTTGTATTAAAAGTGCCGAAGCAAGATCTCGTGAATTAGCAAAAGGGGAATAAATATATTTATCAGGTGGTCGAAACTATCATTTTTCTATCATCAACCTATTATTTGGAATATTCTAAATTTACTGCATTATTTCCTAGGAAATGCATGTTTTTTCTATTTCACTTTGTCGAATCGACTCATATTGACCTACTTAAAATATCAAATTTTTACACAAATCTACAGAATACAAGAAGAAACGCGTGGCAATTGTTGAAAATTGCACACGCGTTTTTTTGTTTTAATTCTATTAAATGCTTTAGATACTCTTATTTTCCAGCTGAAATCGGCTAGGCTCTAACGTTGGTTTTAACTCCTCCAAGAAGCCAATAAGTACCCTCTTTAATGGCGTAATTAGCGGGTGTCGAGCCCAAATAAGCCGAATTAAATATTTCTATAAAACTCCTGCTTTTATTCTCTTTACTATCGAATATGTTGTATATATCGCCATTGGAGTAAGTACTGCACAAACAATCAGCCATAAATTTAAAGCATTAGCTGCTTTTAAAGTTGAATAGTTTGTTGTAATATAAACGATTACTCCAAACAGTAATATATAGCTTAACACATTCGGAAATATTACTAATAGACGTAACACAGCAGGACTCATTCTCGGTTGATTCATAATATCCCCTCCCCATTCTCTATCATACATGAATATCACTCGAAATATCTATATTTTTCTATAACATTCATACACTATCTCTATTGGGGTGAGATTTATTTATAATTTATATTTCCCTGTAGTAGTTTGCAATTCATTTGAAATGTTATATAAAGACTCTAGTGATTTCTTCATTTCATTCATATTGGACAGCTGTTCTTCACTATGATTAGCCATGGATTCAGCTAATTTCGTTGAGTTTTCGGATAGCATTGCAACCCCTTCTAAAGAAGCCGTTATTTCCTCGGTACTTGCCGCCATTTCCTCAGATGCCGCTGAGACGTTTTCAACTTGATCACCTATAACTTTAATTCTTTCGGTAATCTCGTAGAATGTTTTATGTGCTTTATTTGCTATGTTCCGTCCACCATCTAATTCTTCTGAGACTCCTATTATTGCTTTTACAATATCATCTGTTTCAGTTTGAACGTTTTTAACAACCGTTGAAATGTGCTCAGCTGCAATTCTTGATTCCTCTGCTAATTTTCTAACTTCATCTGCCACAACGGCAAATCCTTTTCCTGCTTCCCCTGCACGTGCAGCTTCTATTGATGCATTTAATGCCAATAAGTTCGTTTGATCAGAAATTCCTGTAATAACTGCTGTAAATTCTCCAATACGATTCGAAAGTTTTACTAGCGCTTTACTATTTTCCACAGAATTTTTCGTTTTTTCGTTTAAATTGTTTAATTGAACAATTAGTTCATCAACGGTGTGTTGGCCTATAATTGCAGCATCTTCTGTTTTGTTGGATATACTCGAAATCTCCATGATAGATGATGTAATATTCTGAATTCCCTTAGCAAGTTCTTCCATCGCATAGGCACTATCCTCAGTACTTCTATATTGAGTAATTGTATCATTCACAACATTTCCCGATTCATTTTTAATACCAATAGATGATGAAATTGTTTGATTCGACAAAGCTTGTATGTCTAACGTGGCAGCATGTAATGATTGAGATTTTAGCTTTAATTCGGACATAATTTTTTGAAAATTATCCATTAATGCGTTTGTTGACATGACAAGTTGCCCAATTTCATCCTTTGAATGCAGGTCAATGCGTTTTGTTAAATCCGCATCACCATTACTTATTTCTTGTAATGAATTACTTACCTGTGAAATACGCTTAATTTGTCTTGTAATAGACCAGCTAATTATTAACATAATAATGCATACAGCAAGTATAGCAGCAACAACAGTACTAATTAAAATTGATGATAATACTTCATTTGATATGGAAATGGCTAAAAAAGTGCCATTTGAAAGAGGCTGTATATAATTCATTACCTTATGATTTTCGTATTGACCTGAAAACTTGGAAAGTCTAGCAGCTGCAAATTGTGATGTATCAAAACCAACTGCCTCAAGGGATTGTTCAGATGTAGCGGCAATTGCATTTCCTTTTGCATCCACAACTGCAGCATAAAGAACCGTTTCATTTAAGTAACTATTAAGCTGATTCATATAATACTGCTTACCAATTTGCTCCTCTAAATCTACTAACTTTTGACCATTTCGACCCACTTGAATAATTTGAGGATTTTCTGGATTCCAGCTACCAACCCCAACAAATTTATAGAAAAGTCCATCTATATCACGAGTTTGTGCCGGCTGAACAACCGTCTTTGCCTCGCCACTTATTAGTTTCATATATTCGTAGGCTTGCCCGTTTGGATCAGATCCGAAGTTGAAATCGACCTTAGGAGCAATCGAAGTAAGCGTAGTATTGCCCTCGCTATCTGTACTCCATATTTCATCAATCCCACCACGTTCTGCCAAGATTTTTAAGTCTTCATGAGTTGCACCATTTGCAAGAATCCAAGAAATCAAAACAGACTCTGCAACCATCTCCTGTTCCATAATTTGTTCAGAAACATCCCGTGATAATATTGCCCCTTCCAAACCTAGAGTAATAGATTGGACTAATGCTTCCCCTTGTTCCTGTACATTTTTACTTGTTGCTGTATAAATATAAGTTGCAAATCCAGTGATAATTAATACTACTACAATTAAAATTGGAAAAATCATTTTCCATTTAATCGAATTTAACACCTCAAAACCTCCTATAAATTTCCCTTTTATTTCTAGTAACTATAAATATTTTCATTATTCTAGCAAATTGTTACAAATATAACAAACTCTTTTTTATGAATTTTGTAATATATTAATTTTTACTAATATATCCATTAATAACATCATAAATCTTTAATTCCTCCTATTCTTTTTTAACTTTACTGATACCTAGCTCTATTATCATAACGAACCTATCCCCAAAGTTATTTTTATGCTACATAAATGTATTCGATAAGATATCTAAAGTATGATAACCATAAAGAAGAATGGAGCAAGCAATGACTTTTTTTATCAAAGTAGTCAAAATAAAAAACACCTCCAATAAGGTGTTTTAATATTGTTATTCTTCCGTTAGTCGTTCATCTTTCCAAAAATAGTGTGAATAATCCTTTGCAATAAAAGTATTATTAAATACGTTCTTCGCATCCTCTAATAACCTTTGTATATCTGTCGGAAGGAAACGCGCACTAATATGGTTTAAAATTAAACTTTTTGCTCCTGCTTCCTTTGCTATTGTGGCTGCTTCAATGTTAGTTGAATGGCCATAATTTGCAGCTAAGTGGGTTGTAGCGTGATCGAATGTTGCCTCATGTACAACAATATCAGCATCTTGACTCAAAACTAAAGCATTTTCACAATATTTTGTATCTCCTAATATTGTAACCGTAAACCCCTTCCTTGGTGGTGACGTTACATCTTTACTAAAAACGACCTTTCCGTCATCTAAAGTCACATCTAGTCCATTTTTCAATTTCCCTAGAAGTGGGCCTTTTGGAACATTCAATGCCCGTGCTTTATCAATTAATAATTCACCTGGTAGAGGTTTTTGCTCAATCCGATATCCAAAACACGGAATAACGTGCTCAAGCCCTTTTGCAGTTACTATCATTTGTTCGTCTTCGAAAACTATGCCATCCTGAACTTCTATAAATTCCATTGGATACGTGATATGCGTATTTGATAATAAAAACGTGCTTTCCACCCATTCCTTTAAGCCTTTTGGTCCGTATAACGTAAGCGTCTCCTCTCCCCCAAGAAAAGATCTTGAACTTAACAAGCCTGGTAAACCAAATATATGGTCTCCATGTAAATGGGTAATAAAAACTTTTTCAATTTTACGTGGTCGAATCGTTGTATGTAGAATACGGTGTTGCGTTGCTTCTCCGCAATCAAAAAGCCAAATTGTACCGCGCTCTTCCAATAACTTTAAAGCAAGCGCACTCGTATTACGCTCTTTTGATGGCATACCCGCGCCAGTTCCTAAAAATTGTAGTTGCAATGATTGTACCTCCGATGTTGATTAATACTTATTAAGCTACATTCCTATTCCTTTAAATCTTCAAAAAAATCTTTGCTAAAACTTGTTTTGGAGGCAAAGCTTTGTTTTTTTCCAATTTCTACTCCCTTTTTAATAATACCTTTCCCAAATTTTCGTTCCATCTCATCAATTAGTTCGTATATTGGCTCTTGCTTTGCATATTCTTCAAAATTAAAAATTGATAGTTGTTGGACAGATTGTTTTCGATCTAATACATTGGAAACTGTTATTCCTAAAAGTCGAATTGGTTCCCCGTCCCAAGATTTTTGGAATAACTTAAATGCTTCTTCAAAAATAACTTCTTTTTGATAGATAGCATTTTGAAATGTTTTACTTTTTGTATGATTATGCCAGTTTGCATCACGAATTTGAATGCTTATGGTCGAGCCACAAAGATTTTTAACATCTAATCGCTCTGCCACTTTTCCTGCAAGCATTTCAAAGATTTTTTCCAACTCCTCCATATCTGTTTCATCAAATGGAAGGGTTGTGGAATTTCCCACACTTTTTGTTTCATAAATTGCATCTGGATCAACCATTCGACGGTCTTCTCCATTCGCTCTTGCCCGTAATCTTACACCATTTTTCCCTAATAGTTGGCGTATTACATTTTCTTCAATTTTGGCAAGCTCTTCAATCGTTTGTATATTAATAGATGCAAGTTTTTTCGCAGTACTTTCTCCAATACCATGCATTTCAATTACTGGTAGTGGCCACAATTTGCTTGGCACATCGCGTTTACGTAACACGGTAATTCCCATAGGTTTTTTCATATCTGAAGCAGTTTTTGCTAAAAATTTATTTGGCGCTATCCCAATTGAGCAAGGTAAATCTAACTCATTAAATATGCGAACTTGAATTTCCTTGGCAATGTCGATGGGATGTCGCTCTTTGGAGAGTTCGGTAATATCCATATATCCCTCATCTATCGAAACTGGCTCAATCAATTTCGTGTAGCTTCTTAGGATCGTAAACATGGCTTTTGATGCTTGACGGTATTTCGGAAAATCGGGAGGTAAAAGAATAAGTTCCGGACATTTTTGTAAAGCCTCGCCAACATTCATCGTTGTATAAACCCCTTTTGCTCTTGCTTCATAAGAACTTGTGACAATAATTCCACGGCGTTCTTTTGGGTTTCCGGCAATTGCAATCGCTTTTCCTTTTAAATTAGGATTATGGGATTGTTCTACAGAAGCATAGAAACTATTCATATCTACATGGAATATAATACGAGCCTTTGACATGACATTTCCTCCAACAACATCAATAATGGTTACTAAATTTTATCATACTCTACGCGTCGATTGCTTTTACCATCTATTTGTCTCGACAATAATTTTTACGAAGTTCTAACCTTCGACAAAAATACATAATGTATACCAAAGAGAAAAGAAATTTGGAGAAGGGACAAGATTTTTAAAAATTTTTTTAAGGAGTTGTTATAATGGGTGCAAAATGGATTAAGTTTGCTGTCATCTATTTAATTATTGGCATTGCATACGGCTTATTCATGCATTATACCATTCAACTTCAATGGAAAACTTTGCACGCACATATTCTTGTTGTCGGTTGGTTATCGACAGGTCTTATAGGTGCTATTTATTCAATTTATAAAGATGCGGCAAAGACAAAATTAGCAGTTTGGCAATTTTATTTACACAATATTGGGCTTCCGGTTCTTTTAGTAGGCATGTTATTCGTCCCAATATTAAAAAGTGTACCTTTCTGGCTGTTTGAACTATGTGTTACTGGCGGAGGGTTAGCATTTGCTCTTTCTATCATACTTTTTATCATCAATGTGTTTAAAAAGGTAGCTTGAAAGAACCTTCTCTTCTCAATTTTAAGGTCTCGCAAATTAGTAGGGCACTGAAAAAGTCGATTTTAATAAATTTTTATAATAAAAATACGCTCAGATCTTTTAGGAAGTGGGATTCACGAAGACTCCTACGGGAACAGCTTGAGCTGAAGACCCCGCAGGAGCTTGCGACGAGGAGGCTGAAGCCAAGCCCGTGGAAAGCGAAGTGGATCCCACCTTCTATTTAGAAGCAAATAATTACTATAAATTTTTATCGGTATTTAGTTTTTCAGTGGCTTCCAAATTAGCGGGATCTTTTTTTTTCAACTTTCGCAGTTCGTTGTAAAACTTAGAACTATTTAGGTTAAAAACTAAAAGAGAAAGATTTTTTTACATATTTATATGGTTACAGCATCACTACAATTCTTTTTGGAGGGACACTACCAACTGAAACTATATTAATCCAACAACTTTATAAGTGAAACAGAAATGGGAGATTTTATGCAACCATTAGCGTTTATTACTATTATTACATTCCTTGTTACCTTAGGATTTATCCTTTGGAGACCTCGTAACATTAATGAATCAATTCCTGCAACGATTGGTGCTTTAATAATTATTCTTTGCGGAACTGTGACTTTGCCGGACTTACTTATTATTTTGAAAACGATTAGTGATGCTGCAATAACGATTATCGCAACAATTGTAATGGCAATCGTGTTAGAAAGCTTTGGATTCTTTAACTGGGTTGCAGAGAAGTTGGCGGAAAAAGCAAAAGGATCTGGCATTCGATTATTTTGGTATGTGAATTTCTTATGTTTTCTGATGACGCTTTTCTTTAACAACGACGGAAGTATATTAATTACAACACCAATACTCATTATGCTATTAAATAATATGGGCTTAAAAAACCATCAAAAAATTCCATACTTATTATCAGGAGGTTTAATCGCTACAGCATCTAGTGCACCTATTGGGGTAAGCAATATCGTAAACCTCATTGCGTTAAAGATTGTCGATATGAGTTTATACTCACATACTGCAATGATGTTTGTTCCATCTACATTAGGATTATTAATACTTGTCGCTCTCCTATTCCTCTACTTTCGAAAAGTCTTACCAAAAACTGTACCTACAAAAGTAACAGGGATGTCACTACCTTCTTACCATCCAATTAAACAAGGTTCATTCCAAAAAACGAAGAAGGATCGCGATAAATTTATGCGCAACGTCCTTCTATTTGTTTTTGCAGTACGTGCAAGTTTATTTTTAGCATCGTATTTCTCCATTCCTATCTCTGTAATGGCGGTTTTTGGCTCTCTAGTTTTACTATGCTGGAGATGGGCATACTTAAAAATTTCCCCGGTTGATATGATCAAAAAAACGCCATGGTATATTATTGTTTTTGCCTTTAGTATGTATGTCATTATTTATGGGTTGACGAATATTGGGCTAACAGATTGGCTCATTGAAACAATGAAACCAATGATTCAAGGAAACCTGTTAAATACTAGTGTATTAATGGGCATTCTTCTCTCTGTTTTATCCAATATTTTCAATAATCACCCAGCACTAATGGTTGGCACCATTACATTAACTAATTTAGGTCTCGATCCTCTATCCTTAAAAGTTGCCTACTTAGCCAATGTAATCGGAAGTGACATGGGCTCCCTATTACTACCTATGGGAACACTTGCAACGTTAATGTGGATGCATATTTTAAAAGATGGCAAAATCAAATTTAGCTGGTGGCAATATATAAAAGTCACCATAATAGTTATTCCTCCAACGACAATATTCACATTAATACTTCTTTATTATTGGGTTACTTGGTTATTTTAATGTTGAAGTTACTACATTAGAACCTATGGGGTAATAAAATCGGGGAAAATGCAAGTTGCCTCCAAGTTTATTCACGATATGAATAAAAGGTTAAATACAAATACGATACTCTTCTATTTTGTCCCTCAAAAAAAAAGAGTTCATTAGTAGGCCACTGGATTTATGTGTCAGTGGCCTACTTTTTATTAACTCTCCTAAAAATTAAAATCAACCCAACTTTTTACTCTTGGGATATTCACGTGTTGATTATAAGATTGGTCCTTTACAAACACTTTTGTTGGTACATCACTTAACGTTTCTAAAACTGCAGGCTTATCATCAAAATAAAAATCTAATTTTAACTCTTTGATGATATTTATTTTTTCATGATCTTGCATGCCACAATAAAAATGTGCATCCTCTACCGGAAACCCTTTTTGAACTACCCAATTTCTCGTTTTCGGGCAATAGTTTGCTGGACGAGAAGTAATATAAAATATTTCGTGTCCATCTTGAACAAGTCTATTTACAAAATCTGTCGCTCCTTCAAAAGCTGGACAATCGGTAAAATAAATTTCTTCAAGCAAACTATTCCACATTTGATTCCCTTGCTCTTTATCTAATCCAAATGCTTCATGAATTTCAACTGTTTTAAGCTGTTGAAAAATTTCTAAACTAACATTTTGATTTAGTTTTTTATTGTAAATATGAAAAGCATGTTCACGTAAATTTATTAATGTATCATCTATATCAAAGCCAAATCTCACTTGTCTACTTCCTTTATGAATAAAGAACAAATTGAGTAGCAAAGGTTTGCTCTTTTTCAATTTGTATCTTTTGTAGTTTTTCAATTTCTTTTTTACGTTGTGTTGCACAACTTAATAAATCTAAATCGGTTATTCGATGTTGCGTTAACAGTGTTGCTAAAGTATCGGCATCTTTTAAGGCACTATTTAATCCAAAGGCTCCAGTAGGCGTCATTGTATGAACTGCATCGCCAATTAATGCAACGCCATCTCTCCCCCACTCTTCTGAAAAATTGCTATGCACATCTAACAACACAAAATCGTGCCAAGATGTAATATTTTCTTTTACGGTTTGTTCTAGTTGTGGAAATGCCTTAATTAACTTTTCGATAAAAGGGGTAAAGGGTTGCCTCCGCAGTTCAGTAAACGAACCTTCACGAATATTCCAACCAATTTGGATAAATCCTTTCGCTTGGGTAAATAATGATAGCTGCATGTCATCAATTAAAGCCATTTTAATGGAAGGTTCCCAATCAGGGGGTGCTGGAATTTTAGCCCATAATAAGTCATATCCATGCTTTCTTATTTCTACATCGATTCCTACCTTTTTACGAACAGTAGAATAACGACCATCCGCCCCAATCGTTAAATGACAATGAATCATGATTTCATTACCATTTTGAATTGCTCTTACACCTGTAAAACTCCCTGACTCATCTTGAATTAAATCCTTCACGGTTGTTCCTGTCATTAACGTGAAGTTCGGATATTTTTTCGCTTCATTAATAAGAACATTTAACAGGTGAGCTTGTGGAACATGTATGCCTAAGTGTCCTACTGATGGATCAGGGTAAATGGTCTTAAATAGTTTTCCATTTTCCCAATATTCCAGTGTCTCCATTCTAAGTAGCCCAAGTTCTTCAATTTTCGAGAAAAGATCGTGTTTTTTTAATATCTCTTCCCCTTCTTCATTTAAATGCTCCCCACGAAATTCTTTAAATACTTCTTTATGCCGTTCAAGTAATATAACCGTCATACCTTGTTTCGCTAATAAATACGCAAGCAATGCTCCACCTGGGCCTGCGCCAACAATACAAATATCTGTGTTTATGTTCATTTTATTCACCTAGTTTAGGATAAGCAGTAATGAGTAAATCTACACCTATTTGCTCCACCTTCTCATATTGAAGTTCAAGCGCTTCATCCATTGTGCTAACATCTGGACCAGTGAATGGTGATTTCGAGTTTCGACCGCCAAGTATTTTTGGTGCAATGTAAACAAGGAATTTATTAATTAATCGGGCTTTTAAAAATGAAGCATTCACCTCTGCTCCACCTTCAACTAAAAGGTCAGTAATTCCTAATTTATATAATTCATCGAGCATTTCTTCTAAATTTAAGCCATTTTGATTGGAAACCGTTACGATTTGAATTCCTTTATCTTTCAGCTGCTTTATTTTTGAAGCTTCTGCCGCGTTCGAACAAACGATAATTGTAGGTGCAACAGAAGTGTCCGTTACTTGTGCTGTTAATGGAATTTTAAGTTCACTATCTAAAATGATTCGGGTAGGGTTTTTCCCTTTTTGATTTGGAAGTCGCGTTGTTAGTGCAGGATTGTCCGCAATTACTGTACCAATGCCAACCAAAATGCCATCCACTTCATTGCGCAGTTCATGTACTTTTAGTCGCGCTACATCACTTGTAATCCATTTTGAATGACCAGTGTGTGTTGCAATTTTCCCATCTAACGTCATGGCAAACTTTGATGTAACAAATGGACGATTTGTCAACATATTGTGAATGAATCGTTCGTTTAATTTTCTAGCTTCTTTTTCTAGTAACCCAACTTCTACTTCAATCCCCGCATCACGTATGATATTGATACCTCGTCCAGCAACAGAAGGATTAGGATCCGTTGTTGCTACAACCACTCGACTTACTTTAGAGTCTTTAACTAAATTGGCACATGGTGGTGTTTTTCCGTAGTGCGAACACGGTTCTAATGTAACGTATAAAGTTGCACCTTCCGCATGATGGCCTGCCATATTAAATGCATGAACTTCAGCGTGGGGTTCGCCTGCTTTTCTGTGGAGGCCTGTCCCAACGATGACCCCATTTTTTACAAGAACTGCTCCAACAACAGGGTTCGGGTTCGTGTTTCCCTTTGCTGAAGCAGCTAAATCTAATGCTAATTGCATATAGTCTGCATCTGTCTTCATTACATTGACTCCTTAGACGATTAGTTGCTGTTCTGGAATGTGACCAGATTTCTTCACCTTTGTTTCAAGGTAATGGCGATTTGTTTCGGTTACTCCACCCCATAACGGAATATGATCGTGAGCAAGCAAACCGTGTTCTTTTAACGCTTTTAGTTTTTTCGGATTATTCGTAATTAATGTAACAGGTTTTGAGCGTAATGCTTCTAAAACCGTAATTGCTTCCTCATAATTACGCGTGTCATCTTCAAACCCTAACGCATTATTTGCTTCAACCGTGTCATAGCCTTCTTCTTGTAATAAATACGCTAATGATTTTGAAAATAGCCCAATTCCACGCCCTTCATGGTTTGCTAAATAAAAGATTGCTCCACAACCATGGTTTTTAATCATTTTCATCGATTCATGTAGTTGATAGCCGCAATCGCATCGCTGGCTCCCAAAAATGTCGCCAGTATGACAAATGCTATGCATACGAATAATTGCGTCATCACGATTTTCAAAATCCCCATAAATTAGGACAGAAGATTGTTGTTTAGACGCTAAATCTAAACCTATGATCGCATCTAAAATTAATTCTTTTGTAGAATATTGTTTATCAATATTTAACCATGTATACCATTGAAATGTTATTTGGAACTCACCTTGTTTTATTGGTAATTTCACTGGTCCAACCAAGCAAATATTTTCTTTATCATTAAATGGCACAATTTTCATTTTGTTCATTAATATATCTTTCGTTTTAGAAATATTACCCATTAAATCATCACCCATCTAGTTTAGTTATGTCGTTATATTATATGACTTTAGTTACTTTTTGTAACCAAGTATAATTTGATAAGTGTTTAATGTCAATTCACTTACAATCCTACTTTTTTACTAAACTTTAATTCTTCGTAACATAATGATAGCTTAACTAGATGATGAAATCAAAAATGGTGTACCGGGCACACAAACTATTCAGAATATTCAATACAAATTCATATTTATACAATAAGGCTCTGCAATAATGTTTTGAATGGACAACGACTAAGTTAAATTTTTGCAAAATGGGTGTATACATCTTCTAACGTTTCACAGCCAATTTCAATTGCCTTATTCATATAAATGCTCCATATTTTCGCTGTCATTTTTGCATCAGATAAAGCATTGTGACGATCAATGATGGGGATTTTATTATACTCACAAAGGCTTTCTAAAGAAATGTTTTGAAATTGCGGATTAATAATTTTATATAAAAAGGAAGTATCGACAATTCGATGTTTGAATGGCGTTTTAAAAACTTTAGTTGAATAATATTGCATAAAATTTCTTTCGTGTGTCGCGTGATGTGCAACAAATGTTGCATCTTGACTAAATTCAAAGAACTTAATAAGTACATCACCAATACTTGGGGCAGAACGAACAAGTTCATCCGAAATCCCGGTCAATTCAACAATGTCTTTTGGTATGTTTTGATCATAAAAGATAAGAGAATAAAATTGTTCCTCTTCAATAATCTTTGACCCTTTCATTTTGATCGCACCGATTGATAGAATCGAATCCTTTTCTGGGATGAAACCAGTTGTTTCAATATCGAATACAACGACATCTAACTCTTGCAAAGGAACTAACATTGCATTTTCTTTATTCATTTCTTTTTGCAAATGACGTAAGTAGGCCATTTGCTGAGTGTTTTGGACGCTCCCACCTACACCAATTCTTCTTTTCTGTACACTTCTTATCAACTGCATAAAAGGTTCAAAAGCCATATGCTAAACACCCTTTTTTTCTAGTGTCATTTCTATTACAAGATCATGCAAACGTTTACCATTCTTAATAATATTTTTTAGCTCTCTCCGTTCATCTTTTGATAATTTTTTGATATTTAAGTAATGCGTGTTGTCATATTCTTGAATGTTATCTATAGATAATCGATAGTTTAATAACTTTTCAAAATGACACTCACCATTATGAAGTAACTCTTCATATTTTCGTTTTTCTTGTAATTTTCGAATTCTATCAATAGTAGAAGTTTCATAAATCCCTTCTTCAATTGAAAGAAGTCGTATTGAGTTTACATAAGGTAAAAATGCAGCATATTTTATATTTATACAACCTTGGTATATCCCATGTTGCTCTACAATAATTCGCCCCATTGGAGTAATCACATTTTTTACATGTTTTATATTTTCCACTAATCTACGTAAAAGTTCAGGATGTTGTAGTTGATAATTGTAAATTGTGTTCTTTAATTTGTTTATAAAATTTACGTTTCCCTCTAAAACCCTGGCATCATAAAAAATTTGAAGATAGCGAATAACTTCCCAAGAACCACTTTCCATCCAATCAATTAGTTGTTGCTCCCAATTTTCAAAACTTTTTCGCCAGAGTGAATTGGAACTCATAATTTTCCCCGTACAAAACGGGTATCCAACAGCATCTAAACCAAATGAAACTTCCTCACCTAGAGCTTGAAAGTACTCATCGTTTTGGATAGTTGAATACTCATACACAATACCATGATCTTGATCACTGATAACGCCTTGTTCAAAACGTCCCCCACTCCCTGTTATAAACCATGCAAAAGCACAGGGTGGTTGCTGCGTCAACTTCTTCTTCGCAACTTCCAAAACTTTTAGCATTACTTCATCATGAAATTTGTTGAGTGCGGTAGTATCATTTAAAACATTAACAACGTTTCTATTCTTCCATACTTTTATAGATTCATAATCTCGCATACGAACACTTCCTTTTTAACATTAGGGAGCTTGCAAATCGAATGTAAAATGATTCATTCCCACCCGATTTAATAGAAAAGATTAGAAACTATTATGAAATATTTTCCATTTAAATAAAAGCCTCTTATCCTAGTAAGAGGCTTTTATAAAACAATGTTTAACTATGAAAACTTCTCTTTCGTTGCTGCCGTTGTTAATTTAGCCTCTTCAAGCGCCATTTGTTCAGGATAACCGTAACTGCCATGTTCACTAATGTCTAAGCCCATGATTTCCTCTTCTTCTGTAACACGAAGGCCACCCATTGCTTTATCCATAATTTTTAATACTACGAAGGATACAACAAATGCGTAGATGCCGCTAGCAACAACACCTAATGTTTGAACGCCTAATTGTTCAAAACCACCACCATATAGTAATCCAGCTTGCCCCCAACCGATCTCTGTTGATAAAGCAGGTAAAGCAAATAAACCATTTGATAGTGTTCCCCAAACCCCTACAGTACCATGAACAGATAACGCTGCGATTGGATCATCAATTTTCAATTTATCAAATAATTTCATACTGAATACAACCATGATTCCGCCTACTAAACCAATAATTACTGCTGCCCAAGGAGCGACAAAACCACATGACGCTGTAATTGCTACTAAACCGGCTAATGCACCGTTTAATGTCGTTGGAACATCTGCTTTACCAGTAACTGCCCAAGCTGTGAACATTGCTGCAACTGCACCTGCTGCTGCTGCTAATTGGGTATTTAATATCACATATCCTAAAAATCCATCTGCAACACCGAATGTACTTGCTCCGTTAAATCCGAACCAACCTACCCATAAGATTAATACGCCTAAAGTTGTATAAACTTGGTTGTGTCCAGCTAAAACATTTGAAGAACCATCTCTATTATATTTTCCAATACGAGGTTTAAGAATCATTGTTGCTGCTAGAGCTGCCATTGCACCAGTTAAATGAACTACCGTTGAACCTGCAAAGTCTTGTTTTCCATGTTCGGCTAACCAGCCACCGCCCCAAATCCAATGTGCAACTACTGGATAAATAATTGCTGAGAAGATTACTGCGAAGATTACATAACTAGATAATTTTGCACGTTCAGCAAAACCACCAAATGCAATTGTTAATGACACGATTGCAAACATAACTTGGAAAGAAAAATCTACTGCTGGAGTAAGTCCTCCGTCTGCAGGTGATGCGTTACCATAAAAGAAATTTGATAATCCGATAAATGCGTTACCTTCACCATAAATAAATCCATATCCGACTGCCCAGAAAACTAATGTCCCGATACCTGCTGTAAAAATTGTCTTACCTGCAATGTGACCTGCATTTTTCATTCGTGTTGATCCTGCTTCAAGTAAAATGAATCCGCCAATCATGAAAAACACTAAAATGGCACCAATTGCTACCCATAAGTTATCCATTAACACTTGAACTGCTTCCATAAAATCATTCTCCCTTCATCTTTAAACACATGTTACTTTATATTATTCGTTGATGTAAGGAAATGTAACATGTTTATTTACGTTTATTTTACCTCAATTTCAATTCATGTCAATATACGCAAAAACAGGTACTAACCCACAAAAACCGCATAATTTCTAGGTTTCGATCGATTCTTTTGATGAAATTTTCCCTTTATATAATTATTCGATTAAAGTAATATTTTAATTAGATAATAAGTAGAACATGAAGTTATACGTGATATTTCATCACTTAAAAAACTTTCGATTTTTATTCATTTGTAAAAATGTCCCATGTAAAAAGGTATTTTTCCTTCAATGCAGAATTCATACGAAGAATAAAAATCGAGGTGAATTTTACATGTCCAATAAAAATATTATGTATCCTTCATTGGAAACAGACAGGCTTAAATTACAACTTTTTACCCTTGAAGATGCAGAGAAAGTTTTTTTGCATTTCTCGGATTTCCATATTACGGAGTTTATGGATATCGAACCATGTAGCAATTTAAAGGAGGCTGAAGAAATCATACAATATCATTTAGATGATGAAGGATGTAGGTGGGGTTTGTATGAAAAAGAGAGCGAACAATTCATCGGAACAATCGGATTTCATTATTTAAGAAAATCGGAAAAATTCATTGCAGAAGTTGGGTTTGATTTGAATAAAACTTATTGGGGAAAAGGATACATATCAGAAGCATTGAATGAAGTAATTACATTTGGCTTTTCCAACATGGGGTTAGATATTATCGATGCAACAGTGGACCCTAATAATGTGCGCTCCATTCAGTTAATGAAAAAGTTTAGCTTTAGCGTTGAGCCCGAACTAAAAGATAACCTCCTTTACTTCTATTTAAAAAATCCTAGATGATTGTGAAGAACTTCACATAGTTATACTTAGAAAAAGGACATAACACTATGTCCTTTACATTTTAATATGTTAAACTACCAGCCACAATTAGCCCTACAGCAATTCCAACAGCAAATAAACTAAAACCTACCGCAACATTCCCTTCTTCCACTTTCCTTGCCAAGTTCGTTTTCGGAGTTAAAATATATTCAATGATTAAATATACAACAATTTGAGCAACAATCCCGACAATCCCCCAAATGAAGGCATCTAGTAAATTCATACTATTACCCCAAACCGTATATATAGTAATTCCTAGCCCAATGACTTTACCCCACAATTTATAGGCAACTGCCACATTGCCTTGTTTGATGAGTTCCCATTCTGAAAATTTTGTTGTAAAGGCAAAGGCAATTAGACCAATTACAAGTAATAGTAGACCTGTACCTACATATGATAAAAAGTGTAAAAAACTTCCTAAAGATATAATATCCATGACTATTCGTCCCCTTTCGCTAACCCCACTGGTAAAAAATATGACTCGTTATCTGTAATTTGAGCACCTGCGCGAATACCTATCGCACTCGCTTCACCATTTATATAAAAACTACCAAACATATAATGGGCTAGTTTCTTTCCTTGTTCAGTTTGGATTTGTGTTGTCGGTAGTTCAATAAATTGTTGATACACCTGTAAAACATTTTGATAAGTTTGATTTTTCGGGGTTTCAATTTTCTCACCACAACCATTAAAAATCTCGACAGTATCCCCTTCTCGTCCAAAGGCTGGTTTTCGAACATACGGTACTCCTTGACTAATAAATAAATCATCATCTAAATAAGTCGGTAAAAAATATGTTTCAATCCATTCCAATTCTTTACTACTTAAAAATGGATGCTTTTCTTCATATAACCCCCAAATAAGTGCCATAACCGCTTTTGATTGTAATAAAAAACTGGATGCCGGATTTAGAATTGCTAATCTTTTCTCTTGAACAAACTTTAATAGTAATTGACCTACATTTTCATTGCTGTTTGGATCCTGATCATCTATTAAATGTTCAATTGGGTAGGTTTGTCGATATAATAAATCTATTTTTCTCCCCTGTTGGTCATACAACCCTGGTTCTATTAGCACTTTTCCATTTTCCATAACAGGCGCATCAATTAATCTTAAATCACTTAAACTCAAATATTGACTTTCCCGCGCAAATAATCGTTTCAAATACATCGTTGTAAAGCGGTCTTCATCATGATCTCCATGGGATGAAAAAACGATATTTGGACTCGTTTTCAAATCTATTGAATGTAACGACAAATTAACTGCACTTTTTATTGCACGTTGAAGTTTGACCTCACAACCTGCATTCGGATTTTCTACACCAAACGCTTCGCACACTTTTCCATTCACAAAAAACGTTTCTTTAATAAATGTCGGTGTATCACTATTGTATTCTAGCAGTTTAATTTTCTCATTCTGCACGACTAAATCCATTCGTGCGATTACACTTTCAAATGGGATTGGTCGCAGCCGAATAAAATCTATTGATGTATGAGGAAACCCTAGCTGTAGCAATGTTTCATCCGGTACTTGACGCAAAATTTGAGCACATTTTGTATAGATTAAACCAATTCTTTCTGTTGCTAGACGAATATTCTCCATTGTTTCTCGAGAAATACATTTTACATCGAATAGGGCGTACTCTGTTTCATATAAGTCATGCCAAAATTTATCAATTTGCTGGTAAAACTGTTGCCGTTTCTTTTTAAAAGGCTCCATTTTATCCTCCAAATCCACCTTTTGTTCCACTGCCTATACCAGACTTATAATTAGAATAATAGGTTTGATAATTTGAGCTATTTTTCAGTTCATTTTTAGATTTATACATCGATCCTCCATGATAATAACTTCGAGCATAAGTCGAATCGTCATCATCACAATAATAAGTTCCAGTATCCTTATCCCATTCCCAATCGTCACAATCATAGCCAGTTGGTTCAGCTGGTCGATCGTCCCCACAAGCAGTAAGAGTAACTAAGGAAACGGATAGGACACCTACCATCATTTTCTTCGTCTTATTTAACATTCATTTTTCCCCCACATTCAACATTCATAACCTGTTGAAATTACATACAGGATATACGTTTTACGGTCTTCATCAATTTCTGCCGAATCGCGTTCCCACTCTTTTCCATCGGTATATGTATATACACTTCCTATCTCACTTAATATATCAAAATGGTTATCATAGATTTTAGTTGTTATAATTGGATGATTTTTTCGAGCATTTAATTCGCGTATTTCTAATGGTATTGTACTTTTCTTCGTCTGTTGATTCTCCAATGGCGGCTCTTCTTCAAAAAGTTCTAAATAAATGACAAAGAGCTGATCTTCTAACCCCGAAGATAGTTGTTTATATGTGACTCCATTTTTTACAAAAAACTCACATTCTCTTCTAGCTAAAATTTCTCCTAAATCTATATCAGAATAATAATATAAAGGGACAAATTCATTCCTTCCTTTCTTTAATCTGTATTCCAAAACGGCATTTTCATATTTCATCACTTTTCCCCCCTTTTTATTTATACATCAAATACGGATAATATTACGGTTTTGTTTCAAGTTTAGTAAAAAATCCCCTATAAATTAAGAAAATGTAATTATGACAAAATAAAAAGGCTCTAGGAAATAAACCCTAGAGGCCCCGTATGTTAATTTAAAATTTTCACTTTTACCGTTTTACGACCCCATGCCATCGCTTGGTCATAAGAAGGAATGAAAACATCAATTTTATTCCCTTTTATAGCACCACCTGTATCACCAGCCACTGCTTCCCCATAGCCTTCTACCCACACTTTTGAACCTAATGGGATTACATTCGGGTCCACAGCAATTACTTTTTGATTAGGATTTGCACGTAAATCAATTCCAATAGCAGTTGTTCCAGAGCAACCTTCACAATAGGCTGTATATGCCGTAGCTGTTACGGTCATTTCAACACTTGCTGCTTCAACTTCTTCAGAGTTTTCTTCAGGTACAATTTCTTTTTCAACTTCAGCTATTGCTTCCGTATTTTCTTCAGATACTTGTTCTGTTTCCTGCTCAGATACAACAGCTTGTACCTCTTTCTCTGAAGGTTGCTCTTGAACTACTGGAGCTTCAGAAGGGATTGATTCTTCTTCAGCACGATTTCCATTTTCTTTAATAATTAATTCTTCTCCAGGGTGTATTAAAGAATCGGTTTTATTATTCCAACTCATTAAGTCAGATAATTCAACATTATGTTTTAAAGCAATTCGATAGAGATTATCCCCTTTTTGAACCTCATACTTTTGTGGTTGGACAGTTTTATAAAATATCATATTTTTATAATGCGCTTTATCAAAAAAGAATGCATCTATAATTTCATTGATAATTTTCTTTTCTCCACCTTCACTTGTATGCATAATCGTACGCCCAATTTCTACCGCTTTTACATTCGTTGTTAATGATAATGCGATGAATAATAATACTAACATTGATAATGTTAATTTAATTTTCATAACTCTTCCTCCTAACAATGAATCTTATAATAGTTTTTATGTTTTAAAAGTTCATACTATCCACGAAATCTATGTTTTGATATGTAAATAGAATCTAACTGTAATATTCGTAATATTTGTAATAGCCAAAAAATAAAAAGTTTTGCTTATGCATTAAGCAAAACTTTTCGATTAAACCCTTATATGTTTTAACAGCTGTATTAAAATTACACAGATTAATTAAGTAGATCATTTTCACAACTAGGAAATATATATATTCCTTGGATTTGCTCATAGTTATAATATTTTTGTACAAATTTCGCTTGGTACAAATATTCCATAAGACAAATTTCATTTTCATCTGCATCGCAAAGAACACCCGAGACACTCAGCCCATTTTTAAATGCAACGCCAATCGGCTGACCAATTAACAGTTTGATTTTATCAAGCATCGATTAGCTCCCTCCTTCAACTAGTTTATGAAGGAGTTGTTTATATTTTTGTACGAATGCCTTAATAAAAACAATCCCGTCCTAAAAGAATTAAGACGGGATTGTGGAGTTTATTCTTTTTTAGAACCTCTCATTAATTTCTCAAATCGTTCCATCATCGGATCCTGCTTTGGAGTAAATTTAAATGGATTCTTTTCCATACCAAACTCTACAATTGGTTTAGCTTCTGTATAAACACCTAATGATTCTCCTCCTGAAGCTGTTGGATCATTAATAATACTTTCTCTAGGACCATCAAAGTGCGGTGTTGCTTGGGAATGTTGATTCTCTGTATCTCTTGGCATAAGGTCATCTCCTTTGTTGTTAATATGACGAGTGGAATGGTTTATTATTCAAACAATGCTCATGATTTTATCTACATAAATATTTCAACTTTTAGAGGATAAACTAAAATAATCAAATTTTTTTACAAATTCCTTTTGACATCCTCTTCAAAATAGGGTAAATTACCAAAGGGCGAACATTTCGCATTCAATTTAAAAAAATATTCGTGATTTCGAGGTGCTTTTTAATGGATAACGTATTTGACTATGAAGATATTCAACTAATTCCTAATAAATGTATTGTAAACAGCCGTTCTGAATGTGACACTTCTATCGTGTTTGGTGGACATAAATTTAAATTACCAGTAGTACCTGCTAACATGCAGACAATTATTGATGAATCAATCGCAATTAAATTAGCCGAAAACGGTTACTTCTATATTATGCACCGTTTCAACCCAGAAACTCGTGCTGAATTTATTAAAGATATGCATGCACGCAACTTAATTGCTTCGATTTCTGTCGGTGTTAAGCCTGAGGAATATTCGTTTATTGAGCAACTAGCAATTGAAGATTTAATTCCTGAATTTATTACAATTGATATTGCCCATGGTCATTCAAACGCAGTAATTGAAATGATTAAACATATTAAAACTCACTTACCACAAAGCTTCGTCATTGCTGGTAATGTCGGTACGCCAGAAGCAGTTCGTGAATTAGAAAATGCTGGAGCTGATGCAACTAAAGTAGGTATAGGACCAGGTAAAGTATGTATTACAAAAATTAAAACAGGCTTTGGTACAGGTGGATGGCAATTAGCCGCGCTACGTTGGTGTGCAAAAGCTGCAACAAAACCAATTATTGCAGATGGCGGTATCCGTACACATGGTGATATTGCAAAATCTGTACGTTTCGGCGCGTCAATGGTAATGATTGGTTCATTGTTTGCTGGTCATGAAGAATCACCAGGACAAACGGTGACAAAAGACGGCAAAACGTTTAAAGAATATTTTGGTTCAGCTTCTGAATTCCAAAAAGGTGAAAAGAAAAACGTTGAAGGTAAAAAAATGTTTGTGGAATACAAAGGGTCATTAATGGACACTTTAGTTGAAATGGAACAAGATTTACAATCATCTATTTCTTACGCTGGTGGAACGAAACTAGATGCAATCCGTACAGTGGATTATGTAGTCGTGAAAAACTCCATCTTTAATGGGGATAAAGTATATTAATAAAGAATGCCCCTCTCCGACTAGTCAGAGAGGGCGTTTTACTTATATGGTCTCAACCAAAGTTTTATACTCTCCATACCATTTCTCCCATTCACTTACAGCTACTTCATCAGGGTGTTCATTTACGACATTGCTAAAGCGCATTAAACAGACATGCCATCCTGCTAAATCTTTTGGTGTATGATCCGTTATGTTAGAAATCCTTTCTGTCAATATAAGTTTCGATCCATTATCTGATGAAAGCACTTCAAAACGAACAATATCTTTTCCCCATTCAAATTCAAGGATTGACCCTTCCTCATAATCTGTTATTTTTAATTTCTCAAATTTTCCTGAACCATCATTATAATTAAAATTAATATTTCCATCCTTACTTAAATCCGTAATTTCAAGATGATCCATCCAATGTTTAAAATTATCGTTGTTAACTAAATGTTCCCATACTTTTTCCTTAGGTTTTAAAAATGGTCTTTCGTATTCTGCAGAATATCCATTATCATTTTTAAATATTTTTGCTAACATACTTCCAACCCCTTTTCACTCATTCCTATAATTTTACACTAAAATAGAAATCGGCGGCCATTTATTACAGATGACCGCCGCTTTGTTACTTACGCTAGATACGCTTCTTTAATTTCATCATTTTCGACAAGGTCTGATCCTTTGCCACTTAATACAATTTCACCATTTTGTATCACATAACCGCGATGGGCAATGCTTAATGCTTGATAGGCATTTTGTTCTACTAATAATATGGTGATGCCTGAAGAATTTAAATGCAATATAATTTCAAATATCTGTTCTACGATAATTGGAGCAAGCCCCATTGAAGGTTCATCTAACATTAAAAGTTCCGGATTCATCATAAGGGCACGTCCAATGGCAAGCATTTGTTGCTCCCCCCCACTCATTGTTCCACCTTTTTGATTTAACCGTTCTTTTAATTTTGGAAAGTGAGTAAACACTTGTTCCATTCGTTCCTGAATCACATCTTTACCTTTCACTGAAAAAGCACCCATTAACAAATTTTCTTTAACCGTTAAGTTTGAAAAAATTCTTCTTCCTTCTGGTACATGGGCCATGCCTAGTATAGTTGTTTGGTGTGGTGGTTTATTTGTTATTTCTTTTCCTTTATATTGAATTGTGCCAGTTTTAACTTTTGCTAATCCGCTAATCGATTTGAGCGTTGTCGATTTTCCAGCACCATTACTTCCGATTAAGGTCACAATTTCTCCTTCATCCACATGGAGACTAATTCCTCTTAATGCCTGTATTGCTCCATAGTATGTTTCGATATTATTTACTTCAAGTACTGTCAATTCTTTTCACTCCCTTCTTAATGAACTGCTGCAGAACCTAAATACGCTTCAATTACTTTTGGATTTGTCCGAATTTGCTCCGGATTTCCTTCTGCAATTTTCTCCCCATGATCTAGTACAACAATATGTTCTGAAATTTCCATGACTAGTTTCATATCGTGTTCGATTAATAAAACGGTTACATTAAATTCTTGGCCCATTCTCTTAATTACTTCGGTTAATTCCTTTGTTTCCTTTGGGTTCATTCCTGCTGCTGGTTCATCGAGTAAAATTAGCTTCGGTTTCGTTGCTAATGCGCGGGCGATTTCCAATTTTCTTTGTGCTCCATAACTTAAATTGTTCGCTTTTTCATTTAATAAATGATCTAACTCAAAATATTCTAATAAACGATAAGCTTCCTTTTCAGCAGAAGCTTCTTCTTTTTTCGTAAAAGGTAAGTTAAGTAAAATACCGATTAAATTTGTTTTTAAATGAGTATGCATTCCAACTAACACATTTTCAATAACAGACATTTCTCCAAAAAGCCTTATGTTTTGGAATGTTCGAGAAATTCCCTTTTTGGCTACTTCATCTGGTCGTAATCCTACTAATGATTTTCCGTCTAGTTTTATATCTCCCGAAGTAGGTTGATAAACTCCCGTAATCATATTAAAAAAAGTAGTTTTTCCTGCTCCATTCGGTCCTATAACGGCTGTAATTTTGCCTTCTTCAACGTTCATCGTGATATCTTTATTGGCCGTTAATCCGCCAAACTGTTTTGTTATGTTCGTTACTTCTAATATCGTCATAGAGATCCCCCTTATACTTGAACCTTATCAATTGGAATCGAATTTTCTTTTGTATCATTGTTCAAATGATCTGGACGGTGATCTTTTAACTTTTTCACATCAAAAATTTTATTCTTTGCTGGAATTAAACCTTTAGGACGATAAAGTGCAAAAGCAACTAATAATGCACCAAAAATGAATTTTTGCATTTTTGCTGGTGATAAAGCATCTGGAATTGTTAAAACGCCTGATAAACTTAATTGATTTAACCAGTTCGTTAATTCTGTTAATACTTGTAAGTTTAAGATTGTCACAACAGCAGCACCGAGAATTACTCCAGGCACACTACCCATACCGCCTAATACAACCATAACGAGAATTGTGAAAGACTCCATTAAAGTAAAACTAGTTGGATCAATAAACGCTTGTTTTGCTGCAAAGACGACACCCATAATTCCTGAGAATGAAGCCCCAAGTGCAAAAGCAAGTAGTTTTGTTTTTACTAACGGTATCCCCATTGCTTGAGCTGCGATTTCATTTTCACGAACAGCTTTCCATGATCTTCCTAGTTTTGAATGCTCCATACGTAACACGGCAAAAATAGTAAACATTAAGATTAATAAAGTGACAAAGTAGAATTGATTTGGAAATGATAGTGTCATTCCGAAAATTTCTGGAGGCGTAACAGATGCAATTCCCATTGCACCATTCGTAATATTGATTGGGCGATCTCCATTATTAAAGATGATTCGGATAATTTCTCCAAATCCTAACGTTACAATCGCTAAATAATCTCCCTTAACACGCAAGACTGGAACGCCAATAAGAACTCCCGCGATTGCTGCCATAATTCCACCTACAATTAAGAAACCCCAAAAACTCTCTCCTCCAAGGGGAAAATTACCAAAAGGCATAAAATTACTTGCTTGTGAAGTAGCGAAAATACTATAACTGTATGCTCCCACAGCAAAGAAGGCAACGAAACCTAAATCTAGTAAACCCGCCATCCCTACTACGATGTTTAACCCTAACGCCATCGAAATATAAATGCCGACCATTGTTGCTACTTCCATATAAGACTGGAAAGCTGGTCCACCACTCGAAGCGAAAGGTATGAGTATAAAGAGTAACCCAAGAGCTACTATCCATTTCGTTACATTCTTCAAATTCATGAAGTGTAGAATTAATAGCGAAGACAGCAAAAGTAAAAATGATACGACCGATTTTTGAGAGAAATATAGTGCAGCAGAAGTGACGATAATAAATAAAGAATATAAGATTACTTGTAACTGTTTATTAGAAAAGAACGTAGCTAATTTTCCTTTCATATCCCCCACCTACACTTTCTCTGCAGTAGGTTTTCCGAGTAAACCTTCTGGCTTGAAGATTAGTACTAAAATTAAAATTGCAAAGGCAAATACATCTTTATATTCAGCTCCGAATACGCCACCAGTTAGTAATGATAGATTAGCAGAGGCAAACATTTCCATTAGCCCCAGCAACATCCCGCCTACCATCGCGCCACGAATATTTCCAATACCACCTAAAACAGCCGCAATAAATGCTTTTAAGCCTAAAATAAATCCGATATAAGGATCGATTGTTCCGTATTGGACAGCAAATAAAACTCCAGTTGCTCCACCTAAAGCAGAACCGATAAAGAATGTAATAGAAATGACTTTGTTCACGTTGATTGACATTAAGGAAGCTGTTTCTCGATCAAGGGCAACTGCTCTCATTGCTGTTCCCCATTTTGTTTTATTAACAAAATAATCAAGTGCAACCATTAGTATTATTGCTACGCCAAGAACGATTAAGAATGATGTTTTGAATCTAGCATCATAAAAAATACTTGAAATAGCAGATGCCTTTAATGTAATTTGCTCAGAAAAAAGCGAAGGACCTGTTACGATATAGTTTCCGTTAAATAACTCGGCAATAAATCGAACGACGTCTTGCAAAATAAATGAAATACCGATTGCAGTGATTAATGGAATCAATCGAGGGGCATTACGCAAAGGTCGATACGCAACTCTCTCTAATCCAACCCCTACTAAACCTGTAATACTTGCAGTCAAAATTAAAACGATAATTAATAAAATAAATTGCGGGATTGCAGATGCCCAGCCCATTCCCATAATTAAGATAAAAAAGGCTGTACCAATAAATGCACCTGACATAAATACTTCACCGTGGGCAAAATTGATCAATTGTAAAATACCGTATACCATTGTGTAGCCAAGAGCGACAACTGCATAAACAGCTCCTAGTGTAAGGCCGTCTACTAATACTTGAGGTAAACTCTGTAATATTTCTTGAAGCATATGATCCCTCCCAAATTAAATACATGATTACATTAGGTATAGAAAAAGTGTTGAGAGCTGATCCCAACACCCTTTCATCACTATTGGCTTACTTCTCCTACTTGAATTGGAGGATAGCTAGCTTCTTCAAACTTATAAAGGAAAATTTTCGCGTTTACATTGTCACCTTTTTCATCAAACGAAACATCTGTAAGGGCACCTTTGTAGTCTTTTACAGCTCTTACAGCTTCAGCTACTTTATCTTTTCCTGGAAGTTCACCATTATTTGCTTTAATTGCACTTTCCAAACCTGTTAAAAATACACCCATTGAGTCGTAACCATAAACTGAGAAGCCTTCAGGATCTTTATTAAATTTCGCTTTATAGTCTTCTACGAATTTTTTACCTGAATCTGTTGCAGTGCTATCCCCTGCTACAGATGTAATATACGTATTTTTTACGGCTTCACCGGCAATGTCCACTAAACCAGATGAATCCATACCATCTCCACCCATGAATGGTACGTCAATTCCTTTATCACGAGCTTGTTTGATGATAATACCACCTTCAGCATATAATCCACCGAAGAATACTAAATCAGGTTTTTTATTTAAAATTTGATTGATTACACCATTGAAGTCTTTCTCACCAATTGTAATCCCTTCATAGCCAACAACTTCAGCACCTGCTTCTTCAGCTGCTGCAATAAATGCATCTGCTAAACCAGTACCATAAGCCGTTTTGTCTTGAATTACAAAGATTTTCTTTGCTCCTAATTCATTCACAGCATATTCTGCACCAGCAGGACCTTGGAAATCGTCACGACCAACAATACGGTTTACTGTTTTTAAGCCGCGCTCAGTGACTTCCACTGCTGTATTGGCTGGAGATACCATTGCAATATTATATTTTTCATAAACCTCTGAAGACGGAATTGCTACACCTGAGTTATAGTGACCGATTACTCCATAAATTTGTTCATCTGCACCTATAAGGTTAGCATTTGATACGCCTTTTTTCGGGTCAGCTTGGTCATCATATGGCTCAAGTTGAAGTGTATAACCCATTTCTTCAAATTTCGCTTTTTCTTCTTCCAATTTCATTTGAGCGCCTAGTTTAATTGCTTCACCGATGATTGCCGATCCGCCTGATAATGGGGATTGAGTAGCAATTTTAATCACCTTTGTTCCTTCTGCTGGCTCAGTGTTAGTTGGTGTCGTACTAGTTGATGATGAGCTTGATCCTGAATCCGATGAACATGCTGCTAAAATACTAATTGATAATACACCTGAGAGAAGTACACCAAATGATTTGTTCAATTTCATAGTAAACCCCCTATTTCTAGTTTCTATTACTAGTAATGAACTAGTTCTATTTAAGTATAGTTTTGGAAGTTTTTTATCACATCTAGTTTGTCAGATGTTCTTACATAAAATTTATTTTCCGACAATATATTCCAAATATCGTTGTAAAGTACGAAATTTGACTAAAACTATGTGATGAAATTTTACATATTAATAGTTATTATATTATTGTCATTACTTTCAAATAAATGTAAAATGATAGATAAAAATTATCAGAATTTTTTGAAAGAAGGTGTTTGCAAATGCCTACCAGCGATTATCGTAGTAAAAAAGTTATATCTATTGGAACGGTCAGTGAATTAACAGGACTTTCTGAAAGACAAATTCGTTATTATGAAACGAGAAAACTAATTTTTCCAGAAAGATCGAAAACAGGTATAAGAAAATATTCTTTTTTAGACGTCGAAAGATTAATCGAAATTGCAAACCACCTAGAGGACGGGGTATGGACGACCGAGATACGAAAGGAATTAAAACGAAGAGAGCAATCAAGTATGAAGGAAGTTTCATCACCGCTTGCGCCATTATAATAAATAAAAATGACATTAACTTTTTTAGTTAATGTCATTTTTTTGTAAATCTTATTCTATTTTTTGTTCCTCTTTGCCCCAAAAAAGTTTTAGTTCAGCGATAGGATATATTCGAAATTTCGATTCACCTAATATGGCATCCATCGAAATTAATCCATAATGGCGGCTATCCGAGCTTCTAAGTCGGTTGTCTCCTAAAACGAATAGAAAATTTTCAGGAACTTTACTTTCACCAGTTAATTCTTCTAAAGTAAAGTTTTCTGTTACCCTTTTTTGAAATGGATTTTCTGTATTACGATTAACATAAGGTTCGTCATATTCAACGCCGTTAATAATCAAAATATCATCTTTCATTTCAACTGTATCGCCAGGAAGACCGATTACTCGCTTTATGTAATATTCGTCTTCATAGGGAGCTTTAAAAACAATATGGTCAAATCGGTCTATATCACTTATTTTACTAATAATAATTACATCTTTATTTTCATACGTTGGCATCATAGAGGCACCTTTAACAACAAGGGGAGATATAACAAACTCACGACAAATAAATGCAATGATTATTCCAAAAAATATTGCAACTAACCATGACAAAAATTCACTTTTTGGTTTCGGCTGCATACACTTCCCCCTTCTTGTACCAAATTATTAATAATATTTTATAATAATCCGTTATTGAAAGGAAATATTGTCGGAAAATTTTAACGAAAATGTATTCTTTTTGTAACAATAGATATCTAACTTGTCCAACTCTTAAAGAGCAAACTATAGTATTTTATTAATTTACCCTCTATAAAATACCAAAACTATTTTTTTTTTCTTCTGCCTTTAACGCAAGCCAAGTGCGGTTTTGCTCGACTTGAACTGATACAGGACGATTATAAAATTTTGATAATTTTTCTTCTGTTAACAGTTCTTTTGACGGGCCTTGTGCAAAAACTTCTCCTTTTTTCAATAATAGCGTATGAGTAAAACAAGGTAATATCTCTTCCACATGATGCGTCACATAGATTAAAGTGGGGCTATCTTCTTTAGTAGAAAGTGTATTAATTACACCAAGCAATTCTTCACGTGCAATTAAATCTAGTCCGTTACAAGGTTCGTCTAAAATTAGAATTTTAGGATTTGCCATTAAAGCTCTAGCAATTAAAACTCGTTGCCGCTCACCCTGAGATAAGACACCGTACTCTTCATCTTGCAAATGTTCACAGCCTAATAATTGCATAAACTTTAAAGCCTGCTGAACATCTTCTTTTTCTACTGCTTCCCATAAACCAATTGAAGCAAACTTGCCACTTAACACGACACTTAAACCTGTTTCATAATCTTTTATTTTATGCTGTAGTGAGCTACTTACTAAACCTATTTCTTTGCGAACATTAGGAATATACGATTTGCCAAAAAAATTTCCTAAAACTTCAACTTGCCCATATTGAGGGAATATATAACCGTTAATAATATCTAATATGGTTGTTTTTCCAGAACCATTTAATCCAAGAATTGACCAATGCTGACCTTTTTCAACTCTCCAACTAACATCTTTTAATATATCTTTTTGATTTCGATAATAACTAACATTTTGTATTAAGATCATGTTTACACCTACTATTTTAATAATTGTTCCATATAGCTTTTCGTCTGTGGCCACTCATCATTTGTAATACTAAACATTACTGTATGTCTAATCGTACCATCTTTTCGAATCATATGATTGCGTAAGATACCTTCTTTTTTTGCACCAATGCGTTCAATTGCCTTTTGAGAGCGGATATTTTCATGGTCGGTTTTAATTTGAACACGGTGCCATCCTAAAACTTCAAAGCAATAGCTTAATAATAAATATTTACAATTTGTGTTGATTGAGGTTCTCCAATAACTCGGTGTTAACCATGTAAAGCCAATTTCTCCCCGTTTATGTTTTTGGTCAATATCCATTAATTTTGTAGAGCCAATGATTGTATTTGTTTTTACATCAATAATGACGAGTGGAATTTCAGTACCTGTTTCTTTTATTTTTAATGCACTTTCAACATATTTCAATGCATCTTCTTTGCAATCAACATTAATAGACATATGTGTCCATATTTCAGGATACTTTGCTACTTCATAAATTGCATCAACATCTTCTATTTGCAATGGTCGAATTTTCACTATACTATTTTCTAATAACATCATAACTCCCCCTCACTACCATCTATTTTAATACAACAACATTAATATTTTTCAATAATTTGAAAATAAATAAAAATATCCCCTCACCTTTTTTGGTAAGAGGATTCGTCAGAAATTATAAAGATTGTTTAGGAACGATATTTTCACCACAGCCCATTAAATTTTTTCTCAATTGTTGTAAAGTGTCTTGTATAATTAGAAAACCATTGAGTACAGGTATTGCATTTAAAGGTGCTCTTTCTTTCCTATCAGCCGCATGAGCCATTTCTTCTAACACTAATAATATCTTCGCGAGCTTTTCATCTCCTAAAGTCTGCCGCTCCTTATTTCTTGATGACTTTTCTAATAAAAATGCCATCTCCTCAAGTGAGTGTATGATTGGCCAATAATATTCCAAAGCTTTTTTATCTTTTGGAATTTCCCCAGTTGCTGCATCAAATACCATATTCAAATTTGTTAAGTTGGTATTCATTTTGTTAAATTCAATATTCTTTCCATAGTTTTTATAAATTTTTTTATTGGAAAACACAACAAAAAATACTTGAGCTTGGCTTCGAATGGTTTTTGAAATGAGGTGTGGTAAACGACTTGAAGCAGAATTTCTACCAACTAGCCAAACACCTATTAAGCCAATTGCAATACCAATTATGACATCGACTAAACGCGTAGTCGCAAAATAAATAAAAGAATAATCCCCAACAGCACCTGCTTCAGCCATGATTAATGCATTCGGCGTAAAAAATAATGCTGCTAAGCCATAATTTTTTACGATAAACAATTCGGTAATAAACGTTAATAAAAATACAAAAAGGGCAATGAAATAACCAGATGGATGAAATGCTAAAAGTACACTCGCAACAATAATCCCCAAAATGGTTCCTAAACCTCGTTGTATCGCACGATGGAAAGTAGCAATCACTGTTGCTCCGCTCATGACGGCAGCACATGATAACGGTACCCAAAATGAGCGATTTAAGTGAAATTCATAGGCTATAAATGCAGCAAGAAAAGTAAAAATCCCAAATCGTAATGCATTGATTAAAATAATTGAATTTTTGTTTAATGCTCCAACAAAAACTCTCTTAATCGTTGGTGTAGTAAAATGAAGTTCTTCTGAAGTTTTTGATTTAGCATTCAAACAATCTTTTGCATTGAAAATTTCTTTAGCTATTAAAGACGTTTGTTCATTTTGAAAGATTGGTTCAAATAGTGTAATGTGTTTTGCAGCACTTTCAATATCTTTTGACTCTAAAACTAGTGCAATTTTTCTTAAGGCTTCTCCTAGCTCTTTAGGTTGTTGGATGGTATTTGTTTCAATCATTCCTAAGTAAATTTTATTTGCAATATTATTTAGTTCATATAGTTGATAGAAAAGATTAGATGTATGCCACTTTGAGTAGCCAGAAGCTAATGTTTGACTTGTATCTTTCATACTTTTCATTACATGATATTGAGCTTCATTTACGCTTTTAGTACTTAAAGCGTCTACTAGTTGAGCTAAAGCTATATAAGTTGTTTTTACTGCATTTTTCTCGGGACCATGTGGATTAAAAAACCAACCTGACATGGCAATACACCATGAAAGTATACCACTCAAAAATACTAATCCTGTACGTAAAAACGCTTCTTCAGGTGCTATCGGCATTCCTGTTGACATTGCAAAAACTAACACAAAGAAAATAGCGGAAGGACCAATAAATCGAAATGCCCCAAATGTAAAAAATGCCGTAGCTCCAATTAAACCCATCGTAATGGCAGATATAATTGGAAATGGTGCGAGTATCGTTCCTAAAAATACAGAAACGCTAATTCCTAGTACAACCCATGCTAACTTTTTTGCAAGAAGCACGTAAGGAATTGGAAAAACATAAAGATAGGTAAATCCACCTAATGCAGCAATTAACCCATACTGTAAATTGTTAAATAACAGCATGATTAAGATTGGAAGCCCTGAAGCTATGCCTGCAAGCACTGCTTTTAACCATGGAAACGGTTTTTTATTGACTGTTAATGCTTGTCTAAAAATTGAAGGCGAACTTTTTCCTTCCTCCATTAATATCTTCTCCCTAACCTTGTGATTACTATAATTATAATCTCCTTTTTACTACTTCCATAATCAACGACCATATAATAATAAACAATGCTGCATCGACGTGTTAAAATAGTGTTCATGGAGGAATATATATGGCAGAAACATTAATCTATTCATCTTCACTAATATATAATCATTGGCAAGTTTATTTTGCTGCCACAAACAACGGCCTTTGTTTTTTAGGCACACACCATTCGTCGTTTGATGATTTAGAAAAGTGGTGTAAAAAGCAATTTCCAAATGCTCGCATCATTGAAGATCGCAGCCGTCTACTTCAATATGAGAAAGAATTAGTTGAATATTTTGAAGGAAAAAGAAACCATTTTAGCTTTCCTTTTGATATTCGAGGAACAAAATTTCAAATGGATGTTTGGAAAGTTCTAAATGAAATACCGTATGGACAAACGAAATGTTATTCTGATATTGCGAAAATGATTGGTAACCCAAAGGCTGTACGAGCTGTTGGAACAGCGATTGGAAGAAACCCTTTATCCATCGTCATACCTTGTCATCGTGTCCTCGGTAAAAATGGTACTTTAACAGGCTACAGTGGTGGTCTTGATGTAAAAGAAATGTTACTTCAACATGAAGGAATCCCTTTTAAATAATAAAACAGCAGTGCAAATTTTTGCACTGCTTCTTATTATTCGATAATGTACCCATTTTCATCTCGAGCTTCAATTGGTGTCATTATTTTTGGTTTTCGAACAAAACACATAATGCCGGCGATAATAAGTAATATTCCAGGTAATGAAATAATTCCAGACAATACACAAGCGATGATAAATAAAATACCTGCTACTTTTGGATTAGCATTGACTTTTACAGCTCCAACAATCGCTAATACAATGCTAATTACACCTAGTACAACAAATAACCAACCAATCGTACTAATAAAAATTAGGAAATCTCCCATAAAATCTACACTTTCCACAATTTCTTGCTCAGTAAAGCCTGATCCAGCCAAGGAGTTTTCTATTTCCGTATTAAGCAGTGGATCGTTTACAATCATCTTACTCCCAATTAACATTAAGATTAAAATACCTACAGAAATTGCATTTAACACAACGGAAATGATACTTAATGCCTTTTCACCTGTTCTCTTCATATAAACACCTCTTAATAATCTATTTTTTCTCACATTAATGTGCAGTAATTTATCTGTACAATTAACATTAAGATTCCTACTAAGTGAAGTTTAAAATCTCCAGCCAATCCAGAAAAAGAGTAAGCCGCCTAAAATATTAACTATAACGTATACAAAACTTTTCCAAATTTGCTTTTGGTCAACAAGCTTTACAACATCATAGGAAAAAGTTGAAAAAGTTGTAAAGCCACCAAGTAAACCAATTGTTAAAAGTGAAAAGACCAATTGATTATTAACTTCCCAGGAAGCAATAAAACCTATAAAAAATGAACCTATTAAATTGACAAGTATAGTGGACCAGTAGGAAGGCATAGAAACCTTTGTTATTAAAACTTGAACGGTATATCTTAGCGCAGCTCCTAAACCTCCCCCTAATGCAACTAATAGCCAACTCATTGTTTTTTCCCCCGGATGAAAAAGTAACCTAAAAACGCAGCTGAAATACTAGCTAACGTCATCCCAATAATAAATAAAAATCCAGTAAGAGGACCTTCTATTAACATATTAAAAGAGCTTTCAGAATATGTAGAAAAAGTCGTAAAAGTCCCTAACATTCCTGTTGTAAAAAACAATTTTAATTTGCTTTCTTTCTTCTCAAAATAACCATTGAGACAACCTAATAGAAAGCTACCTATAACATTAACAATCCATAACATCCCGAAAGTTCCAACAACGATTTGGATGGCATACCTTAAAATTGCTCCTATTGTTCCTCCTAGAAACACTTGTATAACATTTTGCAAATTCTTTTCTCCAATAAGTAACCAATTTTTTTAAAAGCACAAGGATAGTCGTTAGTACTCTACTTTATTTTCTTCTGTTGAAAAATTCCAATGACAACAACAATGAAAATAATACCGATTAGGATTGGCATAAACCAAGCTCCTAGTGTTTGAATATCCCCTTTCGTAACTCTAACAATTTGAACAATTAAAAACCCAAACATAAGTAAACTAATATTTTTTATTACATTCAACAATTTGCGACTTTGCAGATAAAATTGTTCTACGTTCGATGCATTTATTCTCTTAGGATAATTATGCATATGTGGGGCCTTTTCTAAAAGGCTCATCAATATAAATTGTAACGTTCCTATGATTGGTAAAATAAAAAGTTCATACTTTGAACCCCATCGATCTACTTCGCCGGTTGCATTAAAGTGACCAGGAATTTCATCTGGTATTTTCCCCCAATTGAATACTACATACACTAATGATAAAACAAATAATCCAAAACAAATTATATCCGTCATTTTTTCTATTTTCGTTTTTGGAATATGAACAATTGGACGGTATGGTAATTTTCCATTCAACACAAGCCCTCCCTCAGAAAGTATACGAATATAATCTTCTTATTTAGAATACGTATACAATAATTTAAAAGTTTCATCATTTGGGTACACTTTACAAAGGATACTTAGACAGATTGGAGATTGGTACCATGAGTATACCGAACATACTCGATTTTTTACATAGGTTGGATAGCGAACTTTATGGTTACATCGACCAATTGGGGTTATTTATTTATTTAATTTTATTCCTTATTGTTTTTGGGAAAACAGGTTTTGTTATATTGACGTTTCTTCCTGGCGATTCTCTCGTTTTTGCAAGTGGTACAATTGCTGCAATGGATCGTTTAAGTGTATTTATATTATTTATTCTTTTCTTTTCTGCGACTTCATTTGCCGATAGTAACAACTATTTAATTGGTAAAACATTGAGTAAATTTTCATCTAATCGTAAATTATTTTTAAAAATTATCCCACAAACATCCATTGAAAAAGCGAAAGAATTTTTATTAGAATATGACCGAGTTGCCATTACATTTTCTCGCTTTATTCCACTCATGAGGACAATGACTCCATTTATTTGTGGATTTACTGGTCTCCCATATAAAAACTTTGTGCGTTATAATGTGATTGGCGCATTGATTTGGACAACAATCTGGCTTGGGACAGGCTTTGCTTTAGGAAATGTCCCTTGGATTGAAAATAACCTACTATTCACATTGTCATGTATTACAATGATTATGTTTATTCCAAGTATATATGGTTTTCTAACTCAATTCCGCAAAAAGCATTTAAGTGAAGAAACATTAAAAGAAGAAGCTAATCGTTAATCGTAACCCGTTCAGTTGTCTGGTACAAAATTAAAATTAAACACAGAAATAGACTACTAATTAGCATACTAATTGGTAGTCTATTTTTTGTTGTAATATAGGTGTTTTCAATGAATTTATATCATTATTAGCACTCCAATTAGCAATCAAATCATCAAGCTAACAATTGTTATTGTTATGTGTTAAAATCATGCTAATTAGGTTGTTAATTCCAATGTTAAAAGAGGTGTTAAAATTGAAATTTATTGAACCGAAAAACTTGAAAACGACTAAAGTGGATTGGTCACTTCCCCAAAAGACTATTCGTTTAGTTGAACATTACGCAGAATATACAGGTTATTCGGAAGAAGAAGTTGTATCGCAATTCTTGAATAATTTACTTCTTGATACAAATTTCAAAGAGCATATTAAAAAGAAACGAAACAACAGAAGAATACTGAAAGATTTGGAGTTGAACGAAAATGATTTATAAGGAGCTTTTCCCATCCAATCTTCGCTCTATTGAAATTGATTCACCTGTTTCGGATGACGAATTGAAAAGTCGCAATCTTGAATACGACAATTTAACGCCCAAAAAATTCAATACACTTAGAACTAAGAACGCTTTTAAATCTGTTACATTTAAATACAAAGGAATAATACATGAAATTCAATTTAACGCTTGTACAAACCCTTTATGTAAGAATTACGGTCTGCCACAGGAACGATTTGAAATTAAATCAAAACCTTATCGCTATAAAATATCAGGAAGTAGTAGAGATGCCCATTTTATTAATTGTAATCCAGAACGTGTTGACCTTACTTCTCCCCCAATAGACAAATGCTCAACAACTGCTATATCAAATTGGTCTGTTGCAGAAGAAATTGAACGATTAATTAGAATTAATTCCCTCCTACCAGTAACAAAAGAGTACGATTTTCACAAACCTGTTTGCCCAAATGAACATCATACACCTAAATCAAATCTAAATGCTTTTTATAAACGTGGTAAAAATTCGGCTAACTCTCAACGCTATCAATGTAAAACATGCAAAAAGATTACAAGTGTACTACCAAACAAAAATGAGAATTTAAAGTTTAATCAAAAACGAAATGAAGTATTGCCTACATTTGCTAAACTGCTTGTTAATAAGGTTCCTATCAATCGAGCTTGTGAAATATTAGAAATCGCTAAAGGGACGTATTATCAGAAATTAGAATGGCTATATAGGTGTTGCCTTGAATTTTTGGAAACACACGAAACGAAAAAATTAGCGAAAACCGAATTCCCCGAAATGTGGATTACAACAGATAAATTGCACTATGTTTTAAATAATGTATTGAAAAAAGGGAGAGGAAGGAACAGAGGTACTGCAATTGAAGATAAACAATTACCAACTTATATTGTTGCTTCTGCTGATAAAGACTCTCGATATGTATTCCGTTCAGATTTATGTTTTGACTGGGACATTTCCTTAGAGGACATTGTTTCAAATACTAAGATTTATAAGGATGACCATTTAGCAGGTTATTTAAGAAGATATGAACGGTTTGGAAGATATGGAGTTTCTCCAATTGTACCTACACTAAATGACACACAAACGAGAGCAGAATATATGAAGGATTTAGAACAGTTTGATTTGAGGAGTAATTTTGTAGATGGTCTTCACGTAGGACAAACCTATACAAGTATTGCCCATTTTTGGTTGATAAAAAAATTGGTAAAAGTGAAGAAATGGAGATTTATCTCCGATGAAGACGACTCATTAAAGAAGTCCATCTTTAGCGTTTTTAAAGAGGAAATCAAAATTAAGAACGGTCATTACTTCCTTTGTTTAACTGATAAAAATTTAACGAGAAAACAAGCGAAAGACTTATACTTACAATCTATTTCAGAACTTAAACATTGGGCAAAAGCAAAAGGTTATACCTATCGTAACCTTGAAGAACTCGCAGTTTGGTATTTGGAAGAAGAACTTAAAAAACACCAATTCCAAGAAAGGAATGTCGCACCAAATAGTGAAATTTATTATAAGCAACTAAGAAATAGGATAGACCATCCAATCCCATCAAAGGACAGAGGAAATCGAAAACTGGATGTAATAACTGACCTTAATCATTTAACAGAATATCAACTTGCATCTGCACTTGTAAGAGTGAATGATAATGCCATTAATGCTTTTTTTCAGACTGTACGTAGAAGGTTATCTATTTTAGAAAGACCCCTCGTTACTGCTCGTGGAGATGGCAAAAGTTATATTTATGCAAATTTTAACCCGAAGTATTCTCAAATGGCGATTACCATTCTTCGAACATACTATAACTTCTGTCTGACTTTTAAAACGAATGGAAAGAATCAAACACCTGCTCAACGACTTGGAATAGCGTCTAAGGTGTATTCTTGGGGGGATATTATTTATAAACGGTGAAATAAAAAGAGGGGAGATTTAAAATTCATATTGCACCTCTTTGCGATTTAATTTGGCTTACAACATAATGTGTACACATTGGTTTGTTGAAAATGCCTAAGTAATGTTTTTTTCTTTGAAATCAATTCTTATTCACTTTTTACTTAGGCTCTATTTAATAGAGCTGCTCTTTTTATACCCAAAAAATGCACTTTATAAAAATGGAATATTAATAAAATGGTAATATATAATGAAAAAAGTTACTTTAGGAGGTGGAGAAATATGTCACCAGTTATTATAGGTATTATACTAATTTTTTTAGGTCTTTGTTTGATTCCGTTTGGGTATTCCGATTTTAAAGAAGAATTGAAAATGGTCAAAGAAGAAACCTCTATTTTTAAACGATTTATTGTGTATGTTTTGACTTTCATTGGTTTTATAGATTTAAATAGTTATTTAGGTTGGATACTTAGTTTGGCATTACTATTAGTATTTAGTGGTGGAGCATTTATTTTCTTATCGATAGTGCCATAGATATTTTATATTAAGAGGATATGGGATATATTTCATTTTTACAGGAACAAAAAAACGTATTTGATATTTTGTCGAATACGTTTTTATTGATTAAAAATAATATTGTTAAGCAGAGCCTTTTTATTTAAAAACAGGATAGATGTAAGCAGGTGTAATACCTGTTCATCTATCCTGTTCCTTATATATTATATGGATGTGTGACATTATAATTGAATATTTAATGATAGGTTTTTGCAATTGTTTTCTTGACTTTTAATAAAAATCGATGAACAAAGCCCTTTATGTGCGGAAATTATCGCTAATTACACTTTTAATTAGTATGTCAATTAAGGGGATAATCTAAGTTCCAAATTATTGCTAATTTGACTGTTATTTCAAATGTTTGTACCACTAAACTGAACGGGTTACGTTAATCGACTAGCTTCTTTTTAAATAATGTATTGTTTTTAGGCATTTACATTTTTTTCGTTTTCAAGCATCTTATGTAAATACTCAATAATCTCTCGAATGCCTTCCAATGAATTTACTAATATTTTTGGATCTACACATGTGATCATCCGATTTTCTAAGTTTGCAACAGCAGTAAAGTAGCGAGTTTTTGAGTAATTTACAAGACCTACTTGTTGGATTTCTGATGGGGAAAAATTTAAGATTTCCTTTGCTTCATCCACAACTAATGCAAAATTAACTATGTCGGTGTTTAACACGATCATCCGACAATGTTCCCCCATACTTTGTTTATTGTAGAGAATTCGATTAAAGTCAATGACCGGAATTAACTCCCCTCGAACCCTAGCAAAACCTAATAAATAATTAGGTAAATGAGGAATCGGCGTAATCCTTCCTATTTTTTCAATCGATACCACTTGTTCAACAGGAACTGCATAGTCTTCGTTACCACAACGGAATATTACGGTTTTTTCGAACGCCATAACTTCACCTCTCAAAATGAGTTATTTTGTAGAACATTTTACTATTTCAACTAATAAATCGGCTAATTTTTCTAACTCTTCAATAGGCATTCGTTCATTTGTCGTATGAATTTCTTCATAACCGACAGAAAGGTTTACAGTCGGAATACCGAAACCTGAAATGACATTTGCATCACTTCCCCCACCTGATTGACCAAGCACTACTTCTCGTCCAATGTTTTGTACAGCTTGCATTGCCACTTGTACCACTTTATCTTCTTCAGTTACAGAAAAACCTGGATACATTAGTTTTACGGAAACTTCAGCACGGCCACCTAAGTCTTTTGCCACCTGCTCAAAAGTTTCTTTCATATGTGCAACTTGGTCATCTAGTTTTTCTTTAAATATTGAACGAGCTTCGGCTAAGATATAAACTTCATCACAAACAATATTTGTAGCCTTTCCACCTTCGAAACGGCCAATATTTGCTGTTGTATCTTCATCAATACGGCCAAGTTTCATCTTTGCAATAGCTTTTGAAGCAAGGGTGATAGCTGAAATTCCTTTCTCTGGCGCAACTCCAGCATGGGCAGTTTTTCCATAGATTGTTGTTTCAATTTTTGCTTGGTATGGCGCTGCCGTAACGATGCCACCTACTTTACCATCGCTATCCACTGCAAAACCATATTTTGCAATAATATGTTCTGAATTTAATTCTTTCGCACCAGCTAATCCACTTTCTTCACCTGCAGTAATGATGAATTGAAGTGTGCCATGTTCGATATTTTGTTCTTTTAATCGGCGTGCCATCTCAAATAATGCTGCCATTCCTGCTTTATCATCTGCACCTAAAATGGTTGTTCCATCTGAATAAATATAGCCATCTTCACGAATTTCTGGTTTAATACCGACACCAGGTACCACAGTATCCATATGCACAGTAAAATAAATTGGTTCGACTTCTAAAGTGCCCTTTAATGTTGCAATAATATTCCCTGCACCGTGACCGTTACGAGTATGTGCATCATCTTGAAATACTTCAAAACCCATCTCTTCTAACTTTTCCACTAAAATAGGTGCAATTATTGCTTCATTTTTAGTTTCTGAATCAATTTGCACCAATTCTAAAAATTCGTTTACTAAACGGCTGTTCATTTTGAAAGACTCCTTTATTTGTTTATATTTCCTTATTTTACGCCTCTACAACAATGAAAACAACCATGTTACATCGCGAGAGCTAGAATGTCCTTTTTCGTTTGATGAACCGTTTGTAATTCTTGTTTTACGATTTTCTTCTTTTCTGCTAATCCGTTCATCGTATTTCGAACATCACCTAACACCCTTGAAATTTGCTCTTTGGAAGATGATATTTTCGAATGGACAGACCATGCAGAAAATATATCATCAAAGAAATAATCAGCAAACCTTACGAAACCATCTGTGTTAACATCGAGGTGTCTTGTGCTCATTTCTTGAATATCTAATAATTCATTTTTAAATCTTTGTAGTTCTATTTGCACTCTATGAATAGCAGATTCTGACTCATCTAATTTTTCGTATTTCAAATGGGTAGCAATCATTCCACCACCTAAGAATGTATCCCAAGTCGAATAAGTACTAGCAGATTCTAATGATTCAAATGCTGTATAGAGCGCTTTAATTGCATTATTACCAGCAGCCTCAGCCTCCTCAATTTCTTTTTCTAATTTTTTGCAATTATTTTCTTTTGTTTCAAGTTGAGATAATTGTTCAGCTAACGACGGTTGATGATTGTTAATCCACATTTTCTTTTTCTTTGTAATCTCTTCATAATGATTCAACATTGCCTGTTCGTCTTTTTGAGATAATTCATTGTTAATCGCTTCTAAATCCTTTAGGAAATCCTTTTTAATTAAAATTGCTTCACATAATCTAAGCTCGATCGTTGCTGCTTTATCAATTTTTTCAGCACGTAATTCTTCTTGTTTTCCTGTCCAGTTACGATATAAATTAATAAATGAAAAATGGTCTAATTTTTTTAGTTTTTCTCGTAATTCTTTCAATTGATTTTCATTATCCGTAATTTCTCGCTCTACTTTTTCTATTTGGTCCGAAAGTACAATCTTTTTCGTTTTAAGTTTTTCTAATTTCTTTAATTCTAAAAATATCACTTCTTGTTTTTGGGTTAATAGTTCAAAATTCATTTACATTCCCCTCCTATCTATTCTTACGATTTATATTGGAAATTGTTTCAAATAAAAAGAGCTGCCCAGGGTTTAGGACAACTCTTTTTGTATTATTAAAGAGGAATATTTCCGTGTTTTTTGTTTGGTCTTGATTCTTCTTTTTTATCTAACATATCTAATGCTTGAATTAATTTAATACGAGTATCGCGTGGGTCGATTACATCATCCACCATACCACGAGATGCTGCTACATAAGGGTTTGCAAACTTCTCTTTATATTCTTCGATTTTAGCCGCGCGAGTCGCTTCAGGATCAGCTGATTTTGCAATTTCTCCTGCAAAAATAATGTTTGCTGCACCAGCTGCACCCATAACAGCAATTTCTGCATTTGGCCAAGCAAATACTAAGTCCGCACCAATTGATTTGGAGTTTAAAGCAACGTATGCTCCACCGTATGCTTTACGAAGGATGACAGTGATTTTTGGAACAGTTGCTTCTGAGTAAGCATATAAAATTTTTGCACCGTGACGAATGATTCCACCGTGTTCTTGTTTAACACCTGGGAAGAAACCAGATACGTCTTCAAATGTGATGATTGGAATATTGAAAGCATCACAAGTACGAATGAAGCGTGCTGCTTTATCTGATGAATCGATGTCTAAACCACCAGCTAAAGCTTTTGGTTGGTTACATACAAGACCTACTGATTCACCAGCAATACGTGCAAAACCTTTTTCGCGAACTCAGAATGAACTTCCATAAATGACCCTTCATCAACTACTTGTTCTACTACTTTACGAACATCGTAAGGTTTAGTAGGTTCGATTGGAACATAATCGATGATATCTGGACGATAATCATCACCCTCAGGCTTCGGATATTTTGGCGCTTTTTCTTTATTGCTTTGTGGTAAGTAACTTAATAGTTTGCGAATTTGTTCAATTGAATCCTCTTCAGAAGGAGCACGGAAATGAGCATTCCCACTAATCGTGTTATGTACTTTTGAACCACCAAGATCTTCGGAAGAAATTTTTTCACCAGTTACCGTTTCAATAACTTTTGGTCCAGTAATGAACATTTGTGAGGTTTTATCCACCATTAAAATGAAATCTGTAATTGCTGGTGAATATACTGCTCCACCTGCACATGGCCCCATAATTACTGAAATTTGTGGAATCACACCTGAATAAATTGCGTTACGATAGAAAATGTGTCCGTACCCATCTAGTGAAAGTACCCCTTCTTGAATACGAGCACCACCAGAGTCATTAATACCGATAAATGGTGTACCATTTTTTGCAGCTAAGTCCATTACAGCTGCAATTTTCATTGCGTGCATTTCACCAAGCGCTCCACCGAAAACTGTGAAATCTTGTGCAAATAAATAAACATTACGTCCATTTACTTTACCAAAGCCTGTTACAACACCGTCACCAGGTCCAACTTGTTTATCCATACCAAAGTCAGTAGTTCGATGAGTAATGAAAGGATTGATTTCAACAAATGTACCCTCATCTAGTAATAAATCAATTCGTTCACGAGCAGTTAATTTACCTTTTTCGTGTTGTTTTTCAATTCGAGCATCTCCCCCACCAAGCTCGATTTCACGCTTACGATCATACATTTCATTAATTTTATCGAACATATCCATTTTTACTGATCCCCTTTTCCACTTTTATCGCATAGCTCGTATAAAACCCCATATGAATCTTTCGGGTGTAGGAATGCAACCTCTGCTCCACCAGCACCTGGCTTTGGTTCATCTGATAGGATTCTTACACCTTTTTCTCGTAACTCTTGCATTCTTTCACGAATACCTGTTACACCAAAAGCAACGTGCTGTATTCCTTCTCCGCGCTTTTCAATATGTTTATAGATTGCGCTATCTTCACTTGTTGGTTCCAATAACTCAAACTTTACATTGCCTGCATCAATAAATGCCACTCGTACATTTTGTGATGGAACCTCTTCTATTTTTAATAACTTTAACCCCAATGTTTCGGTATAATATGTAATACGTTCATCTAGGTTTTTAACAGCAATACCAATATGATCCACTTTTTTCATTGTGACACCCCTTCTGTTATAGTACATATCTATTGTAACGAATTTAAAAACAACTCGCTACATACTTGAGAAAATTTTCAAATTTGATAAACTAAATCTAAGAAAAGAAGGAGAGTACGAGCATATGAGTAATAAAAAGTTTCAAAAAATAGTTGTATATTGCATGATAGCCATAATGGTCATTTCAACATTAGCATTCGGTCTATCATTCTTCTAAATCTTTATCTTTGCGATTACTGTTACTTGGTAATCGCTTTTTTCTTTTAATTCCTTTGAAGGATTGCTTAATCACTAAATATTCATCCATCTCTTCAATAAATTGATATAGTGAGGCCATTGCCAGAAACTTTTCATGGTTTTCAGGTAATGGCATTTGAGCAAACTCTAACTTTACATCTTCTAATTTACTTCTGAATTTTTTGGCAGTATTACCTGAATGAACGTTATTTGACAATTCCTCCATAAAATCCGCAACAAGTTCTGCTTGTTGTACCATAACAGGGAGAGTTGTAATTTTTGGCAACACTCTTTCAATAATTTCTAGCTGCTTTTCTCGCATATCAAAATATAAATAATATTGATTTTCTTTTCTTGTTAAGTGGTTTTCAACATCTTTAAAGGCGAGTGATTTTGCTTTATTTAACAAATTAACCGCTTCAATAATCTCTTTTCCATCCCAAGAAGTATCACCATTGCGCAAATATTTGACAATTTCTGAAAATATCGAACGGTATAATCCCTCTACTTGTACAATGTAGTGATCCAATTCTTTTTGAAAATCGCCCATATACATGTTTACCGCAAGACCTGTTCCAAAACCAATTGCCATTAAAGCAAGCTCATTTAGCAATAAATTAATAGTAAAATTACCCTCATTATAAATGTGCATCATGATAACAACGCTTGAAATAAACCCGGTCGAAACTTTTAACGAAACAATTGTTGGAATGAATAATAATAACATTATGCCTAAAACAATCGGATAATAGCCAAAAGTTTCTAGGGCTATGAAGGCAAAAATCATCCCGATGATACTCGCCACAACTCTAGTATAAACGGCATGTACAGATTTCTTTTTCGTCGTTTGAACGCAGAGAATTGTTAAAATGGCAGCTGAACTAGAAAAATGTAAGTTAAAGTATCCAGCAATAAATAACGCAATTGATGCACCGACTGCGGTTTTAATTGTTCGATAACCAATTTTAAACTTCTTTATAAAAGTTCCTCCTTAATCAGTGCCATTTACATCGTTGTTTATAAAAGAAAGGACATGTCCTTAAAGCGTTATACTTTAAGGACGTGTCTTTATTTTAAAAATTAAACTTCTTCACAATACTCTTCAAAGTTTGCCTGTAAGTTTGTTATAACAGACATTGGGTCGTGACCTTCTATCTCATGACGACCAATATCCGCTACTACTTTTCCATCCTTTAAAAGTACAAAAGATGGAGAAGAAGGAATATGATCTTCACCAAAGAAGTGACGTGCTGCTGCTGTTGCTTCTTTATCTTGACCAGCAAATACTGTAACTAAATGGTCTGGTCGTTTATCATAATGAACTGCATTCGCTGCTGCTGGACGAGCAATTCCTCCTGCACAACCACATACAGAGTTCACCATTACAAGTGTAGTACCAGGACGAGCAAATGCTTGTTCTACCTCTTCTGGAGTACGCAGTTGTTCATACCCTGCAGACTCAATTTCAGTACGTGCTGTTCTTTTAATTTCCTCCATAAATAAATCATAATCCATATTCATAATTTATCGCTCCTTTCAACTACCCATTTTAACATAAACATCCTGCTTTTCATGTTAAAAACACTCATTCACTCTATTTAAGAAAATAACTTTAACACACCTTGCGTTACTGTTATTTCACCCTTTAAAATGGCATTTTCAAGTGTTTTTACTTGAGTCTTTTTATCACGATCATTGAAAAATGAGTCGATTAAATGGTCGACAATCATGGATTGGAACCATTCACGGGTCTGTTCTAATCTTCTTGTTTCCCAATAAGATGACTCTTTGATTGTCTTTTCGAACTGACAAATCATGTCCCATGCTTCCTGTAAACCTGTTTTTTCAAGAGATGATGCGGGAAGCGCTTGACTCATCCAACCAGGAGTAGCCGGTTGTAGGAAATGTAGGATTTGCATATATTCTCGAACCGTTTTTCTAGCTTTTGGAATATTATCACCGTCACTTTTATGAACAATGATGCCATCAGCTAACTCCATGATGCCTTTTTTCATTCCTTGGAGCTCGTCTCCAGCACCTGTTAACACTAGAAGTAAGAAGAAATCAACCATTCCCCGTACAAAGGTTTCACTTTGACCAACACCGACCGTTTCGATTAAGATAACATCAAAACCAGCTGCTTCACATAAGAGCATCGTTTCGCGAGTTTTTTTATGAACCCCACCTAAAGTCCCGGCACTTGGAGAAGGTCGAACAAAGGCATTTTGATTGCGGCTTAGTTCCTCCATCCTTGTTTTATCTCCTAATATACTCCCTCCTGAAAGAGATGAGCTAGGATCAATTGCAAGTACGGCTACTTTTTTTCCCATATGGCAAAGCATGGAACCGAAAGCCTCGATAAATGAACTTTTTCCCGCACCAGGAACACCTGTTATTCCAATTCGGATACTGTTTCCGGTGTAAGGTAACAGTTCTTGTAGTAAGCTTTGGGCCTGTTCTTTATGCTCCGTATTAGAACTTTCAATAAGGGTGATTGCTTTAGATAGCGAAGTACGAACACCTTCTCGCACTTCGCCAGCTAGTTTTTGAATGTCTACTTGTTGCTGTTTCTTTTTTCGAAACTTTTTAGGTGTTACTTTCATTCCGTCATGGCCACCTTCAACACCAGGCTTTACTTCTAGAGCACTTTTTTCTGGCATTGAATTACGTCCATCCATTATTCTGTCACTTCCTCGTAACCTAATCGTTTGTAGATTTCCTCAATAATTTTAATTGCTGAAACTGGGATTACTGAACCTGGACCGAAAATCGCAACAGCCCCAGCATCATATAAATATTGATAATCTTGTGCAGGAATAACGCCACCAACAATGACGATAATATCTTCGCGACCAAGTTTTTTCAGTTCTTCTACAAGCTCAGGAACTAATGTTTTATGTCCTGCTGCTAAAGAAGATACACCAACACAATGAACATCATTTTCAACAGCCATTTGTGCTGCTTCTTCTGGTGTCATAAATAGTGGGGAAATATCAACGTCAAAGCCTAAGTCCGCATAGCCTGTTGCTACTACTTTTGCTCCACGATCGTGTCCATCTTGTCCCATTTTTGCAACAAGAATACGCGGGCGGCGACCTTCATTTTCAAGGAACTCTTCTGTCATTTGTTTTACTTCTTGGATGAGTTCATCATCTGAGAAGTTTGAAGAATATACGCCAGAAATCGAACGAATGATTGCTTTATGACGACCTGATACTTTTTCAATTGCGTCTGAAATCTCACCTAATGAAGCACGAGCACGAGCCGCATCTACTGCAACAGCAAGTAAGTTTTCATCACCTGTCTCTGCTGCATTAGTAAGTCTTGCTAAATGCTTTTGCACTTCTTCTTCGTTACGATTTGCTTTTAATGCATCTAGTCGTTCAATTTGTTTTTGACGAACCAGCGTGTTATCGATATCTAAAATTTCAATTGGTTCTTCAACATCTAATAAATATTTATTTACGCCGACAATTGTTTCTGTCTTAGAATCGATTTTCGCTTGACGTTTTGCCGCAGACTCTTCTACTTTCATTTTTGGCAGGCCTGTTTCGATTGCTTTTGCCATACCACCTAATTCTTCAATTTCTTCAATTAATGCCCATGCTTTTTCAGTTAATTCTTCCGTTAGTTTCTCAACATAGTAAGAACCACCCCATGGATCAATTACCTTTGTCATTCCTGTTTCTTCTTGTAAGAACAATTGTGTATTACGAGCGATACGTGCTGAGAAATCTGTCGGTAATGCAATCGCTTCATCTAGCGCATTTGTATGAAGAGATTGAGTATGACCCATTGCAGCTGCGTTTGCTTCAACTAATGTACGAGTAACATTGTTGAATGGATCTTGCTCTGTTAATGACCATCCTGAAGTTTGTGAGTGAGTACGTAATGCTAAAGATTTTGGATTTTTCGGGTTAAATGTACTCATCATTTGCGCCCAAATACGGCGTGCTGCACGCATTTTTGCTACTTCCATATAATAATTCATACCGATTGCCCAGAAGAATGACAAACGTGGCGCAAAGGAATCAATATCAATTCCTGCTTTTAAGCCTGTTCGTACGTACTCAAGACCGTCTGCTAATGTATACGCTAACTCGATATCGTTAGTCGCTCCAGCTTCTTGAATATGATAGCCTGAAATTGAAATCGAGTTAAATTTCGGCATAAATTTACTTGTATATTCGAAAATGTCTGCAATGATTTTCATCGACATTTCTGGTGGATAAATGTATGTGTTACGAACCATGTATTCTTTTAAAATGTCGTTTTGAATAGTACCTGCCAGCTTTTCTGGTGTAACCCCTTGCTCTTCTGCAGCGACAATATAAAAGGCCATAATTGGTAAAACAGCACCGTTCATCGTCATCGAAACAGACATTTGATCAAGTGGAATTCCATCAAATAAAATTTTCATATCTTCAATCGAATCAATGGCAACTCCAGCTTTACCAACATCCCCTTTAACTCGAGGGTGATCTGAGTCATAACCACGGTGTGTAGCTAAGTCAAAGGCAACAGATAATCCCTTTTGTCCCATCGCTAAATTGCGTCGATAAAAGGCATTGGATTCTTCCGCAGTAGAGAAACCTGCATATTGACGAACTGTCCAAGGACGTGCAACATACATTGTTGGGTATGGCCCACGCGTATTTGGTGCGATTCCTGATACATCATTTAAATGTTTCACATGTTGAATGTCTTCTTTATTATAAAATTCTTTTACTTCAATTCCTTCATTTGTCATAAAGGTTTCTGTAGTTGTAAGTTTTTCTTCTAATAATACTTGTCCAATATTAACTGATTTAAAATTTGGATTTGTCATTGTTGTACCCCCTTCACACTTTCAAGTACCTCGTTTAACTTTTCAACGATATTTTGTCCTGCAAAAATAAAGCCGTTTAGTCCTTTTTCTAACCATTCGGATTGTTCGTCTTTAAATTTACCTGCAGCATCTAGTATTAAGTTTTCAGGTTTTACCGAAAGAAGGGTTGGCACAAGTTCCTTTGTATCTTCATCTTTTGCAGCTACAATGACATAATCGTAATTTACATTTTGTAACCATTCTTTAGCTATTTCTACGGATAAAATTTCTCCTGATTGATCTGGTGTCACACCTGCTGTAGCAAAGAATCCGGCAACAAAATCTGCACGTGGTTTGAAATCTTTTAATTTTCCAAAAGTTAAAATTGCAATTTTTGGTTGAGCTGCATTGTATTTTTCACGTAACTGTTCAAAAGGAATTGGTAAACGTTTTATCGATGCAAAAGTTTCGTTTGTTTCTGCTGGTAATTCATCAACAGGATTTGCGTAAATATTTGTACCAATTAACGATTGTTTACGTGTTTCAACAGCTTTTAATCGGTCGTTATAAACCTCTACAATACTTGCTTGTAATTTACCGGATTCAACGTATGCATCAAATCCACCGAACTCTTCAATTTCTAGGAAAAGTGCCCATGCTTTTTCAACAAATTCCGCAGTTAATGTTTCCACAAAATATGATCCACCTGCTGGGTCTAAAACATTTTCTACTTGTGATTCCTCTTTTAAAACTAATAAAACATTTCGTGCAATACGAATTGATTTATCTGTTGGTTTTGATAAAACATCATGTGGGTGTACTGTAAATGCATCTGCCCCACCAATAAGACCAGAGAAGGCTTCATTACCAGCACGTAGTAAGTTAACATACACATCTAATTTTGAGTAACTACGTAAAGAGTTTTCTGCCACAATTGGTACAGCGATCGGATTCGTAACCCCGTAAGCAGAAGAAAATGCTTTCCATAACACTCTAAATGCACGAAGTTTTGCAATTTCTACAAAGAACTGTGTATCGATTGCAAAGTTTACAAAGAAGTTTTTAGAGAATTGCTCAAAATTATTTTCTTTTACTTGCTTTGCAGCTATTGCTAATGCAATTGCTAATTCTTGTACTGCATTTGCACCTTCATAATGATATGTAACAGTATTCGCACAGAAAGTACGGACATTGTCAAAATCATCTAGTTCAACTGGTGAATCCGAGATGATAAATCCATTCACTTTTTCTTTGTCAGCTTGTTCGAATTTATTAAAAACTTGTAAAAGGGAGTCGTTTTTATTTTGAACAATAAATTTAAAAGGATATTCAATTAAATAGCTTGCTAACTTTTGAAGATTTTCTTCTTCCCATTTGAAAGTTGTACGGCTATCAATTGTTATACAATTATTTCCTCTTTCAATACTATCTTGTAATCCTGCGAAAAATTGTTCCGCAGTATCTCCAAAAATCTGTTGAGCAGCTAGCAATTGCTCCGAACTTTGAAGTGAACGAATCGTTGCGATTTGCTTTTCTAAATCTTCACCAAGTTTGTCCACCAACATACTTTGTGTATAAAGTGGTGATAGTGTTACGTCTTCTGCAAGATTTGTGAAGAGCGTTTCAAATGGTTTCCCCTTTAATGCTTTTATTGCTTCTTCTTTCCATTGATCATAACTTGCTGTCTGAAATTCGATATCTTTCATTTGAATTGACATAAATTCGCTCTACAGCTTCCCCCTTTAATAAAGATAATTTTATTCTACATTAGAAACCACGACCAATAAAGCAAAAAAATAACGGAAACCTTTATATATAAGGCTTCCGTAGCTGTTTAGTAAATTGAAAAATCTTTATAATTTGCTTTTTCGAGGATATCTTTCACTTTATTTAGAAATTTCCCACAAATCAATCCATCTAAAATTCTGTGATCTAAAGATAAACATAAATTTACTATATCACGGGCAGCAAACATATTATTATTCATTATTATAGGTCTCTTTACAATAGATTCAACTTGTACGATTGCAGCCTGCGGGTAATTAATAATGCCCATGGATTGTACAGACCCAAATGACCCTGTATTGTTTACTGTGAATGTACCACCTTGAATATGTTCAGATCGCAATTTTCCTGTTCTAACAAGTAATGATAACTCATGAATTTCTCTCGCAATGCCCTTTACAGTTTTGTCATCGGCATTTTTTATAACAGGAACAAATAATGCATCTTCTGTTGCAACGGCAATCGAAATATTGATATCCTTTTTTTGGATAATTTTTTCTCCTGCCCATACCGAATTCATTTGTGGATATTCTTTTAATGCCTGTGCTATCGCTTTTACAAAAAATGCAAAGTACGTTAGATTAAAGCCTTCTCTTTCTTTAAACTCATTTTTTATACGATTTCGGTAGGCCACAAGCTCCGTTACATCCACCTCCATCATCATCCATGCATGAGGTACTTCCTGTTTACTTCTCACCATATTGTTCGCTATCGCACGACGTATTGGTGTTACAGGGATTTCTAGATCATGGGTTGATGTACTTGTCGGAACAAACGTCTCTTGCAAAGAATTATCTTGTTTGTCCACATTTTTTGGTTGTTGAACTTCTTTTTGAGTTTGTGGTATTTGCCCAGACTCGATATAGTGTAGAATATCTTTACGGGTAATACGCCCTTCTAGCCCGGTACCTTCAATAAGCTGTAGATCTATATTGTGTTCCTCTGCAAGCTTAAGTACTGCTGGAGAGTATCGCTTTTTTTGACGCATTTCATTAGTGGGTTGCTTCATACTGCCTGCATTCAAAATTGCTGTACTAATGTTTGACTTTACCTGTGTTGGCTCTGCTTGTTTCTCATCGTTTACTTCTACCGTACAAACAACAGCTCCAACAGGCAGAGTCTCTCCCTCTTTTGCAATCAGCTCTGTAATTACTCCAGTAAAAGAAGAAGGGATTTCTGCATTTACTTTATCTGTTACGACTTCAGCTAGCGGATCATATTTATTCACTTTATCCCCTGGTTGAACGAGCCATTTTTCTATTATGCCTTCTGTTACACTTTCTCCTAACTGAGGCATTAATATTTGTTCAGTTGCCACCTAAAATACCCCCTATCGAACTAGAACGCTGCTAAATTTCTCATTGCTTGTTCTATTTTTTCAGGATTAATCATGAAATACTTTTCCATTGTTGGTGCATAAGGCATTGCTGGTACATCTGGGCCTGCAAGTCGTTGAATTGGTGCATCAAGTTCGAATAAGCAATGTTCAGCAATTATTGCGGCCACTTCACTCATAATGCTACCTTCTTTATTATCTTCAGTAATTAACAACACTTTTCCAGTTTTACTTGCAGCTTCGATAATTGCTTCTTGATCTAGAGGATAAACTGTACGTAAATCTAAAATATGGGCTTCAATTCCATCCATCGCTAACCGTTCTGCAGCTTGCAGGGCAAAATGAACAGCTAGACCATAAGTAATAACGGTAATATCATCGCCTTGTCGTTTAATATCTGCTTTTCCTATTGGTACTATATAATCATCAGCAGGTACTTCACCTTTAATTAATCGGTAGGCACGTTTATGTTCAAAAAATAAGACAGGATCCTCATCACGAATGGCCGCCTTTAATAACCCCTTTGCATCATATGGAGTGGATGGTATGACGATTTTTAATCCGGGCGTACCTGCAAACAACGCCTCAACCGATTGAGAATGGTAAAGTGCACCATGAATACCACCACCAAATGGAGCACGAACAACAATGGGGCAACCCCAATCATTATTTGAACGATAGCGCATTTTCGCAGCTTCTGAGACAATTTGATTTACAGCTGGCATAATAAAATCAGCAAATTGCATTTCTGCAATAGGACGCATTCCGACCATCGCAGCACCAATTGCAACACCTGCGATTGCACTTTCTGCTAATGGGGTATCAAGGACACGATATTCCCCAAACTGCTCGTAAAGTCCATGTGTTGCTTTAAAAACGCCACCTTTCCGTCCAACATCCTCTCCCAAAACAAAGACACGTTCATCTTGTTCCATTTCTTCTTTCATTGCTAGATTAATCGCTTCAATATAAGAGACTACTGCCATTATCTTTCATCTCCTTCCCAATATACGTACTTCATCGCATGCTCTGGAGTTGCATATGGGGCATTTTCTGCGTAATCTGTTGCTTCGTTGACTATAGCCATAACACGCTCATTAATTTCATTTAATAGTTCATCTGTTGCGACGTTCGTGTCAATTAAGTAATTTTTAAATAAAAGTAGTGGGTCATTTGCTTTTCCTTCAGCAATGTCTTCAGCAGAGCGATATTGTCGATCGTCATCATCTGAAGAATGAGCAGTCAAACGGAACGTAACGGTTTCTATTAAACTAGGACCACCACCACTTCTTGCCCGATCAGCAGCTTCTTTAACTACTTTATATACCTCTAATGGATTTTTCCCATCTACTGTAACTCCTACCATTCCATACCCAATAGCACGATCTGATACTTTTGTACACCCAAGTTGACGTTCGACAGGTACCGAAATGGCGTAATGATTATTTTCTACCATGATGATAACAGGCAATTTATGAACACCTGCAAAGTTAGCACCTTCATGAAAATCACCCTGGTTTGTTGAGCCTTCACCAAGCGTTACAAAGGAGATATAGTCTTTATTTTGCATTTTTCCTGCTAATGCAACACCTACAGCATGGGGAATTTGTGTAGCTACAGGTGATGAGCCTGAAAGAATTCGATTTTTCTTTTGTCCAAAATGTCCGGGCATTTGTCGACCACCTGAATTTGGATCTTCAGCTTTTGCAAATGCAGATAACATTAATTCTTTTGGGGTCATGCCAAAATGAAGTACAACCCCCATATCTCGATAATACGGAGCAATGTAATCTTTTGTATTATCAAGGGCAAATGCCGCGCCTACTTGAGCCGCTTCTTGTCCTTGGCAAGAGATCACGAAAGGAATTTTCCCCGAACGATTTAAAAGCCACATTCTTTCATCAAGCCTTCTTGCCATCAGCATTGTTTCATACATTTTTAACACTTTATCATCTGACAATCCTAATTGTTGGTGATGTAAATTCTCATTTTTCATTTGTTCATCCCCTTTCAAAGCAATCGTATTGTCAAAACTTATATATATAAATCGCTAATAATCGTTGGTTTTACAGTCTTTTATGCAAAAAAACTTGCCACCCCCTGAATTTTGATGT
>NZ_OBMQ01000009.1 GCF_900217795.1 Ureibacillus xyleni | reverse complement strand
TATTATTTTTGAACTTTCTATTATTGAGGTACTTTTTTCTATTATCTAGCCTAAATTTTCTATTATTAGTGTAATTTTTTCTATTATTCCCCCTATTTTTTCTATTTTTTTTGAACTTTCTATTATTGAGGTACTTTTTTCTATTATCTAGCCTAAATTTTCTATTATTAGTGTGATTTTTTCTATTAATCCCTTGAATTCTTCTATTATTTTTGAACTTTCTATTATTGAGGCACTTTTTTCTATTATCCCCCCTAAATTTTCTATTTATCAACCACCATTTCTATTATTAGAACATGTTCGTCAATTTCACCTCAAAAAAAACAGGCCCTCAGTATCCCTGAGAGCCCGTTTACATCATTTTATTTTAAGTTATAGAACGTTTTTAATCCTAAGTATTGAGAAGTCACACCAAGTTGATCTTCAATACGAAGAAGTTGGTTGTATTTAGCAACGCGGTCTGTACGAGATGGAGCACCTGTTTTGATTTGACCAGCGTTTGTTGCAACTGCGATGTCGGCAATAGTTGCGTCTTCTGATTCGCCTGAGCGGTGAGAAATGACAGCCGTGTAGCCTGCACGTTTCGCCATTTCGATTGCATCAAAAGTTTCTGTTAACGTACCGATTTGGTTAACTTTAATTAAGATTGAGTTACCTACACCTTGCTCGATACCTTGAGAAAGTTTTGCAGTATTCGTAACGAATAAATCGTCACCTACTAATTGTACACGTTTGCCGATACGCTCAGTTAGAAGTTTATGACCTTCCCAATCGTTTTCATCTAAACCATCTTCAATTGAGATGATTGGGTATTTTGAAGTTAACTCTTCATACCAATCAACCATTTCAGCAGATGTTTTTTCTACACCTTCACCAGCTAATACATATTTACCTTTTGCATCGTCGTAAAGTTCAGAAGATGCTACGTCTAGAGCAAGGCGTACTTCTTCACCTGGTTTGTAGCCAGCACGTTCGATTGCTTCTAAGATAACTGTGATTGCTTCTTCATTTGAACCTAAGTTTGGCGCGAAACCACCTTCGTCACCTACTGCAGTATTGTAGCCTTTTTCTTTTAATACTGCTTTTAAAGTATGGAAGATTTCAGCACCGATGCGTAATGCGTGACGGAAAGATTCTGCTCCAACAGGCATTACCATAAATTCTTGGATGTCTACGTTGTTATCCGCATGAGCACCACCATTTAAGATGTTCATCATTGGTACAGGAAGTTGTTTTGCGTTCACTCCACCAAGGTATTGGTATAAAGGAATGTCTAAATAGTCAGCTGCAGCATGAGCTACTGCTAAAGATACGCCTAGGATTGCATTAGCACCTAATTTACCTTTATTTTCTGTACCATCAAGCTCGATTAATGCTTGATCAATTACTACTTGATCAAGCACTGAATAGTTGCCTTCTAGTTCTTCCGCAATAAGTGTGTTTACATTTTCAACAGCTTTTAATACACCTTTCCCAACGTAACGAGATTTGTCACCATCACGTAATTCAACTGCTTCATATTCACCAGTTGATGCACCAGATGGAACGATTGCACGACCAAAAGCACCTGATTCTGTAAATACTTCTACTTCTACTGTTGGGTTACCACGAGAGTCTAACACTTCGCGAGCATAAACTTGAGTAATAAATGGCATAAATAATCTCCCCTATCTCTTTTTCAACGATTAAAATAATGGCTTACCTGTCATTTCTTCTGGTTGTTTTACATTTAACAATTTTAACATAGTTGGCGCTAAATCTGCCAAAATCCCACCATCTCTGACAACAATATCTTGTTTTGTCACAATTACTGGAACTGGGTTCGTTGTATGAGCTGTCATTGGTTCACCTTCAATTGTTACTACCTCGTCTGAATTCCCGTGATCGGCCGTAATAATTGCAGCCCCACCTTTAGCTAGTATAGCGTCTACAACTTTTCCTAAACATTCATCTACTGCTTCAATCGCTTTGATTGTCGGTTCAAGCATTCCACTGTGCCCTACCATGTCTGGGTTCGCAAAATTTAAGATGATGGCATCGAACTTATCTGCTTCAATTTCTTTAAGTAGTGCATCCGTTACTTCATATGCACTCATTTCTGGTTTTAAATCATATGTAGCTACTTTTGGTGAGGCAATTAGTATGCGCTCTTCACCTGGGAATTTTGCTTCACGTCCACCACTCATAAAGAAAGTAACGTGAGGATATTTTTCAGTTTCGGCAATTCGAAGCTGTGTTAAACTATTTCTAGCAATTACTTCACCAACAGTATTAACTAAATCAATATTTTCAAAAGCAACTTCAGCGTTTACATCAACACTATAGTGAGTAAAGGATACAAATTTTAAATTTTTCGGATGCTTTTCAGAAAGTTTCAAGCCGATAAATTTTTCATTTGTAAATACCGTTGAAAGTTGAATTGCACGGTCTGGTCGGAAGTTGAAGAAAATTACTGCATCATTCGTATCAATTGTAGCTACTGGCTTTCCTTCTTCTGTAATCACAAATGGAATGACAAATTCATCATTTACCTCACGGGAATAAGAAGATTCCACACCAATTTTCGGTGTAACCGCAGTATGACCAATTCCATCGACTAATGCCTTATATGTTAGGTCTACCCGTTCCCATCTTTTATCACGGTCCATTGCGTAATAACGACCATGAATAGAAGCAAATTTCCCGACACCAATTTCATTCATTTGTTTTTCTGTTTCTTCGATGTATTGTAAGGCTGTAGTTGGTCCAACATCACGACCATCTAAAAATCCGTGTACAAAAACATCATCTACACCATTTGCTTTTGCTAGTTTTAATAGGGCGAAGAGGTGCTCGTAATGACTATGAACACCACCATCTGAAAGTAACCCCATTAAGTGCAATTTTGAATTATGCGCTTTTACATGTTCAATTGCTTGTAAAAACTTTTCATTTTTATAGAAATCGCCATCGCGAATTGATTTATGAATTCGTGTTAAACTTTGATACACAATACGGCCTGCACCAATGTTTAAGTGACCGACTTCTGAGTTTCCCATTTGGCCATCTGGAAGACCAACCGCTTCTCCACTTGCTGTCAAAGTGGAGTGAGGGTATTGTTCCCAGTATCGGTCAAAATTTGGCTTTTTACTCTGAGCTACTGCATTTCCGAATATTTCATCACGAAATGCAAAGCCGTCTAAAATAATTAATGCAACAGGTTGTTTAGGCATCTTGACTTGCCGCCTCCAATATCTTTAAATACGATGCGACTTCTAAGCTTGCACCACCTACAAGCGCACCATCTATATGTTCTTTCGATAATAATTCTTCTATGTTTTCAGGTTTTACGCTACCACCATATTGAATGCGAATTTCGTTTGCAGCATCTAGTCCAAATAACTGACCTACTGTTTTACGAATAAACCCACATACGTGATTCGCATCATCTGCTGTAGCCGTTTTACCTGTCCCAATCGCCCAAATTGGTTCATAGGCAATGACCATATGTTTCACTTCTTCAGATTTAAAACCTTCTAAAGCTTTCGTCACCTGGTATACAACTTTCGCTTCTGTTTTACCAGCTTCTTTTTCTTCTAACGTTTCACCACAACAAATAATTGGAACAATTCCTTGAGAAATTGCTGCTCCTACTTTTTTGTTAATAGCTTCATCTGTTTCATTGAAATATTCACGGCGTTCAGAATGGCCTAGGATTACATAATCAACGTGAATAGAAGACAGTTGGGCAGGACTAACTTCTCCAGTAAAGGCGCCTTCATTTTCATAGTGCATGTTTTGTGCACCAATGGCTAAGTCTGTCTCAGTTGCAATATCAACTAGTGTCGGTAAATAAATAGCTGGAGCACAAATAACTGAATCCACTTTTTCTGCAGAAGGAATTTTGTCACGTACTTCTTCAGCAAAATCCACTGCCTCATCAAAGCTTTTATACATTTTCCAGTTTCCTGCAATAATTGGTTTACGCATGAATTGGCCTCCTTATTTATCGTTTAATGCTACAATACCCGGAAGTTCTTTACCTTCCATAAGTTCTAGGGAAGCTCCTCCACCTGTTGAGATGTGATCCATTTTTTCTGCCACACCAAATTTTTCTACTGCTGCCGCTGAGTCGCCACCACCAATTACTGTGTACCCTTCTGTTTCAGCCATCGCATTTGCAACAGTTTTCGTTCCGTTTGCAAAAGGCTCCATTTCGAACACACCCATTGGACCATTCCAAATAATTAATTTTGATTGCTTAATGATGTCTGCATATTTTTCAGCTGTTTTTGGACCGATATCAAGCCCCATCCACTCTTCTGGAATTTCATTAATATCGACAACTTTTGTTTGGGCATCTTTTGAGAATTCATTGGCTACAACTGCATCGATTGGCATATGAAGTTGTACGCCTTTTTCTTTTGCTTTTTCAATAAAGCCGCGCGCTAATTCAATTTTATCTTCTTCTAATAAAGACTTCCCAATGGAGTAACCTTGTGCTTTTGTAAATGTAAAGGAAAGACCTCCACCGATAATTAAATGATCCACTTTATCAAGTAAGCTTTCAATAACACCAATTTTGTCTTTCACTTTTGCGCCACCGATAATTGCTGTAAATGGTCGTTCTGGATTGGATAATGCTTTTCCTAATACTTCCAATTCTTTTTCCATTAAAAGTCCAGACACTGCCGGAACAAACTTTGCAATGCCTTCAGTTGTTGCATGAGCACGGTGAGCAGCGCCAAATGCATCGTTTACATATATATCTGCTAATTTAGCAAAGGCTTTTGACAATTCCTCGTCATTTTTTTCTTCGCCTTTATGGAAACGAACATTTTCTAATAACACAATGTCGCTATCTTTCATTTCAGCAACTACTGCTTCAACTGTATTACCAATTGATTCATCCAACTTTGTTACAGGTTGTCCAATTAATTCACTTAAGCGAACTCCAACCGCTGTTAAACGCATGTCTTCTTTTACTTCACCTTTTGGACGACCTAAATGAGAAGCTAAAATAACCTTTGCTCCTGCATTTACAAGTTCTTTAATTGTTGGAAGTGCAGCACGAATACGCGTATCGTCTGTAATCTCCCCGTTTTCCATTGGTACGTTGAAATCCACTCGAACAAATACACGTTTACCTTTTACATCTACATCTTTCATCGTCTTCTTTAAAAACATTGAAGAAAACCCTCCTTCAAAATTGAGTAGCGATTATTTATATTATTTTTTCATTTTTGCAATAGTTTATTGTAAGGTTAAAGCGTCTCCTTTTATTCTTACAATAAGAAATCTCTGAAAAAAAGAAGAAGCGATGGGTACTTTTTATCCCACGCTTCTTTACCCTTCACCATTATAAATGGTAATAATTATAAAGGCTATACTTTTTATACTCTATTAGTGAATAATGTCACATATTCTTAAAAAGTATGTCACATTTCGCGGTTATTTTGATTGTTGAGTAATATATATAGCTAGATCCATTAATCGATTTGAATAACCAATTTCATTATCGTACCAAGCTAATACTTTAATCATATTATTATCTAATACCATTGTTGATAAGCCATCCACTGTAGAAGAATGTTTATCACCATTATAATCAATTGAAACTAGAGGTAATTCATTGTATCCTAGAATACCTTCAAGTGCACCCTCTGCAGCTTCTTTTAACGCATTATTAACTTCCTCAACTGATACTGTTGTATTTAATTCTGCTACTAAGTCGACACACGATACGTTCGGTGTTGGAACACGCATTGAGAAGCCATCCAGTTTACCTTTTAATTGTGGTAATACTTTCGCAACAGCAACGGCAGCACCTGTTGTAGTCGGAATCATTGAAACTGCTCCTGCACGTGCGCGACGTGGGTCACTATGCGGAAAATCTAAAATTCGTTGATCATTTGTATAAGAGTGAATTGTTGTCATTAATCCACGTTTAATACCGAATTTTTCATCTAGGATTTTAGCAACTGGAGCTAAACAGTTTGTTGTACAAGATGCATTGGAAATTACGGTTTGAGATGGATCGTATTCTGTATGGTTTACTCCCATAACATATGTTGGCATTTCGCCTTTTGCTGGAGCTGACAAAATCGCTTTCTTAGCACCTGCTTGAACATGTTTCGAAACATCTTCCATCGATCTAAAACGTCCTGTAGACTCGATGACAATATCGATATCAAGTTCACCCCAAGGTAAATTTGCAGGGTCTTTTTCAGATAAAACTTGAACACGTTTACCATTTACGATAAATGCATCATCTTCTGATAGTACTTCCCCATCAAAGATACCATGCACAGAATCATATTTTAATAAATGAGCTAACTGGTGTGCATCAGTTAAATCATTTACAGCCACTACTTCGAATTCACTATGGTTAATTGCCTCACGAAATACTAGTCTTCCAATACGTCCAAATCCGTTAATTGCGATCTTAATAGCCATGTTTGTTTCCTCCAATATATTTATTTAAAATTTCAAAAGACCATCTTTTACAGTTTAGCCTGATGAAAACTTTATTAACCCTCTAGGATTGCATTTGCAGCTCCTTCATCGGTAATTAATACCGTATGTTTTGCCGCAATGTTAAAGTATGCACGAATTGCCTTAGCTTTATTAGCTCCTCCTGCAACTGCAATGATGTTTCGACTATTCTTTACTTGCTCCAATTGAATACCTATTGAATTGATCTGATAAATAATTTCACCATTTATATCAAAATAATATCCAAATGCTTCTCCTACTGCTTGTTTATCACGCAATATGGCAATTATTTCATTGTCAGTATGTCTTCTTACTGCCATTTCTTTGGCGTTACCTATACCATGAATTACAAAATGGACTTCTTCGTATAAATCAATAATTTCCTTAATAACAGGCTCTTTCTTCATTGTTTCATATGCCGTTTGACTCAAATGCTCTGGTAAATATAGTGTTTTACTATTGGCATGAGATTTTGATGCAAATTGTGACACTAACGTATTTGCCTGGAGCTCCAACTCATCCCCAATACTTCCTCGTGCTGCAATAAAAGTTAAGCTACTTACTGACTTTACTGGCGCTAAAAAGTCTGCTAGTGCAGCAACTGTACTTCCTCCTGTTATTGCAACAAAATCATCATTTTTTGCATGTTCTATTAAAAATGAAACTGCTTCTTTTCCGATAAGCTGTTTAACGTTTGAATCGTCCTCTAAATTTCCGGGTACAATAATGACTCTTTGAATTCCTAAAATATGCGCTAATAATTTTTCCTTTTTTAGTAGACCTGAAATTTCTTGAAATACCTCTTTCAACTGTTCTAACATGTGATTTCCATGTGCTGTACAAATCATTCCCTTTTGAGTGATTTCAATTAATTGTTGGTTTTTTAAAATTTCTGTTTCGTTTCTTACTACTCTTTCAGTAATTTTTAATGTATCAACAATGGATCTTCTTCCTATTGGTCCTGATACAGAAATCATTTGTAGTATGCGATATCTGAGTTGAAATATTGAAATAACTTCAGGAACGACGGTTGCGAAAGCTTCTTGGGGAAAATGTCTGTTCAAATATATTACCTTCTTTTTGCCGGGACTTTTTTGCCCCATTATATTAAAAATGTCCCATGTGAAGTAAAAAAATACCCGATACCATAATTATACAACTTTTATTTATATTATTGAAGTGATTCGAGTAATGTGACATAATCTAAATTTCCATATTGCACTATTTTCCCCTCTTTTTCTACAACTGGGATCATTAGCATGTATTTTTCATGGGTTTCCTCATTGTCTTCGATATTAATGATTTCAATGTCGAATTCTACATCTTCTTGCACCATTTTTAAAACCAATAACCCGTCATTACATAATGAACAGTTTGGCCGACTATAAAATTTAATTTTCATAATATGTTCCTCCTATTTTTTAGCATGACAAATTTCCATTGAATAATCAAATAAAACTTACACAAACTAATTTTGTACGTTTTTGTACGACTATTGAATTTGGAGGAATAAATAATGGAAAACCAATTTATGAATGAATCTCAAGCAATGCAAGGAAACATGCCTCTATCAATGAATCACGGTGCACATGAAGTTTTAGATGTTCATGAGGTACTAAGCGCAGCAATTGGCGCAATGAATACGTTTATCTTTTTCCGTCCCCATGTTCAAGATCCAGAGCTTCTAAATATTTTGGATAGACAATATGCATTTATGCTTGATGAGTACAACATTACGGCAGAGTGTTTTAAAACTGGACAAGATCCAAGTCATCCAACTCGTTCTTATAAAATGCAAATGGGCAATGATTCAAAATACGGCTTAACACCGGGTCAACCAAAGAAACCAATGCAATCTGCAAATGAAATTAACGACGGCATTATTTCTGGTTTCCTTTTAAGCTGTCATAAAACAGGTGCATCTGGTAAAACAATGGCTGCACTCGAAGCAACGAACCCTGTAGTGCGCCGTGTTTTACAAGATTCAGTTCCGAACTGTATTGAAATGGCTTATGAACTTTCATTATGGCAAAACAAACAAGGTCTATACCAAATCCCTCAACTATCTCCACAAGATATGCAAACAATGCTAAACATGTACGGCCAAGCAGAAAAAGCAAAAGATATGCCGAACTAATTAGTAATGTTTAAACCGGGCAAAAATATTGCTCGGTTTTTAATATACATTTAAAAATCCATTTGATGGCCAATAACAACCATCAAATGGATTTCTATTGTCTATAAAACTTTCCCTAAAAAAGCTTTTGTTCGTTCGTTTTGTGGATTTCCGAATAATTGTTCAGGCTCACCCTGTTCAACGATGAAGCCGCCATCCATAAACACAACACGGTCTGCAACTTCTCGCGCAAAGCCCATTTCGTGAGTAACAACAACCATTGTCATTCCTTCAAGGGCTAGCTGTTTCATAACATCTAACACTTCATTTACCATCTCTGGATCTAGTGCAGAAGTTGGTTCGTCAAACAGCATCACTTTTGGTTTCATGGCTAATGCACGGGCAATTGCAACACGTTGCTGTTGTCCACCTGATAATTGCTGTGGATAATTATCAGCTTTTACACGTAATCCTACTTTGTCCAATAATTCCAGAGCTAACTTCTCAGCATCAGGTTTTGTCATTTTACGAATAAGCATTGGAGCCATTGTAATATTATCTAATACCGTCATATGTGGGAATAAGTTAAACTGCTGGAAAACCATCCCAACTTCAGTTCGAATCTCATTAATATCTGTTTTAGGGTCGTTTACTTTTACCCCATCAATATAAATCGAGCCATCAGTTATTTCTTCTAAAAGATTAATACATCTTAAAAAAGTACTTTTTCCTGAACCAGATGGACCTATCACACAAACTACTTCTTTTTCTTTAATTTCGTAGTCTATACCTTTTAATACCTCAAGCTTATCAAAATACTTGTGTAAATTTTCAACTTTAATCATGCTTCAACCCGCCCTTCTTTTTTCTTACGCGGATTGTAACTATTACTAAATCGTCGTTCGACATAAGCAACAACTTTAGTTACTAAATACGTCAAAATTAAGTATAAAAGTGCAGCTACTAAGTATGGCTCCCAGAAACGGTTATACGCACCTGCTACAACCTTTGCCGCATATAAAATATCGTTTGCAGCGATTACTGTTACTAATGATGAATCTTTTAACAATGCAATAAATTCATTTCCTAGCGGCGGAATCATACGACGGAAAGCTTGTGGTAAGATGATTTTGCGCATCGCTTGACTATGCGTTAACCCTAGTGAACGAGCAGCTTCCATTTGCCCTTTATCGATCGATTGGATACCAGCTCGGATAATCTCTGCGTTATATGCAGCACAGTTTAAGATTAATGCAGTAATACCTGAAACCATAAACCCGTATGATTGACCAAAAATAGCTGGGATTAACGCTAAATGAATAATTAAAATCTGTACCAACATTGGAGTTCCGCGAAACAGGTCTACATACAATTTTGAAGGCCAGTAAATCCATTTTTTCTTTGATGTTTCCCCTAATCCGATCAAAACACCAAGGAAAATACCACCTACATAACCACAAATCGTTAGTAAGATTGTTACCCATATCCCACGTAAAAAGAGCTCACGGTAGTTCCAGATTATGTCCCAGCGTAACTCTAAGAAGTCCATCTGAAACACCTCCAATTTTCTATTCTAGTTCTTGTCCTGTAATTTCTGCTAATTTACCACTATCTTTAATTTTTTGAAGACCTTCATTTAATATATCTAAAACTTCTTTGTTCCCTTTTTTCACCATGAATGCATAATATTCTTTAGCAAATGCATCATCTTCAATCACTTTAAGTTTTGCATCCGGGTTATTTTTTAAATACTCGAATACTACTGCGTTATCACCAATAGCAGCTTCTGCTGTACCGTTAATTACTTCTTGAATGGCAATTGGTAAATTTTCATATGCCATAATGTCCGGGTTCGTTTCGCCTAGTAAGTCTTTTGCAGCAACGTGACCAGTTGAGTTAATTTGAACTGATACTTTTTTACCTTTTACATCTTCAGCTGAAGTAACTGATGAGTCTTCTTTTACTACAAGAACTTGTGTTGCTTCGTGATACGGCTCAGTAAAATCGAATGTTTCTTTACGTTCTTCTGTAATTGTAATACCTGAAGCTCCAAAATCTAGCTCCCCATTTTGAACTTGTTGGAATACTGGTTCCCAACCAACATTGCGGATTTCGTATTCAATTCCAAGTTCTTCTGTCATTGCATTTAAAATATCTACATCTAAACCAACAACTTCTCCTTTATCGTTCATATATTCGAAAGGAGCAAAAGTAGCTTCAGTACCTGCTACGATTTTCGTAATTTTTTCTCCTTCACCAGCATCACCACTCGTTGATACTTTTGTATCAGACTCACTTGTACCACATGCAGCTAACATAAGCGAGGATGCTGTTAGTAGCATTCCTAATTTGAACATTCCTTTTTTCTTAAACATTGTATGATCCCCCTAATTTGTAATAGTGCAATATTCTTAGTTTTAAACCTAGTAATATATATACCAATTATATAAACTTCAAAATTATTATACAACAACAAATTTTCGAAAAATATGAACTAATATTTTAATAAAGTTAAATAAATCTTACTTAGATGCTAAAATTTAAACTTATTCGAGCTCACAAACTTTATTTTGAAAAAATTTCCTATCTTCAAAATTCTCTTGAAATACAAAAAAATTACATAAATAAAAAAACAACCGTATAAAAATACGATTGTTCTATCTATGTGAATATATTATTTGAAAAATTTTAGGAAAAAATTGTTTAACATGAATGAATTAAGGATAAAATGAATTGGTACAGTAATACATTTTATCCTTTATTTTTCATTCCCTTTTATATTTTACCAGGCTGCTAAACTAATAAAATCATAAAAGGTTTGCTATTATAATATATATTTTGAAACAGTAAAATGGCGCCCTCGGAGGGAATCGAACCCCCAGCGGAAGAACCGGAATCTTCAGTGTTATCCATTACACCACGAGGACAATTAATAAAGTAAAATTTACCCGAACCGCTAAAGAAACATTTAATGCTTACGAAGGTCTAAACCATAAATCTCAAATTACGACTTTTCTATTATACAAACAACTACTCCACAATTCAACTATAAAGTTAAAGAAATCAACTTTTATTTGTTTAAGTTAATGTGACCATCTCTTTATATTGAAAACAATTAAAATAATGGAGTTTATATTTGACCTTTCTTGACTATTCTGTGTATGATATTGTTACAGCTGATACATATCAGCACGTAGCAAATTAATAAAACACCTTTATTAAGGAGGATTTTACAATGAATTTAATTCCTACAGTTATTGAACAAACAAACCGCGGTGAACGTGCATACGACATTTACTCAAGACTTTTAAAAGATCGTATCATTTTATTAGGTAGTGCAATTGACGATAATGTTGCAAACTCAATCGTTGCACAATTACTTTTCCTAGCAGCAGAAGATCCAGATAAAGATATCTCATTATATATTAATTCACCAGGCGGTTCTATCACAGCAGGTATGGCCATTTTTGATACGATGCAATATATCAAGCCACAAGTTTCTACAATCTGTATCGGTATGGCGGCATCTATGGGGGCATTTTTACTTGCTGCAGGTGAACCGGGTAAACGTTTTGCTTTACCGAATGCTGAAGTAATGATTCACCAACCTCTAGGGGGAGCTCAAGGTCAAGCAACAGAAATTGAGATTGCAGCTAAACGCATTTTATTCTTACGCGACAAATTAAATACAATTTTATCTGAGCGTACAGGTCAACCATTAGAAAAAATTGCACAAGATACAGACCGTGACAATTTCATGACAGCAGAACATGCAAAAGAATATGGATTAATTGACCATATTATTTCACGCAGCTCTGATAAAGCGTAATTTCATAATATTAATTGGTGAAGGAAATGGAAAACTCCCTTCACCAATTTTTTTAACACGAAAAAAAGGTGGTGTCTCTATCACGGTGAGACACCACCTTTTTACATCTGTCGCAGGCTTTCGATGTAGTAGTTTGACCGTCTTAACTATTATTTTAAGAATATTTGGTATGGTCTTTTCTTATAACTATGCGCCTGTCGCAAGCTTTCGGCGCAGAAAAGGTGGTGTCTCTATCACGGTGAGACACCACCTTTTTACATCTGTCGCAGGCTTTCGATGTAGTAGTTTGACCGTCTCAACTATTACTTAAGAATATTTGGTATGGTCTTTTCTTATAACTATGCGCCTGTCGCAAGCTTTCGGCGCAGAAAAGGTGGTGTCTCTATCACGGTGAGACACCACCTTTTTACATCTGTCGCAGGCTTTCGATGTAGTAGTTTGACCGTCTCAAATCCCGTATGAGACGGTCAAACAATGCGAGCGTTTTCAAAATATGACATACTTATTCTTCTTTTTCAATAAGTGTAGCTAACCCTTTTATAGCTTCGGTCTCATCTTTACCGTCAGCAATTAACGTAACTGCTGTACCTCTAGCAATAGCTAAACTCATAATACCCATAATGGATTTTGCATTTACTTTTTTCTCTTCTTTTTGTAAATACACTTCTGATTTATAGCGATTTGCTTCTTGAACAAATAAGGCGGCTTGACGTGCCTGTAATCCTGTTTTTAATTTTACTTCCACAGTGGTTTCAACCATTTTGCGATACTCCCTTTCATACCGATCATCTGTATAATTTAATCTTATCTAAATTGTATGAAAAGAACAATGTTAGATTCCTACAATTTTAAATATATTATTTTATCATTTCCCCACGTCTTAGTGCTTCTGCTATTTCATCAATTTTTCTTAAACGATGATTTACACCTGATTTACTTACTGTACCGGTTGAAACCATTTCACCAAGTTCTTTTAATGTCACGTCTTGATATTCAACACGTAGTCTTGCAATTTCCCGAAGTTTTTCTGGGAGTTGATCTAGACCAATGGCATTATCGATAAATCGAATATTTTCAACTTGCCGTATTGCTGCACCGATCGTTTTGTTCAAGTTTGCTGTTTCACAGTTAACAATACGATTCACGCTATTTCGCATATCACGGACAATGCGAACATCTTCAAACTTTAACATTGCTGTTGTGGCACCGACAATTCCTAAAAAATCAGAAATTTTTTCCGCTTCCTTTAAATAGGTTACAAATCCTTTTTTTCGCTCGATTGTCTTGGCATTTAAATTAAATTGATTCATTAAGTCAGCTAGGGCTTCACCATGCTCTTTATATAAAGAGTAGATTTCTAAATGATATGATGATGTTTCAGGGTTGTTAACAGAGCCACCTGCTAAAAAAGCACCACGCAAATAGGCACGTTTTTGATTTCTACTTCCTAAAATTGAATTTGATAATGCATGGTTTAATTGATAGTCTACTGATAATATATCTAAATCTGATAGTATTTCACGAGCACCTTCGCGAATACGGCAAATGTACACATTATTTTTCTTTAAACGCATCTTTTTTCGAACTAATAGCTCTACATTATAAGGATATAGCTTTTTTACAATTGTATATAAACGTCTAGCAATCGCAGCATTTTCCGTCTGAACGTCTAAACTTAGTTGTCGATTAGTAAATGATAATGTACCATTCATTCGAATGAGAGCAGAAACTTCAGATTTTAAACAGGCATCATCAGCTTCAACTTGTGTTAATTCTTTTTTTGTTTCGGAAGCAAATGACATCTCTTCCCCCCCTTTCAATATGTATGACGAATATTATCATATCAAATAATCGTGTACAGGTCTTTGTTAACTTTTAACATTGGATGCATAGTCGTAAAGCCATTTTGCAATTTTTCCTGCTTCATGTCGCACTACTCCTGTATGAATCGTTGCAATTTCCTTTTGAATTACTTCAAGCCCCATATTCTTTAATTTCTCAATATCAAATTTTACCGGTTCTGCATTTTCTTCTTTATAGTTTTCTTTTATAGGGATTGGTAGTTCAATATTATTCACTAAAATGGCGTCTAAACAAGGCATCCCAACATGGTCATATATTGCCTGCACATGATCTGTTGCTCGGTAGTGAATTGTTTCGCCTTTTTGTGTCATTAGGTTGCAAATGTAGATTCGTTTTGCTTTAGCATGGATGAGTGCCTTCCCAATTTCTTTTACAAGTAGATTCGGAATAATACTTGTATACAAACTACCAGGACCAACTAAAATAAAATCTGCATTTTCAATAGCACGGATTGCTTCAGGTAGTGGTTTCACATTGTTAGGAACTAAATATACCCGTTTTATTGGCGAAGGGGAGCTAGGAATTTTCGATTCACCTTCAATGATCGTTCCGTCCACTAACTCTGCATGCAACGTAATTTTTTTATTGGCTGCAGGAATTACTTTTCCGTGAACTTTTAATACCTTACTCATTTCTGCGATTGCATGGCTAAAATCTCCCGTAATATCTGTTAAAGCAGTAAGCATTAAATTACCTAAGGAATGTCCACCTAGATCAACAGACTGTGAAAAACGATACTGAAACATCTGTTCAACAAGTGGTTCAGTATCAGATAGTGCTGCAATCACATTTCTTATGTCCCCAGGTGGAGGAATATCGTAGTCATCACGAAGGCGTCCAGATGAACCTCCATCATCTGCAACTGTTACAATTGCAGTAATATTAAACGGATAGTTTTTTAATCCGCGTAACATTGTAGAAAGTCCTGTACCTCCCCCGATGACTACAATATTCTGTTTTCTTTTCTTCATTACTTCAATCCTTTCTACGATTGATATCACGGTGAGTAATAGCTGTTTGGTAGTTATTACTTAGAAGTTCACCAAAATGTTCCGCTAATGTAACAGATCGATGCTGTCCTCCCGTGCAACCAAAGGCGATGACCAATTGAGATTTCCCTTCATTGATATACTGTGGAATCATAAATTTAAATAAATCAGTTAGTTTTCCAATAAGTTCCTGCGTTTCTTCAGAAGCTAAAACATACGAAGATACCTCTGTTTGCAACCCTGTTTTATGACGTAATTCCTCAACATAATATGGGTTCGTTAAAAAACGAACATCAAAGACTAAATCTGCATCAATCGGTATTCCGTTTTTATATCCGAAAGACATAACATTAATTGAAAATTTCGGACTACCTGAGTTGGAGAACTCTTTACCAATTCGTTCCCTTAACTCTCTTGGTTTCATTTGAGAAGTGTTATATACAAACTTTGCTCGACCTTTTAATTCAGCGAGCAATTCTCGTTCTTTTTGAATTCCTTCAAGTGGTAATCCTGTTGGTGCTAGAGGGTGTGATCTTCGGGTTTCCTTATATCTTCTTACTAACGTTTCATTATCTGAATCTAAAAATAGAACACGGGTATGGACATATGCTTCCTTCTCTAATAAATCTAGGGCATCAATTAATGAATCAAAAAACTCCCCACCGCGCATATCCATTACTGCAGCAATGCGAGTAATGTGTCTTTCGGATTCTTTCATTAAAGCTAAAAATGTTGTTAATAATTCAGGGGGTAAATTATCAATACAATAATAGCCTAAATCCTCAAAGCTCTGAACCGCTACAGTTTTTCCTGCTCCTGACATTCCTGTAATAATGACTACCTCATGTGTATAGCTATGACTATTACCCATGATGATCATCTCCTCTATTTTAGTTCATTTGAATTTTGTATTTTCTGTGCAAGAAGCTCAAAATCCTTTGTATAAACAAAAGTACCATATTGTGTTCCTTCATTTAATGCTGCATAAAGTAAATTTACACGGTCACCTTCAGCCATTGGTAGTTTATGAATACTTTCGATTGGATGCCATTCTAATACACCCTCTCTTGTTTGTGTAAAAGGCTCTCCTTCTATTCCATGGGCCACAAAAGTAAATAGCATCCATTCGTCAACTTTTTCATCACCATCTTTAATGACCATTGTATAGACACCTTTTAAATGTACATTCTTTGGCGTTACATTTGTCTCCTCAAAAAATTCTCGAGTAGCGGACTCATAAATTGATTCTCCGCTTTCCATCTTTCCACCCGGAGCAACATACCAACCTCTTCTCGGCTTTTTTAGTAGTAGTACTTTTCCGTCTTGAATTGCTAACAAATTTGCGATCCTTTGCATCATTTACACCTCAAATCATTGGTTACTCCTTTTATTTCATTATAACTGTTGGAATGACTTCGTTACAAAATAATACGTTTACAAAATATTAGACATGCCTAAGAAAGCTGCGAGGCTAACTCGTCCTCCAAGATTTCTGCATAGAAAAGCCATGTTTGTTTCCATGACACAAAAAAGGGTTGCTTCCAAAATGGAGGCAACCAAATTTTATGTTAAAAAAGGGGGTTACAGTTTTATACCCCTTATTATACTTGCACATTGTTGCAACGAAGTTACAGAATAATTAAAAGGTTATTACTATTGGCTGATTTTCTCTTTTAACTCTTCAACATATACTTGTGCCGTTTGAGCAGCAATACTTCCATCACCTGTTGCAGTAACAATTTGACGAAGCGTTTTATCACGAACGTCACCCGCTGCAAAGATACCTTTTACGGAAGTTTCCATTTTCTCATTTGTTACTACATATCCATGTTCATTTAAAATACCTAAATTTTCAAATGGCGCAGTTAAAGGATCCATTCCAATGTATACGAAAACTCCATCCGTTGGGAATTCTTGTTCAGTTCCATCAACAGTTGATACAAGGGTTACGCTTCCTACCTTGCCGTCTTTTTCATTGATTTCTTTAATTGTTGAATTCCATATAAAATCAACTTTTTCGTTTGCAAAGGCACGGTCTTGTAAAATTTTTTGAGCACGTAATTTATCACGGCGGTGAACAATTGTTACTTTATCTGCAAAACGTGTTAAATATACACCTTCTTCAACAGCAGAGTCCCCTCCACCTATAACTACTAGATTTTTTTGTTTAAAGAATGCACCATCACACACTGCGCAATAACTTACACCACGTCCGCCAAGTTCTTTTTCACCAGGTACGCCGATTTTTTTGTATTCAGCACCCGTTGAAATAATGATTGAACGAGTTTTGTATTCTTTTGAGCCTGCTTTTAAAACTTTATATTCTTCACCGTCGATAATTTCCGAAACATCCCCATAAGCATATTCTGCTCCGAATTTTTTCGCATGCTCAAACATTTTTGTAGAAAGTTCAGGGCCTAAAATTGTTTCAAAACCTGGATAGTTTTCTACTTCTTCTGTATTTGCCATTTGACCACCAGGAATACCACGCTCAATCATTAATGTAGAAAGATTTGCACGTGACGTATAAACTGCTGCAGTCATACCTGCTGGACCTGCTCCGATAATAATTACGTCATAAATTTTTTCTTCTGTCATGAAAAAGCCTCCCAATTTGAAGATATTGCACGTAGCTCTATTTATATTACCATTTCAATCCTATGCCAATTAATTTGTAACTTCAAATAGTTTGCCTACTTTGAATCAAAAGGTAAAAATTGAACAAGTTCTTCAATATATTTTGATAACGTTGCTACTGATATACCGTACTTTTTTGCGTAATGTTTTTTTGTAATTTTTTCGCTATTAATTGTCGAGTAAAACATATATTCAACGGATGCTGCTAAAGCTTTAATATTTTTAAATTCATAAGATTCTTTCAAGGCTCTTTCACTCAGCACAAACCACATTTGAAATAAATATTGAGATTCAATTGTAATCGTTCCACATTTATTATAAAGTTCCTCAGCTACTTCCATTGAACGAACAAAAAGTTTTTCCAATGAATTATTTTTGTCAAATGTGTGTTTTAGCGCATAAGCAAGACATAGTTTTTCCACACCACTATACTTAGCAAGATCAATCAATTTAGGATGCGCGATTATTTCTTGCTTATGAGCAGATTTACTTAATAAAAAGAAGCCAAACATTCGATGAGCACTATATTTGCTATTAATTTTCTCAATTATTACTTCACGATTTTGCTCTAATGAATTGACATCTGTCTCTTCAGTAATATGCAACCACGGTTCAAACCCTTCTTTAGAGGGATCCATTTCAACGAGGGTTTTCCATGCAGCTTTTCCTTCTTCAACTCGACCACTAAAATATGCAGATTGTGCTAACCAGAAATAAAAACCAGCATCCCCTAAGTAGCCACGTTTTTTCATGCTTTGAAGCCATTTATAAGCTAGCTCATTCTGTCCAACAAGGGCGAGTGTTGCTCCTAATTTATAACGATTTTCCCAGTCATATGGATTAATCTTCTTCAAAACTTCTAGCAATGCTATAAGTTCTTCATCATTTTTTTCATAATACGCAACGACCGTTAAGTTACAAAGTGCATGTAAATTGCCATGGTTCTCTCGTAGAACAGTATGTAACAGTGCTTTAGATTGTTCTGTTTCTCCTACATAAAAATAAGCCAATGCTAAATTGTTATAGGCTGGCCATAGATCAGGATAAGTTTCGATTATTTGTTCTAACACTTCAATCGCTCCAGGAAAATTTCCATCTTCCATTAAGCGTCGAGCTTTTTCTTGGACAATCATTTTTTGTGATTCTTCATCATCTAAAAACTCAACTTCATTTTCTTCATACTGAACAAAATCTAAAATGTCTTCCGCTTCCTGTACATACATTCCATCTGGTTCCATTTGTAAATACATTTCGGCATATTTTTGAGCGTCTCGCATTAATCCGATACAACCTGATATTTCAGCTAAAAAGAAAACATGTTCCGCTTCACTAGGCTCAAGACTATATGCAGTATGAATCAGTTCATATGCTTTTTCGAAATTTTGCGCTTCCATCTCTAAAATGCCAAATTGCATTAACACATGGGCATCGTCTGGACTAAGCTCCGCAGCACGCTTCATATATTTATAAGCCTTATCCATTTGATCTTTATCTATGGCTTTAAGTGCTTTATTAAAGTAATAATCGCCATCAGGAATAAATGGTACGACATTATTCAGTTTTTCTTTTCGACGCTTTTTTTCCAAGTTAAATCCTCCGAACATGAAAATAGGAACGTATGTTGAGTACGTTCCTTTAACAATTAATTTTATTATAACACAATTAAGTTAATAGTCATTATAATCATGTTCGTAATAATCTATTTTCAAACCTAACTTTTTGTACTTGCTCTTTTTTCTTCATGACGGCTTTTAAGTACACCAAGAACATCATAAACATCAATTTTTTGTTCTTGCAATAATACTAATAGGTGGTAAATTAAATCTGCAGCTTCCCATTTCACTTCTTCTGCGTCGCGATTTTTTGCACCGATAACAACCTCAGTTGCTTCTTCTCCAACTTTTTTACAAATTTTATCGATTCCTTTGTCAAATAAGTATGTAGTGTAAGCACCTTCTGGCATATCAATTTCACGTTGACGTATCACTTCTACAAGCTCATGAATAATGTCAACGGATCCAACACTTTGTTTTTCTGCAATTGTTTCTGTAAAACAAGAAGTCGTACCATTGTGACATGCTGGTCCTGTAGGTAAAACTTCTACAACTAATGCATCTTTGTCACAATCCGCTTTAATTGAAACAACCTTTTGTGTATTACCACTTGTTTCCCCTTTGTGCCAAAGCTCATTACGAGAACGCGAGAAAAACCAAGTTTCACCTGATTCAATTGTTTTTTGTAATGATTCTTCATTCATATAAGCAACTGTTAATACTTCTTTGCTTTGTGCGTGTTGTACAACAGCAGTGATTAATCCTTTTTCGTCAAACTTTAATCCTTCAATCATCTTACACATACTCCTTTTTCTCTAAGGTGCGCTTTTACTTCTGCAACGCTTGTCTCTTTGTAATGGAAAATTGACGCTGCTAATGCTGCATCTGCATCCACATCTTGTAGAACTTCCACAAAGTGTTCAGCATTTCCTGCGCCACCGCTTGCAATTACTGGCACAGTTACAGCATCACGCACTGCTTTTGTTAGCGCTAAATCAAAACCAGACTTTTCACCATCTTGGTTCATACTTGTTAATAATATTTCACCTGCACCTAAACGAACAGCCTCTTTTGCCCATTCAACTGCTTGCCAGTTTGTTTTATTACGCCCACCATGAGTATACACCATCCAAGTTCCATCTTCTTCACTGTAACGCGCATCAATGGCAACAACAATACACTGGGCACCAAAGAAATCAGAACCTTCTTTAATAAGCTCTGGTCTTTCTAAAGCGGAAGTATTGACAGATACTTTATCTGCTCCAGCGCGTAAGATTCGCTTCATATCGTCAAGAGTACGAATACCTCCACCAACAGTAAAAGGAATGGCAAGAGTTGCAGCAGTTTGTCTTACAACGTCCACCATTGTTTCACGGCCTTCATGGGAAGCTGAAATATCTAAAAATACTAATTCATCGGCACCTTGTTCATCGTAAAATTTCGCAAGTTCAACAGGGTCTCCGGCATCACGAAGTTCTACAAATTGAATCCCTTTTACAACTCGTCCTTCTTTTACATCAAGGCAAGGAATAATACGTTTTGTTAACATGCAAGCACCCCCACACCATTTAGCCATTGTTCAAGTAAAAACACGCCGAATTCTCCTGATTTTTCAGGGTGGAACTGCATGCCGCAAACAGAACCTGCTTGCACAACACCAGGTACTTCAACGCCAAAGTAATCGGCGCTTGCTACTAGTTGTTCGCGATCAATGTTTGCCCCGTAGAAGGAATGAACAAAATATACATATTTACTCTCAGGTAGCGTTTTGTTTTCTAGCCAATTGGGAAGTGTTTGGAACTCTAACGTATTCCATCCCATATGTGGCACACGGTATTTTCCAAACTCGCTATCACCTGAGAATCTCGTAATTTTTCCTTTAAAGAAGCTAAAACCTTTTGTTGGGGTTACTTCTTCACTTTCCTCAAATAGCAATTGCATCCCAAGGCAAATTCCAAGTAGGGGCTTTTTCGCATCTACTTGCTGGCGGATAAACTGGTCTAAACCTGTTTCAGATAAACGTTTCATTGCATCAGGGAAGGCCCCTACACCTGGTAAAATTAATGCATCTGTTGCAGCTAGTGTGACAGGATCTGCTGAAACGACTACTTCACAATTCAAACGTTTTAAAGCTTGTTCAACACTGAATAAATTACCCATTCCATAATCAATTACACCAATTATCATGTTAAAAGTCCTTTCGTTGACGGTACGCCTTTCACACGAGGATCAATTTGTACCGCATCATCAATTGCACGAGCTAGCGCTTTAAAAATAGCTTCTATAATATGATGCGTATTTTGACCATAAGGAACAATGACGTGAACATTCATACGAGCTTCTAATGCAAATTTCCATAAGAATTCATGTATAAGTTCTGTATCAAATGTTCCAACTTTTTGTGTTAATGCCGGCTCAACACGATATTCAAGATGAGGACGATTTGAACAATCAATCACTACTTGGGCTAATGCGTCATCCATTGGAACAAATGCATTACCATAACGTTTAATACCTTTTTTATCACCTAAAGCTTCACGAACTGCTTGACCTAACACGATACCGATATCTTCTGTTGTATGATGGTCATCAATGTGTGTATCACCATCTGCAATAATTTTACCATTAAATAAACCGTGCTTTAAAAACAAATCAAGCATGTGATCCATGAAAGGGACACCTGTATTTACTTCTGCTTTACCATCACCATCTAAATCAATTTCCACTAAAATTTTAGTTTCGTTCGTTTTACGCTCAATTGTTGAAATTCTACGTTTTAATTCCGTCATATTATTTATCTCCTTTAGACCAGCCACGAGATTCTACAGCACGGGCATGTCCTTCTAATCCTTCCATTCGAGCAAGTCGTGCAATTTTCGGTGCACTTTCTTGCCATGTTTGTTCACTATAATAAACGACATTAGCACGTTTGATAAAGTCATCAACATTTAAGCCACTTGCAAAACGCGCTGTACTGTTTGTTGGTAAAACGTGATTTGTACCTGCAAAATAATCTCCTACTGGTTCTGAACTATAACGCCCTACAAAAATAGCACCAGCATGGCGAATTTTCTCTACGTCACTTTCGGCATTTACAGTTACTACTTCTAAATGTTCAGGCGCTAATGAATTTACTGCTTCTATTGCTTGCTCCATTGACTCAGCAATATAAATTTGACCAAAGTTTTCAATCGATTTACGTGCAATAGCCTCACGTGGAAGTTGGCGCAGTTGTTTCTCTACTTCCTCAGCAACCTCATTTGCAAGTCGTTCACTTGTTGTGATTAATACAGCACATGCTAAAGCATCGTGTTCAGCTTGAGATAAAAGGTCAGCTGCTACTTCATCCGCGTAAGCCGAGTCATCTGCAAGAACGGCAATTTCACTTGGTCCAGCAATCATATCAATTGCTACTTCCCCAAAAACTTCACGTTTTGCTAAAGCAACATAAATATTTCCAGGACCAGTAATTTTGTCAACTGGAGCAATCGTCTCAGTTCCATAAGCAAGAGCCGCTATTGCTTGTGCTCCACCAACTTTATAAATTTCATTCACTCCAAGAATGGATGCTGCGACTAATACTGCATCTGGTAATTTGCCGTCTTTTCCAGCTGGTGATGTAATGACAATACGCTCTACTCCTGCAACTTGAGCAGGAATTACATTCATTAAGACTGAAGAAGGATATGCTGCAGACCCCCCTGGTACATATAATCCAACAGCATCGAGTGGAATAATACGTTGTGCTAACCAAGATCCGTTAGATAGTGGCAATTTATAGCCTTCTCTTTTTTGCGCCTCGTGGTAGTAACGAATGTTTGCCGCTGCTTCTTCTAAATCACTTTTTAATTGTTCATCAAAGTTTGCTACAGCTTCTTCAATTTCCTGCTGAGAAACTCGGAAGGTATCTAGTTTAATACCATCCCACATTTCACTATATTTTCGAACAGCTTCATCACCATTTTCACGTACATCTTGAAGCACGTTGCGAACTGTTTTTAATTGGTCTTCATTTCCACTTTCAAGCTGTCTTTTTAAAGAAATGTTGTTTGTTAATTTTGTAATTTTCACAAGTCGTCCTTCTCTCTAATTAACAAATTTTTTTAATCGAGTCACTAATTCTTGGATCCGCGCACTTTTCATACGGTAGCTTACTGGATTGGCAATTAGTCGGGATGAAACATCTGTAATATGTTCATATTCAACAAGGCCATTTTCTTTTAAAGTGCGTCCAGTTGAAACAATATCAACAATTCGATCTGCTAAGCCAATCATTGGTGCTAATTCAATGGAACCATTTAACTCGATGATTTCCACTTGTTCTCCAATTTCTTTATAATAGTTCATCGCAATATTTGGATATTTTGTAGCAATACGTGGAGCAATCTCGTTCATTGTTGTGTTTGGTAATCCAGCAGATGCAATATAACACTGGCTAATTTTTAAATCTAGCAACTCATGCACATTTCTTTTTTGTTCTAATAGTGTATCTTTCCCAGCAATTCCAATGTCAGCTACTCCATGTTCTACGTATACTGGTACGTCTGTTGGTTTTGCCAAAATAAAACGAATTTTCTCTTCAGGTATTTCGATCATTAGTTTACGAGACATTTCTACTTCCTCTGGTAAATTAAAACCGACATCGATTAACATTTGATATGCTTCTTCAAAAATTCGACCTTTTGGCATTGCAATAGTTAATTCACTCATTATGCTAAATCCTCCTGGCTAACATAAACAACCTGACCAAATTGTTTCGTAAATGCTTCTTCATTGATTAATCCATTTTTCGATTGCAAAGTCACACGTTTTCCTTCTTCACGTAAATTGTTTGCAATTTGAAGAGCCTTCATATATTCAAGTTCATTGAATATAACAGCAACTGTTTCGTCCTCAGTTTCTTTTGAAGGTAAAACCTCTAGTAGTCGGTCAATTCGAATCCCAAAGCCTGTTGCTCCTACTTCACTTCCAAAATGATGAAGTAACCCATCATAACGTCCACCATTTCCTAATTCAAATCCACTACCTTCAGCAAATACTTCAAATAGCATACCAGTGTAGTAGTTCATATGGCTTGAAAGTGTAAAATCAAGGGCAACATATTGAGATAAATCTGCCGCTTTAATTAACTCTATTAATTGTTGCATATATTCTAAAGCATCGTTTTTACGAACATACTTCTCAATTTCTTCAATTGATGCGAAAGTAGTTGCTTCATTAATAAATTGTAACAATGCATCTGATTTTGTTTTAGGTAAATGGAAAGTCTCTACCGCTTCTTCAAACCCTACATAATTTCGATCTACTAATAGTTTACGAAGCGTACTTGCTTGTTCATCGCTCTCTGTATAATCTTTTAAAATGCAGTTTAAGACACCTGCGTGACCAATCGTAATTTTGAATGATTCTATTCCGAATGATTGAATTAAATGAATTGCAGTAATAATCACTTCTGCATCAGCAAAAACAGTACTATCACCAATTACTTCAATACCCATTTGTCCAAACTCAGCTGGTCGGCCACCTTCAGTTTGTTGTGCACGAAACACGTTGGCAAAGTATGCAAGACGCAAAGGGATTTTTTCTTTTAATAATTTTGATGTAGCTACACGTGCAATTGGTGTTGTCATATCAGGTCTAAGTACAAGAGTGTTTCCTTGACTATCAACTAATTTAAAAAGGGATGCATCGTAAATTGCAGATGCTTTTCCGACTGTATCAAAATATTCTAAGCTTGGCGTTTCAATAAAATCGTATCCACGAGCGCGTAAAAATTTTCTTCCTGTTTGTCGAACAGTTTCGATTTTTTCATAAATTACCGGAAATGTATCACGCATTCCTAGCGGTTTTTCAAACATTTTTAAAGACATCAAAATCCACATCCTACCATTTTTACTTTAGTACACTAGAGAATTAGATAACTAGAGAGTTAGTTTATGAAAGTATTGTATCTAATTCTTAAAAGAACGTCAACTCAAGTTGTAAATAAAAGGAGTCTAGCCCTTTTTATTATACCTTTAAAAGAAAAAACTCACTATTCGAAATATAGTGAGTACAAGATTAATGTTGATTATTATTTATTCCTCTTTCTATCTGCCATCTGTTCAGCAGTATAAATGATTTTCATTGGGTTACCCCCCACCATACTACCTGCTGGAACATCTCGATGTACAAGAGTAGCTGCAGAAACAATGGCACCATCTCCAATTTCTACGCCTGGTAGTATTGTAGAATTTGCACCAATCATTACTTCACTGCCAATTTTTACATCGCCCAAACGATATTCTTCTATTAAATATTCATGGGCAAGGATTGTTGTGTTATATCCGATAATTGTATTGTTCCCAATCGAAATTCTCTCAGGAAACATAGAATCCGGCATAACCATTAATGCTAAAGAAGTTTTGTCACCAATTTTCATATGTAAAAACGTTCGATAAATCCAATTTTTCATAGCCATAAATGGAGTAACTCGCCCAATTTGTATAAATATGAAACACTTAACTACTTTCCAAAATGAAACAGTCTTATAAACTTTCCATAAAGAGTTTGCACCTTGTACTGGATATCGCTCCGTTTTCCTCATAAAGTTATAACTCCTTCACAACCGTTAATAAATCCGACATATGCGACAACATGTAATCAGGGTTAAACTGTTTTAAGAACGCTTCACCTTTTAATGACCATGCAACACCAGCAGTTTTAACTCCGGCATTTTTTCCTGCTTGGATATCATGGTAATTGTCCCCGATCATTATGACATGTTCTTTTTCTACCCCCAATTTATCAATGGCTAACAGAACAGGTTCAGGGTGTGGTTTTACATGTTGAACATCGTCAGTACCAATCCAAAATTCAAAGAAAGATTTTGCACCCATAAGGTCTAATCCTCTTTCAATTGTTTCTCTTCTTTTTGTAGAAACAATCGCCATTCGTATTCCAAGTTCATTTAACCTTTCTAATGTAGGGAGCACACCCTCAAATTCTGTAGCAAGTTCATCGTGATGCGCTTCATTCCATTGTCGATATTTCTCAATCATTTCGTCTACTTCATTTGGTGTGATTTGTTCAAACGTTTCTTTTAATGACGGTCCGATAAATTTTATGCAATCTTTTGACGAATATTGCCCAGGAAATCTCTCCTCTAAAACATGCATAAACGTTTCAATAATTAACTCATTTGTATCTAATAATGTCCCATCAAAATCAAAAAGTAATGCTTTCACTGATGTTCACTTCCCTATTTTCGTTTCTTACCCTTTGTTGTTTTAGTATCTTTTTGATCAAGATATCGTACAATAGGTCTAACTTTCCATCTTCTGTAAATGATAGCTACTAATCCAATTAGGATTGATAGAATTGATACGACTTGTGCCGAACGTAATTCACCAATTAAATATAAGCTGTCCGTTCTCATTCCTTCGATAAAGAAACGTCCGATAGAATACCAAATCATATATGAGAAGAAAATTTCCCCTCGATGTAAATTCACTTTCCGTAAAGAGATTAAAATAATTAAGCCGATTAAGTTCCATACAGATTCATATAAAAATGTTGGGTGAACATATGTACCCAATTCTTTTATATACATTTGTTCAATAATCCAATTAGGCAACATTAAATTTTCTAGAAACTCTCGAGAAACAGGACCTCCAAAAGCTTCTTGGTTCATAAAGTTACCCCATCGACCGACAATTTGGCCTATTAAAATACTTGGTGCTGCAATATCTGCAACTTTTAAAAAGCTAACGCCTTTACTACGACAAAAGAAGTAAGCTGTAATGACAGCGCCTATTAAAGCACCATGAATGGCAATACCACCATTCCAAATTTGAATGATTTTCCCAGGGTTAGTCCCGTAATATTCCCACTTCATAATGACGTAATAAATTCGTGCAGATAAGATTGAAATAGGAATTGCCCAAATTAACAGGTCTGCAAGGAAATTTTCGGGTAGACCGCGTTTAACTGCTTCCCTTTGACCAATGAAATAGGCAAGTACAATCCCTAAAGCAATCAATATTCCATACCAACGTACCTTTATAGGTCCAAATGAAAAAGCAACTGGATCGATTGCAAGTAAAATATTCTCCATAATAACCCCTTCCAAAACAAAATATTAAATATCTTCTATCTCGTGAATTGCAATTACCTCATCTAATCTTCTCGAAAATTCTTGAGCTGCATTCACACCCATTTTTTTGAGACGATAATTCATTGCCACAACTTCAATGATTACAGATACATTTCTACCTGGTTGCACTGGAATTGTTAATTTTGTGATATCCGTATCAATAATTTTCATTTTCTCTTCATCGAGTCCAAGGCGATCATACGTTTTTTCTGGATCCCAGTTTTCGAGTTCAATAATGAGGGTTACGCGTTTATAAGGTCGTATTGCACTTGCTCCGAAAAGAGTCATAATATCAATAATGCCAATACCACGAATTTCTAATAAATGCTCTAAAAGTGGTGGGGGGCTACCAATCAATAAATTTTCAGCTTCTTGGCGAATTTCTACACAATCATCTGCAACTAATCGATGCCCTTTTTTGACCAACTCAAGAGCTGTTTCACTCTTACCGACACCACTTTTTCCAATAATCAAAACACCTATGCCATAAACGTCTACTAGTACACCATGTACAGCCGTAACGGGTGCAAGTTTACTTTCAAGAAAATTTGTTAATCTACTCGAAAATCTTGTTGTTTGCATTGAAGTTGTTAGAACCGGAACATTATTTTCGTTTGAGGCAAAAATTAATTCTTCAGGGACTTCTAAACCTCTTGATACAACAATGGCAGGTGTATCTTGTGAACAAAGCTTTAACATTCGTTCTTTTTTTAATTCTGTTGGGAGCATTTCAAAAAAAGAGAGTTCTGTCTTTCCAATTAATTGAACACGATTGGCTGGGTAATGAGTAAAGTAGCCGGCCATCTCTAATCCAGGTCTTGAAATATCACTAGTTGAAATATAACGGCCAACTCCATCGTGACCACTGACTAACGTTAAATTAAATTTTTCAATGACGTCTTTTGTTGTGACTTGAATCATTAAATATACTCCCCTACCTTATTTTACATTTAGTAACTATTTTAACATGTTACCAGTAGAAAGTATTAAAATGAGGAACTGTTTGTATATAAAAAATAAACGAAGCCAGTATAATCTGGCTTCGTAATTTAATAAGGTTTATTATTTTTGTTGTGCTAACCAAGCTGCAGCGGCTTCAGCATCTCCGCCTTGTAGTAACCCACCAGGCATACCACCACGGCCATTTAAAATAACGTCTAAAATTTCGTCTTCAGATAAACGAGTTCCTACGTCAGCTAAAGAAGGTGTACTACCCATACCTTCTAAGTTGCCACCATGACAAGTCGCACAATTACTTTTAACAATCGTTTCTCCTTCAGCAGATGCTGTTTCAGTACCTGTGTCAGTTCCTTCAGTTGCAGTATCGTTACCTGTATCCGTTGTTTGTTCAGTACCAGTATCATCTGTGCCTGTGTTTGTGTCGTTTGTTGCTTCGTCGTCACCGCCACCACACGCTGCTAAAAATAGTGCTGAACCGAATATTAGTGCTAATAATGATTTCTTCAATGAAAACCCCTCCGAATAATTAGTGTGGATTGCATTACCTATTATAACAAAATTATACTCGTTTGAAACCTTCTCCCAGCACCTCATAAGCATCAGAAACAATGACAAAAGCTGTTGGGTCAACCATTTGTATGATTTGTTTCAGCTTTGTGAACTCGGTTTGATAAACAACAACCATTAACATTGTACGTTCTTTTCCAGTATAACCACCAAAGACAGGTAGTTTTGTCACACCACGATCAATCTCTTTGTAGATTGTATCTTGTATTTCTGTTTCTTTACTGGAAATGATATATACCATTTTTGATTGACTAAAACCTAATTGAACGACGTCGATTGTTTTGGTTGTTACAAATAAACCAATAAGAGCATATAACCCTTTTTCTAAATCAAATACTAAGGCAGCACTTATTGCAATAATCCCATCTATTAAGAGTACGCTTGTTCCTAAAGTAAGACCTGTAAATTTTGTTATAATCTGTGCAAGTAAATCGGTTCCACCTGTAGAAGCATTTCCTTTAAATACTAACCCAATACCAAATCCGACAATTATTCCACCGAAAAGGGCAGCAAGTAAGGGGTTATCTGTCCATGGATCTATGTTGTCTGTTAACAGAACAAAAAACGGTAAAGCTAATGTACCGATTAAAGATTTAACACCAAACTTTTTTCCTAATATTAGAACACCTGCAATAAATAACGGTATATTAAAGGCGTACTGCACGATTCCTGCATTCCATCCAAAAAGTCCATTTAAAATAGTACTTATACCACTAACGCCTCCGGAAGCTACCTGGTTAGGAAATAGGAATGCATTAAATCCGAACGCGATCACCGCTGCTCCAAGAAGTACATAAAAGTATTCCTGAATTGTATTCTTTGTAGAATTTAATACTTTATTCTCATAATTTTTACTCATATTTTTCCCCACATGACTTATTTTGTACATTCTGTGGACGATTATAACAAAGGGTAATAAAAAAGAGAACTTCATTAAGATAAAGGGTGACCTATGGAATAAAAATGGTATAAAAAAAGGCAAAAGGTTTTATCCCTTTGCCTTACATTGATTTTTCTGCCCATATTGCTGCTTCATTATATATTATTTCAACCTTTTCATTGTCTAAACCAAGTTGAGGTATAAGTCGTTCGATACTGTCCCAATCCATTTTACTTAGCGCAATACTAAATTCTAAATAAGGTGTCATTTCGGTTTCCACACCACTAATCGTATCAGAAACTTCTTCTGAAAAAGGAAGCTTTTCTAAAATAACATCCATCGGTCTATTTAATAAGCTATCAATTAAAGAAAATAAACCAACTAAGAAATATTCAGAGTAGTTTTCTTTATTCGTTTGTTTCGCAAGAATTTCACAAATTTTCGCTCTTAATAAAGAGGTCCTCATAAGTTCTTTAAATAAATCAGTATGATTTTTTAATTCCCCTTCACGCATAGCTAATAAGTAAATTAGTTTTCGTAATTCAGTTAATCCTAATAATAATATTGCCTGTTTAATCGATCGTACTTTTGATTTTTGCCGTTTATTTGTTTCATTGATTATTTGTAAAAGTTTATAAGATAAAGAAATATCTCTTTCGATATTCTCAGCAATTAAGTTTACATCTGGTTCTTCATCCTTCAATAAAGAAATAACTTGGAAATATTGTAATGTATTTAACGGGATATCTGTAGATTTAATAATTTGTGGTTGTTCAAAAAAGTAGCCTTGAAATAATGTATATCCTGAATGTTTCGCAACATCAAATTGGTTTCTCGTTTCAACTTTTTCCGCTAATAATTGAATATGTGGATAATATTGTTTAACTCGATTTTCAATTTCCATACGTTCTAATAAAGGAGTAGCTAAAAAATCAACTTTAATAAAGTCAGTGTGTTCAAAAATTTTATCGTAATGTACAACATCTTTATTAAGTACAAAGTCATCCAGAGCAATTTTAAAACCAATTTCTTTTAATTCCATTACCCGGTCAACTAATTCTTTAGTAATTGGGACATTTTCTAAAATTTCAATAACGATTTTGGATGGATTAATAAATTCAATGACATGACTCATTAATAGGTTTTCTGTGAAATTGACAAAACCTGGCTTCCCCTTTGTTACTTCTTTTATGCCCATCGATAAAAAGTAATTCACTAGTACATCTACTGTCGCTGCATCTGGTTCAGTATTTGGAAAGGCATTAATGTTTTGATTACGATATAAAAGTTCATAGGCTACTACTTCTTCGTCTATATTAAAAATCGGTTGTCTTCCAATAAAAACATCCACTCTACATTTCCTCACTTCATAGTTTATCTATTGCAATTATACTATGATTATATAGTTCCTTCCAAAAAAAACCTACCAGTTTCACCGAATATTTACATTTTTTTGTAGATGTTATGACATATGAACAAAATATTTTCTCCAAAGAAAAAAGACCGCCATTACGACAGTCTCGTTAATTAATTACGCAAAAATTGTTGACCATTCATTGCGTTTTTCTAACATCTCTTTTGCAAGTTCTTTTGCACCTTCTAAGCTATGATTTGCAGCCCAACCACATTGCACTTCATTACAAGCAGGAACTTCATTAGCTTGAAGAACATCTTGTAGTGTATTTTCTAAAATAGTTAGTACTTCTTCATAGTTATCATGGTTAATCATTGTTAGATAAAAACCAGTTTGACAACCCATTGGACTCATATCAACTACATGGTCTGTATGGTTGCGAATATTTTCAGCCATTAAATGCTCAATTGAATGGAGTGCATCCATTTTCATATGCTCTTTGTTTGGTTGTTTAAAACGAACATCATATTTATGAACGACATCTCCATTTTTTCCTTCTTTAATTCCTGCAAGTCTTACATATGGTGCTGCAACTTTTGTATGGTCTAAGTTGAAACTTTCAACATTCATTTTTGTCATGTTTTTACCTCTTTTCTTCAGGTGTTCTCGCTATTTCACCTATACTATTTTACAGCTTACTGCTTAGTCTGTCACTTTGGAAAATTCCTCTAATAAAAAAGATGCCCACGATATAGATAGGGCACTGAAAAAGTCGATTTTAATAAATTTTTATAATAAAAATACGCTCAGATCTTTTAGGAAGTGGGATTCACGAAGACTCCTACGGGAACAGCTTGAGCTGAAGACCCCGCAGGAGCTTGCGACGAGGAGGCTGAAGCCAAGCCCGTGGAAAGCGAAGTGAATCCCACCTTCTATTTAGAAGCAAATAATTACTATAAATTTTTATCGGTATTTAGTTTTTCAGTGGCTTCCGATATAGACGAGAGCATCTTAAAAGATTATTGTGTTATTTGTATATCTTTTAATGAGCGGCGTAAAATTTTCCCCGTTGAATTTTTTGGCAACTCGTCTAAAATCTCAATCACTTTTGGAACTTTATATTTCACCAAATGTTCTGCGCAATAATTACGTAGTTCCTCTTCCGAAACAGTCTTGTCCTTTAAAACAACAAACGCACATACTGCTTCACCAAGATTAGGATCAGGGAAACCAACGACAGCTGCCTCAATTATATTTGGGTGTGAGAATAATACTTCTTCTACTTCTCGAGGATAAACATTGAATCCCCCAACGATGATTAAATCTTTTTTACGGTCTACGATATAGAAATAGCCGTCCTCATCCTTTTTAGCTAAATCACCAGTGTATAGCCATCCATCTCTAATAGCGTTTGCCGTTTCTTCAGGCATTTTATAATAGCCTTTCATCACATTCGGCCCTCGAACAATAAGTTCACCTACTTCTCCTATTGGTACTTCATTTCCATTAACGTCAACTACTTTATTTTCGACGTTGACAATAGACATACCAATGGAACCTGCTTTTCGTTCTCGATCTAATGGATTAAAACAAGTCACCGGTGAAGCTTCTGATAACCCATAACCTTCTGAAACTTTAACGTTAAACTTTTTCTCAAAATCATAAAGGACCTGTACAGGTAATGGAGCTCCACCTGAAACTGCTAATCTTAAGTTTGAGAAGTTTTCAATGTCCCCTTCAAATTGATAAAGGAAGTTATACATTGTTGGAACCCCTGCAAATACGGTAGCCTTTTGACTTCCAGCAAGTTCATAGATTTCATTTGGGCTAAACCTTGGTGCTAGTAAAACAGTTGCTCCTTTTAATAGAGGCGCATTTACTACAACAGTTAATGCAAAAACATGGAATACCGGTAGTGTAGCTATTATTCGGTCTTCACTCGTCATAGCTAGATACTCTCCAACATCCCGCGCATTTGAATATAAATTTTGATGAGTTAACATAGCTCCTTTTGGATAACCAGTAGTTCCAGAAGTATATAAAATAATCGCCACATCATCATTATCTACAGAAACTGGCTCTACAGTTGCTGTTGTTGAAGAAAGAAGTTTTGAAAAAAGTTGTGTTTTATCTTTTGCTGCATCACTCAAAGATGTTAATTTCTCCTGAATATCTGGCATCGTTTCACAAATGATATAATGTTCTACCTGTGGGAATGCCTTAACCCCTATATCCACTAAAGGTAGCAACATATCTAGTGCAATGACTAGTTTTACATCACCATTTTGAATGATGTATGAAATTTCATCCGGAGTATACATTGGGTTTACAGGAATCGCTGTTGCTCCAATTGTCATTGTTGCATACAGTGAAATTAGAAAATGTGGTGAATTTCCAAGTAAAAATGCCACATGATCTCCTTTTTCCACCCCTAGTTGTTGTAATGCTGATGCAAATTGACTGACTTGTTGTTCGAACTCACCATATGAAGTATCACGGCCTAAAAAGTGATATGCAACTTTATCCGGTTGTTCAATTGCTGTTTGACGAACTTTTTCAACTAAATTCAAAACACCCATCCCCTTTGCATGTTTTTCAACATAACTAGCCCCAATTAGCTACTATGAAGTAAGAAATGAATAACCATTCATTTTCTAAATATTATAAATTAGATATATTAATAAAACAATGCTTTTTAGTATTTTATTACATCTTTTTCTAAGAAAATGAAATATTATTCTATCTACCGCAAGTTTTTCGTCAATCTCGGACATGGGAAATATAACGCCATCTTATTAAATAAAAGTAAATAACTTGAATTAGTACAAGGAATAAAAAGGCAAAAATCAATTCCTTTACAATTGATATATTGGCAACATGTTTTAGGATTTTTTGAATGGCGATAAATGCAAATAAACTGTGACTCAGCGCAACACCCCATGGTAAGAAAAATTGTGGGAATAAATGCTTTGTTACAAGCTTTTTCAACTCGTTGTCCGATATGCCCATTCGTTTTAACACATCAAATTTTCGTCTTTCTCCTTCTAAATTAGTGTGTAATTTAAAGTAAATAAAACTTCCTGCCGCAAGTAAAAATACAGCAGCTACTAAAAGACCTACTAATGTAAATAAAGAGTAAGTGGATAATATATAAGAATAATTTAATCCTGCATTTTCAAAATAGTAAGGTAACAAATACTTTTCTTTCAAATATTCTGCAGAAACGTTATGTTGAATTGATAATCCAATATCAGTAGTGTCAATCCACTGTGGTATATCAAAAGTAAATAAATGATAGCCTGGTTCCACTTTAGGGTAGCCGCTATATGGCTTTATTAACTTCGCAAAATCTTCGTCACTTATGATGATGGAATTCAAACTGACAATGGAACTAGGAAAAATAAGTTTTGGGTATACTTGATCAATTTTTATTGGAATATTATTTTCAACTAATACAGTATGAACTGCTTTCTTTTTTAATTTTTTTACAGATTCCTCTGTGTACGGTATAAACATTCCTTCACCTTCAGATAAACGCACCATCGGATATCCATAAGAAAACAGTAAACTATTAATATCCGATTCCCTAAACACTTCAACTTCATATTTTGTATAAGAGGAAGTTTGTTTAATAACTGTAAATCGGGTTAAATGATAAGATAAACCTTTATCCTCTAGTTGCGATACTAATGATGAAATATGGGTACCCTCATACGGATTGTCGATATGACCTTTATAGACCAACCCTAAAGGATTAAGTTTATCGTATTGGGATGTATAGGATGATAGAGTTGATAGTAAACCAACTGATAAAAAAGCAAGAGTAGAAACCATTGTCACAACAAAAAACATTTTTCCATTATTTTTTAAAATAAAGGTTTGCTCTGCTAACGGTAACATTCTTGAATTCTTCCAATAGACGCTCCTTCTCTTTTTTAAGCTTTCAACAAAATATTGTGTTGAATCTGAAAAGAAATAGAACGTACCGAATGTAATGAGAATTGGAATAAATAATGTGAAGGAGAAAAGTGTTGTTCTGGTCGTAACGATCGCTAAACAATAGCCTAATAAAATGAAAATAACGCCAAGGTAAGCCCTTTTTTTTGTATAAGTAACAGTATACTTAACTCCCTTAGGCCCTTTCATTAAATCAATAATCTTTCTTTGAGGAGCAAATTGTACACTAACCATCGAAATAAATACAAATGCGCTTAAGTAAACAGCAAAGGTTAATAAAAAAGGCTCCCACGAAAGATAGAGTGGCAACTCCTCTAGCATTAAAATTTCTCGAACAATCATAAAGAAAAATTTAGAAAATGAGTAGCCGAATATCACACCAAGCACTATCGACATTAATCCGATTATAATCGTTTCAATAAAGACTAATTTACTGAGCTGTTTTCGTTCCATTCCTAAATGAAGCAATATACCAAATTCCTTTGACCTTGCTTCTAAGAAAGCCTTCATTGAGTAAAATATGAAAAACCATGTAAACAATACTAATATGATTTCTGCAACGACCATCCAGACAATTGGGACATTGCCTAAAAAGCCATTGTCTATTTTTGGGTGAAACATGAGCATTGAATAAATAAAGAATACAAAAACCGAAAAAAAGCTGGCCATAAAGAAGGCAGCATAAATTCGGATATTGCGAACTACGTTACGGTAAGCGAATTGATGAAAGGTCACCTACTTGTCCTCCTCCTAAAAGACTTAGAACATTTAGAATGCGTTGGAAAAATGTTTGGCGTCTGTCATCCCGATAAATTTCGTTAAAAAACTCACCGTCCTTAATAAATAGCACGCGATCACAAAAACTTGCCGCAATTGGATCATGAGTTACCATTACGATTGTTGTTTGTCGTTCTTTATTAATTTTGCTAAGTAACTCTAGCACTTCACGGGAGTTATTAGAATCTAAATTCCCCGTAGGCTCATCTGCTAAAATGATAGATGGTCGATGTATTAATGCACGAGCAATGGCTACTCTTTGGGCTTGACCTCCAGAAATTTCGTTTGGCCTTTTATTCATAAATGGTTTCAAGTCCAATCGTTCAGCTAATGTATTTAGTCTCTCTTCCATTACGTCAACTGGTTGTTGGTCCAACGTTAATGGTAAGACAATATTTTCTTCTACCGTCAACATCGGTAATAAATTAAAATCTTGAAAAATGAAACCTAACTCCCTTCGTCTAAAAAAGGCAAGTTCAGTTTTATTTAAATTTTGAGGTTTTATGTAATTGAATACGATATCACCAGAAGTTGGTTTATCTATCGTAGAGATTAAGTTTAATAGTGTCGTTTTACCACTACCTGAAGGACCCATAACAGCTAAAAACTCGCCCTTAGCTAAGTCAAAACTGAGTTGATTAATTGCACGATTTGTTACTTTCCCCTCATAGACTTTTGTAACATCTTTCACTTGTAGTATTGGCATATATGCTCCCTCTTTGACTTAAAATGTAAGTGTAATCGTTGTCCCAACCCCAACTTCTGATTCAATTGTTAATTCATGTCCAAGCTTTTCACAAATTTCTTTCGCTAAATACAAACCCATCCCAGTTGATTCACCCGTTTTTCTCCCGTTTTCACCAGTGAAAAATGCTTTTGTTACTCTTGTAAGGTCTGATTTTGGGATACCAATTCCTTCATCTTTAACGATCAATTGCACTTGAGAATCTGTCCGTTTTGCAATGACGAAGATTTTTTTATTTGGTTCAAAGGTATATTTAACAGCGTTTGTTATAAATTGACCTAGTACAAATTTAAGCCATTTTGAGTCACTAGTAATAACAATGCTTTGGTCAATTTCGGTTTGTGGAAAGACACGATTTGTTATAAATAAACGTTTATTCTCATTAATTGTTGCAAGAACGATATCTTTTAACGAGACTTGTTCCACTTGCATATCTTCTTCAAATTTTTCTAGACGTGCATTCATAAGGACAAGTTCTAGTCCTCTTTTAATCCGGTCAACTTCTTCCCGAACGCTTGTATGATCAAGTGGCCCATCTTCTTGTAATAATAACTCCAGTACCGATACAGGTGTTTTCATTTGGTGGATCCATTGATTTAAAAACTTATCTTGGCGATTTTGTGAAGCATACAATGATTGCACTTCTTGTTGATAAACACGATACAATTCATGTAAATAACGTTCTGTTTCAATATATTCAAAGGTTTTTGCATTTTTTTGCAAAGCATCTTCCATTGAAGTGGGTAACTGAGTAATTCTATTTAAGTAATTTTGCCTTAAAAAATAGCGAACCCCTAAAAAAGATATAATCAAAATAAGGCTAATGGATATTGTATAAACAGCTGTATCAATATTTCTGAACCCATCTAAATAAAACAAAAGTAGAATGAAAAGGACTAGCACCATTTCAAAAATAACAAACGACAGGTGTTCCTTAATAAATAATTTTAGCCCCATCTACATTTCCTCCGAGCTTAAAACAAAACGATATCCTGCCCCGCGCACCGTTTCAATTACAGATTGCACTCCGTAATCTACTAATTTCTTTCTAACTCTCGTCATATTTACATTTAGTGTATTTTCATCAACGAAAGCCTGGTCATCCCAAAGCTCTTCTAATAACTTTTCACGGGTTACAACTTTAGGTGACCCGCCCATTAATAAATCCAATATAATACATTCTTTCTTTTGAAGCGGAATTTCAATATCTCTAATAACCAGTTCCATACGCTCTAGGTAAAGAGTAAGTTGTCCAAGCTTAATCGTTCTTTCTTCTTGTCTTGCTGAATATTCACCATATGTACGTCGTAAATGACTTTTAATTTTTGCAAGAACAATCTCATAATTAAACGGCTTCGTAATAAAATCATCCCCACCGTTTTCTAGGGCAAAGATTTGATCCATTTCCCCAGAACGAGCTGAAATAAAGATAATTGGACATTTCGTATACTGCCTTAACTGACGACACCAATAATAACCGTCATATGATGGTAGGTTAATATCAAGCAACAAGATATGAGGATTAAACGCTAAACATTCCTCAACGATTCCTTCAAAGTTTTGAACGATTTCAACATCATACTGATATTTTCGCAATGTATCCGCTAAAAGTGAGGCGATTTTCACATCATCCTCAACGATAAAAATTCGATGTTTTTCCATATAACATCCCTCCCCCAACTCCATATACTTAAAGGGCTTAATATTTTATATATTATTGTACCAAAAAATCCTCCCTCTCACATTTTTGAGAGGGAGGATTTTTCTGCACCGAAAGCTTTAGCGACGAGCCCAAAAATTACCACAATGTTTGAAGCAAGGTTTTTCTCGACCAAAAGCTTTAGCGACAAACGCAAATCCAATTCTTGATTGTAAGGTGAAACAGTTTGCCCCAAAATCTTACTAATTGAAATCAATTAGTAAATCAACTGTAGAAAATCCTCTTTTGTTATTCCACCAAAGTAATGAGGAATGTCAATCTCTTCAATTGCTTTTGCAATTTCACTACGGTCATACCTAACACCAACTAAAAGCTTTTCGATTTCTTCTACATCTCCAACTCCAAAGAAATCTCCGAAAATCTTTGCTTCTTCAATAATCCCTTTATTTACTTCCAATCGGATATCGATTCCACCAGATGGGAAGCGATGCGTTTTTTGAATATTGAAGCGAGGCGATTTTCCATAGTTCCATTCCCATGTTTGGTAACGTTCTTTTGAAAGGGTATGAATTTTCTCCCAATCGTCCTCTGTTAGTTCATAATATTGAATGTTCTCTTCTCCACCGAAAATAGACTTTAATATTTCCATTCGAAACTGTTCTACTGACATTGGTTCTTTTAAGAATTCTGAAATATTTCCAACTCGCGAACGAACTGATTTAATGCCTTTCGATTCAATCTTATCTTTTTTCACCTTTAATGCAGAGGCAACTGCGTCGATGTCTGTTTTAAATAGTAATGTACCGTGACTAAACATACGTCCTCTTGTTGCATATTGAGCATTTCCTGAAACTTTACGGCCTTCTGCTAAAATGTCGTTTCTTCCTGATAGTTCTGCATCCACTCCTAGATTTTTTAAAGCATCTACAACTGGTTGAGTGAACTTTTTATAATTGTGGAAGCTATCTCCGTCATCTTTTGTTAAGAAGCTAAAGTTTAAATTGTTCAAGTCATGATATACTGCTCCACCACCAGATAAACGACGCACTACAATGATTCCATTATTTTCAACATAATCTGTATTAATTTCTTCAATTGTATTTTGATTTTTCCCAATAATGATGGATGGCTGGTTGATATAGAACAGTAAATAATCATCCTTTTCTATATCCATATTTTTTAACACATATTCTTCAATTGCTAAGTTAATACGTGGGTCTGTAATTCCTTTATTATCTATAAAATACAAAGTTTTCACTCCCTTATTTTTTCATTTTTTATTTTACATTATTTTTGTAAATAGGTGTTGACTAACGTAATCTGTTATAGTACAATTTGAAATAACAAAACAGTAATATAACAGATTGTCCAAAAAGGAGGAGAGCATTATGTTAGAAAACGTTGTTGAATTTTTCAAAAACTTACCTGATAAAGTTTGTGTACAGTGTGGCGAAAAAATCGAAGAACAAAGTGAATGCTACAGCAGCACTTGCGATAAATGTAATACTCTTTAATTAAATCTTATTAAAAGTTTAGTTCCCTATTTGTTATGAACCTAAAAGTAAATCGCTTAAATATTTAACCCCCCACAAGACGCTCAAACTTGTGGGGGGTCGTTTTTAATGTCCGTGATTTTCTTCTTTTGTACTTTCTTCGTGTTCTGTTTCTCCATGTTCCTCTGTATTACCATGGTTCATTGTATCACTGCTATTATCTTCAATAACTTTACTCATATCCGGATTCCCAACAATGAGTTGTTGTTTCGGCATAACGTGTAATCCTCTTGCTGTTGTATGTGCAAACATATAGTACACACCGTCATGATCAAAAGTAATCTCGGCTTTATAGACGCCTTCACTATCTAATTCACCGTCAATCATCTGGCCCTCGTCTCGATAACCAGATTCCCAAACTTCAAATTTCACTGATTCTGCATCGTCCACATTTTCATTATTTTGTGTAACGTGGGCAGAGAGTTCAATTGGTTCATTTACCGCTACCTTTTCAGGGGTTAAAATATTTACTTTTACTTCGAGAGCTTCTACGTCAACAGGTTCATCATTTGTATCCACTTCTTTTTCATTTGAGGAGCATCCCATTAATAATACTGGTACAGCAACCATACTAAATAACCATTTCTTCATTTTTATTCCTCCATTAGTGGGATTGTAATAGATACTGTTGTACCTTCCCCTACTACACTTTTTATTGTTACATTTCCTTGATGCTGCTTTACGAGCTGATCGACAATTGATAGTCCTAAACCACTCCCCCCATCAGCACGACTTCTAGCTTTATTAACTCGGTAAAAACGTTCTGTTATATGTGGTAAATCTTTTGCAGGAATTCCAATACCTCTATCTATAATTTCAATAATGGCATTTCCATTCATTATTTTAGTCAAAATGGAAATAGTTGAATCATTGTTTGAATAACGAATTGCATTTTCAATAGTATTGATAAAAATTTGTTTCAACTTTTCTTCATGGCCTTCCACAATTATTTGTTCATCGAAGTTAGTTTTAATTTCTATATTTTTTTCTGCTGATTTCTTCTCTAAAAGACAAATCGCATCACGAATTGTTTCAGACAAAACTATTGGGTACAATTCAATGTTCTGCTCATTTGAGGTTCTTGCTAATTCCAATAATTCATTGGTGAGCCTTTCCATTCGATTTGCTTCCCTTGCGATTAACGAGATTGCCTCATCTTTATCTTTTCCCTCAATGAATTGTTGTTGAATTGCTTCACAATATCCTTTCACATAACTAATGGGTGTCCGTAATTCATGGGATACAGTTGCCAAGAAGTTTTTTTGTGCTTCATCTTCCCGTTCAATACTTGATGCCATTTCATTAAACGCTTCTGATAGTTTCCCAATTTCATCCTTTGAAGAAACAATAACACGTGTTTCATAATTACCATTAGACATTTTTTCTACAGCCTCTTGCAATTCTTTCAAAGGGCGCATAATATGGCGGATGCCTTCATAAACAAAAAACCCTAAAAGTGCAGAAAAAATAATTGCACAACCAATTAATAAAAATACTTCTTTATTGGCAAGTTCGCTAATTTTGGCTAAGGGATAATAAAGATAAATAATGCCTTCTAATCGACTTTGATCTGTTAAAGGTAATATGACCGAAATAATTTGACGTTCAAATCGTTCTTCGTATCCGATTTTCGTAATAGAATTTCCTTGTAATAATTCCTTTCGCTCATTTGGTCCTATTAGGGCATCATAATCGATGTCGAAAGGAACACAGGCACTTAACTCTCTCGGATTCCGAACTGCAAAAACATCAAAATTGGAATATGTATTAAATTCTTCAACATCCAGAATGAATTGATCCGTTACTTTACCACCTTTATATTTTGTTCGAAGTTTTTCTCCCACTTCAACCATCGAAGCTTCTGTATCTTCTACATACAATTGTTCGTATAAATACTCCGTTAAAACATACATAAAGGTAATCGTAACGAGTAAAAACAGCACGATAAGGCCCCAGATTTTCGTCGAGAGTTTTTTCATTTGTTTTTCTCAAAGCGATACCCAATACCCCAAACTGTTTGGATATATTCGCTTGCTTCCTTCGAATGTTTCGCTAATTTCAATCTTAATGTTTTAATATGCGTATCAACAGTTCTTGTACCTCCCGCATAATCGATATTCCAAATACGTTCTAACAGTTGTTCACGGGAGTAGACAGACTTTGGATTTTGCATAAATAAATGAAGTAGTTCATATTCCTTTAACGTTAGCGGCACATTTTCACTTCCGACAAACACTTTTCTAGCAATCTCGTCCAATTTAATAAGCCCATAATGAATGTATTTATAATTAATCGATTCAATATGATTACCTGTTCTTCGTAAAACCGCATTTATACGAGCAACTAATTCACTAGAGGTAAAGGGTTTGACAATATAGTCATCACCACCGATTGTTAGTCCTTTCACTTTATCTTCATTGGCATCTCGAGCTGTTAAAAAGATAATTGGAATGGAAGAGATTTCTCTTATTTTTTTACAAACGATAAAACCGTCTTCCCCGGGCATCATCACATCTAACAAAATAAGGTCAATATCATATTGTTTTATATAGCGAAAAGCCTCTTCACCATTCGATACTGCTAAAGTATTGAAGTTTGAACTTGATAACATAACTTCTATTAAATTTCGCATATCTATTTCATCATCTACGATTAAAACAGTTGTCACTTCACAACCTCCCTTACTAGTAACTGAAACGGTCCTTGATTTGTCTCAATTGTTTTTTGAATTTGCCTATCTTTTATAAAATAAATTTTATGATCATCGTATCCGGTAACAACTTGATAGTCCTTATAGGTCGCCACTACAAAAGGATTTGCCCCAACTTCCATATTCCAAAGCACTTTCCCTTGGAGATTTAAAGCAAATAACTCATTAGAACCGTGATTTACAACAAAAACTGTAGTTTCTTTTCGTGAAAACCCAATTGGCATTAAGGAGACATTAATTTCGCTTTGTAGTTCACCTGTTTTAATATTGTACACATCAATCTCTTGGTTTGGCTTACTTCCTTCTCCGTGTCCACCAATCCAGACAACCTCTTCTTCTGGAAGAATAATCATCCCATTAGAAGATTTTTCGATTTCCCACTCATCTTCTACTTCAAATAAGTCCAAATCTATTACTGATAAAATAGTATCTTTATAATTTACAACATATAATTTTCCATTATGGGACGTCATGGACATAGGATAGTTTCCTAATTGTAGTTCCTCCAATTTTTTCCCGTGAGCATTGAAGCTACTTATAGTATTACTTTCACTATTCGTGAAAAAGAATCGTTCTTGCTCTTCATCGTAATAAGCATTTGTTGTCCCAATACCCGACTTAATCGTTTGAACTTTTTTACCCGTAGACAATTCATAAAGATCTGCTTCATCTAATTGATGACCGTATAATAATATCTGGTCTTTTTTTATAAGTAGCGCACCAGTATAAGCCTTCTCAAATTCCCATTTTGCTATTTCCTCTGTCCCTTCAAAAAAGGTGATTGAAGGTTCCAATATATTGACTGATGCCACGAAAGATTGATGTTGATTGATTTTCGTAAATGCTTGCTCATTACAACCTGCTAAAATGAAAAGAAACAAAAGCATGATGTAGAGCTGTACATGTTTCATAAATGCCCATCACCTCTTTCAATATATTACTTTAGATTTGTGAAGTTTGGATGAAATAAAAACGACAAGGATGTGTCCCAATATTGAGACACATCCTTGAAGCAGTTATTGTTTAGTTTAACTGAAATTGAAACATTTCCTTTAATAGTTCTTGTGCTGCTTTTTTCCCTTGTGATACGCAATCTGGGACACTTATTCCATCGTAAGAGCTACCAACTAATTTTACATTCGGAAAATCTGTATATAATTGCTCTTTTATATGTTCTATACGCTTCTCATGCCCTACCGTATATTGTGGCATTGATTGTTTCCAACGAGTAACAACTGTAAATATTGGTTCCTCACTTAAACCAATAGCTAAATTTAAATCTTGTAGTACCGTTTTTTCAATATCACTATCTGATAATTCTACAATTGCCTCATCACCTACACGTCCAATATAAACACGTAACAAATCGTAGCCTTCTGGTGCAACATTGTTCCATTTATGATTAGACCAAGTACATGTCGTGATCGATAAATCACTATTTCTTGAAACAAAAAAGTTCATGGCATCTTTGTACTTTTTGATTTCATTTTGTTTAAATGCCATTGTTACAGTGGCAATTGTCGCATAGTTCATATTTGGTACATCTTCTAACAACCCATAGCTATTAAAAACACTTCTTGTTACATTAAATGGTGTTGTCATAATGACCGCATCACATTTTAATGGTGGAATATTATTAAAATAAATTTGAACTGAGCCATCCTTTAATTTATCAATCGACTCTACTTTGACACCTTTTAATATTGATTTTGGCGTTAACTTTGATTCGATGGATTCGATTAGAGTCTCTAATCCATTTTTAAACGTTTGATATGATTCATTATGATGATTACTTGTATGAGGTAACGATTTCTTCATTCCAAGTATTAAGCTACGATGCTGTTTTTCTAGTTGGTAAAATTGAGGAAACATCGATTGTATACTCAAGTGATCAATATCTCCAGCAAAAGTCCCTGCTAGTAGAGGTTCTACTAAATTTTCTACAACTTCTTTTCCAAATCTACGTCTAAAGAAATCCCCAATCGGTTCATCTTCATCTTCACTTGTTTTTGGTAACAACAAATCACCGGCTGCACGTAATTTACCACTTAGTGAGAATAATCCAGAGGTGATAAAGGAGGAGACTTTAAGTGATCCTTGGTATGCTAATATATTGGGAATAGGATTTAGTTCACTACCTACTACAACATAAGTTTGCCCTTGATTGTTCGTAACCATCTCGTGCTCGATGCCTAAATCGGTGGCTAATTCTCGCACACTGTTGTTATAATCTAGGAATGATTCAGGGCCACGCTCAATGATAAATCCATCTTTTCTTAACGTATGGATTTTGCCCCCTAATCGTAAAGATGATTCAATTAATACAACATCTATAGGCAAATTATTTTGTTGTGCTAATCTTTGTAAATAGAATGCTGCCGTTAATCCAGTAATTCCACCACCAATAATTGCAACCTTTCGTCTACTTAAAGTCACCCTCATCACACTTCCTATATTAATTTGCTAATTTATTATAAATGGCATCAATCATTGCATCGATAAACAATGGATGTGTATTTGGCATTGGAGGGCGTCTATAAGTCGCACCAAGCTCATCACACACGACTTTACATTCAAAGTCATTATCATAAAGCACTTCTAAATGCTCTGTTACAAATCCAACTGGTGCATAAACAAAAGAGCGGAAACCTTTCTCTTCAAATAGTTCACGCGTTAAATCCTGCACATCTGGACCAAGCCATGGTTCTGGTGTTTGTCCAGCAGATTGCCAGCCTACTTCGACATTCTTAATACCCGTTGCTTCTTGAATTAAACGTGCTGTTTCAATTAATTGATCTTCATATGGATCACCAGCTTGTTTAATTTTCTCAGGTAATGAGTGGTTGGAAACGATTAAACATGCTTTTTCACGTTCTTCTTCGCTCATTTCATCAAAGGCTGCATTAATTGCTAATTTCCAGTACTCGATAAATTTCGGTTCATTGTACCATGATTCTACAGAAGTAATTTTCATTGTACTTCCTAATTTATCTGCAGCTTCTTTTACACGGCCATTGTATGACTTAATGGAAAATGTTGAAAAGTGTGGAGCAAGGACGATTGTTACTGCTTCTTCAATACCATCCTTCACCATTGCTTCAACTGCATCTTCAATAAATGGTTCAATATGTTTTAAACCAACATATAGTTTATATTCAACTTCACCTTGAACTTCATTTAAACGCTTTTCAAGAGTTTCAGCTTGTTTTTGTGTCATTTTTGCTAATGGTGAAATACCACCAATTGCTTTGTAACGACTTTTTAAATCTTCTAAATGCTCTTCAGAAGGTTTACGTCCATGACGAATATGAGTGTAATATCTTTCAATGTCTTCTTCTTTGTATGGCGTTCCGTATGCCATGACAAGTAGTCCACGTACTGGTTTCATATTTTCACCTCGAAAGTTTTTTCTATAGATGTTTACTTAATCTAATTTACTCACCTGTTCACGACTATACTCATGAATTAAAGTTGTAAGGCGTTTTAATACATCAGGGTTTACTTCTGGGAATACACCATGACCTAAGTTAAAGATGTGCCCTGGAATTTCTAATCCTTGGTCGATAATATCTTTTGTACGTTGCTCTATAACAGACCAATCTGCAAGTAGTAACGATGGATCTAGATTTCCTTGTACAGCTTTTTCCACACCTAATTCACGTGCTTTACGAATAGGCATACGCCAATCAAGACCTACAACATCAATTGGAAGGTCATTCCACTCATTCACTAAATGGCTTGCACCAACTCCAAACTGGATAAGTGGTACATTTTCTTTACGTAATTCTGCAAAAATTCTTGTCATGATAGGTTTAATAAATACACGGTAATCTTCTACATTTAAAGCACCTACCCAAGAATCAAACACTTGTATCGCTTTAGCTCCAGCTTCAATTTGCGCTGTAACATCGGCAATAATCATATCCGCTAACTTGTCCATTAATGCAAACCAAGCTTTTGGCTCTGATACCATGAATGATTTTGTTTTGTTGTAATTACGGGATGGTCCACCTTCAATCATATAACTTGCTAATGTGAATGGTGCTCCGGCAAAGCCAATTAACGGTACATTTAATTGTTCTTCAGTTAAAATTTTAATTGTCTCTAGCACGAATGGTGTGTGTTCTTTTGCATTAAATTCGCCTAAATTTTCTACATCTTTTACAGTTCGAATTGGGTTTGAAATAACAGGTCCTACACCCGCTTTAATTTTTACATCAACGCCGATACCAGGTAATGGAGTGACAATATCCTTATAAAGAATTGCAGCATCTACATCATAGTTCTCTACAGGTAGTCTTGTTACATATGCACACAATTCAGGTTGATGTGTAATTTCTTCTAAAGAATATGTTTCTTTAATTTTACGATATTCTGGTTGGGATCTTCCTGCTTGACGCATATACCATACAGGAGTATATTCTGTACGTTCCCCTTTAGCCGCGCGTAATAATGTATCATTAAAAGCTTTCATTATTATACCTTCCCCTCAATTTAGTAACTTGGAAAAATTTATTAAATGTTACACCCAAGCCTGTTTGATTCAGTAAAAGAGCTTTATACTGAAATAAGTTAAAATGATAATTTTCTCATTGATATCCGTTTTCCAATATATACTGTTACTATGATATTGTATAGTTTTATCCACCAAATGTCATAAAATTGTTCGTTAAGTGCGTTTTTTAAGGATTATTTTTGTCAAAAAATAGTATTTTACTCTTTTTTAAATTAAAATCATTATTATTTTGAAAGGGGATTAGAAAAATGTTCCTCTATTTAACTTCTGGTACTCCAGACTTTATGGAAAAAGTTCGTAAAAAACATAGTAAGGAACACATGATTGTGTTACATGGTTCTGGGAATTCTCTGCTCCTTCATGAAACTGAAAGAAAAACAAAATTTGCAACGCCTAGAAAGTTTGAAGTAATCGACCAATTAAATTCATTAGAGCAAAAGGGCTATTTTGTCTTAAATAACATTCCTGTTACAGACGAGGGCAGACCCATCTTTGAAAAAATCTTTTTAAACCGCGCATCCGCGTTCACCCAAGAGCCAGGGTTTATTGCATACCGTTTATTGCGTCCGATTAAATCTGATATTTATATCGTGTTAACACAATGGACAGGTCCCCACTCCTTTGAAGCATGGAAAAATACAAAAAAATTTACCGAAGCCTATAGTAAACAGGACGCCACACCTGGAGTAGAGAAACAGAACATCTTTAATGCGGCAAGTTATATTACAACTTACTCAGGGAAATTGTTAGATGAGAATTAACGAGGGGCAATATATTAGCTTTTAGGATCGACTTATTTGCTTTTTAATGTCACTTATTTGCATTTAGGCTCCTTTTATTTGCTTTATCCACATATAAAAACAAAAAAGTGTTTTATAAGCTATAAATGCTTCTAAAACACTTTTTACTTTTCTTAATAGGAATAATCATGCTTCGAAGGATCTTTAGAAACTCTAAAAGTGATCTCATTCAATAGAAGAATGATAATCGCTGGTACAAAAAATAATGGTTGGCCAATCGAACAAAATAACACAATGATTGCTTGAACGACCATAAATAAGCGTAATACTTTTTGCACTGCCTCTTTCCTCTGTGACTCTTTAACAGGATAAAGCCTGTCCATTCGGAAATCTTTTGATGATAATAAAGCATATTTTAATTGAAGAGTAGTTGCAAATGCTAATGCCCCCGCTACAATCCATGTAACAATTGGAATATTCACAATAAAAGCAATTACTCCTGAAATTACTGTTAGACGAACCCATAAGTAAAAATGATCATCCGTTCGTATAAACGTTCTATAAACAAGATAGCTTTGGGTACTTTTCTTGCTAAATGGAACGATATTATAGACAAAGTTTAACCAGCTTCGATGTTTGATAGATCCTTTTAAGTGCGGTACATCAGTAAAGTAGTTCGCAAATCGATAAAAAGCCATCATTCGATTTTGTTCTAATTTAACAAAATGCTCATATGGAATCGGTTGTTTATTTACTTTTTTCTTAAGTGAAGTGTTGTATACAATTAATAAAACAACAAAAATGATTGCTAATGTATAATTTATTGTTAGAGCAGTTTGAATCGTTAAAATTGAAAGTAACGCTCTTGTAATGCGGTCGATTATAACATTTTCTCCACGATTTCCATAGCGGTAATTAAATTCGATTTGCACATTTAAATATTTTAATATAGCAATAAACAGAACTCCGAGCCAAATTTCCGTAGTCGATAATTCTGTTACGGCTTTCAATAAAGGTATAGCCACGATATAAATTACAACAGCAAGTCCAACTTGTGACCAAAACGTATAATTTAATGCCTTCTTAAAATATAATGACATTTTAGATTCTAAAGGTAATAAATAAACTTGATCTGGTTCACGTAATAAGGTAACCGGGCGACTTATCGCTAAAATAACACCAACGACAAGCGAAATAATCCACTCTGCTGGAAACGTATTAGGTGCAACTTTTAACCACTCACTATATTGATACCCTACTGCCCCTACAATGAACACTAAAACGAGAGCCAAATGCCCTGTAAAAACATAACGCATATATTTTTGCACTTCATTTATATAATGGTTGAATCGCGTAGACCATACCTCATACAAACTATTCATGGTCTTGCTCCTTCGTCATTGCGATATATAAATCATCTAGTGTAGCAGTCGGCATATTAAAGCTTCTGCGTAAATCATCCATTGTTCCTTGAGCACGAACTCGTCCTTCATGCAACAAAATAATTCGATCACAATGTTTTTCTGCTGTGGATAGAATGTGTGTTGACATTAATATAGAAGCACCAGCTTTTTTCTTCTCATCCATTTGATCAAGTAAAGATTGAATTCCAAGGGGGTCAAGTCCTACAAATGGCTCGTCAATAATATATAATTTCGGATTAACTAAAAACGCGCACATAATCATTACTTTTTGACGCATACCTTTTGAAAAGTGAGATGGAAACCAATTTAAACGTTTTTCCATTCTGAATTCTTTTAATAATTCCTCTGAACGCAACTTTAACGTGCTTTCATCAATGCCGTAAGCCATGGCTGTTAACTCTAAATGTTCCTTCAATGTTAGTTCATCATATAGCACTGGTGTTTCTGGAATATATGAAAAAGATGAACGATATTGATCAATATCCTCACTTAATGTAATTCCATTTAAACGAATTTCACCTTTTTGAGGCAAAAGAGTCCCAATAATATGTTTAATTGTTGTACTTTTCCCCGCACCATTAAGACCTATTAAACCTACTAGCTCTCCTTTGCCAATTGAAAAATTCAAGCCTTTAATTACTGGTTTTCTTGTATAGCCACCTGTAACATCGCTTAGCTGTAACAATGTCATTTTTTAACTTCACTCCTATTCTTTCTACATTTTAACAAAAAACGCGATTGGAATCAGTTGTCATATGTTAAAATATATAGAAAACATATTTGAAAGGATGCTTACAATGAACGATTGCATTTTTTGTAAAATTATTGATGGTACTATTCCTAGCGTGAAAGTTTATGAAGATGAAAACGTCTATGCCTTTATGGATGTTGCACCTTTAACAAAAGGACATACACTACTTGTACCAAAACAGCACGTAAAAGATCTTTTTGAAATGCCTGAAGAAGTTGCAAAAAATTTATATGCAGTTGCTCCAAAAATTGCAAATGCCATTAAATCTGCATTTAACCCAGCTGGTATGAATACAATTAATAATAATGGTGCTTTTGCTGGTCAAACAGTTTTCCACTATCATTTACACTTCATTCCACGTTACGATGAGACAGATGGATTACAATTTAGATGGGAAACAAAACAAAACGAATTTACACCAGAAGTTTTGCAAAATGTTGCTTCACAAATTACAAATAGTTTGAATGCCTAACTGATAACATAACGCGGCCAAATTTTTGGTTGCGTTTTTATTATGAGGTGGAGAAATTTTTCTATTAGTTTATTAAAAATCTCATATCCCTTTTATTCTATTGCACTATATTGCAAATTATTAGTTTTGCCATTAAAATTAAATGTAAGTTTCGCTAACGGCAATAAGCTGCACGTTAGGAGGCGACTAGCATAGAAATGTAGAGGAGAGTTAGCAAATGAATACGAAGAATCTTGTTTTAATGGCGCTTTTAGTCGGTGTAGGGGCAGCACTTTATTTAATTATCCCTGGTTATGGTGAAGGGATGAAACCAGATTTCATGTTAACAATGATGTTTATTGGGATATTACTGTTCCCAACTTTTAAAGAAACATTCTTATTAGCAATCACTACAGGTGTACTTTCTGGTTTATTCTCAACATTCCCTGGTGGATTTGTGCCAAACATTATTGATAAACTTGTAACAGGCATAGTATTTTTTGTAATTGTTTTAGCCTTACGTCAATTAGGACAAAAGGTTGCTGTAGGTGCAGTGCTAGTAGGTTTAGGAACTATTCTTTCAGGAACTACTTTCTTATCAATGGCATTATTACTAGTAGGGTTACCAGGTGGTGCAGCATTTAGCTTCTTATTTATGGCCGTTGTATTACCAGCAGTTGGTCTTAATGCTGTAACATTTATTATCATCTACCCGATTATTACGAATCTATTAAAACGCTCAAAATTTAGCACATCAATTTCACAAGCTTAGTAAGTATAGACAAAGTCCTCGTTGGCTTTGTCTATACTTATTTTTTTGTACTTTTAAGATAATTTTAATTATTCTTAAAGGTCATTATATTCAATTTTGTCGATTCATGGTTTAATATGGTTAACAATAGGAGAATCATTATATTAATGAATCCATTTTTATTTATAAGGAGCTGAACAAAATGCGTGCCAAACCATTTTTACTTGGAATTTCTACTGGAATAATTGGAGGGTTGACAGCCATTTTATTTACTACGCCTCAAACCGGTCCACAACTCCGCTCAAACATCATCACAAACTCTAAAAAAGCTAAAGAAAATTTATTAGAACTAAAAAAGCATACCAGCAATTTAAAAGATGCTTCATTCTCTTTAAAAAATGAAGTCGAAAATAATATACCGAAAATAATTACCGAGTTAAAAGATTCAATCTCTAGTTTTAAGCAAGCAATTGAACCGGACGCAACAAAGCTAAAAGAAGAAATAGAAGGTTTACAGAAATCTATTACCGAAATCGAGAATAATTTATCAGAACTAAATAATAAGAAGTCTGAGGAACAATAATTTCACTAGGTTAAAATACCTATAAAAACCTGTATTTTTTGGCGCTTTACCATCATTTTTTTCATATTCATAATATTTTTTGAGCACTTTTCAATTATTTCATTTTTCTAACTTTAAACTTTTTTCTTTTATTGCTATAATATTTTCATATTGTTAATGTTAAGGAAAGAAGAAGGTGATGGTGATGGCTTTGCCTGAAGAAAGTTATACGATGAAAGAAGCTATGCTCTATAGTCAAAGAATTGCACAACTATCCAAAGCACTTTGGAAAGCCGTAGAAAAAGATTGGCAACAATGGATTAAACCCTATGACTTAAACATCAATGAGCATCACATTTTATGGATTGCGTACCATTTAAAAGGTGCATCTATTTCTGATGTTGCAAGATTTGGGGTAATGCATGTCTCAACAGCATTTAACTTCTCCAAAAAGCTAGAAGAAAGAGGCTTTTTAAAGTTTTCTAAACGTGATGACGACAAACGTAATACGTATGTCGAACTTACAAAAGAAGGAGAAGACTTAATTTTGCTCATGTATGATCATTATTATGATACTGAGCATTCCATTCTAAATGGGTCACTTGCTTTAAAAGAACTATACGGTCGATTCCCAGAGTTTTTAGATGTAATGGCAGTTATTCGAAATATTTACGGGGAAGATTTTATAGAAATCTTTGAAAAGTCTTTCAATAATTTTAAAGAGTCACTTGTAGAAGATGATGATAAACTGATTGTAAAAAGATAGTTTTATAGAATTGATTGAAACACAAATTGAATGTTAACAATGATTATGAGTGTAGAGATACACTCTTTTTCTTTTATATTTTAAAATTACAATGTTCTTCCTCTGAATTAAACATCTTTGGAATGTTTTTGGGGATTTTTCGGTACCTTTTCACGTTTTTTAAAAGAAATGTGGCATTTTTACACTTTTTCATTTAAACTATCTTCACTAAAGTTTTAAAGGGGTCTTGGTTGTGCATTGTTGGAAAACAATTAATATAAAAAACGAATACGGTTCTGCATGGCTTACAATCGTATCAATTTCAATATTTATCCTTATTTTTTCCTTTACCTTTGTACTATTTGGACGCATTCATCCATCATTTTACAAGGATGATTGGTTATGGCTTTTTATTATATTCTTTGTTTTCCTTTATCCACTGCATAAGTTAACCCATTATTTTTCCTTACTCGGATATAGAAAATCTGTGAAATTGCGAGTGCGAAGAGAATATTTAATTATTCCAGTTCTTATAGTGAGAATAAAAAAAGAAATACCTAAAAACCGATATATATTTACATTATTAGCACCTTTTTTTCTTATAAATGGAATATTAATTTTATTAGCGATATCATTTCCACAATTTACTCACTTTTTATGTATCCTACTATCGTATCATTGTAGTATTTGCTTAATAGACATATTATGTGTTAAAGATCTAATACCCGCTCCAAGGGATTCTGTAATTGAAGAGACGCCAAAGGGCTATGAAATATTGGTCCCAACTAAGATTTAAAAGTACTATTTACTTGTATTAGATTAACATTTCTTGTTATTCTTAGTGTTGTAAAGAGAGGGGAGGAATAGACTTGCTACTTTTAGTTATAGTGCTATTCTCTGTGTTTTATTTATTCCAAATAAATCGTATGACCTATGCACTTGTTACTCAAAAAGATATTCCCGAAGAAAAACATGCAAAAATATTCCGCACAATAAATGTTTTAATTACAATTCTTTTAGTATCGTTCTATGTAGAAGTATCAGTTGCAATGTAGCTTAATTTTTGGGGTGTTTACCAAAATAAAGTTAAAGCAGGCGGTATAAAGTAGAAGAGCTAAAGGCAATTGCCTTTAGCTCTTCTTCGTCTTTTCATCTGTCCTTATTAGTAGATATATGCTGCACCAACAATAATTAATAAGATGAACAGAACAACTAATAGCGCAAATCCATTTCCGTATCCGCCACCGTAGCTATTTCCCATCACGACACCCCCTTTCAAAAACTATATTATGCAGGTACTACTCCTGTATCTAGGCTGTTCAACTGAAACCATTTTGTTTTTCAATCGTTTATGTTATAGTATCTATGGATTTTAATTGATGTTAGGAGAGTAAATAACAAATGAAAAAAACTTTATTAGCAATAGCACTTTCTTCTTCAGTATTACTTGCTGCATGTAATAACGCAGGAGATGAAGTAGTTGTTTCGTCAACTTACGGGGATATTACAAAAGATCAGTTTTATGATGAAATAAAAAATCTTGCAGGAAATGCACTTCTAGAACAAGTAGTTATTGAACAAATTTTAGAAAATAACTATAAAGTATCAGAAGATGAAGTAAAAGAGCAATTTGAGTCAGTAAAATCCCAATATGGAGATCAATTCGAAACTGTATTAGCAGCTAACGGTTTATCTGAAGAAGCGTTTAAACAAAATATTCGTTTCTCACTTCTTCAAGAAAAGGCTACAAAAGATGTAGAAGTAACGGATGAAGAAATTAAAGCATATTACGATCAAGCGAAATACGAACTTAATGCTCGTCATATTTTAGTTGCTGATGAAGAAACAGCTCGCTCCGTTTACGAAAAACTAAAAGCTGGTGGCGATTTTGCGAAATTAGCTAAAGAATATTCAACTGACGGCTCTGCTCAATCAGGTGGCGACCTAGGTTGGTTTACTGTAGGTGCGATGGTACCAGAATTCAATGATGCAGCATATGCCCTTGAATTAAATGAAATTAGCGAACCAGTTCAATCTGAGTTCGGCTTCCACATTATCCAAGTAACGGACAAGCGTGAAGTTAAAGATTACGGTACTTTAGAAGAGAAAAAAGACGAAATTAAAGATACAATCGCTGCTACTAAAGGTGATTGGAACGCAAAAGTTGCTGAATTAATTAAAGATGCAAAAATCGATATTAAAGATGAAGACTTAAAAGATGCGTTAAAGAACTACCTTGGATCTGAAGAAGAACCAAAAGAAAAAACTGACGCTAAAGAAGAAGAAAAATAATTTTACAAATAGAAAAGTGCTGGCTAGAAATGAAAATTTCTAATCAGCACTTTTTTAATGTTAAATTTTCTTCACAAACTCGGATTTTAATTTCATGGCACCAAAACCATCAATTTTACAATCAATATTGTGATCGCCTTCAACTAATCGGATATTTTTCACCTTTGTACCGATTTTTAATGTCGATGAACTACCCTTTACTTTTAAATCTTTAATTACAGAGACCGTATCTCCATCCGAAAGAAGGTTACCATTCGCATCTTTGACTACTAATCCTTCTTCTGCTTGTTGTGCGTTTTCTGTCCATTCGTATGCACATTCAGGACAAACATAAAGCTCTCCATCTTGGTAAGTATATTCTGAATTACATTTCGGGCAATTTGGTAAATTCACTCGTAATCTCCTCCATTTTCCATCAGTAAGACCTGTTCTAGTATATTAAACCTTATATTACTTTTCAATCTTTTCAACCATTTTCCCTATATTAGTGAACAAAAACAAGGGAAACTTCATCGTTTTAACTCTCTAATTCCTTCTATCCACCTGACCATTCCAAAAGGCTGCCCCTATTACCAATGCGCCACCGATAATATTGCCAAGTGATACTGGTATAAGGTTTGCAAAAAATCCTCCTATTGTTACAAGTTCACTATGTGGAATCATTAAAGCAATTGAAAGAAGCGTCATATTCGCCACACTATGTTCAAACCCGGATGTAATAAAAGGAAAAATACAACAGAAAATCATACCAAGTTTCGCTGATTCACTTTTTAGTCTAAAAGAACACCAAACAGCTAAACAAACCAAAGTATTACAAAGGATCCCCCTAAACAGAAGTTCTAAAAAAGGAGCATTCATTTTAGCCGCAGCTATTCTATCGGTATATGCTGCAATATCACCTTCATGTAATCCAGTCATATAATACATAAATGCACAAAGCACAGAGCCAATTAAATTCCCAATAAAGCTAAAAATCCAAACGACAATTGTATTCGACCAAGTAGTTCGCTTTTCTAAGGTGCCAACAGCCATAATAAGATGGTTTCCTGTAAATAAATCTGCCCCTGCCATAACGACAAAACTTAAGGCTACCCCAAAGGATATCCCTTGAATGATTCTCATGTATGGACTTTCAACAGGGTCGAGTAAACCGCCTATCGTAATTAGTAGGATAATCCCGAACCCTACAAAAATGCCACCTAACATTGTTAACATAAGGTAGCTTATTTTACTTTTTGATATCGTATTAACTCTTATAATCGCCGCGTTAGAAAGGCCCTCAATCGTTTCTCGCAACCTCGTTCACTTCTCTTCATCATTAGTATTTTACTAGATTATACATAGAAGAATTGTTAAATAATAGGTTTAATATAAAAATAAGACACCCGCATTTGGGTGCCTTTATCATTATTCAAATGTTGGTTTGTAAAAAGAACGATTATCGAGTGCGAAGATTCTTTCTGTATATTCTCCAGGTTTCGTTTTAGACAATGCTCTTGTTAACATATTCATTTTGGCATCAATATTGTCAATGTAATGGAGAATTTCAGCTTCTTGAATCATCGGCTTTTTCGGACTTCCCCATTCTTCTTTTCCATGATGAGAGAGAACAATATGCTTTAATACCATAACTTCTTCCCCATCAATGCCTAATTCTTTTGCAGCTTGACCAATTTCATCTACCATAATAGTAATATGGCCTAACAAATTCCCTTCAACTGTATAAGACGTTGCGATTGGGCCAGTTAACTCCTTTACTTTCCCAATATCATGAAGAATAATCCCAGAGTATATTAGGTCTCGATTTAAAGTTGGATAAAGGTCACAGATAGATCTACCTAGTCGAAGCATCGATACAACATGATCTAATAACCCTGAAGCATAGTCGTGGTGGTTTTTGGACGCAGCTGGGAAAACCGTTAATTCCGCCTGATACTTTTTAATTAAGAATCTAGTAATTCGAGAAATATTGGCGTTTTTAATTTCAAAGAAAAACTGCGTTAACTCTTCGTATAGCTGTTCTTTTGGTGTTGTGGAGGAAGGAAGTAAATCATTAATTTGAACTCCTTCATCTGCTCGAGCTATGCGTATTTGCTTAATTCGTAGTTGGTTCTTCCCACGATAATCATGAATTTCTCCGCCAATATGAACAATGACTTCAGGGCGATACATATTTTCATGATCTTCGTTTGTGTCCCAAAGTTTCGCTTCAATATCCCCACTCTTATCTTGTAAGATGAGTGTCATGAAAGGTTTACCGACCGTTGTAACTCCCTTTGTCGCTTGTTTTATTAGTAAAAATTGATTAACTGGTTCCCCCGCCTGGAGTTGTGTTATTCCTTTCACTGTGAAAACACTCCTTTGTATCATATTGCATTTTTCTTTATATAAACGATAACTTCATTGTACCATGCAAACTGCTATTTAACGATAAATCATGGTGCACTTTTTATGATAAATTGCCATGAATCTCTTATAATTGTATTATCTTTCTAAAATAAGGGGGTTACTGAATTGGAGAATTATCGTTTCACAGCATTTGAAAAAACAGGGGAAATTTTATTCGATGAAGTATGGAGTTTTAACAACGATGAAGCGGCTAAAGTAGAAGGACAAAAACAAATTGAAGAAAAAGGCGTTGCAGAAAAAACCCATCGTCTTGTGAACTCTTCGGGCAAGTTAATTTTATTTCACGTTTAATCTATTTTTAGTGGACCGGGCAAATTTGCTTGGTCTTTTTTACGCTCACTTAAAAATTTAGAATGTTTTCTAGACCTGTGGCATTATGTTGGGTTGAAGTGCAATTTTCTAATTTCTCCTTTGATTTTGTCTTTATTGGCTTTATGAATACCATTTTATCGAACTCTCCTTCGATTTTTGTCTTCATCGGTTTTATATAACACAGTTGAACCATTCATCTCACTTTACGCAGGCTAAGCCATAGTAAGCTCATAAATAAAAAAAGGTGGTCATAGTTCACCACCCTCTGCTATACCTATTTCCCTTTAAACTGTTGAGTCCGCTTTTCAATAAATGCTTTAATGCCTTCTAAATGGTCTTCTGTTTTTCTCATTCTTTTTTGGGCTTCAGCCTCCGCTATCAGCACATTTTGAAGCTCAGGGAATTTTTGTGAATGTAAAATTGCTTTTGTTTCCAAAACAGCTAATATTGGAGAAGCTAAAAACTTGCCAACTAATTGATCAACAACTGCTTCAACCTCATTTTCTTCAGCAATATGATCAATTAACCCAATCTTAAGCGCTTCTTTTGGCTCCAAAATAGATCCCTGCCAAATCATTTGCTTTGCTTTTGGGACACCGACTCGTTCCTTCATAAAGAAATGTCCTCCTCCATCAGGAACCAACCCTACACCAATAAAATTCATCGCCAATTTACTCTTTTCTTCGGCTACGATAACATCACAGCCTAAAGCTATGCTAAATCCTAACCCTGCGGCTGCACCATGGATTTGTGCAATCGTCACCATTGGAAGTTGATATAAGGCTTGAATCATTCGGCTTAAATAGCCCATTATGATTTCAAAGTCCATTGGGTCACCGGACGTTAACATCATTTTGATATCACCGCCAGCTGAAAACACTTTCCCTTCGCCCTTAATAACTAATATTTGCACTTCTGGATTATCCTTTAGAAATTCAAAACAATCCGCTAATTCTTGCATCATTAATAAATTCAACGTATTTGCTGCGTCTGGTCTATTAAAAGTTAATGTCGCTCGACGGTCTGCAATCTCTACCTTAATTGTTTCATATGCCATTAAATCCACCCCTATCAATGAATGAGTATTCATTTATTATTCAAGATTTCCTATCATTTCACCTTTATTTTTTTATATCTTTCCCAACTCATTTAGTTGCAAACAGGTGGCATACTACAATTTCTAATAATTCGCTTTATTCAAGTAAATTGTAAAATAATGAATATAGCCTTCTGGGTATAATATTATTATACAATCGCAATAATATTCTGACTTCACCTGCTCTTTTTGCCACATTGAAAGCTATGATTTCATGCCGAACGCTTTCACTAAATACGAATGTTCCGAAGTATATAATCCAGAATGTTCGTTAATCGCTGTCGAATTTAAGCGTTTTCATAATTAATATTAATTTTTTTCTTAAAATCTGTTGACATAACTGAACATTAAGGATTATGATGTTAACAATTAAATCAACGAAAAAATATTATGACGGAGACATGCTTTATCTCTAGAATCTATAGAGAGCTGGTGGTTGGTGCGAATCAGCGTTTCTACGATAAATGTTCCACTCCTGAATAGAATGGCGGAAATTTTAGTATGCCATTCCGAATTATGCACGTTACGCATGAACTTTCGAGGTTGTACGAAAAGTAGAAATATTTTCGTCAACGAAAAAGGGTGGTACCGCGTAAGATTGATAATATAGCCTTTCGCCCCTTACACATTGTAGGGGGTGGAAGGCTTTTTTATATTTTATTAACGAAAGGAGATACGTTCTTAATCCATTTCTAAACTTCACAAGATTCCTTCTAGTCCCTAAACTAGTGAAAATAGGTCCACATTAAACAAATAAGTAAAAATATTTTGTAAACTAAGGAGAGTTTTATTTATGGTAACTAAATTAGAAACTGCTACAAATGTAATTAATGTATTTATTGCTGATCCATTAAGTGAAGATGGAATTTTTCCTCTACGCCAAGAAACAGAATTAAACTTAAATGTGATTGTAGATACTGGTTTAACTCCAGAACAATTAATTGCAAAAATTGAAGATGTTGATGTTTTACTTGTGCGTAGCCAAACAAAAGTAACTCGTGAAATTATCCAAGCTGCGAAAAATTTAAAATTAATCGGTCGTGCTGGTGTTGGTGTTGATAACATCGACTTAAATGCCGCTACTGAACACGGTATTATCGTTGTTAATGCTCCAGATGGAAATACTAACTCTGCAGCTGAACATACAATCGCTATGATGACATCACTAGCTCGTCATATCCCACAAGCATATAACACACTAAAAAATGGTGTATGGGATCGTAAAACTTATGTAGGTGTTGAACTTAAAAACAAAACTTTAGGTGTTGTTGGTTTCGGTCGTATCGGTGCAGAAGTTGCTTACCGCGCAAAAGGTCAACGTATGGAAGTAATGGCTTATGACCCATTCTTAACTGAAGAACGTGCAAAAGAGCTTGGTGTAACAAAAGCTACTGTAGAAGAAATTTGTGTAGCTGCTGATTTTATTACAGTTCATACACCACTTTTACCAGAAACACGTAACTTATTTAACAAAGAAAAATTCGACATGATGAAACCAGGCGTACGTATCATTAACTGTGCTCGTGGTGGAATTATTAACGAAGATGATTTATATGATGCAATCGTTGAAGGTAAAGTAGCAGGTGCGGCTCTTGATGTATTCGTAGAAGAACCAGCTACAGATCACAAACTTTTAACGTTACCACAAGTAATTGCAACACCACACTTAGGTGCATCTACTATTGAAGCACAAGAATCTGTTGCAGTGGACGTTTCTAACGATATTATTAAATTCTACAAAACAGGTACTGTAACAAACCCAGTTAACATGCCATCAATTCCAAAAGAATTACTTGCACAAGTTGAGCCATTCTTTGATTTAGCAGAAAAATTAGGCGCATTTTTATCACAAGTAACAGCGGAACCAGTAAAAGAAATCAATATTTCATATGCAGGTGAAGTAGCTAACTATGATGTTCGCCCATTAACTTCTAATGCTTTAAAAGGTTTATTAAAGAAAAACCACGGCGAACATGTGAATGATGTAAATGCTCGTTACTTATCAGAACGCATTGGTGTTAAAATTAATGAACATAAAACAACGACTGCAAAAGGATTCACAAACTTAATTACTGTTGAAGTGAAAACACAAAATGAAGTACACACGGTTGCAGGTACTTTACTAAACGGTTTAGGTGCTCGTATCGTAAAAGTCGAAAATTATGTTGTTGACGTAATTCCACAAGGTCACTTACTATACATTAAAAACACTGACAAACCAGGTGCAATTGGCCGCGTAGCTACAAAACTTGCAGAAAAAGAAATCAATATCGCGACAATGCAAGTAGGTCGTGATCAAGTTGGTGGTACAGCAGTTATGATGCTTACAATCGATAACGATGTAACAGCTGAAGATTTAGCTTACGTTGCACAACTTGAAAACATTGATGAAGTAAAAGCAATTAACCTATAATTTACATTTTGATGACTTTGGATTGAATTCCAAAGTCATTTTTTATTTTATAATAACTTCCTTCGATTCGTTCATACTACAGTTAAGAAAGGATGTGATCAACATTTTAACTGAACAACAAAAATCACATTTAAAAAAGATACTTCTTGAACAAAAGGAGTCATTAGTTCGTGATTCTGATTATGATGATGAATATTTAGAACGTGGTAGTATGCGTGATTCTGTCGATGAATTATCAATGGTCGATAATCATCCAGCCGATTTAGGGACAGAACTTTATGAACGTGAAAAAGACATGGCACTAAAAGTACATGATGAGGATGAACTTGCAAAAGTAACAGCTGCACTAGAAAAAATGGAAAACGGTACATATGGAGTTTGCGAAGTATGTCATGAAGATATTCCATATGAACGTTTAGAAGCACTCCCCTATACAGCCTTTTGTATTGAACATACCGATGCAAAGGATATTCCAAAGGGACGTCCTGTTGAAGAACAAGTAATTCTCCCTCCTGTTGATAATTCGTTTTCAGGGCGAGATGATAAAGATGATATTCATGATTACGAGGACACGTTCCAACTCGTTGCAAGATATGGTACATCGGAAACGCCTTCTGACTTTGAAGGTGATTTTGATGACTTCGGGGATCTATATGATGATAACGAAGAAGTTGCAGCAAATGATGAATTTGAATCATACCATGTATCTGAAAAAGATATGCTAACTCAACAAGTATCGCGAAGACAGGTTGAAGAAGCTCGAAAATATGATTACTTAGAATAACAGAAAAGACGTTCTGACTATATTTTAATCAGAACGTCTTTATAAAATTATAATTGTTTAAGTAGCTCTTTAAATTCCGTTAATGATTTCACTTCAAATGTAGGTTTCACCGGCGATTCATTTTTATTATCTTCTCGGTTAATCCACACATTTTTCATGCCAATACGAGATGAACCTAAAATATCCGTATTTAGATTATCTCCTACCATAATTCCTTCTTCTGCCGTAATGCCTGCTTTATCCATCATATATTCAAATAGGCTTGCATCTGGCTTCCCTTTACCAAAGTCCCCAGAAATGATAATGTGATCAAAATATGGTGGAATTTCAGGAGTAATTTCTAGTTTTAAATTTTGTAAACTTGGTGCCCCGTTTGTAAGTAATACTAACTTGTATTGACCTTTTAATTCATCGAGCACTTTATAAGTATCTTCATAAACAAATGGTGATTTTTTACGTTCCTCTACAAATCGTTCTCCTAGTTCTGCCCCAAATTGAGCATCTTCAATTCCTAGAGATTTTAGTCCATTTGTCCAAGCATCTTTACGATAGGTTGGCACAATTTCTTTCATCTTTTGGAAAGAGTCTGTTGGATCATCAAACGTTCCCCATAGTCCTTCAAATGGGTTAATTCCAATTAAAACAGTATAATCATAAGTTTCATAAGCTTCATAAAGTTTGCGAGCTTCAACACGTACTGTTTCTTCTAACTTTTCAGGGTCCACATCATATTTTGTAGCTGCATACTCACATGTCTTTTCAAAAGCTGTTTTAATACTTTTTTTATCCCACAATAATGTATCATCTAAATCGAAAATAATGGTATTAATTGACATAATCTATCTCCTATGTATCAGAATTAAAACTATCTTTATTTTAACATATTTTCGAAAATTTAAGGATAACGCAATGAAAGTTTTAGACCTGTTTGTAATGATTCGTGTGGTTAAGTAATTAATGATTTCCACAGAGCATATGTTACACTTATGAAGACGACATACTTTATGAAAGAGAGGAAATTTCACATGTTAAAGAAATTTGCTTCAGATGCACTTGGACTATCAGATATTGGGAAGGTAATTGATCCACAAGATTACGATAAAACAGAAGCTGATGATTATGTTCTACATGAAAAAGGGGAGAAAATTTTCTTTCTAATAAAAACAAAGGCTGATGAATATTGCTTTACAAATTTAGCATTAATCCATGTTGACGGAGATTCGGCTGTTAGTAAAAAGCGTACATTGAAACGTTATGACTATAAATATAATAGTATTCGCCATGTATCCCTTGAAACTGCTGGAACAATCGACCTTGATGTTGAGATTAAATTTACAATTGGCGAAACTGCTTTAAGCATTGATATTAATAAAAATTATGCTGAAAAAATTCGTGATTTATATAAAAGCTTAATTACGATTGAACGCATGATGAGAGAAAATGAAAAAAATCGAAACTTTATGCTAGATAGTCTTGATTATGCAACTAGAACTTTATCTTCTTCAGGGCATGGCCAAACTGCACCTAGTGAATCATATAAAGCCATTGCAGAATTCACGAACCAATGGCTAAAAGAAAATACAAAGACTTATACAACTGAAGATTTTGGCGATGTATTTGATTTATTTATAAAAAATTAAATTGAAAAAGCATAATCCAAACTTTGGATTATAAATTTATTAGCCTTATCTTCAGCATTGGCGAAGATAAGGCTTTTCTATTAGTTATATAATTCATTTAACATGTTGATTTTTTTCTCAATCGCTTCTTCAAACGTCATGATGTACGCTGCTGGATCTTTTGGGTTGTGGAATTGTGTAATCTTCCCTGTGTCCGGGTTTACAAATTTCGTCGACGCACCACATCCAATTCCTAAAATCGTTTGCACTTCTTCCATAATGACAATATTGTAGATACTTTCTTCCCCCGGCTTACAATAACCTACATTTTCCAAATTCCCTAGAATATTTTTTTGACGGTATAAATAATAAGGAACATAGCCATTTTCACGTGTCCAATCACTTGCCATATCCATCATTTTCGTAACTGTTTCGCGATCTGCTACTTTATATTTGTCTTTATTATGTGTCATTTCTGATGCGCGTTTGAAAGACAATGTATGAACTGTTAATGATTCAGGTTGCATTTTTGCGGATTCATCCAATGAATGTTGAAACTCTTCAATTCCTTCATTTGGTAGACCTATGATTAAATCCATATTAATATTATTCATCCCTGAATTTCGCGACAGCCAAAACTTATCAATTGTTTCTTGTACGGTATGATGACGACCGATTGCTTTTAATGTCTCATCTGTATAACTTTGAGGATTTACAGAAATGCGATCGATTCCCCATTTTTTAAGAACTGCAATTTTCTCAGGTGTAATAGTATCAGGGCGACCTGCTTCTACTGTAATTTCCCGAATGTTCTCAGGATTTGGGAAAGATTCAAACATTGTTTTATATAAAGCATCCATTTCCTCTGCTTCAATTGATGTTGGAGTGCCCCCACCCCAATATACAGAAGTAATATTTATATTATTCTCCTTCAACCATTTGCCCATTGCGCGTATTTCAATGTGCAGACCATCAATAAAGGAATCAACTCTTCCAGATTTTCTGTTACTCTGAATCGCATAGGCTGGGAATGTACAGTACGCACATTTTGTCGGACAAAACGGAACTCCTATATACACTGAAATTTCTTTACCAATCTCATCTAAGTCAGGGATGGTAATTAATTGGCGTTCAACTATTTCACGCATAAGGGAAATTTTCGAATCTGAAATTCGATAATCTTTCTTTAAGACTGCATATATTTCTTCTTCAGAATAACCTTGCTTGCGATACTTATGGTATAACTTCGTAGGTCGCACACCTGTCAAAATTCCCCAGGTTTGAATCATTCCTGTATATTGTTCAAGTACATCTAACATAACATGGGAAAGTGCGCGTTTCATTCGTATTGCTTGTTCTTTTTCTGTGCCAACTGTGTCATATTGAATAGAATAATTACTACTATATGATTGTCCATTTGCAAGCATTTCGCATGAAGTATGGATTTTATTATTTTCATCTATTGAATGTTGGAAACGAAAAGAAAGTTCTGCATCTCGGGCATTTACTACTATTTTCGAGTCTTCGAAAAATAAATTTGCTATGTGATTTAACACACGATTCCAATCTTCTTTAAATTCTTCATTTACTTCGATTATTTTCATCGTAAACTCACTTTCCTCTTTATTTCAATCTTTATATTATAAATCATTTTTATACTGAAACGATAGTATATCATTACTAAAGAGATTAATTATTTACCTTTTACACTATAACATTAGTAAATACTGTAATTAAATTAATATAAATTTCCTATAAGTTCTAGATATAATAAAAAAACTCATATATAATATATAATTATTTCAATATTTAAAAAATTAATAGAGGGGGTAGTAAAATGTCAATTTTTGGGAAAAATAAAACCTCAGAGACGAAAGAAATTATCAACTTCACATCCATCCTTCAACAGTTAAAAATTGATTTTCAGTGTATTCCTGAAGCTAAGTGTGACGAACGAACACTCTATATAACGATTTCTCTCTCATATCAAAATAAAAAATCGGTTTGTGATTTAATTTTCTTGTTAGATCGACCAACACTTACTGGAGCAATATCTTTAAATGAACAGTATGATCAAATTCGAAAGTTTTTCATTGAGCAATTCAATTATACATTACGTTATGAAGATGAAATATTAATTGCAAATAACTTCATGCAAACAAATCAGTTTAAAGAGATATTTAAAGATTTCAATTCAAAAATAAAAAGACCACACGAGAATTTCGTGCGGTCTGCTTATTAAAGCCCGTCATATAAAGATTGGATTGGTTTAACTAAAATACGGTTTACTTCTTCAATTACTTTACTTAAAGCCATTTCAGCTTCTAACATTGCTAAAATTTTTGGACTACCTTGAGCTAATTGAGCAGCTTTTTGTGCATACATTAACTCATCCTCTAGCAATTCCTCACCACTCATTTGTTTTTGTTGCAATTTCATTTGAATGTCGCGGAAATTCGTAAATAGTTTAGTCGCTTCTTCATCAGCACGAACTGCCTCAACAGCGTCCTTTAAAGTATTAAACTCCGGAGTCTGGCGTAGCGTTGCTTCTAACTTATTAATATCATTATAAATGTTAATCAAAAGTTTACCCACTCTCATTAATTAATTTACTAAAAAAACAATCAACCCTTGAACAATTCCAATTACTCCACCTAAAACAGCACCTAGTATTGTAATCATTTGAAGTTCGCGGTTAGCAATGCCAATTACAATCTCTTCTAATTTTTGCAACGGGAATGAATTGACTTGCTCACGAACTACTTCTTCTAGGTTTAGACGTACCAACATTTGTTCTAACTGTTTTTTTGCCTCTGTAAAACCTTTATCAACTAATTTTGGCAATAAATCATTGTTCACATAGTCAATTCCAGTTGGCCAATAATGGTTTATTGTTTGATTTAGTCGATTTTCAATTGCTAGTTCTTTTTTAGCGTATGACTGTATGTTTGATAATATCGGTTCAAATTCAATATCTTTAAGAAAATTTATTGCAGGTTGTTGTTTAATTTTATCCCACTCATTAGAAAAAATGTTAACCAAAAGAATTTTTGTCCCTGGCGCATTGATAAATTTCACAAGTTCTCGTTGAAGTTTTGTTACGATGGATGTTGAATCACCTAAGAACATTTGAACCATCCCACCAAAAGATCCTTTTGATACTAAAAAATCATCCATCATATTTTTAATTGTCGTTTCACCTTGTGTTGATAAAAAATACTCTTCCCCTCTTTGAAGTAAATACATTACAGCTTCAGGAATTTTTCTATCAATGGCTTGGTGTATTTCTTCTGGTAGAAGTTCGTCAATTGTTTTTGAAGATAGTGTATTCATTACATTTAAAAATTGCTTTTCTATTACTGAATCTACTCCAGTTTCAATTGTACTCGGCAAATGCCCAAAACCAGCAATTTGTAACCAATCTAATATTGTTTTATCATCAGTAAAAATAATGCTTTTCACTTTCTTTTGTGTAAAATCTAAAACATTATTTTGCATTTCCTCAGTAAAAAGCTTTTTTTGAAAAACTTCAGGTGTTAATAAATATTTATTTACTGTTACCCCAATCTGTGTTGCAAGTTCCTCTCTTCTTTTCGGCACAAGACCGGGTGTAAATGGTAAACGCCATTTTTTAATATAGATTGGATTGTGAGGTCGGAACAACATTTTTATTGCTAAATAGTTTGTAAATCCTCCTATTGCTGCCCCAACAAGTGCCATAAATATTATTGTGACTAGTGCATTTTCCATAAATAACCTCTCTCGTCATTTAACTTGAAACCATTATAGCAAAGTATTGTAACATAAAGATAATAATAGCCTTTCTTACCTATTTTTAGTACGATTAACGTGAAAAAGAGGTTTCAAAGGGGGATTAATATGTTACAACATTTTCACTTCAAGCCACTATTTGAAAATAGTCAGCTTCCTGGTTGGATCATAACATTTTATTACAAACAGCAATATTATAAAGCTGAGTATAAAAAAGATGGAAAAATTAACTGGATAGGAATAAAACCATCTGAAGAAGAATTACCAGTTGTTGAAAAAATGGTTCATGAATTAATGCTTTTTCATGTTTATGATTAATATGTAGTTTCCAATTTATAAGTAAGTAGACTTTTGTTTAATTATGTAGCTTTGAGCTAACAATATAGAGAAAGTTCTAAGCGAAAAAATTTTATTCAAGTTATCAGTGCTTAACCTATTAATTAATAGACACCAATATTCTTTAATATTCATAATTTTCTCTTTTAAAATTTGTTTTCACGATTTGTATTTTTTCATAAAATATTTTATCATTGTATTATTACATTATTTTTATTTCATGGGAGGTGTACCTTTGTTCGCTCCCCTCATTTGGGCTTGCGACAAAGAACGTATTTGGACGTAGACATAGTAGAGTTAACCATTAAGTTGGCAGCATTTTTCTTGTTAATAGCTGCTACGGCATTTTTCGTTGCAACTGAGTTTGCAATCGTAAAAGTTAGAACAACACGAATTGATCAATTAGTTGCTGAAGGCAATAAAAAAGCAATAAAGGCTAAAAAAGTTATTTCAGATTTAGACGAATACCTATCAGCTTGTCAATTAGGGATTACAATTACAGCCCTTGGTTTAGGTTGGTTAGGTGAACCTACATTTGATATGATGTTACATCCTTTATTTGAATTGTGGAATTTAGATCCAAGAATCTCTTCACTTCTTTCATTTGCTATCGCATTCTTACTTGTGACATATATACATGTTGTCGTAGGGGAGTTAACACCAAAAACGTTTGCCATCGAAAAATCAGAAGAGCTTACTTTAAGACTTTCGGGGCCTTTAATTATATTCCATAACGTTATGTATCCGTTTATCAAACTTTTAAATGGATCTGCACGTAAATTATCTGGATTATTTGGATACAAAATGGCATCTGAATCTGAAGTTGCCCACTCTGAAGAAGAACTTCGCTTGATTTTAGCGGACAGTTATAAAGGTGGAGAAATTAACCACTCAGAATATGAATACGTAAATAGTATTTTTGAATTCTCTGACCGTACTGCGAAGGAAATTATGGTTCCTCGTACTGAAATTGTTAGTATCGAAAAAGATTTAACAGTTAAAGAAGTATTCGAAGTTATGGGTGTAGAACAATATACTCGTTACCCTGTTATTGAAGGTGACAAAGACCACGTTATTGGTTTAATTAACTTGAAACATCTTTTAACTGCTTTTATAAAAAATCCTGCAAACGGTAACAAACCTGTTGTAGATTACATGCAACCAATTATTCGCGTATTTGAAACAGTACCAATTAGTGACCTATTACTTAAAATTCAACAAGAACGAATCCATATGGCTATACTTATGGATGAATATGGGGGTACGTCAGGTTTAGTTACAATTGAAGACATTATCGAAGAAATCGTCGGTGATATTCAAGACGAATTTGACGAAGATGAAATCCCAGAAGTTCAAGAAATTAGTAATGGCCATTATATTATAGATGCTAAAATGTTAGTTGAAGAAGTAAATGATATGTTAGGTATCGAAATTAGTGATGAAGATGTCGATACGATCGGCGGTTGGTTCTTAACTCAACGCTTTGACGCTGACGAAGGAGATAGCTTTGATTTTGAAGGCTATGAATTCAAAATTAAAGAATCAGATGGTCACCATATCCTTTACCTCGAAATTACAAAATTACCTGAAAATGAAAACCCGTTAGACGAAGAAACTGAAGCTAACGAACAAAAATAATTACTTTTCATTAAACGACTTTCCTAAAAACGGAAAGTCGTTTTATCATGTTTTAAAGTTTTGCCAGGAGGAAACAAAGTGGAGCTATATACAAATTTACGAGCAGGGGAAAAAGGTGCTTGGTTATCGATAGGCACGTATATCCTTCTTAGCTCAATCAAGCTAGCTATCGGACATTTCGGTTCATCCGAAGCGTTAAAAGCGGATGGTCTAAATAATACAACAGACATCATTGCATCAATAGCCGTTTTAATCGGCTTAAGGATATCGCAAAGACCACCAGATCAAAATCACCAATATGGTCACTTGAGAGCTGAAACAATTGCCTCAGTCATTGCATCCTTTATTATGATGGTTGTTGGTTTGCAAGTACTCGTAAACTCCATTAAAAATTTGTGGAATCCTGTTAGAGAAACACCTTCAACATTAACAGCTATTGTCGCGATAGGAAGTGCAGTTGTTATGTATGGTGTATATCGATATAATTTATCCCTCTCAAAAAAAATTAATAGCACTGCAGTAAAAGCTGCTGCTTATGATAATCGTTCAGATGCACTTGTTAGTATTGGAACTGCTATTGGTATTTTCGGGGCAATAATCGGATTTACTATCATTGATATTGTTACAGCACTTATTGTTGGAATCATCATTATTAAAACTGCTATTGAAATTTTTTGGGAAGCAGTTCATACATTGACGGATGGATTTGATATAGAGGAAGCAGAAACTTTGTCTGTACTCATTCGTAATGTTGACGGAGTAATTAATCTTTTGGACTTTAAAGGCCGTACTCATGGGAATATGAGTTTTATAGATGTTACTGTGACAGTAAATCCACATTTAAATGTTTGGGAAAGCCATCGAATTACAGAAAAAATTGAAACGACCATTAAACAATCCAACCCTTACTGTACAGTACACGTACATATCGAACCACATGAAATTCCCAAACCTACTGAAGAAGATTATCATTTCTAAAGAAAAGTGCCGACTCAAAAGATAGGGCACTGAAAAAGTCGATTTTAATAAATTTTTATAATAAAAATACGCTCAGATCTTTTAGGAAGTGGGATTCACGAAGACTCCTACGGGAACAGCTTGAGCTGAAGACCCCGCAGGAGCTTGCGACGAGGAGGCTGAAGCCAAGCCCGTGGAAAGCGAAGTGAATCCCACCTTCTATTTAGAAGCAAATAATTACTATAAATTTTTATCGGTATTTTGTTTTTCAGTGGCTTCCTCAAAAGAATCGGCATTTTTTTATTTCCATACCCTTTTCAACTTAAATACTTCTTCGATATATCCATATAAAGAAATTGGCGATAACATAAATTGGTATAGCAAAACATATAAAATAAAACCCATTTTATTTTTTCGAATGCGAAGATTTAAATGCTTAAATACATTTTTTTGATAGTTGTATAAAATAAAACTTTGTAAAAGCGCTAAAGGTAAAACTAATAACGTCATGGGTCCAGCTATCCATGTTATTCCGAAAAAGGCTAATAAAAGACCTGGAATCCATGCTAAGGAATAGACAATATCAATATATGGCATAAGTAAATTTAAAAATGTGGCATATCGCGGAAAACTATTCGGTTGCTGCCAAGGTTTTATTTGCTTTAATGCTTCAATCATCCCTCTAGCCCACCTAGATCGTTGTCTTTGGAAATGTTGAAATGTTTCTGGTGCATCTGTAAACGCAACAGCTAACGGCTCAAAATAAACTTTATATCCTTTCCCTAATAAAAGCCACGTGACAACAATATCTTCTCCAATAACATCCGGAAATCCACCTAAATCAACTAAATTCTTTGTCTTAAAAATTGAAAATGCGCCTTGTGCTACTAATGTTCCTTGATACATTCCTTGCATTCTTTTTATGGAAGCTATACCAAGGAAATATTCCCACTCTTGCAATTTTGTCCAAAAACTTTTACGACCGTTTCGAACTAATATTGCTCCCGCCGTTGCGACTACTTCCTCAGGAGCTGTTAATTGTCTTGATACAATATATCTTAATGAGCCCGGCATTAAAATAGTATCTGCATCTAAAATGATGGTATAGGGAGTATCCACTAATTTTAATGCACTGTTTAAAGCATGATGTTTTCCCTTTTTTGATTCGTGAATTACACGGATGTCCATATTAAATTTCTTGGCAAACTGTCTTGCACAATCTGCAGTACGGTCTGTTGAATTATTATCGATAACAATTATTTTTATCTCACCAAGGTAGTATTGTTTATGTAGATATTGCAAAGTCGTGCGAATATTTTTTTCCTCATTATAACAAGCTATTAATATCGTTACAGGCACAATCGGATTCGACACTTTAAACTTTGGTTGACGGTCTAATAATAAACTTATTACATTAAATGCATTTATGTATCCAGGGATATACGCAATTCCCCCAATGATAAAAAGTGCTACTGGTAAAGTAACGATTAGCGACAGCTCTTTTACCCAATTTAAAGAAAGATAAATAGATAACAGTAACCAAATTAGAGCACCAGTATGGGCTAGCTGAAGCTTTTTAGGTAAAGGGATATATCCATCCGCACCCCTTCTTGAAAATATCCTCTTGTTTTTGTCTGGTGAGGAAGCTAATTTTCCGATCAACCATGTGCTCCCCTTTATTTTAAAATTTTTCCACTATGAGAATACTATTTAATAATAAAAAAAACAAGAGAAATTTTTTGTGTGACAAAAAAACGTAAGAACGGATATAAACAGCATTCTTACGTTATAAATCTATACTTTTATCTATCTGAACTTCCAACAGTTAAACCATGTTTTACAGAATAAAGAGCTGCTTGTGTACGATCTTGAACTTCTAATTTTGTAAAGATATTGGAGATGTGCGTTTTTACTGTTTTTTCTGTTACGAATAAGGATGAAGCAATTTCACGGTTACTTTTCCCTTTCGTTAACTCTGCAAGAACATCTTGTTCCCTCGGTGTTAGAGGATTTTTAACATGAGGTAAATTTTCTTCTTCTCGTAGTGTTTCTTCTAATTTCGAATTGGCCAATGGATGTAAAATATTTTCTCCACTCATAATTTGCCGTATGGAATTCACTAAGTCGTCTGGTTCAATATCTTTTAACTGATAGCCAGTAGCACCTGCCTCAAGCGCGGGTAGTACATGATCCTTATCTGAAAAACTCGTAAGCATTAAAATGGAAACATCGGGCCATTTTGATTTTATTTTTTTTGTTGCTTGTATACCGTCCATTTCAGGCATAACAAGGTCCATTAACACAATATCTGGTCGTAATGTTTCAACAAGTTCAACTGCTTCTAATCCGTTTTTTGCCTCTCCTACGACTTCAATATCTTTCTGTGTTTTTAAAAAAAACAATAATCCACGACGCACAACATGATGATCATCGGCAATTAAAACACGTATCATAATGACCCCCCTAATATGGTAAACGGATTAATAATTCCGTCCCCTTCCCTATTTCACTTACTACATCTGCTGTTCCCCCAACTGCAATAGCACGATCTCTTATTGATTGTAGCCCAATGGAAGGTATCGTTAACTCAGGGTCAATAATAAACCCTCGCCCCTCATCTTTTATGACCAACAATATATCTGTCGGTGTTACTGTTAAATATAAAATTGCTTCCTGTACTCCTGAATGTTTTCGCACGTTGTTTAACGCCTCTTGGGCAATACGAAATAACGTTTCTTCAATTCGAGATGGAAACTGAATCACACCTGACACATTGACTGTTAAGTTTATATTTAACATTTCTGCATATGCTTTAATGGCTTCAATCAATCCACTCTCTAAACCTTTTGGGCGTAATTGCCAAATTAGGGCACGCATTTCTGTTAGCGCTGATTGGGTAAGTTGTTGTATTTCTTTAAACGTTTCTTTTATATCTTGTTGCTCACTCATCTCAATTCCTGCTCGTGCAGTTAATGTAACTGAAAATAATAATTGATTAACTGAATCATGTAAATCTCTAGCAAGTCGATTGCGCTCCTGTACGAGGGCTATTTCTTGTTCTTGTTTTGTTAAACAAATTCGTTTGATAGCAGAACCCATTTGAAACGCCACTGATTCTAAAAGCTCCAATTCTTGATCGGTAAAACTTACTGTATTTGCAGATGCAACATTCAATATTCCAAAGCGTTCATCACCTGATTGTAAAGGAACAGTAGCATGGTGGGTAATGCCTGCTGGGTCTCCAACGTTTGCCTCGATTGCCGCTTCAATTCGCTGACATTCAATAATATTAGATGCTTTTTTTAATTCATTATTTCGATATCTCGATACACACCAACATCCGCCCGTTTTCAAATGTTCACAATCATTATATTGAAGGGCTTCTGGTAAGTTCTCGTGCACAACTAATTCTGATTTCCCTTTATCGTTAATAAAGAAAATCCAGCCTGTTTTAAAGTTGGTACCTTTTAAAAATTTAGTTAAAGCACCTTTTAACATTGGAATCATGTCTGTTTCTTCATTTAATAACTCCGCAATTTCTTTTAGGATTGTAATATTTGAGTTATCATTCATATCTCCACCTCTAATGTAACAGTAGCCCTACATTGTAGAATTCTTATTTTATTCTCTCACTTACATTGAATGTTACCTTTTCACAGAATATTATAAACTCATTATATTGTCGAAATAAATTAATTCAAATTGATTTACTTCTATTTATGAACAAACTATAATCAATACAGCAAAACAAAACACATTTTTAGGAGAGGCATATGAAAAAAAAGCTAGAAAATAGTTTGCTATTTATTTGGCTCATTTCATTAGTAGCAACACTAGGATCGTTATATTTTTCCGAAGTACGGGGCTATGAACCATGTGAGTTATGCTGGTATCAGCGAATTTTAATGTACCCGATTTTTTTAATGACTACAGTAGCATACATACAAAAAAATGCTCGCATTGCTGTTACAACAGCAGTTTTTTCATGTATTGGTGGTTCAATTTCCCTTTACCATTATGGAATACAAAAGCTAGATTTTTTAAGAGACAATGCTCCTGTTTGTGGAAGAGTTCCTTGTTCAGGACAATATATTAATTATCTTGGGTTTATCACGATTCCATTTTTAGCTTTAGTTGCGTTTATTTTAATTGCCATTACGAGTTTTTACATAATAAAAGTTCTAAAGGAGGAAAAGTAAATTGAAAAAGTTAGGAATTATAGGTGCGGTTGTAGTTGTACTTTTTATCGCGATTATTTTATTAACAAACTTATCGAATAAAGATAAATTAGCTAACAATCCATATGATACAGATAATTTAAAGCAATCTACTATCGATTTATTAGATAATGAAAATTATCAAAATATTATACTTCCCGATGTGTTAAAAGAAAAAATTGCTTCAGGTGAACCAGTTGTTGCTTATATGTTTAGTCCTGAATGTCCACACTGTATGGAAATGACACCTGCCTTAATGCCAATTGCAGATGAGGTTGGTGTTCAAATCGATCAGTTAAACATTTTAGAATATGAACAAGGTTGGGATGACTACAAAGTAGAAGCTACACCAACATTAATCTACTTCAATGAAGGTAAAGAGGTAAGCCGTATTGTTGGAGATTACTCAAAAGATACAAAAGTTATTTATGATTTCTTAGGACAAGTGGAAAAATAATTGATAGATGAGACAAGGTCGATTCATCGGCTTTGTCTTCTTTTTTAGTCAGCAAAATGTTTATGATTGAAAGTATCCACAATTTTGGAGGTATAATATGTTCCGATACGAAATTGCACAACCCGATTTAACCGTTGAACAATTGCTCCGTACAAAATGGCGTTTAGGTAAAAAGATCGTTCATGAATTAAGAATGGCAAAAGCAGTTACTTATGAGGATGGTTCACCAGTACTATGGAATGATAAATTAAAAGTAGGCACCATCATTCAATTTACTTTTGAAATGCCAAAATCAAATTATTTTCCAACAGATTTATGTGAAGTGAATATTCGTTATGAAGACGACCACTGTTTAATTGTATCAAAGCCAAAAGGAATGGCCACTCATCCTAATGATGAACATGATACGGATACTTGTATGAACCACGTAATGGCACACATCAAAGCAAATGGTGGCGATTATGCAGAACACGTACATCGATTAGATCGTGGAACAAAAGGACTATTACTTGTTGCAAAGCACCCTATTGCAAAATCTGTATTCGACCGTATGATTGAGGAAAAATCAATTATCCGTATGTATAGTGCAGAGGTACAGGGAAATATTCGGCAAGAAAGTGGTACAATCAATGCACCGATTGGAAAAGACCGACACCATGCAACTAGACGAGTCGTTTCACAATCTGGTCAACATGCCATCACACATTTTGAAGTAGTTAAACGTTTTAAAAATACTTGTATTGTTCATTTAATTTTAGAAACAGGGCGCACCCACCAAATCCGTGTTCATATGGCACATATCGGCCACCCAATTGTTGGAGATACGATGTATAATGCTAGAAACACTGCTTCCGGCGATTATGAATTACATGCCATCCAACTAGAATTTGAACATCCATTTTTAAATGAGAAAATTGTTGTGAAAGATGAAGCTTGAGTCAATTATCGTTGACCCAAGCTTTTTTTATTAGAAATCAAAGTGGAAAGTATCTGGATTTTGCCCAACGCGTTCATTTTTATTAACTCGATCAATTTGTGTCATTTGTTCGGATGTTAATTCAAAATCAAAAATTTGCATATTTTCTTCAATACGATTTAAGGTTACCGACTTTGGAATGGTAATGACGTCATTTTGATAATGCCATCGTAAAATTACTTGAGCTGCTGTTTTCCCAACGCTTGATGCAATTTTAGAAATCGTTTCGTCTTTTAATACTTTACCACGACCTAGAGGAGACCATGCCGTTACTGCAATATCATGTTCTTTGCAAAATGCACGTAATTCTTCTTGAGATAAATATGGATGCAATTCGATTTGATCTACCATTGGCAATACATTTGCCTTTGCAAAGATTTTTTCTAAATGATGAGCATGATGGTTTGAAACGCCTGGCACTCGAATTAATTTCTCTTCATATAGTCTTTCAATTGCTCGATACGTCTCGACAAATTTATCCTCAACAGGCCAATGAGTTAAATATAAGTCGATGTAGTCAAGACCTAGTTTTTTCAAGGATGTTTCAAAAGCACGTAAAGTTTCGTCATAACCTTGATCATTGTTCCAAACTTTTGTCGTTACGAAAATTTCGTCACGTTTAATTCCAGAATGACGAATGGCCTCTCCTACTTCCACTTCATTATTATAAAGTGCTGCTGTATCAATTGCGCGGTAGCCTATTTCAAGTGCCTTTGCTATCGCTTGCAAAGCTTCTTCACGGTCTGTCATTTTATAAACACCAAGACCAACATAAGGCATTTCTACTCTATTTGCTAATGTTTTTGATGGTATCACAGTCACTATGTTCACTCCTTATTTCAATATCTTTTATTATACGACGATTACAACCGCTCTTAAACGAATGTGACTTCCTCCAAATTAATAGTTTCTTCTCTACTAAATTTCTCCTATTTTTCTTCTTTAAACTGTTCTATTTTATACTACTTTTTAATATATAAGTATGAAGGACTTTTGTCTCTTTGGATATTATTTGGAGGAGCTGATGCTTATGATGGAAACACCATTATTGTTAACTAGTTTTTTAAAAAGAGCAGAAAAGTATTTTCCAGAAAAAATGATTATTTCTAGAACAAGTGCTGAAAAAATTCATCGTATCCCTTACAAAGATTATGTTAAACGGACTAGAAAATTAGCAGATGCCTTAACAAAACTTGGGATGAAGCGCGGTACAAAAGTAGGTTCATTTGCATGGAATCACCATCGTCATCTTGAAGCCTACTTTGCTGTTCCTTGTACCGGTGCAATTTTGCATATGATCAATATTCGTTTATCTCCAGAACATATTATCTATGTCATTAATCATGCCGAAGATGAAATTTTATTAATTGATGGCGATTTATTCCCATTATTTGAAAAAGCGATTCCATTTTTAAAAACTGTTAAACATATTATTGTGATGCAAGATAATAAAGAAGTTCCAAAATCTAGTTTCCCAAATGTATATTCCTATGAGCAACTTTTAGAAGAAGCGCGTGATGACTTCGATTTCCCTAGAGATTTAGATGAAAACCTTCCTGCAGGTATGTGTTATACAAGTGCTACAACTGGCATGCCAAAAGGGGTTGTATATTCCCACCGCGGATTAGTTTTGCATAGTCTTGCCCTTGGATTAGCGGATAGTATGGGGTTAAAAGAAAAAGATATAATTATGCCTGTCGTTCCAATGTTCCACGTAAATGCTTGGGGGATGCCATTTGCTGCAGTAAATTATGGTTCAACGCAAGTTCTACCTGGTCCAATGTTTAATCCTCCATTACTACTTGACTTAATTGAACAAGAAAAGGTAACTGTTACAGCAGGTGTGCCAACAATATGGTTAGGAGTTGCACAAGAACAAGAGAAAAATCCACGTGACTTGTCCTCATTGCGGGCAGTAGTTTGTGGTGGATCTGCTTCACCAAAAGGATTGATTAAAACTTTTGAGGAGAAATTTAATGTACCATTCGTCGTTGGCTATGGGATGACAGAAACAACGCCGATTGTTAGCTTATCAAATTACACTTCAGCTATAGAAGAATGGTCGCCTGAGGAAAAATTAGACATTCGTGCAACACAAGGATTACCTGTTCCACTTTTAAATACAGAAGTTGTCAATGAAAATGGTGAAGTTCCTTGGGATGGCAAAACAATGGGTGAACTACGAATCCAGGGACCATGGATTGCCGATGAATATTATAAAGATGAAAGAACTGCAGAAGCTTTCCGAGACGGATGGTTATATACAGGGGATATTGCTGTTATTACGCCAGAAGGATATATCAAAATTACAGACCGTACAAAAGACCTTATTAAAAGTGGTGGCGAATGGATTTCTTCTGTTGATTTAGAAAATGCACTTATGACCCATGAAGCTGTTTTTGAAGCAGCAGTAATTGCGATTCCTCACGAGAAATGGCAAGAACGTCCTTTAGCTTGTGTTGTTTTGAAAGAAGGAAAAGATGTAACGAAAGATGAATTACTAGAATTTTTAGATGGTCAATTTGCGAAATGGTGGCTGCCAGATGATGTAGTCTTTATTAACGAAATCCCTAAAACGTCTGTAGGAAAATTCCTAAAAGCAAAATTACGAGAAGATTTAAAAGATTATAAAGTGAATGTATAAAGTATTGGCTAGTCCGCACATTTTCGGGCTAGCCAAACTATTAATTTTTCCTTGTTAAACTTTGCTTTTCATCATTGTCATTATCGAGGTCATCAAACTGAATCGGATCTGGGAAACGTAAATCTTCTTCCAGTTGAGCCCCATCACGCATACGTTCCATTTGCTTTCCGAGCCAGATTAAATCTCCCATATTATTTGTCATATGCCCACTCGGTTCCATTCGTTCATTCTCCATTTACTCAACCTCCTTATTTTACTATTCCCAAATAATAAGATTTGAACCAAGTTCGACACAAAATTAATGTAGTAAAGTACTATTATTTGAGCTATACTGAATAGAGAGTTTTATCTATACATGAGGAGGATACTTCATGAATTTAATATTAATTCTGGGTGTTTGTGCTGCTTTCCTTTGCGCGATCTTCACTGCAGGCTATGAAGGAAACTACAAATCAGAAAAATAATTTCCACCCAAAAAGGGCTGATACGAATGTGTCAGTCCTTTTTATTTTGTATTACTTGACTTTTTATCACTATACAAAATATACTTAGTTACATAAAGTAAGTATATTAACTAAGGAGGCTTCCTATGCCGACACATTTTCATAAAAAGCCAAATATGTATGTTTCACATGTTCAAATGAAAGTTTCAAACTTAGAGCGTTCCATCGAGTATTACAAAGACATCATCGGTTTTGATGTGCTAGAGAAAAATGAAAAAACTGCTGTATTAACTTTTGATGGAGCAACTAGTATTTTATCTTTGGAACAAGTAGAAAATGCACAACCTCTAGCAGGCGGTCAAACTGGTCTTTATCATTTTGCAATTTTACTTCCGACACGAAAAGATTTAGGAAACTTTATTCAACATATTGCACAAAAAAATGTACGAATTGGCGCTGGTGATCACCATGTTAGTGAAGCACTTTATTTATATGATCCAGATGGTAACGGCATTGAAGTCTACATCGACCGTCCAGAAAGCGAATGGATATGGTATGGAGACTCCACTGTTCATATGGTAACCGAACAATTAAATATTCAGTCAATTATGGCAGATGGTGATGGCAAATGGAACGGTCTTCCAGAAGGCACGGTCATGGGACATATCCATTTATCCGTTTCAGATTTAGCTGCAACAGAAAAATTTTATACAGAAGCACTCGGATTTGAAGTTGTTTCTCGTTTCGGAAAGCAAGCGTTATTTATTTCTACTGGGAAATATCATCATCATATTGGACTAAATACTTGGAATAGTGAAGGTGGCGTCAAAGCTCCTGAAAATAGCGTTGGCTTAAAATCCTTTACTTTAGTGTTAGATAATGCTGAACAAGCTGAACAAATAAAGAAAAATTTAACGGCTGTCGGTGCTACTGTCGAACACTTTGAAAGTGCACCTAAATTTGGTGGATCTCAAGCATTTTCAACAGAAGACCCATCAGGCATACGTATTATTTTCACTTTAGAAGGTGAATAAGTTTTTCATAGTGGACCTTCTAGCATTTGTGGTAAATAATTGAAGGTAGAATCTATCTTTTTAGGAGGACACTATGAAAGCAATTCAAATGACAACGTTTGGTGAACCTGATGTTTTACAATACAAAACAATAGAAGACCCACAACCTGACAATAATGAAGTTTGCGTTAAATTATATGCTGCCGGGGTTAACCCAAATGAAGCCTATGTACGAACAGGCACATATGCATTTCTTATACCGGACCTCCCATATACACCTGGTTTTGATGGAGCAGGTATTGTGGAGTCAATAGGTGAAGGCGTTACCCACGTTAAAATTGGCGACCGTGTATTTGTGGCGGCATTATTAGCAAAAAGGAATACTGGTACTTATGCAGAAAAAGTAGTATGTGATGCTAATACAGTTCACTTATTACCAGATTCAGTAAGTTATGAACAAGGTGCTGCTTTAGGAATCCCTGCAATTACTGCTTACCGCGCATTATTTCAACGGGCAAACATAAAACCTGGTGAAACTGTGTTAATTCATGGAGCAAGTGGCGGCGTTGGTTTGTTAGCTGTTCAAATGGCAACTAGTTTTGGGGCAACAGTAATTGGCACAGCTTCAAGTGAAGAAGGCAAACAACTCGTAAAATCTAGTGGAGCTCAATATGTTTGCAACCATGTTAAAGTAGATGCTATTGATGAAATATTAGCACTAACGAATGGCATTGGTCCCGATGTTATTATTGAATTTTTAGCCAATGAAAATTTAGAAACAGACCTAAAACTTATCGCACCTTATGGTAGAATTGTGATTATTGGAAACCGTGGCACCATTGAAATTAATCCGCGACTTACAATGGTCAAAGAATGCGACATTTTAGGAACAGCCATTTTTAACATACCAAAGAAAGAATATGAAGAATGCTTAATTGGTGTTTCTGCATTATTAAAGTCAGGGGTCCTTATTCCTCAAGTTGGAAATCGCTTACCATTGAGTGAAGCCAAACAAGCACATATTGATATATTGACAAAAAAAGCTAAAGGAAAAATGGTTCTATTAATAGACTAATTAGAAAAGCCGATTTGCTATTTTAGCAAACCGGCTTTAACTTATTTTAATCCAGGATAATTTTGTTGTCTTAGTGCTTCATAGATGACAATTGCTGCTGTATTGGATAAGTTTAACGAACGAATTTTATCACTTTGAGGAATTCGTAAACACATATCCCGGCGTTCATAGGCAAAATCCTTTGGCAAACCCGTCGTTTCTTTCCCGAACATAAAGTAGATATCCCGCTCTTGATCACTAAAATCATGCGTAGTAAATGGTTCCTCACTATATGTTTCGATTAAATAGACATCGCCATCCTTTGAATATTCAATGAAATCTTCAAGGGAATCGTGATAAACGACATTTACGTGCTCCCAATAATCTAGACCAGCACGTTTTAGCATTTTATCATCTGTAGAAAACCCGAGTGGATGGATAAGATGTAATGATGTATTCGTACCAGCACATGTCCGGGCAATGTTGCCTGTATTGGCTGGAATTTCTGGTTGATACAAAACGATATGCAATGGCATATTGTGACACTTCCTTATTGAATTTTGTTCGCTTGTGGGTTCCGTTTTGTGCGGATAAAGTATGCTTTTGTTCTCATAAACGGTTTTATTGGTGCGAATACAATTTTGTTTCGTTCAAATAATTTTACATTGGTTCGAATAGCGCCGTGTTTTGTCCACATAGCACGATCTTTTGTCCATTCGGCTCTCTGTTTTGTCCACTCAGCATAGCTTTTTGTCCATTCGGCTTGTGGTTTTGCTCACTTGCTATTGTCTTGTCAACACATAGCATGATCTTTTGTCCATTCGGCTCATTGTTTTGTCCACTCAGCACGCCCTTTTGTCCATTCAGCAACTTTCACATCAGCCACTATTCTTCTCTATACATTCAACAGCGTGAGACCCTTTTCAATCTCCGCCACAACCTCGGAATCCATTTCCCTCTCCCGCGCGGCAAGTAGTGCTTCTTCTGCTAAAGGACCGCCAATTTTCCCGATTGCCCAAGCAGCAGTTCCGCGCATAACAGGTCGTTCATCTTTTTTCATGATTGCAATTAAATCGGGCACTGCTGCTTCCTCTTTAAAATGAGCTAAAGCGATAATAGCATTTCGTTGAATCGGCTTTTTGCCACGCCACGAGCCAGACATTGCACCAAATTTCGCCTTAAATTCTTTATTTGAAAGGTTGAGCAATGGTTGTAAAAGTGGTTTTGCTAACTCTGGATCCGGTTTAAACTCGTCATGGATCCAATTGATTTTCCCTTTATTTTTCGGGCAAACAGTCTGACATGTATCGCAACCGTATATACGATTCCCGATTTTTGCTCGAAATTCATCAGGTAGAAAGTCTTTTGTTTGAGTTAGAAAGGCCACACACTTTTTCGAATTTAACTGTCCTGCATCAACAAGTGCACCAGTTGGACAAACATCTAAACATAAACGGCATTCCCCGCACTCATTTTCTATCGGAGTGTCCGGTGCAAAAGGAATATTCGTGATCATTTCACCTAAATACACATACGAACCAAACTCATGTGTAATAATTGAACAATTCTTTCCGCTCCAGCCGATTCCAGCGCGTTCTGCTACTGCGCGGTCAACTAGCTCCCCTGTATCCACCATCGACTTTAGTTGAACAGTAGGCACTCTTTCTTTTAACCATTCTTCAATCAGTTGAAGTCGTTCACGTACTGCAACGTGGTAATCAATCCCCCACGATGCACGTGCAAAGATCCCTCGTCTAGCACCTTTTTTTCCAGTAGGTGCCTCTTCCATTTTCGAAGGGTATGCTAAGGCAATTGCTATAATACTTTCCGCACCATCTAGAAGACGATTTGGCTCTGTTCGCAAATCGATATCGGATTCTTCAAAACCAGATTGATAGTTTAGTTCTTGTTGACGTTTTAATCGGTTTTTTAGCTCTTGAAAAGGAGAGGCATGGGTGAAACCGATTTTATCGACGCCGATTGATTTTGCATATTCAACTAAGTCCTTTTGCAATTGTGCAATCATTTCACTTTTCCACTCCTTGTCTGTTAAACTATATATTAATTAGCGCAAAACAAAGCGCAACTTTGAAATAGTAGGTGATTTCCAATGAATATTTCATTAAACGATTCACTTCTAACAATAAATAACCAATTAAAAATCGGCATTATCCATTATACCAAAATTGTCGTATCAGAATCTCCTCAAATGATAAAAGGACGTACACAACTTTATCAAGAAAACCTTTTTCTTGAACTTCAGGAAACTCCTGTAACAGAACGTCCCGGAATTAACGAATGGCGTAAAGTATGGAAATCATTTGGGGCCGATCCAAACCGATACCGACACTCTGCAGAAAGTTTAATGCGTCGAATTGGAAAACAAAATTATTTGACACCATTTCACTCAGCTGTAGATTTGAATAATTTCTTCTCCTTACAATACGAAATTCCAATTGGCATATATGATGTAGCCAAATTACAAGGTGACATTGAAATAGCATTAGGTGATGAAGAAACAGGTTACGAAGGGTTAAATGGTCGATATAATTCATTGAAAAATATATTATATAGTAAAGATGCTGAAGGTGCTTTTGGTAGTCCATTTGTTGATTCAGTACGAACTGCCGTTACAGAAACGACAACGGAAGCCATTCAAATCTTTTATTTACGACCATCACTTGATGAGAACGAGTGTGAACAGCTACTAGCTACTGCTGGCAAAATGTTTACCCAAATTAGTGGTGGCGACTTTACTACTTCAATTTTATCGAAAAATAAAACTGTACTATCAATATAGGGGGATGTTGCAAAATGAAAAAAATTCCACTAGCTGAAGGGATTAAATTAAAAAGTATTCTATCCAAAAAAATCCAAGAGTTAATTAGTGAAATTCATTTAGTTGCTCATGCTGTTGTTGAAAAAGGCGAAAAACCAAATCCATCAGGAAGAACCCTTGCTGAAGTGGAAAACGAACTTGCACAAGTACGTAAAGACGCGAGACACTTAGATAAGCTTATTTATCGAGCGAATATTGATAACACAGTTTCTTTTAAAGGTGAGGAACTTCCAATTGTTGAGGCGATTGAATTAGCTTCCCAATTACGAGCAGAGGCTAGTCTTGCGAAAGATTTAGGAAGGTCTGAAAAAGAAAGACTTTATCATAGTACAGGTGAAAGTGTAATTTTCTATCAAGTAGCCATGTATGATCCTGCTGAATATCGTGAGCGAGCAAATGAACTAGAGAAAGAGGCTCATAGATTATCCAACTTAATTAACGCGAAAAATTATCAAGTGGAAATTGAGTTTGATGATTCGAACTACTTTTAAATAAATAATCCTCGGGGCGGTGAGACTCCAAACCGAGGCATAACGTCTGTACTTTTTGCCTGTCGTGCATAATTTGATATGTCAACCGATTACCATTTACCTGTTACTTTGTTACTTTTGACTAATAACCAACTATAGTAAACGTATACAATATAACTTTTTAATAGTGATCTTAATTTTTCACAGACGTTATGTAAAGAAGCCGCCTCTTTAAGTAGAAGCGGCTTCTTTTTTATTTATTCTACTCCAGGTAAAATGCGTAACAGTTTTGTATCCGCATCGAGGATTACATCTACCCCTAATGGAACAGCAATATTCGGTTCACAGTGTCCGATCTTAAATCCTGCTACTGCTGGTTTATTAAGAGGTTTTAAGTATTCTTCAAAAATTGCCCATACATCTTCAATACGGGCACCTTTTTCTAATTCGGCAAAATCTCCAATTACAAAACCGGCAGCCTGCTCCAATTTCCGCGCAATACGCAATTGATTTAACATACCATCAATTTTTTGCAATGGTTCTCCGGTATCTTCAAATAAAATGATTTTATCTTTCGCATCAAATTCAAATTTTGTTCCCATAGTGCTCAATAAACGGTGCATATTTCCCCCGGTTAATTCTCCACGCACTATTCCAGGCACTATCGTATGAAGAGGAGCAATTTTTTCATCATACTGAATTTCAAAGGGCGTAAATAATTGATGAAACATTCTTTTAGAAAAGTCAGCTAGTTTTTTCTCCACTACTGATGACAACATCGGCCCATGGAAAGTTACGATATTTGAATACTTTTGAAATGCATTATGGAAAATAGTAACATCCGAAAAGCCCCAGAAAATTTTCGGATTTTCAGTTAGTAGCTGATAGTCGATTTTATCAGCGATTCGAGCTGCACCGTAACCACCACGCAAGCAAAAAATCCCTTTCACTTCCTTATCTTCAATCATTTCATGCAAGTCTTGTAATCGTTCTTCATCTGTTCCTGATAAGAATTTGCCCGTAAGTCCCACTGTTTTACCAATTTTAACGTTGAGCCCAAGTTCTTCTAAAAGTGTAATCTTTTCAGGAAGTGTATCCATTGCAAGCGGACTACAAATTGCTACAACACCTACCGTATCTCCTGCTTGTAATCGTTTTGGACGAATTTTCATAAGTTGTTCCCTCCAATATCCTAAAAAGATTGTATCATAATTGGTTACCAAAATCTGAATATTAAGTTGAACTAGCAATTACTATATAGATATAATGGACATATTATGGGTTTCGGGTTATCAAGCAACTCAAACGGGAAACCTAGACAATAAGGAGTATATACAATGAAATTTCCACCACATCTATTATTAATTTTAGCAACACTTCTTTGGGGAGGAAATTTTGTTATCGGCCGTGCAGTTACTGGGGAAATTCCACCAATCACCCTTGCCTTTTTAAGATGGTGCGTAGCCTTCATTCTTTTCTTCCCTATCGCTTATAAAAAACTAAAAGTCGATTGGCCCAAAATTAAAGATAACTGGAAAATTGTACTCATTCTTTCTTTAACAGGAGTAGCAGCATTTAATACACTTGTTTATATTGGGGTATATTCAACAACTTCAATCAATGCATCATTAATGAATTCGTTAACACCCATTTTCATTTACATATTATCTTTTTTTGCTTTAAAAATTCGAGTTACAAAAAATCAAATGGTTGGCACGCTTATATCAATCATCGGCGTACTATTTATTTTATCAGGTGGAAAACTTTCGAATATTATAAGTTTCTCTTTTAATAAAGGAGATTTAATTATATTAGTAGCTGTGCTTTGTTGGAGTATTTACTCATTGCTTGTAAAACAATATTCAAACAGGCTTCCTGGATTCTCCACATTTTTAGTAACAATTGCTGTTGGGGCGATTATGCTGTTACCTTTTACTGTTTACGAACTCGTAACTTTGGATCATGCGATTATTTGGTCTCCCAAAACAATCGGTGCCATTTTTTATGTTGGGGTTTTTGCCTCTATTGTCGCTTTCTTGAGTTGGAATACAGGCGTAGTAAAAATAGGAGCAAACCGTGCAAGTATTTTCTTAAACTTCATTCCTGTGTTTGCTACTATATTCGCTACAATTTTTATAGGGGAACAGCTTCAAGTTCCCCAAGTGATTGGCGGATTAGCGGTAATTAGCGGGGTTATACTTACGAATCGATCATAAATTGCAAAACGCAAGGATGTTAAGAGCATTCTTGCGTTTTTTTATTAGAAAACAGTTGGTAGCTGTTATTAACATTGTTGATCTATTTTTTTAGCCAGTTTTATTAATTGATCAAATGGAATGCCACTTGATGCTAAAACGAAAAGAAGTTTGTCATGTTCCCAAATGATATAAGTTTCTTCGCTTACATTTTTTGATATTTGGTATGTATAAACATTTGCTTTCGAGTTATTAATTTTGACAGAATCTTTTTTTGTTCCTGTAATAGTTGGGGTACTAATTGGGTTTGTTACTATCGATAGAAATGCTGCACCATTTTCATAAGGTGCAAAAGCTTTAATTAGAAACTCCCCTTCATCATACTTATTCACTCGTATATTATTTACGGTCGTGCCTAGTTGAGGTACCGGAAAGCCCACAAATTTTTCAAGCTCGGCCGTATATCCTTCAAAAAAAACTAGATCTTGCACTTCTTTATTAAACGGACCATTTTCTCCATAAGCAATTGTCCCAAAATTTAATGTAGAAGGTATAAAATGATTCCTCGGAACATCTTCATACGTACCTGAGTACATGAAACTAAGTCCTGGAATTTTTGTAAACATATCGGCCATTGTAGGGGAAGAAAAACTACATAGTGCAGCACTTACGATTATTATTCCGAATGCTAGAATCATATGGAACCATCGCCATTTCCCTTTGTTTTTTAATTCTGAAAATTCATCCTCCCCTTTGTCTAAGGAGGAAGATACATCTTTATTTCCTTTTCTCATATTAGCCCTTCCCTTTACTCAGTATGTATGAAGTGCTTCTACTAAAATAATAGAAGCACTTTATTGTTTATCGAGCCAACTTATTAACTCGCCATCCTATCCCTTCTACAAAGCGCAGGTCTACTTGGTTTGTTTCATATTCCCCAAAATCAGCTATTGGTACTTTTACTTCAAATGTTTTTGATTTTGTTGAGCTCTTAATTAGTTTTGCTGTTGCTTTCTCCCAATTTAAAAGACTTCCACCATCTGCATTTGGTTGAGCTAATTTCCCATTATGGGTAATGAAACCGAGTTCTTTAAATAATTTAGCTGTTTGTTCTGGTGAATACCATGTTCCTAAGTAGTTTAATAGTTTTTCTTCTGAATCTAACGTTTCGCCCATGTAGCGGTACTCTAAATCCCCTTTCATAAAGGTTTCTAGCTCTCTTGGACCTTCTCCACCAGATACAGCATACCAATAAGCTTTATTTGCTCCAGAAATGAGTGCAATTGCCTCTTTGGAAGTAACAACAGAATCATCTTCTTTTAGATGTGGGGTTTTCCCAACAGAAACAATTTTAAAGTCCATATACCCCTTCTTAGAAACTAAGAAGAACAGCTTATTTTCCCCTTCTTTAAGGAAATCTTGCTTCACATCATTTAGCGAAACGTTTAACTTTACGGAAAACTCAGTAACACCTTTTAAGCGAGCAACTTCTTTCATTTCGACTAATTCAATTTCTTTAATGGCCTTACTTAAACTTAGAAAATCTATGTTTACTTTTAAGTCAAGCAAACTTGGTACGCCTTCCGGATTTTTCAAAACATAATCAAATAATTTACTAACTGGATTTACGTTCATTGGAATATTATATTGATTCGGTAAAAAATCAGGATTTAACGCACGCGCCATGAAAACTGAAAATTGGTCTCTTGTCACTTTTGCAGCAGGCTTAAATGTACCGTCTGCTGAACCTGTTGTAATGTCATTTTCAGCTAAGATCGATATAGCTTTGTAACTCTTTGACGTTTTTGGAACATCTTTAAATTCCTTTGTTCCTGCCCCTTCTAATTTAAAGGCATTCACAAGTACTTCCGCCATTAATTCTCTAGTCATTGGCGCATTTGGTTTAAATTCTTTGCTTGTTGGAAATATTCCCGCTTCCACAACGGCTGCTATTTCTTTATATGATGAATGGGATTTTGGGACGTCTTTAAATGTTATTTTAGAGTTTTTTGTACTTAAATTAAGTGCTCTCACTAACATAACTGCTGCTTGAGCCTTTGTTATCGATTTTCCTGGAAGAAAAGTACCATCCGGATATCCTTTAATTATTTGTTGATCTACTAAATATTCAATTTCATGCTGTGCCCAATAATCATTCCCTAAATCTTTAAAAGACGCAGCAGAAGCCAAACTGCTCGTAAACAAAAGACTTCCTGTAATTGCAGATATAACTAACAATTTATTAAACTTATTCAATTAATGAATCCTCCTAATTTGTCTGTGAAATTCAAATCATTCATTAGACGGCGATAAAATGGAAAAGGTGACAAAATTTATAAAATAATTTTAAAAGGGAATTTCCACTATTTGTCGAATGTTGTTATGTTATTACTCTAAAAGAAAAAGGGAATGTTGAATGCAAAAAAACGTTTTTTACTTTTTAATGAAATTTTTAATTTTAAGCCTTTACTTTAATCTTCTGCCAACCCTTTTCCCAATGAATGATCTGGTTAGATTTTTTCATATCTTGTCCTTTTTCCTCATTGCACTTGGAGTGGCTAAAATTTTCAATGGGGATGGATTAACTAGTTATGGTGTTGTTTTTTTTAAGGGATCGATTCGTAACCTAACATATGGATTTGCTACAGGGGCAACGTTTTGGGTTATATTATTTGGAATGTATTTTTTTCTAGGAAAACTTGAATTCTTAGGGGTAAAATCCATTGAGGAAAGCATCTTCACTTTTCTCATTATTTTATTTGGTTTCAGTACTGGCTCCCTAATAAATGACATGATTACAAGGGGACTTGTGTTTTACCACTTTAAAGATCGCATTCCTATTCCAGCTGTCTTTTCCATTGCCATTTTGTTATATGCCTTTGATGATGTTTGGTATGCAGGATTTAGCCTTCAAAACACAATCTTTTCCATAGTATTAGGGCTTAGTCTCACTTATGCCTTCTATAAAACAAATTCAATCTGGGCAAATACAGGAATTCACTTTGGCTTAAATACAATTTATGGGCTGTTTTATGGAGTATCTGGAAACATTGGTGATGGAATACTTTTAATTGAAGAAGGAACAGCACCTTCTGTATGGGTACAATGGTTTTCTACTATTCTATCTGCAATAATGTTCATAGTAGTCATTATGACGATTCGTTTTTACAAGAAAGTTCCTAATTAAGGTTTGTTCGCGTTATGTGCAAGCTTTTTATGTTAACATCAATATGTAACTTGTAATTGGTATACAATAACTCCAATTCAGTACAGGAAAATCTATTATTCACAAATACTTCTAATGGATTTATAATGAAGAATATCTTAGAAATGCTATTAACACTTCCATGTAATAATAGTGTAAATTATTTTTTAAAAGGAGCTAGGTTATGAGTAATATTAGAATAGGAATCGTTGGTTACGGAAATCTTGGAAAAGGTACAATAGAAGCTATTAAAGTGTCTCCTGACATGGAATTAGTAGCGGTTTTTACTAGACGTGACCCACAAACACTTCAAATTGATGGCGTAAAAACATTACATATCGATGATGCACCAAATTATCAAAACGACATTGATGTTATGATTCTATGCGGTGGTTCTGCGACAGACTTACCTGAACAAGCTCCACACTTTGCAAAGATGTTCAACACTGTTGATAGTTTCGATACACATGCTAAAATTCCTGAATTTTTTGCTTCAGTAAATGAAGCAGCATTAACAAATAATAAAACTGCAATTATTTCTGTAGGTTGGGATCCAGGCCTATTTTCAATTAACCGTGTAATGGCTGACGCGATTTTACCAGTTGGAGAAAACTATACATTCTGGGGTAAAGGATTAAGCCAAGGTCACTCTGATGCAATTCGTCGAGTAGAAGGCGTAAAAAATGGTGTTCAATATACAATTCCTTCAGACGAAGCAATGGATAAAGTTCGTAGTGGCTCTAACCCTGAACTTTCAACTGCTGAAAAACATAGCCGCGTATGTTACGTTGTGGCTGAAGAAGGCGCTGATCTTGCAAAAATCGAAAACGAAATTAAAACGATGCCAAACTATTTTGCTGACTATAACACAGAAGTAAACTTCATCTCAGAAGAAGAATTACAACGCGACCATTCAAAAGCTCCACATGGCGGATTCGTTATTCGTGGAGGAAATACTGGTGATGGTAATAAACAAATTTTCGAGTTCTCATTAAAATTAGACAGTAACCCAGAATTTACGGCAAGTGTTTTAGTTGCTTATGCTCGCGCAGCTTTCAGATTAAATAAAGAAAATCAATTCGGAGCAAAATCTGTATTTGATGTAGCACCAAGTTATATTTCTCCGCGCACAGCTGAGGAATTAAGAAGAGATTATTTATAATTTAACCTTAAATTAATAAACTGCACCCTAATTATAGGTTGCAGTTTTTTTACAATACTAATTTTTATTTTTTTGTTTCCTTTTAATAGGACAATTTTTGCAAAAAAGTCCCTTGCTCTCAGTTAAGTAAGATAAACAGCAAGTTTTTCGAAATTGAGTACCTTCTAGTATACTAGAACATTCCATGGAACTATGAAACTTTATAAATGGGCTTTCTTCATAATCTCCAAATAATTCGCCTTTCCCCATCATTATCATTTCAAAATCGTATTTAATATTTTGAGTATTATTGCAACAATAGGTGCCCTGCAAAATATTTTTATACATCCAAACAATATAGGTATAAAGGTTTTCCCACATTATTTTCTTTGATAGCTTCGTTACTTTATTTAAATGATTAAACAACACATCTATATGATTTGAAAATATTTCTTTTAGAATTTCACTAACCCAATTTAATCTATCTCCTCGAGGTGCTGAACTTAAATTCATCTCGTTAAAATTTATCCTTGGAAGCCATAATTTATCATTTTCATCTAGCGTTTGTATTGAAACATTATCCATTAAATAGTTAATTCGTTTATTTAGCACACTCATTGTATAAAGTACAATTAGTACCCCAAAGCTATATCTTTTTACAAATAGAGAGGCAGCTACTCCTAAGTTGGCTGACTTTGTTTTTTCTTTTATAGATGTTAAAAACATTTTAAGTTGTTCATCGTTTACTAAATCTATTGCTTGAATAGATAAATATGAGCAATTCTTTTCAAAAGTTAACCGGTAATTATTTTCTAGTACATTTATTTCATGAGGTGCAAACGTATTGATCATGTAATTTCACCTCTTTAATAAATCTTCCCCTTCCATATGGGACACACATCGGAGTTCCAAAAACAGGGTCTGCTACAACTTCACATTCTAGATTAAATACATTTCTCACTAACTCCCGGTTAACAATCTCTTCTGGTTTTCCTTGTGCAAAAATAGCTTTATCCTTAACTGCAATCACATGATGTGCATAACGACATGCTAAATTCAAATCATGTAGAACCATAATTACTGTGCGCTTTTCTTTTTCATTTAGTTCAAATAAAAGATCCAAAACTTCTATTTGATGAGTTAAATCCAGATAAGTGGTTGGCTCATCTAATAGAATAGTATCTGTATCCTGTGCAAGTGTCATAGCAATCCAAGCTCTTTGTTTCTGACCCCCAGATAATGAATCAACTAATCGATTTGAAAATTCCATCATACCAGTAGATTGTAGCGCATGATGAACGATTTCTTCATCTTTTGAAGACCATTGTTGGTACCATTTTTGATATGGAAAACGTCCTTGTTTTACTAATTGCATTACTGTTAAACCTTCTGGAGATACAGGTCCTTGTGGTAAAATAGCTAACTTTTTCGCTACTTCTTTAGTAGACAGCTTCAACATCATTTCTCCATCTAATAATATCGAACCGCTTTGTGGTTTTAATAACCGTGCCATTGAGCGAAGTAGAGTTGATTTACCACAACCGTTACTACCTATCAAAACTGTAATTTCACCAGTTGGAATTGTAAGGTTTAATTGGTCTAAAATAATATTCTCTCCATAAGTTAAGGTAAGATTTTTCGTTTCTATAATAGTCATAACAGTTACCCCTTTTAAACATTTCGATTTCTATATAAAAGATAAATAAAATAAGGCGCTCCAACAGCAGCAGTAAATACGCCAGCAGGAACTTCTATTGGTAAAAAGAGAGTTCGTCCAATTGTATCAGCAATTAAAACTAAGATACCTCCTATAATCGCAGAAAGAGGTAACAAATTTCCAAATGATGAACCAACTAGCTTTCTAGCGATATGTGGTGCCATTAAACCTACAAAACCAATACCTCCAGCAAAAGCGACAGCACTTCCAATTAGCGCTGTACTAAGGAGCAGTAGACCTAGCCGCTGCTTTTCCATCTTTAACCCAACGCCTAATGCAATATCCTCTCCTAATTCCTGTATATTTAAATGACGAGTCATGATTACCGCAATAAGGAATAAAACAATTGTAATAGGGAACAAAATTTGAACATTACTCCAATTAGCTCCATAAACAGATCCAGTTATCCAAACATTTGCCTGACTTGCTCGATGAATAGGGCCTAGAATCATAAATAAATTAGTTAATGCCTTCGTTAAAGCCCACAAACCAATCCCTATTAAGACTAGTCGAAATGGTGATAATCCATTTTTCCATGCCAGAATATATAATAAAAAACCCATTATTGCTGCACCAAAAAACGAAGCTAATGGCATCCAATGAATACTCACAGTTAATACATTACTTTCATTACTAAATAATGCTAAAAACAAAACGACCGCAACAGATGCCCCTCCAGTTATCCCCGTAACATCAGGTGAAGCTAAAGGATTTCGTAGGATGGATTGAAGAATTGCTCCTGCTACCGCAAGACTTATCCCTACTAAAATAGATATAACTATTCGTGGTAAACGAAATGATTGAACAATCATCATTTCAAATGCATTCCCGTTTCCTAATAATATTTGTATGACTTTCCATGGTGTAAAAATTTGCTCTCCCATTCCTGCACTTAGAAGAAATACAAGCCCAAGAAAAAGGAGGAAAAAGATGATTAATTTAAATGCTTTACGATCAATTAAAAAAGAGAATTTTTCATGAAAAGCTCTAACTGATATGTATTTTCTCATGCTACTTTTCTTCCTTTACGTGCTATATATATAAAAAATGGTGCGCCTACAATTGCTGTCATTATTCCAACTGGTACCTCTTGTGGCATTAAAATATAACGTGCACCTATATCAGCAATTAGAAGAAATATCCCACCTACTATTCCACAGTAAGGAATAATCCATCTATAATCATTTCCTACAAAAGATTTCACAAAATGAGGCACGATAATTCCTATAAAACCAATTGGTCCTGCAATAGCCACTGAACCACCTGCAAGTAGAATTATGGAGATTCCAGTAACTAGTTTGACAAATGCTGTTCTTTGACCTAATCCTTTTGCAACGTCTTCTCCCATTGTTAAGACATTTATTTGATTTGAGATAAATAATGCTATGAAAATACCTATTACTAGATATGGTAAAACAGATAAAAGTAATTCTAACTTTCTCCCTTGTACAGACCCGGACATCCAAAATAATACCTGGTCTAATGCTGATTCATCCATAACGAGCAATCCTTGAGTTAATGATCCAAAAAGAGCAGCTATTGCAGCTCCTGCCAATGTCATTTTTATTGGTGTCATTCCGTCACGACCGATTGATCCTAAAAAATAGACTATGACACCTGCGATTGCCGCTCCAAAAAAAGCAATCCAAGTAGTTACCTGTAATGAAGTTACAGAAAATAACATAAGAGCGACTACAATTGCAAAACTAGCACCCGCATTAAATCCAAGAATATCTGGTGATGCTAATGGGTTTCTTGTTAATGCTTGTAGTAAAGCACCAGCTATACCAAGACTTGCACCTACAGTAGTTGCAATTAATGCTCTCGGTAAGCGTACATCATGAATAATAATATGTTCATTTGTACCATTGAAATTTCTAAATGCATCGATAGCTAATTGAATTGAAATATCTGTATACCCCAGCACAATACTTAAAAAATTGAATAAAAGAAGGAATAGTATGCAAATAATTAAACCCGTTATTTTCCCCTTAATGTTATAAAACAGCATTTCATTTTATCTCCCTATATTCCTATTTCAGTTGTCTATCTTTCAACTGATAATCATTTTCAATTAATTATTGACAATATTTATTTTATCCAATAACATTCTAATTGTAAATGAAAATCATTATCAAATGGAGGTTATTTTTAATGCTGAAATATATCAAACAGCAAAAAATCTTTTTATTATCATCATTGTTACTATTAGCTATCGTACTAACTGGTTGTGGTAACGATGTAGAAACTTCTAAGGAGACTACAACAACTACGCAGGATGAAACAGAATTTAATTCTGAAGTTTATTCAGTTCAACATGCTATGGGGATTACTGAGTTAGAAAAAACCCCTGAAAAAGTTGTAATTTTAACAAACGAAGGAACAGAAGCTTTACTTGCATTAGGTGTTAAACCGGTTGGGGCTGTGGAATCTTGGTTAGGAGATCCTTGGTACGATCATATCAAAAATGAAATGGATGGCGTTACAAGTGTTGGTACTGAAGGAGAGCCAAGTTTAGAAACAATCGCTTCCCTGCAGCCAGATTTAATTATTGGGAATAAAATGCGTCATGAAAAAATCTATGAACAACTAAATACAATAGCACCAACCGTATTTGCTGAAGATTTACGTGGAGATTGGAAGAAAAACTTTGAGCTTTACGCAAAAGCCATCAATAAAGAAGCTGAAGGAAAACAGATCATCGCTGATTTTGATAATCGTGTAACGGATCTACAAAATAAATTAGGAGACCAATTACAAAAAGAAGTATCTATCGTACGTTTCATGGCTGGAGATGTACGTATTTATCATAAAGATTCTTTTTCTGGAGTGATTTTAGACCAATTAGGTTTTGCTCGTCCTGAATCACAAAATATTGATGACTTTGCAGAAAAAAACGTTACAAAAGAACGAACTCCAGCTATGGATGGGGATATTATCTTCTATTTTTCATACGAAACAGGTGATGGAGAAGCAACAAAATTAGAAGAAGAGTGGATTAATGATCCATTATTCCAAAACTTAAATGCAGTAAAAGCCGGTAATATCCATAAAGTAGATGATGCTATTTGGAATACTGCGGGTGGTGTACTTGCTGCTAATTTAATGTTAGACGATATCGAAAAATTCTTTCTTGAAGAAAATAAATAAAAAGTAATAATGGGAGACTGTAATCGCTCTGAGTCATTTCAGGTTGACTACAGTCTTTATTTTGCCATAAAAAAACCCGGAAATTAAATTCCGGGCTTGATTTCAACTTACATTAAATTCTCCATGACACACTGCCTCGCTTTTCGCTAAGATTTTCCAAAGAAAACAAAGCTACAGCTTATTCAGTTTGATGGTTCTTCTGAGCTAGAAATGAATCCCACTCATCGGGTTAACCCTCCTAATCACAGAGATTGAAGTGAAATCATTTATAGTATAGGCTGTCTCTCATGTTTTATACATCATATTTCAAATTTCTATCGCACCACCATTAATCCTTTTAAAGCCACGCAATTTCCCAAGCTCTTCAACAAGTTTTAATGCAGCTTGGTCTTTCAATTTCGCCTCAATCATGATATCTGCAGACTTCCCAAAAGCTTTTAATGCTTTAATAAAAGGCAACGCAAAATCTATATCAATATAATCTGCATGTGCTCGTATTAATTTCTCTGACTTAGGGGATGAGAGGTGAAATTTCGGTACCTTCCCCGTTCTTTCCCAAGTGGCAAAAATTCGTTCAAGTAAATCTTCAAAATTTTCATTTTGGCGGTTTGCCCAATAATGATGATAATCGAATACAATAGGGACATTTTGCTGTTCACAAATTACTAACGTTTCTTCTGCAGTATACGTTTTATCATCATTTTCTAAAGTTGTTTGCATTCGTATTTCTTTGTCTAGTTTATCAAAATTTTTATGAAATCTCATAATCGCTTCTAATTTATTTCCGTACATTCCTCCAACGTGAATATTAATATTAGCGTCCTTATGTAAACCCATTGCTTCTAACATATTATAATGATAGGTCATATCAATAATTGCATTTGCTGTAATATGTTCTTGTGGACTTGTAAACAAAGTAAATTGGTTTGGGTGAAAGCTTACACGTAAATTATTTTCTTGAACTAAAGTACCAACTTCTTTAAACAGCTCCCTAAAAGGGCTAATAAAATCCCACTTAACATCTGGGTGTGTTGCAAGCGGTACGAGAGATGAGGACATTCGGTAAAGTTCTATGCCGTGTGCAATATTATAATGTAATATCCGTATCGTATTTTTTAAATTTTGCTCTGTAAGATGTAAAAGTTTCTTTTCTCTATCTTCCTCAACTTGTTTTTTCCAATTTGTAAATGTTAACGTCCTTGAAGGAGAAGCTTCCCACAATGCTAATGCTGTTGAGACATACCCAAATCTGAGGATCATCGCGACACACCACCTTCTCTAGATATAAAACTTTAGCGCTCAATATAGATCTATGAGCGCTTAAAATGAACCTTTATTTATCTTTCTTATTTGCCATCTGTTTATTTATACTACGATACATTTGCGTATACATTGTTCCTTGTACAACTTGTTCTAAGAAAAAATCCCCGACTAATTTTAAATACTCATCATCGTCATACATCTTTCTATTTTGAATTTCCATTTCAGCCATACCTTCATACGTTGCTAAAATGGCGTATTTGTAATCGTGGCCACTGATTGGAATTAAAACTTCAACGGTATGATCGTATTGTTCATTTCTGTATTTTTTTATTTCTTGTAAATTTTCTATTGCCTCTTTAAATTTATCTTGTTTAATTTCAAAGGTTTGATAAATATAAACTGTCATTAGTACTTACTCCTTAAAAACGAATTTACTTATAATTTGTCCTATTACAGAAAAGTCATGAATAGGATGGTACAAACCATTCTTACATACTAAAGGAGTCTACAAATATGAGTGCTTTTTTTGGTTACGTTTTTCTAGGAATATCCCTTGCAGCTCCAATCGGCCCTGTTAATGCTGCACAATTAACGAAAGGAATTAATGGAGGTTTTTGGCACGCGTGGCTAGTTGGATTAGGAGCGATGTTAGCCGATGCCATTTTTATGCTTATTGTTTATTTAGGAGTGTTTCATTTTTTAGAAACAGAATTTATGCAAACTTTATTATGGTCATTTGGTTGTTTTGTTCTCATTTCTACTGGCATTGAAAGTGTGATCAATGCTAAGAAAAAAGTACAAATGAAAAACATGAAAGGTAACTCCTTAAAAAAATCATTTGGTTATGGCTTTTTATTGTCCATATCAAATCCATTATCGATGTTGTTTTGGCTGGGGATTTTTGGCTCGGTCCTTGCAAAAACGGTTTCATCATATGATTTAGACCATATTATTTTATATAGTGGTGCTATTTTCGTCGGATTGTTTATATGGGATATTACAATGGCTTTAACGGCAAGTAGCTTTAGAAAAATACTAACTTCTAAATTACTTAGTATAATCTCCATTTTATCTGGTCTATCTTTAATTGGGTTTGGAGGGTATTTTGGTGTACAAGCTGTAAAATTATTATTTTTCTAGTTACATGGGGGGAATTTGTCCGGTTCCCCCAATCATATGCCCTTTGGATATTCATTTTTCTGTTTTTTCTTACTACCTTTTCGTATAAATAAAATCACAACCAGAACGATTGCAATAAAAATGACACTAACAAAAAGGCCCATCCGATTATTCTTGTCTAAAACCGTACCGAAGATTGCAAGAAGTATAAGTACCATTGCAAAATAACGTTTTACATGATCAAATTTTGTTACTTTTATTAGTTTTGGGAATGATAATAGAATAAAAAACCAATTGTAAATAAGCATTAGTCCTGCAGCGGTTGTAATATACTCGTATACTCTATCTGGGACTAGACGAGCTATTACTATGGAAATAATTAAAACAGAGATAGTTAAAGCTAGAGCAAATGGAGGCACTTTTAGTTTACCCTTCTTTGCAAAAAGTTTTGGTGCATCGCCATCCTCTGCCATTGTGACAAGTATGCTTGTAACGGCAAAAAGCGATGCCGCCATTGTAGAAAACCCAGCAATTATAATCCCTGCATTAAATACGTGTGGAAAAAAAGCTAGATTATATTCTGCTAGTGCAATAGCAAATGGGCTTTCTTGAGCATTAAATTTATTGTGAGAAACAAATCCAGATGCTAAAAAAATAGATATTAAATAAATGGCCGTCAACAAAATTAGCATTACCGTTGTTGATTTAACAACATCTTTCTTTTGTTGAAGTCTTACGGACAAGATCCCCATTATTTCAATTCCACCAAAAGCATAGAAACCGAATATTAAGGATGACCATAAACCGATTATGCCATGAGCAAAAATTTCATCTGTTTTAGTTGGTACATTAAAATCATCCTTACTGCCACCAAAAAAACCGAATAACACTAGAATGGCAAGGATAATGAACATTAAGATTGCGGCCACTTTTATGACGGCAAATAAGTTCTCAGCACGTTCAAACCCTTTTGTACCAATTAAAACGACAATAATTCCTAACGTTGCATATATGGAAGCTAAAATCCAGAGAGGCACATTTGGAAACCAAAATCGGGTAAGTATCGAAAGGGCGGTTAATTGACTACCGGAAATGAGCATTTCTGAAAACCAATATACCCAACCACTACTAAATCCCGCCCAACGTCCAAAAGCTTTTTTCGTATAAGAACGAAAGGAACCTTTTTGCGGGTCTTGTACGAACATTTTTCCTAATGCTTCCGAAACAATCATCGCTGTAATTCCAGCAAGGATAAAAGAAATAACAATAGAAGGTCCAGTTTTCGAAATTCCAATACCAGAACCTAGAAAATAGCCTGTCCCAATGGTGCAGCCGACACCGATTAGAGAGAGTTGCCACCATTTTAGCTTACTATCATTGTTATTATCGTTTTTATCATTTTTACCCCCTACTCGTGCTGGTAGCTCCATCAAAAACTCCCTCCCTTAATTTCCTAGTTATTATGAGCTTTGGAAAGAAGTTTATGCACTTGGACGAGCTCCCACTTTTACTGAAAAGGGTTAGGTAAATTATGTATTTTCTGATATTATATCCCTATAAGTAAAAGGAGGGACAAACTATGAAGAAATTAATCACATTACTACTTCTTTTTGCCTTTGTAATTACACCAACTTTATTTTTTAAGGATGTACCTACAGAGGCAGCAGGAAATATTATGTATGTTAATGCGAAAGATGATATCATTTTGCGTGAAAAACCATCCCAAAATGCAAAAAAATTAGGATCAATAAAAAATTATTCAGCTGTGACAGTACTGTCTTCATCAAAAGGATGGTCTTATGTACAAACAAGTAAAACGAAAGGTTATGTTTATACAAGCGCTTTATCGAGCAAAAAACCTACCCCAACCATTAATGGAGGATTAATACCAAAAGTAGGATTAAAACTAACATATTCGCCATCGATACTATCTACGAAAAAGGAAGAATTTATCGTTAACAAAGATCTTTACTGTACATACTTAGTCAATATTTCAAATAACGATGCTGATTTTTGTTATACTGAGAAACAATCAAGACTATCGATGGGAGTATCTGCAACAGATTGGAGCTTCTTCCATTTCACTTATCCGATGAAACAAGGTCAATATATTAAGGATATGTATTTTGATGTTGATGATGCATCTGGATTGATGGTTGAACAGTACAATAAAGTTCTTGTTGAAAGTATGACTAAAAAGGTGAAAGTAAAAGCAGGCACATTTGAAAATGTTGTAATACTCCGATACCAATCAGGTGAAAGATATTATTTTGCAAAAGGTATTGGTTTGATCAAAGCAACAGACAAAAAAGGAAAAACTGTAACCGAGCTATCTTCAGTAAAAAATGACAAACTTACAACAACTGATGCTGTAAAACTGATTAAAAAGTACACAGGTTTAGCAAATGACTCGGACGTAATTTTTGAATATGACCATAAAAATGATGAACAACATTATATTATTCATGTATATAGATTTGTAGGCGAACCTGGTTACGAACATACTGCAACATTTGGCTGGTATGGCGTTAACCCGCATACAGGTGAAATTTACGACGCCTTTATGGAAAATCGCCTTTAATGGATAAATCCTAAGTTCAGTATGAAAATTGAGCTTAGGATTTTTTATTTTATCTTATATGAATAAACTAAAAAGACCTTCAACAGAAATTGTTGAAAGTCTTTTTCATATTATTTATTTTGATGACGTGAATTTGATGAAGCTTTCCCTCTTCTTTGCTCTGGTGGAATTTTTGGCTTTGCATCATTTGTTTTTTTCTTTGGTGCATGTGAGTCTTTTACCATATGATCTCCTCCGTTTTCGTATAGGTATCATTAATATATTAACCTTTATGTAGTGAATTATTTACGGAGAAGTTTGGATATAATAATTTACCGCTGATATAAAATTGTTTGCGCAACACCAATAAAGTACTCTGATTCAACAATGATATGGTTTAAGACAACTTTTGCTGTTGGGTTCGTACTAATTGGAACACTTTCTGTCATCATAGTGCGGCAAAAGTTAATAAATTGCTCGCTCTGTTTTAAACAATATGAGGTAAGCTGCATGATATCATGGTAAAGCGATTGAGAAATTTGTCCATTTGAACGGTTGACCGTTTCAATATATCTAACAACTCGTTGATGAGTTTTCGCAAATTCCATTTCCCATTTCTTTAAAGCACTTACATATTTTTGTTCAAGATTTCCAACAAGCTCTCTAATCACAACAGTATGTTCCTCTTCTTGGTGTTTCCAAAATTCGGCCTCATCAAGAACACGCAACGGCATCATGTTCCCGTAGTAATACTGCAATTATACATCCCCCATTCTAATCATTCTCTTGATATTTATATTCAAATGAATAAAGGGGCAGAACTTATTAATCTTTATCAATCCATGTTAATAATAGAAACATGCAGATAACTGTCAACCCTGCAAAAGATAACAATGGAATTTTATCAATTTCAAATTCGATCAAAAATTTTCTAAGCGACTCTTGGAAAATTCCTCCGAAAAATGATAATGGAAAACCAACAATAGTTATCGTTTTAATCACTCTGCTCGTCCGTGATTCGACAACACCTTTAATTGTCGTTTCAATCTCACTAACCATTGAATACAGCTCGTTCAGTTGCGAGTTTAAGCCCCAACGTTTTTCAATTACTTGTCTAAATTGAGTAACATCATAATCATTCGTCTTCGATGCTGTCTCAAAAATACTATTTTGTAGCTCAATTTTAATTTTCGCTAAGCTACTACTTAGCGTAACGATTTCTTTTCTCATCTTCCGTTTACTACCGATTTTATCCATTATCTCTTGAACTTCTTCTTTAATTCGTGTTTGGAACTTTTCAATGGCAATTTTACGTTTATTTAAACATTGAAACTCCTCATAATAAGTGCTAATATTTGCGCCTTCATCTGACCAATCATCGAAAAATACTGCACCCTCGTTATGAATTAATGCAAAGCCACCTGGAAGTTCTAGATAATCAAAGCTATTCTCATTTGGCAAATCTTTAATGGAAGGGATTCCTCCATTATTTTTTAAACATGCCACTAAATACCGTTTAAAAGTTGGGGTAATTATCATTGTGTTTTGTGGGTTCGATTGTGCCCATTTGATACCGATGAATTTTTTTAACTCCGCTTCTTGAATGACTTTCAGATTGCAAATGTCACTTTCTTCTCCCCATTTACTACTAGTATAGGAATGGACACGCAAACCTTTCATCGGGTTATATAAATTCCACAATGTATCTAACACATCGTCCCATGATAACTTTGAGCCTAACACTTCTTCTCCTTCTGGGATAACAGATTTTTCTGTCATATTAGGAGATAATACTTTATCTTCACTCGTTAATGTTTTAGGTGCTGCGATAATGGTAAAACTGTTATTACCATTGAACCACGGCTGATTGGTATCATAGTTGTCGCGAGGTTTATGGTTTGGTCGTTTGCCTTCCCATCGTTTGTTCTCTAATTCTTCCAGCGAATCCCATAAGTCTTTCAAATGAACACCTGTTGAAGGATCTACTGATATGACGTAATCATTCCCGCTTCCTTTCAAATGAGGACGATGTAAGGCCATTAAACCAAAGCCCATTTGGAAGAAAGAATTTTGCCGATCATTTCTTGAAAAATTCTTCAATGTCGCTAAAACATTAATTTCAGTAGCGATAATTGAATCCACAAAAACACGTCGATTTGAATTTTGTAATGGTAACAGAAGTTGAATTTCCGTTGCATTTCTTAATGTATTCTCATACTCTAGCTTTTCAATATTCAATAGTGCTATTGCTCGATGGTATCCTTCTGAGTGCTGTAGTACAGGTACGTTTGCTGGGTCAACCATTTCGGTTAGCGCTTCAATTGTAAAATTCAAACACATTCGAAAGCCATCTAAAATCTTTTGCTGATCATATGTTTTTACAATTTGACCGTTCTCTTCTTCAAAAATTGGTACAAAATATTCATGAGACAACGAGTTTAATAACACTCCCCATGAATTTTCGATTCCCCCAGTGGCTTTTACTTCTCCCGCTTCCCAGAGGTTCACATACGACAACCATTTAAGAGGGATTTGTGAAATAGGTATATCATTGCATCGTGCAAAAAATAAAAGGATGGCAAAACAAGTATCAGGTGATAAATCTTCTATAAAAATTGTAAGATTATTCACTTCTTGTTTGGTTGAAAAACTTTCCTTCCATGGAAGAAAGAAATCATCCTTTTTGTTAACAATATATTGCGAAACAGATACACTCTCTTGACCTTTAATTTTGTTTGAAAGCAATAGTCCACCAGATTGTTCATTTCCAATGCCAAACAAAATTTCATTTTCACAAGCAATCTTTTTATTTGGATCGTATTGAACCTTAATATTATTAGAATTTATGTACGTCTTTAATTCGGTTAAATAGTTTTCTAACATCGTAAACTCCTAGTATAAGTTTTGTTTTTAATATCTTTTATGAAAGACAAAAGTGGGTATCTTTCACTGGATTTTTATAGGAAAATAGTAGCTCTATCATTATATCAAGCAATTGATGTTTGATATATAAATATCTTTATAAAAGTAGATGAATACCAAAGCGAGTCATTTTTTATGTCAATTTTCACATTAAACCTTTACATAGAAGGAGTTGGGAAATTTTAGGTTATGTGAGATAATTATATACAGACAAACATTAAAATTGGGGGGATTTAAATGGAGATTATTTTGGGATATTGGCTAGACTCAAAAAAGTACCCAGATGAGCTGAATGGACAATCTGCAAGCGTAGGGAAAATAATTACCGGCTTTCATGGACTTATCAATATTTTAGAAATACAGCTAGGACAAAATTTCCCAGCTGTTGCGGATAGTACCCGGATTGCAGAGTGGCAGGCTACCATTACACAACTTGATGATGGGCAAAAACCATATTCCAAATCATTTAAAACTGATTCATGGAATACTGCGCGGGAACTAAAAAATAGAAGAGATGAACTTGTTCTTGCAGGCTGGAATCCAACTATTTGTGAAGGTGGCGGGAAATGGATTGAAGCAATTGCAGAAATTGAATTAGCAAGCGTTGACCATAGCAAAGGTTTTGCAGATCGTGTACGAGGATTATTCGAATTGCTAAATCAACAAACTTTACCACTCTCAATCAATAAAATTACTCTCGTTGATCAGGACGAATCACTTTGGGATAACTGGGCCATTGAGTTAGTCGAACTCCTAAAGTTAAACGGTATACCATTTGAGAAAATGACGTACCAACTACCAGAGTTTCCTAAAGAGCCCCTCACCGACTTAGAAAAAATTAAAACAGCCTTATATGACCCAAGTAAGGAAGTTAGTGATTTAAAAGTAATGAAGGATGGTTCTTTCATTATTGTACGATCTGAACAAGAATGGGATGGTGCAGACTATTTAATTAGTTGGCTGCAGCAACATGGTGATCAAAATACTGTTTTGATCAATAACGCAAACAACCTTTTATTAACTGAATTATTCCATCGCCGTGGCTTACCATCGAGTGAGGTTAGTGAATACTCGAAATGGCGTTCAGTACTACAAGTGCTGCCGCTTACAATTGAAACCTATTGGAAGCCGGTTCGTGTAGACCGTATGATGGAGTTACTCACACTACCTGCATCCCCCCTACCTAAAAAGCTTTGTTATAAACTAGCAAAAGCATTGTCTGAAGAGCCAGGTATTGGTGGAGATAAATGGAATGAGGCTCTTGAAAATGCTGTAACAGAACTTGAGGAACAGTGGATTGAAAAAGGACTCGACACAAGACAGTTAAATAAACGGAAAACAGAGTTACAAGAAAATATTGATTTATGGATTAATCATGATTATTACGACACAGTTGAAGGAATACCATGCCATATTATTGAAAGGATTTGCCGTAAAGTAAGTCACTGGGCATTTACAAGAAATAGTTTTGAACCAAATTCAATTTTTGCCCAATGTTTTAGTTCTGCAAATGAATTGATTAACAGTCTTCGTGCGTTAAATGTCAAACGAATTAGTCAGCTGCAGTTAGCAAATATACTAGATTCAATACTAGGTGATGGTACCAAACTCAATGCTTATTATTCTGAAACAACAAATTGGATTACAATTCAACAACCAGGTGCTATGTGGGGACAAGCAAATAATATCGTTTGGTGGGACTTTGTTCAAAATTCGACAACCAACTTTTCTAAATGGTCGGATGCAGAGCGTCACTTTTTACAATCGCACAATATTAATCTCCCAACACCTGAAAAAGAGCGTCGTCGAGAAAGTTTATCGTGGCATCACGCACTACAGTTTGCTAAAGATAAAGTCATTCTCTTTGTACCTTCGAAAATTCGTGGAACAGATGTAAAAGCTCATCCCCTTTTAGATGAGATTCGATTTGCTTTATCAAAGATGCAAGCTGAGGAACAACAACTTACTATTGATGCCGCAATGCTTCGTATGCGTGAAAGTGTAACAATTTCAGATAGTACATTTAAACGATTCCCATTAACAAACAAAGCAATCCCAGGCCCTATTCGTCAATGGCAAATTCCACAACAAAAAGTTGCATTAAGAGAAAAAGAATCTGCCACAAGTTTTGAGAGTGTCCTTAGTTGCTCACTTCAATGGACATTAAAATATAGTGCCAACATCCGTTCAAGTAACGCTCTATCTCTTCCAAATGAGTCAACTATGTTAGGAAACCTTGGACATGCAATATTAGAACAATTAATTAATGAAGATGCATTCACAGCTAGTATAGATATCCAACAAATGACAGGAGAAATATTCGATCGTTTAGTGCCAAAAATGGCTGCTATGTTACTTCTCCCTGAAAATCAATCCCTTCATCGTAAAGTGCGCCGGGATTTGCAAAAGTCGATGCAGCAATTCGCGGCATTCCTAGAAAATTCGGGTGTAACCATTACCGAAACAGAAGGGATTTACAATAAACAATGGCAAGAGGGGGTTCACTTTGAAGGAAGACTTGATTTGGTTGGCCAAACAGCAAGTGGTCGAACAGTACTATTTGATGCAAAATGGTCGAGGCGTCCTGCTAACTATAAAACGAAACTACAAGAAGGCTCTATCCAACTTGCTTTATATCATTGGCTGTTATCAACGACAGAAGAGGACTTCATTCCAGTAGCATACTTCATGTTGCAATCGGGTGAATTTTTCTCAGTGCCAGACAATGAAATTCCAGAGCAATACCACGTTGAAAGCATATCGATGAATGAGACGTTGCAAACGGTTCAACACGAACTTACGAAAATAAGTAATGCGTTAACAAATGGTTTGGCCATAGCACCTGGAGTTGAAGAAGATGGTGTCGAGGAACCAATTTTCAAACCAGTTTGTAGATTCTGTGAATATCAAGATTTATGTGGAGTTAGGAGGCTACAGAAATGACAGGTTCTTTAAAAATTATTAGTGCCGGTGCTGGAGCTGGTAAAACAACACGATTATCTAAAGAAATCATCGATGTGATTCATCACGACATAGCACCTGAAAAGATTGTTGCAACAACATTTACAAAAAAGGCTGCAGAAGAATTGATTGAACGTATCCGTCTTGAATTATTAAAAGCCGGAAAAACAGACGAAGCTGCACGAATACTAGATGGCTATGTCGGGACGATGAATAGTGTATTTGGGCGCCTGATTAAAGAATTTGCTTTAGAAATTGGCTTATCACCTGTACAAAATTTATTGGAAGAAAACGAATCACTGTCACTCTTTAATTCCATTGCATACAAAGCGATTACAAAATATGAACTACAACATTTTGAGTCATTACAACGTCTTCAACTCATTGGTGGAGACACACCTTGGAATAAATATGTACTAGACGTATTAAAGCTTGCTCGTGAAAATGGCCTATCTGCTTCAGATGTAAAGAATTGTGCCAACTTTTCATGGGAAACAATGCAACAATGGCTACCAACGCCAGCTGAAAACGGTGATGAGCTTACAAGAAAACTTGTTTTAGCACTTAAAAATGCAAGTAAAACATTACCAGGTAGTGACTCGACGAAGGCAACACAAAATGCAATCGGCGCGATTGGAACGATGCTAGCCCAAATTGAACGGAATGGATATTTAACGTGGGATCAATGGGCAAAAGCTTCAAAACTAACACCAGCAAAGGCAAGTTTAGAAGAAGTTTTACCAATTCATCAAGCAGCCCATATTCATCCTACACATCCACAATTACATGCTGATTTAAAAGCGGTGATAGAAGCGGTATTTTACTGTGCAGCAGAAGCAATGGAGCTATATGAAAATGAGAAGAATTTACGTGGTTTAATCGACTTTACAGACCAGGAATATTTGGCGTTAAGGTTACTTGAAAATGAAGACTATGTACAAGCATTGAAAGAACGTATTGAAGCTGTTTTTGTCGATGAATTTCAAGATTCAAGTCCATTGCAAATTGCACTAAACATGAAGTTACGTGAAATTGCCAAAAGTGCTACTTGGGTTGGCGACGTCAAACAAGCAATTTACGGATTCCGTGGTACAGACCCAGATTTAATGAAAACTGCTATGAAAAGCATCGAAGGAATCGAACAAGCAATTTTAGGAGATTCATATCGCTCACGGAAGTCGTTAGTCGAGTTTGTCAATGAATTATTCGTACCCGTATTTAATACAACAGGTCTAACTAAGGAGTTAGTTGAGTTAAATCCTAAAAGAGATGATATCGACGTTCAACAAATTTCACTGGAAACATGGACTTTTAGCGATTCAAAAAATGCGAAGAATGATGCAGCATCCCTTGCCCATGGTGTTTGGCAAGTAATCCAGCAAAAAGAATCCTATATTGTAATTGATAAGGAAACTCGTGAAACGCGAACACTTAAGCCAAATGATATTGCGATACTTTGCCGTTCAAATGATGAATGTGCCGATATTGCAAGTGCCTTATCAAAGTTGGGAATTTCTGCAACAATTGGTGGTAGTGGATTAATGGCAACAGTGGAAGTTGTTTATGCTATCGCAACTTTGCGCTATTTAATCGATAACCGAGATACACTAGCACTAGCACAAATTCTCCATTTAGGGTCAGATCAATGGCAAAATGGAGAATGGTTAGAAGCTTGGTTAAACACTGATAAAGCAGAGCAAGTGAAAAATAGCGAAACAATTGAACAACTAGATAATGTCCGTCACAAGATTTTTGAAATGAGTCCATCTGAAATTTTAGATTTAGCTCTTGTTACAGCGAATGTAGATGAACAAATTTTACGTTGGGGTAACGGGAAACAGAGGTTAGCAAATATCGATAATTTACGTGCACTCGTTCAGCAATACGAACATGGTGCAGAATCAAATGGATATGCTGCAACAGCAAGTGGATTACTATTCTTCTTAAATGAAGTGGAAAACAATAAGGAATTAAATCGAGTTGCCGAGTCAACAAATGAAAATGCAGTAAAAATTTTAACGTATCATCGTGCAAAAGGATTAGAATGGCCATTTGTCATTCTATACTCGCTTAATAAATCTGCTATTAGTACTGGCAAACCAGCTGTATTCGATCGAATTTTAGCCGTTAGTACAACAGATTTCAATGTTGAGGATCCGTTAAAGGGCCGAATGTTATACTTCTGGCCATGGCCATATGGTGCCCAATCAAAAGATGTTGGATTTGATTCCGCAGTTCAGGGTACATCACAGCTAATTTTGCGCGAGAAGCAATTACGGGAAGAAAGCCAACGTTTACTCTATGTCGGGATGACGCGTGCTCGTGACTATTTAGTACTTGCAACACGCGATTTTTCAAAAGCGACATGGTTGAATGAGCAAAAATCAGAAGATAGTAATCAAGTGATTTCTTTAATCCATAAAAAAGAAGGTGAAGAAACTGGGGAAATCATTATTAATGGTAAGTCATTCCCTATGAAAACATGTAGCTTAACTCTGCCAGTAGTTCAAAATGAAGACAATTCGTCATTTGATGAAAAGGTCTATATTGGTGAAAAACTAGAAAATGTTGAATTTCAACCTGCAACTTTTAAACCAAGCATGACCCAATTCGCGGAACAGCTTGATGAAAATACATTAAAAGCAGAAGAAATAAATCCACATGTTCAATCGATTGGTTCAAGATTGCCAATCACAGGTAGCCCTGAAATGGATATTCTCGGTACTATGGTACACACATTTTTAACCGTCGACTCCCCAACTTTTGGAAGGGAAAAACGTCAACAGCTTGCTCAATCTATTCAACAAAATTTCGGGGTTTATGCACTGACTCCCGAAGCGTTAATAGAAGCATCAAATCGATTGAATGATTTTATCGAAAATAACTATGAAGCTAAGGTTAATGTTTTTAAAGAGTTTCCAATTCATTTAAAATTCAACAATCAAAAAGCTTCTGGATTTATCGATTGTTTAATCGAATTACCAGATGGTTGGATAATTATCGATCATAAGACGTTCCCAGGTCGCGAGGATCTATGGACGAGCCGCGCGTATTTACATTTACCACAGTTACAAATTTATGCTCATGCATTAGCTGAAGCTTCTAATAAGCCTGTACTAGAAGCATGGATTCATATGCCAATAGTTGGTAAGATGGTACGCTTTTTGCAAGATGATTTATCGATACAAGACACAAATAGAATAATTCTAAATCAATAAATTAATTCAGACTATAGACAATCTCGATTAATTTCGATTTTGTCTATAGACTATTTTATTAAAAAAAGACCATCAAAAGATGATCTATTATGTGTTCAAATCTCTATCGTTATATTCGGTTTTGTTTCGATTCTGCTTAACTTTCCACTTAACTGAGTGTTTTTGTCATAATATAATCAGTTTGTTCTTCATCACCTAAATAGAAGGAATGCGACCCTGTTTGGACAAAGCCCATTTTCTTATAGAAAGCAATGGCATTCTCGTTTTTTTCCCATACCCCTAGCCAAATTTTCTTGTTACCAAGTTGTTGGGCAATTTCAACTGCTTTATTTATTAAAAGTTTGCCAAGTCCATGCTTTTGATAGTTTGTTTTTAAATAGATTCTCTCAATTTCAATGGATTCTTGCCCCACTTCAGCTTCGTCGGTATTCACCTTTAAATACCCAGCAACTTCATTATTAAAATAAACAAAAAAGAACTGCGAAGAAATATTAGATAATTCCTTCTCTAGTTGTTTTAGATTAAATGCCTTTTCTAAATAGACCTTCATATTTTCAGGTGAATTTTGCTCTTTAAATGCACTGTTGAACGTATCGATACTAATTTCTTGAAGTGTTTGTAAATCTTCTAAAGTACACTTTTTTACTTGAACTGTCATTTTACTATTTCTCCCCTTTAATAACTTCGCTTGTTCCCTTTTTTTACGTATTCCCAATCTTTTTCTACGTTTTTTCTCACTCTCTGTAGCAGATTGAAAATGGTTTCTACTTCATTTTCGGAAAGCCCTTCTAAAGCTACTTGATTGGAATAATCATTTTCTCTTTTTAAAAATGCATATATATGATTTCCTTTGTCAGTTGGATAGAGCTTTTTTATTTTTTTGTTATGGGCATCATCTTTCTTTTCAATGAAGCCGTTTATTTCGAGTTTTTTTATAGCACGAGCTGCTGTTGTCCGGTCAACTTTGATCAACTCGGCTAGTTTTTCTTGAATGATTCCAGGGTTTTCACATATTCGCACAAGGTATAAATATTGCCCTTTAGTAAGGTCAAATTCTTTAAATTCAATATTACTAATAGAATCTAGTGCCCTTGCAATCATTCCAATTTCACGTAGAATTTCTTTCATTATGAATCTCCTTCGCATTTTGTTGCAAATACAACATATATTAAATTTAAACTCATTTTGTTGTAATTGCAACAAAAAGTGTGTAAAAAAAAGCCGGCTTAATTTTGCCAAGCTTACATTGAACATTTCTGACCGATGCTATACCCTAGTCCAAAAACGCTTTTGGGCAATAGCATTGATAAATTCCGTTCCAAAGTTAGGGTTATTTTCTGAAAAAACGACGTCATCTAACTTATTTACTTCTAAAAATTGTTGCTAGTCACCATGGAAACACTCCATTTTGTTACTCTCAAATAAAATAAAAAACTACCAGAAATCTCCTAGTAGTTTTTAACGAATGTAACTTTATCACTCACTATACACTTCTTAACGCATCGATTGGATGTAGCTTCGATGCCTTTCTTGCTGGTGCAATTCCAAAGACAATTCCAATTACTGCAGAAAATCCTAGAGCTAAGAAAACCGTGGAAGCTGTAAGGATTAAACTAGTACCCATTATTAAACACACCACATATGCGACTAAGACGCCACCAAAGAATCCAAGTATTCCACCTATCAGTGAAAGGAATACTGCTTCTAGTAAAAACTGCTGTTGGATTCGTTTAGGTTCTGCGCCGAGTGCTTTTCGGAGGCCAATCTCAGCAGTTCTTTCTGTAACTGATACGAGCATCATATTCATAATACCAATACCACCGACAAATAAAGCAATGGAGCCAATACCGCCAAGCATAAAGGACAGCATATTTGTAATTTTATTAATTGAAGACAGCATATCTTGCATATTCATTACTGTAAAAGCTTCCTTTTTATCATAAAATGCTTCAGATAAAGCTGCTTCAATATCTTCTGTAATTTTCTCTGAGTTAGTAGCATTTTTCATATACACATCTACACTAGAAACATAGCCCGTTCCAAGTAAACCCATGGAAGTGGTATAAGGAATTATCACGGAATCATTCGTTGAAGAACCAGAAAAATCATTTGATTCTTTTAATGTTCCGATGATTTGGTACGAAACACCACCTATGATGATTTCCTTACCAATCGGGTCTTGCCCAAAAAACATTTCCTTTGCAATTGCCGATCCAATTAAACTAACTTTATTTTCACTCTCAATATCTAATTGATTAATTCCTCTACCTGCTTCTACTAAATCTTTTGACTTAGAAAAGTAAACATCATTTTTCCCTTGAACTAGTACATTCGTTTTTTCTGCACCAGAAGCAACAACTGTTGTATTTCCAGATAAGGTTGGTGATACACCTGCGACATTCTCAATTTCTTGTAGTTTTTCAATATCACTTTCAACTAGTCCTTGCTTAAGGGGTGTACCTAAAACTTGAATCGATATTTTATCTGCACCGAAAAGTTCGAATTCACTGGTCATTTCATTCATTGAACTTTTACCAATTGTAATTAAGGCAATGATTGAGCTAACGCCGATGACAATTCCTAGTATTGTGAGGGCAGAGCGCATTTTATTGTTCATCACATTCATCCAGGACATTTTGAGGTTTTCTTTAAACATATGCTGCCTCCTCCCTTAGTTGGCCGTCTAAAATATGAACGATTCGATTTGCAGTTTTTGCAATTTCCCTATCATGTGTGATCATGACAATGGTTTTCCCCTCACGATTAATTTGCTGGAAAAGTTCCATGATTTGTTGCCCCGTCTTTTGATCCAATGCTCCGGTTGGTTCATCCGCAAGTAATATCGTAGGCTCCGTAACCATTGCCCGCGCTATTGCCACCCTTTGTTGTTGACCGCCTGAAAGCTGATTCGGACGATTTTGAATTTTGTCTTCAAGTCCTACTCTACTTAACATCTCCGTAGCTTTTTGCTTTCGTTCCTTTTCATTTATACCAGCGTAAACGAGAGGGAGTTCTACGTTTTGTAACGCACTTAGTCTTGGCAGCAATTGAAACTGTTGAAAGACAAAGCCAATTTCCTTGTTTCGGATGGCTGCCAATTCCTTTTCGTTTAACTCATTAATCTGTTGGTTCGATAACATATAGTTTCCGCTTGAAGGGGAATCAAGGCAGCCAATGATGTTCATTAAAGTTGACTTTCCAGAACCAGACGGACCTAGCACAGCAAGGAAGTCTCCTTTTCTCACTTGTAAATCAATTTGTTTTAAAACGATTTGTTCTTCATTTCCCATACGATAAGCCTTTGTAATACTGCTCATAGAAAGAATATTGTCTTGCACTATTGAGTTCCTCCTCCATGCATTGCAGCAGCACTATTTTGTTGATCAGGTTTTGGAATCATCACGACATCATCAGCATTTAGTCCGCTTTTAATTTCGATTGTTGTACCATCGTTAATGCCTGTTTCTACATATTGTTTGATTGGTTTTCCGTCTTCGGATAACATGACGTAAGTTTCATTTTTACTATCAAATTGAATAGCTTTCATTGAGATCGTTTTAATTCCTGTTGCAGAATCTTTTAACACTTTTGTTTCTGCACTCATTCCAACGCGGATACTTTCATCTTTGTCAAAATCGATCATTGCTGTGAAATACGAGATTCCATTTTCATTAATGGCTTCTTTGGAAATTGCATATATTTTCCCTTTAATATCCTTTTCAAGCGCATTGATTGTCACATCCACTTCTTGGTCAACTTCAACATATTTTAAGTCATATTCATCCACTTTTACCTTCACATGTAAATTGCTATAATCCACAATATCAACTAATCTTGTACCCTTCATTGCATGGCTATTATTTTTTGTGTAAACGCCAGCAACCTCTCCATCAATTTCTGATTTAATTTCTTCTCCTTCAGAACTAATGACTAACACATCTCCCGTTTTTACCTGGTCGCCTGCTTTTACGAGTACTTCCTCAACATGCATTTCCTTTTGACTAACGATGTTTTGTCTACTTTTAGCATCAACTGTGCCAGAAAAGCTATAGTATGTCGTTATGTCTTCTGTCTGAACCTTTTCCTCTTCAAATGAAGCAGAACCCTTATTAGTTAAAAATGCACCTGAAATTAAGGATACTACTAGAACCCCACCAACAACGAAACTTGTAATCTTTATTTTCTTATTCATTTGCTTTCCTCCAATTGGTAAATACTGTTCTTTACACATTTATTGTACTAAGGAACACCCCTTAACAAACCGCACTCTTATTGGAGGACCACCGCACAGTTTTTCGAATTACACCGCAGTCTATCTGTAGAGCACCGCAAAATTTTGTGGTACCCCGCAAGCTTTTTGAATAAAAAAAATACCAGGGATCCCTGGTACATTTGACGATCAAATTATTTCAATTCTTCTTCTGGAATTAATCCAAGACTTTTTGCTTTCGCAATGGTATCTACTCTCGTTCGTACACCAAATTTTTGGTACAGCGTTGTTAAGCTATATTCTAAAGATCTTTGACTCATAGCTAAAGCAGATGCAATTACACGCGTGCTTTTCCCTTTAGAAAGCTCTAATAAAATTTGTTCTTCGTTTTCAGTTAACACTACTTTACCACTAGTGCTTGAACTGTCTGAGATAATTCCAGGTCTTCTTAATTCTCTTACTAAAGAAAGGGGTAAAATAACCTGTTTTCTTAATGCACAACGGATTCCAGCGACTAGCTCATCTCTTGAAGATGTTTTTGATAGGAATCCAGAAACCCCTGCTTCCACAAGCAAATTAAAATGTGGCTTGATATCAAATCCTGTGTAGATTAATACAGTTAGGTCAGGATTATAAGCGAGTGCTTGCTTTGCTAGTTCAAGTCCATTTAAATGTGGCATATACAAATCAAATAACAAGACATCATAATGTTTTAACTTTATTAGATTCATCGCATTTAACGAACTATTTTCAACCGTAATGTTAAAGTCTGGTTCTTGCTCTAATAGCATTTTTGTACCTTCAATAATCGATAAATGATCATCGACAATTAAAATATTAACCATTATAGTAAACTCCTTTCAAGATGAATGGGAAGCTGCAAAGTACCATGCGCTGAGGTGAACTCAATTCCCCCTCCAAGACTTTGCGTTCGTTGGCTTATACTCGTAATCCTCATATTAGACGTATCGATTGTTTTACCATCATCACAATAAATTAACTTTAGATGATCGTTTTCAACATACAAATCAAAGTTAACCGTCGATACATTATCCTGTTCTTCAGCACGTTGTAGAAATTCCTGTACAATTCTATAGATACCTATCGTTTGCTCCTCGCTTAAATGTAGCCGGGAGAGATTTGCAGATGTAAAAAGGATTTTAAAAGTAGAAGATAATTGAATATGCTCAAATAAATTTTCTAAAGATTTTTCAAGCTCCAACTCTCTTAGCAAAGGTGGCCGTAAGTTATTGCAAGTCGCTCGGATCGCATAAATAATATCCAACAACCCTTGCTCAATTTTGATTAACTTTTCTTTTGCTTCACTATCCAGTTCGTGTTTTTTGAGAAGCGATTCAAGCCTACGATATAAATCAATCTGGTCCTGCAAAACGGTATCGTGTAAATCACTTGATAATGTTAATCGCTGTTGTTCTTGAAGATTAAACATCATGCGTAAAACCCATTGTGGTGTCTCATTATTAAGAGTAGTTGTTTCTAGCTGAAGCATCAGGTTTTCAATCATATTAAGATTTTCAAACACCATCACAGAATAATGTACAAACGTTTCTAGCCAAATCATTTCCATTGGCTCAGTTACTGCATTTGCATTAAGAGTTATGATATATGGTCGCTGGTTTCTTTCCCCTAGTTTTATATAAATGCTATCATCAATCGTCACTATATTTCCGCTCATTATTTCCATTTCTGCGGCTTCAGGAAATGAAGTAACAAATTTAGGATTCGAGTTCAGGAGAATTGTGACAAGCTCTTTCATAATCCTTTCCTCAAGTTCTGAAAATTTCATAACTGCTGTAAGATCATTTGAGAAATTCTTTAAACTACTTTGTAAAATTTCATGTCTATTTTTATGATATTCGAGTTCAATCTCCATCTGCTTTCGTTCGGTAACATCCCTTGTTGAAACAACTTGGAGATAATCTTCTGTCCCAGGAAGTGGGGTAGTTCTACATTCAAAATACCGAATTTCTCCACTTTTCCGAACCATACGATATTCTGTAGAGTTGCTCTTTTCAGAATCCAATAAATGCTTATGTCGATGCATCATCATTTCTCGGTCTTCAGGATGAACCATAATAAATGCATCAACACCTTTTAGTTCTTCAGGGTTATAACCAGTTATCTCATATAAACTAGGGGTTGCAAAAATAATATGTCGCTCTTGATTAACAATAAAGAGCATATCACTGGAATGGGTAAGGATGGTTTCTAACATTTGTTGGTTTAAGCTCATACAAACACCACCATTTTCAACTTGTATTAGTAGTTTACCTTAATCGTAAAGATCCTGAACCGAAAAAATCTTGCGTGCCTTATGCCTATTTATGTGGTGTGCTAGCTAGTGAGTGGCAGTGTCAAAACAACTTGTAATCCTTCATCAGCTCTTGGTATCATTTCAACTTCTCCACCAAGACTTTTAGCTCGTTGTCTAAAACTTGTTAACCTCACTGCATCGCTAAAACCCGCTCCATTATCTTGGTAGATCATTTTCAAGCAATTTCTTTTGTATTTAAAGTCAAATGTACATTCAATAGCAGCAGATTCTTCTGCAGAGTGGAGCAAATCCTGAACCATTCGATAGATACCAATCGTCTCTTCTTCATTTAACGAAAGTTCCGAGAGACCTTCCGAAATAAAATGTATTTTATAGGTGGAAGACAATTGAATATAATCAAATAAATTTACTAAAGACATTTGGAGTCCCAGTTCTCTTAAGAGAGGTGGCCGTAAGTTATTGCAAGTCGTCCGTATTTCATGAATGATATCCAATAACCCTTGCTCAATTTGAAATAGTTTTGCTTTCTGTTCTTGCTCTATTTCTTTGCGTTGTAAAAGGGATTCAAGTCTACGATACAATTCAATTTGATCCTGTAATACTGTATCATGCAAATCGCTAGATAACGTCAACCTCTGTTGTTCTTGTAAATTAAAAATCATTCGTAACATCCATTGAGGTGTTTCCTCTTGATGTTTCGCCTTTTCTAGCTGCACCATCAGATTATCTACTATATTTAAATTTTCAAATAGCATCATCCCGTAATGCGCTATTGTTTCTAACCAGATTGTTTCCATTGGGTCAGATATTGCCTCTTGTTGTAAAGTGAGGATATAAGGTTCTTGTTGTAAATCACCGAGTTTTATCAAAAGTTTGTTAGCAACCGTCACCAACTCTCCATCCCTTAAGTCCATTGGAAAAGATGTAAGAATGCTTGGGTTAGACCCAGGAAGTACCGTTTCTATTTCTCTGAGCAACCTTATCTCAAATTCAGCTAGTTTCATTACCCCAGATAAGTCATCTGAAAATTGTTTAAGGCTATTCTGCAAAACTTCATGTCTATTCTTATGATATAGGAGGTCCATTTCCATTAGCTTTCGTTCTGTAATATCTCGCATTGATACTACTTGAAGATAATTTTCCGTATCCGGTAAAGGGGTCGTTTTACATTCGCAATACATTATCTCTCCATTTTTCTTAATTGTTCGATATTCAGAGGAATTATTTTGTTTTGACGCTAATAGGTTCTGGTGTCTCTTTAGCATAAATTCTTTATCTTCAGGGTGGAGAAAAAAGAATGTATCTCTATCTTTCCATTCTTCAGGTCCATAGCCCGAAATCTTATAGGCATTCGGTGTAATGTATACAACATGACGATTTCGATCACAAATCATAATGGCATCACTTGTATATTCGAGGATCGTTTCAAAAAATTCCTCATTATATTTCATGCCTGAAACTCCTCCTGTCATAGTCTTCTTGCACTTAGTTTACCTGAATATGGTATATCGTGGACCGAAAAAATCTTGCGTGATAGGCGCTTTTTTTGAGAGGTATGTAACGCAAAAAAAATAAACCACTGTCCGTGCGTGGCTTATTTTTCACATAATCTATTAACTATTAATCGGCAATTCTAGCTTAACACGCAATCCTTTTCCAAGTTGTGAATTAAATTCAATGGTACCTCCAAAGCTTTTAATTCTCTCCCTCATACCAGAAAGTCCGATACTCTTGTATGTTGGTGTTAGTTTATCAGCGTTGAACCCTACCCCATCATCTGAATAATGTAAGATAACTCGATTGTCTTCGCATTCTACATAAAAATGCAGATTGCTAGCTTGAGAGTGCTTTCCTGCATTGTTTAGTAACTCTTGAATGATTCGATAAAGACCGATTGTTTCTTCTTCGCTTAAAATGAGACCTTCTGTATTTTTTGTAGTGTAGTTGATTTTAAAAGTTGAAGATATTTGGGTGTATTCAAACAAATTTTCTAGCGATTGTAAAAGTCCAAGTTCTCGTAAAAGTGGTGGACGTAGCTCATTACAAGTCATCTGAATTTGGTGAATCGAATCTGATAATCCCTTAGAAATGCCCATAAGCTGAGCCTGAATTTCACCCTTAAAATTGTAATCTTTTAAAATCGCTTCAAGATTTCGATATAGATTCATTTGATCTTGTAACACAGTGTCATGTAAATCACCCGATAATTCTAATCGTTGTTTTTCTGATAAATTAAATAATAATCGTAAAATCCACTGTGGTCTTTTATCTTTTTGAAGGGCATCTTCCAATTGATTCATTAAGTTTTCAATAACATGTAAACTTTCAAAAACCATTACCGTGTAGAAAATCAAAGTTTCGAACCAAATCTTATCCATAGATTCCTTTAGTGAAAAAGCCTTTATTGTGAGAATGAATGTTTTATCTTTACGCTCTCCTAGTAAAATATGTACTTGCTCATGATCATATTGAAGCTTTCCTACAATAAGTTTCGGTAGGTAAGATTGTAAGTCAATTGGGTTATCCCCTTCAAATTCATCCGTTTGTCGATGATAAATACTGATTACCGGTTCTGAATCTGGAAGTACAGTATCAAGTTCTTGTATTAATCTATTTTTTAGCTCAGAGACTTTTAAGACCAACGATAAATCTTGTGAATACTTTTTTAATTGATTTTGTAAATATTGATACCGATTTTTGCGATTCTCCAGCTCAGTTTCCATTGATTTTCGTAAAGTAATGTCTCTAATCGAAACCACCGCTAGATTATCTGGAACATTAGGAATTGGCATAACCTTTGATTCAAGGTATTTTATTTCACCATTTTTATGAAAAACACGATATTCATCAACTTTAGCCTTTTTTAAAGTAATCACTTCCTGATGTGAGGCCATCAATCTTTCTCGATCTTCAGGAAATACTGGCTCAAAAGCATTTTTTCCTAAAATATCTTTTGTAGAATAGCCCAAAATCGTTTCAAAAGAAGGTGTAACAAATTGCACGTTTTGACTTTGATCCACAACAAGAAGGATATCTTGTGTATGCTTTGTAATCGTTTCAAACTCCCAGTGCATATGTTTCGTTTTATCCAATCTCTCACCGCCTAACAGATATACTTTACCTTTAAATTCCATTTTACAAGATGTACATAAAAATGAGTAGGGAAAATAAAAAATGTCCGCAAAACTGGTTACGGACACTAATTATTATAAAAATTAAACAGCTGAAATCATTTTCGTTATTTTAGTAGATGGCTTTTTAGTCTCATGTTCATTTTGTTTTGAATGTAATTCTTTGTAATATCCATTTAAGCGCATTAGCTGTTGGTGACTTCCACTTTCGATGATCTCACCGTTTTTGAGAACGAAAATTGTGTCAGCATTAACAATTGTCGAAAGTCTATGGGCAATCATGATGACAGTTTTATCTTTTCCTACTGTAAATAATGATTGTTGAACAAGCTTTTCACTTTCGTTATCTAGCGCACTTGTTGCCTCATCCAATATTAGTATAGAAGGGTCTTTTAAAAATACTCGTGCAAGAGAAATTCTTTGCTTTTGTCCCCCTGAAAGTTTAATTCCTCTTTCTCCTATTTCTGTTTCATATCCTTTTGGTAGTTTTCTAATAAATTCATCTGCAAAGGCTTTTTCTGCCGCTCTCTTCACTTCCTGATCGGTTGCATCCGGTTTTCCTAGCTTGATATTATCCTTAATTGATGAACTGTATAAGAAATTATCTTGTGTGACGATTCCCATCTGTTCACGCAAACTGGATATTGAATAATCCTTTATATCCCTTCCATCAACAAGGACTTCCCCAGAACTTGTATCGTACATTCGCATGAGAAGCTGTAAAATCGTACTTTTTCCTCCACCACTTTCACCAACAAATGCATACGTTTTTCCCTTTTCCATTTTAAAATTCACATGATTTAAGATTTGACGGGATTGATCATAGGAAAATGAAACATTGTTAAAAGTAATGGATTTATTAAACGTTTTTAATTCAGTAGGATTTTCTTTCTCCTTAACCGTTTTTGAAATATTTAAGAAGTCAAAAATTCGTTGAAGGGCGACACTTCCTTCCGTAATAACCGGAAATGCTTGAACAAGCGCAGCAACAGGACTTCGCATTTTTTCTACATATGCAAAAAAGGCAATCAGACTACCAACAGTTAAATTTCCTTCAATAACAAACCAACTTGCAATAAATGCAACTAGTAAAGGTGTAAAATCAATTAAAACATTAACAGTCGATAATGAAAGCGCATTAATTTTCGCGTGTTTATTCGTTAACACCTCATACTGTCCTAAACGATCATCTAATTCCTCTTTGTCACGTTTTTCAGCAGAAAATAGCTTCGAAATAAATGCTCCTTGAATTTTTTCGAAAACAAAACCATTTAATACTGACCGCTCATTCATCATGTTCTTAGTTGAAACTTTAAATTTTTTTGAGAAAAAGTGAGCAAGCAAAAATTGAATTGTTATTAGAACAATTGAAATCATCGCGAGCTTCGGGTTAAGTACAAGCATAATTCCAATAACAGTTACAAGCACGATCATTTCAATCAAAATGTTCCCAAAAGTGGCTGTTAAATAGCCCTTCACCTTTTCTACATCATCAAAAAAACGTGTACCAATTTCCCCACTTTTATTTTCCGTAAAGTATTTCGCATCTAGAGAGTGAATTTTATCAAAGATATCCTGACGAAGCTTTTTTAGAATATTGTTATTCGCAGTATGGATACAGTATTGTCGAACGTATTCCATAGGATAGCGTATAAATAAAAAAATGATGACCATACAAATTGCTATAAAAAATAGCTTTTCAACTTTTTCCGCATTCGTGTAAATGCTCCCTTGAAGTACGTCGTCAAAAATAAATTTTAGAATAAGAGGAACAGACAGCGGTATTAGAAAACGGAACAAACTCCCTACGAATCCCCAGATATATAACAGTGCTTCTTTTTTTACATAAGGTGCAAATTGCTTGTTAAACATACTAGAACCCCTCTCGTAAAGTTAACTTTTCTACCACTAACTTTACACTTTTTTCTGGCAACTAAAGCGCAGACTTACTGCATGGGGTCCGCAAAACCTTTGCGTTGAATATACAATTTCTTTCGGGTATCTCTTGTTTATGTAGCAAAGATTATTTAACTACCTTATTAATGATTTATGCCTCATTCGATAGCTTTATAAAAGGGAAAAGAAAATAGTTCCACACATTAATAATAAGCTAAATAATCAACCCTTCATAGCTTTAAAATAAGTCATGCCTGCCGTGTAGTCTTTTGTAGCTTCACCATTAGATTTCATATAAACCGTGTCACCTTAACGCAAAAACCCAAGTCTTCGTAAAAAACTTGGGAGCTAAATAAAACTTTATTTTCCGTCAGTAATAGTGGTAATACCTCGTTCAAGCAATCCTGCAAAACCTGAAAGAATCCGGTTCGCGGCTGCCGTATTTTTTTCAGCAGGAGTCATTACATTCATACACGCTCTCATCGCAGAAACTCCCACTAAACTTTTCGCTTCACCCGATGCAACAACTCGTTTATCCAACGCTGCTAAGAAAGTGGTGTCACCTAACCATGTTAGATTGTAAAGATACGCACTAGGTTGTTTATGATTTAGTAATTCTGTTGCTGAACTAACTGATGCATCACTTGTGACCAGACTCGGCGAAGTTCCCGTGTTTTCAGCTACCAATCTAGCTTTTACAGTATTAATACTTGTTATAGTTGATGCGGCTCCGGCAAAATCAAAAGGCTCGTGAAGTTGATGAGCTTGACCAGAATTCAAAACGGAAGTATAGTATGCAGCGATTTGTTTGGCTTGAGTCAAATAATTCCCGCCATTTGATGGTTTTTTCAAATCTCTTGTCCCAGTGTGACCATGTGCAGCCAACGCTAATCCCATCCCTGTGTAGGCATTATATCCTGACGAACCGAATGGCTTTCTAACGGTATTTTTACCGCCAATCGGAATAAAGGTCCGTGAATTATTTGAATAGCCGTATCTCCCTACTACTGTATTAGAAAAGGTTACAATTGCACTTCGATGTGGTGACGACTTACTAACTAAGTCTGAGTAAACACCTAATGCACCTGCAACCAATGCCGGTGAATTTAACGCAAACTTAGGCACCGCATATAAACCACCATATTTATACGGCGCTGTATCAGTATTCACTTCTTTAATGCAGAACTGAAATAAATGTGCACCAAGGTAATCAAAGAAATTCTTTGCGTTAGTGTCTACAATACCTTTCGAAGTAAGATTTAAAGCATTATAAGTAGAACTTTTTTTTATTAATGCAAAACCTAACAAGATCATCCCATAACCTGGGTCCCCAAAGACATTCCCGTAAGTTAGTTTACTTTTGTTAAGCAAACCACTGATATTCAAGATACTAAGGATTAAGTTTATTTCTTTAATAACTCTTTGTTTTCGATTAGCATCGGTTGTTCTTGGATACAACGCTCCTAAAAATTGAAGTTGCATTCCCATTCGTTGTAAACTAGTTGATATGCTTGGATTTCTAGATCCTGTAATTTGGGTGAATGTGCCGTTATATTTACTTCCATACGTAAAATAAGTTTCAAATGCCAATTCAGCTTCGGTTAGAGTACGTAGTATCAACTTAAAATACTCCTATTTTTCATATTTTGTAAGCATGTTATAAAAGGAAACTTGATTATTTCCTCAATCCAATGTTAGACAGTGATAACTATACAAACCTCTCTTGCGTAACGACCTAAAATCTTTTCTTAATTATTTTATTCTTTGAGTCTTTACACCTTCTTTGTTACCAGCATTTCTACCTCTATTATTTTTTCATGCTATAACTTCACCACCTTCCACCAAATGGTAATAAAATAGTATATTTTAGCTTTATAAGTTGCATTAAGGCATTTATAGCAAGTGTGGAAAAATTGTTGAAATTATTATTGAAATAAATCGAATGCCGAGGAAGCGTCAAGAAATTGCAGATTCTAAATTTTTTCCTTCTCCTAACACTCATTAGAAGAGATATGTTTTAAGTAGCTAGCTATTTTACATAAAGAGCTGAGGTCAAATTGGGGTGATATCAATAATTGAATCGATAACAAAGAAGAATAATAGCATGTCGCGCAAGCATGTCTAGACGAGGCAACAGTCGGGAGAATGCGGTTATTGAATCTTTTCATTCGAATTTGAAAACAGAAGAATTCGCACGTGTAAAACATTCATTCATTAACAAATGAAAAGACGAGTATACATGTACAAACTATATGAGTTTCTATAGAAAGAATACAAGAAAAATAGGCTACTTAGCGCCCGTAGAATATAGTTACCAAGCAGCCTAAAGGGTGTTTTTATATGTTTCTCAAATGACTAGGTCAGTTCATTTTTTAAATTTTTGATAGTTTCTTCGGTTGAAACTCCCTTCCGAAACTAACCAGTGCGTACTTTTTGATTTCTTCTATCACTTCTGTTGTATCTAGCCAGTGTCGTTTCATTAACCTGGATCATGTCTCACTGTGTAATGATAAATACTTTTCGAATCGGTTCTTTTAGCTCTTCGCCTTTTTCTGATTGTAAACCGTTAATGGTTACATAGTAAATTTCGCCCTTTTGGTAATGGAGCTTTGGCATGATTTTGATTGTCTTGCCGTCTTCACTTACCTGTAATTCGATTTCAACAACATTTCCTTTCGCATCTTTGACGACAACGTTTTCAGGGTTTATCGATACTGTGTTGACCGGCATTGACATTTTAATGTTCCATTCTTTCTGCGGATTGACATTTGTTGTCGTCTCTAAATAGCGGAATGGCTCTTCATTTTCAATTATAAAAATTCTACGAATCGTATTTGGGAAATTTACTTCGCCCGTTTCATTAATCGGGCTAGTGGACCCTTTACTTTGCTCCCCTGTTTGAACAATGAGTGTACCCCCTATTGTTTCGGTTACTACAATCGGAACGGGTTGCCCGTTTTGAGATAATACTAATTTACCATTTGTTAGTACTGGTACTAGATTCGTATTTGGATTTTCGATAAGTGGCGGTGTTTCGATTGGTTGTTCCGGTGGGCTTGGTGGTGTCACAATTGGCCCTGCAGGTGGGCTTGGCACATAAATACTAAAGCTGACTATTTCTGTTGTTTCGTTTCCAGCCAAATCGGCTACTTTCACGATTAACGTATAATTTCCTGCTTGCGAAATGACGGAACCAGTAGTGAATGGAACCTGTGTCCCGTTTCGCTCGAGTGTCGTAGTCATAATAGCTTGTGCATCGTTTGATGTAATGATTGGCGTTACTTGTTGATACGTTTTATTATTTTCTACACCATCAATCGTAATGGTTGGAGCGGTTTTATCAACTGTCACGGCTGTTCCTGTTGTTATGGCTGTCACTTGTGGAGATGCATTTCCAGCTAAATCTTCGAAGTCTAGTGTGAACGGTACTGCACCTTCTGAGTCTCTGTTTTGTATCACATACGATGCTAACCATGTTCTGGCATCAGTCAGTTGCATCACGGTTGCTGGTTTTCCTGCAATCGTAACAGTTGGTGCTACAATATGCTCATTCGCCACAATATTTAACGTAACTGTATCGCCGACTTTGACTTTTGTCGGATCGGTCGTATTGCTTGAATTCATCGTGACGGTTGTTGCGGTTGGTGGGGTTTCGTCAAAAATCACCGCTGTTCCTGTTGTGACCGCTGTAACCTGGTCGCCATCATTTCCTACGTTATCTTTAAAGTCGATTGTAAATGCAACTTCTCCTTCTAAATCACCGGACTGCATTGTGTATGTCGATTCCCACGTTTTTGAATTGCCTTTTTGTGTGGTTGTTACCGATTTTCCTGCAATCGTCACAACTGGTTGTTGCACATCCTCATTTGTTGTAATGGATAGCGTTATCGTATCCCCGATTTTTGCGTTAGCTGGATTTGCATTACTTGAATTCATCGAGACGGTTGTTGCTGTTGGCTTTGTTCCATCAAATACTACTGCACTTGCATTGGTTGTGGCAGTTACTTCTGTTGCTTCATTTCCGATGATATCCTTGAAATTTAGTGTAAATGCTACATTTCCGTCTGGGTCTCCATTTGCCATCGTATAGGTTGCTTCCCATGTTTTTGCATCAGCCTTTTGCGTCACAGTTGCGACTTTTCCTGCAATCATAACAATCGGTGTTTGAATATTTTCACTTGTTTCAAATTGTAGTGTAATCGTATCGCCAATTTTTGCTTTTGTTGAATCCGTGTTGCTTGACTTAATTGTAACTGGTGAAGCTGTTGGTTCCGTTTTGTCAAAGGTAACGAAAGTTCCACTTGTTACCGCTGTAACTTGTGCAGCTTGGTTATTACTTATATCTTTGAAGTCTAATGTAAACGGTATGACTCCTTCTGTATCTCCAGTCTGCATGATATAAGTTGCCTGCCAGTTTTTTGCATCTGCTTTTTTCGTTACAGTTGCAGCTTTTCCAGCAATCAAAACAGTTGGTGCTTCAATATCCTCATTCGCTACGATATCCAGTGTAATGGTATCTCCAACTTTGGCCTTTTTTGTATCTTGCTCATTATTGGATATCATCGTTACATCAGCTGTAGGCGGTGTCTTATCCAATACATGAATCGTAAAGTCTTTATCCAAATACGCTCCATGTTGATTGGTTACACGAATGGTTAGCGTGTATTGGTTCTTTGTATTATAGTCCAGCTCAGTTTTTGTGATTAGACGGTTATTATCTATTTCAAACACTGTGTTGTCCCCTGATTGAATACTATAAGTTAAGGTATCACCAGCTTGAGCAACTGCATTTAAGATACCTACCTCAGTTCCTACAGGCAACTCTTCCCCTACCGTGTTATTAGTCAGTGATAGATCACTTGGTGCTTGAATTACAGTTACTATCCAATTTTTCGTCGTTCCATCTTCTGCTGTTACAACATACGTTACTGGATTACTAAAGTCATTTGCTGTTGTTCCGCTCACTTGATCCATTGCTCCCACCTTTACAGATTGGACATCATCTGACACTGTAAAAGTTGGGGTTAGATTGGTTACATTTTGACTGCCAGCTACAAATACAACTATGGTTCCATTATCAATCGTTGCTGGCTTAAGCTCCTCTGGAATACTAAATGTTAAAATATTTGCTTCACTACTTTTCGTAACTTCGATTGAGGCTGTTTGCGTATTCGATGAAAAAGCAGTTGTTGTCCCATTAGTAGTTGTATCAACTTTTGTTCCTTGTGTACCTGACGTTTGATCCCATCCACTGAATGTAAAACTTGCTGTTTCACCTAGATTGATAGATTTGTAACGGACTTGATCTGTTGCTCGAAGTAAAAGGGCACTTGAATCAGATACTGTTCCAAATGCTTGCCATGTCGAACCATCTAGTGAATATTCCCATGTTCCATTTCCAATCACTTTGTTAATTGCTAATCCTGAGATTGCACCGTTATCAAAATCTGACATCTGTGCTATATCATTTACGGTAACACCTGTGCTTGCAGCATTCTTAGCTATAGCACTAAATGTATAAGGTCCTGAAGTTAAGATTGGTGCATCATTTACGTCCGAAACAGTGAGACTAGCAGTACCTTCATTAGTAGAAAATGCAGTTGAACCTCCATTACTTGACGTATCTACTAAACTAAATGGAACTCCAATAGTTTGATCCCATGCACGAAATTTGAGCATAGGTATTTCACCATTTTGCCCATCAGGAATATATTTAAAAATGTCTGTATCCCTTAATAAAAGCGCATTATTGTTACTGACAGAAGGAAATGGTTTCCATATAGAATCAAGGTATTGCCATGTCCCATTACCTGAAATACTAGTTACTGCGATTCCCTGTGATAATCCGCTATCAGAATCAGTGGAATCTAGAAAACTAGAAACTGTAACTTGCGATGACGCTGTGTCTTCATCGGTATCGTTAAAGGTAACATTTGTATTATTCAGTATAGGAGATTCATTTACATTCGTAACAGAAACTGTAAAATCTTTCTCAACGTAAAGTCCTCCAGAGTCTGTTGATCTTACCTTGACTGAATAACTATTTTTTGTTTCAAAATCAAATACGCCATTTGTCTTTAATACATTTCCTGATATTGTAAAATTCCCTATATCACCAGAAACTAAAGAATACGTGTGAGTGTCACCCGCATCTGGGTCCGTTGTAGTTAACGGTCCAACAGCTGTTCCTGAAGCTTGGTTTTCTGCAACTGAACTATTAGCAAGCGATATGTTTATTGGAGCTTCATTCACATTGGTGACTGAAATTGTAAAAGTCTGATCCTTGGTTAATCCAGCAGTGTCAGTTGCTTTCACAATAATCGAATAACTGTTCTTCGATTCGAAATCAAAGACACCAGTCGTTCTTAATTCATTTCCTACTATTGAGAAGTTATCTACGTCTCCAGAAACTAAAGAATACGTATGCGTGTCCCCTGCATCTTGGTCTGTTGCACTTAACATTCCAACCTTTGTACCAGGTGAAACGTTTTCTGAAACTGTGTGTGATGACAGGGCAAGGGCTGTTGGAGCATCATTTGCATCGGAAACTGAAATTGAAAACGCCTTCTCATAGGTCGCACCACCTGAGTCTGTTACTCTTATTTTTATGGAATAACTGTCCTTTGTTTCATAATCAAAGACTCCTTTTGTTTTTAGTTGATTTCCATCAATCAAGAAGTTATCAGTGTCTCCTGAAACAAAAGAATACGTTTGGGTATCTCCCACATCAGGGTCTGTTGCACTCAACGTTCCAATCGTTGTTTCGGAAGGAGCGTTTTCTAGCAACGAACTATTTGAAAGGGTAATGTCTGTTGGTGGTTTGTTTCCAGTGCTAACATCGGCAATTGTGATGTTGTCAAAGTTAAGGTAAGTGTTATGCCAATTATTAACTGGTCGTAATGTTATGTGTATTTCAGCAACATCCGGGTAATTAATTGTTACCCCAAAAAGATTACTTATTTGTTGAGGGGTAGTAGTTAAAGGGTAATTTTCATCTACAACATTCACAACATTAATTTCATTGCCATCCTTGTCTATTACATCTAATTTAAAATCCTCTATAGATTCGTCACCTTTGTAACCACTAATGCCTAAATCCTTAAATGTAAAGGTTTTGCAAGTATTTCCACCCTCTGCTTTTATTACAAATGAACTGGTTCCATCACCATTCTTTTGAATTTGATCATCATAAGTAGAATCTTGTTGATCAGGATCAATATATATCCTAGTACCATCCTGACCAAATGTATTACTAATATGAAACTTGTCACCAAGTATTGCGAAACCTGGGCTAGCACTATCGTTTGCACCTAACCCACCAAAATCATAAGTGCCATTAGCAGTTCCTTCTGTTACCGCAAAAGTCTTTACTGGAATTGCTGAAATTAGTGGGATAAATATCATGATAAAAGCGATAAATACACGTGTTATCTGTTGTAATTTTTTTAAGCCAAATCTCTTCCTTCGCCAACAATCCTTTTTATATTCAATTTTCCTCATCATTAATTCCTACCTTAGTTAAAATTTTTATAGGTTACTAGTTTCCCTTTTTTACATATCAGCTTAATCTCGTGCAGGAAAAATACCTTGTAACGCAATAATAAAATTCAACCCTAAATAAGTGCCCTTCTTTTGGTGCAAATTTTCTTGCAAAAGGTCTAATCTCACCTATAAATGGTTCTGTAATATTATTTTCCCTCCTTTGTTCTTATCTGTTTATAAATTTCCCATATCCTTCCTAACCACCACCCCCTTTAGTTGTTAACTTATGACCACTCCACCTGAATGTACAATCCATTCTTATTTAATTGGCATCTTTTAATATGTTGGAGATTATATATGTACCGATTACCTCTATTTTGATAGTTTGCTAGCAATAACTTTCCTACTATTTTATTTTGAAAATAATTAATATTTGTATCTAAATTGGGATAATAGATTAAGTGGAATGCTGCTGAAGCTGGTATTACATCTTCAAAAACTGGATGATTTGGTTCTGTTCCCAACCCCATGTACTAACTTCACTTAGTCTCGAACTTACATAAAGTTCAAACTCTTCTTCCTTAACCTTCGTTGTTTCCAATCAAAAATTACAAATTTAATATATTACTGAACTTTCATTTATATCGGTATATTATATGATAGTTATTATGGGAAATTTGGAATATATTATAAAAATAGTTCTTTCTTAACTATTTATTCCATAAAGAAAAACTTAGGAAAAGAAATATGAAATAACCCAACTACTTGTTTGCCTTTAATTAAAAATGCAACTTCATGGGTAACACCATAAAGTTGCATTTTTATTTATTATTATTTATTAAATTTTGGATCGCCGTTGCTGCTTCTGTTCTAGTTGCATTTCCTTGTGGATTAAAGGTTGATTTGTTCACGAATGATTTGCTCATCTGGTTAAATTCGCCCCACATCTAATCCATCTATTATCCTCTATTGATAATGCCGTTAAAAAGCTATACATATTTCATCCCCATTTAATAAAACCCCATTTGGCTTACAGCTAGTGTAAAATGAATTCGATTCGTATCATTTTCTATCGTATTTAAAAAACGGAAAAGGTCCATAAACGTTGATATATCAACGTTTATGGACCTTCGAAAACTTCCTATATTAACCAAAATACACTTAATGATACCGGTGGTCGGGGTCGAAATAACGGTCAAACCCTTTGTATTATAGGCTTTCAAGAAAGATTGTGTAAAATTTGTGTAAAATAATTCATTTAGGTAAACAGGTGATTATTCTCACCTGTTTTTTTGTATCTAACTATTTATTATGTGAATTGAGATCTTTTAGAAGGTGAAGGAGATAATTTTAAAAATCAATAGCATTGATAAGTACATCAAATTCAGTTTGGGAATTAATTGAAGCCAAGAAATTTGGAAAGAGACTGACTAATATTAAACGAGGATTGGTATTGGTTTTAGTGTAATGAGAAAAATAATACTATACTCCTAACTTGATTCCCATATAGAAGAGCTTTTTTCGTATTTTCCAAGGTATAAGTAATATTATTCTTAATGATATATTCAATCTTTTGGTGCCCACCCCTATGTCTAACAGAAAGCTCACATACTATATATTTGTAAATGCTCATTAAAACGACAATCTAAATACGCCTTCGGCTACTAGATTAAAATGTACTCATTCTAATCTCTTAGAGCTACTGTATACTTCAAACAATGCCCTTTTATCACGAATATTTTTATGACTGCTATAGATTCTTACATCACTATTATGTAATCAATTGATTTTCTTGAACCGTTCATAAAAGCTATTCATTTTTGCTGCAGTGCTCTGTCCACAGATGAAAAAAATGCATTGCTTTTATTTTAAGACTGCTCATTATAAATACAATATAAAAGCCTTTAGAAACCACCTAGAACTATTTATAATATCATTTGTATAAAAATTCCCACTACATAGATTTCTAAGGTTCATATCTGACACATAAATACCATAAAATGATGTTCAGCTATATAATTCTATACTTTTTCAAATTAGATAAATTTGAGACCTTCTGTGGGGGTGTAGTAGCTAATTGCCTAAATATAAGCTTTTTGAGATGCAGGAGGCTTAATTATGAAATTACCCCACTACTATTTAATATATAGGTTTTCGGCGTTTTTCGGTCGAATCGAAAAAAATTTTATCACTTCTTTTATGTAGTTTTAAAATTAGCACCAATAAATAAAAAGTCCACTCAAGTTTGTACTTAAGTGGACAACAATTATTACTTTTCTAAAATAGAATCTAATAAATTCTTGTTCATCTGTTAACATACTTTATTGACCTTTAATAACTTCCCCTATACACATCCGTTGAGAAATAATAGCCTTTTTTTAATTGGTGAGACATACATTTCGTACATTCATTTACCTCTTTACGAAAAGTTTGACCGCAACACTGACACTTTATTACTTTCTGAGTATTTATAATACCTATATCCCTTGCCTTAAATAATATGTCAAATGAGTCATCTAAACTTAATCCTAAATGCCTTTGAATATAGTTTGGAGTAAAGAATTGAGCTGAAGAATGTAAGTTTTTTAATATAGAATCTAATTTGTAAACCACAGACTTATCATATCCTTCTATATTTCTTAACTGTACAAAATACATCTCACTTCTCTCCTTTCAATCTATACTCTAGAACTAATTTTACTAATTACTTCACTTGCTTTAGGATGTTTGAACATACTAAGCTCTTTAACTATTTTTTCAATTTCATGTCTGTCATTTATTTCAAGTGCTTCTTCTAAAAGCTTCTCTTTAATTTCAATAATTTCCAATTCCCTTAAATGAAAGTCATCTAATTCAACAGGTTCATCATTAAACTCTACATTGCTCATTCCAACATTTAAAGGTGTGCCCTCTTCTAAAGAGACCCGATTAGCTTCTAACAATCTTTTACCTGCTCCACTTAGTTTATACACTTTTTTTATCTGATTATTTTCTATTTCAGATGACATTTCTAAAGCAGTACACATTGTACATTCAACGTCACCCTCATTTAAAGATAGTTCATCAAACGTGTTTATATGATGATCATGCTCACAAAGGATTTCATAATCCACCTTTATAAATCCTTCATCTAATAAATAACTTAATAATTTGCCAGCATCTTCATTTGACAATAAGCATCTAAATGCAAAATATCTTTTAGAAAAACGTTTTAAAATATGTTTATTAGCGCCCATGCAAAATTCAATAAATACAGCCTCTAAGGTTTGAGTATCTCCAAAATCTAAAATTTCATTCTTAGTTACTTGTAAACCTTTTAAAGCCGATACTATATTCAACACTATTTTATTCATTTCTACTTCAGATACTAATTTTGCTACCCTTATATTCCCTTTTGAAGATAACAAAATTTTTGTATCTGTATCTTGTAAAGTAGACCAAACAGATTCAGGTGTACCTTCCGTACCTAAATCTACAGCAATAATATCCCCGTTATCGTCTTTTACATGTATTACTGCACCATTTTTGACACTAATAAATTCGCCTTCTATCTGAGCTTTTTTAACACTTACCCCTTCAGTACCCCAAACGATAGAAAATTCTTTAGCATTTAGTTCTTCTAAAATAGCTGTATAATAGCCTCTATCTATAACTAATGATTCTAGATTTAAAAAATAAGTGTTAATTTTTCTTTCTAATTGTTTTTGAACAGTCAAATTAGATCTAATTTCTAATACATTTAGATCCTTATGAATTACAATTATTCCGACTTGTTTAACATCTACTGTAGTATATGTCCATCCAGCATTAATTTTCTTTGAAGAGGTATCTTTTTCAACAAAAATATAATATTTATTGTTAACCTCTTCTTTTTCAATAATTGTCCAATCATCAATTGTAAATTCATTTATTGAATCGAAATTAATTTCTTCATAAGTATAAATATGAGAACTACTTGGTTTAAATATATGTTTATACTTAAGCAATAATTCTGCACCTAATCGAATATTCCTTGTTTTTAAATTATCTACGACATCCTGTTCTTCAGCTCTGGTTAATTCTAATTCTTTTTTTAGGTCTTCTAATTCTTTCTTTGAGAACATGTGTACAATTCGCTCAATATGATCAACTGACATTTTTACCTCCTACTTACTTTTCGTAATACTACAGCAATAAATAAAGCTAAAATTAAATTACCGCTTATTACTTCTACTACAGATATCCAGTTATTACTTTCCAATAAATAGGGGGTTGTACTAAATCCACTAAACAATGATAAGCTAAATAAAATACAACTATATAAATATTCTATTTTGCTCTCTTCTTTTGTTATAAAAAATGGATTGTTATTATCTCCGCCAATGATAGTAACGTCATTAGAAAAATAATAATAGATTATAAAAATCAAATTAATTATTAAACTAGAAATAAATAAATTTTTCAATTTTTCCCCATATCCTGTTATCCACTTAAATGACTCATATTTTAAGCATCTAAAGAAATAGCTAAATTTCTCTGAGAATTTTTTATTCTTTATAAAAACATTCCAATAATGCTTCCTTTTACACTCCATTTCTTTTAAATAAGCCTCGCCACACTTATCATAATCCCCATTGTCTCCGTAATAATTCTTAGCTAGTCCATAACATTTAATAGCCTCTCTTAATTTTCTTTGTTCAATATATATACGGGCTGCTTCTTCGATACATTCTGCAGCTTCTTTATAATGATTTATAGAATGAAATCTTTTAGAAGCTTTGTCGTATTTATTTGCCGCAATCATTCTTTTTTGTTCGTCTATAAATTGACTACTTTCATAAGTAATATTTGCTGCTTGCTTTAAACATTCTGCCGATATATAAAAGTTACCCTCATCAAAGGCCTTTTGAGATAATGTCTCTAACCTTTGTAAATAACTTTGATTAAATCTTAATTTCTCTTCTGTACTATCATGATATTCCTTAATAATTTGGTCAAACTGTTGCTTTATTTCAGTCAACTTTGCACTTCCTTTAAATGCTACAGATTCTAGAAAAATACTTGGACTGCGCCAACTTTACAATGCCTACTTATCTTTTAAAAAACAAAGTTAGTTAATATCAACCACAACACTCTTCTTAATATCGTTATTATTAATTCAATTGTACTATACTGGAAATTACTAGGCTAGAAATGATTTTAACAAATCGCTATTGTGATGCTAGGGGCATCCATTATAAAGAGTTAACGGAAATTATCAAAACTTAAAGGAAGTGAACTTGTAAAAGAATTGATTGATCGCGGTATTGCTGTACATATCTTAAACATGGGGCTACTTGATAATACCCCAGCTTCTAAATTGGTTCGTAACATCTTTTTTGCATTTGCTGAATTTGAACGTGACATGATTGTAGAACGCACTCAGGAAGGTAAAGCAATTGCAAAACAACAACCAAATTTCAAAGAAGGTAGACCACATAAATACACAAAGAAACAAATGGATCAATACAATTACTAAGTAACAATTCATATAATCAGGTTGCCACGCTAACTGGTATATCAAAAAGTACTTTGATTCGTGAAATTAAAAGAAGAAACATATAAATCATGTGAGGTGGAGTAATCGAAAAAGGAGAGATTCCATCAAAAGCTGCAAAGGTATTTCTAGATGTATTAAGAAATAATAATCATTAAATATATAAACCTAACTTCTTGGTATTATGATGGAGAAATTAGGCTTTATATATTTCTTGGCTACCGATTTAATTAATAGGGACAGATGTACTTATTCCATAATCGCACCCGATTGTTGAATAAAGGGTTTTTGAGTCTTCAAATTGGTATTTGGAGATATATTATGTATATTATTTATTGCATGGCACAATCCATTATTTCCTGATAAAGCATATTCCATTTAGGATAGTAAGTAGAGACATCTTTCGAGTTAATAAAGGTATGGTGAGTAGACTCATATCCACCTTCAAATGGTAAAATTTTATGATATTTATATTGTTCTTTAGTTACGTTAGACAACCTACTAAAAAGATTGTTACTATTCCAAAAAGGGCAATAAGTATCTAATTTTTTTCATAATATCGCCTTATTTATACATTATATGGTTATAATAAAAAATTTCCCATCATTATTATTGCATATAAAAAACAACGAACTTTACGAAAACAGCCTTCTAAAAAGAACACTATTGACCGAAAATACGGCCAATAGTGCTCTTAAAATTATACTTGGAAGTCTATACATACAGTCAATAACACATCACATCATCTATGGTGTCCTCAATTACGCCCCTTTAAGGAAGTATTAATTATATTTTTTTGATATTGTAGGGTAATTAAAATGCTATTTCTACTACAAAATCATCTGCTAATACAAATACACTATTATTGCATTGATAAACGCCTATGTATTCAAATGCATCAGGTAATATCAATATATCAATAATTTCATTTTTCTGTATATCTACTAGTAATAGTTCATGATTATATTGAAATTCCCATTGATTATCTAATTCAATATTTTTAGGTATATACATAAGAATATATTTATCTAAAATAATATAACGATTAGTTGTAACACCATAATTTAAATACAAATCAAAATTATCTTCATCTTCACCGTTTTCTTGTAAGTAGTGTTGACGAACAGACCGAACATATTCATTAATACAAGTCAACGGACTTAAAACATTTTGATTAAATATAAATAGTTGACCTAAACAATCGATATTCTCATAATCAGCATCTTGATTTCTATTTTGTCTTAATACTGTATCGTGTATAGCATAAACCAATAAAAACTGTTCATTATATTTAACATCTATAGGATATAAACCGCTTAATTGCAATGCTTTTTGTGCGTGTTGGAAAAAAATACTCCAATCATTCGAAGCCTCTTGTAAATTTCCATTAATTAGCTCAAAGAAATCTTGATAAAATAATACTTTATCTTCTTCAAATTCCCAATCTGTACATACGATTTGAACACCATTAGTGCTTGGTAAAATAATTAAATGTTTAGCATCGTCTATTACATCATTTTCAACATATGTTAGTTTTTCTTTATTTTTATCATAAAATAACCAACAATAATTCTCATTGTCTTCATAATCTGGTGTATTTATGACTAAAGGATTGTAAAGAAAAAATTGTCCATTTGAATCAGAGTATACTTTATCTAGTACATTTAATAATCCTCTTTCAAATTCACTAGAATCATTTATCCCTAAAGATTCGTAGTTAATTATCGTATCTACTGCTTCCAAGTCCCCAATTACTTCTATTGCTGAAGAAAATGTTGGCCAAGTATAGTAAGTTTCAAATATATCCGAATTGGCATCATAAAATTCACTAATATGTAACTGATTGTGAATAACCGCTCCTTGTGATGCTGACTCGTTAAGGTTGAAAATATTTTTTATATACATTACTATACCTACTTTCAATGAATTGATATAATGAATTTTACCAAAACCTATGCTACTTTCATACTATTTTTTTAGGAGGGTTATTATGTCAATATCTATTTTACAAAACACAAAATTTGATCCTTCAATACCTTTTTCAATATCAAGTGGTTTTTTAGAAACAGATATTAATTTCTCGATGGAAAGAACATCTATTCTATCACCTAGTACAAATTATATTTCAATTTTAAAAACAGTAGGTTTCAATCCTAGTATGCCTTTTTCACTATCAAACTCGCCTGTTATCTGTAATAATTGTAGTTCATTTGTTACTTCACCTACTTATTTTGAAAATCACATTTATTGTTCAGAGGATTGTGCAAAAGAAAACCTAATACTGGTTAATAAAGTTTCTACTCTATGTAAAGTTACAGGACTTGATCCCGAAGAAATTAAACACACTATGACAATCAATCAATGGACACTAGACAATTTTATTGAAAATATAGACGATTCTTTAGAAGCTATATCAAGAGGGGCTTCAATACCTGTTGCCACTGCATCAGCTTTTAGAAACGCTGGTGTGTTTAATACTTTAAGTAATAACCTATCAACTTATAATACTATGCGTGGTGGTGCGAATGGTTTCAAAGGATTTGTTTTTGAAGAATTACATGCTGCCAAAGCAACTGTTTCTGGTACACCAACTTCAGTCCTTGCTAATAATGGGGTTGCTGATTTCTTAATCATTAATTCTGACGGTAAGCAGATTTTTGGACAAGCTAAAGCTGGCTATCAAAATACTTATATTGATTTTAGTAAGTATTCAGGACAGACAATCGTTGTAGACAAAGGAAATACACAGTTAATTGAACGTGCTAAATCTGCAGGACTACAGGTAATTGAATCTGATGTTAGCTTGAAACAAAGTTCTCGTCTAGCTGATATTATGAAATTAGAAAGCCAAATCCTAAGAACATCCAATGCTAATTTAACAGCTAAACTATATTCGTTAAACCAAGCTGGTATTACTGCCGCAAAATCAGGAGCTACTTTTGGTGCTGGCTTCAGTATAGGTAGTAATATTGTTGAAATTTTTTCTGGTGACAAAGATTTAGGAGAAGCTGGCGTAGATATTGTGCGTGATACAGCCATTGCTACAGCATCAAGTTATGTAATCGGAGCTGCTGCAAGCACAACTATCGGTACTGCTGTTACTGGAGCTGTTGCAAGTACGGCGGTTGGTAGTACAGTTATAGCTGGAGTTGGGACACTTACTGGAGCTGTTACTGCAGGTACAACAGCTGTTACAAGCGCGATAGCTGGATCTACTGTTGGAGTAGGAGTTGCAAGTGCGGCAACAGGACTTGCAACTGCAGCTGCAAGTACAGCTGTCGGTACGGCCGTTACTGGAGCTGCAACGGCTGTTGCTGGTACAGCTGTAGGCGGGGCTGCAATTGCTGGAGCTGCTGCCGTTGGTGCTGCTGCTGTTGCTGCTGCTCCTGTTGTTTTAGGCGCTGCTGCCGTTGGTGGTTTAGTAACCTTAGGTAGAAAAATATTTGGTAGATAATAAAATCATATTTTTACAAAAAGAGAGAAGATTACGTACTACCTTCTCTCTTTTCAAGTTTAGATTTTTAACTAATTAAATGTTGGTTTTACAACTAACGTTCCAAAAATTTATTTCCTCATTTGGAACCTTTAATGGATACATACCTTTATACTCACTCAAGGAAGATAGCTATTGTTGAAAAATAATACCGAAGATTTGTACTACCGTATCGAAGATGCCAGGTTATTTATATGCGTTCTTTGATTACGGGCTTACTTTTGAATCAGTTATATCTTCAATATTTACATTTGGTAAAATAAGAGTCTTTACAACCAAGCGAGAGCTTCACAATGTATGAAGTATTTGGGTAACCCTTCATAAAATTTTTATTATAGTGATAGGTAAGCCTTTGACGTTATCTCCAACTTTTCCCCCACTTCACACCGTACGTGAGACTTTCACCTCATACGGCATTCCAACTAATCCAATTCATTCAATATTTTTATGTTTGTGCAAGATGCAATTTTAGAATCAGATAGCTTCGTTCAGACATTGCTCACGCAATTCATTAACCTTTTTAAGTTGCTTTTTATTTAATTCGAGTGTGTTTAACAACACTTGTATTTTCTCTCGATTACTCATATGAATTAGGCGATGAACAGCTTGATGCACGATTATTAAATTCCCGTTTGAATCATCTTTTGTAAGATGATATGGTGTTTTATGATGACAATGCCAATCGTCTAGTCCTAATTCGATTCCTGTAACAGCGCATTTTCCATACTGTGCAATAAACCGACTAATCCGATTATCGTTATATTCAATGGAACGGCTAGGAATAAATTGTTTCATTACGTAAACGAGTGTTTGTTTATTAATGGCTCGCAAATTTTGATGAATCTTATTCCTACCTGCGGTAGTATAATTACAGATTGTTTGAGAGAAATTTAGATTCACCTTACAGCGTTGGGCATGAATTGGTACAAGTACCATTTCTTTTATTTTATAAAGCCTACATTCATATCCCCTATACCTTTTCTGTAAGGATTTTGTGAGGTTCTGAAACGTTGCTTCTTTTCTTATTTTATTTAGACGATTATATAACGCTTTATGAAGACGACTGTTCAGCTCAATTAAATCATCCGTGATGTGTGACGCTGCAGAATAATAATTTTGGATTCCCATTATTACTGTATTAAAACGCCAGACATTTTCCACGGATTGATGTTTTTGAATAGCTTTGATGGCTTGTTTCGCTTTTATATGTGCATTTTTGAGTGCTTTCTTTGTCATATGGGAGCGAGCAACATAGAGAATTCTTTATTTGCCCTTTTTCGATGCGCTTTAATTCGAAAACCTAAAAACTCTGATGAGTTTTTCTTTAAGTTGACTACTTTTGATTTTTCTTCACTAATTTCAAGGTGTAGCCTTGTTTGAAGAAAATCTTTGACGGCATAAAACACTTTAATGGCTTGAGATCGAGTACGGCACAGAATCTTAAAGTCGTCTGTGTACCTCACAATATAGCAATGTTTTAAATTCGATTGTTTCAGTGCATTATATCTGCCACTATAAGTTTTATATAGCTTTCGCGTTTCAAAGCTTTCTCATTGATGACTGACCCACCAATCAAGTTCATTCAGTACAATGTTAGATAAGAGTAGTGATAGAATACCACCTTGTGGTGTACCTTTTTTGGGGAAACCTTCGCCAAGAATTTCAGCTTTTAGAAAACGCGAAATAATAGAAAGCAAAGCTTTATCTCGAATGCCTAATGACCACATTTGTTTTAATAATTTAGCATGGTCCACATTGTCGAAAAATCCTTTGATATCAACATCTACGCAATGATACAAGCACGCCCGATTAATGAGCGTTTCAAACCTAGCTTTCGCATGGTGTGTATTACGTTTTTGTCTAAAACCATAACTATGCTTATAAAACCTCGCTTCATAAATCGGCTCAAGCACTTGTAAAATACACTGTTGGAACAGTCGGTCCCAAATCGTCGGAATTCCTAAAGGGCGTGTTTTTCCATTTGCCTTTGGAATAAAGACCCGACGAACGGCTTGAAGTCTATAGTGTTCAAACATTTGTTGTATCTTCGATACAACTTCTGATACAGACAATTTCTTTAAATCTTCAATCGTTAATCCATCATAACCAGCCGTTTTACTGCCGGTATTTCGTTTAATATTGCAATAAGCTAATCGAATATTTTCATCAGATTGCATAAAATCGAGTAAATCATAAAAATTTTGACCATTAGCACTTTGAGCATATAAAGAATCAAAATGAGATTGCATATCATAATACTCGTTGTGCCTCAGTTTCTTTCGTTTTAACAAGTCGGTGGCTCCTTTGGGAGCTGAACCTCTATTAGTCTCACAAGAACCTTATTAATCGTTGAAGAACTGCCTTGCATGGTGAATGAATCTTTTATTAGTCTAGTGGCTATCCCTCCACGTTCATTACACCCTTCAACGGTACTATGCCACCACTTTCACTGATATAAAGGAAAGTTATATAATCGCTAATCTCACGATTATTTTCCTTTCCAACGTTTCATCGAAAGTAAGCTCTCCGCTTCATCAGCTTACCACGTTGAATATTATCTATTATGGAACAAACTTAGATGCCTCCTATGAACCTGTTAGCATTGTATGTGCCTGTAACACAAGATGGATTTTTATATTGTTGATTCTTACTCACCCATATCTAATCCCACATTTAGTGATATACACATTTCTATGTATTGCCAGTCTAGACCCGTACATTCAGAGGTTCGTCAGCAATAAGGTTTACTGTCCTATTGGTTGCATTCTCACCATATTTGTTCAACCCAAGCACCATGATTTACACCACTCCATCGAGTAGGGTTTCGTCAGCCGAACTGTTACGGTAAATTCTCACGCCTATTAGCCGAGCTTATAACACACTTTTCCTTACTAATCAGCGTGCTATTCGACGCAGGGGGAGCCTTTCAGAGCGTTACTTCATCATTCGACTCCTTGATAATATCCTTCAATTTAATTCGTAAATTGCCTGACCTTTACCGAGATTGTGTTAGCCACATCTCATTTGAATCAGGAACGTGTCGCACCAATTAAATGGCCCGATTGTTGAACAAGTCTAAACGATTCCCGAACTAAGTTACAGTGGTAGACCATATATACTCATAATTTTTAAAGAAGAAATTTAACTAAAGTTAAAGGGCAGCTCAATAAGAACTACCCTTCTTTGTTTTTCTCTATAAATCGATTTATCATATCAATATGTTCTTTCTTATAGCGTTGTCGTCCATACTTTGCAAGTTGGGCCATTTTTTTTGGATCACCACCGTATGCATCAAGGATTAATGCATAAGTAGGGGCGGCTTGATTCATAAACCACATCTCTTTTTCTTCCACAGTTTGAGGTTCTACTGGATTCGTAGAGAGTGAAAGTGCATCTACACCATTGAGGAACTTATCCCAGAACCGCGCTGTTTTCCAACGACTACGGTTCTTCTCTTTGCCTTTAATCGTAAAACGAATATAATGCTTCAATATACCACATACTGTCTGCCCGATCGTTCTTTCGCCATCTTCTTCTGTTGCCAATATTTTTGCTACAGTTTGTGCACGTTCATTACGTAGTTGCACTTCTGTTCTATTCCAAAAGTTAATATCCTTTGGAACATTATAATTGTTGTTACTACGTTCACTTAACTTATCATACATCCGAATCTGAATATCCGACTTTGAAGATCCATAATAAATCGTTAAACCCTGTCCTAATCCAGTTCTTGTTTCATAGGACTGTTGGATATTTGCTAACTTGAATTTAGAAACAAGCTCTCGTCCTTTGATTTTTTTCTGAATTTCTTTTAATTTGAAGAATCCTTTGAAATCATCTACTGCAATGTCTAACCGCGAGAAAGATACCTCATAACGAAGAAAAACTTCAAATAGCTCTTTCCAAGACAATAAATTGTAGCCTTCATACTCTCTGCAACCTCGTCCTTTCATCTCTAAATGGATTCCCATATCTTCTTGACCATCAAAGTAAACCGAAATACTACCGCAACGTATTGATCGTCTATACCCATAACGTCCTGTATCTGGATAAAACTTGTCGAAATTCATCTGCAAAAGGTCTGTAACAAGTTGCTCCGTTCCGACTGTTTTGAAGGTGGCTTCAACCCAGTCTACACAAGCTCTCAAGCCGTTTTCTAATGTATTTTCTACCCCCCTGTTAGAGTACGGGAATACGAAGTCTTTTTTCTCTTTTTTCATACTTATTTATCCTCCTTTGCTTGTCTGGAGGAAACGTAAGCAGTTGAAATATCACTATCAATACTAAAAATATGGTAATAGAGTTATTTTGAGATTGATCTCCAATAAAAAAGTAGATTCAAAAGAATTGCTAGTTCTTCAAATCTACTAGTTTTTATCTATTCATTTTCCTCACGAGGAGAAACCAAAATACTTAGACCTCTCCCTTCTCCATAATCCCACATTTTCACCCAAGGATAAGTACCATCTGGAAGGTAAAATGTTCGAACTTCTAAGTGTTTAATTGGCGACATATCACATTCTGTTCCATGTTCTCTTGTTGCAGGGTGAATATCAATTTCTCTACCAGTATCATTAAAATACTCAAATTTCATGAATCTCACCCCCTATATCATCTTGTACCACTATCTTGGTAACACTAATCCAGTTTTTATTTAAACTTTATCTTTTGCCCTGTTGTTTTTGTTCATCTATCACACGATAAATTTCATTTAACTTTTTTGTGAGCTCCTCATCATGAACCCATGTTCCTCTTAACATCTTATCTACTTCATTAAATGGTAATCCAAAAAACGGTTTGTCCAAATCATACTCGTATTTCTTTTTAGTCATCAGAATATCTCCCCAATCTTAATCACATTTGATCTCATACAATTATCAAATGAATATTTTTCATACATTTAAATATACTATAGTTAATATTTTAATACAATAAACAACTATAGTTTATTCTTTTGTTATTTATTCTAGGCTTTACTAAACCTAGAGGTGATTACTATGGGTATTTCAGAAGTAATAGGTGAAAGAATTCGATTTTTAAGAAAAGAAAAGAAAATGAGCCAAGAGGAATTAGCACATTTAGCCTCTCTATCGAATACATATATTGGACAGGTTGAAAGAGGAGAAAAAAATATTACTGTAGAGAGCTTAAGTAATATAGCGACGGCTCTTAAAGTACCACTAGAAGATTTATTCCGATTTTCTGAAACTAAATCAATAAACAGTGAAGTATTATTAAAAATTGTTGATAAACTACATGATAGATCTTTAGCGGAGCAAGAAGAAGTCCTAAAATTAATTGATATCATCTTAGGTTTAGTCGATAGTAAGTAAAAAAATATACTAAACTAATAAAAATAAAAAGATGAACAAGGAAATCGTAGTAATTTATCTCGTTCATCTTTAATTTTAGGCTGTGATTCTTTATCAAATAAAAGATCTGGGTAGTTCAAAATTCTTGTTAAATATAATTCTCCCAAACTTCTACAAAAGCGCCCGATTGCTTAAAATCACTATTAACTAAAGCCTCAGTTAGTTATTCGTTATCCAAGCCTAGATTATTATACATATAGTTAACTTACCTAATTATTTATCACTTATTTAAGAAGTAATTTCATTTCTTTTACTAAGTAATCCTTTAATTGAGTATCCCAAAACCCCTTATTTAATTCTAAGATATCATCTATGTTTACGGAGGGATTATTTAAATGCTGATTAGATAAATACATAACTTTCACATTAGGATATTCAGAGGTATCTGTTACCTTTCCCCACCGATTATGGTCATTTGCCTTACATAGTACAATACCTAATGTTTTCAAATTCTCCACCGATTCTAGCAAAATATGACTTGTTCTTTCAGGTATAGAATTCTCATCTCTGACTAACTCTAACTTACCCGTTTCTTGATTTTGTTTAGCTAGGTAGCGTTTAAACTTTACGTTAAATTCATTAAAGAATTTCATTCTGCTATGCATATTTTCTACCCAATTATCTTCTGCATAAGAAATATCACATTTGCATTCAAAAATGGCACACACCCTACTTTTTTCCTCGTCTACTTTTTCTAACACAAGAATATCTGGCTTAAAGAATTGTTTGTACTTACCTTCTTCTTTACAATATTTAGATAAATGAAAATCAATAATAAATGAATATCTATTATCTAATACAGTACTTAAGAATTTAGCGAATTCTTCCTCATACGCATCACTAATAGGAGATTTGGATCCTCTCTGAATTCTATCGCTGATAATTTTATCATCCGATTTCAAATCATAAATCTGTTTCATTCTTTTTACTAATTCATATACCTTTGATTGGAACTCGGTAAGTTTCCTCATAAGTGTTCCCCCCTCATTTATTCCCTTTAATATATATCGTGTACCCCATATCTACATTTCCGATATAAGATAGTACATCACTCCCTAGACTAGATGTTTCCATAAATTTGATAAATACCATAATCAATTTCATTGTTTTATAAAGTATGCCAATTCACTTAACTTTAAAGTCCATCCAATCAATTTGAATTATATACGTTTTTAACAATTTCCATTAAGTTTTATCTACTCTTATTTACTTACATCTAATTATTAACTTGCTGGTGTAAATTCTGGACAAGGTGGTTACAAAACGGGCGGTGGATTACAAGGTGTAGGAGCATAACCCAGTAATCATTACATCAGAACCGTCAAATTCACTAAAGGTAACAACTTTAGCATCGCCTTTATAAAATATACCGCTATTATCTATCTACTACGCATATTTAATACTTCCACCTAAATTCCGCTATACATCAGGTTTTAGCCCCGCATATTACATTTTCATAATGGCTGTATTTTTAAAACTTAATATTACTCAGCAATATATAATCAACTTAACCCATAGTAGTCGCTTTAATGTGGCTTACAGAATAAGAACACAACATAGGAGGTTATCAACGTGAATAATTTTTTAGAAAAAAATAATTTTCAAGCACTCCCCGATTACTTAATAATTTCAAAATCAGATTTAGAAGAGATGCTGCAACAGCAACTATTAGGAACATATTGGTCAATGAAAGATCTTGAAAAGCAGGTTAACAGAAAGCATGAATGGATAAAGGAACATATTCTCTACCCAGCTAAATTCAGAAACCTACTTGATATCGAATGTGGTGGATTCGTCTATTATCCTAAAAGCAAAGGTCAAACATGGGCATTCAATGCTCTAAAAATGGCAGAATTTCTTCACGATAATTTTTCTGAGATATTCTCTGACAAGAATCAACTCATGTAAGTTTTAATAATAATTTCCTATTTTTTACTATGTACAAATTCATATAATTAATTCTATGATTAAGGTGACCGTTATTTCTCCTGGTCACCCTTCAGAAATATAAGAGGGTGAATTTAATGGCGAGTATAACAAAGAGAGGAAAAACATATCAATATACAATTAGTTACGTTGTTGATGGAAAACCAAAACCGATTAGAAAAGGTGGTTTTCGTACTAAAAAAGAAGCACAACTAGCAGCAGCTGAAATTGAAGCGCAATTAGCAAAAGGTGTTAATCTAGTTCAAAGAAGTATTCCATTTAATCAATACTTTGAAAGGTGGATTGAACTTTATCGAGCACCTAAAATTACTAATGTAACTTTGAAACATTACCTTTATTCTCTAAAAGCTGTGAAAGAACATTTCCCTAATACACCAATACAGAATATAAAAAGAGACGACTATCAAAAATTCTTAAATACTCTTGGGATTAACAAAGCTAAAGAAACGGTAGATAAGGTACACCGCCATATTAAAGCATGTGTAAAAGATGCTGTTGATGATCAAATTATCCCAATTGATTTTACGAGAAATACTAAACCTACATGGAGCAACTCATCTAAAAAATCAGATGAAAAGCACTTAGACTTCGATGAAAGTGCAAAACTATTTAATAGCCTCTTAGAAAAGCTCGATGAAGGTTTAGGCTACTATCTATTACTTTTAGGATTATCGACTGGAATGCGCTTTGAAGAGCTTGTAGGGCTTACTAGAGGGGATTTTGACTTTGATAACAATACAATCAACATCAATAAATCCTGGGGCTATAAAAAGGATTCTCCGAGAGGATTTGGCCCACTTAAAAATGATCAGTCAGAACGAATTGTTAAGGTAGATCAAGTAACAATGAAGCACTTTGAAAGGTTATTTGAAACTACTCGAACGAATGTTCATGATTTAGTATTTTATAGTCCAATATCTAAGTATCAGGTTATTACCAATACAGCTGTAAATAAACTACTTAAAAAACTTCTAATTGAACTAGATATTGAACCAATAACTGTTCATGGATTACGCCATACTCATGTCAGCGTTCTATTGTATAAGAAGCGATCTATTGAGTATATTAGCAAGCGCATCGGTCATAGTAACGTTAACATAACATACGAAAGATATACGCATCTCCTTAAGGAAACAAGAATAGAAGAAGAGGAGTTAAGCGTAGCAGTATTTGAAAATATGGTTGAAAATCATGTGTAAAAAATGTGTAAAACCATTCGAAAACATATCGTTTTCTAACGTATTCTAGAAAAATAAAAAAAGCTCACAAACCCTGTCATATCAAGGTTTATGAGCTCTATCACTTTTCATATCGTAACTAAAAATAACTTAAAGATACCGGTGGTCGGGGTCGAACCGACACTCCAGAAGGAACACGATTTTGAGTCGTGCGCGTCTGCCAATTCCGCCACACCGGCAAAGTAAAATAATAAAAAAAATATCGGATAAACCGATGTCTTAATAAAAAACTGGAGGCGGCTACCGGATTCGAACCGGTGGTAAGGGTGTTGCAGACCCGTGCCTTACCACTTGGCTAAGCCGCCATTATAATATTGGAGCGGAAGACGGGGTTCGAACCCGCGACCCCCACCTTGGCAAGGTGGTGTTCTACCGCTGAACTACTTCCGCAAAATGGCTGGGGTACCAGGATTCGAACCTGGGCATGACGGAATCAAAATCCGTTGCCTTACCGCTTGGCTATACCCCAATAATTTGATGAAGTTTTCATTAGTTTTTAATGGGGCGACTGATGGGAATCGAACCCACGAATGCCGGAACCACAATCCGGTGCGTTAACCACTTCGCCACAATCGCCATGATAAATACTATGTTTTTGTTTTATTTTATATTCTATGAATGGGGCGACTGATGGGAATCGAACCCACGAATGCCGGAACCACAATCCGGTGCGTTAACCACTTCGCCACAATCGCCATAGTAATATAAAACTATTGGCAGGGGCAGTAGGAATCGAACCCACACCAAAGGTTTTGGAGACCTCTATTCTACCGTTGAACTATGCCCCTATTTAAATGGTGGAGGGGGACGGATTCGAACCGCCGAACCCTAAGGAGCGGATTTACAGTCCGCCGCGTTTAGCCACTTCGCTACCCCTCCAGTTAATGGTGCCGGCGATAGGAGTCGAACCCACGACCTACTGATTACAAGTCAGTTGCTCTACCAACTGAGCTACACCGGCAAAATTAAGAGTACTTATTATATAAAGATGGGTCGAGACGGAATCGAACCGCCGACACTTTGAGCTTCAGTCAAATGCTCTACCAACTGAGCTATCGACCCATTTTATGGCGGTCCCGACCGGGATCGAACCGGCGATCTCCTGCGTGACAGGCAGGCATGTTAACCGCTACACCACGGGACCATTTGGTTGCGGGGACAGGATTTGAACCTGTGACCTTCGGGTTATGAGCCCGACGAGCTACCGAACTGCTCCACCCCGCGAAAATACTATTCATTTTAATAATTATGGTGGAGGATGACGGGCTCGAACCGCCGACCCCCTGCTTGTAAGGCAGGTGCTCTCCCAGCTGAGCTAATCCTCCGTGCTGGATATTCTATAAATGGTGACCCGTACGGGATTCGAACCCGTGTTACCGCCGTGAAAGGGCGGTGTCTTAACCACTTGACCAACGGGCCAGACAATCTGGCTGTCTAAGATGGCGGAGAGTAAGGGATTTGAACCCTTGAGACAGTGTTACCCGCCTACACGATTTCCAATCGTGCTCCTTCGGCCTCTCGGACAACTCTCCAAGAAGATGGCTCCGAAGGTAGGACTCGAACCTACGACCAACCGGTTAACAGCCGGTTGCTCTACCACTGAGCTACTTCGGAATATTTTTATATTATTGCTAAAGAGTTTAACATAAAATGCTATAACCTCTTTGCCATCACACTGCAATTATTATTGAAAGACAAGTATTATTATATCATAATTGAATTTTATTTCAACTATTTTTTATAATTTTTTCATTAAATTACTTATTCTCTCAAAACTGGATAAAGACATTGACATACAAACTTCAAGCTAAAATTGGTTAAGTCCTCGATCGATTAGTATTCGTCAGCTCCATGTGTCACCACACTTCCACCTCGAACCTATCTACCTC
>NZ_OBMQ01000007.1:96181-207862 GCF_900217795.1 Ureibacillus xyleni | reverse complement strand
GAGGGATAATAGAAAAAATCACACTAATAATAGAAAATTTAGGGGGGATAATAGAAAAAAGTGCCTCAATAATAGAAAGTTCAAAAATAATAGAAAAAATCGGAGGGATAATAGAAAAAATCACACTAATAATAGAAAATTTAGGGGGGATAATAGAAAAAATCACACTAATAATAGAAAATTTAGGCTAGATAATAGAAAAAAGTGTCTCGATAATAGAAAGTTCAAAAATAATAGAAAAAATCGGGGAGATAATAGAAAAAATCACACTAATAATAGAAAATTTAGGCTAGATAATAGAAAAAAGTGCCTCAATAATAGAAAGTTCAAAAATAATAGAAAAAATCGGAGGGATAATAGAAAAAATCACACTAATAATAGAAAATTTAGGGGGGATAATAGAAAAAAGTGCCTCAATAATAGAAAGTTCAAAAATAATAGAAGAATTCAAGGGATTAATAGAAAAAATCACACTAATAATAGAAAAAATTACACTAATAATAGAAAATTTAGGCTAGATAATAGAAAAAAGTGTCTCGATAATAGAAAGTTCAAAAATAATAGAAAAAATCGGGGAGATAATAGAAAAAATCACACTAATAATAGAAAATTTAGGCTAGATAATAGAAAAAAGTGTCTCGATAATAGAAAGTTCAAAAATAATAGAAAAAATCGGAGGGATAATAGAAAAAATCACACTAATAATAGAAATTTTAGGCTAGATAATAGAAAAAAGTACCTCAATAATAGAACAATTTGTACAATCAAAAAAACAAAAAGAACCATTCCAACTTAGAATGGTCCTCTTTCCACTATATTCTCAGGGATAATGTACCGTCTTCCACGTTTCTCTCCTTCTGAAGTGAGGCCGAGTCGAGCTAATAGTTTTGAGATCACTTGCATTGAGTCAACCCCAAAAAAGTCCCGAAATTCCTGGTTCGTAATATATTTATTTACTAATAACCGATAATCGTCTAAGGATTGTAATATCGCATTTTTATTTCGAACTCCGCAATTTGGACAGCACCAAAATCCAGCCTTATAGTGCATTTGAAATTTATAATTACACATTTCGCACAAAACGCCCTTTTTAATATTACTTGGATCAATATTGTTTTTTACTTCTTGACGTTTTAAATTCGAGATAAGATACTTTGAAAGTTCAATTAATTTACTATGAGTAACAACTGATTTGTGTTTGGCCTCTAATTTATTTAAATAAAATTGTAAGCCGCTAGCATGAAAAAATGGGGGGTGTTTTGGTATAGTCCCAATAATCGTTGATGGATTCGAGCATACAATGGCATACTCAATCGGCAATGATATTTTTAATCTTTTTAATAAACGAAAAAAATATTGTCCATGTCGTTTAACTTGGGTGAAGGGATTTGTAAAACTTTCAGTAGCATCTATAAGAGTACGGGTTAACTGATGCTTGTCCTCATCATAGTCAACTCGTCCTGATATATTTTTAATTTCAATAATGAGAAGAAATTCAGGAGTGAGTAAGAGTGTATCGATTTGGTGGGAAAAGCCAAATTCATTTATACACTCGTAGTTAAAAAGTAAAAAGTGCTTTTCAGGGTGGGTAATTTCAATTAATTGCCGATCGACAAATAATTCACCCTTGTACCCAGCTTGTAATCGATTTGATAGATTCACATAGTAATCAAAATACTCATGGTTCTTATCTAATCGTCTTACAAGTGCATTTGCAAATAATAATTTATTAGGAACTTTTCGTTCAAGTAGAATCAACTTTTCACCTCCTCAAAATGTATTTTAATGGAAGTCTCTGACAATTTGAAGAGATGAAATTAAAAGCTGCTATATTTATTATTTCAGACTTTTTTGCTGGATTTATTATAATAAGTATATGACCAAATTATTGTAACTTCAGAATATATTTGATATACTGTACTTTGTTGTGAAGTTTCTATTTCAGGAGGTGGAGTAATTGCATACAGTATTATTAACATTACTGATTATTGTAAGCATCGGTTTAATTGTTGTTGTTTTACTACAATCAGGTAAAAGTGCGGGATTATCAGGTGCCATCTCAGGTGGAGCTGAACAACTTTTCGGTAAACAAAAGGCAAGAGGTATGGATTTAGTTTTACATAGAATAACTATTGTTCTTGCAGTTTTGTTCTTTATTTTAGCGTTAGCAATCGTAAAATTTTAACAACATACAAGATTCCAACGCCTAACCAAGTACAGGTTAGGTGTTTTATTTTAACCTTATAGTGCCATAATTTTCATGTATGACTAATTACTGGTCAGAATAAATTTTCATGAAACAAAACAAATTATGTGCCAATGAGATGAACGAAAAATGGGGGAAACTATGCGAAATGCAGAAATAAAACCATTCTTTTTCGAAGCTGGAAAACGTGCGGTATTGCTATTACATGGATTTACTGGAAGTTCTTCAGATGTTCGAATGCTTGGACGTTTCCTTGAAAAGAATGGCTACACTAGTCACGCGCCACACTATAAAGGGCATGGCGTACCACCAGAAAACTTGATTGATACGTCACCTGAAGATTGGTGGAAAGATGTTTTACAAGGATATGAAACTTTAAAAAATGCAGGCTACACCGAAATCGCTGTTGCAGGATTGTCGCTTGGTGGCGTATTTTCGTTAAAGCTTGCGATGGAAAAGCCTTTAAAAGGAATCATCACTATGTGTTCACCAATGACAATGCGAACTACAGATAAAATGTTCGAAGGTGTTATTAAATATGCGTACGATTATAAACGATTTGAAGGAAAAAAAGAGGAACAAATCGAACAAGAAATAGAGCAGATTCGTTCAAAGGGAATGCCTTCTTTGCCAGCTTTACAACAATTAATTGTCGATGTGCGCGGTGAACTTGATATGATTTATGCACCAATTCTAGTCGTACAATCAAAAAATGATGAAATTATTGATCCCAATTCTGCTCATACTATATACACAGAAGTGGAATCCTTAAAAAAAGAAATTAAATGGTTTGAACATTCTAGCCATGTCATTACGCTAGATAAAGAAAAACAACAACTTCACGAAACGATTCTAAAATTTTTAGAATCATTAGATTGGGAGTAGAAGGAGGGAAAATACATGACAGAAGAATTACAACAACGGTTATTAAATTTAATGAAAAATGATGAATATAAACCGTTGAAAGTTGATGAAATAGAACAAGAATTACAACTTGAAGATGCTGAAGAGTTTAAAGAACTAATAAAAACGTTGGTTCGTATGGAAGATCAAGGTTTAGTCGTTCGTTCACGCGCGAACCGATATGGCTTACCTGAGCGCATGAATTTGCTGAGAGGTAAATTTATTGGTCACCCGAAAGGATTCGGATTTGTAACACCTGATGAAGAGGGAATGGATGATATTTTCATTCCACCACATGAAATAAATGGTGCTCTTAATGGCGATATCGTATTAATTCGTGTGTTAAAAGAAACATCTGGTGATCGCAGAGAAGGTACTGTCATAAAGATCATTGAACGTGGCAAGTCTACTTTTGTTGGTACATACCAAGCAAATAGAGGATTTGGATTTGTTGTACCTGATGATAAAAAAATGAATATGGATATTTTCGTGACGAAGGAAGATTCATTAGGTGCAGTAGACGGTCATAAAGTTGTTGTCGAAATTGTTAACTGGCCAGACGATATTAAATCTGCAACGGGAATGATTACAAAAATCCTTGGCCACAAAAATGACCCGGGTGTTGATATTTTATCAATCCTTTATAAATACGACATTCCACCAGATTTCCCTCAAGAAGTCGTACAAGCTGCAGCAGAAGTACCAGATGAAATTACAGAGAAAGATTTAATAGGTCGTCGTGATTTGCGTAATGAAATGATCGTTACAATTGACGGCGCAGATGCAAAAGACTTGGACGATGCTGTTACAGTTACGAAAAATGAGGATGGTACTTATAAACTTGGTGTTCACATTGCAGATGTTAGCTACTATGTGAAGGAAGGCTCCATCATTGATACAGAAGCTTACGAACGAGCAACAAGTGTTTATTTAACAGACCGAGTAATACCAATGATCCCACACCGTCTATCAAATGGAATCTGTTCATTAAATCCACAAGTCGATCGTTTAACGTTATCTTGTGAAATGATTATCGACCAAAATGGACATGTGGTTGAGCATGAAATTTTCCAAAGTGTAATAAAGACAACAGAGCGAATGACTTATAGCGATGTGTATAAAATTTTGGAAGAGCAAGATGAAGAATTGATGAAGCGTTACGAGCCGCTTGTTCCAATGTTTAAAGATATGGCGGATTTAGCTGCGATTTTACGAAAAAAACGTATGGAGCGCGGTGCCATTGACTTTGACTTTAAAGAATCGAAAGTGCTTGTTAATGAAGATGGCTGGCCAACAGATATCGTACTTCGTGAACGTACTGTTTCTGAGCGCTTAATTGAAGAGTTTATGTTAGCTGCCAACGAAACAGTAGCTGAACATTTCCACTGGATGCAAGTTCCGTTTATTTACCGTATTCACGAAGATCCAAAACCTGAGAAGTTACAACGTTTCTTTGAATTTGTGACAAACTTTGGATTAGTGGTAAAAGGAACAGGCAACTCAGTACATCCGAAAGCATTACAAGAAATTATTCAAGCAATTGAGGGTATGCCAGAAGAGCCGGTTATTTCGACTATGTTACTTCGCTCGATGCAACAGGCGAAATATTATCCAGAGTCAATTGGTCACTTTGGTTTATCAACAGATTTCTATACGCACTTTACGTCACCGATTCGACGTTATCCTGACTTAATCGTACACCGCCTAATTCGTACGTATTTAGTTGAAGGGGATGTATCGAAGGAAACAACATTCAAATGGGCACAAGTGATGGATGAAATTGCAGACCATACTTCAGACCGTGAACGCCGTGCTGTTGATGCAGAACGTGATACAGATGCACTGAAAAAAGCTCAGTACATGTCTGATAAAATTGGTGAAGAGTTCGAAGGTATTGTGTCTTCCATAACAAACTTCGGTATTTTCGTGGAATTGCCAAATACGGTTGAAGGTCTTGTCCATATTACAAACATGACGGACGATTACTACAACTTCGATGAACGACAAATGATTATGATTGGTAAACATACGAACCGTCAATTCCGTATTGGGGATGAGGTTAAAGTTCGTGTTGCCAATGTAGTCATTGAAGAATCTTCTGTCGATTTTGAAATCGTTGGTATGGTGCAATCTTATGGCAGAACACGTAAAGCTGCTCCAAAAGTCATTCATGCTGGAAGAAAAGGTGAAGATGACAATGGTAGACGTCGTGATCGCGACGGTGGTAATGAAAATGGCCGTGACCGTAGAAAAGGTGGCAAAGGTTCCGCGTCAGGCTCAGGTTCAGGTGGCCGCAAAGTAAAACAAAAGCAAAAGTTTTATGAAGGCGTTGCGAAAAAATCAAAAAAGAAAAAGAAAAAACGCTAAAATTGAGCCGAGTGTGAGTAGTATCTCGCACTTGGCAATTTCTTTGTTTAAATGTATTATTTTCTAATAGAGTTCTGTTTTGTTGTGAGAATGAGAGGTGTTGGCTGTGGCAAAAGGAACAGGGAAAGTTTTAGCCCAAAATAAAAAAGCAGGCCATGATTATTTTATTGAAGAAACTTATGAAGCAGGAATGGTACTACAAGGAACAGAAATTAAATCCATTCGTGCCGGCAAAGTACAATTGAAAGATTCATACGTACAAATTCGCCATGGGGAAGCATGGATCTACAACATGCACATTAGTCCGTATGATCAAGGAAATCGTTTTAACCATGACCCTTTACGAGTTCGTAAATTGTTATTGCACAAAAAGCAAATTAGCGAATTACTAGGAAAAACAAAACAAGAAGGATACACAATCGTCCCATTAAAAATGTACATTAAAGATGGCTATGCAAAACTTTTAATCGGTTTAGGTAAAGGTAAGAAAAACTACGACAAACGTGACGATCTGAAGAAGAAAGAAGCGAAACGTGAGATGGAACGTGTGTTTAAGGCGAAAAATCAATTTTAAAATACGATTGGTTAAAATCGGTCATAGAGGAATAAAGCGATATGTTGCAGTTTAAACAAATTTGTCCTATAATAAGTTTACAAGTTGCCAGAGTAGTAAAAGGCTTAAACAACCTTTTCCGTATGTGTTTAACTACACAACCTTCTTTTATAGGGGGACGTTACGGATTCGACAGGGATGGTTCAAGCTTGAGCTGCGCGTCGGAGGTCTCGGCTCCGTCATCAACGACTAGTTTATAATAACTGGCAAACAACAAAATTTAGCTTACGCAGCTTAGTCTCGTAGCGCTCAGCCTGTCCATCGCCCATGTGGACAACGTTGGGCTCAACTTTAGTGGGATACGATTAGTGGTGCCGCTTGAGTCACTGATAAGAGATTTCCAAGCTAGTGTGCAGGACGCCTGTTTGTCGGCATAATGACACACGAAATGCAAGTAGGCAAACTACACGCGTAGAAGTTTGAGTATTGGAGTTTCTGGACGCGGGTTCGACTCCCGCCGTCTCCATAATTTAATTTCATATGATTTCATTGAGTGTCAAAATCCTTGATATATAAGGGTTTTGGCACTTTTACTATTTCATAGGATTTCATTCAGTATCAAACATCCATGGTCAAATCCATGGTCAAAAACTTTTACAGGCTCATAAAGTTTTCTAACTTATTAATCGCTTCATCTTTTGCTTTTTCGGTTACGTGAGCATAGATGTTTAAAGTAGTCTGCACGTCTGAATGCCCCAAGCGATCTTGAACTTCTTTGATTCCAACGCCTGCTTCAAATAACAAAGAGCAGTGTGTATGCCTAAATCCATGCGTTGTGATTGTCGCAAGATTGTATTTTGTTAGAATATGTTGGAGCCATTTGCGTGGTTTTGTAGGTTGTAAAAACTCGTTATTTTCGTTACTGAATACAAGTTGTTTTGGTTGCGAAGTGTTAAAGCCTAAAGCAAGGTAATCTTCTCGTTGTTGCTTTTTCCATTTTTTTAGAATCGCCATTGTCTTTAGATCCATCTTTATTGTTCGAGCAATACCTGTCTTAGTGGTTTTCACATAAAGGGCGTTGTTCTTTCCCCTTGAAATGGCTTTATTAATGCGAATCTCATTTGTTGTAAAGTTTATGTCTCGCCAAGTTAAAGCAAGTGCTTCTCCTTTTCTCATACCAGAGTAAGCCAGAAGTTGAAATAATACAAAGGCTTTAAAGTTATTTTCCTTCTCCAAACAATTAAGAAATTCATTAAGCTGTTCTTTAGTGTAGAAGTTTTCAGGTTCTTCTTCATCCCCAATATTTATTTTCTTCAATTTCTTAGGCATTTCTACTAATTTGAAAGGATTTGTAGTAATATACCCACGCTTAACTGCAAAATCGACTACCTTAGAAGCGTAGGATTTGACAGTACGAAACTTTTTTAGCTTATCTGCCCATTCATCAACATGCCTTTGACATACTTCCACATTCATCTTTTCAATCTTATATTCTCCAAGGGCAGGCAGAATGTGATTTTTAAAGATGCCATATGTCTTAACAAATGTACTTTCTTCAACCGTTTTCTCGTATTGGACAACCCATAACTTGTATATATCTGCATAAGTTTCTACACACTGTTTTCTAAATTCGCCCTTGCTAATTTGAAGTTTGAGTTCGGCTAATGCCAGATTTGCTTCTCTTTTTGTTTTAAAACCACGTCGGGTAGTATATATTTCCTTACCTGTTAATGGATCAATACCACAATATACTTTAAACATGTAACATTTCTCATTGTTCTTTTTTGTGTACATCTTAATAACGGAATTTTTAGTTTTACTCATTTTTTCCTCCTAAATCTTACGGAGACAAGAAATAGAAGATTGTTGTTGCTATAGCAACATATATATCATAAATGATTTCAATAAAAATATTAAGATAACAGTAAACAAAAATAAAAAAATCTCCCCAAGTAAAGTAGGGAGACTAAAAATTAATTTAAAGTATTTTTAAATGATTAATTAGATAGCCATAAACATTTCAAATTTATTGACTGCAACCTCTTTTGCATTTTTTGAAACATGAGCGTACACGTTCATTGTCGTTTTAATATCTGAATGGCCTAAACGATCTTGTACTTCTTTCATACTAACCCCAGCCTCGAATAGTAGTGAGCAATGTGTGTGTCGAAATCCATGAGTTGTGATAATTGGAAGTTGATATTTTGTTAAAACACGTTTCAACCATTTAGTTGTCATATTAGGTTGTAAAAATTGGTTTTTATTATTGTTGAAAATAAGTTGGTTTGATTGTATTGCGTTGTATCCTAAAACAAGTAGTTCTTGTCTTTGATACTTCTTCCATTCCTTTAATATATACATTGTGTTTGTATCCATTTTAATAGTACGAGCCATTCCAGTCTTTGTAGATTTAACATACAGTTTATTGTCTTTCCCTCTTGAAATGGCTTTATTAATACGAATTTCATTCTTATTGAAATCTATATCTTTCCAAGACAAAGCGAGAGCTTCACCTTTACGCATACCACTGTAGGCTAACAGATGAAATAATGTGTATGCCTTTGGATTAGATTCCTGTTTCATACACTGTAAAAATTTAATTAGCTGTTCTTTAGTGTAAAAATTTTCATTTTCATCTTCATTATAAACTTCATGAAACTGCAATTTTTTTGGATTTTTTGGGAGTTCAACGAGTGAAAATGGATTTGTCTGGATATAGTCATGTTTAATTGCAAAATCGAGGACTTTTGAGGCATAGCTTTTTACAGTTCGAAACTTTTTTAACTTATTTGCCCATTCGTTCACGTGCCTTTGACATATATGAGCATTCATTTTTGTAATTTTATAATTTCCGATTTTAGGCAATATATGGTTACGGAAAATTCCTAATGTTTTTATAAAAGTGCTTTCTTCTACGTTTTTCTCGTATTGCTTAATCCAAAGATCATAGACATCTTTGTAAGTTTCAGCTCTTTGCTTTCGAAATGTGCCTTCAGATACTTCGAGCTTTATACGAGCCAATGCAATTTCTGCTTCCTTTTTTGTCTTAAAACCACGACGAGTAGTATCTTTTTGTTTTCCAGTTAGTGGATCAACTCCAAGATAAACTTTGAACATATAACGTTTTTCACCGTTTTTTAAAGTGTATGAACGAATTGAAGTTGTTTTAAATTTTCTCATGTTAATTGACCTCCTATAATACATCGGGATATTAATACGAAGTAGATGAGCGTAGACCATTAGCTACAAAAGCGTAATTGTAAAGTGAAATAAGGTTGACCATCTACCTCTAACTTAACTACTGTAAGTTTTTGGGTTAATTAAAAGCTATGAAGATTTAAGAAACTATCAATCTCGCTTTTGGATACACGTTTTATCCCGTCAATTTCACAAACTTTTAATCCCATTTCTCTGAATTTAATGAAGGTGTTGTAAGAAACATTAGCGTACTTTGCTCCTTCTTTTAAACTCATCCATTCTTTGGGCTGATATTCGTTTGAAATTTGTTGAACTGTTGAGATAATAAAATGTTTCAAATCTTTTTCAATAGTAGTGGGGTTAATGATTAGTTGTTCCATATTAATCACTCCTTGGGGTTTGTTTTGTGGGGTATTTTTGAATTAGAAATGTCGTTCATAAAGACACTTCTCTGAATTTGGGGATAAAGATGGATAGCATTGAATTGAGATGAGGATTTAAAGAAGATTGCATAAGCTGAGTATTACCTCACTTGCTTCCTTCACATGAAACTGGGTGTTATATTCTTCGTTTGGGGTGAAACAAAAATTGTAAGAAACTTGAAAGGGGAATAAGGTCATAAGGTTTGTTTTTAGCGATTGATTGACAGTTTTTCATAGTGGAATTTTGAAGAGTTAAAGTAGTAAAAAGCTTAGACATCATGAATATAATAAACTTCACTTTTAAATTCAATAGCTTGATGGTTCGACCTTTTATATAACACATTGATTTTGTATTTTTTTTGTTGTATAACAATTAACTGTAACAATCTTTAGAATCTTAGTCTTGTAGTAAAGAATTGTAATCTAATTGTTCTGAAACCCCATAGGACTCGTTACTTAGAGGTTCTAATTTAAGGAATGAAAACAATTGCTCCTTATTCATTGAATAGATATCTTCAAATGCTACTCGATGTTCCTTTGCTACTCTTTTTAAATCTTTTTGTTTCGGGGAGGGTAATTGTTTGAGGTAATCGTAGTCTTCTTGTATTTTGTATAGCCTTCGCTTGTCCCACTTATTTATTGGCAACAGTTCAATATCTGGAACAAAGATAAACTTTTCTAACTTTTTTTCAATCCAACCATGATCAATTCTTGTTAAAGTATTGTACTCGTTTAACTTTGGGTACAGCCTCACTTCAAAACGAAGAGGGTGGTCATGCTCTATTCCCGTTCCCATATCAGATTCTTTTTCATTTCTATCGTAACAACATGCTTTAGCTTCTGTTTTTGGGTTCAAGCTACCAACATATTCAGATTTCCAATCTTTGTCATTTTTACTCTGTTGAAGGAATTTAACATTGCCATGATGTTTAAATATTAGGCGATTGCAAAAAGAAGAGAAAGGGGTATTGTTTGAAAAGTCAAATGCAATATCAATACGTTTTATTTTCCAAGTGTCGAATTGAAGGATTTCTCGAATTGAATAAGGAACTTTAGTAAGTGAAGCACTCTTTGGAAAAATAATCATAGTATTGTAATTTATAGCGGTAAGGGCGTTCCTTGGAGATACTTTAATGATGATGTTATTGATTACTCTGCTGTAGCGGAAATATTGATCTTGATACTGGTTATTGTGATAAAGAATAATTCGATTAGCCAATTCTTCTTGCTGTTCGTAGGTCAGTTTTGCTACAAGAGTCAATGTATCTATTGAAATCTCTGTGCTATATTGCAAGGAAGTTATTTTACTATCTACTGGTTTAATTGTTTTTCTTTTACTCATAGTGTTCTCCTTTTGAATGAATTTAAAAGCTCTTAAACTCAATGTCATCAAGGGTTTGTTGAGCTTTCCAATGCAAATTATAGACAACATTACTATAAAGAACGATAGGGTTATGGTTTGATAGCGTTCGAGCTTTCATTTCTAAAGGTTATAAGCACTAAGAAATTATTTTTATGCATCATTGACAATAGGCAAAATAAACCCCTTCTTTCCTACTATATAGCCCATTAACTGCCTTATATTTGCTATAATATTGACTATGAACAAAATTGGTTAGGAGGGGGATGGAAGGGGAAAAACTTTCAGAACGTGATATTTGTACAAAATTTATTATCCCCGCTCTATTAAAGTCAGGGTGGAAATTATATAACATACTCACTAAAAGGACCTTTACATTAGGTCGTTATGTTTTGTAACGATTAAAGTATTTTATAGATAAAGTAAGTTTTAATCTAAAATTGACATCAAATAGAAAAGAGTTAAAGGGTGGAATACAAATGGCGACTGCAAATATAGGATTTGAAGAAAAATTATGGAGTATGGCAGATAAATTACGTGGATCAATGGACTCAGGTGAATATAAGAATGTTGTTTTAGGGTTACTGTTTTTAAAATATGTTTCAGATTCATTTGAGGAAAAATATGCTGAATTAGAACAAGATGAATATGCAGATCCAGAAGATAAAGATGAATATTTAGCAGAGAACATTTTTTGGGTTCCAAGAGAAGCACGTTGGTCATACATAAAAGATAATGCAAAAAAACCTGATATTGGACAGATTATTGATAAAGCAATGTTAGCAATTGAAAAAGAAAACTCATCATTACAAGGTGTATTACCAAAAGATTATGCACGACCTGCATTAGATAAAATTCGTCTCGGCGAAACAATTGATTTATTCTCTTTTAAAGTTGGAGATATAGAAAGTCGTGCTAAAGATGTTTTAGGCCGAGTTTATGAATACTTTTTAAGTAAGTTTGCAAGTGCAGAAGGGAAAAACGGTGGAGAGTTCTACACTCCCTCGTCGGTAGTTCGCTTATTAGTAGAAATGCTCCAACCATATAAAGGTCGTATTTATGATCCTTGTTGTGGTTCAGGTGGTATGTTTGTACAAAGTGAAAAGTTCGTAGAAGAGCATCAAGGGAAACTTGGAGATATTGCTGTTTATGGACAAGAGTCTAATCCAACAACATGGAAACTTTGTAAAATGAATTTAGCAATTCGTGGAATTGATGGTAATATTGGTTCTCACAATGCAGATACATTCCACAATGATCTTCATAAAGGATTAAAAGCAGATTATATTTTAGCAAATCCACCATTTAATATTAAAGATTGGGGTGGAGAGAAGTTAAGAGAAGATGTTCGCTGGCAGTTTGGAGTACCGCCTATTGGTAATGCGAACTACGCATGGATTCAACATATGTATTCAAAACTTGCACCATCAGGTACTGCTGGATTTGTTTTAGCCAATGGTTCGATGTCATCTAATACTTCTGGTGAAGGAGAAATTCGTAAAAGCCTAATTGAAGCTGATAAGGTAGAATGCGTCGTCACACTGCCTGGACAATTATTTTATTCGACTCAAATACCTGTATGTATTTGGTTTATTTCAAAAGATAAATCGAAAACAGGTAATAGGAAGCGAAATAATGAAACTCTATTTATAGATGCACGTAAGTTCGGATTTATGGCAGATCGTACTCATAAAGAGTTTTCAGACGAAGATATTAAAACAATTGCTGAAACTTTCCATAAATGGCGTAGAACTGACAATGGCAAGTACGAAGATGTGCAAGGTTTCTGCAAATCTGCTTCTATCGAGGATATAAGAAAGAATGATTACATCTTAACGCCAGGTCGTTATGTAGGGGTAGATGAAGTAGATGCTGATGGTGAACCATTTGATGAAAAAATGTCTCGATTAACAAGTGAATTATCAGAGCAATTTGCCAAATCGAAAAAGTTAGAAGACCAAATCCGTCAGGCCCTTGGGGGGATTGGATATGAAATATAAAATAGAAGATTGCATTCAATATATAGTTGATAATCGTGGGAAAAACCCAGAAAGATATGTCGATTTTTCAAAGCATCCCATAATTGATAATTTTATGATAAAAAGTACAATATATCCTGATTTAACAACAGTAAAAAGATATATTGATGAAGAAACATATAAGAATTTTATTCGAAACAAAAGTAAAAAGAATGATGTTTTAGTTACTTTGGTTGGTAATGGGATTGGAAATGTTACACTTCTTCCAGACGACAATGCTGAAATAATACAAAATACTATCGGATTACGTGCAAATCCTATAATTACTACTAATGAGTTTTTGTATTATTGTTTAAGAAATAAATTTGAAAATATTATCAAGTTGAATCGAGGAACATCTCAACCAAGCGTTAAAAAAGGTGATTTTTTAAATTTGGAATTAGATATACCACCTTTAAAAATTCAATCTACAATTCTAAATATCCTTTTGAATATTGATTATAAAATCCATCTTAATGGCTTAATTTTGAAAAATCTTGAAGAAATCTCTCAAACTCTCTTTAAACACTGGTTCATTGATTTTGAATTTCCGAACAAGGAAGGGCTACCTTATAAATCGAGTGGTGGTAAGATGGTTGAAAGTGAATTGGGAGAGATACCTACTGAATGGAGAGTTTATAGTTTAGAAGAATTTACTGAAAGTATATCAAAATCAATAAATAAAAAAGAAATTAGTAACGCAAGATTTTTGAATACTTCTGATATATTGGAGGGAAAAGTTGAAGAGGTAGAACTAAGTCCGACCAATAAGATGCCAGGACAGGCAAAGAAACTAATCCAAAGGGGCGATATTTTATATAGTGAGATTCGACCTAAAAACAAAAGGTATGCTTTCATTGACTTTGATGCTTCAGAATATGTGGTATCTACAAAGCTGATGGTTTTAAGAGTAAATGAAGAAATATACTCAAATAAACTTTTATATCAATGGCTAACTATGGATGAAACTATATATAAACTTCAGCAAATTGCAGAAGATCGTTCTGGGACTTTTCCACAAATTACATTTAGCGTTTTATCAAAGTTTAAGTTTGCAATTCCTGAAAAAAACAAGTTGAATGAACTATTGCATGTTATTGAGCCAATGTTAGATAAAAAACAGGATTTGATTCGAGAAAATGAAAAACTTATAGAATTGAGAGATTCTCTCCTCCCAAAACTTCTCACAGGTGAAATTGAAATCCCAGACGAAAGTGTGGTTGATTGATATGTTTAAATATTTAGAATCTGATTTAGAGGAAGCAACACTTGAATGGTTAGCTGAGATGGATTATTCCATCTTAGCTGGGCCAGATATCGCACATGAAGGGGATTATCCCGAACGAGATAGCTATGCAGACGTTGTTTTAACAGAACGCTTAAGAGATGCTTTGTTGCGAATTAATCCGAATGTGCCAAGAGAAGCAATAGAACTTGCAGTACAAAAAATTGAAGCGAATGAATCGCCAAACTTAGTGGTCAATAATCAAAAGTTCCACCATATGGTGACTGATGGATTGGATGTTGAATTACAAGGTACGGATGGCTATAACCCAACGGAAAAAATATGGCTGTTTGATTTTGAATATCCAGCGAATAATGATTTTGTTGCAGTTAATCAGTTTACAGTAATTGAGGGCAATCAAAATAAACGACCTGATGTGCTTATTTTTGTAAATGGTCTACCTTTAGCTATAATTGAGTTGAAAAACGCTACAAATGAAAATACAGGCATTTCAGAAGGCTATAATCAGCTTCAAACCTATAAACAAACAATACCATCACTTTTTCGGTACAATGCATTCCTGATATCAAGTGATGGTATAAATGCTCGTGTTGGTTCACTTACTGCAAATGAAGAGCGTTTTATGAAATGGCGTACAATTGATGGAATTGAACTTGCACCTACATCTCTTTCACAATTAGAAGTGTTGTTAAAAGGTATGTTAGAACCATCACGTTTTATGGATATCATTAGAAACTTCTTACTATTTCAAACAGATGGAGAGAATACATACAAAATTTTAGCGGCCTATCATCAATTCCATGCTGTAAATAAAGCGGTAGAAAAGGCAAAAATCGCTGTTAAAGGAGATAGACGCATAGGTGTCGTTTGGCACACCCAGGGATCAGGGAAGAGTTTATCTATGGTATTTTATGCAGGGAAACTCATTCAAGCAATGAATAATCCAACAATTGTCGTGTTAACAGACCGAAACGATTTAGACGATCAATTATTCAATACATTCTCTATTTCGAGTGATATCCTACGTCAGACACCGAGCCAAGCTAATAGTCGTGACGAATTACGTCAACTTCTGTCTGTTGAATCAGGAGGCATTATCTTTACAACCCTTCAAAAATTCTCCCCTGATGAAGATACAGGGATAATGCCATGTTTAACAGATCGTTCAAATGTAATTGTAATGGCAGATGAAGCTCACCGTTCTCAATACGGCTTTTCTGCAACTGTCCGTGGAAATGATGCTGAAACGAAGTATGGTTTTGCAAAATATGTTCGTGATGCTTTGCCAAATGCTTCATTCATTGGCTTTACAGGAACGCCTGTTGAAGCTACAGATAAAAATACACCTGCAGTATTTGGTGATTACATTGATATTTATGATATGACACAGGCTGTTGAAGACGGTGCAACAGTGAAAATTTTCTATGAAAGCCGAATCATTCCACTGGATTTACCAAGTGATTTAACATTGGATGATGAGTACGAAGAAATAACAGAAGATCAGGAATTGTCTGTAAAAGAGAAACTGAAATCAAAATGGTCACGTTTAGAGGCATTAGCGGGTGCAGAATCCAGAGTAAAACGATTAGCAGAAGATGTCGTTAAACATTATGAAGAACGCCAAGAAGCAATGTTTGGAAAGTCAATGGTTGTTGTGATGTCACGCCGTATCGCAATTGAGCTGTATAAAGAAATTGTTGAATTGCGACCAGAGTGGCATTCCGATGATGATGATAAAGGTGTTATAAAAATCGTTATGACGGGTTCTTCAAGTGATCCTGCTGAATGGCAACCGTTTATCGGTAATAAAAAGAGACGTGAATATCTTGCAACACGTATGAAAGATAATGATGATCCTTTAAAAATTGTTATTGTAAGAGATATGTGGTTAACAGGATTTGATGTCCCATCTATGAATACAATGTACATTGATAAGCCAATGAAAGGCCATAACCTGATGCAGGCGATTGCTCGTGTAAATCGTGTATTCAAAGATAAGCCAGGTGGACTTATTGTAGACTACATTGGAATAGCAGAAAACTTAAAAGAGGCATTACATCAATACACTGATAGTGATAAAGCAACAGCAGGCGTTGATACCTCTGTTGCAGTCAATATCATGCTCGAAAAACATGAAATCCTTATCGAAATGCTCTATCAACATGATTATAGTGGGTATTTGTCGGAAAAAGCGACTGAACGGATGAATGCTATCATCTCAACTATGGATTATATTTTAGGTCTTGGTGAAGATGAAAAGAAACGTTTTCTAAACACTGTAACAGAACTGTCAAAAGCCTTTGCTTTATGTGCTACTACAGAAGAAGCACAAGAATTAAATGCTGAAATCGGATTCTTTAAAGCGGTGAAAGCAAGTCTTGTTAAAAGTATCAGTGATGGTAGTAAAAAGAAGACTAATGCTCAGATGGAAGCACAATTAAATCAGTTAATTTCAAAATCAGTAATCTCAGAAGAAGTAATTGATATATATGAATCTCTTGGTTTAGAAAACCCTGACATCTCTATTCTGTCTGACAAATTTTTAGAAGATGTAAAAGCAATGCCACATAAAAACTTAGCAGTTGAATTATTAAATCGTTTATTAAATGGTAAAGTGAAAAGTGTACAGCGTACCAACTTGGTACAAGCACGTAAGTTTTCAGAAATGTTAACAGGAGCATTAAATAAATATAATAAGCGTGCTATTGAAACGTCAAAGGTTATTGAGGAATTAATTGCATTAGCAAAAGAAATGGATTCAGCTTATAAACGTGGAGAACAGGCAGGGTTAATTAAAGAGGAAATCGCTTTTTATGATGCCTTAGCATCTCATGAAACAGCAGAACAAGTATTGGGTGATGATACTTTAAAACTTATTGCACATGAACTAACAAAATCAATAAAAGAGAATATGAGTATTGATTGGAACTTACGTGAGTCTGCACGTGCAAAAATGAGAGTTACCGTAAGAAGATTACTAAAAAAATACGGTTATCCACCTGATTTACAGAAGGAAGCTGTTGAAACAGTAATTAAACAAGCAGAATTAATGGCACAATTGGAATTTGATTTATTATAAGATTGCACTAATCTCGATGTTCGTTACTCTAAAAGGATAACATGTCGAACTTATTCTTTGGAGGAGACGAGTAATATTGAAACGAACATTGAAAAGGAAAACCAACCAACCGAAATCGACTGTGAAGGACTATGGAATCTCCAAGATTATAAGTGAGATAGACAAGGCTTTGACTATACTGGCTAACCTTAATTACAACAAAAAAATTAGTTTACCAAGGACAAATAATGTAGCTAAAAAGTAGGTGACTCTATGTCAGGTTTTCAGATGATTATTGGTTCAACTCCGAAGGGAATAGAATTAAAACAAGAACTACATTTGGTGAAGATAGGTTTACTTTATGCAGATAATGTAACTTTATGTAGTCCTGGGGCAACTATGTTTAGTAGCATTAATGAATTGAAAAACCTTACAGTTATGCAAAAAATGATGGTATTTTTACCGTATATTTTTACACGTGAACCTGAACTAAAAAAGTATGAAGATGTTCTAAATTTATATTTTTATTTAATGGATAGTAATAGAACAACACGAAGAACATTAGAAAAAAAATTCGGTATAAAAAAGATAAGAGAAATCGAAAGTTCAGGAAAAGAAATCCAGTCAATAATCGAAACAATGTTAATAGAATCGGGATTTCCAGAGTTAGAGAGGGCATTTAATTCGGGAAACGTGATATTGAAGACATTTGATAATTTAACAATAAGTGAAGCGATGATGAAAGAATATACTGAATTCCTTTTTGATTCTGTTAGAGAGGGAGTTCATTATCCATTATTTGATGAACTTTCAGGAAATATAGTCTCACAAATGATAAAAGAAAATGAGAGACTTGATCTACAAATGAACAAGGGTAGCCAAGCAAAATTAGCACAAGACTTATTCGAGAGATTACCCCTGTTTGAAAAGGCCTCTGTAGGAGAAATCTTAGATATTCGTAATGAATTGGATCGGCCACTAAGACAATTTAGATTAGCAATAATGGAATTTACAAACGAAGTGAAAAATGCTTGGTGGGATAAAGACTTTTTGTTTGAAGCAGAAAAAGTATTCTATAAAAAAGTTGAACCTGCAGTCCTTGAAATTGAAGAGCAAGTGGAAAGTGTCTCCTTCTTAAAAGAATTAAATAATAACATGAGTATGGTGAAAGTTGGGGGAGGGGCTTTTACAGGTTACTTATTAGATGGAATGGCCGCTTCAACAAATCTGAATGCCTCAATTATTGGAGCCTTAATAGCAGGTGGTGCATCAGTAGTGGATGCAATACAAAAAACTAAAGATCAACAACGTGAAATTAAAAATAACCAAATGTATTTCTACTACCGTCTAAGGAAAGGTTTTTCATAAAAGTAAAAGTAGTGCAGCGGAGCTGACACTACTTTTATTTATACCTGTTGGTAAAATCAATAAGGCTTTGAGCTACAAGGTCTTGAATCATCAAATACGGATATTTATCCTTACAGAACTCTACAAACTCCTCATAAACCTCGCCATTCATTTTAATGCTTTTGTTTGTATACTCTGCTTGTTTGCTATAAACTCGCTCATCTAAAATTAGCATTTTTCTGAAACCTTCGTAATCATTAATGATGACTTTTAATGTTTCTATATTTTGCTCAATAAAGGTTATTACATCTTGGTACTGCTCAGAATTTTGTTTTACCATTTCTTTATCTCTTATAAACCTGTAATATTGATTATCCCTCTTAATATAAACATAGTCCCCCCTTGTCATTTCTTTACTAAAAGTGGATTCGGGGACTCCTACTTTCTTTGCTACTTCTTTTAAACTACTACTCTTCAGCATTTCATTAATAATTTCGACTCTTTTTTGTGGGGCGGTGTTGTAAAACTGCTCTTTATTCAATTCAACATATCTCCTTTCTATTTGTAAAGTTTTTATATTATAGATTTATCAGCAAAAATGATTCGAATAAAGCTGTTGTAAAGTAATAAATTTTGATGAAAAATCTATCATAAAAGGAAAGAAGAGGACAGGTTTTCTCTCGAAAAAAATAGGAAGGTGACAGAATTGTATAATGAGGAATTATTTATTGATAACTTTGCAAAGGAAATACGTAGGAAAAGGAAAGAAAAATCATTAAGTTTAAATGAACTTGAAGAAATTACAGGTATTAGTGCTTCGCTTATTGCAAGAATTGAGAATAAACAGAGTAAAAACTTAGGAATAACGGTTAGTTTTAAGTTAAGTAATATTTTAAAAATCAATATTCTACAAATAATTGAAGCCAGTAAGCAGAAATAAAAAGAATCTATGTTCTAATATTTACTAATTGGGTTATAATTGAGGTAATCCCTGCTTGCGAGGCTTCGGGTGTCCGCTATTCATAAAAATGAATAGCGGTTTTTTAATTTTTTTGTTAATATCATCGGTAACCCTTTTAGTAACCCTATTAGTTGTTTAGTGTAATTGGATGAAACTTAACTTGTATAAGTATAGAAAGAATCAGAGGTTATGTTAAAGTGATTAACATTAAACGTGTGTTTATAACCTGTTAAATTTAGGATGCCATCTTTCTAAAGGACTGTTTGGATCTGTAATATCCTTTACAAAGTGTAAGCACTTCGGGCATAAACCTTTCGATTTTATAAAATTTTTAACAATCTTTGGTGGATATTTTTTACGACAATGTGGACATGAAATATTATCCAATATCTCGTGTGATCCACAGGTAAGGTGATTTTGACTTTCCGCAATATATCTAAGTAATCCAGGAGCCTTTGCTTCGATAGTATTTGCCTTGTTTGATATATTAGATCGTACTATCTTAGGAAGGCATTTTCGTATTAAACTGTATAAACTTTTATCTGAAATCGGAAGCAAAGATAGATGAAATACATGGTTTAGAATGATTAATATTTTCTGAACTGCTGGAACTATAAAACTATATGAATATTCATGTGATTTGCAAACTATCTCATATTGGTTCTTGTAATATATTAATTTAGGTAAATTTTCATCTCTAATTCGTATGAAAGTTGTAACCTCTGGACAATCGGCTAACATTTTATTTTTTTTCTGGTCTGACAATTTCCTCTTTTTCTTACCATGTTGTATGCCATCATACTCAATAGCTATCCCATAGATTTTATTATATATGTCGATTTCTACAGCAAGACCATTAGATATCCAACGAATAGAATCCAGTTTATACTTGGTAAATCCTCCGATTAACTCATTCAGAACCATAGTTAGTAATTGCTCGGTAGTAGATGTAACTACATGATTTGGACAACCTTGATTTTGTTCAGTTCTACTACTTACTGGTTTATCATAGAATTCTTGACACTCGTCACACCACCAAGGATAAAGTTTTGAAGAGTAAGGTAAAATTAAGGTTGAATCAAAATCAGGGTGCAGTGTTTCTGCTATTTCTGGAAATTCAGTCTGTAAATTATATTTAGGTGTTGCTCCTTTTCCGTTACAGAAAGGACATGAATCATGATCTGCCAAGTCTGCACATCTTTGCATATCCTCCCAACTGTGTTCTTCACATATAACAAAAATCATTTCATTTGATTTTGCAGGAGTGTATTGAGGATAAATATTCATTTCTGCATTTTTCTTATAATCCCAATACTTTTTTACTTGATGTGGTGCGTTATATTCGATACTTCGCTCATAAGGTAGTTCCTTGCATACCGTACAAACTGGAGATCCATTGTAAATTGCTTGGTATACTTTTTTAGGGGTTTTTATAAAACTATGCCCTCTACCTTTAAAGGTACATATCCAATAAGCCAATGTTTCAGTATCTTTTGTTGTTATGTCACTAAATTCCAAATTTAAAAGTTGTTTATTTTTTTGTCCATCCCACATTTGTAGCATAATATCTTTGTAATTTGTTTTCATAATAAAAACTACCTCCCTTTACGAAGGTAGTTATTTGTAATTGAAATAGATTTATGAGAGGAATTTATTAGTATTGCCCATTCGATATATTTTTTATTCACTATTTAGTCAATTATTTTTTACAAAATCGTATATCGTTTAAATGACAGAAAATTTGTATAATTAGAATAGGAGTTTTTTTCTTACTAAATAATAGGAAGGAGGTTAATTAAATAAATGGAAGATAAATATATAAACGATTTAGATAAAATGATAAACAAGTTCATACTTCAATCGAAAAAATTTGTAGAATATGCATGTTTTCCATATGGTCTCATAGATCTTGCAGTAGCAAATGAATTAACTACAAAGTTTGTTTATGACTTTGAGTATTTTGCGTTTACCAAGAGTACAAAGACTTTGTTAAGTATACGGACTCTCTTGAAAGTGGGCAACAACGAGGATGTTATGATCCTTTTAAGAAGTATTTTCGAGAACTATTTAAGTACACGATATTTACATGAAAACTCAGATATGAATGGCATTAAGGACTTTATACTAAACCCAATCAATGTAGCATTTTCCTTTTATAACATTAATCGAGAGGGAAAAGTCGAAAATCGAGAAAAAGAAATTGTAGGGGAATTGAGAAATCCAAAAGAGTTTAAAATAGGAAAAGATAAAAGATACTATTATGATTTTTACGATATATTATCGCAATACGCACACTGTAACTACGGTCTTATAGATTACTATAAGGAAGAAGGTATGTATTCTATCAGTAAGGTAAGTGATAGGCTATTAATACGTCTATATGTAATATTTGTATATACAAAATTGTTTGAACTTATTGTTACTGTTGAAGGAGAAGATTTTCCAGACAAAAGAACGGAAAGAACCTGTTATACCTTAGTCGCAGATTCAATAAAAACACAAAAGGAAATTATAGATTATTTACGAGAAAAATATAAAAATATACATGATGAAAAATTGAAATACCACAGTAAAAAGATGCGTGAAATGTTAAATGATATGAAAAAGTCATTATCTGAAGAGTTAGGTAGTTTAGTAAAAATGAATCTATAGGATTGTGATATATTCATTATTGTGCTTAGTATTGGAGGAAATATGAAAAAAGTAAATAAAAGAATTTTTCGGTATAAGAAGAAGTACGTGAATAATGTTAAATTACTTCATCATGATATTACGACTAATAGGAGATATAGGTTAGATATAGAATTAAAAAATGGTGATAACAAAAAGGCTGTCCAATTAATAATGATGAATCCAAGTGAAGCAAATGAAGAAATTTCCGATAACACCATTAATCGTGTTATTAAATACGTTTTTACAAATAACTCTGAGGGTATTTTACAGGACATTGGGAAAATTATTTTTACTAATCTTTATGTAGTATATGAGACATATTCAGATAATGTGGATAATTATATTTCAGAACATGGTTTGGATTTTGTGAAAGGGATTGAAGCTAACGGAAAATATAATAATAATATGATAATTAAAGAGGCCGCTAAAGAATCCAAAATAATAATTATTGCTTGGGGAAAAGGTGACATACTTGGTTATGACAACAGGATTCAAGAAGTTATTAGTCTAATTAAAAATAAAGAAATATATCATGTGAATGATTTTACAGAAGAGGGGTATCCAAGGCATCCTCGGAATTGGTCTTATTCATGGACATTAAATAAATACAATACTTAGAGAAAAGTAGTTTTAGCTATTTCAAAGAAAAAACATCTTGGATCTATGAGATACAGCTTTAGAGGATTGCATTATACAAAATTTTGGAGTTGAACATATGGAACAGAATTTGAAGATGATATTAGTAAACGCTTTTTGGGAAGAAATGGGTTCTATTATTAGATCCGATAAATTAGACAAAAAGATTTATCATTATACAAGTTTGGAAGGGTTAATGGGTATTTTATCAAGTGAAGAAGTTTGGATGACAAATAGTGACTTTCTAAATGATATGTCAGAATTAACTTATTTTAAAACTTTAACAAAGGAAGCAAAGGAACGTTTTGAAACTGAGATATTGTTTAAATATAAGCAGGAAGAAATAAATAAGAATAACATGCTCACGCTATTTATTGAACTATTTGATAAAGCAATTCAAAATAGATTTGATAAGCCTACAGAAAATTTTGAAGTATATGTAATGTCGTTATCAGAAAACGACGATTCATTAACTTTGTGGGGAAATTATGCAAAAGGAAAAGGTTACAATATATGTTTTAATACCCAAACACTGATAAGTGAAGTTGATAAAATAGGATTAGGTTATGTAGTATATGGTAATGTAGTTTACGAACGAGAAACACAGTTGCGAACGCTAAGTCATTCTTTAGTTAGAACATTTGATTTAATAATAAATAAAGATGTTGAAATTGGTGAACTAAAAAAAGAATTACTATCATATTTTAATAGTCTAATTATTTCTTATTCTATATTTTTTAAACATGCTTCTTTTGCACCAGAAGAAGAGTTTAGAATGGCATTAACAACATCGGAGAATGTTGATGTTCAATTTAGAAGTAATGGTGAAGTAATTATTCCGTACATAAAATTGGAATTTGATAAATCTGATATAAATGGTATAGTTATCGGGCCAAAAAACAATAGTGATATTGCTGAAAATGGGGTAAAAACCTATTTACAAAAATTAAACTATAGTTTAAATGAGACTTGGGTGAAAAAATCAGAAATTCCATTAAGATATTAGTTTTACAGAGAGAATAAAAATAAGGTAGATTAAATAAGTTTTTTTAATCTACCTTTTATTTATCTTACAATTACGATATTAGGAACTTAGAATTTTGTTTGCTTCTGTTAAAGAATAAGAATATTGTTTACTTTCCCTGACTTTTTTAAGTATCATGTCTTCGTCTATTCCCAACTCTTTAAATAACAAAATTGTGTTTAATGCTCTTAATCTAATAATTGCGTAGTATTTTTCATCAATAGAAGTCAGCAAATTCTTTTTCCCATCATCATCAAAATGGGTGAGATAATTCCGAGTATCGACTATCTGTTGTGTAAATTTCTTACTCTTTGTTTTGCTGATAAATAGAGTGTTGATTGTTTCTGAAGAAAGTTCATTCACTATTTCTTTCAGCCTTTGATTTAGCGAATACTCATTTCCATATTTACTTGTAAACTTACTATGTAATTCTTGTGGTAAGTTTTCAATTACAAATTCAATAACTTCATTACGGTATTTTTCAAACACATCTTCGTCATATATTTTCCCGTTATGAGTTCTTCTATGGTATGTTTCAAGTGTTTGAACAACGTTTAAAAAGCTTGTATCAATATAAATGATGTCCTTATAGAAGTCACTAATATAAAGTTCATATACAGTTTTTAAATTTTCTTCTTTTTCAAACCATAAGTTTACAATGTTTGGGAAAGATTCACTTATTTCTGAGTATGGTATCATAAAATCTGTTTTTCTTATTTTCTCTTTTATCTTAAAATTAGATTGATTAAAGAACCAGTAGTATTCATCTCTTTTAGTTTTTTCGGTGTCTCCGAAGTGTTTTTCATCGCCGAAAAAAATAATGTTCTCATAGTAAATTGGCATTCCAAATAGTAACGTTAGCAAGTTGTTTAATGAAAACAACTTTTCTTCAAACCAGTTAAAACTTTTAATGCTATCTGGGGTTATTTTAATTCCACTTTTAAAATTCCAAGAGATATATTCATTAGGATTACCATTTAGATTACTTTTATATGTATCCTCAATTGTAGCTTTAATTGACGGTACAGAAATCTTAATTACTTCTGGTGCAACATAATTTATTTGTGTTTCCTGTTTATTAGAATTGCTATCATAGATTACTTTAAATGGACCTTTCTCTAACCAAGTTGTTAAATAAGTAGGATAAAATGAAACTGAGTGGAAGGCAGTATTTTCTATTGAATCAAAATGCCCACCTACTATAAAGGAAGTTACGCTATATGATTCTGTTGAATAACCAGGGAAATTCATTGAAAAATTAGAAGAGTTGCATGAAATTAAAGTGACCTTTTCTCCTCTTTCTGTGAAGCCTATGATTGTTTCATGCTGATTTAGGTCTTTATTTATTGCAGATAATTCTTTAAGAGTCCCAAGTAATTCAAGCCGTATTTCATCACTATCATAAAACAAAATTCCCGAAACTTGATTATTAGATCCTGGTAACCACCAATATCCTTTCATTTCAAGCTTTTCTAACATATTGGATTTGGAAGCTTTCATAGTTATCAACCCTTTCTTTAATCTTAAACAAAGTTTACCATTTATTTGTTAATTAGTTGTGATATCTAATTTAGCAACATTAAAGGGCTATGAAATATCTGTTTCATGAAAAGGAAAAAAACGAGTTAAAAACCTTGTCTCCGTAAGTAATTAATTCATTCCATGGTCAAAACCATGGTCAAACATTTTTGAAAGTAGCTAAAAACCCTTATAAACACTGGTATTAGAACCTTTTTAGAAGATAGTGGTTCGACTCCCGCCGTCTCCATAATTGAAATTTATATGATTTCATTGAACGTCAAAATCCTTTAATATCAAGGGTTTTGACGTTTTTGTTTTATTATTTCATATTATCTATAGTATAAAAAGGATTTGTAATGAAATAGTATTAAACGCTAAACATCACTAGGTATTTATGAGGGAATAATTTCAATTTGTGATAATGAATAAATACTATATAATGTTCATATATATAAATTTTTTTAGGTTGTTTGCATAAAAAGAATATAAAAGAATAAATGACGATTGTACTAATATTTTGAGTCTACCGAATAATTTTACTATTATGCTTTTATTTACTCATTTACTTTGCCAATCATTATTAAGATTGGATGGTAACTAATCTTTATTTATATGCGATATTTAGGGGGATTTAAGAAATGGTTTTTGGATTTATAGGAAAAATGATTTTTGATAAAAAAAGCCAAAATAGAATGATGAATCAAATGAGCACGATAGAAGAATCACAAACGAATATGTATCAATTGTTCGAGAATGAAATTAAAGCCTTACAGCAAGGGCCATTTGAAGCAGGTATGATTTATTTAGAGGATGCTAAGAAAGAGCATAGAAGTGCTAAAGAAACAAATCAACTGATTGAACAAGCCAAAAAAGAATTTATTAGTAGTTGTGGCATTTTAAAAGCAAAACAAGAAAAGGCACCCATCGATTTATATTCTTTAGGTGTAACGCAATCTTACATAGCAATGAGTTGGCTAATGTTGAACAAGCCTTATGATGCTAAAGATTATATGGCGGATGCTGTAAAGACACTATCAGACGCTGAGATTTCTTTTCGGAATGAAATTCAAGCCATTTCAAAAATTATTCCGGCTTTACAACATAGCCAAGGATCTTTCGTGAATTTATTAATGGACGGACAAATAAAAAAAGCTTGGGAACGTTTTAGTGAGAGTGATGGCTATGAACAACAGAGAAAAAAATTACCTAGTTATACTCAAAAACTAGGAAAATACCGTCAATCTTTAAATGAACTAACTAGCTATAAAAATGAAATGGTCGAATTAAAGCTACAAATTGACAATAACATTGAGGAAAACGAAAAGAAAAAAGAATTGTCAAAAAATGTAGCGATTGGAGTAAAGGATATCGCAGTAGGTGCAATCCAAAACGACAAAGTTAAAGAATTGGCTTCAATTGATAATGTGAAAAAAATTGGTGGTTTATTCGCACGTAAAAATAAATAAATAACTGTGCATAGGAAAACGTCAAAATCCTTAAAAAAATGGGGTTTTGACGTTTGTTATTGAAACGACTAGAGCTAAAAAGGAAACTATTTGAACAGCTCCTAACTCTCTGAGGTCTACATATGTGTTACCTTTTAAATAAGAAATAGATTGCTATTATCAAGTCACCTATATAAGCTATCAATAATCCCCTTTGTCTTCGCCAACTTCTCTGAAAACCAATCCACAATGCGTTCCTTTTGATTATTCTCGGTTAAGAAATTTAGCAAAGATGTCTCATACCAAGCATAGACCTCATTGTTTTCAACCTGATAATAATCAAATTTGTCACTATCACCTAAAGATTGCTTTTGCATCTTAGCTGCAAATTCTTTGTTCTTTTGTCTATATACTTGAACGAAGAGAACTGGGGAAACATTGTCTTTTACACTTTCCATTTCGAAACCAATCATTATTTCGATATCTTCACCTCTATATGAACTAGTCCAGAGAGAATATCGGTTATTGGAAGGAATTTGCTTTAGGCGTTCATAATCGCGCTGATACGGCTGACCAAAATGCTCTAAAAACGGAACTCTCGCTAAATCTAATACTTCATCCATCTTCGCAATGATACCCTGAAAACCTTTCATTACCACAATATCCTCAATACTAAAATCTTTTACCCCTGCCATTTTTTCACCTCTTAACAGTTCTAAGAATGCATTGATTATTTCAGTTTGTTCTTGTTTTTCCAGAAATTCATACACTTTTTGCCAACGAAATTGATAAAATGAACATATCGCCATCGTCTTTGGATCATAAAATTTCGTACAATATCGTAAATATGTTTTCTTACCACTTTCTTCGCTAATTCTGGTTAAAACCTCAGCATATCGTTTCAGTTGCCGTTCCCCTTCACCACTTGCCACCTTATTTTCCAAAAAGCAAATAGTCGCCTCATTTTCAAAAACAAGATCAATTATACAGTTTTGGTCTGAATGGTGAGCATAACGAACTTGAGAATCGACTTTAAATCCATCTCCCTCAATTTGCAATACTTCATTCACAAACCGATCTAGTAATTGTTGATCTGTTTGCAGTATCCCCGCTACTAACTCAGTTACAAAATCTTCAAGTGGGGTTTTTTCAGAGCGTTTTTGTATCTTGTACAGCTGCAGTAATCTTTCAAAGATATTGGCCATACACGTAATTCCTTTCACGTAAAAATTTTATCTATTCATATTTTATACTTTTTTTGGTGAGTGTGAAAATTATCCTATGAAAGAACTTTCTATTAACTTATAATAATACGAAATTATGAATAATAATTCGTGGGAGTTGATTAAATGAAATTGATTTGTGAGTCTGAGAAATTAGATGATTATGTGCTTGAGCTAAAAGAAGTTAATTATTCTCACCCTTTTATTAAAAAAAAGACTATGGAACTTTTTACACAATCTCAATCCGAAATAGAAAAAGCAAGAATAGCCTTTGAATTTGTTCGTGATGAAATATCACATTCTTGGGATATTCAAGGGGAAAAGGTTACGTGTAATGCATCTGATGTACTGACCTACAAAGAGGGGATATGCTATGCAAAATCAAATTTGCTCGCATCTTTATTACGTTCTCAAGGTATTCCAACAGGTTTTTGTTATCAACGGTTAATGTTGTTTGACACACCAGAAAAGGGGTATTGTATTCACGCTTTAAATGCTGTTTACTTTAGAACTTTAAACAGATGGATAAGGCTAGATGCTCGTGGTAATAAAAACGGAATTGATGCACAATTTTCTTTAGATGAAGAAAAATTAGCTTTTATTCCACAAGAGAAATTTAATGAAAAGAATTATCCAACTATTTTTGTGAAGCCCAACCCTAAAACAATGGCTGTGCTACAAGAAAATACGAATATATTAGAGTTATATAAACATCATTTACCTGAAAGTTTATAACTTATTCAAAATGCTCTAGGAAGATCTGAATATTCATTGAGCCTAAAGTATGGTAGTATGTTATATATTAGTTGTCATGCCAATAACTTGTAAGTTTTAAAGGCTATTTAATACCAAGGGGAAATATGGATACTATTTCACTAAGACATTTTGAAAAAAATCACTTAGAAATTTTAAAGTCCTTCCATTTACCGGCAGAGCAAAAGAAATTTACTGCTTTGCCGATTGATATTTTAGAAGAAACTGAAGGGAAACATCCTATTGTCATTGTATATGGGGACGCTCCTGTTGGTTTCTTTTTACTTCACAATTCCAATCGAGTTAAGGAATACTCTGCTAATCCTCATGCATTGTTATTAACTGCTTTTTCTATAAACCATTTAGAGCAGGGGAAAGGTTTTGCAAAAAAGGCAATGCAAAAACTAAGTAATTTTGTGAAATCCGAATTTCCTTCTTATAATGAAATTGTCCTTGCTGTAAATTATAAAAATATTCCAGCTCAAGAATTATATCGTAAGGTAGGGTTCTATGATACGGGCGAAAGAAAAATTGGTCCAATTGGGGAACAGTATATTATGAAAATGAAAGTTGAAGATAAATAAGTCCAAATACTCCACACCTTCTAATGATTGCCATGTTTTGTGATTTTCACGTGAACATGAATTGTTAGGAGGTTTTTATTGTCACTCGTGAACTAAAAATATAGTAGTAATCTTTACAATATAAATGGGGAATTATATGAAAAATAAAAAAATACTCTTGAATAGGATGGATGATGTATTTATTGGGATACGTCTGATTTGGCTTTTATTGTGGATCATGATTATTACTAATAATGAAACTTTTAATACAACCTTGGTTCCTTTTAGCGCTCTATTATTATGGCTTTTTTTGTCATATCTTTTACCACAATATTTTCTATTGCCTAGCAATTTTTCACACCGAAAATATTATTTATTAGAGTTATTGCTAACTGGAAGTCTTTATGCTTATTTATTATTATTTGTCGGTTCTGATTCATCTCTATTATTGATACCATTAATTATTTTGGGATTCTATTATTCTCACCGGTTTTCGTGGTGGATAATCAATATTTCATTTTTATTGATACCGATTATGGGAATTGTTTTACACAGTGAACCATTAATTGTTCTACTCACACATTTATTAAACAATATGATTGCGTTAGGTGTTGGTTTTACCTTTAATCGAATGGATGTATTACTAAAGGAAAATCAAAAACAATACCTTTTAATTACTGAGCAAAATAATATTTTGGAACAGTATGCAAAACAAGTTGAAAGATTAACGTTGCTGGAAGAACGGAATCGGATGGCAAGTGAGTTACATGACACAGTAGGACACTCTTTTACATCTGTCATAGTTGGAATTGATGGCATCATTGCTAATCTAAAGCTATCCGACACAGAAAGAGCACTAACTAAATTACAAGTGTTAAGAAATTCAACACGAAAAGGCCTTGATGAAATTAGGGAAAACATTCACATGAATAACGACTTTGTAAATGACGAATCCATCGTATATAAACTGTCTAGCTTGGCTGACGATTTTGCAAAGAATACAGGAACAAAAATCTACTTTGAACATACTGACAGTAAACAAGAACTAGGTTACCATACTCAGAACACTTTGATGCGCTGTCTTCAAGAAGCACTGACGAATGCCAAAAGACATGGTAATGCTCAAAATATTTCGATTACATTTACTTTTGAGCGTGATGGTGTGGTATTAACAATTAAAGACGATGGGGTTGGTACAGATGAAGTTCAATTTGGATTTGGTCTGAAAAGTATGAGACAAAGACTTTTAACCTTAAACGGAAATTTACATATTAGAGCTTCATCTGGGCATGGTGTAGAACTTACCTGCACAATTCCTTATCAAGGAGGACACAAATGAGCAAAATTAAGTTACTCATAGTCGATGATCAAGAAATCATTCGTGAAGGATTGCAGGATACCTTTCTGCTAGAAAATGATATTCAAGTTATTGAACTTGCAGAAAATGGAGAAAAGGCAATTCAGTACTGTGAAAAATTGAGTCCTGATATCGTATTGATGGACGTTCGTATGCCTATTTTAGATGGAGTTGAAGCTACAAAAATAATTAAATCGAGGTGGCCAGACATCAGGATAGTTATTTTAACAACTTTTCAAGATATTAATTATGTAACGGAAGCGTTAAGGGCAGGAGCAGAGGGTTATCTTCTTAAGGCAATTAATCCAGTAGATTTAATAGCTGGAATAAAGCTGATTTCCCGTGGTGGAACGTTTATCTCAAAAGAAATAGCTCATTTATTGATTGAACAGATGAGCACACAAACTCCTAAAAGGACAGTGGTGGAAAATCCACATAATTATGGCTTAACAGAAAGAGAAATGGAAGTTTTGAGTTGTCTTGCAGAAGGTTTAACTAATACTGAAATATCAGCTCGGTTATTTCTATCAGTAGGTACTGTAAAAAACTACATTTCTAATATCTATGCAAAGCTTGATTTACATGACAGATTAAAAGTTGCAAGAAAAGCTATTGACGAGGGTATGGTATGACTCTAGTCATAATTTAGGCGAATACTTAAACAATATGACCGTGGTCACTATGATGGTTTCCTTTTTATGTCAGATAATATGATTGAAGACATGAGAAAGGATTGCCCAAAATGATAAAAAGAACAGTGATATTGTTATGTATGATTTTAACTCTCTTAAATGGATCAATAGAAAAGTATGTAGAGGCTGGGGATAAAACAGGAAAGTATCAACACATTGATACCTATTTGCAAGATCAAATGAAGTCTCAAGCGATAAGTGGATTAGCATATGCAATCCTTGAGGGCGATGAAGTTGTTCACATGAAGGCTTTTGGTAGGGCTAATTATGGTAAAAGTTTGACTATACAGACTCCAATGAAGATAGCATCACTTAGTAAATCATTCACCTCTTTAGCTATTATGCAGCTGGTAGATCAAGGTAAAGTCGAATTAGATGCACCTATTAAAGAGTATATACCATGGTTTAGATTGAAAGATGAAGAGGCAGCAGCGGGTATTACCATTCGACATCTTTTAAATCAAACAAGTGGTCTTCCATCTGAGGTAGTCATTGGGAAAGGGTTGTTGAATAAGTCATTAGAAGATACGGTCAGGCTCATGAAACAGTTGGACCTTAATCACCCCCCTGGAACAAAATTTGAGTACTCCAATTTAAACTACATAAGCTTGGGCCTATTGATTGAGTACGTATCAGGGATGCCGTTAGCCGATTATATTGAAACACAAATATTAACTCCATTAAACATGAATACCTCTTTTACTTCTATTGAAGGTGCAAAGAAAAGTGGACTTTCGAAAGATTTTACTTCGTGGTTTGGTATGCTTTTACCAACGAAGACGATTATGAGTAATTTGCCAAACTTCCTAGCGAGTGGTTATATGGTATCAAGTATAGAAGATATGGGAAAATATTTGCTAATGTATATGAATAAAGGAACACTAGCAGGGCAAAAGTTAGTTTCTGAAAAAGGTATACAAACACTCCAAACGGCTTCAGAAACAGCAGAAATGTATTTAGATGACGAGTTTTTTGGTCATTATGCAATGGGATGGTGGCAACGAAAAGTTCAAGGGACAGTGGTGATTGGGCATTCAGGGGATTTATTATCTGCTGCAAGAACCGATATGTATATCATTCCGGAGAAAAAAATAGGAGTAGTTATTTTAACAAATACTAACACAGGAACCTTTGCACCAGGGGACTCTCATATAAGTACAGATGGGGTTATTTCGATTTTGCTAGGCAAGGAGCCGCAAGTAGGTGAAACTCAAAGTTATAAATTCTATTATATGATTTTTGACATGATAGTTATAATAACTTTGGTAGGATTGCTATCGTATGGTATTCGTTTAAAAAGGAATTTAGGCAATCGATATCGAATCTCTACATGGACATTGATTATGACAGCTTTACAAATCTTATTACCAATTATAATCTTTATCGCATTACCTAAATTTTTGGGGGCTCCATCTTGGGGGTTTTTCTTCTGTGTTCAATCTGATATGACATGTGTACTACTTTTTACTATGCTTACTATATTTGCTTTTGGTTTAACTAAAATAGTATGGATGCTGCTGATATTTAAGAAAAAAGTAAAAACGAAGCAATTTCCAAATTAGATATTTCTTTGAATAAAATAATTCCTAAAGTGACTTCCTATTATCCGGAAGGCACTTTTTTTTATGACTTTTTTCTTCTAACTTTGATTAGAACGAAGCCAAAAATTTACGTAAAAGAGGCGAGCAATGATGAATGAAGTTGTTGGAAATAGTCATATGTGGTGGAGAAGGTTTGTGTTCTTTTTAACAATCGTATTTTTAATTAGTTCATTTACTAATCAAACATTTGCTAATGCGGTTGATATTTCAGAAGAAAATGTAAGGAACGTAAAATCTTATGTTGAGAAGCAATTTGAACGAGCTGAAATTGTTGGGGGTTCATATGCAATAGTTGCAAACAATGAAGTGATTGATTCAAGCGGGGTAGGTTACAGTGATTTAAAAGGTCAAAAAAGGGCAACTGCTGAAACGATTTATGCAATTGCGTCTGTTACGAAGGTGTTCACGGCAACAGCCATTTTGAGTTTGCATGAACAAGGGAAACTAAATCTCCAAGACTCTGTTCAAAAATACTTACCATGGTTTACTTATAAAGATATAGAAAAATCAAAAGAAGTCACCATTGAACACCTATTAACACATTCAGCTGGTGTGGATCGATATAAAGCGGACGGAGCAATTTTCGAAGACGAAAAGAATAATAGGAACTCATTAGAAAACGCAATTAAAACGTTAAGTACGGTTGAAATGACCTCAGATCCAGGTGAAAAAGGTCAATATTGTAATTCTTGCTATAACATACTGGGCTTAATTATTGAAAAAGTAACCGGTATGAGCTATTACGATTATATGCAAATGAATGTATTTCAACGATTAGATTTGGAGAGTACGGCTTTTGGGCATAATCTTAATCAAACCCAAGATATTGCCAAAGAATATAGCTGGTTTTTTGGTTTTCGAAATACAAGGTTATTAAATTATGAAACCTTTGGAGCTAGTCAAGATCCAGAAGGTGGTATATATTCAAATAGCTTAGACCTTGCAAAATATGTAGCTGCGACACTAGGTCCATCACCATGGTTAAGTACGGACACTTTAGAAATGTCGTATGAAGGTGTAGTTCCAACTGAGCATGAAGGTTGGGCGTATTCAATAGGAGGATTTGAAGTGAGTCAATACGATAATCAAACCCTCCTCTACAAAGGTGGAGATGGCATTGGATCCTCTAGTGCCATTATGTTGCTTCCAGAAGAAAACATAGGTGTTGTCCTGATTATAGGTGAGTCGAATTCAGAACCAAAACAAGAAATTGCAATGGGTATGCTTCAAATTCTAATAGGGAAGGAGCCGTTAAAATTAGAATTTGCTCCTCCACTATTTAAAATAGCGGGTTGGGCAATTTTATTGGTCCTCTTAGTAAATATTATTTTTTTAGTATTTTTAGTGAGAACTATTAGGAAAAGCAAAACAAACAAATATCGCTGGTTGTGGATTTTCTTAAGCCTCATATGTTTCATACTTTTCGTTGTCATCGGATTTTTATTATGGAAGGTAAGGCCAACTCAAATCGGTTTCTACGGTTATCCATACGATATTGCCATTGGTTTAGTTAGTCTCGAAGTTATGTTACTAATAATTTTCGTTTGTAACAGTTACTTAAGTATCGTTGGCAAAGGAACTAAATAATCTTTAATGTAAAGTGACTTGAAATATATTTTAGGTCACTTTTATGTTGGAGTTCTAGAGGTATAAATTTATTCCAGTGTAAGTTACCTGAAATATTACAATTATTACATAATAACTATAGTATATTGAGGTGACGTTGGAATGAGCGTATTGTAATGGTCGCATTTCAAAACGGATGTCTTCTAATTCTGGAGGACATTTATTATTTATGTAAAAATTAAAAAGCCTCCAATAAAAATTGGAAGCTATGATAATACTTTAGCGTTATTTACAATAATGGACGATTCTTTTCCATAAAAAACCTTTGTTAAAAGAATTGTAATCATCATATAAAGAACGATTATGATCAAATTAAACAAACCTAAATCGCCGTCAAATTTTAGAATCGCAATCTCGCTACTTCCTACAAGGTGAGATGTGGAGAAGTTAAAAATTAGATGAGCAAATATACATGGGAGTAAAGAACCGCTTTTTAAATAAATATTTAACATGACACAACTCATCAACATTAACACGACAATACTGATTGGATCTAACCCTCTGAAAATATGGAACACCATAAATATGATACTCGTCATCAAGAACAATTTCTTATTTGAAAGGAACTTCAAGTTTGCAACAAAATATCCTCTAAACAATACTTCTTCATAAAATGCAGCGACAAACCAAGACACAAACACCATGATAAATAATAGATAAAAACTCGGTTCAATAAATACTCCCATATTCCACTTTGCTGATACAACTCCTAAATTAGATGCTACCATGCTAACGATAAAGACAATGAATACCGTCAACACAATCGAACAAATTGAGAATAACAAATCTTTTCTCTTAAATTGGAAGCCAAGTGTCCGAATTTGTTTACCATCTACCAATTTGTAAAACAGTAACGTTGCAAGGGCAGTGGTACCGCTCACGATGATGCCTACTAAGGAAAACATTTTTAAATCGGGCGTTGTAATGTACTGAATTAAATCGAGTGGGAAAAGCAACAAATAATTCAGCATAAAATTAATCACACAAATGCTAACAATCCTTATTAATCCAACTTTCATTTTCATCCATCCTTTATCCATTTGGTAGTTCTCATTTTAGATTTGAAAAGTAAAAGGAGTAAGTGTCGTATGGATAAAGGAAAGTCATATTTTTTATGTATTTTTTTCCAAAAGTCACTTTATCATATGACCTTTATTGTGTAGATTGAAGATAGATTATTTGAAAGAAGTGAAAAATATGCAGGTCGCTTTAGATAAGAGAAAATGGAATTGGTTGGATACTTTTCTATTTTTCATGCGTACGTTATGGATTTACTATAATGCGAGCTGGGTTATTGAGAATACAGAACATTATCAAAATAAATGGCTGATGTTTCTTTGGTTTATGATGATTTATTTGATTCCACTGCTATTTTATCGCCCAGGTTATATTAAACTCATAAAATTCTTTATTGTAGAAGCACTTTTGACAGGAAGCATGTTTTTTTACATGATGGCGCAATTTCAAATCATTGGCGCCTATGATTTCTTATATTTGCCTCTTATTATGATTGCCTATGTTTGTCAAATTCGTCCTTATTTATGGATTGGTATGTTCACTAGTATCTTTATTTTTCTTACGGGCACTTGGTTAGGCAATCATTTCACCGAAAATTTTATTTCAATAGCAATAAATACAACTCTCTTTTATATGATGGGTTTCTGCCTAGGAAGGGTAACAATCATCAATAATAAAAATAAAGAGTTGATAAATTCGATTCAGGAGAAAAATAAAGCGTTGGAGCAATATTCTAGGAGAATAGAAGAGTTAACGATTATGGAAGAGAGAAATCGGGTGTCACAAGATCTCCACGATTCAGTTGGACATATATTTACTTCCGTTATCACAAGTTTAGATGCGCTTCCGTTTGTCATGAGAGCAAACCAGCAAGAAGCGGAGGAAAGCATAAGGGAAATTGCTAATCTTGCTCGGAATGGGTTAAGTGATGTGCGAAAAACGATTCATCAAATATCACCAACCGAAAATCGCCAACCCTTATCTCATTCTTTTCAACAAGTCATTAGTGAATTTATGAAACATACAGGGACAAATGTAGATTTTAAAATTGAAGGACCAGAAAAAGAAATTGGAGAAAGAATTAAATTTACGTTCATCCGCTGTTTGCAAGAAGGTTTAACGAATGCCATCAAACATGGGAGGGCAACTCAAATTTTTGTGAGAGTAACCTTTAATGAGGCGGCGCTACAATTAGAAATAAAAGATAATGGAATAGGCATTGACTCTCTAAATCTAGGGTTTGGTTTGCAAGGAATGAAGGACCGAATTACAGCGTTAAATGGCGTAGTTTACATTGAATCAGAAAGAAATCAAGGTACAGAACTACGATGTTCAATCCCTCTAGCAAAGGAAGTAATGTGGAATGATTAAGACAATTATCGTAGAAGACCAAGAATTAATACGGAAAAGTTTGAAAATCGTATTGGAAAGCATGTCGGATATTCAAATTATTGGAATGGCTGCAAATGGAGAAGAAGCAATCGAACTATGTGAACGAGAAAATCCTGACATTGTCTTAATGGATATTCAGATGCCAATCATGGATGGCGTAAAAGCAACAGAAATTATTAAGAGCAAGATGCCGCACATAAAGGTGATTATTTTAACCACATTCCAAGATATTACTCACGTTATGAATGCTTTAAACGCAGGTGCTGAAGGATATATTTTAAAAGCGGTGGATCCTCAGTTTTTAGTCGATGGCATTAAAATGGTTTATCATGGTGGGTCATTAATTCCACAAGAGCTTGCAAAGGAGGTATTTCAATCCATCCATAATAATCAAGTGGAACAGGATTCTATTAAAAGTTCTAATTCCTATGAACTTAATCAACAGGAATTAAAGGTTTTAAAATACTTGTCACAAGGGCTTTCCAATAGGGCGATTTCCGAGCGAATGTTTTTATCATTAGGCACTGTCAAAAATTATATTTCTAACATTTACTCAAAGTTGAACGTAAAAAATCGTTCTGCTGCAATAACGAAAGCAATTGAAGAAAGCATTATTAAGGAAAAATAAATAGGGGTGGTTCAATTGAAAACGATTCAAAAGATGTATGATCATTTACATTGGGCAAATCAACGTATACTTGAAACATTGCAAAGCAGCGAAAATGAGGAAGCATTACGTTTATTTTCTCATATATTATTTGCCGAAAAAGTTTGGTTTACAAGATTACAAGGTTTCGACAGTTCACATTTACCTATATGGTCAGATATAGACTTGGAAGGTTGTACTGAATTGGTTAAACAAAATGAAGAGACAATTATAACATTTCTGAAAGATGCCGACCTTAATAAAATAATATTCTATAAAAATAGTAAGGGCACAGAGTTCGAAAATTCAGCGCGGGATGTTTTAACCCATGTTGCCTTGCATGGGCAGTATCATCGCGGGCAGATTAATTCTCGACTTCGAGCAAGTGGAATGGAACCAGTGAATGTTGACTATATTACATTTGTGAGATAGGAATTTTAGGAGGTTCTTAGATGAAACCACGTATATCCGTACTAACATTAGGTGTTGATGATTTAGAAAAGTCCTTAGCATTTTATCGTGATGGGCTTGGATTACCGACAGAAGGGATAGTAGGTCAGGAGTTTGAGCATGGCGCTGTTGCATTTTTTGATCTTCAGCCAGGGTTAAAACTTGCAATTTGGAGTCGAAGAGATATTGCTCATGACACTAGCATTAAGCAGACACCTATAAGCCCAACCGAATTTACGATTGGTCACAATGTTGGAAGTAGAGAAGAAGTTGATAACGTATTAATACAGGCAGAAAAAGCTGGTGCTGAGATTACAGTTGCAGCACATGACACTTTCTGGGGAGGATATTCAGGATACTTCCAAGACCCAGATGGACATCTTTGGGAAGTAGTTTGGAACCCAGCTTGGGAAGTTGCAGAATAAGGCTTCATAGTCAATATTTCTTCCATAAAATGAAACATTTCCCTCCATTCACCGTATTTATTAGAGTGGAGGGTAAAATTTATGCGTAAAATAACATCACCATTAAGTATCACCTTTTTATTAGCGATACTAATATTTCTATTTAACTTTACTAAGTATGCTGATATAGCAAATTACTTCGGCATATCTATAGTTCTATTATTTTTTACACTATTAATTCATGAATTGGGACATATGTTGTTTGGGATATGGTCAGGTTACAGATTTAACTATTTGACGGTTGGCCCATTAACAATTGAAAATACTAACCGTTTTCAAATTAAAATAAATAATAGTTGGTTTTTTGTAGGAGGGGTAGCTAGTTGTTCGCCTTTATCGAGCAATTTAGCAACAATTGCAAGCCAGCATAGACGATTTGTTGCGGGTGGACCAATTTTTTCCATCGTAATAGCAATTGTTAGTTTCCTAGTAGGAAATTCATTGAATATCAATTGGATTACATATTTTGGGGTGTTTAACTTCCTTATTTTTCTCGCAACGATAATTCCATACCAAGGAGCGATAAAATCAGATGGTCGTGTATTACTAGAGCTATCAAAACAAGGTAAAGAGAGGGAAGAATTTTTAATTTCTCTTTTATTATTGAAAGAAATGAATTCTCCAATACACCCAACGAAATGGTCAATCGATTTAATAGAACAAGCTAAAACATTACATCCAACTATCGATAATGTGATGGTTTGTTATATTCTTTTTTACTACACACTTATACAAGAAGGCTATGAAAGTGCTTCAAAATTACTCGATCCGTTTAAGCAATTACCTGTAACGAAGGATAATAAAATGGCTTTACAATTTATTCATCATATAAAACAGATAGATCTTATGGTGGAAGGAAATTATGATGAAGCGTTAATTAGAGAGTTACACCAACACCTTAAACCAATCGAACCTCTCAGTTATAAAAGAAGTCAAGCCGTTCTAGCTAAATTAGAAGGCAATGACGAAGAAGCGATGCAAAAAATTTCTGAAGTCATAAACGAAATCGAGAAAGGGAAAAATCTTTTTGGATTCTTTTATGCAGAGGAACTATTGACAAAGCTATTAAAAACGAAATTAACGCAATGATTCATTTACTAAAGGAGAGTTTTTATGCCAATATCTATTAATAAAATGGTTGTGTGTAAAAAATGTGGTAAGCGAATAACAATAAAGGTTGGGGATGTTCGCGGTCCAAAAGAAATAAAGCAGCTTTATAATGCTTATTGCCCAAAATGTAAAATAGAAAACTTTTTTAGTAAATTAAAACAATAATGTCTTTAGGAGAAATTAAAAAGGAGAGATCCAACTACCTTTGGGTTACTAGAGTAATAGCACTAATTGGGTGGGGCAGTGCACTAACCTATCTATTAAGTTTATTGATAACCACCTTTATTGGTAGCATTTAAGAATAGGTTAGAAATGTCTTTTAAGATTAACAATACTTATTATTTTTAGCTTCAATATGTTAAAACCAATCATACCTTTTAAAATCCTTTATGAGATAATAAGCATCTTATATGGAATATAGAAGTAAAGAAAGCGCTCACGTCATTTCGGTGGGCGCTTTTATATATCTATAAATTGCAACATAATTTTTGTAGTACTTTATACTTATATTATAAGTAGGATAAAATAAATGTGACAATAGTATAGCAATGTTAAAAGATATATTTATTATCCATATTTTGTACCGATATTAGTTTTGTTAATATGAGTAGTACAAAAGTATAAGAAGTTAGTTGAGGGGATGTGCATGAAGGAATTTGAGAAGGATCAACTTTTGGGTCAATATGTCGTATTTGTAATCGATAAACAACTTTGTGCCTTATCAATAAAGGAAGTTGTTGAGATTATTCGAATTCAGCCTATTACAGAAGTAGTGAGCGATCGGGATTATATTAATGGTGTGATTAATTTGCGAGGTAGTATTATCCCGGTTGTTCATCTGCGAATGCGCTATAAATTGCCTATTGTACCTTTCAATAAAAAATCGCGCATTATTATTATTCGAAATGACGATGAAGGAATAGGTCTTATTGTAGATGAAGTGTTGATGGTAACACATATTGAAAACGAGCAGTTGGAACCGCCATTAGAAATTTTTAACACAATCGAAAAAGATTGCTTCAAAGGATTCGCAAAAGTAAATGATCAATTAATTGGGATATTGAATTTACAAAAAGTGCTCTACCCAGAGGAGGTAAAGGAGGGGTAATACAATGGAGATGGATATGTCCGTCTATTTAGGTGCCTTTCTAGATGAAGTAGATGAACAGTTGCAAATTTTAGATGAAGAAGTATTGGTTTTAGAACAAGACGGCGAAAACCAAGAAACAATTCAAAAAATATTTCGTGCTGCTCATACATTGAAAGGTTCTTCGGCTGCAATGGGTATGACTACGATGAAAGAGTTAACCCATAAAGTAGAAAATGTGTTTGATGCAATACGAAATCAACAATTAAAAGTAAATACTCAAATAATTAATCTTATTTTTGATTCCATTGATACGATTAAATTATTTAAGGAAGCTATTTTAAATGGCACGGTTGATCAAGTTGATGTTTCCCAATTAATTGAGAAATTAGAAGCGTGTAAAAATGGTGCAACAGCTGCTGACGCCACGCCTAAAACAGATGTGAAACAGGAAGAGAAAAAATCAACCGACGACGAAATTATTTTCCCAGAAGTTATATTTGATGAATATCAAAAAGATATGGTCGAAAAAGCATTTGAACTAAATATGAATGTGATGGCCGTTTATGTTGCTTTAAATTCAAAAGCAATGCTGAAATCTGTCCGTGCCTATTTAATCAATAATAATTTAAAAGAAATCGGGGAAATTCTTGCGTCGTATCCGGCAACAGAAGTGATTGAGGATGAAGAAAAGTTTGAAGGAAGTTTAGTATACATAGTTGTAACCGAATCCAAAAATCATGAAGTACTGTCGACACTTAATAGCATATCAGACATAAAAAGTGTTCATTTAAGTGAAATCAAGCCTGAAAATTTGGAAAGTTTTAGTAAAGGGAAAAAGGTAGGAATTGTAGAGCAAAAGCCACCTCAAGCTTCACCAACTATACCGAAAAAAGACGCAAAATTAAAAGTACAACAAACAGTTCGTGTTGATGTTGAACGTTTAGAATATTTACTTAATCTTGTAGGGGAATTGGTCATTAGTCAAACCCGCTTGAAAGATGTAGGTAGTCGATTATCTGAACATTATCCAAATGAACCGATGATAGAAGACTTTCATGAAGTTGACAACCAACTAGGACAAATCGTCAGCGAATTACATGAAGGTATGATGAAAACGAGAATGTTGCCAATTGAACAGTTGTTTAATCGTTTTCCTCGTATGGTTCGTGACCTTGCTCAAACAGCTGGAAAGGAAGTTAATTTTGTCATAGAGGGTAAAGAAACTGAATTAGATCGCAACTTAATTGATGAAATTGCTGACCCAATTATTCATCTATTACGAAATGCATTGGATCATGGAGTCGAAACGCCAGCAGAACGTGAAAAAAAGGGGAAATCTCCACAAGGAAAAGTAGTCTTAAAAGCTGCTCATAAAGAAAATCATATTGTTATCACGATATCAGATGATGGCAATGGAATTGATACAGAAAAACTCAAACAATCAGCCATTAAAAAACAACAAATTACACCAGCTGAAGCAGAACGTATGTCTGAAAAAGATGTGCTATTCCTAATTTTTAAATCAGGAGTATCAACGGCAGCGAAAGTAACTGAAATTTCTGGTCGTGGCGTCGGTATGGATATTGTACGTACTCATATTGAAAAGTTAAATGGTCTAATTGATATTGAAACAAAACAAGGTGAAGGAACAACCTTCACGATAAAATTGCCTCTCACTTTGGCGATAATCCGCTCTTTACTTGTAAGATTGGGCGATAAACAATTTGCTGTTCCCCTAGTAAATGTACAGGAAATTATTAGACTCGGGAAACATGAAATTAAAACGATTCAAAACCAAGAAGTAGGAATTGTTCGAGATCAAGTACTTCCATTAATTCGATTACATAAACGATTTAATGCATCCGAAGAACAGATTAATAGAAGCAAACGACTTTTAGTGGTGATTGTAGGCTTAGCAGAAAAACGAATTGGTCTTGTTATTGACCAAACTCTTGGAAATCAAGAAATTGTCATAAAACCGCTTGGAAAATATATGGGGTCCCCAAAATATATTGCAGGTGCAACGATAATGGGGGACGGAAAAGTAGCTTTAATCCTTGATGTCGCATCCATTGTCCTAGAAGAAGGCGTAAAAGATTCTATACCATACAACCAAAATATGGCTACAATTCAAAATGAAAAGTTAATTGGCATTACGTCATTTTATTTAGGGGATGAAGAGTACGGAATCGAAATTGACAAAGTAAAAGATATCATTACGGTTCCTTCAATTTCTCCAATTATTAATTCTCCTTATTCTATTATTGGAATGAGTAATTTTAGAGGGAAACTTATATCCGTGATGGACTTACGTAAACGACTTGGTTTGCCACTACAACCGATTACAAGAAAGTCACGTATTATTATTGTCGAAATTAACAATGAGCTGCTTGGATTATTAGTCGATAAAGTAACGCAAGTATTAAAAGTAGACGAGAATAAGATGGAAGAAGCACCAAATTACGAAAGTATAGTAGAACAAGAATATATTCAAGGCATGTACCATTTTGATGATCGCCTTATGATTCTATTAAATATTAATCAAATAATTGAAATTGACACGTTACTTCAATTAAATCAGAAACTAATTTCCGAACAGGAGGCAGTAAAATGACTTGGCTCAATAATCTTAGAATTGCCAACAAATTAAAAATGTTAAGTGGATTAACAATTGTTTTTCTTTTAATAGTAGGACTTGTTGGCGTTTTTTATATGAACAAAATGTCTGACCAAACAACTGATATGTATGAAAATCAATTATTACCTATTAAATGGTTAAATGATATACGTGCACAAAGCCGTGCAAATGAAGCGCTTGTAAAAGAAATTATTTTAACACAAGACGAAGCAGATAGAGCAAATTTAATTAACCAAGTTAAAGAACGTGCACAAAATATCCAAGAATATTTTGCTTTATACAAGGAAACAAATTTAACTGATTATGAACAAGAACGAATTGGAATTATTAGTGAAGAGATCCAGCGTATAGGGGCAAATCGCGAACAGTTATACAAAATTTTAGAAACTGGGACAAGTGAAGATGCCTTTGCTTATTATAAATCAAATTTAGTAACACCGCTTACAACGTTAAATACAACTTTACAAGATGTCGCTGAATATTTATCAGATCGTGCAGACGAAACATTAGATGTTATGCAAAGCGAAGAAAAAACAGCATTAACAATTATGATTTCTGTGATCGTGATTGCTAGTATTATTTTCGCTTTATTAAGTACGGTTATATCGAAAGCTATTGTAAATCCACTTAAAGATGTAGTGGATGTGATGAAAGAAGCGGAAAAAGGCGACTTAACGGTTCGTGTCAACTATGAATCTAAAGATGAAATTGGTAGAATGGTCGTTTCATTTAACCAATTAACTGAATCAACACGTATTGCTATGGAAAAAGTGGTTAACTCGGCGAATGAGTTAGCAGCAAGTTCTCAACAAATTTCGGCAAGTACAGAAGAAATTGCATCTGGTAGCCAGCAACAAGCCCAGGATGCAACGGCTTCTGCTGCAATGATGGCAGAAATGACAAACGTTGTAGAAGATGTGGCACAAAATGCTGAACAAGCTGCCCTATTAGCAGAAAATACGATGAATGAAGCTAAACAAGGTGGCGTAGTTATCAATGACGCGATCCAAGGTATGAGAGCAATTCGTGAAAGTATTTATGAATTATCGAATAAATCTGAGCAAATTGGTGAAATTGTTGAAGTTATTGATGATATAGCAGAACAAACAAATTTACTTGCATTAAATGCGGCAATCGAAGCAGCACGTGCTGGAGAAGCTGGAAAAGGATTTGCAGTTGTTGCCGATGAAGTTCGCAAATTAGCAGAACGCAGCTCGAAGGCAACAAAGGAAATTTCCGAGCTTGTAAATATTATTCAAGAAAACACAAAAGATTCGGTTCGCTCTGTTGAAGTAGGCAGTGAAAAAGCAGAAAAAGTCGATAGCACATTCAATGATATTTTACAATTAGTTGGACATTCCGCTTCTAAAGTAACAGAAATTGCTGCTGCAAATGAACAACAAACTGCACAAGCTGAAGAAGTACAACAAGCTGTAAGTAGTATTGCAGCAGTAACAGAAGAAATTAGCGCAGGTCTACAAGAAACAGCAGCAACTGCAGAAACATTAGCCGAAATGGCAGAATCATTAAACCAATTAACAGCACAGTTTAAAATTCGATAAAAATTTGTAAATCATTTAGCGAAACAAAAGTGTTTTGCTAAATGATTTATTATAATAATAGGGAATAAAGGGGGTATTGAAATGTTAAAAACAGTAAACGGCTCCATTCAAGTACTCGAATGGAAGGAAAATATTACATTAAAAAATATAGAATTATTCCGACAAGAGATGAACAATATTTTAACACAAGATTCTCAACATCTAATTTTAAATTTAGCAGAAACAAGTTACATTAACAGTGCTGGTTTAGGAATTATTGCAGAAAGCGTTGTACAGGCAAAACGAAATAAAAAAGAATTAGTTCTATCAAATATTGAAGAATCTATTAATGAAATTTTTTCAATTGTGAAGTTTTCTAGCTTTATGAAGTTATTCGATTTAGAAGCAGAGGCAATTGAATATTTTAAGGCGAGTCAACATGACTAAAAAACTAGATGATATTATTATTGAACATCAATTTTTTTCTTCTGATGAAGCAGAAAAAAATATAGAAGGAAGGCTTCTTGTAGCAGATCGTCTTTTTCAAAATATGCTAGAAGGAGTTTTTATTACAAATACAAAGGGAGTAATCCAATTTATTAATCCTGCATTTTCGATGATTACAGGCTATGGTGAAGAAGTGATTGGACAAAACCCAAGTATTTTCCAATCAGGAAAACACGATGCTACATTTTACCGAAGTATGTGGGAATCCATCGAACAAAATGGGAAGTGGATGGGTGAAGTTTGGAATAAAAAAGAAGATGGGGAACTGTTTCTCCAACAAACTACCATTACAAAAATAAAAGATGATTATGACCAACCGCTTTATTATGCAGCTGTTATTACGGATATTACAGAACGGAAAAAAGCGGAACAACGGTTAAAGGATGATTTATTATTAGCGAAAGAAGTGCAAAAAAGTGCACTTTCTCATCCAATTCAAACAGATTCCTTTCATATTGATGGTATTTATCTCCCTTCAGAATTTTTAGGAGGAGATACATATGCTTGGTATCAAATAGATTCACATCGGTATGGTGTTATCATGCTTGATGTCATGGGACATGGTGTAGCATCAGCACTTGTTTGTATGAGTGTGCGTTCATTACTGCGCGGCATTATTAATACTTATGTGGAACCGGGGCTTGTTTTAAAAGAACTAAACGATCATGTCTATTCATTATTTCGAGATAAAGAATCGTTACAAATGAAAAATTACTATTTAACGTGTGTCTATGCAGTTGTAGATACAAACAAACATTCCATTCAATTTGCTTCAGCTGGACATCCGCCTGCATTTCTTATATCTAATAACGGCATGGTTAGAGAACTTGCTGATGGAACAGTTCCACTCGGGATGTTAAAAAACATTGAAGTGGAAACAGGAAATTATACATACGACTACAGAAATACATGGATGGTTTTTTATACAGATGGACTTATTGAAAATGAAGACAACCAAATACGTAAAAATATAGAAGGTTTAAAAAATAATTTATTGAAATATCGATCATCCTCTATAAGTGAAATGATGATTCATGTAGTGGACCAACAATTACTGGAACTTAATACACTTGCATTTTATGATGATGTCACAATGGTTGTCGCTAAACTGTAACTTCTTAATAATAACTTTTCAAAAACAAACTAAAGGTACCTTATAGGAGTAAAAATGAATTTAGAAACTATTAATGTAAATTCAATGGAAATAGTATCAGAACATGATGTTTTAAAAGCGATGGATTATACAAGTGATTTGGCCCGAAAATTAGGATATTTAGATAATGATCAATTATTTCTATGTCTTGTAACAGAAGAATCGTTAGTAAATGCTCTTGAATATGGAGAAAATAATTCGATTGAAATTCAGTGGAAAAGGTTCGAGCAAGAATTAGAAATCTGTATTAAACAACATGGTAAAATGTTTCATTTTGAAAAAAGTGACGAGTTAAATTTTGGTTCGCGTGGCCGTGGAATGCAATTAATATTAAATATTATGGATGAAGTTTGGCTTGAGGAAGCAGGAGAAACTATTATTTTGCATATGAAAAAAAGTTATGAATAAAACATAACTTAAGCGATAATTAATCAAACAATTTTAGTAGCATGTTTAAAGATGTTGTCTGTTATTTTGCAGGTAGCATCTTTTTTAGTTTGTCATAAATCTTTGTTAATGAGAAAGTATATTTTCGAGATTTAAACCATAGATTTCTTTATATTAGTAATCCGATTTAGTAGGATTTCATTTAATATCAACTCTATTACACATAAGTACATTTGGATAGAACGATGGAGGGGAGTAATTATGACAGAATATTACCGAGCGTCTGTACAAGAGGTAATGAAAGAATTGGACGTAACTCATCACGGTTTATCAGAATATGAAGCTCGATTTAGGCAAAAAAGATTAGGGTTTAACGAATTGAAAGAAGGTAAACAGAAAAATGCAGTACAAGTCTTCTTTGAGCAATTTCAAGATTTTTTAGTCATCATTTTAATTGTCGCAGCAATTATTTCTATGTTTTTAGGGGATATCGACAGTTCCATCGTCATCATCGTGGTAATCGTGTTGAATGCAATATTAGGGACAATACAACATTTAAAAGCTGAAAAATCGTTAAATAGTTTAAAAGAGATGGCATCACCCATTGCAAAAGTTTTACGGGATGGACAAGTGATTGAAATTCCTTCAAGAGAGGTAATTGTAGGAGATATTCTTTGTTTAGAAGCGGGGGACTATATTAGCGCGGATGGTCGCGTATTAGAAAGCTTTAGTTTACAAGTTAATGAGAGTTCATTAACTGGTGAATCATTGGCAATTGATAAAACCTCACAAAGGATAAACAAAGAAGATATTTCACTTGGGGATAAGAAAAATATGGTGTTCTCCGGAAGCTTTGTTACTAATGGAAGAGGTCAAGCCATCGTTACATCAATTGGCATGAATACAGAGATTGGTAAGATTGCAACCTTACTAGATAACGCAAAAGAGAAGAAAACCCCACTTCAGTTGAGTCTTGACCAATTTGGAAAACGACTTGCATTAGGAATTATCGTAATTTGCCTTATTATTTTTGGGCTTGATATTTTACGTGGTCGCGAGTTAGTTGATTCATTTATGTTCGCAGTTTCTTTAGCGGTTGCAGCCATCCCCGAAGCACTAAGTTCAATTGTAACAATTGTTCTTGCATTAGGAACTCAAAATATGGCGAAAGAAAACGCGATTATTCGTAAATTACCTGCAGTAGAAAGTTTAGGTAGTGTTTCAATCATTTGTTCAGACAAAACAGGGACACTTACTCAAAATAAAATGACCGTTCAAAAAGTGTACATTGGTCAGGAAATATTCGAACATGATCAATTACAAATGACAAATCAACTTCATAAAAAATTTATTGATATGGCTGTATTGTGTAATGATTCCGTTACTTTAGACGACAAACAAATCGGGGACCCGACAGAATTGGCCCTTGTCAATTTAGGACATAGTTATCAACTCAATGAACATATTGTGCGCGGTTTTCATCAACGTGTTGGTGAATTACCATTTGATTCAACTCGAAAATTAATGAGTACGGTCAACAAAATTGGAAATCGTCACATTATGATTACAAAAGGTGCAGTGGATGTTCTACTACCACGAATTAAGCTCATTGAATCTATCAATGGGGCATCAGTTATTAGAAAGCAACACCTTGACAATATTAGAGATACGAACAGTAAATTTTCAAATGAAGGATTAAGAGTGCTGGCCATTGCTTATAAAGAGGTATCTTCACCTCAAATACGAGTAGTAGACGAAAAAGATTTTACCTTTGTTGGCTTAGTTGCCATTATGGACCCACCTCGGGAAGAATCGTTCCGTGCTGTTGCAGATTGCATTCAAGCTGGCATTAAACCTGTCATGATAACGGGTGATCATAAAATAACTGCTTCAGCAATTGCCAAAAAAATTGGTATTTTAAAAGATCCATCTGAAGCAATAGAAGGTATTGAAATTGAAAAGCTATCCGATCAAGAATTGCGTGATAAAGTAGAGCAAATTTCCGTTTATGCCCGAGTGTCACCAGAACATAAAATACGTATCGTTAAAGCTTGGCAAGAAAAAGGCCATGTAGTCGCGATGACGGGGGACGGGGTAAATGATGCTCCTGCTTTAAAACAAGCAGACATTGGTGTAGCGATGGGAGTAACAGGAACAGAAGTAGCTAAAGATGCTTCATCCATGATTTTAACTGATGATAACTTCTTAACGATTGTGAAAGCAATCTCAAATGGTCGTAGTATTTATGCCAATATTAAAAATGCCATAAAGTTTTTATTATCAGGAAATGCAGGAGCCATTTTCGTCGTTCTTTATGCAACACTTTTGGCATTGCCAGTTCCATTTGCCCCAGTACATTTACTGTTTATTAACTTATTAACAGATAGTTTGCCAGCGATTGCGATTGGTTTAGAGCCACATAATAAGAAACTTATGAAAGAAAAACCGCGTAATATCCATGAGCCATTACTCAATAAAAAGTTTGCTACCCAAGTAGGATTTGAGGGATTAATTATTGCAGCAGTTACCATTATCGCATTTCAAGTCGGACTTTCCTCAGGTGATCCTATTGTAGGTAGTACGATGGCTTTTGCAACACTATGTTTGTCCCGCTTATTCCATGGATTTAATTGCCGTTCAGAACAATCTCTGTTTAAAATTGGCATTTTTTCAAATTTAGCAGTATGGATTGCTTTTTTAGTCGGATTTATACTACTAAATACAGTACTAATTTTAGGATTGTTTGAAGTTGCAACATTGAATCATTTCCAATTATTAATGGTTTATGGGTTAGCGGTTGTTCCATTGATTATTATTCAACTAAATAAAGTTTTCTTTACGAAAGAAAATTAAGCTTTTTTGCGTTAATCTTCATGGTTAACGCTCTTTTTTTCTGGATATTTTTTACCATTATTAAAAATTCTATTAGGTAATATAACCTTTATGAAATTTATAGTTATAGTATTTATTTACTACTTAAAACTAATATGCTATATTGTAATTATTTAGTAAAAGTTTTGTAAAATGATGTTAAACTTGGAGGAAGTTTTATGCTAGGGAGCTTAATAAATCGTAAAAATGAAGTATCTTCACTGCTAGGAGATGTCACTTCTTATGTGGATGCTATTATTAGTGAAAAATCGATACCTAATAATGAACGATTTAAAGATTTTTTCGTACAATTTGAACGTCTTAATCATTACTATCAAGAGGAACTGTTAAAAAGAGAGCGGAAGATTGATATTATTTGCGGTTTGGCTAATGTTGGTGTTTGGGAAATGAAAGTAAAAGATGGAGATTTACAACATCCAGAAACTACTTTTGATTGGAAACCATCATTCAGAGAACTAACAGGATACTTATCAGAACAGGAATTACCGAATAATTTATCATCTTTTCATTCAATTTTACATACTGAAGATGATGAAAGCTTAAATGGAAGTCTACAACAATTTTTAACTGACCCAAAGAGGCCTGAAAAATTCACTTCACAACAGCGTTATTTATTTAAAGATGGAAACTACCATTGGATGAGTTCTACTATATCGGCAAAATACAATTCAGATGGCAAATTGAAAAAATTAATGGGTGTTCTTACGGATATGGATGAAACAATTTTACGTGAAAAAGAAGCTCAATTTTTAGCAATGAAGTATGGATTAATAACAGAGGCAATGCATGAAGGTGCTTGGGATATGACAGTGTTTCAAGGTGATACAACACATCCTAATAGTTTTTTCTGGTTTTCTGATCAATTCAAGAAGACTCTTGGTTACACAAATGGCTATGACCTTCCAAGTACAAGTGATGTTTTCGCTAAACTTATGCATCCTGATGATTTTGAATATGCCAATATTTCCTTAGGAGAATACATAACAAACCCGAGCGCATTTGATGACTATGAAGTTTCATATAGAATGCAGCATCGTTTAGGTCATTACATATGGATTAATAACCGTGCAAGAGTCATTCTGTCACCAACAGGGCAGTTAGAACGTATAGCAGGAACTATTCGAGATATTACCATTGAAAAAGAGAAGAAGGAAAAAGATCAAAACATTAAAGAGCAGATTGAGCAACTCTCTGCAGCAATTGGGGACATGGTGAAAGGAATTAGTTCGCTCACAACACAAGCGTACCAGTTAGCAGCAACACAAGAACAATCGACAACAGCGGCAAATAAAGCAAAGGAAAGTGCAGACGAAACACAAGTAATATCTACCTTCATACGATCGATTGCTGACCAAACAAACCTTTTAGGACTAAATGCAGCAATTGAAGCTGCGCGTGCTGGTGAGCATGGAAAAGGCTTTGGCGTAGTAGCTGAAGAAGTAAGAAAGCTAGCAACGCATAGTGCCGATGCAACAGGAAATATAGAAAAAAGCTTAGATGGTATGAAACAATTAATTGATAGCATATTGAAACATATGGAAATAATTAATGAATTAGCGAGCACCCAGGCAGCATTATCTCAACAAGTGAATGCAGCAGTTGAGGAGATAAATCAGATGAGTTACACATTAGTAAACATCGCTAAGTAACTATTGAAATTTTCAATAATTATTTGTGAGTGATAAAGGCGCGCATTAGATTTTGTAGAGTCTAATAAGCTCCTTTTTATTATGAGGAAATGAAGTATAATCTGCATATACAATTTTGCAATCCGTGAATGATTCTTTGAAAAGTTGTTTTGTTAGTAAGGATTAAGCTATTTTAATGGTGTAAGTTTGAAACGTATTTTTTTTGGACAAGTTCAAGAGTAGACTTTAAATTATACTAAAAAGGAGTTCATTCAATGGCAAATATTCCTCTAATTGTTGATGGCGATTGGTTAGAAGCTCGTCTTGGTGATGAGAATTTACGACTCATTGATGCAACGACGTTTTTAAAAATTCCAGAAGGAGAAGGTTTTCCGGAGCTTTGGTCTGGCTTTGAGGCTTATAAAGAGGAACATATTCCGGGAGCAGCTTATGCAGACCTGTTAAAGCATTTCACCGACCCGAATGGAAGCGCTCCATTTACCATAGCAACTCGAGAGCAATTTTTAAAAGCAGTTGAACCTCTTGGGATTACAAATGATACGTACGTCGTTATTTACGATCGTGGTCCACTAGTCAATGTAGATATTTTAGCATCAGATTGGTCAGCACGTTTGCGTTGGCAGTTAAAATATGAAGGCTTTGACAATGTTGCTGTATTAGATGGTGGATTCCGAAAATGGAAACTAGATGGACGCCCAACAGAGTCTGGTGTGAATCATTACCCTCCTGCGCTATTCCCGGGTCAGCGTCGAGAACATTTAATTGTTTCAAAAGAAGATGTAAAAGCGGCATTAGGAAATGATGACATCATATTAATTAATAGTCTGTCAGAAGCAGATTTCCGTGGAGAAACAACAACTTACCCTCGTCCCGGCCATATTCCGGGAAGTAAACATGCTTTTTTTGGAGCACATTCAAATCCTAAAACGCGATTACTATATGATGATGAAACTTTACGTGAAACTTTTGATAAGTTAGGAGCATTAGACCCAGATAAAAAAGTCATTACCTATTGTGGTGGTGGGATTGCTGCAACTTGGAATGCGCTCCTATTAAACAAACTTGGGCAAGAAAACGTTGCGGTATATGACGGCTCAATGAATGAGTGGGCAAGCGACGAGAGCTGCCCATTAGTAACGCTTGTTTAGTAAAAATGTTGATCTACTATTCCTAAAAGGGGCAAAAGCATGTGAAAAAGATAATTCCTTTATTATTTATCTTTGTAATTGCCAATGGGGAAACGCACGCAAATGCAGATAATGCTCCTCAGCCATTTGAAGTTATTTTTCCAGAAGTAGGGTACAAAACTGTAGAAGCTGCCTTATGGGAATTTGAAAAACATTTTCAACAGGAACTAAAGCTGCCTTTAAGAGTGCCACCCATTAGCTTTACTCATCATTTTGGAAGGTTTAGTGATTTAGATGGAGAAATAAATGACAGCTTTGAAATGAAAATGATAAGTGATCAATATCCTGAAAATCATTTCAAAATTGATGTTCGACCAGTAAAATATAACATTCCATTTGATAGATATGTTTCAAAAGTTTATCAGCTAACGGATGGAAAAAAAGCAACATATATTGAAGACCCGAGATTTGGTTTTAATATGTTAGTGTTTGAAAAAGAAGGTTGGCAATATGTATTTAGTATCGATAATGAAGCTGCACATAAGGTAACGCCCGAAATTCTAGTTCAAATCGCAAATTCCATTGATTATTAATTTAGTAAGCGATTGTATAAGTGTGCAATCGCTTTTTAAATTATTGTAAAAGGTTGGAAGTGATTACTATAAATGTTACTATTGTTTATGTAAAACTTTTAACCTAGGAGGATAGTTGTGGGTAACTTCAGAAAATATTTTAATTTAGTAATAATTGCTTTCTTTTTTGTTTCAATTTTTCAAACAAATACACAAGCGGCAATGGTAGATGCTCCATATAATTTTAAAGAGAATTTATCAAAAGAAATTAATCAATACATAAAAAAATTTAGTGGAAGCATTGCAATAGAATACTATGATCTTACTACAGGGGAAACGTATCAAAATAATGCAACAAAGGCCTATGTAGCTGCAAGTACTATAAAACTACCGCTAGCAATGTATATTATGGAATTGGCAGATCAAGAGAAAATCGATTTAAATCAAAAACTTACATACAAAAAACACCACTATGTTGGGGGGAGTGGCGTTTTATTAGGTCACAAAGTAGGTTCAAAGTATACAATTAAGGATTTGCTGAGAAAGTCGATGGTTTTCAGTGATAATATTGCTTATAGCATGTTAAAAGAAAAAGTTGGCGAAAAGAATTACGTGAAATATATGAAGAAATTGGGGGCGACTTATTCTTCCCGAAATGCACTGAGTAATACTTCTGCCCATGATTTAATACTATATGTACAGCAATTATATAAATTAGGCCAAACTACTGAGAATGGAAATGAATTAAATAAATATCTACAACAAACGATTTACAATGAAACAATTCCAGCTGGAGTAAAAGGAGTAAAAGTTGCGCATAAAGTTGGGATGATCCCGATGTATCAACTGTCTCATGACGTTGGAATTGTCTATGATGAAAGCCCTTATGCAATAGCAGTGATGACGAAAGGATTTTCTTATGAAAAGTCGAAAAAAATTATTGCAGATATTTCGAGAATTGTTAATAAGCATCATATTAGAAAAGCCGACTATATTAAAGTAAATTCACTTGTTGCGGTCTATTCCGATAAAAATGCTAAATTCCAAGTGGCAACAATAGATGAAAATGAAGTGTTGAAAATAACAGGTGACTATGGTGATTGGATAAGAATTGAACTTGGAAAGACGAGAGGATATATTCAAGCAAAGTCACTTAAACGATATACAGACGCACAAGTAAAAATGAACAATCAAACTTTAAAATTTGACCAAATCGTTCGTACACTCAATAATGATACAGCTGTCTTACACAAACCAACCGTTGATTCAACTCCATTTGCAAGATTGAGTAAAGGCCTTCGAATTTCAGTTGCTAAAATCAATGAGAATTACTATGGAATTTTAATAGGCAATCGGGTTGGTTATATAAAAGCTGAAGATGTTGAAGTTCAATGATTTATTATTATTTTGAAACATTCGAAAAGTTTAAAGAATTCTAAATTTATAATTAGTCGTCATTATTTTTTGTGGGGTTGCTAAGGCAATCCTTTTTTTATTTTGAAAAATATCGAATATAATTCTTTTTTTTTAATATTTTGTATAATTAATTTAAATCTATCTTTAAGGGGGGAAGTTATGATTCACGGTAGTTGGAGGGCGTTACTATGGATTGGATTAGCAGAGTTATTTGCTCTAAGTTTGTGGTTTAGTGCATCCGTTATTGCACTTGAACTAATGAATATTTGGAATCTAAGCTCGACAACAGAAGCTTGGCTTTCTACATCGGTTCCTATTGGGTTTGTAATTGGTGCCTTGTTAAGTTCATATTTTGGAATTGCTGATCGCTTTAATCCACGTAAGATTTTTGCAATATCAGCAATTTTAGGTGCACTATTAAATGCTTTATTAATAGTAGTTGATACCGCATTTTTTGGTATATTACTAAGAATTTTAACCGGAGTTACATTGGCAGGAGTTTATCCAGTTGCTGTAAAAATTTTATCGCAATGGTTTCCTAAAAAACGGGGCATTGCTATTGGGATTTTAATTGCAGCTTTAACTTTAGGGTCTTCGTTACCACATTTTGTTGCTATGTTTTTCTTTTCAGTGAATTGGAAAATGGTCATTATATGTAGTTCAATACTGGCTTTACTATCGGCACTTATTGTGACGTATATTTTAGAAGATGCCCCTGTAAAAGCAAACAAGGTACCTTTCTCGTTTAAATTTATTAAAAAGGTTGTACTAAATAAACGAGTAATGCTCGCGAACTATGGATACTTTGGGCATATGTGGGAACTGTACGCGATGTGGACGTGGCTACCTGTATTTTTAATCGTTAGTTTCACAACCTATTCACCGGAAATTCCTTATTGGTTCAGTGCATTTGCTTCATTTTTGTCTATCGGTATTGCAGGGGGGATTGGTTGTGTGGTTGGTGGAGTAATTTCCGATAAAATAGGTAGAGCCAATTTAACAATTTATTCTATGTTAGTTAGTGCAATTTGTTGTGTAATGATTGGTTTTACATTTGGTCAATCTATTTGGCTAACTTTAATAATTTCAGTCATTTGGGGGATGTCTGTTATTTCTGATTCCGCCCAATTCTCTGCAGCCGTTTCAGAAGTAGCGGAAGAGGAGTATGTAGGTACAGCTCTAACTTTTCAAATGTGTATTGGTTTTCTACTCACGATATTCTCTATTAATCTAATTCCTTTTATTCAGCAAATAATAGGGTGGGAGTGGGTTTTTACAATATTAGCAATTGGGCCGCTATTAGGAATCATTTCAATGGTCAAGTTTAGACGGTTTGAAAATCATTAAACGAAAATAGAATTAATTTGATAAAGCCCTATTTTAAGGAAATATATTTCTCGTTGTACTATAATCTAGTGAAAGCCTTTACTTTTTGTTATCAAATTTGTTAAGGAGGAGTCCGATGGGGATATTCTTTTGGCCATTTATGATTGCATCCATTGTACTGTCGGTCATGGCAATAGCTTCAAAAAAGGCATCTTTACTTGTCATTACCTTTATCTTATTTATCCCGATTTCTCTTTATTTAGCTGCAACACCACGTTTTGAATGGTGGGGAATGGTCTTTCCTTTGTTTTACCTTGGAGCAGCATACTTCTTAAGAAAAAACATAAGATGGTTGTCTGCAATGTTAATTTCCCCCAATATTTTACTAATTGGATGGATTGGTTTCACTGTAATGTTTCAATAAATAAATGAGCGCCTACCCTTTGAATTTGATGGATAGGCGCTCGCGTTTATTACACTAAAACTCTTGTCTATTTAGAAATTTCGCTTGTTTTTACTTCGGTTCCTACGTCTATTTGATCTCCCTCAACTGTTTCAACTAAAAACTTCTTGCCACCTAGTTGACCTTTTTCAACTGATGCATATCTTCTTGCTGCTTTTTTATCTGTACTATATTCATCTGGCTCAATACTTACTACAATTTTTACGACATTATCATCTAGTATTTGCAGTGCTTTGATTTCTAGCTCGTGATCAACATATTGAGCATCGTTTACTTGTAATAACAATAAGTCATTTTGCTCCCAATCAATAGTGTCATCATAACCAGATGGAATGGTTTCTGAAGTATATACCCAAATTCCTCCATACGGCTGACGATCTGGGCTTCCAAAAAACCAATTAATATTTTGAAAAGTTATTTCTGGATAAACTTTAGCCGTATCAACAGCTTCAACTAATTTTGTTTCGTCATACGATATATCTTCCTTGTTTTTGGACCCATCCTGAGCCTCTTCTTTTTTAGTCTCAGTTGTAGTTTGCTCAATCTTTTCCTCTTGTTTTTCCTTTTCATTAGATGAACACCCCACTAAAAGGAGTAATGTTAAACATAAATAAAGAAATACATATTTCATCTAGTGCTGATCCTCCTAATTCTTATCCATAAATTCAAAATGTTCCCTATTTTAATCGAAGCCACTGAAAAACTAAATACCGATAAAAATTTATAGTAATTATTTGCTTCTAAATAGAAGGTGGGATTCACTTCGCTTTCCACGGGCTTGGCTTCAGCCTCCTCGTCGCAAGCTCCTGCGGGGTCTTCAGCTCAAGCTGTTCCCGTAGGAGTCTTCGTGAATCCCACTTCCTAAAAGATCTGAGCGTATTTTTATTATAAAAATTTATCAAAATCGACTTTTTCAGTGCCCTAATTTTAATCATACCTGTTTAAAAGAGAAGAAAAAACGGAACAAAGACTTTGTTTACATTAGTGTAAAATAACTATTTTTCTGAGGTTATTATTGGAAAAAGGCCTGATTACGGTGAATTTCTATTATAATGCCTCTCTTCTTTTTTATTAGTAAAATCGCTAGCTTATTAATGATTTTCATGTTTTAAAATGCTTTCATGCTAATTTTCAATAAACAAACAACTGAGAAATTTCAGAATACTTGTTGCTAGTCTATTTTTTTCATGTTAGATTACTAATTATATTTATGAAGCCTAAACTTCAATAAAAGAAAAAATAAAGGGGAGACTTCCTCTGAATACAATAGGAACAATTAAAGAACGAATTGAACGACAATATAACTCTTTATCAAAGTCACAACAAAAGGTGGCAAGTTTTATATTAAATAACCCAACTTATGTAGGCGTTCACTCAGCAAGTGAAGTCGGAAAGCAAGCGGGAACGAGTGAAACAACGGTCATTCGATTTTGCTATACGATTGGTTTAAATGGCTATGCTCAGTTGCAAAAAGAGCTGACGATGTATTTATTTGAAAATAATACGAATAGCACTTTAGGTAACTATGTATCTTCTAAAGAAGAGCTATTTAAAGAACAACAACTTTGTGAAAAAGTGATGGGCCAAACTAGCAATCAAATTGTCAGAATTGCAAAACAAGTTAATCCTAAACAGTTTCATAACACGACGAAAAAGTTACACGAGGCAAAACGTATCTACATAATTGGCTCTGGGGCATCTAGTTTTGCAGCACAATGGTTTCAATTTACATTAAACATGCTTCGGCCAAATGTAGAACTTGTCCAAACTGAAACGGGGATGTTAATTCGTACATTGCAAGAAGTTGAAGAATCGGAACTTGCCATAGTCATTTCACTGCATCGCTATTACAAAGAACCAATTCAAATTGCTGAAGAGTTTTTAAGGCGCGGTGTATATACAGTTGCGATAACAGATTCAAATGTCGCACCGATTCATGCATTTGCAAATGAATCATTTGTTTTGCAACAACCTGAGTTATCCACTATAGATATGATGCCTGCTTTAATTGCCTTTTTAAATACCCTTGTTGTCGGCATGATGTCTAATGATCAAGACTATTATAATGAGCAACGGGTAAAATATGATGATTTTCAAAATAGCTTTATTGCAAATCGATGGAGTTGAATGATATGACAGAGCAACAATTAACTGAACGAATGCAAAAGGTGTTTGCTCATTTACATGCAAACCCGGAAATCAGCTGGGAAGAAACAAATACAACAGCTTATTTAATAGAGCTTCTTAAGAGTGAAGGATTAGAGCCTAAATCTTTTGAAGATATGACAGGATTATATGTTGATATTGGACAAGGTATCCCAAAAGTAGGATTTAGGACAGATATTGATGCACTATGGCAAGAAGTGGATGGAGAGTTTCAAGCTAATCACTCATGTGGGCATGATGGACATATGTCAATGGCAATTGGTACAGCACTCCTTTTAAATGAAGAAAAAGAATCGTTGCCAGGAGCTGTTCGTTTGATCTTTCAGCCAGCTGAAGAAAAGGGAGAGGGCGCAAAGGCAATTGTTCAACAAGGTGTAATCGACTCCTTGGAATATTTATTTGGTGTACATGTTAGGCCGTCTATAGAGCTTCAAGATGGGGCCCATTCACCAGCGTTATATCATGGGGCTGCAAAACTGATTACAGGGACAATAACAGGTGTAGAAGCTCATGGTGCACGACCTGAACAAGGAATCAATGCCATTGAAATAGCTTCTGCTTTAGTGGATGCATTGAAACGTATTTGGATTAGCCCAACCGAATCAGGTTCCATCAAAATGACTCAGCTCCAAGCAGGTGGAATGTCATCGAATATTATTCCAGGTAGTGCAACATTTAGTATTGATACGCGTGCACAAACGAATGAAACGATGGATGCACTGACGAATGGGTTTGAAAAGGCAGTAGAGGCCATTAGTACATTATACGACGCAACGATTACAACGAAGGTAGCTACTCATATCGTTGCAGCACAAGTTCATCCTGAGGCGAAAGCGATTATGAAGCAGGCAATTATTGAAACGGTTGGCGAAGAACATTGTGCTCCTGAAGTTATCACACCAGGTGGAGAGGATTTTCACTTTTATTCCTACTCAAAACCTCACTTAAAGTCCACAATGCTTGGGCTCGGCTGTGGGGTTGCACCAGGACTTCATCATCCGCAAATGACATTTAATCAGCAGCAGTTACCTGTAGGGGCACGTATTATTACTAAAGCGCTCCTTATTGCATTACAGCAAGTAGAAAGAAGAGATTAGACATGATACAAGTGAGAGAATTAACAACGTTAGAAGAAATGGAACAAGTTCAACTCTTAGAAAAACAAGTATGGGGTATTGAGCCAATTCCTACTCACCAAACGTTAACCGCCGTTAAAAATGGGGGGATTATGGTTGGTGCCTATGATGATGAAAAGCTTGTCGGGTTTAGTTACGGATTTGCAGGCTTTAAAAACAGTAAAGTGTCTCTTTGCTCACACATGCTTGGAATCGATGAAAACTATCGCTCACAACAAATTGGCGAGCAACTAAAACATGCACAAAGAACAATTGCTATCAGTAAAGGTTACGACATGATGCATTGGACATATGATCCACTCGAAACTCGAAATGGCTATTTAAACCTGACGAAGTTGAATGGAGTTTGTCATACATACATTGAAAATTGTTATGGTGAAATGAAGGATGGCTTTAATCAAGGGTTACCATCTGACCGTTTTGAAGTTCATTGGTATTTAAAAAGTCCTTATGTCGAAAAGCAAATTGAACCGCAAATTAGTCATCCTCAACCACTCGGGGAAATCATTTTTGACGAAGCAGGATTACCATCGTTGAAAATATTTGCATTAGATGCTTTAACATCAGAGGTATATTCACTTCCTGTTCCATGGGATTTTCAAAGTTTAAAAGCAAAAAGCCAGGAACACGCGATGCACTGGCGAATGGAAACACGAAAAGTATTTCAAAAAGTATTTGCAGCAGGTTACACGGCTGTTCGAATACAAAAGAACGACCAATGGAATAGCTATATTTTTGTTAAAAAAGATACGTTAGAGCTTGGAGGAAATGAAGATGAAAATTGCTGAAATTACGATTCGCCATTTACAAATGAAATTAAAGTCCCCATTTACAACAAGTTTTGGGACATTTACAAATAAAGAATTTTTACTTTTAGAAGCGAAAAATGAAGATGGCACAATTGGCTGGGGAGAATCGGTAGCATTTCATTCGCCCTGGTACAATGAAGAAACATTAAAAACAAACTGGCATATGCTTGAAGACTTTTTGATTCCGCTTATCTTAAATAAAGATATTTCTCATCCAGATGAAGTGAACGAAATTTTTGAGCCAATTCGTAAAAATAACATGGCAAAATCAACAATTGAAGGTGCTGTTTGGGACATTTACGCACAACTTACGAATCAATCATTAGCATCAGCGCTTGGTGGGAAGAAGGATAAAATTGAAGTGGGAATTAGTATCGGCATCCAAAAAAGCATTGACGAACTAGTATCCCTTGTCGATGAGTATGTAAACGAAGGGTATAAACGAATTAAAGTAAAAATTAAGCCGGGCTGGGATGTTGAAGTAATGCGTACATTACGTGAAAAATTCCCGGATGTGGCAATTATGGCAGATGCTAATTCAGCGTATCGTTTAAGTGATGCAGAATTGTTAAAGCAATTAGATGAGTTTAACTTAACAATGATTGAACAGCCTTTAGCATCTGATGACATAATCGATCATGCTACTTTACAAAAACAATTGAATACACCTATTTGTCTAGATGAAAGTATTCATTCACTTGAAGATGCACGGAAAGCAGTAGAGCTAGGTGCGACAAAAATTATTAACATTAAAATTGGTCGAGTTGGCGGTTTAACAGAAGCGAAGAAAATTCATGACTACTGTGAGTTAAAAGGAATTCCAGTTTGGTGTGGTGGAATGCTAGAGTCTGGCATAGGCCGAGCTCATAATGTTGCATTAACCACATTATCGAACTTCATTTTACCAGGGGACACAGCTAGTTCAAATCGTTACTGGGAAAAAGATATTATCGAGCCGGAAGTTGTGGCTGAAAATGGCTATATTCAAGTACCACAAACAGCTGGTATTGGTTACAAAGTAGATATTGAAACAGTTGAATCGTATACAGTCGATAAAAAGGTATATAAATAAGCGAAAATCCTTAAGTATCAATAAAAGATACTTAAGGATAACTTGAAATTATTTTTTTCAGAATCTTTAAACATCTTAGAATAGCGGGTGAATAGTATGAAGAAAAGTTTACAAATTGGAGGGGCCTTTGTCGGACTAATTGTTGGTGCCGGCTTTGCCTCAGGTCAAGAAATAATGCAGTATTTTACGAGTTTTGGTATTTTGGGAATTATTGGAGGGCTAGTTGCAACAGTTGCTTTTGCTTTTTTAGGGATGACGCTTGCACAACTTGGATCGAAACTTCAAACAACATCTCATAAAGGTGTAATTTATCATATTGGTGGTCGTTATGTAGGAGTGGTGCTAGATGTTCTAATCACATTCTTCTTATTCGGAGTAGCTGTAGTTATGTTTGCGGGGGCTGGTTCTACATTTAATCAAATGTTTGGGATTGACCCGATGATTGGGAGTATTATCATGGTAGCACTAACAATTGGAACGCTGCTATTAAATGTAAAAAATATTATGAATCTAATTGCTGTTATTACACCTTATTTAATGGTCGTAATTTTCATTATCTTAATCTACTCATTATTTACTATGGATATTTCTATTTCTGAAGCAAATGAAATTGCACAAAATCAAGCAAGTGCTGCTTCCAACTGGTTTATGGGCGCATTGCTTTATGTATCGTACAATCTTGCAGCAGGTGCAGCTCTGCTAATCGTAATGGGGGGTACAGAAAAGGATAGTAAAGTAGCTGGTCTAGGTGGTATTTTCGGTGGTGTTATGCTAGGTGTATTAATTATCTTAATTAACTTAACGATGTTTGTAAAAATGGATGTTGTTGCAGGTGTGGACATGCCTACATTAGAGCTAGCTAAACAAATCCATCCAGCAGTTGGTGTGCTGATGGCGATTGCGTTGCTTGGTATGATGTACAACACAGCGGTGGGAATGTTCTATGCATTTACAGTACGTTTCGTTGCACCAGACCATAAAGTATTTAAACCAACAATTGTTGCAGTTGGCTTAGTAGGGTTTGTAGCAAGTTTAGTCGGCTTTACTACATTAGTAGGTAAAGTGTATTCAACAATGGGATACTTAGGATTTGCATTAATTATCGCTGTGTTAATTGCATGGACTCGCAGAAATAAAAAGGAAGTAGTTTCTTAGATAAATAGCTTGAAAATATGTAGACAAACTCAAGGTCAATTGGGTTTGTCTACATTTTTTATTTCGAAAGTTTATTGTCTTCTGGTAGTGTATTGTGAACATATCTGGTTCAGACAAAAATGGAAAGTGCTGATAATATAAGGTTAAAGGTAGTTGAGATGAGGTGGGATTAATTGAAAAAAGGGTTATTTAAGTTTTCTCTCCTAATAGTAGGATTTTTTCTTATTTATATTTCGTATTCGGCAGCAAGTATTTGGACATTCGGGAATAAAGTTCAAAGGGTGAAAACAGATGCAGCTATAGTTTTGGGTGCCGCCGTGTGGGGAGATGAACCATCACCTGTTTTTCGCGAAAGAATAAATCATGCAATTTGGCTTTATGAAAATGACTATGTAGAGAAAATCATTTTTACTGGTGGCAAGGCACAAGGAAATCAGTTGGCAGAGTCTGAAGTTGCAAGAGATTATGCAATTGCAAACAATGTCTTAACTGAGGATATTTTCATTGAGACAAAATCTAAAATAACAGAAGAAAATCTTAACTATGCATATGATTTCGCGATTGAAGAAGATTTAGAAACCTTCACAATCGTCAGTGACCCACTCCATATGAAAAGAGCAATTTTCATGGCAGAAACCATTGGAATGGATGCATATTCATCACCATCCCAAAGTTCTGTATATAAAACGATGAACAGCAAAATACCTTTCTTACTTCGCGAAGTGTTTTTTTATAATGGCTATATCTTGAGCCTACCATTTAGATAATCAACTTTAGCAATAGTGTTATTCCTTTAGACAATGGACATACCTTTTACTAGGAGGGATTGTTTGTTAAAAGGGATGTTGCAATACTTATATTGGTATTAAATGGGTGAGGAGTGATGTATGATTTTTATATTGGAGAACATTTTTCAATTATCGGCAATTATTTTAGCGCTTTGTTCAATTTATTATTATCGACATTTTAAAAAAACGAGGAAGGAAAGAAAACTAACATTTAATGAATCAGTTATATATATTGTAACTCGTATTGCGATTTATCTTTGTGCAGCAAGTTATGTGGTGTTATTTTTGGACCGGAATTTTGGATGAAAGCTGAACTTTATAAAGAGCTCAGCTTTTTATCCTATTTACAGTACTACTTGTTTTACAATATCGATTGTTAGTAAATCTAGCGGTGTTTTATCTAGTTTTTGAACGGCATAGGTTGCTTTCGTAAATATTAACTCCTCCAGTAAATTACGAACAAGTCGTCCATTTCCGTGTTTTTCAGGATGTTGTGAAATGGCGTGGTCAAGTAGTTGCTGAACGTATGGGATTGCTTTCTCATCTAGACGATATTGGCGTTCAAGTAGCATTGTTTGCAAAATATCGAGCAATGCATCTTTCGAGTAATCTGGGAAGTTAATATGATATTTAAAACGGGATTGTAAGCCTGGGTTACTCTCCAAAAATCTATGCATTTCTTGAGGATATCCAGCTAAGATTACAACGAGACGATGTTGGTAATCCTCCATCGCTTTTACAAGGGTATCAATTGCCTCCATCCCAAAATCATTATCAGAACCTCGAACTAGTGAATAAGCCTCATCGATAAATAAAACACCGTCTAGCGCTGCTTCAATTTTCGCCCGAGTTTTAATAGCTGTCTGTCCTACATAACCAGCAACTAAATGGGAACGATCCACTTCCACAAGATGTCCACTTTCTAATACGCCTAATGATTTATAGATTGTTGCTAAAATTCGGGCAACTGTTGTTTTACCAGTACCCGGATTTCCATGAAAGACCATATGTAAATTCATAGGTTCTGTTTTCAGGCCTTGCTCCTTACGCATTCCGCAATATAATATCCAATCGTGAATACGACTAATTCGCCTCTTTACTTCTTCCAATCCTGTGAGTTTCTCTAACAGTTGTAAAGCTTCCTCAATCGGCATTGCTTCTGTTATACGTAGCGGCTTTAATAATGCTTCCTTTAAATGTGGGCGCATATAGATTTCTTTATGTAAATCCGTTAGCCATTTTTGCAGTTTATTACATTCATCTAGGTAAAAAGTGCGAAGATTTGGATTGTTCACTAAAGCTTCAATTCGCTTAATGTCCTCAAAAATACGTTTCACATTACGCTCTGTAATATAATTAACCGTTACTCGGACGTCAGTAGATGGTGATAAATTGTTCTTTGCCAAAATACATAAAATAAAATCCCAATTGTAATGGGGTTGATCTTCATAGGAAATTGCATTTAAAAAACTAATCTCAGCAGCTTCGTAATTTTCATCTAGCACATAAAGATTAGCTAGTTGTGCATATAGTTCACCGTGACGGGAAAATAATAGTCTCTTAGTTTTTTCATATTCTTCTTTTTCATAATGTACTGTTGCCTTTGAAATTAACTCATTCATAATCTGTTCTAGCTTATGAATTCGAAGTAGTTGGATTTGAATCGTTTGAGCATCAGCCAGTTCAAGTTTTGTTGTAATATCTTTAAATGTTTGTTTGACGTAATCATGTTGTGACATAAAATCATCCTTTATATTAGTTCTTGATTAAAAGAATAATGGAATATGGATAGTTCAATCAATAAAGAAGTTCTCTAATAGGGAACTTCTTTTTCTAATATGATAAAAAGTTTTTTACATTTTTAACTGTTTTAATGGTGAATTCTCTTAATTATTATACATTTTTAGTTTTTGGTTCAGTAGGTTTGATATATATCTATTAATATAATGTTGAATTTTGTTGAAATTCAGAATATTATATTATTGTATTATAACAGAATATATCATTTTAATATTGTTAAATATTAACTAGAAAATAGATTTAAAGGGGGAAAATCATGAACAGAATTAATGTTGCAAACATTATTGCTGAAAGTAAATTTAACCGCTTTCATTTCGGTTTATTAGCTTGGTGTTTTTTTATTATTCTATTCGATGGTTATGATTTAGTAGTTTACGGTACTGCAGTGCCATTATTAATGGAAGAGTGGGGCTTAAATACTGTAGAAGCCGGAGCAATTGGGAGCTATGGGTTATTTGGAATGATGTTCGGCGCTATGATTTTTGGGGTATTAGCTGATCGTTTAGGACGTAAAAATGTAACCGCTATCTCATTAATTTTATTCAGTTTATTTACTTTACTTTGTGGATTTGCAACAAGTGCTACAATGTTTTCAATCTTCCGCTTTATTGCTGGTCTTGGTTTAGGTGGTATAATGCCGAATGTTATTGCATTATTAACAGATTACTCACCGAAAAAAATGAGAAGTATGGTAGTTTCAATCGTGCTATGTGGTTACTCTGTTGGCGGGATGCTAGCACCGATTTTAGGAATATTTGTTATGCCAAGTTTAGGATGGGAGTCAATCTTCTGGTTTGCAGGTGTACCACTACTATTCTTACCATTAATGTATAAGAAGTTACCAGAATCGGCAGTTTTCCTTGTTAGAAAGGGTAGAAAAGAAGAGTTATTTAAAAATCTGCAAAAAGTGAATCCAAACTTAAGTTTTAATGGGAATGAAGAAATCGAAACTATTCAGGAAGACGTTTCAAAAGTTCCGGTTGTTGGGCTATTTAAAGAAAAAAGAGCTCTTAGCACATTAATGTTTTGGATTGCATTTTTCTCATGTTTACTAATGGTTTATGGTTTAAATACATGGTTACCGAAATTAATGATTGAAGCTGGATATGGCTTAAACTCGAGTTTAGGCTTCCTAGTGACACTTCAAGGTGGAGCTATTGTTGGTACAATTATTATTGGTCGACTATGTGATAAATATGGATCGAAGAAAATGCTTGTTCCGATGTATGCTTCTGGTGCTATTGCTTTAACATTACTTGGTCTTGGTGGAAATACATTTTATATTTATGTTTTAGTTGCTATAGCAGGTGCTGCAACAATTGGTGCACAAAATATTGTACAAGCTTACGTTTCTCAATATTATCCACCATATATTCGTTCTACAGCATTAGGGATGGCATCGGGTATCGGACGAATGGGTGGTATGATGGGTCCTATTTTAGGTGGATTCTTACTGTCAATTTCATTACCGATTGAAATGAATTTTATCGTTTTTGCTATTCCCGGCGTACTCGCTTCAATTGCGTTAGTCATTGTTGGTGAAAAACATTCATATATCAAATCTTATAATGAACAATCTATAGAAAAGATTAAAAATAAAGATACAAAATTAACAGAGATAATAGAGTAATATTTAGAGGTCGTCATTAAAAAATGGCGGCTTTTTATTTTTATACATCTCTTTTCATTAACGTATTACTACATATTTCTTGATTTCTTTGAGATAATCGATAGAAACTATTTACTTGAAGGTCTTAAAGGAGGCGCTACAGTGAATCACTTAAATGTTTTTAATTCTTATAAAAATAAGCCCCATCATCATGAAGATGAGTTAACGAGAACCTTTCTAATTCTGTTGAAAAATATCCCATCAGTACAAATTATGTTTTTTGAATTAGTTCGCCAAGAGTTTATGAAATATGACTTGAAAGAAGAAGAACAAATTGAGTCGATTGGGTTAGGTGATTTAAAAATTGAATCCGTGAGCACACAGCTAAGTCATATGAATGAACTCTTTAAGGGGAGCGAAATCGAAGGACGAAAAGTTGTATCGATTATTATTTCAGATGACAAATTTGTAGAGGATACGAAAGTAGAAAATGATGACCGTGGTGCGCGATATGATGGAGTCATTTTTGCCGATCCAGGATGGGTTTTTATCGTAGAAAATAAGCCCCTTCGTGAACATATTTGGTCACGTCAATTAAATCCTGCTTTTTCAGAACAAATAGAGGTACACATTGTGGAGCATCCATGTGCACTATCATGGCGTGTCGTTATTGAAAAGTTAAACATATTGTTATTAAACGAAATGGTTTCGGGGTTGGAAAAACAATTAATAGAAGACTTTGTAGAGTATGTTGATCACGAATTCTCTTATCTAAACCCGTATACGCAATTTGCTGTTTGTAAAGGCAATCCGTTTTTATTAAACAAGCGATGTGTCGCGTTATTAGAAGATTTAATTATTAGCGGTGAACCAGCGAATGTGAAGTATCACCGTGGATGGAAGCATTATGCTGAAAGTCGTAAAAATACAGTAAAACAAATTGCGCTTGATTCGAGTGGTCAAGGAGACAATTGGCAAATCCATTTATGGCTCTTTGCTGGAGATACAATGCATGCGGCTAAGAAAACTTTTGAAAACTTAAATATTGAAAAATTAAAGGAATTAAAGATGAAGGGATTTGGACTTGCTAGCAACTTCCATGTTTCTTATCGTTCTAGTAATCTTTTATGGTTCGAAGGAAGACTATCTTTTGATGAATATATTCAGTACTGGAAAAAACACGCACCAGCTTTGCATCAATGCAAGCGGGAAGGTTTTCCAGAGTTATTTCAATCATTTGAAAAGGATGGTTTGATTGTTGCAGAAGATCATATTAGCATTCAAGAAAAAATATTAAGTAAAAATTATGATCGTCTGAATATCTGTCCAGGTTTTGTGATGAAATACACTTGGACTAGTGAAGAGTCAATCAAACTAGATCAACGTGGTCAATTTCTAGACGATTTAAAAGAAAAAATAACAATGGCTTACGCAGCAATTGGTGATGAAATAGAACTGTCATAATGAAAAGCCCACTTCTCATTTGGGAAATGGGCTTTGTTACTCTTATGGATGAACGTGCTCATTTAGTCCTTTCACGATTGGAAGTTCGATATCTAATGACTAGTTTTAAAAAAATAAGTTCCACTCGTTATAATTTAGCAGTATTATAATTTACAGCGTTATTTAAAATTAGGAGAAAATGTATGAATGAAGAGTTATTATTGTATATTCTGTTAAATGTTTTTGCTACTGTTTTAAGTTTATCGTTATGCTTATTTTCGTATTTTAAGTTAAAAAATGCTCCAGGTGCTAAGCATTATTCAATGGTCACCTTATTGTCGGCAATATTTACATTTGCCTATGCATTAGAGTTGGCGAGTTCTTCGTTAAAAGAAATAAAGTTTTGGATAAGTATCGAATATTATGTGATGCCGTTTATTCCTAGCTTTATCTTATTAATGTGTTTAGATTATGTGGGCATAAAAATACATCGAATGCTCTTATCGGTCTTACTCTTCATTCCATTAATCACTGTATTTACTCACCACACGAATGGATTACATCACTTATATTACAAATCAATTTTTTTACGAGAGGGTACACCATTTCCTATTGCACAAATGGAATATGGACCATTTTTTTATGTCCATTCTTTGTTCCTCTTTCTATGTTTGTCGTTGAGTGTAGTAATTTTATTAATGCAATTAAAGAAATCGTTATTTCGTTTTAAAATGCAAATACTTACAATGGTTTTAGGATTGCTCGTTCCTGTTTTTGCTAACACTTTTTATTTAAATGAATTAAGCCCATATGGAATTGATCTTGGTCCTGTTTCGATGAGTGTATCTTTTATTCTTCATGGTATTGCACTATTCTCATTTCAAATGTTTAATGTACTTCCTATTGCAAGGGAAAGTGTGTTTGAAAATATGTTAGAGGGTGTTGTTGTAATTAATGAACATGGAGCAATACTTGACTATAATCAATCCGTTTTACAAGTGCTACCTATGTTAAACTCATTTTCCATTGGTAAGGAAATACAAACAATACTAGCCGAAGATGAAAAACTTGCAAACCTTATCCAATGTGGTGAAGATTGTGACTATGAGTTTATTAATAATAACGAAAGCACCTATTACCAAGTTCGATTTTCTCCAATAGTAAATAAAAGTGGGACTCCAATTGGGAATATTATTACCTTTGTAAATATGACAGATAGAGTTGAAATGCAAAAGAAACTCAAGCAACTTGCAAGCTTTGATGGTTTAACAAATATTTATAATCGGACTTATTTTTTGGAGCAATCTACAAATAAACTTGGACTTATAACACAACAAAATGTTGCGTCGTTGATATTGTTTGATATTGATCGCTTTAAAAATATTAATGATACATATGGTCATGATGCTGGAGATATCGTACTAACAGAAGTGGCAAAATTGGCAAAGAGTCTTATAGGACCACACGATTTAATTGGACGTTACGGTGGAGAGGAGTTTATCATCTTTTTACCATCATTAGAGATAGGGGAAGCATATCAACTAGCAGAATCAATTAGAAGAACGATTTCGGATTGTATGATTCGTGTGGAAGACCAAATAATTTCCGTTACTTCTAGTTTTGGCGTTTCCAATATACAACTTACAAACGATAATCAAAGTGAGGCTTTGAAACAAGCGATACGAATAGCAGACCAAGCGCTATATGCTGCGAAAAATATTGGAAGAAACAATGTTCAAATGATTAAAATAATGTAAATATCAAGCTCAAAGGTCAATTTCGTGTTATAGTAAGAAGAAATTTAAATGTAAGTAGGAGAATATTATGATAGAAGTAAAAAGTTCACCCTTAAGTGATGGAGAATTCAATAGAGGGGTATTTGCAACACGCGACATTAAAAAGGGAGAGCTATTACATAAAGCCCCTGTAATAGCTTATCCGAACGAACAACATGAACACATTGAAAAGACATTACTTGCGGACTATGCTTTTGAGTACGGCATAAACCATACTGCGATCCTTCTTGGCTATGGGATGTTGTTTAACCACTCATATGAACCAAATGCGACATATGAGATAAACTTTGACAACCACACATTTGATTTCTTTGCTTATAAAGATATAAAAGCAGGGGAAGAGATATTAATTAATTATAATGGTGATGTGGATGACAAAGAATTACTATGGTTTGATAAAGAGGAAGAGGAATAAAAAAAAGGACAATTTCAAATTTGAAATTGTCCTTTGATTATTTAAGGATTAAAGTTTTACTACGTTAGAAGCTTGTGGTCCACGGTTTCCTTCTTCTACTGAGAATTCAACTTTTTGACCTTCTTCTAAAGATTTGAAACCTTCGCCTTGGATAGCAGAGAAGTGTACGAATACGTCGTTTCCACCTTCAACTTCGATAAATCCAAAACCTTTTTCTGAGTTAAACCATTTTACTGTACCTTGTGTCATTTAAATAGACCTCCAAAAATTTATTCCATAATTAAATACTTCTAATACTAAAAAAAATTCACACATTACAAAAAGTACCGAACGATCACGATTACTTTTTGTAACATGTGAATTCATTAGATAGAAGCGATATAATTACTTTCTATAATATACATGATAAATTTAGTTCTGTCTACTTTTTTCTCTCTTCAATTTAAAGAATATTTTGGAATTAGCATTTTAGGGGGATCTTTCCTTGTGAAAAAGGTATTTATTTCTACTTTAAATGGTTATTTTTATGAATATTATTAATTTTCTATACCATTTAAAAATGTTAATCGAAAAGTATTTTAATTCGTTCAGTAAATTGATATGATGAAAATAATAAATAAGTTTTTGTAAGAATTATGTAAGATTGCAAATTAATTACGGAGAGATACATATGACAAAAACATTTGATCGTAAATACTTTAGAAATATTTCTCTTTATATCTCACTTTCCCTCCTATTAATATTATTCGTTGTACTTTTTAGTGAACAATTATACGGAATATTTGGAGAGAAAAATTATACTTCGATTCATTTAGTAATTGAATTATTAAGTGCAATTGTTTCGATGTCGATTGCTGCTCAGCTATGGTTAACAACACGTTTTAATTTAATAAATAAAGATATCTACTTAGGTGCTTTATTTCTTGCAGTTGCAATTCTAACAATTTTCCATACCATTTCCTATAAAGGTATGCCGTTTTTTATTATGGATAGTAGTCCTTACCAAGCAACATGGTTTTATATAGTGACACGATTATTATTATCTATTGGCATATTTGCAGTTATGGTGTTAAAAGTAAAAAATAGTACACCTAAAGCAAGAAATGTAGTCTTTGGTATTTCACTAATACTTACTTTAGCATTTATTTTTATAATTTATATGCCTAATAAAATTTTACCTTCATTAGTTGTTGAGGGAATCGGCACAACTTTATTAAAAAACACACTCCAGTATACAGCACTCGTTGTACAGATTATCTTGATTATTTATTTAATCAAACAAGTTAAAATTGCACAAAGAAGAAGTTTATTATTTATTACAGCATCCATATACATAATTTTTAGTGATATATTTTTTACAACATATAAAGATGTTTATGACATTTATAATTTTACAGGTCATTTGTTCCAATTCTTCTCATTTATCGTAATTTTTAGAGCTGTGTATTATACAACTGTTGAATTTCCATTTAAAAGTATGCGTGAAGCAAATGCACATCTTGAACATTCAAGAAAAGAAATGCATCAAATGGCTTATTATGATGAAATAACATCATTGCCTAATGAACGATTTTTAATTGAAACTTTAAATAAAACAATCGTAAATGGGTTGACTCAAAAAACGGTAATTGTAATGGAATTTGACCGCATCTCAGCGATTAAATCTTCCCTAGGTTCATTTTATTCTGAACGAATGTTAAAAATGGCCGCAGAAAGAATTAGTAATGTTATAGGTGATAAACATTTTATTAGTAAATTAAGAATCGATCAATTTGTTATTTATATAAACGATCATTTAGATAACGAGGAGATTACGAAACTTTGTAAACTTCTACAAAACATTATGGCTGCACCGTTCCATATTCAACACTTTTCATTAATTGGAAATTTAAACATTGGAATTGCACACTATCCTAAAGACTCTACTTCAAGTGAAAATTTAATTAAACATGCTCAGTTTGCAATGTATGAAGCAGGTAAAGTGCCAGAAAGAATTTTGTTCTACCAAACTTCAATGCTAAATTTACGAACAAAGCGTGTAGAGTTAGAAAATGATTTATATAAAGCACTTGAAAATAATGAATTGTTTTTACAATATCAACCTCAGTTGGACTTACAAACTGGGGAAATTAGATCAATGGAAGCTCTTGTTAGATGGAATCATCCTACAAAGGGTTGGATTTCGCCTATGGACTTTATTCCGATTGCTGAAGAGTCCGGGTTAATTATTCCATTTGGCAGATGGGTGCTTGAAACGGCATGTAGACAGGCGATGGAGCTACAAAAGGTAGTGAAGAAACCGTTCAAAGTTGCAGTTAATTTATCCGTGGGGCAGTTATTCCAAGAAAATTTTATTGATATTATAAAAGAAGTTATACAGGAAACGAAATTACCGCCGCAATTGTTGGAATTAGAAATAACAGAGAGCATGACGATGAACACAAATTATATTACACCTATACTGAAAGATTTAAAAGAAATCGGGATTACTGTTGCAATAGATGATTTTGGTACTGGATATTCATCACTCTCATATTTAAAAGATCTTCCAATCGATTGCTTGAAAATTGACAGAAGTTTTGTTCAGAAAATCAATAATATTGAAGACCGAGAACCGTTAGTTGACATGATTATTTCCATGGCACAGCACTTAAAGTTAAGTGTAGTGGCAGAAGGAATTGAAACGATTGAACAACTTCATTATCTACAAATGAAAAAATGTGATTGCATCCAAGGATACTTTATTAGCAAGCCAATCAATTTTGAAGATTTAGTTGCAAAATATACAGACATACAGCAAGATGCAAATAGTAAGGTTCGCCAGCTTAATTTAAATTAGGATAAGCACATTCTGTTCGTTTTTGAATAGAATGTGTTTTTTTGTTTGGAGTGAAACGTTTAGTGGGGAAATACGGACTATTGCTAGTTTAACTTGATTGAACTATATATCTCGATTAAGACAAAAACCATTGTATTATTTTTCGCCCAAAATTAACTCGAGAACAGGAATATTGTCTATTTTTCTTGATTCGACTCTGGTTCAATTGGTGGGTTTTTCCATAATACGTTAAATGTTATTCGATAGTATGATAAAATATCCATAATATGTATAAGTAAATCAAAAAAAGATATTTCCTAAATCTCTGGATGGACTAAGAGGTGGATTATGAAAGCTATAAAGTCACATAAAAATCAAAGGGGAATTACATTAATTGAATTACTTGCAGTGATTGTGATTTTAGGAATCATTGCAGCTATCGCGGTACCTGCAATTGGTAATATGATAGAAAACTCAAAAAAAGATGCTCATATCGGAAATGCAAGGGCAATGGTAGAAGCTACGAGATTGCTTAGTATTTCTGAAAGTAATATTATGCCCAGCGAAGGAAGAAGAACTTTTGTCCCATTAGGATACTTAATAAATGTAGGATACCTTGATGAGATAGATAGTCCAGGATATGAACGTTATGCACAAACAAAAGAGCATATACCAGCTTTTGATGATCATGCTAATAATAAGTGGGCGGACGGACAAGATTCATTTGTAGTAATAGATAATAATAACGGCACAATTGAATACTACGTAAAACTCATTACCTATAACAATAAAGTTATTTTACCATTAACTAAAGTGAATGATATTACACGTGAGGATATTACAATTCAATAATTGGTTTTAACACTATCAATTTAAAAGCAATGTAAGAGGTGTTAGAATATGAAAATTAATAGAATGAAAAATGAAAAAGGACTTACTTTAATCGAATTATTGGCTGTAATCGTTGTTTTGGGTATTATCGCGGCAATTGCAATACCCGCTATTGGGAACATAATTGAAAATACAAAAAAGGACGCTCATATTGCAAATGCAAAAGCGATGATTGAAGCTACGAGATTATTGAGTATTGAAGAAAGTGATGTCAGACCAAGTGTGGGGAACAAATCTTTTATTCCTTTAGGTTATTTAATTAACAAAGGTTATATGGATGCCTTTGATAGCCATGGGTTTGAAATGTATGCACAAAATCCAGATGATAATCCTACTAAGAATGGTGGTCCACATCACATGTGGGAAAATGAATGGAACACCTTTGTACAAGTAGTTAATAATAATGGGATAATAGAATATTCTGTCAAACTACTATTAACACCTTCAAAAGAAGTGGTGCTACCCTTGACAAAAGAAAGCGAAATCACTAGGGATAAAATTACTCATTACAATTAACCAAGCTTCAACATTAAAAGTTGAGGCTTCTTTTATTTGGATGAATTAAACATCCTTTAATAAATATGGTATAGTTTAGTATAAATAGTTGAGCATTTGTAAAAGAAGGGTAAAATAATATATAGAATACATATTTCAAGATGGCTTTTTCAAAAGTGCTTTGTTAGTGGGGTGTGTGTGAATGGAGAAAGTGTTTGTCATTGGCGATATACATGGAAGTTACGATTTATTAGAGAAAATTTTATATTATTGGAATCCGCAAGAGGAACAACTCGTGTTTTTAGGGGATTACATTGATCGTGGGCCGGATAGTTTAAAGGTTCTACAAAAGGTGATGGAGCTGTCCGAGCAGTACGACATCGTTACTTTAAGCGGAAATCATGAGCAGATTTTTCTTAACTGGTTAGAAAAGCCGGAAGAGGTATCCCAATTTTACTTCAATCAAAAGGTTGGAGGCATTGCTACGGTTCAAAGTTTTTATGATGTGCCGGATTTCAATATCGCATCTGATAACTTTTCCGTAAAAGAACTAACCCAAAGTATTCGAAAAAAGAATAGTGATGTTATTAAGTTTATTAAAAAATTAAGAAGTTTTTACTTGTGGGAACCATATCTTTTTGTTCATGCTGGCATCGATGCAACAGTAGAAAACTTTAGAGAAACTAAATTTGACGACTATTTTTGGATACGTGAGGAATTTTTCTCGAGCCCCCATTTAGCAAAAGAAATCGTCGTATTTGGTCACACACCAACGCCCCTTTTAAATACGGACCAATCCAGTGATGTGTGGGTCTCTCCAGACAAGAAGAAAATTGGCATTGATGGTGGAGGCGCTATTTATGAAAAAGGACAGTTGCACGGATTGGTTTTTTCGAATAACACAAATGAAATCATTATATATTCAGCTTCGAGAAATGAAACTGTGAAAACAAGTACAATGGTGCTTTAAGTGAGGGCTCTTAATATTAGAGTCCTCATTTCCTTATATATAAGAAGAAAAGGAGTGAGACAATGCTAAAAAATGGCCGTCATATTTTTAACTATGAATCAACTTGGGATGGTGGACGTAACGAGGTTGGAACAATCTCCTGTGGCAATTTGAAAACAGAAGTCTCTATACCAAAAGAAATGAATGGCCCCGGTATCGGGACTAATCCAGATGAGATGTTATTAAGTGCAGCGGCTACTTGTTATCTCATTTCTTTAGCAACTATGTTGGATCTGTCAAAGGTACCAGCTCATTTGACATTAAAATCTGAAGGAATTGTAGAAGTAAATAATTCTACTCTAACTTATAAAGAAATCATTCATCATGTTGAAATCGCTTTAAAAGAAAATAGTGAGAAACATATTCGACTATCAAATCGTTTAGCAATTAAAGCAGAACAAACTTGTATGATTAGTAAAGCTATAAGAGGGAATGTAAATGTTGCGGTGAATTGTACAATTACTACATAAAGAAAGTGGGTGAGGAGAATGCACATTATTACACCAATCGTTCAAATTTTTATTGTTTCGGTCATAATCTTTTTTATAAGTGGACGATTAATTGGTTCAAATGTGAATATTTTCAAAAGGATTTTATCTGTGATTATTAGTGTCTCCTTCACAACCTTTATCTTTTGGTATACCTATTTGAGGGGAATGGATTATTCTTTCACGACAGTAAATAGTGTTGTGAATGTTGCCACATTGCTTTGGATAGGAAGCATGCTTTTAATTTCCATGCTCATTTATTTATTTTTCGAGTTATTTGATCCGATTGCCCTGGATGAAAACAATGGCCGTGTAGTAGGAAAAAAATCTTTTATCAAGCGATTAATTGGATACTGGAGACACCAAAAAAGATTAAGAACCGTTCTAAGAATTGCTGTAACAAATGGTATTACTCGAACGATGAAATATGCGCGGAACCGTGACTCTGATCGGGAATTGGCTGTTGCCTTTCGAGATACTCTTGAGCAGTGCGGGGGAATCTTCATTAAGTTCGGTCAAGTGTTGTCTACACGCAAAGAGCTTTTTTCTCCAATCTTTATTGAGGAATTGGAGAAACTCCAGCAAAACGTAACGCACCTAACAGATGAGCAAGTAAAAAGTATTATGAAACAAAATTTACCCGGGGAAATCGATGAAGTTTTTTCTTATTTTAGTATGAAACCAATCGCTGCAGCTTCTATTGGACAAGTTCATCGTGCAATATTAAAAAGTACAAAGGAACAAGTTGTTGTAAAACTTTTACGTCCTGAAGTAAAAGAAATTATGCGGGAAGATTTAAGTATTTTAATAGAATTTGCGAATTGGGTTTCTTCTAAATCTCAGTGGGCTGAAAATTTAGGTTTTCGTGATATCGCAGAAGGGTTTGCAGCTTCATTAAGGGAAGAAATTGACTTCAATATCGAAGCGCGTAATATGATTCAAATCAAAAACGTCATGCAAAATAGTAATTTAAAAGTGCATATCCCAAAAATATACGAACAATACAGTAACGAAAATATTCTTATAATGGGCTTAGCACAAGGTCGAAGTGTGTCAAATCGTTATCAATTTTATAATTCAAACTGTCATGATGTTGCAGAAACATTATTGTTTTCTTATTTAGAGCAAGCCTTAGTTTCAGGCATTTTCCATGCAGATCCACACCCGGGAAATATTTATTACGATGAAGAGACAAAAGTGATTACGTTACTTGATTTTGGTGCTGTTTGTCGACTTCCTACAACTCAGCAAGAAGGGTTAAAATTATTCTTTATTGGCATTCAACAACGAGACGCATCAATATTATTTGATGGTATTTCGCTTTTAGTAAAAAACAAAAACGATGTAGACCGCCATGATTTGGAACAAGCGATTAGCCAAATCATTTTAAAAATATCTTATGTTGATCGAATTCAAACGGATGAATTAGTATATTCGATTTTTACAGTAATTCGAGATTATGGTCTTCAATTTTATCCATCCGTTAGCGTTGCGTTACGAGTTGTCGTCACTTTAGATGGTACCCTTCGCATCATTGAACCAACTTTCAATATTTTTGAAGAAGCAAAAAAATTCTCCAATCAATATTTAAAACAAGCATTCAAGAAGCCATTTAAAGAGCCAATTGCTACTAAGGATCGATTAGAAGAAGAATTGGCACTGATTTTGCCAAACTTAAGAAAGATTCCTAGACGAGTTGACCAGTTATTCAAACGGGTGGAAGATGGAAAGGTCATTTTACATCATGATATCTTTTCTGATAAAAATAATTCAAAGTTTATTACTCAACTATTTTCGAAGTTTGTCCTTTTAATGGTAGGGATTACATTTGGGTTAATATCTGTTGCATTACTTGCTATTTCTCAGTTTATTAATACTGCCTATGCAATCTATTTAAATACGGCTGCTTATTTAGGGTTGTTCTTATGCGCAATCCTCCTTGTAAGGTTATCGATCCAAGCTATCCGAGATATGAAGCGCAATGAATAATTTGGTAGCGTCATAACTTCGTGTAATTTGCTATAATAAAAGAACTAGAATTAGAGAGGATTGTTATGATGACGAATAAACCACATCTTTTAGTAGTCGATGGCATGGCGCTCCTTTTCCGTTCTTTTTTTGCTTCGAGTGCAATGGGGCAGTTTATAAGAATGGCAGACGGAACACCTACGAATGGAGTGCAAGGGTTTGCTCGCCACGTACTAACAGCCCAATCCTTAATGAAACCAACACATTTAGCGGTATGTTGGGATATGGGAGCACAAACTTTTAGAAATGAATTATTTGATGGATATAAAGCAAACAGACCTGCACCACCCGAGGAAATGTTGCCACAGTTTGATATGGCCAAAGAAGTCTCAGAAATGATTGGCTGGCAAAACTTTGGGGAAGTTGGAATGGAAGCCGACGATACAATTGGTTCAATGGTAGAAAAGTGGAAAGATGATGCGGAAATTACAATAATAAGTGGGGATAAAGATCTTCTTCAATTATTAAATGCTTCCACGAAAATCGCCTTTACAAAAAAAGGGTATACTGAGTACGATTTCTATACTGAAGAACGATTTAAAGAGGAATATGCAATCGAACCGGAGAAGTTTGCTGAAGTGAAAGCGTTTATGGGCGATACAAGCGATGGCTATCCTGGTGTAAAAGGTATTGGTCCAAAAACTGCCTTACAATTAATTCAAAAATATGGCTCTATTGAAGGGGTTTTAAATAACTTAGAAGATTTGAAACCTGGTCAGCGTTCAAAAATTAGTGATAATGTTGATATGTTGAAATTGTCATTGCAATTAGCAACAATCCATAGAGAAATGCCTATTCATGCGACTTTAGATGAATTACAATTAAACGACTATGCAAACGATATCTTTGAAAACCTTGAAAATAAAGGGTTCAAATTGATAGCGAAACATGCAAGGTCATTATATTCATTAGTATAATTTTTTAGAGCCGAGGTGATTTGATTCACTTCGGCTCTATTTTTACGAAACTTAAGACTTTGTAATTTTCAGCGTATTTTACAACACGAATTTGGCTGTCTCGATTTTTGCCTCCATTATCATGGACGATTAAATAAAGCGTGTTGTCTTTCATTTCATAGCCAATTAAAGGCACCCAATGATATTTGAAGGAATGCTTTTCTTTCCATTGAAAAGTAAAATATTCATCAAATTTCATTGCAACTGGTCTTCCTGCATCAATCTCTTTCAACGCTTCATATAATGTACAACTTTTTACATTCCAATCTGGACCAAGTAGTTTCTGAAGATTTTTAATTAGCCGCCATTTAAAAAGGCCAATGGGAGTACTTCCGAGAAACTTATACAGAGAGTTTACGTCATGTTTTGTATTTTCCATTAAATAATTTAAAATAACATAAATGGTTGTTGGTCCACATGCTGAGTTTTGATATTGTGAATTTACTGATTCGCTGTACTGAGACATTCCTTTTAAATTTAGTTCAACCTTCATTTCCCACCTCTAACATTCTTTCTTCTATAATATGTGAATTACATCAAACTTTCCAAATTGAATGGTATAATTTTTTTAGGAAATCCTTTTGTATGGAGGAATTATTTTGAAAAGATATAAAACTTTATTATTTGACTTGGATGATACATTGCTTGACTTTGGAGCAACAGAAGACGCAGCATTGCAAAAGCTTTTTTCGGAACAGGAGATTGAACTTACACCCGAAATTAGAGCTTACTATAAGGACTTAAATGACCGTTTATGGAAAGCCTTCGAAGTGGGAGATATGGAGCGGGAAGAAGTAGTAAATTCACGATTTTCTCTTTTATTTGAACATTATGGTTTAAATGTAGATGGAGTTGCCTTAGAAAAAAGGTATCGTACATTTCTTGCAGAAGGTCATCATTTAATTGAAGGTGCCCTTGAATTAGTACAAGACATTTATGAACAATTCGATTTATATGTAGTAACAAACGGCGAATCAAATACGCAATATAAGCGGTTAAAAGATTCTGGCTTAGAACGTTATTTTAAAAAAGTGTTCATTTCAGAAGAAGTTGGTCATCAAAAGCCTAGAAAAGAGTTTTTTGACTATGTATTTTCTAATATAGAGGAATTAAATACTAAAAGCACATTAATCATTGGAGATAGTTTAAGCGCGGATATTACTGGAGGACATAATGCAGGTATTGATACTTGCTGGATTAATATTAGAGGTAAGGAAAATAACACGACAATAATCCCTACTTATGAAATAAAGAAGTTGGACGAGCTTTATGAAGTTTTAAATATAAAATAACCTAGTGAATAAAAGCGGCTGGTTTTACTTATTCCATCAAACTAACAATCTCGTGATGAAAGATATAATGAGTGGGAATCATTTTGAAGATATTAATTCCGCTATGAAGACAGGAATCAGCGGGATATCCGTGAGAAAATGCATTCATCTCGCGGATGAAGACAGAAATCAGCAAAGAATCCGTGAGAAAATGATTCATTCCGCCGATGAAGACAGAAGTCAGCAGGAAATCAAAACAGGTTCGACATCCCAACCAATAAAAAAGCTATAAGTAAGCACATTAGGCGTTACTTATAGCTACAATTTTAAGCTTGAGCATTTAAAAATTCTGTAACTTGTTCAGGAGATTTTGCATTAGCACTATGTAGATGAGCTAATTTTTCTCCGTTTTTGAAAATTAGTAAACTTGGAATGCCCATTACTTGATATTTTTCCGCAATCTCTGGGAAATCATCACGATTAATTTCATACCATTCATATTGGCTGTATTCTTCAATAATTGGATCGATAAACATGTTCATACGAGTACAATCTGGGCACCAGCCTGCATAAAATTTTACGATAACAGATTGTTCTGATCCGATTACCTCATTAAATTGATCTTGTGTAGTAATTGCTTTCATTTGAATCACGCTCCTTATAGAATAGTGTACACATTTAAAAAATTTTATAAAAGCATTTTGACTTAAATGAATGGCTGCTCATAAACTATCTATATAAAACTACTAATTTTTTTGAAAATTGGGATAAAAAAGATTGCTAAAATTGACAAAATCAACTACACTAAGAACAGAAAAGTAGTTCAATTTAGTTTTTTTAGGAATTATTTTTTTTACACGTAAAATGAATGAGTATTCATTCAAGAGGATGGATAAAGGGGGATGCTTATGACTTATAAAATTCAAAAAGCAGCCGTGCTTGGCTCAGGGGTTATGGGTTCAGGTATTGCAGCACACTTGGTGAATATCGGAATTCCTACATTACTTTTAGACATCGTTCCAAATCAGTTAACAAAAGAAGAGGAAGCAAATGGGTTAACTTTAGAACATTCAGCTGTTCGTAATCGTTTTACACAGACTGCTGTTCAAAAACTACTAAAACAAAAACCTGCTCCTCTCACTTCCAAAGAAAATTTAGCATTATTAACTGTCGGCAACTTAGAAGATGATTTTGAAAAATTAAAAGATGTAGATTGGATCATCGAAGTTGTTGTTGAAAATTTAGAAATAAAGCAAAAGTTATTTGAACGAATTGATGGGGTTCGTACACCGGGCACTATCGTTACATCTAACACTTCAGGAATTAGCGTCAATGCAATGATAGAAGGTCGTTCTGATGATTTCCAAAAGCATTTCTTAGGAACGCACTTCTTTAATCCACCACGTTACTTAAAATTGCTAGAAATTATTCCAACAGAGTATACATCCAAGGAAGTACTAGGTTTCATGAAAACTTTTGCGGAAGATGTATTAGGTAAAGGGGTAGTAATTGGCAAAGATACACCAAACTTTGTAGCAAACCGAATTGGAACTTATGGGCTGCTGATTACACTTCGAGAAATGTTAGATCGTGGGTATTCTGTTGGTGAAGTGGATTCTGTAACAGGGCCATTAATTGGTCGACCAAAATCAGCAACATTCAGAACGTTAGATGTTGTTGGGTTAGATACATTTTTACATGTAGCAAAAACTGTATACGACCAAACAACAGGTGAAGAGCAAAAAGTATTTGAAGTGCCTGAATTGATGAAAAAACTGGTAGATGCAGGAAGTCTTGGGGCAAAATCTGGTCAAGGTTTCTTTGTGAAAAAAGGAAAAGACATTTACGAGATTGACCCAACTTCAATGGAATATGTGCCGGTTAAGAAGTTGCAAACACCTTCTATCGAAATGGCTAAACAAACGAAGGGACTTTCCAACAAGGTAAAAACATTAGTTTACGCAAAAGACCGCACTGGAGAGTTATTGTGGAATATCTTTGCACCAACACTTATTTACTCTGCAGAACTAACGGGTATCATTGCAGATAACATTGTAGAAATTGATAATGCAATGAAATGGGGCTTTGGCTGGACTCAAGGACCATTTGAAATGTGGGATGCAATTGGTGTAAAACAATCTGTAGAAAAAATGCAAGCAGAGGGTAGAGAAATCCCACAATTCGTAAAAGATTTATTGGAGAAAGACTATGAAACTTTCTATAAAGAAGTAGATGGGGAAATTGCTTATTTCAATGGCGCAGACTACTCAAAAGTTCCAGTTAACGAAAAGGAAATCGACTTAAAACGTTATAAGAAAAAACATGGCGTCATAAAATCGAATTCTGGAGCTAGTTTAATAGATTTAGGTGACGGAATTGCCTTACTTGAGTTCCATTCAAAATCTAATGCAATTGGTCTAGATATTATTCAAATGGTTAATTTCGCTATTGATGAAGTGGAAGCAAATTATAAAGGGCTCGTTATTGGAAACCGAGGGAAAAACTTCTGCGTTGGTGCAAACCTTGGAATGATTCTAATGGAGGCCCAGGACGATAACATTTTCGAGTTAGATTTCACGATTCGTGCCTTCCAGAAAGCAATGCGTCGTATTAAATATAGTAAAAAACCTGTAGTGGCAGCTCCATTTGGTATGGCACTAGGGGGAGGAGCAGAAGTTTGTTTACCAGCTGCTCATATTCAAGCGTCTAGTGAAACTTATATGGGACTAGTAGAAGTAGGTGTTGGTTTAATTCCAGGCGGTGGCGGAAATCTTGGCCTTTACGAAAAATTCATCAAAGGATTGCCAAAAGGTGTAGATGTAGATTATCAAGCAATTGCTAACAAAGTATTTGAAACAATTGCCATGGCGAAAGTATCTACTTCGGCTGAAGAAGCTCGGGAAAATAACTTCTTAAATTTTGTTGATGGTATTTCAGTAAATCCTGACCACCTAATTTATGATGCGAAACAAGCAGCATTGGCACTTTATGAAGCAGGTTATAAACCGCCAGTACCAAAGAAAATTAAAGTGGTAGGCGCACCTGGATATGCAACTTTACTGTTAGGTGCTCAAGGAATGTACCAATCAGGATATATTAGTGAACATGATTTAAAGATTGCGAAAAAGCTTGCCTTTGTTCTTGCGGGCGGTTTAGTACCTTATGGGACAGAAGTGACGGAAGATTATTTACTAAATCTTGAACGAGAAGCATTTATCCAGCTTGTTGCGGATCCAAAATCTCAAGCTAGAATGCAACACATGCTGATAAAAGGGAAGCCATTACGAAATTAAACAATGATCTAGTACAGCTTTTTAAGAAGGGGGATACGATATATGCGTGAAGCCGTAATAGTGGCAGGTGCAAGAACACCAATTGGGAAGGCAGTAAAGGGGTCTCTTGCAACGGTACGACCAGATGATCTTGGTGGAATTGTCGTGAAAGAGACATTAAATAGAGCAGGTTATGTTGGACCTATTGATGATTTAATTATGGGATGTGCATTGCCAGAAGCTGAACAAGGATTAAACGTTGCTCGAAATATTGGTGCATTGGCAGGTTTACCAGATTCAACACCAGCCATTACCATTAATCGCTATTGTTCTTCCGGCTTGCAATCAATTGCTTATGCAGCAGAACGTATCATGCTAGGGCATTCAAAAGCAATAATTGCAGGTGGCGTTGAATCAATGAGTTTAGTTCCAATGCCTGGTAATACTGTACGTTTAAACCCGAAACTAGCAGAAGAAGCACCGCAATATTACATGAGCATGGGACATACAGCAGAAGAGGTAGCGAGACGTTATGAAGTATCAAGGGAAGATCAAGATGCCTTTGCTGTTCGTTCACACCAATTAGCAGCAAAAGCCATTCAAGAAGGTAAGTTTAAAGATGAAATTGTCCCAATTGAAGTTGTAAACCATTATGTAGATGAAAATAACAAACTTCAAAAGAAGACATTTATTTTTGATACAGATGAAGGTGTTCGTCCGGAAACAACAATGGAAATATTAGCAAAACTTCGGCCAGCGTTTAACATAAAGGGGTCCGTAACAGCAGGAAACTCTTCGCAAACATCAGATGGCGCAGCAGCTGTGCTAGTGATGGATCGTGAAGAAGCAGAAGCTCAAGGATTAACACCAATGGCTAAATTTTTAGGTTTTGCTGTTGGAGGAGTACCGCCTGAAGTAATGGGGATTGGTCCGATTGAAGCAATACCAAAAGCTTTAAAAATTGCTGGATTATCTCAAGGTGACATTGACTTGTGGGAACTAAATGAAGCCTTCGCATCACAGTCGCTGCAAGTCGTTCGTCATTTAGGAATTGATATGGAAAAAGTAAATGTAAACGGTGGAGCTATTGCGTTTGGTCACCCACTTGGCGCAACAGGTACAATGCTTACATTAAAACTGATACACGAATTAAAACGCCAAGGTAAAAAATATGGAGTAGTGACAATGTGTATCGGCGGCGGAATGGGTGCAGCAGGCGTATTTGAGTTGCTATAAACCTTGTAATGGCGGATAAATGGTTCAATTTGGCGGATATTCGACAAATATTGGCGGATTGTCATAGTGATCTTAAAAATAGGGAGGAATTATTATGGTTCAAACAACGAACATTATTAAAGGCGGAAGTTTCTTAGTTGAAGATGTGGACGTTAATCGCGTATTTACACCAGAAGATTTTACAGATGAGCAAAAAATGATTGCTCAAACTACTGCAGAGTATGTAGAAACTGAAGTGAAACCGGTAGTTGAGAACCTAGAAAACCATGAATTTGAACATTCCGTACGCCTATTAAAAAAGGCTGGTGAACTTGGACTTCTTGCTGCTGATATTCCAGAAGAATATGAAGGTCTTGGTTTAGATAAAATTTCTTCTGCATTAATTGGAGAAAAAATGTCTCCAGCAGGTGGATTTTCTATAACACATGGAGCTCATGTTGGTATCGGATCTTTACCAATCGTGTTATTCGGTAATCATGAGCAAAAATCAAAATACTTACCGAAACTTGCTTCAGGTGAGTTATTAGCAGCATATGCGTTAACTGAACCAGGTTCTGGCTCGGATGCGTTAGGTGCAAAAACAGTTGCAAAACTAAACGATGCAGGAACACATTATATTTTAAATGGTGAAAAACAATGGATTACGAATGCTGGCTTTGCTGATGTATTTGTTGTTTATGCGAAAATCGATGGTGACAAGTTCTCTGCATTTATCGTTGAACGTACTTTCCCAGGTGTTTCAGTTGGTGCGGAAGAAAAGAAAATGGGGATCAAATCTTCTTCAACTCGTACATTAATTTTACAAGATGCAGAAGTACCAGTAGAAAACTTATTAGGTGAAATTGGCCGTGGTCATGTTATCGCCTTCAACATCTTAAACATTGGTCGTTATAAATTAGGCGTTGGAACAGTGGGAGCTAGTAAACGTGCATTCGAGCTAGCTGCTGCCTATACAAATCAACGCCAACAATTTAAAACACCATTATCTAGTTTTAATTTAACAAAAGAAAAACTAGCAACGATGGCATCTCAACTATATGCTTCTGAATCATTAAACTATCGTACTGTCGGATATTTTGAAGATCGCTTAAGTCAATTAACAGACGAGGAACAAAAGGATGGAAGAGCAGTTGCCGCAGCGATTGCTGAATATGCGATTGAATGTTCCATTGCCAAAGTGTTCGGTTCTGAAACATTAGACTTTATTGCAGATGAAGCAGTACAGTTACACGGTGGCTATGGTTTCATGGCTGAATATGAAGTAGAACGCATTTACCGTGACTCTCGTATTAACCGTATCTTTGAAGGAACAAATGAAATTAACCGTTTACTTGTGCCTGGTACATTTATGAAGAAAGCATTAAAAGGTGAATTACCACTTCTTCAAGCTGCACAACAACTACAAGAAGAATTGTTAATGCTAATGCCAGAAGAAATTGGTGATGAGCCATTAGCGCAAGAAAAGTATTTAATGAAAAATGCAAAGAAAATTGGCATTTTAGCAGCGGGAGTAGCAGCACAAAGATTTGGTACAAAGCTAGAAACGGAGCAAGAAGTTCTTGTTAACATTGCAAATATTGCAAATCAACTATATGCAATGGAATCAGCAGTGCTTCGTACGGCAAAAGCAATCGAACGTGATGGTGTAGAAAAATCAAAACAAAAAATCCTTTACACAGAAATCTTTTGTCAAGAAGCCTTCGCAGAAATTGAAAAAGAAGCAAAAGAAACAATTATTGCTTCAGTAGAAGGTGATGCAGGAAGAATGACTTTATCTGCTCTTCGCAAACTTACACGTCACAACCCATATAATTTAATTTTGAAAAAGCGTGAGGCTGCACAAAAGCTAATTGACGCTGAAAAATATGTAGTATAATCAATGAAGAAGAAGGCGCTAACTAAACTGCCTTCTTCTTTTTATTATCAGAAGAGTACATTATTTGTTAAGATAGGTATAAATAATAAACTATAAGGAGCACTACGATGACAATTCAATTAATCCAGTATCCTCGCTGCACAACTTGTAAAAAAGCAGCCAAATGGTTAGATGAACACCAAATTCAGTACGACCTTATTAATATAGTAGAACAAACACCAACAAAAGAGCAGTTGAAATCATTTTGGGAACTAAGTGGTCTTCCTTTGAAGAAATTTTTCAACACTTCTGGCATGAAGTATAAAACACTTGGTTTGAAGGATAAATTAAGTACTATGACAGAAGAAGAACAGTTAGACCTTCTAGCCTCAGATGGAATGTTAATTAAACGTCCAATCGTAACAAATGGTGAAAAAATAACACTGGGCTTTAAAGAGGAAGAATTCACAAAGACGTGGAAATAAAAAACGGTTATTAACTTGTTTTTACTGTTGAAATATGTCAAACTTATAATCATATTACATATGTTTTGGAGGGGTATTTGTGAGCACACCAAAAGAATTACGTTACTCAGAAGAACATGAGTGGGTAAAAGTAGAAGATGGAAAAGTACGTGTTGGTATTACACATTTCGCACAATCAGAATTAGGTGACATCGTATTCGTTGAGCTTCCACAAGTAGGCGACGAAATTCAAACAAACGAACCATTTGGTAGTGTAGAATCTGTAAAAACAGTTTCTGAGCTATATGCACCAATCTCTGGTAAAGTTGTAGAAGTTAATGCTGACCTTGAAGACAGCCCAGAATTTGTAAATGAATCTCCTTATGAAAAAGCTTGGATGATCGTTGTTGAACCTACTGACATCGCAGAAGTAGAATCTTTACTAACAGCTGAGCAATATGAGGAATTAATCGAAGCTGAATAGGAATATAATATATTAAAAAACGCCAGATTAGCACTGGCGTTTTTTTTACAATAAAATATAATAATTTAACCACCTTCTTTTTTTGCATTTGTTATGCATATTTTTCACACATTTTTAGCAAGTTTACTTACAAAATCGTGGGGTGAGCGAATGATTGTTGAAAAGTGTATAATTGTTGAGGGTCGATCGGATAAATTAAACATTGAACCAATTTTTGCAGAAGATGTACAAATTATATGTACAAATGGGACAATTAGTGAGGATGCGTTATTAGACTTACTTGAGCCTTTTGAAGAATGTAGATTTTATACTTTATTTGATGCAGATAAATCAGGAGAAAAGTTGAGAAAGCTTACGAAGAGAATTTATTCTGAAGCGGTTCATCTTTTCATTCCAAGAACATATATCGAGGTTGCGAATGCACCGAAAAAAGTATTGGCACAGTTGTTAAATGAGGCAAGTTTTTCTGTTCACAAACAATATCTATCTTCTTAAAATAACGAAATATTTATGTGCGACTTTTCCCATACGACTTTTCCCATACTATGAGCAAAAGTCGCAATTTTATTTTGTAAAGGGGTACTACACAAATTATTTAGAAATAGGGTTGATTTAATGGAAGAATGGACGATACAACAATGGGAGCAAAAACTATCTGAAAATAAAATTGTAGCATTTTATTTATATACCCCAATGTGTGGGACATGCGCAGTAGCTTCAAAAATGCTATCAGTTGTTGAGGAAGTATTGCCTGACACACCAATTGGTAAAGCAAATATTAACTTTATTGAACAGTTAGCAATGGACTATAAAATAGAGAGCGTACCTTGTTTACTCATACATCACAATGGAAAACTTACAGATAAAATATACGCTTTCCAATCCGTACCATTTCTATATGAAAAGTTGAAAATCTAGTTGACTTTATAAATCTATCATGATAAAGTAACTCAAGTAGTATTCAATTAATTAAATATCGTACCTCTTATAAAGAGCGGCGGAGGGAAGTGCCCTATGAAGCCCGGCAACCATCACTAAAGTGAAAAGGTGCCAAGTCACGCGAAGTGGATACTTTGGAAGATGAGAGAACGGTTCGTATAAACATAAAATATAGTGCGAAACCCCTTCTACTTGTCTATGTAGAAGGGGTTTTATTGGTAACAATATACTAAATTACATAAATACAGCAGCGAATTAAAGGAGAACAATCATGATCGAATTAAAAGACATTTCGAAAATATATCAATCAAAAAATGGTGAGATCACTGCTGTTAAAAATGTAAATTTATCTATTAATAAAGGTGAAATTTTCGGAATAATTGGATATAGTGGTGCCGGAAAAAGTACAATGATTCGCTTATTAAATGGCCTTGAGAAACCAACGAACGGAACGGTAATTGTCAATGGTAAGCAAATCTCCTCTATATCCGGAAATGAACTTCGAAATGCTCGCCAGAAGATTAGTATGATATTTCAACATTTTAACTTACTATGGTCTCGAACAGTAGCGGATAACATTGCCTTCCCACTAGAAATTGCAGGTATTACAAAAAATGAGCGCAGTAAACGTGTGAAAGAACTTATTGACCTTGTTGGCTTATCAGGAAGAGAAAATGCGTATCCTTCCCAATTATCCGGTGGTCAAAAACAACGTGTTGGGATTGCCCGTGCATTAGCAAATAATCCAGAAGTATTGTTATGTGATGAAGCGACAAGTGCACTTGACCCAGAAACAACAGATTCCATCCTAGAACTATTACTAGATATTAATAAGCGACTAGGATTAACAATTGTTCTTATCACCCATGAAATGCACGTAATTCGCAAAATTTGTAATCGTGTAGCGGTGATGGAAGCCGGACAAGTTGTTGAACAAGGCGATGTTCTTCAAGTATTCCAAAATCCACAAGCAGATATTACGAAAAACTTTGTTATGCAAGTTTCTGGAACGAAGGAATCAAAAGAATCAATTGAACAGATTTTGGCAAACTATCCTACAGGGAAGATTGTAAAATTAACGTTCATCGGCAATAAAACAGAACAACCGATTATTTCTCGACTTATTAAAGATTTTGGTGTTGAAGTAAATATTGTGCACGGAAACATCTCACAAACAACAAGTGGCCCCTATGGAACATTAATTGTTCAAATAGATGGGGATGACGTTAAAGTTAACCAAGCGTTACATCTTTTAGACCAGCAAGAAGTACAAACGGAGGTGATTGATCATGCTTAGTGGATTATTTCCGAATGTACAATGGGACAAAATGTGGGAAGCTACATATGACACATTGTATATGACAATCATTTCTACAGGAGCTACATTTATTTTAGGTTTAGCCATTGGGATTTTATTATTTTTAACGAGTCCTCATCAAATATGGGCAAACAAGGTAGCGAACTTTATTACGGGCTCTTTAGTAAATATTTTCCGTTCAATTCCATTTATTGTATTGATTATTTTATTAATTCCATTCACAAAATTTTTATTAGGTACGATTCGTGGAGTAAATGCAGCTCTACCGGCATTAATTATTGGTGCTGCTCCATTCTATGCAAGGATGGTTTTAATTGCATTACGTGAAATCGATAAAGGTGTAATTGAAGCGGCCAGGTCGATGGGGGCAAAAACATCCACGATTATTTGGAAAGTACTTATTCCAGAATCAATGCCTGCTTTATTATCAGGTATTACAGTTACTGCTGTTACATTAGTAGGTTATACGGCAATGGCTGGTATTATCGGAGCTGGTGGATTAGGAAACTTGGCATTTATTGATGGTTTCCAACGTAGCCGTGATGATGTAACGTTGATGGCTACAATTGTAATTCTAATCGTTGTGTTCGTTATCCAATTTATTGGAGACTTTATTACTTCAAAAACAGATAAACGATAACTTGGTGCAGACGGAATATCCGTTCACATATAACAAAATAAAAGGAGATATAAAAAATGAAGAAGTTATTATCATTTTTATTATTAGCTGTATTCGTACTAGCTTTAGCAGCTTGTGGCACTAAAGAAGATGATGCTGCTACAAACAGCAAAGCAACAGATGAAGGTACAGAAGAAACACCAACAAATTCAGAAACAGTTACGTTAACTGTAGGGGCTTCTAACGGTTTACATGACATTATTTTAGAACAAGCAAAACCTATTTTAGCTGAAGAAGGTATCGAATTAGTAATCGAACCATACCAAGATTATGTAATGCCTAACCAAGATTTAGAATCTGGTGAATTAGATGCAAACTATTTCCAACACATTCCGTACTTAGAAACTGAAATTGCACAAAAAGGTTATGACTTTGTAAATGCTGGTGGAATCCATATCGAGCCAATCGGTATTTATTCTCAGAAGTATAAATCTTTAGATGAGCTTCCAGATGGCGCAACAATTATCATTTCAAACTCTGTATCTGACCAAGGGCGTATTTTATCATTATTAGAAACTCAAGGATTAATTAAATTAAAAGACGGTATTGATAAAACAGCTGCAACTGTAGATGATATCATTGAAAATCCTAAAAACTTAGAAATTGATGCAAGTTCTGCTCCAGAAATGTTAGTAACGTATTATGAAGAAGGCGAAGGAGATGCAGTAGTTATCAACTCTAACTTCGCAATCGATGCAGGCATTAACCCAGTGGAAGATTCAATTGCTATCGAAGGATCTGAATCTCCATACGTAAACGTAATCGCAGTTCGTGCTGAAGATAAAGATAATGAAGCTATCAAACGTCTTATTGAAGTATTACACACTGATGAAATCCAAAACTTCATTCTTGAAGAGTGGGGCGGCGCTGTAGTACCTGTAAATGAATAATTGACAGTAAAAACCTTTGGGAGTTGTTCCTGAAGGTTTTTTGTTGTTTATAAATTCTATTACTCAAAGATTTTGTCTACTGATGTGGGATGTTCTATTAACACACTGATTTTTTCTATAAATGCATGAAAATTTTCTATTATCTTAGTTAATTTTTCTATTATTAGTATAAAATTTTCTATTAATGTGGGATTTTCTATTACCTCGCAGATTTTTCTATTAAAGCATCAAAATTTTATATTATTAGTACGAAAGTTTCTATTATTTATCTCCTCGCATTAAAAAACTACCCGGATTAGATTAGTCCGAGTAGCCATTAAATTGATTTAATCTAGAGAAGAATGTGCTAATGAAATTTAAAAATACTTTCTCAGAAGGTCCTAATTCTCGATTTGTAGGGTAAATAACTCCAACAGTACGTGTTATTGAAGGAGTTTCGATTTTCATTTTCACTGTAAGACGTGGAGTTATATCATATAAAGAACTTTCAGGAAGTAAGGTAACCCCAATTCCTGCTGCAACTAGTCCTTTCAATGCATCCATATCTTCCCCTTCTGATGTAACATTTGGGACAAAGCCTGCAGATTTACATGCATCCACTGCCACTTTATTTAAAATATAACCTTCCGGAAATAATACGAAATTTTCCTTTCGTAAATCGGCTAAATTCAATTTATCTTTCTCTGTTAAAGGATGATTCGCAGGAAGTAATGCATGAACTTTTTCGCTAAAAAGGATCATTGTATTGATGCTTTCATCCTTTTGAGGGACAGGTCCTAAAAATGCTAAATTTAGATCACGATTTTTTACAGCATCAATCAAATATCTATAGGAGCCTTGACGTAAATGAAATGAGACGTCTGGATATTCTTTTTTAAAGGCTGAAATAACAGTTGGGAGTACATAACTTGCAAGGCTTGTAGGGAATCCAACCTTAATTGTCCCTCTTGCTGGATCTAAATATTCTTCCACTTGTTTGGCTGCAAAATCGATTGCCTTCAATGCGGAAACACAATGTTCTAAAAATAACTTCCCTATAGGTGTCAATTTTACATTGCGTCCTATCCTTTCGAAAAGTGGTGTACCAAGCTCTTCCTCAAGGTTTGCAATTTGTCGACTAACTGCTGATTGGGCAACATGAAGATGTTCGGCTGCTTCAGAAATATGTTCGCGTTCTGCTACCTCTACAAAGTACCTTAATTGACGTAATTCCAACATTTTCATCCCCTTTATCTATTTATTAGATTAATTCCATCCAAACTATATATTGTTTATATTATTTCAAAAAACGTAGAATGTAAATAAGATAAATAAGAAGTTTTGGAGGGATTTACATGAGTTTTCATCAACTACCAGACGCACAAGGGCTATATTCACCAAGCTTTGAGCATGATGCTTGTGGAATTGGTTTTTACGCAAATATTAAGGGACGTCCTTCACATAACATTGTAAAAAGTGGTTTAGAAATGTTATGTCGTTTGGAACACCGTGCAGGACGTGGTGGCGATGGTAAAACAGGTGATGGTGCGGGATTAATGGTTCAAATTCCAGATGCATTTTTTAAATTAAATTGTCCGGAATTACAACTTCCTGCAAAAGGGGAATATGGGGTTGGGCAATTCTTTTTTACTGAGAATGTAGTGGAGAGAGAAGCTATTGAGCAAAAAATTAATGAATTAATTGAAATAGAAGGCCAACATTTGATTGGCTGGAGAACAGCACCTACGAATAAAAAACCTCTTAGTGATATTGCAAAATCAACTGCACCAATCGTTCGTCAAATTTTTATTAAAAAGAATGACAATATTCAAGATTCTCTAGACTTTGAACGCAAATTATATTTAATCCGCAAACAAGCTGAATTTTGGGCAAAACAAAATGACTACAAATTTTATTGTCCGAGTATGTCGAGCCAAACAATGGTATTTAAAGGTTTATTAACTCCAGAAGAGGTTAGTGAATTTTACATTGATTTACAAGACGAAAGCTTCATTTCTGCCTTTTCTATTGTACACTCACGCTATTCTACTAATACATTTCCAAGCTGGGAACGAGCACACCCAAACCGTTATATTGTTCACAATGGTGAAATTAACACATTGCGAGGAAACATTAACTGGATGACAGCTCGTGAACAACAATTTATTTCAGAAGCTTTCGGTGATGATTTACAAAAAGTGTTGCCAATAATCGATCATTCAGGTTCTGATTCATCTATGTTAGATAATGCTTTTGAGTTTTTTGTTCTAGCTGGTAGAACGCCCGCGCATACAGCAATGATGTTAATTCCAGAACCATGGTCAGAGAATCCACATATTTCAGAAGAGAAAAAAGCATTTTACTCTTACCATGCAAGTTTAATGGAGCCTTGGGATGGTCCTACTGCAGTTTGTTTCACAGACGGCAAACAAATTGGTTCTATTTTAGACCGAAATGGATTACGCCCAGCCCGGTACTACGTGACAAAAGACGATATGATTGTTTTTTCTTCAGAAGTTGGTGTTGTTGATATTGATGAAGAAAATGTCCTTTATAAAGAGCGATTAAGTCCGGGGCGTATGTTATTAATTGATTTGGAACAAGGGAAAATTATTTCGGATGAAGAGTTAAAAAGTGAAATGGCGAAAGCAGAGCCATATGCAAAGTGGCTAGAAGAAAATCTAGTTACATTAAAAGAAAATCAAGAATCACCAAAGAAGTTCGACCAACTTACATTACGTCAAAAAACTTTTGGCTACACATATGAGGACCTTCATAAATACATTGTTCCCATTGCAAGTAGTGGGAAAGATCCAATTGGTTCGATGGGGACGGATACACCATTAGCTGTGTTATCAGATCGACCTCAATCACTATTTAATTACTTTAAGCAATTATTTGCACAAGTAACAAATCCACCAATTGATGCAATTCGTGAACATATCGTTACGTCAACAATGACTCTTCTAGGAGCAGAAGGAAATCTCCTACATCCAAATGCTGAAAATGCACGACGTATCTTTTTAGAGACACCAATTTTAACGAATAATGAGTTACAACAATTAATAACTTTGGAGAATTTCAAATCTACTATTTTAACACTAGAATTTAAAGGTTCATTAAAAGATGAACTTGGTCGTCTATTTAAAGAGGCTGAATCAGCAATCGATAACGGTGTTACATTGCTTGTGTTAACTGATGAATTACAAGATGTAAGTACACCAACTATTCCTGTATTACTTGCTGTCAGTGGTTTGCATCAACACTTAATTCGCATAGGTAAGCGGACACAAGTAAGTATTATTGTAAACAGTGGAGAAGCTCGGGAGGTACACCATTTTGCATCATTAATTGGCTTTGGGGCAGATGCAATTAATCCGTATCTTGCATATGCATCAGTGGAGCAAGCAATTGAATCAAGCCATATTACAATTAGCTACCAAGAGGCTGTAAAGAAATATCGTAAAGGCATTTCTGAAGGCGTTGTAAAAGTGATGTCTAAAATGGGAATTTCAACAGTTCAATCTTACCGTGGTGCTCAAATATTTGAAGCGGTTGGTATTAGCAAAGATGTGATTGAACAATATTTCACAGGTACCGCATCGCAAATTGATGGAATTGATTTAGAAACGATTGGCGAGGAAGTAAAACGGAGACATGCAGCAGCATTTCTTCAAGATTCGCAAAATTTAGAATCCGGAAGTGAACATCAATGGCGGGCAAATGGAGAGCATCACGCCTTTAATCCAAAAACAATTCATACATTGCAAACTGCAACTAGAAAAAATGATTACGGGATATATCGTATGTATGCGGAAATGGCGAATGAAGAGCGAATTGGTTTTTTACGAAATCTTTTTGAATTTAAAAAATCTACTAATCCAATTCCTTTAGAGGAAGTTGAATCAGTAGATAGTATTGTGAAACGCTTCAAAACTGGGGCGATGTCATTTGGTTCGATTTCAAAAGAAGCCCATGAAACGTTAGCTATTGCCATGAATCGTTTAGGTGGTCGTTCGAACTCAGGTGAAGGTGGAGAACATTCTTCTCGTTATGAAATCGATGCTAATGGTGATAATCGAAATAGTGCTATCAAACAAATTGCTTCTGGGCGCTTTGGCGTAAAATCGCACTATCTTGTAAATGCAGAAGAGCTACAAATTAAGATGGCTCAAGGTGCAAAACCAGGTGAAGGTGGACAATTACCTGGAAATAAAGTGTATCCTTGGGTAGCTGAAGTTCGTGGGTCCACGCCTGGTGTTGGATTAATTTCACCACCGCCACATCACGACATTTATTCAATTGAGGATTTAGCTGAGCTGATTTATGACTTAAAAAATGCTAATCGTTATGCTCGTATTTCTGTAAAACTTGTAGCCAAAGCTGGCGTAGGTACCATTGCAGCAGGTGTTGCAAAAGGTGGAGCTGATGTGATTGTTATTTCTGGTTATGATGGCGGAACAGGTGCATCACCGAAAACTTCTATTAAACATACAGGTCTTCCATGGGAGCTTGGATTAGCAGAAGCACATCAAACGTTAATGCTAAACGGCCTTCGTGAACGCGTTACATTAGAAACAGACGGGAAGCTTATGACCGGAAAAGATGTTGTGATGGCTGCGATACTTGGAGCAGAAGAATTTGGTTTTGCAACAGCACCATTAATCGTACTTGGTTGTGTGATGATGCGTGCTTGTCACTTAGATACGTGTCCGGTTGGAGTAGCGACTCAAAATCCAGAATTACGTAGAAAATTTATGGGGAATGCGGATCATATCGTAAACTTCATGCGCTTTGTTGCAGAAGAAATGCGTGAATATATGGCGAAATTAGGATTCCGAACAGTTGAAGAAATGGTTGGTCGTACGGATATTCTTCAGGTGAGTAACCGTGCAAAATCACACTGGAAAGCAAGCCAACTTGATCTTTCCGCATTGCTTTACCAAGTGGAAGGTGTTCGTACAAAACAGACACCTCAAAATCTACAGATTGAAGAAACTTTCGATCTTCGTGAGCTACTGCCAAAAGTAGAAAGTAGTATACAAGAAAAAGAACGTATTGAACTTGAATACACAATTAAAAATACAGATCGTGTAATGGGTACGATTATCGGAAGTGAAATTTCGAAAAAGTACGGGGAAAAGGGTCTAAAAGATGAAACGATTACGTTGAAATTTACAGGTCATGCTGGCCAAAGTTTCGGTGCATTTGCTCCACGTGGGTTGACTTTATCTTGTGTAGGAGATGTGAATGATTACTTTGGAAAAGGGTTATCTGGTGGGAAGTTAGTAGCGATTGCACCAATTAAAGGAGAACAAGAGAAAAATGTGATTGCTGGTAATGTATGTTTGTATGGTGCTACGAGTGGCACTGCTTATATTAATGGTCGTGCCGGAGATCGTTTTGCAGTACGAAACAGTGGAGCAAACATTGTAGTTGAAGGTATAGGAGACCACGGCTGTGAGTACATGACAGGTGGACGCGTTGTCATTTTAGGGGATGCTGGTAAAAACTTTGCTGCAGGAATGAGCGGTGGTATTGCCTATGTTTTACCGTCAGATGATGCGGCATTTATGGAAAACTGCAATAAGGAAATGATTGAGTTTGAGCGTTTAAGCGACAAATCGGAAATCGAAGCGGTTCGTTCAATGATCATTAAGCATTTAGAACATACAGAAAGCTCGATTGCATTGGATATATTAGCAAAATGGGATTCAATTGTACCGAAATTTATTAAAGTTGTACCAACAGATTACAAAGTGATGTTGGAAAAGATTGAATATCATAAATTCCAAGGTTTAGAAGAAAGCGATGCAGCAATGCGGGCATTTGTTGAGCAAACTAGTGGTAAAGAGCTTGCCATTACAAATCGATAGGGGGGAAAGCAATGGGAAAACCAACCGGATTTATGGAGTACAAAAGAGAGAAGATTAAAGAACAACCAGCCAATGAGCGTATTTCAACTTGGAATGAATATGCGACAAGGTTAACCGATGATTCGTTGCAAATTCAAGGTGCACGTTGTATGGACTGTGGTACACCGTTCTGTCACATGGGAGTTGAAATTCGTGGAGCAGCAGCAGGTTGTCCAATCCAAAACGTAATCCCTGAGTGGAATGATTTAGTGTATAAAGGACATTGGAAGGAAGCATTAGATCGTCTTCATATGACGAATAATTTTCCAGAATTTACAGGGCGTGTTTGTCCAGCGCCTTGTGAAGGTTCCTGTACGTTAGGCATAAATGAGCCAGCAGTGGCAATCAAATCAATCGAACGTTCAATCATTGATAAAGGTTTTGAAAATAATTGGATTACACCAAGAGTTCCGCAATCACGTACTGGGAAAAAAATCGCGGTTGTCGGTTCAGGTCCTGCTGGCTTAGCAGCTGCTGATCAGTTAAATCAATTAGGTCATAGTGTTACAGTCTACGAGCGAAATGATCGCCTTGGTGGATTACTAATGTACGGTATACCAAATATGAAGCTTGAAAAAAGTGTGATTGAGCGACGTATTAATTTGCTTCGTCAAGAAGGGATTGACTTTGTTGTAAATACGGAAATTGGCAAAGACATTTCATCAGATGAATTAAAGTCTCAGTATGATGCTATTATTTTATGTATCGGTGCTCAAAAACAACGCGTACTTCATTTAGAAGGTAGTGACGCAAAAGGTATCCACTTGGCGATGGATTATTTAACAGGTGTTACACAAAGTTTACTAGATTCAAATTTCCAAGATGATAAGGCTATCGATGTAAAAGGGAAAGATGTAATTGTTATCGGTGGTGGTGATACTGGTGCGGATTGTGTAGCTACTGCTCTACGTCAAAAAGCACGCTCTGTTCACCAGTTTGGGAAACATCCAGAATTACCGAAAACTCGTCAAGATGACCGTCCATGGCCACAAGATCCGAATATATATAAACTAGATTATGCATATGAAGAGGCAGCAGCTATTACAGGTAGAGATCCTAGAGAATATTGTATTCAAACGAAAAAAATTGTGGCAGATGATAAAGGAAATGTAAAAGAACTTCACACAATTCAAATGGAAAAAATATTAGGTGATGATGGATTCCATTACTTTAAGGAACTACCTGGTACAGAAAAAATTTGGCCTGCTCAAGCTGTCTTTGTTGCCATAGGATTTGAGGGAGTAGAAAAAACTTTACCAGAACAGTTTGGGGTGAAACTTTCTAATAATAAAATCCAAGCATCCATTAAAGATTTTGAAACGAATGTTCCGGGTGTATTTGCTGCAGGTGATGCGCGTCGTGGTCAAAGCTTAGTCGTATGGGCAATTAAAGAAGGTCGCGCAGTCGCTGCAAGTGTCCATGAATTTTTTACAACAAAAGTAACAATCTAATTTTGAACGGTTTTCAAGTTGAATCATCAATTTGAAAACCGTTTTTGTTTTTATGTATAGGATGATATTTAATAGAAGCAAACTAACATCGTCATAAGCATGGATTAACAACATTGCAATAGTGAAATAAATTCTCAATTAGTTTTTATTTATTGAAAATGATTTTCCCTTAACTACCGCCGCATTATTTTTCTCATATATAATAAAAATATACAAAATCTCAATATTTAAGCGCTTCCAACTGAAAAATATTGTTTGCGGAATAAATGTTTTGCATGGTTTGATGTTTTCGGTTAAGATTAGAATGATAATAAATTAGAAATGGTTCTACCATTCAATGTACAATTACGGAGGTTATACAATGTCAACTTTAGTTATTAAAGATCTTCATGTATCGATTGAAGATAAGGAGATTTTAAAAGGTTTGAACCTTACAATTAATACTAATGAAGTTCATGCAATCATGGGTCCTAACGGTACGGGGAAATCAACGTTAGCATCTGCGATCATGGGTCATCCTAAATATGAAGTTACTCAAGGTACAATTGAAATAGATGGTCAAAACGTGCTTGAAATGGAAGTTGATGAGCGTGCAAAAGCAGGTCTTTTCTTAGCAATGCAATACCCATCTGAAATTTCAGGTGTGACAAATGCAGATTTCATTCGTTCTGCTATCAATGCTCGTCGTGAAGAAGGCAATGAAGTTTCATTAATGAAATTCATCCGTGAATTAGATAAAACAATGGACTTCCTTGAAATGGACCAAGACATGGCTCAACGTTACTTAAATGAAGGTTTCTCTGGTGGGGAAAAGAAACGTAACGAAATTCTACAATTGATGATGATCAAACCAACATTTGCAATTTTAGATGAAATTGATTCAGGTCTTGATATCGATGCATTAAAAGTTGTTGCAAAAGGGATTAACGAAATGCGCGGTGAAGGTTTCGGATGTATCGCAATCACTCACTACCAACGTTTACTTAACTACATCACACCAGACCATGTACACGTTATGATGCAAGGTAAAGTTGTGAAATCTGGTGGTCCAGAACTTGCTCAACGTTTAGAGGCTGAAGGTTACGATTGGATTAAAAAAGAATTAGGTATTGAAGACGAAACAGTAGAACAAGCGAACTAGAGGAGGACGAAACAGATGACGGTTGAAACAAAATTGGCGTTATCAGCGGAGGAAGTAAGCTCGTTCTCACAAAGCAATAATGAACCAACTTGGTTTGCTAACTTACGTGCTACTGCAATTGAAAAAGCGGCTGAACTACCAATGCCAAAGCCAGATAAAACAAATATTACAAAATGGAACTTTACTGAGTTTCCAGTTCACACTGTTGAAAGTGCACCATTTAATTCATTAGATGAACTTCCAACAGAAATTAAAGAAATTATTGATATAAAAGGGCAAGAAAACCTTTATATTCAACGTAATAATACACCTGCTTTTATTAAAATGTCAGAAGAACTTAAATCCCTTGGTGTTATTTTCACAGATATTTTAACGGCTGTTCGTGAACATAGCGAGTTAGTTCAAAAATACTTTATGACAGAAGCCGTTAAAGTTGATGAGCATAAATTAACAGCTTACCATGCAGCACTTGTAAATGGCGGAGTGTTTGTATATGTACCAAAAAATGTTGTAGTGGAAAAACCATTACAAGTTGTATTTATTAATGATAATAAAGAAGCTTCATTATTCAACCATGTTCTAGTTGTTGCGGATAGTAATTCTTCAGTTACATATGTAGAAACTTATGTATCAACTGTCGAGCAATCTCAAGGTCAAGCGAATTTAATTGAAGAAGTAGTTGCTTTAGACAATGCCCAAGTAACATTTGGTGCGGTAGATGTTCTTGCAAAAGGATTCACAACATATGTAAACCGTCGTGGTCACCTTAAACGTGATGCGAAAATAGAATGGGCACTTGGTTTAATGAATGACTCTGATACAATTTCAGAAAACATTACCCATTTAGTAGGAGATGGATCTCTAGCCAATTCAAAATCAGTAGTAGTGGGTCGCGGAGTGCAAAAACAAAACTTCACTACAGAAATTCGTCACTGGGGTAAAAACTCTGAAGGCTTCATTTTAAAGCATGGTGTAATGAAAGAGTCCGCTCAAACGATTTTCAATGGAATTGGTAAAATCGAACACGGTGCAACAAAATCAAATGCTGAACAAGAGTCCCGAGTATTAATGTTATCTGAAAACGCTCGTGGCGATGCAAACCCAATGTTATTAATTGATGAAGATGATGTAATGGCTGGACACGCAGCTTCTGTAGGACGCGTTGACCCAGTTCAACTATACTATTTAATGAGCCGCGGTATTTCAAAAGCGGAAGCAGAGCGTTTAATAATTCATGGTTTCCTTGCGCCAGTTGTTAACAACATTCCAATTGAGAGTGTAAAAGCACAATTGACAAAGGTGATTGAAGGGAAAGTTCGCTAATGAATGAAATCCGAAAACAATTTCCAATTCTAGATCAAGAGGTAAATGGGCATCCGCTCGTTTACCTTGATAGTGCTGCAACATCACAAAAACCGAAACAAGTTTTAGATGTTATAAGAAAGTATTACGATTTAGATAATTCCAACGTACATCGAGGTGTACATACACTAGGTAATCGCGCGACAGATTCTTATGAAGGTGCACGAGAAAAGATTCGAAAATTTATTAATGCATCTTCAACAGAAGAAATCATTTATACTCGAGGCACGACAACTTCTATCAATACAGTTGCTTCAGGCTTTGGTCGACAAAATGTTTCAGAAGGCGATGAAATTGTTATTTCTTACATGGAACATCATTCGAATTTAATTCCATGGCAGCAACTTGCGAAAGAAAAAGGTGCAGTATTAAAATACTTCGACCTTGAAGAAGATGGAACGATTACGTTAGATACGGTTCGTGCTACAATTACGGACAAAACAAAAATTGTTGCTATTACAATGGCATCAAATGTACTTGGAACAATTAACCCAATTAAAGAAATCGCACAAATTGCCCACGAACATGGTGCAATTATTGTAGTGGATGCTGCTCAAGCTGCACCACATATGCCAATTGATGTTCAAGATTTAGATGTTGATTTCTTAGGATTCTCAGGACACAAAATGTGCGGACCTACTGGAATCGGTGTTTTATATGGTAAAAAAGCAATTTTAGAAAATATGGAACCAATCGAATTTGGCGGTGAAATGATTGACTTTGTAGAATTATTTGATTCTACATGGAAAGAGTTACCGTGGAAATTCGAAGGTGGTACGCCAAATATTGCTGGAGCTATTGGTTTAGGGGCTGCAATTGATTTCTTAACGGAAATTGGTTTAGAAAAAATCGCACAACATGAACACAATTTAGTAGAATATGCGATGTCTGAGATGGAAAAAATCGAAGGACTTACAATCTACGGTCCAAAAGATCCAATGAAACGTTGTGGTTTAATAACATTTAATTTAGAAGGTGTACATCCACACGACTTAGCAACTGTATTAGATATGAATGGGATTGCCATTCGTGCAGGTCATCACTGTGCTCAACCGCTTATGAAATGGCTAAAAGTGTCTGCAACAGCACGTGCAAGCTTCTATATGTACAATTCCAAAGAAGATATCGATGTGCTTGTGAAAGGATTACGCCAAGCGAAGGAGTATTTTAACGATGTCTACTAATAATCTTGATCAATTGTATCGTTCCGTAATTATGGATCATTATAAAAAACCACGTAACAAAGGTTCTTTAGAAGAAAACAGCGTTACGATTGATATGAATAATCCTACATGTGGAGACCGTATCCACTTAACATTAAAAATAAATGATGGTATTGTGGAAGATGCGAAATTCGACGGTGAAGGTTGTTCGATTTCAATGTCTTCTGCGTCTATGATGACTGAGGTCATTAAAGGGAAAAAATTAGAAGAAGCGCTTGAACTAGCAGACATTTTTTCGAAAATGATGCTTGGTGAAGAATATACAGATAAATATGATTTAGGGGATGTTGAAGCACTTCAAGGTGTTTCTAAGTTTCCTGCTCGTATTAAATGCGCCACTCTTGCCTGGAAAGCAATGGAAAAGGGCGTTAAAAACGAATCAAATTAGTTCTGAACGGAGGAGAAAAAAATGGCCAAACAAATGCCAGATATCGGCGATTACAAATACGGCTTCCATGATAAGGACGTTTCAGTTTTCCGTTCAAAACGTGGATTAACTGAAGAAATCGTTCGTGAAATTTCAAATATGAAAAATGAACCTGAGTGGATGTTAGATTATCGTCTAAAATCATTAGAGATTTTCTACTCAAAGCCAATGCCACAATGGGGTGGAGATCTTTCTGCATTAAACTTCGATGAAATCACATATTATGTAAAACCATCTGAAGCAACCCAAAAATCTTGGGATGAAGTTCCTGATGAAATTAAAGCAACATTTGATAAATTAGGTATTCCAGAAGCAGAACAAAAATATTTAGCGGGTGTATCTGCTCAATATGAATCTGAAGTAGTTTATCACAATATGAAAAAAGATTTAGAAGACCTTGGCATCGTATTCAAAGATACTGATTCAGCTTTACGCGAAAATGAAGATATCTTTAAAAAATATTGGGGTACAGTTATCCCATCATCTGATAACAAATTCGCTGCACTAAACTCAGCAGTATGGTCTGGTGGATCATTCATTTACGTACCACCAGGTGTTAAGGTTGAAACACCATTACAAGCTTATTTCCGTATTAACTCAGAAAACATGGGTCAATTCGAACGTACGTTAATTATTGTTGATGAAGGGGCACACGTTCACTATGTTGAAGGATGTACAGCACCTGTATATACAACAAACTCGCTTCACTCAGCAGTAGTTGAAATCATTGTTAAAAAAGATGCTTATTGCCGTTACACAACAATTCAAAACTGGGCTAATAACGTATACAACTTAGTTACAAAACGTACTGTTGTTGAAGAAAACGGAACAATGGAATGGATTGATGGTAACATCGGTTCTAAATTAACAATGAAATACCCAGCATGTATTCTTAAAGGTGAAGGTGCACGTGGTATGACGCTTTCAATTGCGATTGCAGGGAAAGGGCAACACCAAGACGCTGGTGCGAAAATGATTCACTTAGCACCAAATACATCTTCTACAATCGTTTCTAAATCCATCTCCAAACAAGGTGGTAAAGTAACGTACCGTGGTATTGTTCGTTTTGGTAAAAAAGCAACTGGCGCACGTTCAAACATTGAATGTGATACGTTAATTTTAGATAACCAATCAACATCGGACACGATTCCATACAACGAAATCTTAAATGACAACGTTTCTTTAGAGCACGAAGCAAAAGTTTCAAAAGTGTCTGAAGAGCAATTGTTCTACTTAATGAGCCGTGGTATTTCTGAACAAGAAGCGACAGAAATGATCGTAATGGGCTTCATTGAACCATTCACAAAAGAACTACCAATGGAATATGCCGTAGAAATGAACCGTCTGATCAAGTTCGAGATGGAAGGCAGTATTGGATAATAAATAACCAAAGTACGACTAAATCGAATTATGATTTAGTCGTATTTTTTTCTGCAAAAAAAAGTATCCCATTCTATGGAGTACGAGGAAACTTTTTAGACTACTGTAGCTTCACTCGTTGGTATTATTCAAGCTTTTTACTTAATCACTAAGTGACTACTCTCGAAGAACTAGAACCCCCTGTTTGATTTGAAGATTATCTGCACGAACCTCCCGATTAAAGGTAACCATGATTTTATGTATCTTCTTCATACTGTTGTCCCCCTTTACCAAGGTTAAGAAAATTTTACCTAAAAATGTAAAATTTAAATATCTCCGCAAACCATTTTCAATTAAACTGAAATTAGTAAATTATTCTTAGTTTTACTAGGAATTTTGAATTAGTTATAGAGAGGAGTTGTTATTTTAAAAAAATTGGAATTTGACGAATTTTTATAATGCCTCCAAGAATAATCAACAATGGATAAGAGTAATATGGATAAATCTAATTAGTAGATTTATAACATTAATCTGGTGTAGGCGGGTCATAATTACCAATGAATTTCATATGTTCAAAACCTGTACAACTTAAAAAAGGGTGTTATGATTTATATTCAAATTGGGTTTTTATTGGTAACTTAATTAACTAGAAGAGAATGGAGTGGTTATTATGAGAATTAATCATGATTTATTGGCGTATAACACGTATAAACAATTAACTACAAACACAGTGGACACTAATAAGAGTCTTGAGAAGCTGAGTTTACGTAACAATATAAATTCAACTTCAAATGAGATTAACTTGGAATTGGCGAGGCGAAGATATGAAATAGATAAATTGTCAGCTCCACAAAAACAAATCCAAGATACGAAAGCTAAATTAGATATTGCAGAAGGCGGCCTTAAGGAAACGGATTCGTTGTTGTTTCAGATGAAAGAATTAGCAGGAAAAGCTAGTAACGATATTTCGGATTCTGATCGTTCTTCGTATCAAGAGCAATTTAATAGCTTAGCGGAAGAAATCACAAAAATTGGTGATAAAATGAAAATTAATGGGGAGAATGCATTAGATGGAATATTAAACCTTGTGACGCAGACGAGCAATCTTGGGGGTCATGATCGTTCTGGAAAAATTGGAGATATGCTTCCAGGGGATCTGGGTATTTCGGGTTTATCGATTTCTACTAAGACAGATGCTACTGCTGCATTTTCAAAAATTGAAGAGGCCATGTCTACGATTTCAGACCAGCTTTCGTCTGTTGGCGCAGAATCGAATCGGCTAGATAAAATGTTTAGAAATATTCAACCGAGTATTGAATATTTAGAAAATACTAACTCCACTTCTCGCACCACTAGCATTAATATAGAGGAAGAAATGAAAAAATTAGAAGAAATGAAGCAGAAGATGGTTCCTATTATTAATAATCTACATCAAAACCAGAACCCAATTGGCGTACTCCAATTACTACGGGGCTAATTTTGAATACTCACTAGCCTTTTACAATGTAAATAATTTAAAATCTGATAAATTTCTTATTCTGGGAGCCATGGATTAAATTCACCGTAATTTCAGAATGAAAGGTAGAGTAAATTTGGGGGGCTGTCTACTTTTGACAGCCCTTATTGTATTCAGCCTCTAAGAGAATTCGCAGCTAAAGGAGATCGACAATTCAATCAACAGAATTAAGTTAATCGAATCCCCTATGTGCATTCATTTTTTTGAATAGTCCTAGCTTCATTCGTTCCTATTTTTTTCTGCTAAATAAAACTGATACCCAAGCCCTCGAACTGTCCGTATGAAATTTGAATGTCCCGTGTATTCTTCTAGTTTTTTCCTTAAATTACTAATATGAACCTTCAATGTTCGCGTATCACCAAGACTTTCTTCTCCCCAGATAAGCGTATAAAGTTCGTGGTTGTTTAATACTTTATTTGGATTTTGTGCAAGGATTGATAAGATTAGAAATTCCTTATTCGAAAGTGGTACAATCTCATCATTCACAAATACCTTTTGAAGGTAAAAATTAATTTTCAAATTTTCAATGATGATCTGGTTGATATCAAGCGGAGGTTTTTCATTAGTCATCAATTGTCGATTATATAAAGGGGCTCTCCTTAAATTCGATTTTATACGAGCAATCAGCTGATGTAAGTCAAATGGCTTCGTAACATAATCGTCTCCACCTAATTCTAAACCGTGAATTATGTCAGAACCATCTTGTAAACAACTTACAAAAATAATTGGGATATTCGAAAATTTACGGATGGTTTCACAAATTTCAAAGCCGTTCATATCTGGAAGCTGTACATCTAATAAAATTAAATCGATATCATTTGTTTCAAATGTCTGTAATGCAGAAATTCCGGTTGCACAAGAAATTGGTTGAAATCCATAACTTTCAAGTGCATCTTCAAGAAATTGTTGTATATCCAAGTCATCTTCAACGATTAAAATCTTTGAATTCAAGGCCCTCATCCTCCTTCACTAGTTGTACTGGAAGCCTAATTGTAAAGCTGCTCCCTTTTCCTAATTTACTTTTTACTGAAATTGTTCCATCATGTTTTTTAATAATTTCCCTACAAATAGCTAGTCCTAATCCTGAGCCTTTTATTTGCTTTAAAGAATTTTCCCCTTTTATAAACCGATCAAAAATATGTGGAAGTAATTCCTCGTCGATTCCTATCCCGGTGTCAGATATTTCTAGTAGGAGTATACCTTGTTCCTTTTCTTTGAAACAAGTATTCTTATAAATCAATTCAGCTTGAACATGAATTTGTCCCCCAACAGGAGTAAACTTAATCGCATTATTGATTAAATTTGACATGACCTGTTCAAAACGAAAGACATCAATGTTGATAAGAATGCTTACTCCGTCTGGTACATCTCGGGGTGGGGTATATATACTGTTCAAACCAGCTTTATCGATATCATGCTTATACCGTTGATAAAGATAGTCTAGTAAATAAATCGTATCCATTTGTTCAAAAGTAAACTCATATTGTCCTTCATCCATTTTTGCTAAATCTAGTAAGTCCTTTGATAAATGATTAAGTAATTTTGTTTTTTCAAACATAATATTTAAGTATTTTTCCTGTTCTTTTGAAGGTGCTTTTGTTTGTAACAATTGGATATAGCCTTGAATGGATTGCATCGGTGTTCCAAATTCATGGGCGACGGAAGAAAAGAAGGATTTACGCGTTTCTTCAATATAGCGTAATTCCTTATTAGTTTTTTCAAGGTCTTTCGTTCGGGTTGCAACAATTTGTTCAAGCGATGAATTTACTTCATGCAGTTCGTTTGAGAGTAGTTCAACTCGTTTAAAAGCGTTCGAACTTTTCTTTGCAACAATTAGAGTTTGTATAAATAGACAGGTTAGTGCCGCAATTGGAGTTAAGTCCATACTATTAATTCGTTGTTCATAGTAAAAACTATCATTGAGAATTCCTAAAGCCAACAATATCACTGAGAGAATACTAATTAAACCTCCTTCCCGTTTCCGAATGGTCGCGAGAATAAGAACATAAATATAGTAAATGAACATGAACACTAAAAAGATTTCGAATGGTCGCCTATAGTGAGTAAATATATTTGCAGGAAAACAGGTTGTTAAACTAAACAATAGACAAATAATACTTGCTACATATACAATTTTTCTGTTTACTTCTTTCGGAAAAAGAAAAGCTAAAAAAATAAAAATAATCATTATACCGAAATAAATAGTTAGATATTCAAGTTTAACACTGAGCTCCCATGAGAATGTCGGAAAGAGATAGATTAAAAGTAGTTCTCCAACTAAAATGGTTCGCAGCGAAATACCTAGACAAAGAACACCTAAGAATAGTGGAAGTGTAGTTGTTGCCCGAAACAACCAAAGAGAAATATGATATAAACCAATTGCAAAAAGGCTACTTGCAATGATAACTTCTCTAATGACATTTAATTCTCTGAGTTTAGATATCTCTTGACTAGTTCCGAACTTCACAGCTGACCACATTCCACCTTTTCTCGAATAAAAATTTGATACTTGCATGATTACTTCAATTTCATTTGCTTGTGGCATAAAGGAGGCTACTTGTGAATAAGATTTTGGTTCCATGCTATTTCGATCTTTGCCCACCACGCCATTTTTAGCAAGTAATTCACCATCCACAAAAAGCTGGAAAGCAGAAGCAACAGAAGGCAAATAAAACGACAACGGTTTATTTTGATTTTTTTCATTAATTTTTATGATTAAACGATAGGTACCATAGCCGTCGTTTGATAGTGCATTTGTCCCCGTATATTCTGCCATTGACCAAACGGCAGGCGCTTGAATCCAATCTTTCTTATGTGTGGTTTGTCCGCTAAAATCCTCAGGAGTCAATAACTCTCCCCAATAAAACTCCCATTCCCCCTCAAGCTTTAGAACTTGACTATTAAGTGGCTGCTCTTGAAGATCAAGCACCCCTTGTTTGATTTGAAGATTATCTGCACGAACCTCCCGATTGAAGGGAACAAAGGAAATAATGAAAACAGCAACCATAATTATAAGTATCTTCTTCAACTGTTGTCCCCCTTTACCAAGGATAAGAAAACTTTACCTGAAAGTGAAAAACTTAACCATCCCCACAAACCATTTTCAATTAAACTAACATTAGTAAAGTATGTATTCCATTTTAGTTTACTAGGAATTTTGTAGTAGGAATAGAGGGAAGTTGTAATTTTGTAAAAAGTGGGTGTTTAATAGACTTCCATAATGCCTAAAAGAATAATTAACAATTGATGAGAGTAAAAGGTAGTTGTAAGTTAGTAGATTTTAATATGGTGGGCTGATTATGATGTAGGCGGAATTTATAACACTTGATATAGTTTTCAATGATTTTCATAGGTTCAAAACCTGTTCTACATATAAAGGGGTGTTATCAGATGAAACATAAACGATGGGAGTTTTTATTGTGAAGCTTGTGTTTCTTAAAATAATTTGATTTTAGAAAAATGGAATTAATTCTTTAAATGATTATTTGAAAAATAGTCGGAATTAAAATCCAATAATTTAAGGATTATAGGGGAGCATTGATATGAATACAAAAAGTACTGCGAATAAAAGTTTTATATTTATTTTGATTTTCTGTATGATTTTTTCTATAATTTCTGGATTCCCATTTCAAAAAGTAAGTGCGAGTACAAACAATTCTGCCTTTCAAGTTTATTCAAAAACAGTGAATATGGGTGAAGAGGTTTCTTTGTTTGCTGAAGAATTGGGCTATAAGGATTATCAGTTTATCTATTTTGACTCTACTCCTGGAAATGGAAGTCATTTAGGAAACGGATCAGCTACAAATCACATACAAACTGGATTCTCCTTTCCCAAAGAAACTGTTGATTCAGGTCAAATAAAATTTAAATCTGATGTAGCAGGGGTTTATTCCTTTAAAGTTAGTTGGCAATCAGGGCAAGGACTCCAAGGAACTAAAATGGCTCCTTATACAGAACCAATTACAATTACAATTTTAGTAGTCAATGGTCCTCCAACAGATATTAAATTAATAAATTCAAATGTACCTGATGGATATTCAGGAGTAAGAGTAGGTTATATTGAAAGTAGCGACTATTATTACGATACTAATAGTTATAGTATTGTAAATAATCCTAACGATATGTTTGAAATATCAACAATCGATAGTTCTAAAAAATTAGGGATGTTACGGATTAAAGAAGGAAAAACTCTGGCTGCTGGAAAAAAAGCAACGGTCAGAGTTAGGGCAACAGATAGTGCAAATAATATATTCGAAAAAGATGTTACAGTAAATGGTGTTATACCCAAAATATTAAAAGTTGCACCTGGAAAATCAATTTCTTGGACATACGGTGGTCCAGATATATCGAATCCAAAAAATATTCTAATGCCTGAGAAAGGTAAAGGGTTTTCTATCTATGAAGGTATCGAATACAAATGGGATGAGTGGGGGGTATATAAAGATGAAATCTTAAACTATACTGCACCTAATGAAACTGGTATTGATTCATTTATATTAGATAATGAATATTACATCGTAGAAATAGCTAATCAAGTTGATAATGCTCCATCTGCAGGAAACAATGGTAATATTACTACTTCTAATATTAACACTTCAGGTTTGACTTTAAGTTGGACAAAAGCTACAGATGATAATACCGCCCCAAATGATTTAGAGTATCAAGTCTATCAATCTACTACTAACAATATTGATACTGTTAGTAATATTGAATCAAGTGGTATTAGCCCGTTGTTTGTATCTAAAGGTATTAACATATTTAATTTTACTGGTTTATCTCCAAATACTACATATTTTTTCAATATCCTTGTTAAGGACGCTGTAGGAAATAAGAGTGTTTACCAGATGAAACAAGTAACAACGGCAAGTTTAACAAACGCAGCGAAACCAAGCATACACACTCAACCAACAGACCAAACGATTAATGTGGGAGATTCAGCCACTCTAAATGTTACAGCAAGTGGAGGAGTATCGTTAAGCTATCAATGGTATAGCAACACAACGAACAGCACAACTGGAGGTAAAGCAATCACTGGTGCGACAAGTCCAACATATACAGCCCCAACAGATACTGCAGGAACAACTTATTATTATGTAGTGATTACAAATACAGATAACAGTGCGACAGGCCAACAAACGGCAACAGCTACGAGTTCGGTGGCAAAGGTACAAGTGAATACAAACGCAGCGAAACCAAGCATACACACTCAACCAACAGACCAAACGATTAATGTGGGAGATTCAGCCACTCTAAATGTTACAGCAAGTGGAGGAGTATCGTTAAGCTATCAATGGTATAGCAACACAACGAACAGCACAATTGGAGGTAAAGCAATCAATGGTGCGACAAGTCCAACATTTACAGCTCCAACAGGTACTGCAGGAACAACTTATTATTATGTAGTGATTACAAATACAGATAACAGTGCAAACA
>NZ_OBMQ01000007.1:0-96087 GCF_900217795.1 Ureibacillus xyleni | reverse complement strand
AATCAATGGTGCGACAAGTCCAACATTTACAGCTCCAACAGGTACTGCAGGAACAACTTATTATTATGTAGTGATTACAAATACAGATAACAGTGCGACAGGAAATAAAACAGCAACTACAACGAGCCAAGTGGCAACGGTGACAATCAATGCCAAGAGCCAAAATGCAAATTTAGGTGCATTAACATTATCAAATGGAACGTTAAATCGACCTTTTGACAAAGATATAACCTCTTACACAGTCAATGTACAAAATGCAATAAGCAGTATTACTATATCGCCAATTGTAGAAGACACTGGAAAAGCTACAATAACGGTTAATAATCAACCATCTATAACTGCAGTACCATTAATTGTTGGTAATAATACAATTCAAATTGTAGTAACAGCAGAAGATGGGGTAACGAAAAGGACCTATACGATTTCTGTAAACCGTGCGCAAGCTTCTTCTAGTGGAGGAGGAGGAGGCTATACACCAACTCCACAACCTAAACCGCCAAAACCAGAAATCATCACAGCGCCAATTGAAATAGGTGATCAACAAGGCTCTAACGTATCAACAGCAACAATCAAGCGTACTACAGATACGAATGGAAACAAAAAGATGAAGTAGAATTAACACCTGAGAATGCTGCTGAAACGGTTAAAAAACTAAAAGAGGCAGGTTCTGATACAGCACGAATCGTCATTCCAGATTCAAAAGACGAAGTGTCAGAATTAAACGTATCCATTAATAAAGGATCTATCACGGCAATGCAAGAGGGAGATATCAATCTAGAAATTTATACGGATAATGCAAGAATTGCTATTCCGAAAGAGTCAATTGGTCAAATTAAAAACGATCTTTACTTCAGAGTAATTCCTATAAAAGAGGAAGAAAAGAAAAACGAGGTAGAAGATCGTGCAAAACAAGAAGAAACCGTGCGCAAAGTAGCTGGCAGCGTGAATATTAATGTGGTGGGTCGACCAATGACCATTGAAACGAATATGCCAAATCAACCAGTAGACATAATTCTTCCACTTAAGGGTGTAACGATACCTACTGAAGCCAAGGAACGTGAAGAATTCTTTAATAAATTAGGGGTATATATCGAACATAGTGATGGTGAAAAGGTATTTATTAAAGGTGAGGTTGTTCCATATAAAAATGGAGAACTTGGATTAAAGTTTACCATAAGTAAATTCAGTACATTCACCATATTAAATATGGAAAATGGCTGGGATCAGAAGGAACCAAACTTTAATGACCAATTCACTGGACGTACATCGGAAATGGAACTACCAGTAATGGCAGATAAAGTATGGAATATTAAGTTCAATCAGGCAGTGAAAAGCTCGACAGTCAACAATGAAACGGTATATATGTATGATCAGAACGGAGAAAAAGTCGAAATTGATATTCAGCTAACAAACAATACAATTCAAGTCAGTCCGAAAACGTATTACAAACCAGACACAAAATACTATCTATATTTAAGTGAAAACATTGAATCGTCTACTGGTAAACGTTTTGTAGCTTCAGAGCGATATGTATTTAAAACTATACCGTACTCACTCGAAACAGGAAAATGGCAAGAGAAAAACAACGTCTCCCCTAATAAAGAGTGGACATTAACATTTAATGCAAATGTAAAAGAGGCATTGTTAACGGACGAGCATATCTTTGTAACAAATCAACATGGAAGTAAAGTTGAAGTTAATGTCGAAGTAATTAATTCAAAATCAATTAAAATTACTCCAGTTAAACCATATAACAATGGGGAATCTTACTATTTATTCATAAAAGATTTAGAGTCAGAAAATGATCTTGCGATGAAAAATCAAATTTGGATGAAATTTACGGTAAGTTCTGAATAAGGTTATTAAATAATAATGCATTCTAGTGATCTAGGATTATGGACAATGGTAAAGTTTGAAATACCGATTTAAAAATGAAAGGGGTATTCTTACAAGTGCTCAAAGTAAGTATTGTGGGTGATGAAAAATTAGTTTCGAATTTCTTGAAAATGCAGCTAGAGAATACAGGCTTAACTCAAGTGATAGCCGGTTTTTAATCAATCGACAATAGCATTAACTTATATTCCAATATTAAAGCCTGATGTAATTTTCCTAGATATTGAGATGCGAGGAACAAATGGAATTGAACTCGGGTATAAGCTCTTAAAAAAATGTACAAATTTAAAAATCGTATTTGTTTCCGCTTATAAACACTACGCCGTTGATGCATGAGCATAAATCTAGTATTGTCAATGAAGATAGTGTAAGAATTGAACTCCTTGAACATATTAATATTTTTTTGGCAATAAAGAAATTCAAATTAAATAGACCACAGTTAAAGTGGAAAAGTTATTTACACTACTAGTCATACATCATAAGAACGGCATTGAGTAATGGAAAATAATCGAGAATTTATGGCCACAAATTAGTACAAAAAAGGCTGAACAAAATCTTTATACCACGATCTATCGACTAAAGAAAACCATTTTAAAAATTGGAATAAACATGACAATCGATAATATCAAAGTGAATTATATTCTTAATGTACCAAACTGCACAATTGACATAGAGGAGTATAGTGAAATAAACGAGGACACTGAAAAAGTACAATATTTAAATTGGGCAGTGGAAAGTTCAACCTAATCGAACTATCCACTGCTTTTTTACTAGGTGGTTTCCAAATGATTTCTAATCAAGAATCTCTTTTCAAAAAGCTTGAAAAGAAATAATCAAATTTGGATTACGTTAACTGGGGATGGATTGGATCACGACAAAATAGCAGGCATTGGGAAAAGTGGAGTAAAGAGAAGGATTTATCATTGACTAAGTTAATAGTTGATTTTACAAATTTGCAATTTAATGAAAGTCTTAAATTTCTTTAATGCTAAACTTTTGTAATTTTGGAATGGGTAACACCTTTACAATATTTACAAGTTAAAGTTTGTATGTTAAGATGACATTGTTGTCATATGACAATAGTGTCACATCGATTATAAGAGAGGGAATCAAAATGCCATTAACAACTTTTTTTAACCTACCAAATGAAAAAAGAACAATCATTTTAGAAGGCAGTATTGCCGAATTTGCAGAACATGGGTATGAAAAAGCAAGCATATCAAGCATTATCAAAAGAGTAGGAATTCCAAGGGGGAGTTTTTATCAATATTTTGAAGACAAACTTGATTTATACAAGTATGTAATCGAACAAATTGGCTTCAAAAAACACGAATACACCAAAAATGCATACCAAATATCTAGTAACATAACGTTTATTGATATCGTGAAAAATTTATTTATTGGAGGAGTACAGTTTTATCGTTTGCACCCAGATATGGCGAAAATTGCAACCAATTTTATTTTAAATTCAGATCAAGAACTAAAGAAAATGGTCCTTGGGGATGGACACGATAAAAGTTTTGAATTTTTTCATCCATTAATTAATGAGTGCAAGGAAAAGGGTGAAATTGATAAGAGATTAGGAAATGAAACAATTATTTTACTAATCGAATCCTTAAACGTGTCATTTGTCCAGTATTTCATAGAAAAGTCTGGTTCGGATTATTTTGACGATCATTTATTTTCTCTAACAGAAGAAATTATTCTGTTTTTAGAAAAAGGATTATCTATACCAAACACAGGGAAGGGAATCTAATGTTGCGAAAATATGATAAAGCACTTGCTGTTTTCTTTGCGTTTTGTTCTTTAGGTTTACTAATTGCGTTAGTTTTGAATCGTGATTTACTTGATTGGGCATTTGCTAGACATCAGAATCAACTTTCTTGGTATATTAGACCACTTTTTATTATTCCTTTTTGTTATTTTGCCTTCAAAAGAAGTTTTGCAGGGATCTTCTTTACATTGTTGTGTATTTTTTCATCGATGTTTTGGTTTCCGGAACCGAGTACTGTCGATGCAAAAGTACAAGAATTTCTTCAATATGAATTGAATTATTTAACTGGGGATTGGGGAATTCCAAAAGTCTTACTTACATTGATTGTCCCGGTATCTTTAACTCTCTTAGCTGTTGCTTTTTGGTATCGTAACATTTGGTTTGGGATGTCCATTATGGCCTTTATTGCAATAGGAAAAATAGCGTGGAGTATTATTTTTGCAGGGGAATCAGGCAAATCCATAATAATCCCAGCAATTATAGGCTTTGTAATATGTTTGGTCACTATAAAATTCGGAATGAAAAAAATAAGAGGGGTCAAATAACACCAAAAAAATATACCAGATGCTTAAGTTGCATCTGGTATGGAAGTATTAATATTAGAATTCCACTTTTACTGGATGATCTTCACTGTAGTCATAATCGTCCCAAGAGAATACGTGTAAGATCATTTCAAAGTTATTTTCAAAAGCAGGGAAATCATATCCTTCAAATTCGCTGATGGTTAATGTTGCTGTTGCTGATTTTCCTGGTGCCACTTCTTGACTCATTGAGAGCAATGTTTCATCTACCATACGATCATCAACTGATACACTATTTGCCTGAACTTCAATACTATCCTTCCGTTTGTTTGTTACGTCAAAGATTACTTCAACAGTATTACCCCAAACTTCATCATTCTTTTTAACAATCTTCACCAGTGTCGCTGTCAAATTTTCATTGTCAACTATTACTTGGTTTAATTCTTTTTCATCATTTGTTGCGGCTTCTTCAGTATCTCCGCTAGTATCATTACCTGTGTTTTCATTGTTCTCTGTATTTTCTACCTCACCACCGAGGTTTTCTTCCGTTGTTTCACCGCATCCCGCAAGACCAAGAGAGAAAATAAATGCCGAAAGCAAAATAATTTTCTTCATAGTTATTCTCCTTTATTTTTATGAATTATTATGTGCAGTATAAATTTATTGATACAAAAAACAACTTTTGCAATAACTATGCATGTTTCAAAATAAATTAACCATCATAATAAAAAGGGTTATATTAAGAGGTGGTGTAGAGGATGTGGAGAAAATTTCTAGAATCCTTTAAAGATGTTCCTCATATGTATGAATCGTTTTTCCACTTTTAACAAATAAACGCAGTTCAATCTCTACACTAGAAATTGAACTGCGCCATTGTTATATATATTTTTTTTCTTTTAAAAAACTAATGATTTGATCTGTACATTCCTCAACTGAAAACTTCTCACTATCCACTACAAGTTCTGGATTGTCTGGAGCTTCATATGGGGCGCTAATACCTGTGAAGTTTGGAATTTCTCCATTTCGAGCTTTCGTATAAAGGCCTTTTGGATCTCTACGTTCACATTCTTCAATTGAACACTGCACAAAGATTTCAATAAATTCACCATCTTCTACAAGTGCTCTAACGACATTACGATCTTCTTTGTAAGGCGAAATAAACGCTGTTAATACGATTTGACCACTTTCAACAAAAAGTTTTGATACTTCACCGATACGACGAATATTTTCTTTTCTGGATTCTTCATCAAAGCCTAAGTTTTTGTTTAACCCATGACGAATATTGTCACCGTCTAGAACAAATGATTGGTTTCCATCTTCAAATAATTTTCTTGCTACTGCATTTGCAATGGAAGATTTACCAGACGCTGATAATCCTGTAAACCATAAAACAAAGCTATGATGGTTATTTTTTTCTCTTCTTTCTGCTTTTGCAATGGAAGCTTCATGCCAAACGATATTTGTACTCATATTTTTACACCTCTTCTTATGAATGAACTTCTTGTCGTAATCCTTTTATTAAAACTTCGATTACTTCTTTGCGGCTAAATGTGCTTGGTGGAATTTCTCCGTTACGTAACATTTCACGTACTTTTGTTCCTGATAAAATAATGCGAGAAGTGGCATCATGCGGGCAAGATTTTGTTGTTGCCATCCCTTCACAAGCAGTGCAATAGAAACTATGTTCAAATTTTAAAGGTGTAATGCCGATTTCTTCAGGGCTAAAGTTTTCAAAGATTATTTGCGCATCATATGTTCCGTAGTAATCACCAACACCTGCATGGTCACGGCCAACAATAAAATGAGTGCAGCCATAATTTTTACGAACTAATGCATGGAAGATTGCTTCTCTTGGTCCTGCGTAACGCATTGCAGCTAGGAACACACCTAATTGAACACGCTCTTTTGGGTAATATTTATCAAGCAGTACTTCATAACTTTCCATACGAATAGGAGCTGAGATGTCATCAGATTTTGTTTCCCCAACAAGAGGGTTTAGGAACAAACCATCAACAATTTCTAATGCGACTTTTTGGATATATTCATGGGCACGGTGTACTGGATTTCTTGTTTGGAATCCAACTATCGTTTTCCAGCCTTTTTCCTCAAACAATGCTCGTGTTTCTTTTGGTTCAAATGTATAAGCAGGGAAGGATTTAGGTGCTTTTTTCAATAGTGTGATGTTACCGCCAACATAAGTGTTTGGTCGTTCTAAAAGTTTTTGAACACCAGGGTGATTTAAATCGTCTGTCCCATACACTAATTTCGCTTCAACCTTTTTATCTGGTGTATAAATATCGTTAATTGTAATTAGACCATATACTTCACTATCATAGGTAAGTTTTGCGATATCCCCAGTGTTTAATGTAGCTACTACCTCATCTGCAACAGGTAATGTGATGGGAATACTCCAAACTGTTCCATTTGAAAGGCGCATTGTTTCAACTACAGATTCGTAATCTTCTTTTGCTAAAAATCCTTCCAGTGGGCTATATGCACCAATTCCAATCAGTTCAAGGTCGCTTAATGCAATCGCATCAAGTTGAATTTCTTTTTCGATACTTTCATAAGATGCTTCTGGGTTATATGAATATACTAATTTTCCGCCATGTGGTTGTAAACTCATTGTTAATTCCTCCTAAAATTTATAGTTTGTTAAATACATTTTCTAATCGTGTAATCCGCATTCCGTTTTATTTGAACCAGACCATCTTCCTGAACGTAAATCCTCCATCGTAAAAGCTGGTTTTGTACAATGTGAACAGCCAATACTTGGATAGCCTGAGTCATGGAGTGGATTGTAAGTTAAATTATGTTTACTTACATAACGCCACACATCTTTCCATGTCCAATGAATAAGTGGACAGATTTTTATAGATTGGAATTTATGATCTTGGTTAATAAAATTGACATTCGCTCTCGTTTCAGACTGGTCACGACGTAATCCAGATATCCACGCTTTTGCTCCTGTTAAAGTTTCTTTTAATGGTACTAATTTTCGTATTTCACAGCATTTATTCGGATTTGTTTTCCATAATTCTTCGCCGTATTGTTGAGCTTGTTCTTCTAATGTTAAAGCTGGTTTTTTCAATTCAATCTTTAACTCCGGATAGTTTGCTTTTACTTTTTCAATCGTCTCGTACGTTTCCTTAAAATGAACATCTGTATCTAAGAAGACGATTTTTGCATCAGGCTTCACTTTAGCAATTAAATCGATTAACACTATCCCTTCAATCCCGAAGCTACATGCATATACAACATCATCTCCATAATGCTCGTAAGCCCATTTTAAAACATTGAGCGCTCCTTTATATGTGTCATCCACTTCAAAATCAATGAATGAATCGTTCCAAGCTGCAAATGTTAGCATACGTTTCCTCCTTTAAAAAGAAAAAGGCGTTTTAATGAACGCAAGTTGGTCCATTAAAACGCCTCTAGATCCCTAGTCAGCATTTGATTAATAAAGAAAAAGAACTGGCATTATTTGCCTCGTTCGTCATTTGTATTTAAAGTATACTATATTTGTAGAAATAGTCAATTATAAAAATGGGAATTTTATTTTTAGTTGGAATTTTTAAAAAATTATTAATTCCTTGTTGACTTATTGGATAAATTTGATTAATGTGTTTTTAAGAAATATGCAAGTTAATCGAAATTGTAAAACTTGGAAAAATAATAAAAACCGATCAGAAAAACTGAAGGTTGCAGGCTTTTCATATTAAAGAAAAGCGTGCAGCCTTTTTATTTTTTTAAGGAGTGTTGAAATTGAGGGAAATAGGAAAAATTTTAGTCCCAGTTATATCTCTTTTCGTATTAGGAGCATGTAGTAATTCTTCAAAAGTTGAAATTTTAAACGTTTCCTATGATCCTACTCGTGAATTATATGAAGAGTTTAATGAGGAGTTTGGGGAGTATTGGAAGGAAGAAACTGGTCAAGATGTTCACTTTCAACGATCACATGGCGGGTCAGGAAAACAAGGTCGTGCGGTGATTGATGGGCTACAGGCAGATGTTGTTACTTTAGCACTTGCTTATGATATTGACCAAATTGCAGCTACGCGGCAACTATTGAATGAAGATTGGCAATCAGAATTTGAATACAATTCATCACCATACACATCTACAATTGTATTTTTAGTTCGAAAAGGCAACCCGAAAAATATTCAAGATTGGGATGACCTCGTTAGGGATGAAGTGTCAGTTATTACACCAAACCCAAAAACAAGTGGAGGAGCTCGTTGGAACTATTTAGCTGCTTGGGCATATGCAGATAAAACATTTAACGGTGATGAAGCAAAGGTTAAACAATTTATTAAAGACTTATTTCATAATGTAGAAGTTTTAGATTCGGGTGCTCGTGGATCTACAACCACTTTTATAGAACGTGAAATGGGCGATGTATTAATCTCTTGGGAAAATGAAGCCTATTTAACTTTGAAACAAATGGGTAAAGAAGAATTTGAAATTGTTACACCATCAATTAGTATATTGGCAGAACCACCAGTGGCTGTAGTTGACAAAGTGGTTGATAAAAAGGGAACTAGAGAGTTGGCGGAAGGTTATTTAAAATTCTTATACACAGAAAAAGGTCAAGAAATTGCAGCGAAAAACTTTTATCGCCCTCGAAGTGAAAAAGTTATAGAAAAGTTTAAAGATCAATTTCAATCTTTAGAATTAGTAACAATTGATAACTTTGGTGGATGGCAAAAAGCCCAAAAAATCCATTTTTCTGATGGGGGTACATTCGACGAAATCTATCAATAGTAGAAAGAAAGTTAAATAGGAGGTACATATGGAACTTACGTTAAAAAAACGAAAAAGAAACACCATCATTCCTGGTTTTTCTTTAACCCTTGGATATACAATGCTCTACTTAAGTATCATCGTTTTATTACCGTTATCTATGATATTTTTTAACACGTTTTCGATGAGTTGGAGTGAATTTTTTGAAACGATTTCACATCCTCGGGCAGTTGCTTCTTATCGGTTAACCTTAAGTACAGCACTAGCTGCGGGATTAATGAATGTTGTTTTTGGAACAATTATTGCGTGGGTGTTAGTTCGCTACCAGTTCCCAGGTAAGAGAATTGTAGATGGGCTTGTAGATTTGCCATTTGCGCTCCCGACTGCAGTTGCCGGCATTGCACTTGCTACTTTATATGCACCAAATGGATGGATCGGACAGTTTTTTGATTTTAAAATCGCATATACACCATTAGGAATTATCATTGCATTAACATTTATTGGGCTACCATTTGTTGTAAGAACTGTTCAACCTGTTCTACAAAACTTAGGGATTGAAATAGAAGAAGCCTCAGCTAGTCTCGGGGCAAACCGTCTCCAAACGTTCTTTAAAGTAATTTTTCCAGAGCTAATACCAGCCGTTATTACTGGATTTTCATTAGCTTTTGCAAGGGCCCTTGGTGAGTATGGTTCGGTTGTATTTATTGCAGGGAATATGCCAATGGAGACAGAAATTACACCACTAATTATTATGACAAAACTTGAACAATACGATTACGCAGGGGCAACAGCTATTGCCACTGTGATGCTTGTTGCTTCATTTATCTTTTTATTAATCATCAATATTATTCAATGGTATACAAATCGAAAATTTAATCAGTTTTAAGGAGGGGAGAAGCCTATGACCAAATCCTTTGAAGCACAACCAGAAGCTCCATTGACAGTTAACCGTACTGCGACCAAATCATACGCACTACAAGAATCTGCACTAATTAAATGGACTTTTATTACAATATCCCTACTATTTTTATCGCTATTCTTAATTTTACCGCTCGTTTCAATTTTTGTTACAGCTTTAGAAAAAGGATGGGAGACATATATCGCATCTATTACACATCCAGATGCTCTATCTGCTATTAAATTAACATTAACGGTAGTATTGATTGTTGTTCCTTTGAACGCAATTTTTGGGATAGCTGCGGCATGGGTAATTACAAAGTTCTCCTTTAAAGGGAAGAATCTATTAATTACACTCATTGATTTACCTTTTGCCATTTCACCTGTTATTGCTGGATTAATTTTTATACTTTTGTTCGGAGCACAAGGACTTTTTGGAGAATGGCTGTATCAAAACGATATTCAAATTGTATTTGCCATTCCTGGAATCGTCATTGCAACCCTTTTTGTAACGTTCCCCTTTGTAGCACGAGAATTAATTCCGTTAATGCAAATGCAAGGGATTACCGAGGAAGAAGCATCAATCTCGTTAGGTGCAAGTGGTTTTAAAACATTTTTCTTAGTAACCTTACCAAATATTAAATGGGGATTATTATACGGACTAATTTTATGTAATGCGCGGACAATTGGGGAGTTTGGAGCTGTGTCGGTTGTTTCAGGACATATCCGAGGCATGACGAACACAATGCCATTGCATATCGAAATTTTATATAACGAATACCAATTTACAGCAGCGTTTGCGGTCGCTTCATTAATGTCTTTATTAGCAATTATTACCATTGTTATTAAAAACTTTATTGAGTGGAAAGCAGAAAAATCCTAGGGGGTATAGTGATGAGTATCCAAGTTCAAAATGTTTCAAAAATGTTCGGTTCGTTTCAAGCATTAAATAATGTTTCAATTGATATAGAGTCTGGTGAGTTAATTGCACTATTAGGTCCGTCTGGCTCAGGGAAAACAACACTTTTACGAATTTTAGCTGGGTTAGAAGGTTTAGATGAAGGGGCCATTTTATTTGATGGTCACAATATTACAAATGTAAGTCCAAAAGAGCGTAAAATTGGATTTGTATTTCAACATTACGCATTGTTTCGCCATATGACAGTGTTTGATAACGTTGCTTATGGATTAAAAGTACGTCCGAGAAAAGAACGACCGTCAAAAGAAGAAATTGCAAAAAAGGTGAATGATTTATTAGCTTTAGTAAAACTAGAGAATCTTGCAGATCGCTATCCCTCGCAGTTATCGGGTGGTCAGCGTCAACGTGTAGCTTTAGCACGTGCTCTTGCAGTAGAACCAAAAGTATTATTACTTGATGAACCTTTTGGCGCTCTGGATGCAAAGGTAAGAAAAGAATTACGTCGATGGCTGCGAAAACTTCACAATGAATTTCATGTAACAAGTATTTTTGTAACGCATGATCAAGAAGAAGCGCTGGATGTGGCGAATCGAATTATCGTAATGAATAATGGGAAAATTGAACAAGTCGGAACTCCTGAAGAAGTATATGAACAACCTAATAGTCCATTTGTATATGATTTTTTAGGTAATGTAAATTTATTTAAAGGTAGATTGCATAATGGGAAACTGACTCATGGGCAATTTGAAATAAATGTCCCAACTCATCTCGATTCACATGATGATGCAATTGGGTATGTGCGTCCGCATGATATTCATATTGAGAAAGAGAACAGCAATAATGATACTGTTGCAGCAACGATTGTACACATTCATTTATTAGGTCCGATTGTTCAAATCGAGTTAAAGCGTGAAGACATTGATGAATATTTGGAAGCAGAAGTTACTAAGGAACATTACCGTGAACTTGGGATTAAAAAGGGTGATGTTGTCTATATTCGACCAAAACAATTAAAAGTGTTTGTTCCGGAAGACTTCTCAATCTAAAAAAATATTTAAAGGTAACTGTTGACAAATTTACCAGTTATGTTATAGTATTCTTACAAATTTAATAGGATTTGAGATTTAGAACTTACAAGACTGATTAGATTCCCTAAAGGTCGCTATTTCATTTATTTGAAATAGCGACTTTTTGTATATTCTGCTCTGCTCACTGGTCATCCAGAGGCTCAGATAACGATGATTCCCATTGTATCTGAGCATTTTTACTTTTGGTCACGAATGTTTTAAATCCAAGTATATTAATAAATTAAATAAATTTAAAAGGAGAAATGAAACATGAAGAACACTCAAAAATTTTTATTTCCATTTCTAATCGCCGCGCTGTTATTGGTATTAGCAGCTTGCAGTAGTGAGACAAAAGAAGAAGTAAATGAAGAAACAGTAGAAACATCCGGGGAAGCATCAAACGACACTTCATCAAAAAAGCCAGTGGAATTATTAAACGTTTCATACGATCCAACTCGAGAGTTATATGCTGAATTTAACGAAGCATTTGCTAAGCATTGGAAAGAAGAAAAAGGTCAGATCGTTACTTTCCAACAATCACACGGTGGTTCTGGTAAGCAAGGTCGGGCAGTAATTGATGGACTACAAGCAGATGTTGTAACACTAGCATTAGCTTATGATATTGATGAAATTGCATTATCTCGAGCATTATTAAACGAGGATTGGCAAACAGAATTTGAAAATAATTCTTCCCCTTATACTTCAACCATTGTATTTCTAGTTCGTAAAGGTAACCCAAAAGGAATTACAGATTGGGATGATTTAACGAAGGATGGTGTATCTGTAATTACACCGAACCCTAAAACTAGTGGTGGAGCTCGCTGGAATTACTTAGCGGCATGGGCATTTGCAGATAAACAGTTTAACGGTGACGAAGCAAAGATTAAACAATTTATGAAAGACTTATATGGCAATGTAGAAGTATTAGATTCTGGTGCACGTGGTTCAACGACAACATTTGTTGAACGTGGTATCGGGGATGTGTTAATTGCATGGGAAAATGAAGCATACCTTTCTTTAAATGAATTAGGTAAGGGTGAATTCGAGATTGTGACACCATCTTTAAGTATTTTAGCAGAGCCGCCAGTTGCAATTGTTGATAAGGTTGTAGATAAAAAAGGAACTCGTGAAGTAGCGGAAGGCTATTTACAATACTTATACACAGATGTAGGTCAGGAAGTTGCAGCAAAAAATTATTACAGACCTCGTAATGAAGAGATTTTAGAAAAATATAAAGATCAATTCCAAGATTTAAACTTAATTACAATTGATGAGTTTGGTGGTTGGCAAGAAGCACAAAAAACGCACTTTGCTGATGGTGGAACATTTGATGAAATTTATCAGTAAATATATATAAAGAGCCCCCACTTCATTGGAAGCCACTGAAAAACTAAATACCGATAAAAATTTATAGTAATTATTTGCTTCTAAATAGAAGGTGGGATTCACTTCGCTTTCCACGGGCTTGGCTTCAGCCTCCTCGTCGCAAGCTCCTGCGGGGTCTTCAGCTCAAGCTGTTCCCGTAGGAGTCTTCGTGAATCCCACTTCCTAAAAGATCTGAGCTTATTTTTATTATAAAAATTTATTAAAATCGACTTTTTCAGTGCCCTACTTCATTGTGGGAGCTGCTTCGAATTAACTGAATAAACCTTCAATACTAAGATATCGTTCACCATTATCTGGGGCGATACATAGCACTCTTTTACCAGGGCCTAACGATTTGGCAACTTGAATGGCAGTCCAAACAGCTGCACCAGAGGAAGGGCCTAATAGTAAACCTTCTTTTTTTGCTAAGTTTCGTGTAGTTTGCCAAGCATCTTCATCTTCTACGAGCACGATTTTATCAAATATTTGTCGATTTAATATTGGAGGGATAAACCCAGGGCTAGTACCTACAATTTTATGTGGACCGGGTTCACCACCTGAGAGAACAGGGGATCCTTTTGGTTCTACAACAACAATTTCAAGATTTGGGATTTTTTCTTTTAATACTTCTCCTGTGCCAGTTATTGTTCCACCTGTGCCAGCAGTGGCAACAAAAGCATCTAATTGGCCATGAGTTTGTTCTAAAATTTCTTTTGCCGTTGTTTTTCGGTGTATCGCTGGATTTGCAGAATTTTCAAATTGCTGTGGCACAAAGCTGTTTTCAATCTGTTGATGAAGTTCTAGTGCTTTTTTTACAGCACCGGGCATTTTTTCTGCTGCAGGAGTTAATACTACCTTTGCCCCATAAGCTTTTAAAATTGCTATTCGTTCTTTTGACATGTTATCCGGCATTACAAAAATTGCTTTATATCCTTTAACAGCTGCATTCATAGCTAATCCTATTCCTGTGTTGCCGCTAGTCGGTTCAATAATCGTTGCGCCCTTTTTCAATTTTCCCTGTTGTTCAGCAGTTTCAATTAAAGAAAAAGCAGCTCGATCTTTCACACTTCTGCTTGGATTAAAATATTCTAATTTAACTAATACTTCAGCACAATTGGAATCCACTAAATGATTTAACTTAACGATTGGCGTGTTACCTAGAAGTTCTAAAACAGAATGAAATAATTTTGCTGACATGTTTATCACACCTTAAACCTGAGTTTTCTTATTGGTTGTATTGTATAGTAATCCATTGAAAAGGAAAAGGATGGAGCCTTCTTAGATAATCAAACAGTAAATAAATTTTTATAAATACCTAGTATTCTAATTTGTTTTGTTGTATAATTCATTTAAAGAATAATCAAAAAACTTAAAAACATAACAGAAGAATTCACTAGAAAACTAGAGATTCAGCCACTATACTCTTGCACCATACTGTATATAGGTTGAGTCTTCTTTTTATTTATTAAAACATAGTATTTTTATGCGAATAATTACAATGGAGGTTTTAAATAAAAAATGAGTCGAATAGGATTTAGTAAAAATCAAATAAAGAAAGGAAAATGAAACATGAGTAAAAGACAAGAAAACATTGAATTAGCATTAAAAAATATTGAAAAAATGATTCAAAATATTAGTTATGGTTCAATCACTCTTGTTATACAAGACCAACATGTTGTACAAATTGATAAAAATGAAAAAATTAGAATTAAATAGGAAGATAGGAAAAAGTTCGTTTTATGCAATTAGCGTAAACGAACTTTTTTCTTTTTTCGTTTATACTAGAAGAAATGAATGAAAGAATAAATATGAAGTAATGTAAAATAAGGTAAAATAGGTGAAGATAATGATAAAAATAGGTCTCACAGGTTGGGGCGATCATCCGTCAATCTATCGGACAAATTCATCAAAGAGAGAAAAACTATACGATTATAGCAGCCACTTTCCTATTGTTGAAGTGGATACATCCTTTTATGCTATTCCATCCACAACGAATATTGAAAAATGGGTAAGAGAAACACCAGAACAATTTCAGTTTATCGTTAAAGCGTACCAAGGAATAACAGGGCATCTCAGAGATGAAAATCCCTTTGAGTCTCGGAGTGAGATGTTTGAAGCCTTTCGTCAATGTGCCAAGTCGTTTCAAAGTGCAAATAAACTTGCGATGATACTTGTACAATTTCCACCTTGGTTTGATTGTACAACGAAAAATGTACAATATATACGTTATATAAAACAGCAATTTGCTGATTTCCCCGTTGCTATTGAGTTTCGTAACCAAACATGGTATAGCAAGGAGAGGAAACAAGAAACACTGGATTTTTTAAACGAAAATGAATTTATTCACTCTGTATGCGACGAACCACAGGCAGGTGTAGGATCAATTCCTTTTGTTCCAATTCCAACTTCAAACAAGACACTCGTTCGGATTCATGGAAGAAATGTTTTCGGATGGAGAAATTCAGGGTCGACAGAAAATTGGAGAGAAGTGCGTTTTCTATACGATTATAACGATGAAGAACTTTATGATTTAGCCTCAAACATGAAAAAATTAGAACAACAGTGTGATGAAGTGTATGTCCTTTTTAATAACAACTCTGGACATCACGCGGCGAAAAATGCTAAAACATTACAAGAAATTTTAGATCTAGATTTTGAAGGCCTTTCTCCAAAGCAATTAGATCTTTTTGAAGGGGAATTTTAATGGAATTACTATTATTAGCAATCATTGCATTATGTGCGGGAATTGTTGGTGCTTTGGTTGGTCTTGGAGGCGGCGTTATATTAATACCCGCAACATTATTTGTAGGTGTAGAACTAGGATATTTCCCAGATATCACACCCCAAAGAGTTGTAGGGCTATCTGTAGTGATGATGATCTTCACCGGATTATCTTCTACGCTTTCTTATGTAAAGTCTAAACAAATCGATTTTAAAAGTGGCTTTATCTTTTTTATAGGTAGTATTCCAGGAACGATGCTAGGTGCTTATTTAAATAAAAGCCTTGATTTACCTTCTTTTAACTTATATTTCGGCATTTTCTTAATTTTTATTTCAACATTGTTACTTGTTCGAAATAAGTTAAAACCGATTCATTGGTTTGTGAATCATGGGATGAAAAGACATTTTACAGATAAAAATGGTACTGAACATGAGTACGGCTATCCAATATGGTTTGGAATAATCTTCACCTTTTTTGTAGGCATTATTTCAGGATTGTTTGGTATAGGGGGAGGGTCATTAATTGTACCTGCGATGGTATTATTGTTTCTATTTCCACCCCATGTCGCTGTAGCCACATCGATGTTTTTAGTTTTTTTGACATCTATCGTAAATTCTGCAAGTCATATTTTTTTAGGAAATGTGCCTTGGAGTTATACAATTCCAGTAATAATTGGTGCTTATGTTGGTGCAAAATTAGGGGCAGCTTTAAATAAAAAAATGAGTTCAAAAACAGTTGTCACTATTTTACAAGTTGTTATGTTATTAATGGGTATAAGGTCTATTATAGAAGGAATATTTAATAATTGAGAGATGGTGTGAAAATGCTTGAGAACATCCATATTTTTCATACGAATGATATACATAGCCATTTTGAGTATTGGGTGCGAATGCAACACTTTATAAAAGAACAACGGGTACAATATGCAAAATTAGGAGAGCCGAGTTTCCTTTTTGATATTGGTGACCACCTAGATCGTTCAAACATTTATACCGAAGCAACAATCGGTAAAGGTAATGTGAAATTATTAAACGAAGCACAATATGATGTAGTAACAATCGGTAATAATGAAGGCATTACTTTGTCATTTGACGATTTATATAACCTTTATAATGAAGCAGATTTTGATGTAGTAGTAGCAAATATTAAGCCAATAGAGGGGGAAGAACCGAATTGGTTAAAGCCATATACGATTCTACAAACTAAGTATGGTACGAAAATAGGGGTCGTTGGAGCAACAGCCATTTTTGATGCATTTTATAAAGAACTCAATTGGCATGTAGTTGATCCAAAAGAAAAAATTATAGAAGTAGTAAACCATTTAAAAGAAGAAGTCGATATCATCCTCTGTATGTCGCATTTAGGCATTACAGAAGATGAGCTGTTAGCAAATCTTTGTCCAACCATTGACGTCATTTTTGGTTCTCATACGCACCATTTATTCGAGGAAGGGAAAGTTATCAATAATGTGTTGTTAACTGGTTGCGGAAAATTTGGTTTATACACTGGGCACTTAAAATTACAATTTGATCATACTACTCGCAAGTTAATAAAGAAGGACGAAATGGTAGTCGAAAATGCGTTGCTCCCTGAGGTAAATGGGGAAGGAAACTTTTTGTCCAAGCTCTCGGAAGAAGGAAAGCAGTTATTACAAACCCCTCTCTTTGAAACGACTCAGTTTTACAATAAAGAATGGTTTCACTATTCAGCACTCTCAAAGCTATTTTCAGATGCAATTCTAGATTTTACACAGGCAGATTGTACAATGTTTAATGCGGGAATTTTCCTTGATCACTTGAAAAAAGGACTTATTACAAACTACGATATTCATAAAATTTTACCTCATCCAATTAATGTTTGTGTAATAGAGTTATCTGGAAAAGAATTAAAGGAAGTTTACTTGCAAGCGCAAAATGAGGAATGGCCATTGCTAGAGTTAAAAGGGCTTGGGTTTAGAGGGTCGATTTTTGGTAAAATGCTCACATATCAATTTTCAATGAATCACAATCGAGAATTATTAATAAATGGTAAATTAGCCGATTTAAATCAACAATATAAACTTGCCACTCTAGATATGTTTACTTTTGGTTACTTTTTCCCGAATTTTAAATATGCCAAAAAACATTATTATTTACCAATGTTCTTACGTGATATATTGGCGGAGTTTGTTAAAAATAAACTTTAATTGACAATTATTGAATAAATATATAATATTTTTAGCATTGGTTAAATTAACTTCACAGAAATAGAATCGAGGGAAAAAACCCAATGCGTCTTATATCCATCAACGTACTGACAACAGGTATGGTAATCGGTAGAACGATTTGGAATGAAGCTGGGCATCCTCTTTTACAAAAAAATGTCGTTGTATCAGATGGGATTATAAAACGTCTAAAACAATTAGGTATACAATATTTGTACATTGAGGATGAAATATCGAGTGGAATTGAAATCGAAGAAACCGTTTCGCATGCTAAAAGAACAAAAGCTGTTAAACAAATTACTGAATCATTTAATAAAGTTAAAGGTCTAAATAGTTATTCAGCATCACTAGTATTAGATCAACAATCCAAAGTTATAGGGGAACTTGTAGATGATTTGTTAAACTCTGTAACGAAAAATGAAGAGATTTTAACAATATTAACAGATACACTTATATACGATGAATATATTTATCAACATTCTTTCCAAGTAACTCTTTATTCTTTAGCCATTGCAAAAGAGTTAGGCTACTCTTACGCAGACTTAAAAACAATTGGAATTGGAGCACTATTACATGATGTTGGTAAAATGGTGATTCCAACAGACATTTTATTAAAGCCAGGTAGATTAACTGATGAAGAATACGAAACAATGAAAAAACATGCGCGGTACGGATTTGATATTTTACGGAATTTACATACTGTTTCATTACTTGTTGCACATTGCGCTTTTCAACACCACGAGCGACTAGATGGAAGTGGATACCCTAGAGGATTGGTAGACTATGAAATTCACCCATTTGCAAAAATAATTGCGGTTGCAGATGTTTTCGATGCAGTTACGTCAAATCGAGTGTACCGTAAGAAAATGTTACCATCTCAAGGCATTGAAATAATAGAGTCAGGTAAAGGTACTATGTTTGACTCGCGAGTAGTAGATGCATTGAAACGTAGTATTGTTCATTATCCAAATGGTTCAATTGTATTACTGTCGGACGGTAGACGTGGTGTTGTTGCAAAACAAAACATTGAAAATTCTGCTTTGCCACATATTCGAATCTTTGAAGAAAATAATACGCTGTTAAAATCAACTTACTTGCTAAGTTTAGCAGCCGAAAAGAGTGTTTTGATAGAAAAAGTTGAAACAGATTATATTGTGAATATTGAATAGATATCTCCCCCTGTTCATAAATTGGAGCAGGGGGAGATGTTTTGTTTTCTCGTCGACCAAGAAGAAGAATGCAATTTTATCACACAAAGCGGCGTAGAAGGTCCAATCGATTTGCGTTATTTATTTTTAGTTTTGTGGTGGCGGTTATTTTATTTTTATATACATTAAATGCACGTTTAATGCCCACATATTTACAGTATGCAGAAGTACAAACATTTAAAATTGCCTCACACGTAGTTAGTAAAGCCATTAATGCAAGAACGTCTACCGTTTTAGATGTAAATGAAATTATTGAAGATTTGCCGTCAGAATCGGATTATATGTTAACGACTCGTTTTAATACGGAAATTATTAATAAAGTTCGGGCAGAAACGGTCACACTTGTTAAAGAACATTTACAACTGGCAGAACAAGGGGATTTAACCCAGTTACCGGACTTAGAAAATGTTGAATATGATATAAGCGAAATTCAAAAGGGTGATGGAATTGTATTCTTCGTTCCAATTGCTCAAGCATTGAATTTGCCCTTACTAGGAAATTTAGGTCCTAGAGTGCCAATTCGTTTCCATATTATTGGGAATGTGGCGAGTGATGTAGCGACATCTTTCAAAGAATTTGGAATTAACAATGCATTAGTAGAAGTTAACATTCATCTTACTGTTAACGTTCAAATTATTATTCCTTTTGCTAGTAAGCAATCATCCGTTGAACAAACGATTCCTGTTGCAATTGGGTTAGTTCGAGGTCAAGTACCGCATATTTATACAAACGGAGGAGATGGAGCACAGCCTTCTATCGAGGTGCCAGTTCCAATGGATTAAGAAGCTATGAATTAAAGAAAGTTAGTTGTTTTCATTTGTAGGAATATGTTACATTGACATCAGTATATTAAAATTTTTGTACTATTTTTGAAAAACATTATAGATGTGTTCTTTGAAATAATTGATTGGGGCTGAAAAAGAATGACTAGTAAACCTACAAATGAAAAAGAAATTTTACGAAAACCCGAATGGTTAAAAATAAAACTAAATACAAACGATGAATACAAAGGTTTAAAAAAGTTAATGCGTGAAAAAAACTTACACACAGTTTGTGAGGAAGCAAGATGTCCAAATATTCACGAATGTTGGGGCGAGAGAAGAACAGCAACAATGATGATTCTTGGTGCTGTTTGTACACGTGCTTGTCGTTTCTGTGCAGTTAAAACTGGATTACCAAATGAATTAGATTTAGCTGAACCAGAACGTGTTGCAGAATCTGTTGAAATAATGAATTTAAAACATGTCGTTATTACAATGGTTGCACGTGATGATTTAAAAGATGGTGGAGCAGGTGTATTAGCTGAGACGGTAAGTGCTATTCGTCGTCGCTCTCCTCAAACATCAATTGAGGTATTACCTTCAGATTTAGGTGGAGTAGAGGAAAACTTACAAATGTTAATGGATGCAAAACCTGATATTTTAAACCATAATATCGAAACAGTTCGCCGTTTAACACCAAGAGTTCGTGCACGTGCAAAATATGATCGTTCTTTGGAATTTTTAAGACGTGCAAAAGAAATGCAACCTGATATTCCAACAAAATCATCATTAATGATTGGTCTCGGTGAAGAATGGGATGAAATCTTAGAAGTGATGGACGATTTACGTGCAAATAACGTAGATATTATGACGATTGGCCAATATCTACAGCCAACGAAAAAACATCTACCAGTAATAAAATATTACTCTCCTCTTGAATTCGGCAAACTACGTAAAATCGCTATGGAAAAAGGGTTCAAACATTGTGAAGCAGGACCGCTTGTACGTAGTAGCTATCACGCTGATGAACAAGTAAATGAAGCAACAAAAACAAGACAGCTTGAAGCAGAAATGAAATAATGGCATACTACCTTTAGACTTAAAAAGGATGGTATGGAGATAGGGGGAATTTTTCGATGATTATTGCCGAGGGGTATGCATATGAAATTGTCGAAAACGTCCGGGATGGATTTCAACAGGATGCATTTATCGCACGATTCTCAGATATTTTAACGAAATATGACTATATCGTAGGCGATTGGGGATACGGTCAGCTGCGGTTAAAAGGATTTTTCGATGATAAAAATCAAAAAGCAACTTTCGATACGAAAATAAGTACTTTTGAAGATTATCTTTTTGAATATTGTAATTTTGGCTGTGCCTACTTTATTTTAAAGAAGACGGGAAAAGCCCCGAAACAAGTTGAAGTTGTAACAACTGCTGAGGAAAGTTCAATAGAGCAAGATCAGAATTAAAAAAACGCCGCGCATATAAAATATATGCGCGGTGTTTTTTTACCCTAACAACTCCGTTAAATACTCTCTCAAGTCCTCTGCTTCTTCTTCAGTTTTATTGAATACATGTTCTAAATAACCCGGCTCTTCTAAGTCGTCTGGCCCAATAATTGCAAAACGGCCAAATTGCATATCTAAAACTAGCACTTTACCAAAAAAACGAGTTGATTGCATTATGGCTAAATCATAACGTAACTTGCTACCTGTAAAGCTTACGAATCTCGTTTTTGTATCTTCTATATCATCATATAAGAAAAAACGTTCCATTTTGTTTTGTACTCCTTCCAATTCTTCATAATATGTTACTATAGAAAGGAAACGACTATCAACCTTTTTAGATTTGAATGGAGGATCTTAAGCATGTATTTTGTAGATCGAAATAAAATCACGGTTACACTAAATCACTTAGAAGAACTACTAACAATTTTTGAAGGCAATCATAACTGGTTAGCAGATGAAATTTCAACTTTAGCCCTACAACGTATAGGACATAATGCAATGGAAGCAATGATGGATGTAGGGAACTTAATTATTGACGGCTTTATCATGCGCGACCCAGGAAGTTATGATGATATTATAGATATTTTAATTGATGAAAAAGTGATAGAAGCAAATATGGAAAACCCTCTGAAAGAAGTAGTTGGTTTACGTAAAATGTTAGTAAGAGAATTTGTCCAAGTAAACAATGAAGAAGTGTTACAAGTACTTTCGAATAGTCTTTCTACGATGAAAAAGTTCCCAAGCCTTGTAAGAAACTATTTAGAAAATGAGTTAGGACCAGTTTCTGCATTTTTACCGGAGAACGAATAATGAAGCAATATCGTGCATACTGTTTTGATTTAGACGGGACAGTATATCGAGGAACTGAAGGTATTGATTCGGCCATTCGATTTATTCATAAGTTACAACAAAATAAGATTGACTATTTTTTAGTAACGAATAACTCTTCGAAAACTCCTGTCCAGTTACAAACGACATTAGCTAATTTTGGACTAGATGTACCAGAAGAACGTATTTACTCCAGTGCATTAGCTACTGCTAAGTATGTAAATCAACACTATCGTGAAGCAAAAATTCATGTCATTGGATCTGATGGGTTATTTCATGCATTGCAAAAAGAGGGGTTTGAAACGGATAAAGAGGAATTAAATCCTGAAGTGGTTGTAATGGGAATTGATCGGACAATCGATTATATGAAATTGGCAAAAGCATGTGTTGCTGTGCAAAATGGAGCGCAGTTAGTTGGAACAAACGAAGATATAAAGTTTCCCTCAGAGCTTGGATTCCTACCAGGGAACGGATCGTTTGTACGGTTAGTTGCAAATGTCGCTGCAGTTGAGCCAGTGTTCGTTGGAAAGCCATCACCGGTTATGTTACAAGTTATCCAGGACGAGTACGGCTACCACAAGGATGAAATGGTCATGATTGGGGACAATTATGATACGGATATTCTTTGCGGTATTCATTTTGGATGCGACACAATCCATGTAAATACTGGGGTAACGAGTACTGAACAGGTTTTACAAAAGCCACTTCAACCAACATATTGTGTTGAAGATTTAGATGAAATAAGCTGAAAAATCCGTGCACAAAATATAATTGTGCACGGATTTTTATTAGAATAGAGGGTTATCCTCAATATATTGATAAATCTTTTTTGTTAGCTCGTCTGGCGTGTCTGCTTCTACAACATCACCATTTACAAGAGCGTATAAAGAGCGATCACATAATGTACAGTAACTTAAGCAACCATATTCTAAAACATCGATGTTCGGATCTTTTTCTAAGATTTCATAAGTTTCTTGTGCACCATTTGCTAGACTACTAATGCAAAATTCTACTAATGGATTCACGCTTGGTCACCTCACTAAATGACATGCTACTAGCTTTTCCTCGTTTCGTCAACGAATAGAATATTTTTGTGAAATTATTCACAAAAAGTAAGAAAAGATATTGTGAAAAGTATCACAATAAGATATACTCTTTATGTATAAATTGTGAACGATTTTGCAACAGGCAAAGTTAATTAGAATGTAGGGGAGTATTTTATGAGAAAACTAGTATTACTAGGTGGCGGTTATGGCAATATGCGAGTATTACTTCGTTTATTACCGAATAACTTTCCAGAAGACACTGTTATTACATTAGTGGATCGAACGCCTTTCCATAGTTTAAAAACAGAATTTTACGCATTAGCAGCAGGTACATCTACTGATAAAGAAATTAGAGTGAATTTCCCAGAACACCCAAGATTGAATACGGTTTATGGCGAAATTACAAAAGTTGATCTTAAAGCGAAAACAGTTATTTTAGAAGATGGTCAAGAAGTGCCTTACGATGATTTAGTAATAGGTTTAGGCTGCGAAGATAACTATCACGGTGTACCGGGAGCAGAAGAGAATAGTTATAGTATCCAAACGATTGCCAAATCACGTACAACTTTTGAAAAACTTTGTGGATTACCACCAGGATCGTCAGTTGGGATTGTTGGTGCTGGATTAAGTGGAATTGAACTTGCAAGTGAGCTACGCGAAAGTCGTAAAGATTTAAAAATTAAGTTGTTTGACCGCTCAGACCGTATTTTACGAGATTTCCCAGAGAAACTTAGTAAATACGTTAAAGATTGGTTCATTAAGCACGATGTAGAAGTCATTGCAAACTCAAATATTACAAAAGTTGAAGCGACAAAACTTTATAATCACGATGATATTATCGATGTAGATGCAATCGTTTGGACAGCGGGTGTTCAACCTGTAAAAATTGTTCGTGATCTAGATGCAGAAAAAGATAGAAGAGGTCGTCCTCTTGTTAATCAATACTTCCAACTTACTGCTGACGAAAATGTTTATGTGATTGGGGATTGTGCATCGTCTGATTTACCTGCTAGTGCACAGTTAGCCGAAGAACAAGCTGAACGTGTGGTAAAAGTATTAAAACATCGTTGGAATAATGAAACATTACCTGAAAAAATGCCAGAAATTAAACTAAAAGGCTTTATGGGTTCTTTAGGTAAAAAACAAGGATTTGTTTATTTAGCTGATACAACGGTAACAGGACGTATTGCACGGTTAATGAAGTCCGGATTACTATGGATGTATAAACGTCAAAACGAATCCTAATCGTGTGTTATAAAGAACATATTTTGCAACATAATATGAAAGCAGCATCATAAAAAATTTGATGCTGCTTTTCCATGAAAATGATTGACCAAGTTAGGTGTTATTCACCCGGTTGAAATCCTAATTTTTCTAATGTAGAGAATATAGGTTGAATTTGAATATATCCTTCACCTATTACCTCATTATTAATTAACACAAGAGGATAGAAAAATTCATCGTTTTGAATTCGCTCTGCCCATTCTTTGTCTCGGTCGTTATCGAGTGGTTGTTCAATATCGACATATCGAATTGAGAATGGTTGGTTCGGATATTTACGGCTGATTGCGGCTTGTAACCATTCGTATGTATCTTTTGATGATGGTGCATTAACACAGCTAGCACAAATAATATCTGCACCAAAAACTTCTATTATGGTATTATTTTCATTCATAGATTAACAACCTTTCATAACGGAATAATGGATTTTTTCGTTTCTTCACATTATAATGATTTTAATGAAAGGAGTCGAGAGAAATGACAGAATTAGAACAAAAACAACAAGTACAAGAAGTTTTAGATAAATTACGACCATTCTTACTTCGCGATGGTGGCGACTGTGAGTTAGTAGATGTTGAAGATGGTATCGTTCGCTTACGTTTATTAGGCGCATGTGGAAGCTGCCCAAGTTCTACAATCACATTAAAAGCTGGAATCGAGCGCGCATTATTAGAAGAAGTACCAGGCATTATAGAAGTTGAGCAAGTATTCTAATTAAAAAAACTAACGTTTAATTCGTTTTAAACGTTAGTTTTTTGTTTCTAAAAAATTAAATCCAAATAACTATGAAGTGGATGAAAAAAACTAGTGAAAAGCTGACAAAAATATTGCAACTAAATCTACAAAATAAAGGGGAAATTGAATTTGGAATGCAATTGAAAATTAGATTTTTAATTTGATGCTATTTCCCGTGCCTTCTCTCTTTCCTCTTTAACAATTTGCCATTGTTCTTTTGCCATTTCTATAAGTTTTGCTTCTCCACCAACCCGCTGATTTTCAATTACTTTTGAGAAGAAACGGGTAGCATTATCTAAATCACCAATTCTTCTGGAAAGTTCCGCCACCATATACATGACACGAGTTCCAGACATTTGGGTTCCTGCATAGTCTTCGGTAGAGAAGGAAGTTAAGTAATGATCACGCGCCATTTTAATAAAGCGCTGTTCTTGCTCTTCATTTTTTAAAGAACGATAAAGCCATGCAATTCGCAATGCAAGCCCTGCAAGAGAAACAGATTTTTCCTTTTTATATACTCCGCAAACATATGCTAATTTATAGGATTCAATTGCTACAACGACGGATCGTTCACCACAAAAGCTACGTGGTACCCATTTGCTTGAAATTTCTTCATGGATTGATTCGCGAATTCCTGGAGCAAAATATTTTGTGAAGTCTTCAGTAAAGGAAAAACCACAATGTTCACAGACGAATACATTATAATATAATGCATTAACAGCAGAATCTGAGTAAGTTGGACAAAAATCCGTATCTGTATGTTCAACTTTTATTGATTTAGTACGTATTTTAAAAGTAGAAAATGTTTTTTTACAACATAAACATTCAATTTTTTTTTCATAAAAAGGGGATACTTCCATCGAATCGAACCTCTCTGGGTAAATATTTGTAAGACTATTATAACAATTATATATGAAAAAATATAATTATAATTACCTAATTTTTAGAAAGGATAATTTAGACTATAAGCGCGATAACTTTACCTTTAGTTTTCTCCTTGATATCATATAAATAGAAGGAAGGTGAATGGGATGACAAGTGAAAAAAAGGTGATTGAACTAACAGAAGCTGCAGCTATTCGTGTGAAAGAAATGCAACAACATAACGAAGAAGAGGGTGCTTTTTTACGGGTTGCAGTGCATGGTGGTGGTTGTAGTGGTCTTTCTTACGGTATGAATTTCGATCGTACACAAACTGACGACGATTTCTCTGATGAACAACATGGATTAAAAATTCTTGTTTCCCGTGAAGATGCACCAATCTTAATGGGAACGAAAATTGACTATAAGCAATCGTTAATGGGTGGCGGCTTTACCATTGACAATCCAAACGCCATTGCTTCATGTGGGTGTGGAACGTCGTTTAGAACGGCTAAAGTTGAAGGTACGCCTGAAGTTTGTGAATAGGGTAGGGTTATAAATAACAACTAAATAAGGCATATATACAATCCTCAAAATGTATGAACACAACCCTAAAAGTTGTATTTGTGGATTGTAAATTACAAGACCTTTCTGATTAGTAGTATCAAATACTAATTGGGGAGGTCTTTTTTATATGGCTTTAAATAAAAAGAAACGACTCACTAAAATGTCAAATAATAAGACATATCCATCATTAACATTTGATGAAGCACTTAATTTAACTGTATCCGCTAAAATGGCAGAGGGCATAAGAGAGCGTACTTTAAAAGATTATCGTAAAGATTGGGGCTATTTTATTAAATGGTTAAATCAAAATTATCCCCAATTAAAAACAGTTGATGAATTAACTACTCAAATACTTAGAGATTATATCAACTACTGTAAATATGACGCAGTAAAATACGAGGGTCATAAATACATCCAAAAGCAAGATGAAATTGGATTATCTGATACTACGATCAATATCCGATTGAGAGTGTATAAGGCAATATTCAATCATTTGGAACGAGAGGATTTAATACAAGTCAATCCATTGTCCAACGTGAAATTGCTAAAACAAGATATAGATTTGACTAATAACTTTACAGATGACGAGATTAAAGAATTATTTAAACAACCCAATCTGCGTGACTATGTGGGATTTCGTGATTATGTGTGTATGACAATTTTGCTAGATTGTGGGCTTAGGGCAGGAGAGCTATTAAGTTTACGTATTAGTGACATTGATTTTAAAACTCGCTTTATTACGGTGCATGGTCATGTTGCAAAGAATCGCCATGTTCGATTAGTGCCATTCTCAACTCACACATTAAAACTATTATTACAACTAATAGAAGAAAATAGAAAGCATTTTAGCACAGATAGAATATTCCTTTCACAATGGGGAGAGCCATTAGGACAAAATCATTTTAATAAACGTTTGAAATTTTATGCGGATAAAGCCGGAATCACAGATAAGAAAGTTACTGCACACGTTTATAGACATACATGGGCTAAAAACATGGTATTGAATGGTGCAGACGCTTTCACACTACAAAAAATTGGTGGATGGTCAGATATTCGAACAATGCGTAGATATATTCAAATGGACACGAATGATATGAGAATAGCACACGATAATTATTCTCCGGCTAATTCATTGTTAAATAAAAGGGGGTTAAGAAAATGATTACAAATTATTTTAGACCATCTATTGCTCAATACGGTTCAATTGGGGATTGCAAGATGGTTTTAGACGAATTAAAAATTGATTTACGCCAATTAGAATTAACACCTGAACAATTAGAATCTGTTTATAGTTTGATCGAAGCTAAAAAGGATGAGTTAGAACCACGTTATTTTAATTGGAAATAAGCAACAAAAAAAGAGGGTTAGCACTCGCAATGCTTTCCCTCTCATTCACTCAAATAGCGTATTCACATACAACTAAATAGAGTGTATTCACATGCCTTCATTTTACTTCAAAAAAAGATAAAATGCAAAGGTCTAGTTTCCTATTGTCTTTTTTAGGTAGCATGAAGGCATGTTTGCTCGTTGGTGGTTGCCCAATAACACCAATTGAAATAAAAATGGTCAGGTTATGACTTAGCCACCGCATAAATTAAGTCTAGGATACTGCAAAACTCTTTGCTTGTTTAGAGTGTGTCCGAATTGGTGAGAGCGACCATTAACGGCTAGGGGGATTACAGGGTTACTACGGTAACGGTAATCACATTCAAGTTATCAAACAGTTATGCAAACATAACCAATCTTTACGCAGATAACACATACAGGACTGTAATTGTATGAGAATGTGAGAAACGAAAGTTTCCTACAAAACAAGACGCAGAGAGAAACCTCGGACATCACAATGACGGTGTAAGGCGTGTAGTTACTTATTATCTAACATTCTATTTTTTAGTTTGCTAGATAGTAGGTAACTACTTTCGCTCGTTTCCTGGAACAAACGCCAATTCTGGTGTAAGGGGTTGGATTTGTCAAGTGTTATTGTTCATCTAATTTAAAATCAATTATTTCTCTTATATCTGTAATACTTAAAGCCTCAGCTATTTTCAATAGCGCTTTTCTTGGTATACGCTCCACTTGATTATTTGCTAATTCAGAAATGGATCGAGGAGTTAATCCAGTTAAATTTGCTAATTCGATTTGTTTCATATTTCTTTGTTTTAAAAGTTGTTTTAATTTAACTTCAATTTCCAAATCCATCAACTCCAAAATAAAAAAATTCTGTTAAACGGAATATTGAGGTATTATTCTACATAAATTCTGTTAAACGGAACATACCAAGTTGAATACCAACTACAATACCAACATTAATGCTACCCTAGTATTTCTACTTGGCAGACTCAAAATCCTTTAATAGCAATACCTGAGCAACTATTACGAATATGCCATTTTGGAGCAACTCTTACTACGTAAGATAACCGTGACGTAACCATTTTTTGAAAGGGGAGGTTTATGCTTTTTGAAATATTAACAACTTCCATTTTTGGTGGTATCGCTGCTACTGCATTTATAAAAAAACAGGGAATAGCAACAAATGATAGTGGAAAGATTCAACGTATTATGTCTTTAAGTGGGCTTAATGTTAAGGATGGTAAGGATACTCTTTCAACTCAATTAATCACTAAAAAGCAATATGAATGGGGGTGGGAATATAAATATCGGATTCCGTTGGGTAGAAGTTTTAAAGATTATTTAACTAAGTTAGATGTATTAGAGGACGGTATTAATAATAGACGTAAACGAATAAGATTTTCGGATTTAAAGTCATTAGATTGGGATGGGAATATCATACTGCAACTTAAGGAATTGTGGAGAAAAAAGTTAACAGAATCGAAGGAGATTGAGCTTGATTATAATGGATTATTAATTATACGTGTGTATGATAAGCCATTACCATCTAAAGTGTTATTTATAAAAGGTGAAAATTGGGAAGTACCAGTAGGAATAACACGTAAATATAATACATTCAAATTTCATGACTTTGAAAAGATTCCTCATCTTGCATTGGGTGGGGCTACTCGATATGGAAAATCGAATTTTATTAATTCAATTATTATCAGTTTGTTAAATAGTAAACCTAATTACGTTAATTTGTTCCTGATTGATTTAAAGGGTGGGGTTGAGTTATGTGATTATGAAAATATCAAACAAACAGTTTCAATTGCTTATGAACCACAAGAAGCCTTAGAAACACTTAAATTAGCTTACGACAAAATGAGAAGTATTCAAATGAAACTTAAAAAATTAGGAAAGAAGAACGTGCAAGAAGCAGGTATTGAAGAACGCTATTTTGTGATAATTGATGAAGTTGGAGAATTAAATCCTAGTGAATCTGTAAAAGCAGAAAAAGATATAAAATATGAATGTCAAAAATATATGTCTCAAATTGCAAGACTAGGTGCCGGATTAGGTTTCCGTTTAGTGGTAGCCACTCAATATCCTACAGGTGACGTTATTCCAAGGCAAGTAAAACAAAATTCTGATGCAAAGTTATGTTTTCGTGTTCAATCAGGAGTTGCTTCAAGAGTTGTATTAGATAGTGAGGGTGCAGAAATGTTACCTGAAATAAAAGGTCGTGCTATCTTACAAAGTGCTGATAAACGTGAAATAGTTCAAACACCATTAGTTACTTCTGGAATGATTAAAGAATCAATAGCTCCTTTCGTCATAAAGAAGGGGGTGCAAATTGATGATTACAAAGAAGAAATTAACGAACAGGGACGAACAGATTTTGCTACTTTTAGAGAGGTTTGATTATTTAACTCGAGATCAATTAAGGCAATATTTCAAGTTGGGTAAAGTCCGTAATACTAATCGAATTCTAAATAACTTATCAGAATATCTCATGACAACAAAAGAGGGGCATGACACTGTTTATTATTTATCTAAATTTGGGCGTTATTATGTAGGCTCGGAAACAGTACGAAAAAAAGGAAATCATATTTTACATTCAATTATTCGAAATCAATTTTGGTTATTTTATAATTGCCCAAATGATTGGAAGAGTGAGGTTGAGTTCTTAGATAGTAATAATCGCATGTTTCTAAGATGTGATGCTTCATTTACTCGAAATGGTTTTAAATGTTACTTGGAAGTAGATAACACTCAGACTATGAAAGAAAATAAAGACAAAATCAAACGTTATAAAATCCTCATAGAAAGTTTTGAAAAACAATATGGCTATTATCCTACTCTTATTTGGGTGACTCGAACAGAACTGCGTAGAAAACAACTTGAGCAAGTTTGTGAGGGATTAAAAGTAAAGGTATATACAGTTGACGATATTAAATAAGCGATGGGGGATAGGATGTTTTTTAAACGTAAAAAAGTAGAGGTTGTTAAGGCGAGTGAATTGACAGATTATAGCGAACGATTTAAAGAGTTTGAGAAAATGAGGAAAGAAGATAAAAAGTATGCCACAAGAAAAACGGTAGCTATAGCCGCCACAGCACCTGCTACCGTTTCTGTAGGGTTAGCAGCATATAATTATTTTAAAAGTGATACTTTACCTACAACTTCATTTTATGAAGCTTCAAATGTAATAGAACCATTCAAAACATTATCCGCACAACCATTAATAGAACCATCCGCTCTAACAGAAACTTATACACCGCTTGTTGTAAATACCATACCAACCAATATAATACCTGAACCTACTGGAGTAATTGCTGATGCATCATTAACTGCGTTGGCAACTGTATTAGACCCAATCATAGAACTACTAGTGGCAATCTCATTTCCTATCGCGAGCGTTATTGTAGTTTGTGCGTTCTTTTTGATAATGATAGGGAATAAAGAAAAGGCATTTGATATGATGATGCACGCAGGACTTGGTTATATTCTAATTCAATTATCGCCAATGTTTTTAGAAATCTTGAAAACTGTTGGGGAAGCAATGTAATAAACATAAAAAGCGTAGCCATTATTGGTTACGCTTTTTATTCGTCTTCAGATTTAGTAGGTTCTTTTACAAGTATTAATAGTTCTCCAATTTCAATATTTAGTGCATTACATACTGCTCCGAGCGTATCTCTTTGATATTGTTTTGTATCGTCATTATATAATCTTCTAGCAGATTCAAATGATATTCCAGCCATTCCTGTTAATTGTCGAATGCTAATATTTCGTTCATCTAATATCGCTTTTAAATTAGATTTAACACGTACAGGCATAGTGTCACCTTCTTTAATATTTATTATGTAATATTATATGTCAAATTATCAATTCTGACAACGGAATGAAGTTGACTAACAAACGTGGTTGACAACGGTAATTAGTCATGTTACTATAATGACATAGTAACGTAGTCAAAGGAGTTAAATGAAATGAAGGTGATACGAGCAATAAACGAATACTTCTTAGGTGATGATGTAAGCATATCTGATCGCATTTGGTTTTATGGCTTATATGCTGTATCCATATTTGTAACTGTGTTGTCATTATTACCACTCGTAGCAAAATAAATGGGCAAAGGTTGCAATGCAAATAAACAAAATCTCATTGGAAAATTAACAAAAATAGAAAAAAATTACTATAATTTTCTTTGTGAAAACTAATTTTGCTCTGTTACAATATAAAAGCACCAGATAATGAGGTAACTTCTGCCACTTATGGTAGTTGACATACAAATAAAAATACTAGATTTGGAGGAACTAATTATGACAAATTACAAAGTACCAGTAGCATTAACTTTACACGTAGCAGGTAATTTCCCAACAGTAAAGTATCCATCAATTGGGGATACAGTAGGAGCATTCAACGGTAAAGCAATTACGCGAATTTTTATCACTTCATTAAATCAAAAGGAGTTTACAATACCTTACTCTTTAGATGTAGATGAAATGCAAATACTTAATCTGACTTCAGTAAAAGGTGACGTTCTAGACGTAGATTCTTGCGAAATGTACATCAATAAAGATGGACAAGCTATTGTAGATTTATCAGTAATACTAGATATTCAAGCTGATAGTGAACAACAGGCATATGTTTTAGCTGGAAACTATTTAAACGATAACGTAATTAGCAACTTTGATTACTTAGATCGTACCGAAGATAAAGTCTACTCATGCATTATTCAATCAAGCGGGTTTGAAGTTTTAGGTTACAGCTTAGTAGTTTAATAGTAGTTGCACAATCGGGAAATTCTAGAATAGAAAAGGAGAAGTGGATTAATGACAAAATTAAATATGGAGCCAGAAATTGTTGCAGGGATTATCTTAGGGGATGGGATTACAAAATTGTACTATTCGAATCAACAATTACGAGCAGAGGGAATTGCAAGTGTCCTAAAAGTTGCACAAAAAAATAGACTATCAGCAGTTGAAATAGGTAAATATATTATTAATTTGCATGAAGTGTGGGCTGTTCAGGATTTTACTGTAGATGGAAAAGTAATTGTAATAAACGAGAATAATATGTTACCACCAATTAGCAAGGAAACTATGCAAAAGAAGGATGATACAGGTTTATATTTAACGATTAGAGACTTAATTGATATGATGTCTCAATCAGACTTAAACGATGACCAATACAATCTCGTGGAATTATTGGACGCAGGTATTGATGAAACTGAACAACGATTTATCGATTACCGCTTTGATAAAGAGTGCGCTGTCAATATCCTTAACACATTTATCGATGAGTTTGAGCTACATCACCTATTTGAAAAATTTATTGATGAACTCAAACAGAGACAACAACAATATGGTGGGACTATTAAAGAAATTTTCGGTGATTTAGACCGGTTTATGAAAATCAACTACGAAAGATAATAATTAAAATTTAAAGATTACTATACTGCTCACTCTAGCCAGTGAGTAGTATTTGTCCATTTTATCAACAATAAAAATTATAACACAAACAAGGTAAATAGAGAAGGAGAATATTGGGGGGTTAGTATGAAGTTAAATTTACAATACATTTCTAATGTAATTGAAGATGAATACTTAGAAAAATGGGGGTTAGGGGACACTGTATTAATTAGTAGTCAAACAGGGACAGGGAAAACGTCATTTGTTGTAAATCAATTGTTAGATTCATTAAAACCAAATGAGCACATGATTTACTTATGTAATAGACGTAAATTATCCAGAGACATAAAAAAGTCACTACTAAAAAAAGAAGGTAAATTGACAGAAAATCAGATAAAAAAATTAGATTTACAAGAATTAGATAAGCAAACTGTATTCGGTAAAGTAAAAGTTACTACATATCAGGCATTAGCCAAACAAATAGGACTAAATCTAGATTTATATAAGTACATAATTCTAGATGAGGCTCATTTCATACTTACAGATAGCTCTTTCAATAATAAAACTCATTTAATGCTTTATAAATTATTACTAGAAGAATATCCCCAATCCATTCGAGTATTTATTACTGCAACACCCGATGAAATTGAAGGAATCATCAACAAAGCTAAATACTATAAGCAATTACATACGTATGAAACAGGTCGAGATTATCGTTATTTGGATGTATCTTACTTTAAAAAAGATTGTGATATGTTACAACTTATTAAAAATGATGAATCTGATGATAAGTGGTTAATATTCGTTACCAGTAAAACAAAGGGCGATAAATTTGAAAAGGAATTATTAGAATCGGGTATAGATGTTAAATTTGTTCATGCAAAATCAACAGAAGATGTAATTGAGGATGAAAAGTTCCCTCAAAAGGTTTTGATAGCTACTAAATTCCTTGATAACGGTATAAATATTAATGATGACTCAGTTAAGAATTTAGTTGTCCTTGCTTATGATAAAACAACATTTATTCAAGAAGTCGGAAGAATTAGAGTCGACATACACGATGCTCGACAAGTTAAATTGTACATACCAACTTTTAAAGCAAGTGTATTTAATACAAAAATTAATACTAATTACATACCTAATTTAAGAAAAGTAGAACTGTACAGGGATAGTAAGAAATATTTTAAATCAAAGTACCATTTAGATCACAATAAAGTCCCAGTTGAATTGTTTTACCTTGATGAAGAAACGAACGAATGGCAACAAAATCCTGTTGGGTTAAGAAGACTTAAATTAGATTATGGATTTGCTACTGAAATGGTAAAAGCCTTTAAAGATGATTCATTTGCTTATGTGAAAGTTCAATTATCGTGGCTTGAATTAGATTGTACATTTGATGAATCAAAGTTAATTGAAAAGGTGGTAGATGTAGAAGTAGTAAATGAATTAGAAATGTATCTTAATGGTTTAATTGGGAAGTTTTTATTTAGCAATGAACGGAAAGTATTAATTGAAAAAGTTGGGCTTAGAGATAATAAGAATAGAATTCAAAAAGGATTAAAAACTATTAATTCATATTTAAGTGAGAATAACATTAATTATTCAATATCAAGTTATGTTGATAAAAGAAGGAAATTAGAAGATGGTTCTGAGAATCCTAATAGAGATAAAACTTATTGGGTAATCAATTAGGGGTAAAAAAGTGGAAGATTATAACTATATTATAAATTTCCTAAAATATTCCCCAAAGTAATAAAAATCCTACATAATTAGTAATTTAATATTTTATACATAATTTTACATATTGAGAAAATTTAATAATTAATATAAAAAGAACAGTATCAGACGGACAAAATTTTAATTTTGTACGGATGGGGATGATGATTTCTTAAACTTACATGAAGTTAGCGGGCGTTTTTTGACCGCTTAACGGAATGTTTGATTTAGAAATTAGCATACCAATTGTTTTGACCTTATTACATATCAAATCGAAAAAATAAAAAATTGGAGGAGTTAAATTATGAGTTTACAAACAAATCAAGTTTACTTATACAGCATTACAACTAGTGATTTATTTAATGAGCAGGAAATGGGGATTCAACAACAAATATTTGAATTGAAGGAACAAATTAAGACTAATAAGAAAAAAGGAATTAGCAATAAAGAAATAAATAAGCAAGTTGATGAGTTATCTGTTGTATTAAGAAATTTATTACCATTACATAAGGATGATACTAGAGAATTGAAGCAGGAACGACTAACAGACAGTAAAGTAATCGCACAATTTGAATCAACATTTACACGTGCATTAGAATTACAATCAATCTCAGTTGATGATGATGAGGAAGAAATTAAACCAACAATAGATTTTATTGTAGTAGAAGTGTATCACGATGTAGTCATGGAACAAATTATTAAACGTGGATTTAATTATCTTGGTAAGCGCTACAAGTTTGCATTCTCATCAAGTGGTCAAATTAGAACTAAAAAGTTAGTGTTTGTTAATGAAATTAGATATATGCAAATTGAGAATAAACTAACGGCAGGATTAACTGATAAAATGATTGGAAGTATTAGTATTAATAAATTGATCGCCTATAAAGCCTTGTGTAATAGTAGCAGTGTAAAGTGGGAAGGGTTTGATATTAATAAAGCAATTGTTGTTCCTGACTTTGAGTTCATGATTAAAGATGTAGAGGTTGACTATATTAATTCAAAATATGAGGTAATTACTACAACTAAAGATATTACTAATCCAGTTATGGATGGATGTGGGATTATGTTACCTTCTGTATCAAATAAAAATATTCAATTCCGTGGTGCAGGAGGGTTTAAAGGATTATTAACGCCATTCCCATTCGATAAGTTCCTAAAGAAATTTCCTAAAGCAAAATCAGTTGTCAAAGATGTATGGGGTAAAGAATGGAATGTTATAGATGAAGGTATCGAGATTATTTTTACCGCTAGTCAGATGAAATTTTATAAACAATTAACTAATAAAGACAATCCTAAAATCACATGGCAACAGTATAAACACGATTTCATTAAGTATGGATGTGAATTTGCAATTTGTAATCAGGATGTTGATGTATTTGATGATAAGGCTATTAATTATCAGATGTTGCAGACACTTTTCAATTTAGACCAAAATGATTTAGAGGAAATTACTAGTCACACAAAAGAGATGATTGAAACAGCAACGGAAACACTTGATAATATGCTTTCGTTTATTGGTGTTAATGCAGAGAGTGAATATCAAAGACCAATACATAAGTCATTAAGTTTATATAACGATTTAATCCATGATGAATATGTGAAGGAAATGGTTAAGAAACAGAAGGCTGAACTAGTCAAAAATGCACGTGCAGGTAAGATTTTAATACCAAATACTAAACGTACATATTTAATACCTGATGTTTATGCATTTGCACAGTGGTTATTTGGATTGGAGGTTACTGGACTATTAGAGGATAAACAGGTGAGCTGTAAACTTTACAATGCTGGTGAGGATAAATTAGATGTGTTACGTTCACCGCACTTAAATGCCAATGAACATACGGTAAGAGACAATGTTGTCACTGATAAAACGAAGGACTGGTTCACTACTAATGGTTGCTATGTGTCTATACATGACATGATTCCATTCATTATTATGTGTGATTTTGATGGAGATGAAGCACTAATAGTTGAGAATCCAACGTTCGTTAAAAATGCTAAAGTCCATACAGAAGGTTTGATTCCGCTTCAATATGAATTAGGAGTTGCTGACCCAAAAGAAATTAATAATGATAATATTTACACTTCATTAAAGGCAGCATTCAGTAAAAATATCGGGGAAATTAGTAATAACATCACTAAGATATTCAATCAAGATGAAATTACTGATGAAGATTTAGAGCTAGTAAAACAGTTGTGTTACATCAATAATCAATATATAGATTATGCCAAAACACTTTGGGAGGCAGAGCTTCCTGAAGATTTACAGGTTAAAATAAATAAGTTAAAGGCTAGAAAATTACCAACATTCTTTATTCAGGCGAAGGATAAGAAGCAAAAGCAGGTATTGGCTCGTAACAATCGTACTGTTAATCGCTTATTCGATATTTTTAAAGTGAAACAATTATCATTTAAAGGTGGGTCATTCGATTATAAGTTATTGATGACGAATAGCAAGAGAAAATCCAATCAATTAATTATTGATACATATGAAGAATTAACTAAATATAAAGGGCTAGAGATTAAAAAGGAACTCAAAGGCAATGATGTTAAAATAAATCAACTTTATGTCGTTCGTGCAACGAAAAAAGAGTTATTAAAACTAGGTAAGATTGATGAGGTTGTTGATGTATTAGTTAAACATCTATACACTACAAAGACACCTTATAAACAACTACTGTGGGATATGTTCGGTAATAAAATTTACGCTAATTTAAAATATAATCTATTAAACTTAAAGGATTGTATGGATTGTAAAGAAGAGTTTGAACCTACACATCATAGTCAACGTAGATGTAAAAGTTGTGCAGAAAATGCGGAGAGAGAGGCTGCAAAATTACGAGTAAGCAAACAGCGCAATAAAAAAGTATCATAATGTTACGGTACAAGGGAATTTATTATAGAAAAAAGCCATTTAAAAACATTTAAAATCAATGGTTTTAGTAGGTTTTATAAGAATAGTCTATAGGGAATAGAAGGTGATTGGACAGCAATCTACCATTATTCCCATCCTCCAATAGTATAGTTTTTATTTCCTTTAGTCCTGTTATGTTGCCGACAATGTAGCAGGACATTTCTCTTTTAAAGGAACATGGAGGATTAACTTTATATTTTTTATTATTTTTTACTTAAATTATTTATAATATCCCATTTTAAATTATACCAAATTAATAATCATATAGCAATAACGAAATTGAAAGAAAAAGAGGTGAAAATGAGATGAATTTCGAAGAAAGAATTCAATTGTTAGGGGAGATGAGAAAAAAACGCATTAAGCAAAAAGATTTAGCTTCTGTATCGGTTTGCAATTGTAGCTCCGCGTGGATTAGCCAGTGGTTTAACAAGCCAGAGATTGAAATAAGTGAAGAGATGTTGACGAAAATTATTGATTACATAGCAAGTAAATAAAAGGAAAAAATTAAAAATTGGAGGAGTTAAATTATGAACAGTATTTACAAAAAATTGATTAGTGGATTAGATTTAGACACTCTAAAGGAAATCAAAGGTTACTCAAAATATCTTGCCGATTTACGCAATGGACGTATTTGGGATAAGGAGAAACAAGATTGGAAGGTCGCCAATCCCAATAAATTCGGGTATGTGCATGTAACAGTAAAAAATGATGATGGGGAATTTAAAAGTGAGTCGGTACATCATTTAATCATGTTAGCTGCTCTCGAAGGATTCGATTATAAAGGTAAATTAGGATTAGAAATAGACCATCTAAATAACGATCAATCTGACAATCGTTTTACAAATCTCGAATTGGTCTCACGAGCCGAAAATTTAAGACGTAGAAAAATGGGGAAAGATAGAAATTATCTATCAAAAGAAGAAATTGAACAATTGCTAACTGAATACGTTCAGGCAGATTTAAAGTTTGGTGAAGTGTGTGATTGGTATCTTGAGATGTCAAAAAAATTTAATGCGCACTTTAGCACTATACAAAAGATTATTTTAAAATATCGAGATGCTAATTAATACATATCATATTTAATACTTATTTATAAATGTTACATATTGGATATATCGAGGATGGCTAGAATCGGCTGTCCTCTTTTTATATTGATTAATATTGGAGGGATTAATTATGGAACAGAAAAGATTAAATAAGATTGACGAATTAATTAAGGAACAAGAACGATTGTTGGCTAAAATTGAAGAGAATTTAATTAAGCAAGGTATTGATGTTGATAAACATAAAGATAAGTCGAGTGAGCAATTGTTAGCGGAGATTAAACAATTATTAGATTAAAATAATACGGTAGATAATTCCTTTTCATACTATAATTAGTAGTGTGGGAGGAGGTGTTTGTACATATGATGTATTATCAAGATGAAGTAATAACAGAATTAACGGTTGGCGAAGAATACACTGTAAGACAACTAAGAATATTATTAAATGAAACTAATAATGTATTAGTCATATCCAATAGCGTTCAACAATTTAGTGAAAGTAACGGATTAAAAAAAGTAAGAGTATTAAATAAAATTGAAGCATATGCTCACCGTTTCGATAGGCATAATGATGCTTATATATTACCGAGTTCAAAAAGTATTACTTATATTGTTGAGTAAAATTAAAGCTATATTCCTTGTTGGAATGTGGCTTTTTATTATGTTTAAAAGTAGGTGATCCATTTGACATTAGAGCATACAGCGTTAGCGAAAAAGTTTTATAAGAGTAAAGCATGGAAGAAGACGAGGGATGCTTATTTCAAGTCTCAACATGGGTTGTGTGAGAGGTGTGGGGAAGCAGGATTAATAGTTCATCACAAAGTATGGATTGACATTGATAATATTAATAATCCAGATGTTACTTTAGATTGGAATAATCTTGAGGTTGTCTGTGTTAAGTGTCACAACCAAGAACATTTTAAAAAGAATGATGGAGTTCCTGAAGGATGTATGTTTGATGAGGATGGAAACTTGATTTATCTAGGTGAATAGTCCCCCTTTTGAATAATTGAATTAAAAGGATATAAGTACCGGTGGGGATACCTTAAATTTCCTCCATCTGATTTTTTCAATGTAAGCCCCACTATTTAACCAATATTAAATGAAAGGAAGTGGAATGAATGGCGATTTACACAAAGGAAGAGAAAGAAAAACTGATTAAAAAAGAGCTATCAAAACTTAAACGAACCTACAATAATTTACCAAAAAATAAACAACCTATTGCAGATAAATTGATAATTGAATTGGCTTTTATGGCAGTTACATTAGATGAATTGAAACAAGAAATTAATGAAACAGGTGTAATAGACGAAATGCCACAAGGTTCATATTCCATTTTAAGGGAACATCCTGCTGTCAAAACGTATAACACTACAATCCAACGATATTCCACATTGTACAAACAGTTGTCAGAATTATACCCAAAGGAAGAACCTACTAATAATAAAAGCAATGATACTCCTGATCCATTACAAGTGTTTTTGGAAAAGCACAAGTGATGTAGATGACTAATTACATACTAGAATACTATGAAAAGATTGAATCAGGAGAAATCAATGCTTGTAAGAGGATTAAACAGCAATATAAAAAATTAGTAGATGATATTAATAATCCAAAGGAACCATACATATTTGATTTAGAGTTAGCTAACAAACCGATTGAATTTATTGAAACATTTTGTTGTACTGCTCAAGGAAGTAGTATGGGGATGCCTATGCAATTGATGTTATTTCAAAAGGCAAAATTACAAGCAACATTCGGATTTGTACATCAAGAAACGAAATTCAGAAAGTATACCGAAGTGTTTGATTTGCGTGGAAGAAAGAACGGAAAAACAACTGAGAATAGTGCATTAAGTCTGTTCATGTTAATTGGAGATGGTGAAGGTTCAGCAGAGTGTTATTTTATAGCCACTAAACTTCAACAAGCCTATAAGGGATTTGAAGAAGCGTTAAAGATGGTTTCGCAAAGTCCATTGTTAAGTAGTCATTTAAAGAAACGTAAGACGGATTTATATTTTGCAAATACATTTAGTAAATTACAACCATTAGCAAGTGCCACTCAAAGCCTTGATGGTCTTCATAGTCACTACGTTTGCGTGGATGAACTGGCAGCAATTAAAAATCGTGACATTTACGATTTAATGAAGCAATCTACATCAGCACGAGAACAACCATTGATTACAACAATTAGTACCAATGGATTTGTACGAGATAATATCTTTGATTCTCAATACGATTATGCGTGTGATGTATTAGATGGAAAGATTAATGATGAACATTTCCTTGCATTTATCTATGAATTAGATGATGTCAATGAATGGGAAATTGAGGATTGTTGGATTAAAGCAAATCCCGCTTTAGATGTAATTAAGAAGCGTGATGAACTACGTGGATATGTTGAAAAGGCGAAAGTAGATGCATCCTTTAAACCTACTGTATTAGTGAAGGATTTTAATGTTAAACAATCTGCAAGTACAGCATGGTTATCATGGGAAACACTTAATAATGAAGCGACATTTAATATTAAAGAGATGGGTTTTAAATATGGCATATTAGGATTCGATAGGTCTGAAACGACAGATTTAACAGCCGCAACTTTATTATTAATGAAACCAAATGATGATACAATTTATAGTCATTCAATGTATTGGCTTCCTTCAATGACGTTACTCGAAAGGTCTAAAGAGGATGGAGTGCCTTATTCAACATTCCATACCAAAGGACTATTAAGAACATCGGGCGATTATAAAATAGATATGCGTGATGTGTTAGATTGGGTAGTTGAAATTCGTGAGCAATATGGAATTTATATTTTATGGTGTGGATATGACAGATGGCATGTTGATGATTCGACACTAGATAATTTCAAAAGTGAACTAGGTAGAGATGCAATGATACCTGTGCGACAAGGTGCTATCACATTAAGTGATCCAATGAAAAATTTTGAAGCAGATTTAAGAGCGAATTTGATTAATTATAACAATAATAATTTAACAAAGATGTGTCTTGTAAATACTGAAATCAAAGTTGATACTAATGGAAATATTGCACCAGTAAAAGGACGTGATCCACGTAAACGAATAGACGGTACAATTAGTCATTTATGTGCTTATACAATTCTAATGGATAAGAAAAATGATTACCTCAACATGATTGGATAAGAAAGGGGTGAGAAATTGAAACTCAGCGATTTATGGAAATCAAATAAAGAAGAACAAAAAGCGGTTACTGTCTCAAAGTATCAAATGATAACAGACGACAATAATGGCTTTTTTATGTGGAATGGAAACATCTATCAAAGTGATTTAATCCGATCCATTATTCGTGTTAAAGCAAAAGCGGTATCTAAAACAATGGCAAAACATATCCGAGAAGATAAGACAGGACTAAAAGTAAATCCTGAACCGTACATGAAATTTTTATTAGAAGAACCGAATGAATTAATGTCAATGCAACAATTATTAGAAAAAGCAGTAAGCCATTTAGAGTTAAATAATAATGCATTTATTTACATTAATCGTGATGAATACGGTTATCCAATTGGTTTATATCCGATTACTGCTAGTAATGTAGAGGCGTTACGAAATGGAATAGGTGAATTATTTTTAAGGTTTACTTTGAAAAATGGTAAACGTGTTGTCTTTGCTTATAAAGATATTATCCATTTGAGACAAGATTTCAATGAGAATGAAATATTCGGGGATAGTAATTTTGAAGCACTCAAGACGATGATGGAAGTTGTACATACGATTGATAATGGAATCATCAAGGCTATTAAAAATAGTAATGTTGTCCAATGGCTACTTAAATACAATGCCAACTTAAAACCTGAAGACTTGAAGAAAAGTACAAAGGAATTTGTTGATTCATTCTTAAATATGGATAGCGATTTAGCAGGTGCAGCTTCAGTAGATAACAAGGTTGATGCACAGCGAGTTGAACCGAAATCATTTATGCCAAATGCGGATCAGATGAAAGAGACAACAAATCGTATTTACTCATTCTTTAATGTGAACGAAAAGATTATCCAATCATCATATAGTGAAAATGAATGGATTTCTTTCTATGAATCAAGTGTAGAACCAATTATTATTCAACTTTCAAATGAATTTACACGCAAATTATTTACACGTAAAGAACGTTCATTTGGTAACAAGGTAGTATTTGAAGGTTCAAACCTATCATTTGCGAGTATGTCCACAAAATTACAACTTGTTCAAATGTTAGACCGTGGAGTTATGAATCCGAATGAGGTTAGATTGATTTTAAATATGCATCCAGTTGAGCATGGTGATGAATATTTATTACGTTTAGATACTGCAAAACAATCTGAACAAACAAAAGAAGCTACTTGATTGGAGGTGAATAAATGAAAAAGATTGATATTAAAGGTGTAATTATTAGTAATGACCATAAACAAGCATATGACTTTTATGAGGTAGAATCTACTTGTCCAAATGATGTCATTGGTCAATTAAATAGTGGAGAAGATGTAGAGATAGTCATTAATTCAGGTGGTGGAAACGTCTTTTCGGGCAGTGAAATTTACACAGCACTTAAAGAACATAATGGAGAAGTGATAACTAAAATTCCATCATTTGCAGGTTCTTCAGCTTCAATTATTGCAATGGCTGGAGATAAAGTATTAATGTCACCAACTGCCCAAATGATGATACATAATGTTAGTGTTCAAAATCAAGGTGATTATCGAACAATGGAACATACAGCAGAAGTATTAAAGAATGCGAATGAAACAATTGCGAATGCCTACACTATTAAAACAGGTTTATCACATGATGAGATATTAAAAATGATGAATAACGAAACTTGGTTGAGTCCACAAAAGGCATTGGAATTAGGTTTTATTGATGAAATTATGTTTAGTGATAAACAACAATCCAATCTACAGTTAGTAGCCAGTACATATCAAGTAGCAATGTTACCTGAAAAGTTAATTGAACAATTTAATAAAAATAAAGTAGATTCACTTCAATCAAATGAAGTGGATTTTTTATTGCCAAAATTACAGGCACAACTACAACTATTAAAATTAAAGGAGATTAAATAATCATGACATTTGAAAATTATACAGAACAACGTAACGCATTAGTACAGGAATCAGAGGAATTAATCAATGCAGGATTATTAGAAGATGCTCAAGCGAAAATGAAAAAAATTGAATCATTAGATGCGCAATTTGAAGCAGTTAAATTAGAAATGGCTAACTTAAATGCTTTAAAAGAACAAACTCAAACATTTGAATTAGAAAATAAATCGATTGAAAACAAAGGAGACCTAACAGTTATGACAAAATTAGAAAACGTACAAGAAATGAGCAATGAAACTTTATATGTTAATGCATTTGCGAAAACATTCATGGGGCAAGAACTAACAACTCAAGAAAATGCAGTATTTGTAGAGATGAATAATCATACAACTGCAAATACAGGTGTAGTAATTCCAACAACAACTTTAAATGAAATCATTACAGAAATTGAAGCACAATCACCTTTCTATGCTGATGCGAAAAAATTACAAGTAAAAGGCTTCCTATCTTTACCGAAACATTCAGCAATTGTATCAGGTGATGCAAAAAGCTATTTAGAATCAGAAGCGACTGAAACAGAAGTAAACACATTTATTGAAGTTCAATTAGGTGCGAAAGAAGTATCTAAGTACATTGAGGTATCATTTAAATTAGATGCTATGTCAATTCCTGCATTTCTTGAGTACTTAAAAGGTGAAATTGTTGAGCGTGTGGGTACAGAACTTGGAAGACAATCCATTAGCGGTAATGGAGTAAAAGAGATGACAGGAGTATTAACAGCATTAGCAGGTGTGACTTCTCAACAATCTACTTACGATGCGACGGCAGGATTAGTTTATAGTGACTTAACAAATGCGGTATCTAAAATTGGTGCTAAACATATTACAGGTACAGCGATTTATGCATCTAACTCAACTGTGTGGAATGTTTTGGGTAATGTTGTAGATGGGAATGGAAGACCGTTATTCATTAGTGACGTAGTGACAGGTGGAGTAGGTCGTGCGTTAGGATTCCCTGTTAAAGTGGATTCGGCTATTCCAGACGGTACAATTATCATTGGTAATGCAAAAGGTTATGCAGTAAATACTAATCAATCAATTGGCGTTGAATCTGAGCGTGATTTAAAAGCACGTAAAACAGGATTCTCAGCATACACAATTGTTGACGGTAATGTAACGCATGAGAAAGCATTCTCAATCTTAGCTCCACAAGTTTAATTAGGTGATACCTATGAAACATAAAGTAATTAAATATTTTTGTGATAAGGAGTCGGGCGTGTATTACATGCCTGATTCTTTTTATATTTGTGATGATTATGAACGAGTAATATTACTGCAACAACTTGGAATTATTCAAGTAAATGAGGAAGTGGAGACATTAACAAAACCAAAGAAAGCTACACGTAAAAAGAAAGCGAGTGATAATAATGCTACAAAAAGTCAAGAAAGCATTACGGATTAGTAATAATGCATTTGATGATGAGATACAAGATTTAATTGATGGTGCATTAGCAGATTTATTTTTAAGTGGTGTCATTAATTTTACTAATGATGATCCGCTAATTTTACGTGCAGTCATTACATATTGTAAATCCCATTTTGGCTTAGAGAATGCGGATAGTGAGAAATATGGACGTTCCTATGATTCGTTAAAAAATCACTTATCATTAGCAGGTGATTACAGTGACGATGTTTAAAGATGTGATTTCGCTAGTTAATGTGACCATTACAAAAGATGATTTATTGCAGGAAATTGAAGTGAAATCTAATCGAGAAGTATTTGCAAATAAAAAAAGTATTGCCCAATCAGAATTTTTTAACGCAGGTCAAACAGGAATTAAACCTGAATATCAGTTTGTAATCCGTGTTAGTGATTATGACAATGAAAAAGAACTCATCTACAACAATAAAACTTATTTAATCTATCGTACTTACGAGAAAGGCGAGAATATTGAATTATATTGTGAGGTGAGAGTCGGTGGCAATTAATATCAGTGACTTAGCGAGAGAAATTAACAAACAGTTAGCGGAATATGTGGAAGAAGTAGCAGAAGAAATAGAAGTGGTCGCTGAACAAGTTGCAAAAGATGGAGTAAAGAAACTTAAACTTAATTCACCGAAATTGACAGGCTCTTATGCTAAAGGTTGGAGAGCTAAAAAGGTGAATGGTAAATGGATTGTACATAATAAAACCGATTATCAATTGACTCATCTACTTGAAAAATCTCACGTTAAAGCTAATGGTACAGGTCGAGTAGAAGGACAACCACATATTGCACCAGTGGAAAAACAAATGATTGATGAATTTGCAAGGAAGGTTGAGGAGGTAATCAGACAATGATATTACAAGAATTAGCACAAGCATTAGAAACATTAAATATTCCTGTCACATACTCTCATTTTAATGATCCTCAAACTCCTCCATTCATTTGTTACTTGGTCACAGGAAGCGATAATTTTAATGCAGATAATACTACATATCAAGAGTTTACGAATGTAGACATTGAACTTTATACAAAAAAGAAAGATATAACACTCGAAAATCAATTGAAACAGTTGTTGAAAGACAATGAGTTACCTTTTGATTATTCGAGTGTTTTTATCAATGAAGAAAAAATTTACAAAATAACATATGAGGTGACTTTATAATGTCAAATAAAATTAAGTATGGATTGAAAAATGTACACTATGCAGTGATTACAGAAACGGCAGGAAATATTACATATGATACACCTAAGCCATTAGCAGGTGGTGTTAGTATTTCAATTGCACCTAATGGCGAATTAACAGAGTTTCATGCAGACGATATTACCTACTGGTCAGCAGAAATCAACAACGGTTATGATGGGGAATTAGAAATTGCTGATTTACCTGAATCGTTTCTAGTTGACGTACTAGGTGAAGAATTGTCAAATGGAGTTCTATATGAATCATCTGAAGCAAAAAGTAAAAAGTTTGCATTAACATTTGAAATTAACGGTGATGTTAAAGCACGTAGAGCAGTTTTATATTACTGTACTGCTACTCGTCCTACAATTGCTTCACAAACAAAATCTGCTACAGTAGAACCGCAAACAAGTCAATTAACATTTAATGCTCGTCCTCGTCCAACTGATTACATGATTAAAGCACAAACAAGTGTTGAAGTAGATGCAACTGTATACGATGCTTGGAATACAACAATTCATGAAAAAACAGTAGCAGGAGCGTAATCAAATGGAAAAAGTAGTGATTATTGATGGGAAGGAAGTATCTTTAAAAGTAAATGCATCTTGTTTACGTAGATACAAAATGCAATTTAGACGAGACTTTATTGCCGACATATTTCGATTGAAGAAGTTAGATCAATACATAGTGAACGGTGAATTAAAAGCAGATGATGAGACAATAGCACAAATTGATTTTGAACTCTTTAGTGACTTGTTATGGCTATTTGCAAAAACAGCAGATAAAACAATTCCATCTCCATTGGAATGGGAAGAACAATTTGTGTCGATTCCACTATCAGATACATTACCAGTGGTATTGGAATTATTAACGGTTATGTTAGACTCATCACAAAAAAAGTAAATAGTGCATCAATATCAAGTACGCCATTATCAGAGGATGATTTACCTACCACTGAAGAATTTATTGCACTGTGTTACAAGTGTAAATTGACAACAAACGATTTAGAAGAAATGTCTTATGGTGATTGCATTGATTATATTGATGCTTATATTGATTTACATGAAGAAAAAGAACCGAAAGCAAGAATGGCTACACAATCTGATATTGATGCATTTTTATCCTAGCACTTACTAAATTAGTAGGTGCTTTTTATTTTTTTAAAGAAAGTTGGTGAGATATATTGTCAAAAAATATCAAAGGTATCACTCTTACTATTGAGGGTGACTCTAAGCCATTTCAAAAAGCACTAAAAGACGTAGATAAAGCATCGTCAAATACCGCAAAAGAACTCAGTCAAATTAATAGGGCGTTAAAATTTGATGAAGGTAATACGACATTACTTAGTCAAAAATTTGAAGTATTGCAAGATGCGATTAATCAGACATCTACACGATTAGATGCGTTAAAACAAGCACAAGCAGAAGTGGATCGACAATTTGCCAATGGTGAAATTGATGCTACTGCTTATCGAGAATTTAAGCGTGAAATTGAAATCACACAAGGCAAGTTAGAAGCATTTAAAAAGCAAGCCGATACAGTACAAGCAAAAATTGATGTAAAAGCAGATACAAGTGGAATCGATAAAATGAAGTCTGAATTAAAATCACTTGGTTCAGAAGCAAAACAAGTTGGTAAAGAAATCGGAGACAGTATTGCAAGCGGTGCCGCAGTAGGTGTAGCTGCATTAGGTGGTTTGGCGGTAGCAGGTCAAGAAACCGCAGGAGATTTAGCCAAAATGAACGCAGTGTTAGCGAATACAGGGTTTGATAATTCGAGTGGTGCGATTGATAAAATTTTACAAGAATCTGTAGCGATTACTGGTGAGATGGATAGTGCGGTTGAAGCGATTAATAACTTAGCGAACGTTGATATGGATCAATCGCAACTAGCACAAACAATGGAACATTTAACGGGTGCTGCTATTCAGTTTTCAGATACGTTAAAGCTCGAAGGTTTAGCTGATGGGTTACAAGAAACATTGGCAACGGGTGAAGCTATAGGTTCGTTTGGTGAGTATTTAGAACGTAGTGGAATGAATTTAGACACTTTTAATGATGGGTTAGCCAAAGCAAAGAAAAATGGTACAGAAATGGATTTTGTACTAGAAACCTTGTCAAACACAGGTGCGAAATCATTCCTAGATTCATATAAGGAAATGAATGGTGCTTTATATGAAAATCAATTAGCGCAAGCAGAGTTAGAATTACAAACGGGTAAATTTGCCGAAACATTAGCACCAGTAACATCCGCAGTTATGGGTTTTGTTGCAAGTATAATCGAATGGATGAATAATAATCCCGAACTCGCACGAACGATTACAATTGTAGTAGGTGCTATTGCAGGGATTGCAGGAGCGATTGCATTATTAGCACCCGTTATAAATGGAATAATGACACTTATGCCATTATTAGGTACGGCATTTGGAGCAATTTCAGCCCCAATCGCTATTGCAGTTGGAGCAGTTGTAGGTTTTATCGCATTAGCTGCATTAATATTTAAGAATTGGGAGCCTATCAGTGAATTTTTCAAATCATTGTGGGAAGGCATAAAGCAGGTATTTATGTCTGTAATATCATCTATATCTGATTTTTTATCAAGTGCTTATGAAAATGTCAAGAATATAACATTTAACGTGTGGAATGGTATTAAGGATTTCTTTAGTAAATGGGGAGATGAGCTACTAACATTCTTTACAACAGGTCTCTTTGGAGTACTCGTTAAATTAGTAGTTAATAACTGGGATAAAATTAAGCAAGTGACATCACAGGTGTTTTCAAATATCAAAGAATTTTTGTCGAATATTATCTCAAATATTGTGGATGGAGCAGTAAATAAATTCAATAATTTCAGAGATGGTATTGTTAAAACCTTTCAAAATATTAAGGATAAAATATCGTCAATTTGGTCAGGGTTGAAGGATGTAATCAAGAAACCTATCAATAGTGTGATTGGCTTAATTAATCAATTTATTCGTGGAATCAATAAATTAAAAGTACCTGATTGGGTTCCGAGTGTTGGTGGAAAAGGTATTAATATTCCTGAAATTCCGATGTTGGCGAAGGGTACGAATTACTTCAAAGGCGGTATGGCAATTGTCGGAGAAAAAGGTCCCGAATTAGTTGAAATGCCAACAGGTGCGAAAGTGCATCCGAACGACAGAACGCAACAAATGTTAGGTGGAGACATCAACATCAATGTCGCTAGTTTAGTAGTCCGTGAAGAAGCCGACATTAAGAAAATCGCAAAAGAATTATATAACTTACAACAATCTAAGAATCGTGGAGGTGGTCGATGGTGAGTGGGTTTACGTTTAACAGTGTACATAGTAAGAATAAATATATCAAATCAATTAAATCAAATCGAATATTAGTAGCAGAACGAAAGCACTCATACGTTTCTATTCCACATTCAGATAATGTTATTTTGTTGTCCGATAATTCGAAACAACCATTTACATTGCCTATCGAGTGCTTAATCGAAATACCGAATGGAAAATCTATATTTGAAGTAGGTCGAGAATTAGATACATGGTTGACCACTGAAAATTGGTCACAACTCATTTTTGACGATGATTCGAATTATTATTATGAAGCAATTTCGATTTCTTCAATCACTGTGGATGAATTGAGAAGGAAATGGAGTAACGAAATAACACTCGAATTTTTATGTAAACCTACAATGAAAGTGGTGGGTACATGACAATTGCTTTAAAAATCTTAGACTATTCATTCAATGAAAAAGGAACAATTGAAAATGTTTTAAATCCATTAGTTTCGGAGCAAATAAACGGTGGGTATACATTTAAGTTTGACACGATTTACGATGCAACGACTAAAAATTTAATGGGTAATGTTGTGGAAGTAGATGGCGATTACTTCCAAGTATTTCGTATCTCTCGGAATTTAAGTCGACATTACACAGTTAATTGCGAGCATGTATCATACCGATTAAACAACGCATATAACAGTGAATTAACCGAATTTGAAGATACTGCTCGCGGTATGATTGAATCGATGTTAGCACCTCTTGGAGATTGGTTTACGATTGGCACGATTGCGGAAACGGAAATTAAGTATTATAAAGCAGGAGAAAACGATAGTATTCGCAAACGAATTATTGACGTAGCAAATTTATTCGGTCTTGAAATTATTTGGCATAAATTCACGATTAGTTTAGTTGCTAAACGTGGTAATAATCTTGGAATGAGTACCAACGTTGAATTTAAAGTCGGGGAAAATTTAATCGATATTCGTGAAGAATATGACTTAACTGTTGTGGATGAAAACGAAGGTTATCCTATCCCAAGCTATGAAGTGGATATAGTCGATTTGGCGCATTTGGAAGGATATGAAAATCTTGTCGGTGCGAAAATCGGGGATGATGTACACGTTTATGCGAATGTACTAGATTTAGATTTTTATAGCCGAATTATTTATATAGAGTATGATCCGTTTCAAAAAGCAAATGTCCACGTCAATATTGGTCGTGTGCCGCGTGATATTACCGATTATTTGAAAGAAGATGAGGAAAAAGAAGAATTAGACGAATTAAATCGTTATTTAGAATCGTTTAAAATCGGTGATGTAGAATGTTTAGAATTAGCATCGGATGAAACGGAACAAGCATTGAAGTTTTTAAAAGGTGAAATTGATAAAATTGAGCCATTATCAACGCACAGTACAGACAAGCAATTAACAGGCATATTAGCGAAACTAAAACCATCATGGACGCATTTAAAATTAACGTTAATTCATTCGAAAAGTGACGGAAACGGTAATTATACAACAACTGCGGAAGAACTAACCGCAGCACAATTACAAACAAAAGTACCGCTTAAAAATAACGATTATGTCACTCTAGTAGTTAGCTTTTATGATTGGTCTTATTTAGCGGATAGTCCTGTGAGGGCAGAGGATTCGATATTTGTTGCGATTGGTCTTAAAGTTGAATCAGATATACCGTTTATTCCATATCTCGATGAATTAAAGGTAGGAGAAAACGATTGTTTATCGCTTGAAGGATTAGACACCGAAACAGGAGCGACACTAGAAGTTGACGGCAAAGTAAATGGAATAAGAATAAAGGTCAAAAAAGAATACAAAAGCAATATCACAGCAATCATTGACGATGTTACGTACAACAGCGATAAATTTAATGCAGATGGATTACTGGTAATTGATGGGGAGTATCCGAAAAAAGCAACAGGCACCATTAAAATATCTATTGTGGATGGCGACACGACACATACGTATTTAGTAACGGTTAAAAATACCGCTATTCCAGAAAATGATTACTTATCAGAATTTCGATTAGGTGATTTAGACGTGTTATCGCTTGGTGATGTAAGCGTACCTAAACAATCGATTATCGATTACATTAACGACCAAAACATAGCGGTAAAGCCAACGATAAAGCACTTAACAGGGAAAGCACTATTTGATGTGTTTGCAAACTTGAAAGAAGATTTTAACGGTTATTATCTAACTATGTTAGATACGTATCTTTATCGAGGTAACTTGTATACCGATTGGTACGAGGAAGAAGATGCACTCGGTTTAGATAACTGGGGTTATGTTCCTTATAATGAGGGAGGATATGCAGGAATAACGATTGTTGTAACATCCATACCTTTTATAGATTTAATTGATAATACTGCGTTAGTAGATTCAACAATTATCGAAGCGTATGGTGTTGACATCGAATTTGTAGAAATCGATGGACTTATCACGATTAAATGTAAAGATGAAAACGGTGTTGTTATCACAATCAAGGAACATAAATTCACAAAGCCAACAACTAATCCGGCTTATATCTACGCTCCAAAAATAGATGGGTATGAGTTTATTGGTGAATATTACGATGATTATTATGAAATTGTTTTAACGGCTGATAATCCGAAAGCAGAAGTTGAATTCGTTTATAAAAAAACAGGTGCTCAACCAAAAAAAGGTTATTCTCTTGAGTTTGCAACAGCTATGTTAGCCTATGAAATCATATTCGAATTTGAAAATGAAGATGGATATGATGAAATAGAATCCATTGTAACAAGTATTACAAGTATTGATGCTGTGACAAACATCGATTTAGTTGCAACACCGTATAGAGATGAAACAACGCTGAAAGCTAGAGGTATACGGGTGTTAGCTAGTGGAGATGTATCAAGTTATCCAAATGCAATGGTTAGCGCACAAGTTGTTTGCTATAACGAGGTGACGTAGTATGGCGAATGGACATTTTGGTGGTGGCGATGGTACAAAAGAAAATCCTTACCTTGTGGAGGATGCACAAGACCTAAACGCTGTAAGACATAACATGAGCGCATACTATAAACAAGTAAAGGATGTAAATTTAATCTCTTATGGTAATTGGATTCCGATAGGTGACCATATTAACCCATTCCTTGGTGGATATGATGGTGGTAGACATGAGATAACTAACTTAAAAATTATTGCATTACCACCGTTTGATACAACGGTATCTTTAACTAACTTATTTATTGGTTTATTTGGTGCTGTTGGAGAGTTTGGTGTTTATAGGGAGATATTCTTAAAAAATATTTATTTAGAAAACGTTTATATTCATTTGCCTGACATGCCAGACCAACATCCGTATGTAAATTTATACGCAGGAGCGTTATGTGGGCGATTATACGGTGATATAGTTGAATCATGTTATACTTCCGGCATTGTTAACATTGGAAATCGAGCTAACAGTGTTGGTGGTTTTATTGGTGTGGCACGTACCCAAGCTGTTAAAAATTGTTATTCATTGTGCGAAGTTACAAGCGGACGTGATTTATCTAGGAAATACAATTTATCTGTGGCAGGCTTTATTGGGAATTTTCGATTAGGTACGATTACTAATTGCTATTACGCAGGTAAAGTAAATTGGAAATTGGATAATCCTGACGAACAACAGCAACAATTGATGTCTTTATGGGTGGGTGGATTGATAAGCGGTCCTGTTAGTACAAATAGTAATGATGTAATAGTTGTTAATTCTTATTATGACAGGGAAGTTGTTGGATTTACACATACGGATAATGGTAAAGGTGAATCTAGAAGCACACACGAAATGAAACAACAAGCAACATTCGAAAATTGGAATTTCAATACAATTTGGGGAATCGACGAAAATGAATCATACCCGTATTTCATTAAGGTAATACGTGCAAAAATGAAATCCACCCCATTCCCATTAAACTTTCGAAAAATGAGATTAGTAGAGTAACCTTCCACAATCGTGGAGGGTTTTTATTATGCAAAAAGGAGTGAGAGTATGACAAATTTTACACAAACAAAATTAATCCGAGATATGCTCGGTAGTGACGTACCACAGTATTTCAACCTAGATTTACAAATGTTCGCAGTACAAACAACAGACGGTAGTTTTATTACTGCAAACGATGTAGATTTTGCACAAACTAAGCTATTACGCGATGCGCTTGGTTCACCTATTCCGCAGTTATGGAATCCGATTGATAACAAATGGGTTGTGGATGATGGTAGTTATGGCGGTGGCACAGGAGGTCCAATTAGTGCAAATAGCGTGATTGAGACATCGACTAAAGTATTTGTATCGCCTGCACAAAGGTCGCAAATCGATGCAAACGCAACGGAAATTGCTAGTCACTCGTCACGGATTGTGGCATTAGAAAGCAACCCAGTGTCTTCCGCAGATGAAAAAGTGAAAATGTCGGCTAGTGGTACGAGTGGATATTTAGTTGATTTTGTGGATGACAGCACGATTAAAAATATCGGTGGTAAATTAACTGTAAAAACACTAGATGGATTGCTTGCAACAATCATTGAAATAAACTCGCTACAAGGTGTAACAGGCAATATCCAACAACAATTAAACGCATTAACAAGTATTGGTAACTTTAGTACATCTGTTGATACTCATGCAGATTTATTAACCTTAACAGATATGTCCGCTCAAGATATGGTCATTGTGTTAGCAGATGAAACGAAAGACGGTTCTTCCACAATTTATATTTATAATGGTTCTACGTGGGGATTTGCCGGAGAGTTTAAAGGTGGAGAAGTACGAGACTTTTCAACAAATCCAATCAATCTTGAAACAGAAACAACAGGAATTTTACCAAAATCACGATACGAAAAACAAAATGCTGCTGAGACACCAATTACAGATAGCGGAAACTTATTTACTGCTACAACTGTGGAAGATGCACTTGCAGAACTTTTTACGTATGCCAATAGCGGAAAACAAAGTATCGCTAGTGCTATTGGAAATCCATTAAATAATAGCGATACATTTAGCGATATGGCGACAAAGTTACAGCAACTTAAAGTAACGTTTGCAAACAATTTAACTAATAAAGGTGTCGTTGCTTACTCGTACAATACTTTACAAGAGTTAATCAACAAAGTTGCTAATATTGCAAATATCAGTGTTAGCGGATCGGTTAAATCCACGTCAAAGCTAAATGTCACTGCACCATATACGCATACAATTCAACTTAGTTCTCCATTAAAAATAGAAGAAGTTGCAGCAAGTGTACTGCAATACACAGGCAATACAACAGGAATCGTGCATTACACATGCGATTACAACAATGCTGATGCAAGTAACTTCGATTCAGACGATAGTATTATATATGACGGATTTATGAGAATTAGAGATACATGGGAATACGCTCTAGTTGAAGTTGTGCCAGATTATTTTGAAAGTGATGAAATTGATTTTAGTAAATTTATAGAGTTTGGTGTTGATGCAACAATCGATGTAGATGGATCAAAAGTAACAATTAAAGGTCTACAAGATACAAACGGTGTATCAATAGCAAATGGTGATATTAGTTTGATGGGTGTGGAATGGCTAGACTTAATTGCATTTATTACTCAAGTTATCGGTAATGGTAAGAGTCTAATAGCAGTATCATTTGATAGCGGAATAACATTTAAGGCATGGGACGGTACTTCATGGGTTGTTGTGAACGTAAATGATAAAGTTGATTTTGCAAGTAAAGGTATGCCAAAATCCATTACTGACACATTGACAAGTGCAGAACTAGATATTGCACGAAATGATAGTAATTTTATTCGTTTTGCTTATTACATTGAAAGACCAACATATTTAGACGATGCAAAAAATGACAAGATTTCATTAAGCGTTTCAATGTACGGTAAAAATGAATCTGCAAATGATGTCAACTGGACATATGACGAAGCAACAGGTGAAATGACATTTACATTTAATAACAGTGGTACGTACACGATCAATTATGTAGATGCAGCGAGTTAGAAACTTCCGATAAAAGTAATCTTTTAAAGAATGTAAGTAATCAATATTAACGTCACTTAAGAATCATGATGTGACGTAAGAAGGAGTGAAAATATGACATCAAGTGTAATTGAAGCATATAAAACCCAAAAGAATATGGATAAATGTGGTGTGCATTGGTTTAAATTTGATGAAGTAAGCGGGAATGTATTAGATAGTAAAGGTACTGCTATAGGAACAGTAACGGGTGCAACGAGAGTAGTTGGTATTAGTGGTAATGCTTTAAGTTTTGATGGTGTAGATGATTTTGTTCAATTTAATAATGCTGTGATACCAAATGGTAAAAAAAGCATTAGACTTAAAATAAAATCTCAAAGTAAACCGTCATCAACTACTCATGTTTTAAACAATCAGAATGGTGCAACCAATCAAGCAGGAATAAGAATAGTTGTTCTCAATAGTGGAAAATTAGCGTTTACAATGGCTAATGGAACAAATTACCTGTTTTCAGATACACCAACTAGTATAACAGATGTATGTGATGGTCAGTGGCATGATATTTTGATAACTTATGATGGAACTACTAATGTTAATGGAGTAAAATTGTATGTTGATAATATGAGTGTTGCAGAATATAAAACTACTGCAACCTATTTAGACAGTAGTGTTGGCTCTCTAAACCTTCTATTAGGTAAAAAAAGTGACAATACTTCATTCTTCAATGGTCAAATTGATGAACTAGAAATATACAATGATGTAATTGATTTGTCACCAATTAAGAGAATATTTATCAAATCTGACGCATCATATGTCTACTTTGACGCAACAACTTCCGAATGGAAACCTGTAGGTACATCCCCTAGTGATGAAGATTGGTTAAATAAAGGTGTGGATGTAGTTACTCAAGAACAATTAGAAAAGTTATCACAACAAGATATTACGGGTAGATTTGCAGTAAAAAGATTGTAGTCTAATAAAATACAAATTTTAATGGAAAATAGATTGTGAAATGAAATTTAAAAGTATTGATAATAAAGGATTTAGAGCATGTCAAATTTCACAAACTTTTTCATAATTATTAAATAATACATAAAATAGCCTTCCGTATTTAATTATGGAAGGTTTTTATATTAACTTTTGAGAGGTGAAATCGCATGGACGATAAACAACGCATATCAAAGTTAGAAGGAGATGTAGCAAATTTAAACACACGAATGGCAGTTGCAGAGGCAGGAATTAAAGACATGAAAGACGATATGGAAAGCATCAAAAATAATACAACATGGATATTACGTTTAATAATCGGGGCAATTGTGATGGCATTGTTAGGATTAGTCTTAGTGAATGGAGGATCAATATGAAATCTAAACTCTCAGCACTTATTGAGGTGCGAAAAATTATTGCATTTATTATAGTGCTTCTATTTACTGTATTATCACTCAAAGATGTATTAGACACAGATTTTATTCAAAATGTGATATTAACTGTAATTGCCTTCTATTTTGCCAAATCAACTGCACTAGATAAATCAGGTGATAAATAATGACATTCAAAATGATATATGATGATCGTAACCGTAATAATTTGAATAAATTGGCAGACCATACGAAAATTGCTGCGTATAAATGGTATCAATATTGTATTGATAACCAGATTCAAATACTGATATACGAAACGATTCGAACTAAAGAGAAACAAGCTGAGAATGTTGCTAAAGGTGCTTCAAAAACAATGATGTCTTATCATTTAGTTGGTCAAGCATTAGACTTTGTTCCAGTAAACTCAAAAGGGGAAGCAACTTGGTCAATCAATTCTTATATTCGTAAAGATGTTATGAGTGCTATTAACTATGCAAAGTCTTTAGGATTCACATGGGGTGGAGATTGGGATAATGATGGTGAGTGGAGAGATGAAACATTCCTAGACAGTCCTCACTTACAATATAATTATAAAGGTTATGCAACAGACAGTTTTAATAAGGTTAAGGTGAATGGAGATGAATTAACATTGTCACAGTATAAGGAGTTATTATCTAAAATCAATGAGTTAAATAATGAGATTGTACTACTAAAGTCAAATGTAAATAATAAAGCCGATTTATATTCAACTTCTAGTGTAGGTGAATCTCACACGGAATCATCTAAATGGGCAATTGAAAATGAATTAACAAATGGTGATAATCCAACTGCTGCTTTAACACGTCAACAAGCATTTACAATGTTTAAACGATTTTATGATAAGTTTATAAAGTAATACATACATGAAAGGGTTCGGGATTGTTCCGTACCTTTTCTTTTTTACTTAACTTTTTTACCTAATTTTACATAACCCTTCTTTACTTATAATTATTAGTTAAAAGTGTACAATATCATAAAGTAAATTATTGTAGGTGAGAGAATGAGTAAAACAGCTTATTTAGGTAGATATGATTTGAATGAATATTTTCGAAAATTATTAATCCGAAAACTTAACGAAAATAACTATACTGTTAATGAAAGGTCAATATGCAATGAGAGCAAAAGCTGAAATTAAAGTAAAAGAAATTACTTATATTAAAATTAGTAAAGAAGAACAAGAAGAAAAATTATCAAGACTAAGAGAAATTTATTGTGAAATGGTTATACATTATATTAAAACTAATGGATTAAAACAAAATAACGATTGAGGTAATGTAGATGGGGACAGTTAAAGTCATAATACCAGATGAACATAGAAAGGTAATAGAAGAATTTTTTGACAATTACTTTAAACAAATGAGTAAAGAAAAATTATTAAAACTGTACAAACTGATGACTAAATAATTACCTGTTTTTTATTCAGCAGAATTAACAGAATGAAACATATAACATAATAATTATAGAGGGTGGGCATTTGCTCACTCTTTTTATTTTACTTAACTTTTATACTATGAAAAATTCATATGAAAGAAGCTTTATTATAAACATTTGAAAGAATATAACTTAAATGGTAATATTTATAAAAAGAGGGAGGGTACTGTTTTGGATAAAATTGTAAAAATTATTTTAACTAGTTTAACAGCATTTTTATTAGTATTTAGTGCTACTAATAATTATACCAATGCTGCTTCATCGTCAAATTCAAGTAATATTGAGAAATTGAAGAAACAGGTTAATGAGTTATCAGGTTCGAATATAAAGAAAGATGGGGAAATAAAAAAACTTAAAACTCAAATAACGGAAAAGGACAAAAAGATAAAGAGTTTGGAAACAGAGCTAGGTGAACTAAAAACTAAAATAAAAAATTTAGAAAAACAGTTGAATCCTAAAGAGACTCCTCAAAAGGATTTAATCAAGAAATCAGATTTACCATATACTCATACTGCTAAAAATGGTATGTCTTTAAGAATAAACTCTTACGAAGCTACATCCGGTGGCATAAAGTTAAATATAACATTAAAAAATAATTCTACTGTTTCAGATAAAGGTGATATTATGACAAGTACTTGGGAGATTTATGATGGTAAGAATACCTTGAAATTTTTAGATCAAGACGATACTTTTTGGGATATAGATTATTTAAGAGCAGGTCAAGAAGTAACAGGTGATGTTATTTATAAAGGATTAACTACTACAACGAATACATTTACTCTATACGGAAGTCTATGGCAATATATTGATGCAGAAGAATTTAAATTAACTTTTAGTGTTGAATAAATTTTTATACCATCTAATAATTTTAGAATAGTCCTTTTTAATGCCTTGAGATAAAATAATATTGATAAAAATTATTCACGTTCAGTTTGAGCGTGTTTTTTTATTGCTGAAATTTAATTAATTTCAATGGTTATAAAAGATTATGATACAAGTGTTGGAACAAAAGAAAATTACCTTAAAATTGGATTCTATGAATTTGTTTTTAATTCCATTTAATTCAATAATGTTTTAGGGTATAGGTAGATAGATACCGCATACTTGAGAGAATAATGGAGAATCGAACGTATGGAATTAAATAGAAATTAATTTGATTTAGTAGTTGCTTTATAGATGGTTTGGATTATATAATGTTGGTGATATTACTAATCATCTAAGTTGTGTATTTATAACCCATTTTACAATTATTAATCCAATTTTTAAGCGGAAAACGTTGATTTAATAACATTTTGGATTAATAGTATACTTCTTCTAATTTACCATTGACAATCCAAACGCCATTGCTTCATGTGGGTGTGGAACGTCGTTTAGAACGGCTAAAGTTGAAGGTACGCCTGAAGTTTGTGAATAATTGATTGTATAAATCAAAAAACGCATTGAGTTTCTAAACTTCTCAATGCGTTTTGTTTTTTATTTTTTTACGATGGCCATGTTCGTACCACCAAACACAAATCATAAACCAGCTATATCCAAGCATCCATCCAGCTAAAACATCAGATGCATAGTGTCGCCCTTCTGTGATGCGTGATGTGCCGATTAAAATAAAAAGAATGATGCATATGCTCCAAACTATGCGACTAGCTTTTTTTGACGCAACGACTTTTGATAGTACATAAGCTATTGTGAGTAAATACAACATTCCGTGAACAGCATGTCCAGAGGGAAAACTATAGGTAGATAATTGATCGGCAATTTCTGGACGAGGTCGTTCTATTAGGTGTTTTAAAAATTGATATAGCCCATATCCAAACCCGACTGTTAATAAAACAAAGAGAGTTAATTGTAAATCCCCTACTCTAATCCAAATAAAAATTAATAGAATGAAGGAAATACAGAAAATGACTTTTGTTTCGCCTAAGTAATGAAACAGTGTTATGAAGTCTAGGCCATACAGTAAGTTAGAGACGTTTTGATCAAAAGCTTCAATGAAAGATGTATCATAGCTAAGCCACAAAATACAAAATCCAAAGAATGTTAGAATAGCGAATATATAGTGCAATTTGTTCATATATATCCCTCGAAAAAATAGTATAAATCCTTCTTCAAAGTTATTATTGGACTTGAGAGGAAAAATTATGTATCTATATAGCCGAATATAGAAATGCGGCCTACAATAGCAGACCGCAATTTAATCAATATTTTTTCACCGCATGAAGAAAATGAATCGTTTCGAATGCTGTCAAATAGTCTTTACGGTTTTGAAAGTATTGTTTATTAATGGATGTTGGTGACAAATGTTCGTAAATAAGTAACCCTGAGTCTTCTAACAATTTCTCAATTTCATCATAAGCAAAGCAAGATTTCATTGGTTCCCCATTCATAGCTGCAATTTGGACCATGCTTTGGACACGATTGTACAATCCTTTTTCCTCAAAAAGACCTTCATCTCCATAATCAAATACAATTGAACTTCCTGGTGGCACTATACTAAGTAATTTTTCAAACAATTCAGCCAGTTCACCTTTTGTTAAATAATAGGAAACACCGAGTAAGCTAAAGAATGTTTTTTTCTCTTTATTAAATCCATTGTCCAGTAAACTTTGCATATCAAAGCCTTGTGTGAAATCCATCGAAACAAAATGTAAATTATTTGGGATCATATAGTTTGCATTTTCCAATCGAGTTTTTTTAAACTGTTGTGTGGCAGGATGATCGACCTCGAATATTTCTAACTGTCCGTGCAATTCTGGGTGTCTAAAGCAGAAGGTATCTAACCCCGCACCGAGAATGACATATTGTTCTGTGCCGAGTGTAAGTTCATGTAAAAGTACATTTTCACAATAGGCAGAGCGTGATAAAGTCGTTGGTGAAAGTTGCACTTGGGTAAACCATTTAATCAATTCTTCGGGTTGATGCTGGTATTTAGATGCTATATCACTATTTAGTAAATGTACAGCTTTAATAAGGTTCGTGCTAATATCAGTGTATTCCAAATCAGTAATTAAATCTTTTGCAACCGAATCTTCAAAAATTTTTGGTGTGTCATTTAGAAAGTGGTATGCTCGACCAAAAGCGGTCATTAAAGAAGTTACACTCGATTGATTATTTTCCAATTTTATCCCCCTAAAACGAAAAAAAGATTCCCCTGGCCAGGAGAATCTTATTATATACCCTAATTATTTATTTGTAAATTATAGCATAAATAACTTTTTTTGTCAAATTTTTTACTCCAATCTAATAAATAAAAGTAGGGAAGACATTTTTATTTATGGGAAGTGATATTGTAAAATAACAGTAAAGAAATGCATCATTGGGTAACAAAATGAAGGGGGATTTTAATGAAAAAGGACCGTGGAAAAGTATGGCTTGGGGTTGCAGGAGTAGTTGTGAATAGTGAAGGAAAATGGCTAGTAGTGAATAAGACTTATGGTGGATTAAAAGGTGTTTGGTCCTTGCCGGCAGGGTTTGTAAATATGGGAGAGACAGCAGATGAAGCCGTTGTTCGGGAAGTAAAAGAAGAAACAGGCATTGATTGTGAAGTAACAGGTTTAATTGGTCTACGGACAGGTGTTATTCGCAATGAAATCAGTGATAATATGGCGATTTTTTGTTGCAAACAAACAGACGAAAATCAACCAATTATTATACAAGAAGCTGAATTGTTTGATGCAAAGTGGATCACAGTAGAAGAAATTGTAACCGAGCGTGATATCTCTGTCATGTTAAAAGAGATGGCGAGCCAAGAATTATTACACCATCAACTTAGCAAAGTAGAAGGAATTAACCCTGGGGATGTATTTGAGTATTCATCGTATAAACTTTTCTTTCATAGATAATTTCGATGTATAGAATTCCTAATTCCGTCATTTGAAACCTCCTAGTATATCATGTAAACTAATGAGAGGAAAAATGGAGGTTATACATATAATGAGTGGATCAGTTTCATTGGTGCAATTAATCATATCAATCGTACTTTTCTTTGTCATGTTTTTTGGAATCGGTTTCTTACTGAACATGTTGCTTCGAATGACTTGGTTAATGGCAATTGTTTACCCAATCGTCGTGGTATTTATTGTTGATGAAGTCAGCTTCCTAGACTATATTTTTGAGGCGGGAACTGCTTTTCCAGCACTATTAGAAAAGCTTGCGGCTCTACAAGTTGTTGACATTTCAATCTTATCAGGTGGTTTTGCTGGAGCAATTGTAGCTGGATTTGTCATGATTTATTTAAGAAAAGCAGGCTATAGAATGTTTTAATAAAATAATAACCATATAGAAAAAGTACAACGAATTTAAGGTCGCTGTACTTTTTTTATTTTCGCTAGCTTATATAAATTAAATAATTACAGTATAAAAAATGACAGAAATAAGAATACCCGTTAAAGCACCTGTAAATACTTCGCTTGGTTTATGACCGAGCAATGTTTTTAATTCTTGAATTTTTTCATTTTCATCTTTTTCTGGCCAATGTTTCACTTCACGGAAAAACAGGGTAAGTTCGTTGCGCATACGGTTTATTATTACAGCGTGCTGTCCTGCTTGATAACGGACTCCACTAGCATCATACATAACAATACTGGCAAACATCGCAGCTACAGCAAAGGTAGGGGAATGTAGTCCTGTTTCAAATCCGACCGCAGTAGCTAAACTTGTCACAGCTGCTGAGTGAGAACTTGGCATACCTCCAGTTGAGGTTAATAAAGACCAATCTAGTTTTTTAGTTACTAAAAAATGAATTGGAACTTTAACAAATTGTGCAAATAGTATAGAGAAGATAGATAAAATGAGTGGTGTATTTTGAAAAAGTGCCAAAATAAACATCCCTACCTTTCTTTTTCTAATAACTAGTATAGCATAACCGATAAATAGTAAAACCATGAATACAGTGTTAGAAATACGAAAAATTAATAAATTCGATTATAATAAAAATTACGGGAGGGATAGCATGAAAATTGTGAAAGAAGCGAAATCATTTGATCAAATAAGCACTGAACTACTAATCGTAGGGGTCCAAAAAAATTGTGACCATATAAAAGGATGGAGCAAGTTCGTTTCATTTTATGGCGAAAACTTAGAAGAATGGATTCGCTCAGGAGATATTAATACAGACCGTAAAAAAATGACGAAAATCCCCTATATTGGTACAAATACGCAACTAAAAAGAGTTCTTTTTGTTGGTTTAGGGGACACAAAAACATTAACTGAAAATCAACTACGTGAAACTTTTGGTTTAGTCGGTAAGGAACTCCGAACTTTAAAAGCATGTGAATATTCAATTTGGCTTGAGTCATTCACGGCAAGCCCAATTGATGAAAACGACATTGCTCATTTGTTTGCTGAGGGAGCGAGTTTAGGATTTTATCAGGTGCCAAATTACAAAACAACATCGAATGAAATTGATTTGTATATGGATGCAGTTCACTTTGTAACAGAAGCTGATATTGACGAAATTGCTGCTAGTTTTGAAGTAGGAAAAATTTATGCGGATGCAGTCAATGAAGCACGTAATTTAGTCAATTTACCACCAAATTTATTAACTGCTACAGATCTTGCTAATTATGCGGAAAAGTTAGCAAAGCAATATGATTTTGAAGTGGAAATTCTTGATAAAGCACAGTTAGAAGAGCTAGGTATGGGAGGAATCTTGAGCGTTAATAAGGGTTCAAAAGAAGAACCCCGTCTTATTACATTAAAATACCAAGCAACGGAAAAATGGGAAGATGCAATTGGTTTAGTTGGGAAAGGTGTCACTTACGATACTGGTGGTTATTCCATTAAAACAAAAACAGGTATGGTTGGGATGAAAGGCGATATGGGTGGTGCCGCTGCTGTTCTGGGTGCAATGAAGATCATTGGAGAAATTCGACCAAATAAAAACGTGGTAGCAGTTATCGGTTCTACTGACAATATGATATCTGGTGAAGCATTTAAACCGGATGATGTTATCACTACTTATAGTGGGAAAACTGTTGAAATATTAAATACTGATGCAGAAGGACGTCTCGTTTTAGCCGATGCAATTACGTATGCTCAACAACAAGGGGCAAGTTCCTTAATTGATGTAGCAACCTTAACGGGCGGTGTTATTACTGCATTAGGATTTGATAAAACAGGGTCTCTTACAAACAATGAAGCCTTTTTTGATGCTTTTATAGAGGCGAGTATCGAAACAGGAGAATTTGTATGGGGTATGCCTTTAACTGAACGAGACAAAAAACGTATCCGAAAATCAGATGTTGCTGACTTAAATAATTCACCTGGCAGTGATGGACATATGATTTTTGCTGGAGGTTTTGTCGGAGAATTTGTAGAAAATAGACCGTGGATTCATTTAGATATTGCAGGTACCTCAGATGCAAATCAAGCTCATGACTTAGGTCCAAAAGGTGGAACTGGGGTAATGGTAAGAACGTTAGCAACCTTTATCGAACGATTAGGCGAAGGAAGCAATCCTATCCATCATTAATTGATATTGTAACTGGGCGTTTTCCCTAGATATCATTCCTTTTCTTTCATATGTTACAAAAGAAAAGGAGGTTAAATATGGTTAATTATTATGGAGGATATGGTGGGTATGGTGGATATGGCGGTTTCGGTGCATTTGGTTATCCATTTATTGGAGGATTTTTAGGTGGTCTTTTAGGAAACGCTATTTATCCAAATCGTTATCCGTATTATTATCAACCTTATCCATATTATTATCCAAGATATCATTATCCTCGCAGACGTGGACCTTATAGAAGATATTACTAAAAAAGAAAGCGCGATGATTTCGCGCTTTCTTTTAACGTTTAAAGTCCTTGTTCTTTTTTCATTCTTTCAACTTCTTCTTTTAAATCATCTCTTACTGTGCCAGACCATGGTTTGACTCCTGCTAAGTATGAAGAACGGCTCATAATATGCCCCCCAACAGGACCTGTAATGAATAAGAAAAGAACTCCTAATAAAATTCCAGGATTAAAATGATTTTCCTTTAACCAAAAGTGGAAAAACACACCGAGTAGAATAAACATAACCCCTAAAGTTGAACTTTTAGAAGCGGCATGTGCACGAGTGTAAAGATCGGGTAATCGAAAAAGCCCGATTGCAGTTACAACAATAAATAATAATCCAACAGAGATAAAAAATACGATTAGTATATTAGCGAGAATTGTCACGGGTAATAATATCTCCTTTCTCTATAAATTTAGAGAAGGCAATTGTTCCGATAAATGATAATATCGCCAGTAAAAGTATGATTTCTAAAAAGAAACTTGTTTCGACAACGATTGATAGTAGACCGACTAGAGAAATAAGAGCAACCCCAACCGCATCAAGGGCCACGACACGGTCAGAAGGATGAGGCCCTTTCACTAGGCGGTAAAGTAGTGCAATCATGGACAAAACAACAATCAATACTGAAACCCATAGAAAATATGTCATGTACGGCTCACCTCCATGATGGCCTTTTCAAAGGAAGTTTTAATTGAATCGATTGTAGAATCAATATCATCACTATCTATCACATGGATAAATAATGACTTTGAATCATCTGAAACGTGTACAACTACTGTACCTGGTGTTAATGTAATCAAACTAGATAATAGGGTAATTTCCCAATCTTGCGTTAGCTCAGTATCATATTTGAAAAAAGCAGGTTGCAGTTCAAGTTTCGGTTTTATTACGAGCATTAATACTGAGATATTTGCCAAAATCAATTCTTTAATAAATAGAATTGTGAGTTTAATAGCAGCCCAAACACGGTCCGTATAAAGTCGAGATTTAAAGAAACGTCTCATTGCAATAATACATAACAAACCGAGTAAATATCCGATTATAAATCGGGATAACGAATAGTTAGAGGATAAAAACATCCATAAAAATGCTAGGAATACATTTAGTAAAACTTGAAAGGACATTTAGTTTCCTCCTTTCATTACTGCGTCTGTGTAGATCGATGGTTCAACTAAAATTTTTGCTGCCTCTTCCATTAAAGGAGTGATCCATTCTGTACCAACCCCGTAGAAGATTGAAACCAATACTAGCAACATCGTAGGGAAAAACATGCGGTGATAAACTGTTTTATTCACCTGTTTAGAAACTTGCCCTTGTTCACCCCAGAAGGCGTAAATAAAGATGCGCATGACAGATAATAAAACAACTAAACTAGATGCTAATATTAAAATACTCGTCCAGATATTCCCTGCTTGGAACCCACCCTGGACAATTAATAGTTTACCTACGAATCCACTTAAAGGAGGTACCCCGGCTAAACCGAATGCGGCAATTAAATAGAACCAACCTAATGCAGGATACGTTTTCATTAAGCCGCCCATTTTTCGTAAATTTGTAGTGCCAGTTACATAAATGACAATACCGACTAACATAAAGAGGGCTGCTTTTATTATCATGTCATGAACTAGATAGAACATTGCACCTTCTAAACCAATTTGGTTCATTTGAGCAACACCAAATAAAATAACTCCAACAGCGATAACGATATTATAAATAATAATCTGCTTTACATCGAAATGAGCAAGTGCGCCAATACATCCTGCGATGATTGTAACGATGGATAATATTAGTAGAAGTTCATGTGTATAAGCTAAGTCATGAGTAAAGAATAACGTATATGTACGCATAATGGCATATACACCAACTTTAGTAAGTAAAGCACCAAATAATGCTAGTACTGGGATTGGCGGGGCTGAATATGCGCTTGGTAACCAGAAATAAAGCGGAAAAATTGCTGCTTTCATTCCAAATACCATCAAGAACATAACAGCGATTACCGTAATAATGCCAGGTTGATTAATCTCTGCTATCTTTAATGAAATATCTGCCATACTTAAAGTACCTACTACGGAATATAGAAAAGCCACTGTAATAACAAAGAAGGCAGAAGACAATACGTTAACTAAAATATATTTAATTGATTCTCGAAGCTGTGCTTTTTCGCCACCAAGAACGATAAGTAAGTAAGAAGCCATTAATAATACTTCGAAAAATACAAAAAGGTTGAAAATATCCCCTGTAGTAAATGCTCCATTCACCCCAGTAATGATAAACATAACCCCAGGATAATAGAAGAAGCGTTCCCGTTCTTTACCGATTGATTCAAATCCGTACCATACAATAAAGAAAGCCAATACTAGAGTTGTTAATACAAGCAATGCAGACACCATATCGGAAACCATCGTAATACCGAATGGAGCAGGCCAACTACCGAAAGTAACGGTTTGAGGGCCATCTTGATATACTTTGAAAACTAGAGCAGTAGCGCTGATGATGGCTAGAATAAGTCCTAGCATTACAGTAATACGTTGATAAGCTAGCCTTTTTTGATTGAAAATTAAGAACATCCCAAAGAAGAAGGGAATAAGAACCGGTAGTAAAAGGAAGTTATTCATGATCCTCACTTCCTTTCATTAATGTCATATCATCTGTTTTTAATTCTTGATAAGCACGGTATGCCAATACTAAAAAGAAGGCCGTAACACCGAAACTAATTACAATGGCAGTCAAAATTAATGCTTGTGGAATTGGATCCACGTAATCTGTAACGCCATCAGTTAGAACTGGAGGAGCACTTCCTTTGAAACTTCCCATTGTTAGGATAAGTAAATGTGCACCATGACTTAGTAATCCTGTCCCAATAATAATACGTAACAAGCTACGTGATAGTATTAAATAGATAGCTGCCATAAAGAGGAAGCCACATACAAAGGCCATAATTATTTCCATTATTCATCCTCCCCAATCGTTTGAATAATGGTCATCGTAACACCAACAACAACCAAGTAAACACCTAAGTCAAATAGTGCAGCTGTGTGAAGTGACGTTTTACCTAGTATAGGTAAATTAAAATAATCAAAGTAATGAGTAAAGAACGGTTTACCCATAATCATTGAAAAAGCTGCTGTTGCACCTGCAATAATCAATCCTACTGCAACTAAGTAAATATAATTGATGGGTATGATGGATTGAACCGTCTTAATATCAAAGGCAATGATTAAAAGAACAATGGCGCTCGCAGTAACTAACCCACCAACAAATCCTCCACCAGGTGTATAGTGTCCTGCAAAGAAAATATGAACAGCATAGAAGAAAATCATGAAAAACACGATCTTTGCTGTAAATTGTAGTATGACATCATTTGTTTTCATAATTTTTCTCCTTCCTGCTCATGCGAAGTTTAATCATTCCATAAATCGCCATACCTGCAATTGCAAGTACAGTAATCTCAAACAAAGTATCGAATCCACGGTAGTCTACTAAAATAACGTTTACGATATTTCCACCGCCAGCTAAAGTATAAACGGTATCTTTATAGTACTGTGCGATTGATTCGATATACTTTTGTGAATGCGCGGATAAAGCCACTAGTGTTACCATAACCCCTACTGCAATGGAAACAAAAGCTCTTCCAAAACGGAATCGAGTTCGCTCTTCAACTTTTTGGAATTTCGGTAAATGATAAAAGGCTAATAAGAATAACGCCACCGAAATCGTTTCAATTACAAGTTGAGTTAATGCTAAGTCGGGTGCATTGAACATAACGAAGAATAATGACACCGTATATCCTACTGCACCTAACGCAATAATTGATGTAATTCGTGATTTAGCAAAAACTGTCGTAACTGTTCCAATTACTAAAACTAAAATTAATAGAACTTGAGAAAGACGAATTGGTGAAGCACCTATGAAAGAAACTTTAAATCCATCTTTTATAAATAATGTCCCTATGACAATGATGGCAATGCCAGTAAACATGTAAGTTAAATAGCCTCGAATCGAACCTGTCATATAAAGTTTCGAGAAACGATTCATCCACTTATCACTAAATTCATAGACAATAAAATCATATAAATTATTTAAAGTTAATTTAGCCGGGAATGCCTCATATACTTTTTGCCACTTAGCAAGAGTCATAAATAATATAGCACCTAAAATAATAATGCCGATTGTCATTAAAAGTTCAGGCGTTATCCCACCATGCCAAGCAGCAACGTGAATATCAACCTGTTCAGGATTTGTGTATAAGAAAGGTTGAATCGCTACAACAGCAGGCTTAACAAATGTGTCGGCAATAAGATTTGGAATAAAGAATATTGCGACAACTAATGATGCTAAAATCACTGGTGAAATTAACATACCCATTGGTGCTTCATGTGGCTTTTTAGGTAGTTCTTCAAGCTTAATTTTTCCGGTAAATGTTCTAAAAACAAAGTAGAAACTATAAATAAATGTAAATACACTTGCAACCCAAGCGATAATAGGGAATAGCACACCCCATGTTGTAAAGTTGAATAGATCAAACTGTGCAACAGAAAGCATGGCTGTTAAAAACATTTCTTTACTTAAAAATCCGTTAAATGGCGGAAGTCCTGCCATAGAAAAACTACCAATTAAAGCGACAGTAAAACTTATAGGCATAAGCCCCATTAGCCCACCGAGTTTACGTATATCACGGGTACCTGTTTCGTGATCGACAATACCAGCTATCATAAACAAACTACCTTTAAAGGTTGCATGGTTAATCAAATGGAAAATTGCTGCAAATGCTGCATATTTAAATACAGTATCTTGTGCCCCATTTACGTGATAAGCAATTGCCGATACACCTAGTAACGACATAATTAAGCCAAGTTGACTGACTGTTGAAAATGCTAAAATTCCTTTTAAGTCAGTTTGTTTAACTGCAAAGAATGAACCCCAGAACAATGTTAGTAATCCAATACCAGCTACTAACCAAACCCAAACTTCCGAAAGTGCAAAAATTGGCGTAAAGCGAGCAACTAAATAAATACCTGCTTTTACCATTGTTGCAGAGTGTAAGTAAGCACTTACAGGTGTTGGTGCTTCCATTGCATCTGGCAACCAAATATAAAATGGGAACTGAGCAGATTTAGTAAATGCCCCAAGTAAAATTAAAATTAGTGCGATAACAAATGTATCGTTAGTTGCTAATTGTGGTGCTTGTTCTATTAATTCTCGAATGGAGAATGTTTCCCCCATAATAGATAGTAAAACAAATCCCCCAAGCATCATCATACCGCCGCCAACTGTAATAAGTGTTGACTTTAATGCTCCAAAACGGGATTTATCACGATTAAACCAATAACCAATTAGTAAAAATGAGGAAATTGACGTAAGTTCCCAGAATAGATAGAGTGTTATCATATTATCTGATTGAACGACCCCAAGCATTGCAGACATGAACATTAATAAGTAAATGTAAAAGTTATGCAATTGTTCTACTGTTCGATCTAAATAATAAATCGAATATAATACTACAAGTGCACCTATTCCTGAAATAAGTAAAGAGAATAATAAACTTAAACCATCGAGATAGGACACAAAGGATATTCCAAGTGACGGAATCCAATCTAGCTGTGCAATTTCTGTTTCACCTTTTGAAATTAAAGGTACAAACGTAGCATAAAACGTTACTAGAAAAAGTGGTACAATCAAAACGAACCATCCAGTATGTATAGAGCGAACTTTCTTATAGAAGAAAGGCATAAAAAGCGCAGCTAGTATTGGAATAAAAATACATAATACTTGAAACAAAATTTCCCCCTCCTTTTTGTCAAAAAATTTTGATATATAAAAATAGAACAATCAATATTATACCATTTTTAATAATGTTTTTCACGGCTTATAAGCACTTAGACTAATTCATTAGGTTTTTTAATTATATATAGGTAATATTTTGAAATAATAATAAAATGAGGAAATTGTCATGAAAAATCCATACTTATATGGTTATTTACCATTGTTTGCAATATTGTTATTTAGTTTGACCTTTGGAATGTATACTGTAGGCATTTCATTAGACTTTTTAACTTCTATAGGAATTTATTCGGGAATGCGTGAATTTTTAACGGATTTAGAATTACGGGTTTTGTTATTAATTGTATTTACACTTTGTTTTTTTATGCTATTTTCTGCATTGAAATTAATTGGAGAAACAATTCATGAAGTGGGGATGCTTTTTTTCTCAAAAGATAGCGCAGGGGAAACAATAAGCGTAGCTCGCGGTGGGTATGTCATATTCTTCTTTGGATCACTAGCTTCAGCATTCGGTATACAATCATTTGTCATCTTGCTCATTATTTTTATGTTAACGGTATTAACATATTTCATTTTTAACATTTATAAAATGAGTCAATATTTAACGATGTCAGGGACTATTGGCTTAATCATATTTGAAGTTGTATTTTGGTCTATTTTTGCTACTTTTATCGTTTATGTTGTATTAAAACTATTTAATGGTTTGTTAGCAAGTTTACCTTTTGCTAACTAAAAAAGAGGTTGCGAATAACTCGCACCTCTTTTTCGTTGTTATTAATTCATGATTGTATTAAAAATAGCAAAATGTATTTTGTCATCTTCTAACATCTGCAATGATTGCGGTTTGTCATATCCAATCCAAACTGCGGAAGTATATTCATTAGTTAAACCTGCTAGCCAAAAGTCTCTAAAATCGTTTGTTGTACCAGTTTTTGCTCCGACATAAGAGGAATTTGCCCTAATACCTCGACCAGTTCCTCCAGTAATCACATCTTGAAGTAAAGATCTGATATTTGTGACAGTTTGCTCTGACCAAATTGCTTGTCTTTCTTGTGGCCAACTATAGAGGGTATTACCATGTAAATCCTTTATAGCGCGAATGCTATGAACTTGTTGATAAGTGCCATCGATAAAACTTGTATATGCATCAGCCATTTCCATTGTTGTTACCCCATAGGTAAGTCCTCCTAAAGCAGCGGCATATGTTTTATCTTGTTCTACAATTGAATTAAAATTGAATTTTCCAATATACTCAAATCCTTTATCAACACCTATTTGATGGAACAGACGCAAAGCAGAAGTATTGTAGCTATATTTAAATGCTGTTCGGATTGACACATTTCCATAAACGCCACCACCATAGTTTTGAGGACAAAAATTGCCAACACAATAATGTCCACCACTTACACCAGAGTCAGGTGAGTAGTTTGTTGTTTCAAAAAGTGGGGCATATACGATTAACGGTTTAAAAGCAGAGCCGGGCTGTCGAACTCCTTGAAATGCGCGGTGGAAGTCATATTTTTTATAGTTTTTCCCACCATATAGACTAATAATTTCACGTGTTTTATTATCGACAACAACAGCACTTGCTTGTAACGAACCAGCTCCTAGAATAGCGCTAATTTTTTTTTCATCGTCTGCCTGCTTTACAGGATCTAATGCTGTTTCAATCGTAATTCCCGATTCAAATAGTTCGTTGATTTTTTGATTGATTTGTCCTTGGATAGTTTGTTTTTCTTCTATAGTAGTTGCATTGGATAGCTTTTCCTTAAATCCTTCATTCTGTGTTACAAGAGATTTTAATTCTTCCAAAACATAAGTACTGTAGGTTGGGTATTTTTGAATTTTTCTTTTTAATTTTAGTGTGATTGTTTCTTTTTTGAAGTCTTCTGCTTCATCTTCGGAAATTACATCATGTTCAGCTAAAATATCTAGTAATCTTTCTTGTCGTGCCTTTGTATTTTCAAAGTTTTTTAATGGGTCGTAAAGGGAAGGATTATTTGGTATTGCCGCTATAAATGCCATTTGTGGAATTGTCAGCTGGGCTAATGGTTTTTGAAAGTAATACGTTGCAGCTGCACCAATCCCATAAACTTGGTTACTAAAATAAATCTCGTTTAAATACATCTCAAGAATTTCTTTTTTGTCATACAATTGCTCTAGCTCGTAGGAGTAAAATATCTCAGTTAATTTCCGCTCGTACGTTTTTTCTTCTGATAAGTAGCGCATACGAACAAGTTGTTGGGTAATTGTACTTCCGCCTTGTTCTGCTGACTGCTCAGAGGAATTGACAACGATTGCTCGGGTAATGGCACTTAAGTTAAATCCAATATGATCAAAGAACTCTTTGTCTTCGCTAAGAATATAAAGTTGTTTTACTACTTCTGGTACGTCTTCTAATTTTATTGGTTGTCTCCACTCAACGTATTCTTCACTAAATAGTTGTCCATTCCGATCAATCATTGTAACAGGTAACTGACTTTTTAACTCTGGAAGCTGTATTTGATTTTGTATTTGTTCCTCATGAGCTTTTACTGTATCAAACTCATCCCATATTTCACGACCAAGTAAAAATAGAAGGGGAAAAGAACATAGAATGAGTAGAAAACCTACTACTTGTTTCATTTTAATTCCTCCAAAAATGTACCTTTTAGAAGAATAACATAGATTAAGAGTGATTGGAGCGGTCTAACGTAATAAAAACTCCAACTCATTCGAGATGGAGAAAGTCACACATGTTCTTTTAACACATCATCAAAATCCTTCTTTGGTACTTTTTGAATGATAAATACAACAACGGCTGCAGTTAAAAATAAGAATGCAGTTGAAAAGAAAACGGAAGATATAGTAGCAAGTGCACTAATAAAACCTCCTAAAACTGGACCAATAATATTTCCTAAAAAACGAAAACTTTGATTATAGCCCATAATCTCACCTTGTACTTCAATTGGTGCTTCACGACGTATTAAGGCAGTTGTAATTGGATTTAATCCACCAGAGAAAATTCCAAATAAAAAACGTAACCCGATTAATTGCCAAAGGGATGTAACAAATGCTTGTGGAATAATGCAAAGAACACTAATAAATAAAAGGGTAGTTAATACTTTTTCGTACCCTATAGCATCTGCTAATCGTCCAAAAAAACGACCAATTAAAAGATTCCCAACGCCAGCAGCACTAAAAGTAACTCCAGCTAGTAAAGCCACTTGGTTGCTAGTTGTTAAGTGGGAAACATAAAGAGATAACAATGGTTGAATGCTAAAATTTCCAATCTGAATTAAGGATGTAACAAACATAATATTCAACATTAAAGGATGGTGAAATATAGCCCAAATAACGTTTTTTCTCGTATAAATACCATTTTTCGGTTTTCGTGGAATTTTTGGTTCATGAATACCAAAAATAATAATAATCGCCGCAATTGTTATGGTAGATGCTGTAAGAATAAATGTATAACTAAATCCGACAGCATCTGCCAATGTACCTCCAATAATAGGTCCAAAGAGAGAACCACCAACACTACCCATTTGAAGTGTACCAAGTGTTTTGCCAGCAACATTTTTAGCTGTATGTTTACTGATAAACGCCATTGATGTTGGAATAAAACCAGTAACGACCCCCATGAATAAACGCAGAAAGAAAAACTGTATCACATTTTGCACATGACCCATTAAAAAAATGCTGATGGCAATTCCAAAACAGTTAATAATCATTATTGGTTTATAGCCGTATTTATCTGCAACACGTCCCCAAATCGGTGACATAATAAAAGCGGTAATAAATGTTGCACCAAAGATTAGTCCTGCCCATTTTTGGACATAGCTTTCAGAAAAGTTGCCTAATGTTTCAATATATAAGGATAAAAAGGGCATAATCATTGTCATAGAACCTGCAACGATAAAGTTTGAAATTAAAATAATGATAAAATTATGTTTACGATTTGACACAAAATTCACTTTCTTCCTAGTCATTGATGTATTTTAGGTTATAAGAAGTATAACCATTTGTAGAAGTAGAAAAAAGTCGTGTTTGGTTATTAGGAAAATTATTAACTTCTATGGTACACTGTTACGAGGTAAAGATGTATTTACGAAAATACTCAAAAAAACCATGCAAAATTAAAGGAGAGACTTATCTTATGTTTCCACAATTAACGAAAGAATTAAATCCAGGTGAAGTTTTAGTCGAAATGAATACGACTTTAGGTTCAATTAAAATAAAATTGTTCCCAAAACACGCACCAAAAACAGTTGAAAACTTTTTAGGTCATGCGAAATCAGGTTATTATAACGGCATTATTTTCCACCGTGTTATTTCTGATTTTATGATCCAAGGTGGAGACCCAACAGGAACAGGTATGGGTGGAGAATCCATTTGGGGTAATTCTTTTGAAGATGAGTTTAACGAAGAGCTATTTAACCTACGTGGTGCACTTTCAATGGCGAATGCTGGTCCAAACACAAATGGCTCACAATTCTTCATCGTTCAAATGCAGCACACACCAAATAATATGATTCAGCAAATGGAGCAAGCTAAATATCCGAAAGAAATCATTGAAGAGTATGCTCGTGTTGGGGGTACTCCTTGGTTAGACTTTAAACATACAGTATTTGGTCATGTTGTTGAAGGTATGGACATTGTTGACAAAATTGCGAACGTTGAGAAAGATATGCGCGATAAACCACTTGAAGATGTTAAAATAGAGTCGATTACTGTAATCGAATAACTTTCGAAAGAAGTGTAGAATAATGCATAATATATTCATGCTAATTCCTGTAGCTTTCCCTGAAGATAAAACAGAATTAATACCAGCGTTTATAGAATTATTACTTGTCATTGCTTTATGTGGGGTTGCTTTAGTGGTAATCAAACGTATTTCTAAAAAACAAGAGCTGAAAACAAAAGCCCTTGAAGAACATATTTTACGCGAAAGACAAAAAAGTGCACAAAGTAATACAGAACAATAATTGCTTAGCTGGTGATGCTAGATAATTAGAAAAAGGAGAGGTTTCAAGATGGGACCTCTCCTTTTTTGTCGAGTAAATTTAATGTAAATTGCAAAAAGATCAAATAAATAAGCGGCAATGAAACCGTGAAATAGATAATTCCATTCCACTTCCACATATCCCATAAAGGTCCTATCAATGTGCTTCCAGAAGCAACCCCAATATAATAGGCTACTAAGTAAAGGCTTGATGCGCTTCCCTTTAGGTGTGTTGCCGTTCTACTAACCGATGCTGCAGTTAATGAATGGGCTGTAAAAAAACCAAAACAAAGAATACATAAACCAATTAGTACGACAACTAAAGAAGAATGTAATGTACAAGCAACACCTATGATTAGTATACATATTGCAACTACCCGAATTTTTTCCAATGCAAAGCGATTACTCAACCAACTTGCAATAGGAGCTCCAAGAATTCCAAATCCATAAGCAAAGTAAATAAGAGAAACTGCTTCAAGCGATAAAGAGAAGGGTGGGGAAGTTAAATGGAATGGTAAATAAGTCCATGTCCCTGTAAATGTGATTTGCAACACAATACCGAGGCCAAACATGAGAAGAAGCGAAGGATTTCTTAAATGATAACTAAATCCAATTAAATCTTCTTTAAAACTTCGATTCTTAGAATTAAAGTTTTTCGACTTTGGTAATGCAAGTAACACTATAATTAGAACAATTGCACCAAATATTACAATAAAACTTAAAGATAACTGCCAATTGTAACGTTCTGCTACAAATCCAGCTACAATCCGTCCAATCATTCCACCAAGTGCGTTCGTTGAAATATACAATGCTGTCGCAAGAGAACTATACTTTGAATCAATCTCTTCACCGATGTATGCAAGTGCGGCAGCTGGAACCCCTGCAAGTGTAAAACCTTGTATAAACCGTAAAACGACAATGAGCAAATAGGAATCAATAAAAGGAATGATAAGAAATGGTAAAATAGAAAGAAAAATGGACAGTTTTATAAATAAAACACGTCCATTACGATCTGAAAGAAATCCTAATACAATTAGCCCTATAATAAGTGAGACAGTTGTCACTGACATTGACATACTGGAATAAGAAACAGTAATGGAATACTCCTCCGTTAAAACAGGGAGGAGTGGTTGAAATGAGTAAAATGCTGCAAAGGTAAACATCGATGCAAGACCAAGACTCACTACAACTCTCCAAAACTGTTTATCTTTTATTTCATACCCCTTTGTGAACATATAGAACACCTACTTTAGCTGTTATTCACCGCTTCCAAATGGTAACCATAGAGAGAGTTGAGGGAATAATACGACGATAGCCAAATATGCAATCATTAAAACGATAAATGGAATTACCCCTTTTACAACAACCCCAAGTTTTTCTTTTGCAATACCACTTACAACGAATAAGTTTAAACCAACAGGTGGTGTTATCATACCAAGTTCTAGGTTGATTACCATAATAATAGCGAAGTGATATAGGTTAATATCAAAGTGTGCTAAGATTGGTAATAGAATTGGTAGAACAATAAGAATGATTGACACTGCTTCTAAGAACATACCTAAGATGAAGAACAAGATATTTACGATAATCATAAATGTCCATTTGTTCATACCACTTTCAGAAATCCATGCCCCAACTTCTTGTGGTACTTGTTCATTTGTTAAGTATAAACCGAATAGCGATGCTGCACCGATAATTAAGAAAATCATCGCTGTTACGTTAATTGATTCAACAAAGATTGGACGAAGATCTTTTAATTTTAATTCACGATAAACAAATGCAGAAACGATTAATCCATAAACTACTGCTACAACAGCAGATTCTGTCGGTGTAACAGCACCAGAATAAATTGAGCCTAAAATTAAAATCGGTAAAAATGCACCCCAAATTGCTTTCAATGATTTACGGCCACGTTCACCCCAAGATGCTTTCTCATCGCCTCTGAAGCCATTTCGTTTTGCATAGAAAATTGCAGCGATGATTAGAACAGCTGTTAAACCAAGACCAGGGATAACACCAGCTATAAATAATTTACCAATTGATTCCTCTGATGTAATACCGTAAATAATTAAAGGAACACTTGGTGGAATTAAAATCCCTAGTGTACCACCAGCTGCAACTAGTCCCATTGAATATTTTTTGTCATAACCTGCCGCAAGCATTGCTGGAATCATAATGGATCCAATAGCTGCAGCCGTTGCAGGTGATGAACCGGAGATTGCTGCGAAAATTGCACAGGCTAAAATTGTAACAACAGAAAGTCCACCTGGTAAGTGACCTACCCATGAGCGTAATGCTTCAATTAAGTATTTTGAAATACCACCACGAGCCATGATTACCCCAGCAAGAACGAATCCAGGGATTGCCATCATCGGGAAGGAATCTAGTGCTGTGAACATACGTTGTGGCATCATGTTCATATTAAAATCAGACATGAATAATACTAATACTGTAGATAATCCTAAGCTTATTGCAACAGGAACACGTAAAAATACTAATACGAAGAAACTAATTAAGAGGGTTAGCATATTCTTCATCCTTTCTACGCAGAATGTTTACTAATCTCTCGATGAATCGAAGTAAGAATAGTACGCCTGAAATTGGTAAGATTAAGTAAACAACCCACATAGGGATCCCTACATCTAGAGAAACCATTCCAGAAGTATAACGATTTTCCACAAGTACGAACCCGTAGTATGTATAAATTAAGCAGAATAATATGCTTAAAACGGTCGCAACAATATTTAATATAAATTGCATAGGCTTATTCAACTTGTCGAAAAGTATATCAACTTGAATATGCTGATTATGTTTTAACGCCATCCCAAAGCCTAGGAATGTACCCCAGATGATTGAATAACGTGCGACTTCCTCAACCCATGCTTGTGGATCGTTCATGATATAACGCATAACAACCCCATAGAAAATTAAAAAGATACCGATTGCAAAAATAACACCTGAAGCTATTTCTTCTAGGTATGTCCAAATCTTCTGTAGCATTTTTTATTTCACTCCTTTTCTTTAAAGCAAGAAAGTATACATTTTTGCAATTTAATAGTTTCTAGAACAAGTAACACTATTTACTTCTTTATTAAAAAAGTGGAGTGCCGATTTCTCGGCACTCACGGTAAAACTATTGTAAAGCTTCAATTCCTTCGATTAATTCAGGTGTAATTGTTTCACCGAACTCTTCATAAACAGGTTGTAAAGCTTCTTTTAAAGCGTCACGCTCTTCTTGTGTCATTTCGTGTACCTCAACAACACCAGATGCTTTAATGTTTTCTAAAGATTTTGCATTTTCATCAGCAGCTAATTGTTGTGCGAAAGTAGTTGCTTCTGTTAAAGCTTCTTCAACTTTTGTTAATAAATCAGCAGGAATTGATTCCCAGAATGATTTGTTTACAAAGATTGCATAGTCAAGACGACCGTGTGCAGATGTTGATAAATATTTTTGAACTTCATAGAATTTCATTGTGTCAAAGTTGTTGTATGGGTTTTCTGCACCATCCACAGTACCTTGTTGTAAAGCTGCATATGTTTCACCAAATGCGATTGTTGCTGAACCAGCACCTAAAGTTTCAAATTGTGCTTCTAATACTTGACCAGCTTGAGCACGGAATTTTAATCCTTTGAAATCTTCAACGTTAACTAATGGTTTTTTGTTGTTTGAGAAATGTTTGAAACCATTTGGCCAGAATGCCATACCTTTAATGTCATTTGCTGCTAATTTATCTGAATTCATTAAGCTTTGAGCAACTTCTGACTCAAAGAATTTTTGTACATGCGCGTCATCTTTAAATAAGAAAGGCATGTCAACATATTGCCAACGTGGGTCGATTTTTACCATTTTTGTTACTGATGGAGCGATCATATGTACGTTTCCAGATACTAAAGCATCAAGTTCGTCATTGTCACCGTATAATTGAGAAGATGGGTAAACTTCTACTTTTACTTTACCTTCAGTTTTTTCATTAACTAATTCAGCAAATTTATCTGCTGCTTGTCCTTTAACACTATCGATTGCTGTAACGTGTGAGAATTTGATAACTAATGGATTTTCTGCTGTGTATTCTTCACCAGAAGATTTGCTACCACCTTCTTCTTTTTCTCCACCGCCACATGCTGCTAGTACTAATGCGAATGCACTAATAATAGTTAGCAAAAGCCATTTTTTCATGGTTTTTCCCCCTTAAAATATAATTTATATTGTTAAAAGAGATAGATTCTCTTTATAACCGAATACTAGTCTTGAAATTTTGGAAGTGCCTCAATATAACGATCACTATAATGTTCTCGATAGTAGTCATATACTGGTTCTAATTTTTCTTCCCATTCCAATTTATCCTCTTCACTTAAGTAATGAAGTTGAATACATTCGCAACGTTTGATATCTTGTAATTTCTCTTGATCCATTTTTTTTGTATGTTGCCATTCCCATTGTTGAACTTCTTGTAATGTTTCGGTTAAAAGTTGTTGGACATCACTTGATAAGCTATTCCAAAACTCGTAATTGAATAATAGGAAGTATCCTAAATAACCATGATTACTTATAGTCAAATAGTTTTGTAAGGAATATAAGTTTTTGCTAGTGATGTTTGTTAATGTGTTTTCTTGACCATCAACATTGCCTTTTTGTAGCTGATTGAAAACAGTATTAAAATCGATACGTTTTGATTCAGCATTTAATGTTGTAAACTGCTTAGCTAAAATATCACTAGGCATAATTCGCATTCGTAAACCTTCTAAATCAGAGTAATGTTCGATTGGACGAATGCTATTACTTATTTGTTTAAAACCGCTATCCCATAAACCTGTAACTAGTAGATTATGATTTTTTAATTTATCTGTTAATTTCTTTCCTGTTTCACTTTGTACATATTCATGCACTTCATCTAATGTATAAAAAGCGAAAGGTAAGTCAAACACAGAAATTTCAGGAACAATTTCAGTTAACTTTGAGATAGCAGGAGCAATCATTTGAATATCACCACGGGAAAGCGCATTCATTTCTTCGCCATCTTTATAAAGAGTACCGTTTGAAAATACTTGAACCTCTATTAAACCGTTACTTCGTTCTTTCACGAGTTCAGCAAATTTTCTAGCAGCCATTCCTTTTGGTGTATCTTCACCTACTACATGGGAGAAACGTATCACAATGCGTTCATCTTTACCTAATTGTTCATGATCTATTGGATATTCAGTAGATTGGCAAGATGCAAGGATTATAACAGGTAGAAAAAAAATGAAACAGAGTGTTGTAATAAATGAAAATTGTTTCAGAAAATCATCCCCTACACCAAATATCCTTATCTTCATAGTAAATGAATTAAAATAATTCGCAATATTGTGGTGATAATGGACATTTTGGTATTTTTGGTATATAACAAAACCCTCAGAATAAAACTGTTATAAAACAAAAAGAAAGCTTATAAACGATAGTGTTTATAAGCTAAGAAGAATTATTTTATTGAGTAGTATTTTGTCGGTCGTCCAACTGATCCATATTTTAAATCAATTTGGACTTTTCCGTTATTCGCTAAAAAGTCTAAGTATTTTCTTACCGTGACACGTGCCATTCCGACGTTCTGTGCAAGTTGTTCTGAAGTAATTGAACCGTCTACTTCAACAAGTCCGTCTAATATTTGTTTCATCGTGATATCATTTAACCCTTTTGGTAAAGAGGTGATTTGCTCATTTTCGTTCCCAAGCAATTGGTCAATATCTTCCTGTGCTAGTGTGCTTGCAGAAGAGATTTTTTTAGAAACTTGATAATAATTTTGTAAAGCTTTTTCAAAACGTTCAAATCGAAATGGCTTAACTAAATAATCAACTGCCCCCATTCGTATGACTTCTTGTACCGTTTTTGCATCACGAGCAGCAGTTATCATGATAACATCACAGGGGATACGTTCGTTTCTTAATTTTAGAAATAAATCAATTCCTGAAATATCAGGTAAATACATATCAAGTAATACTAAATCTGGTTTTTTCCTACTAATTTGTTTAAAAGCGTTCTCCCCAGATTGTGATTCCCCTATAAGTTCAAAACCTGTTAGTTTGCTTAAAAAGTTTTTATTTACATCTAAAACCATTGGGTCGTCTTCTACGATAAATACTGTAATTTTTGTCATAAAATTTCCCCCCCTGCTTGAATCGTAATCGTTGTGCCGATGTTAACCTCCGACGTTACCGAAATTTTCCCTTTATTTGACTCGATTATTTGTTTTATTAATGCCATACCAATGCCATGACCAGCTTGCTGTTTTGTACTGTAACCGTAGTCGAATATTTTATTTGGGTTGCCTTCAATACCAACCCCACTATCTTGGATTTCAATAAATAAAAAATGCTGATCTCCTTGTACTAATATATTTACATCACGTGTTTCTTTAGTTAAACAAGCTTCCATCGCATTATCAATTAAATTACCAATGATTGTAATCATATCTCCGCTTGAAAAACCAGTCATAAAATCCAGTAGGTAAGAATCGTCATCTAAGGTCAAGTCTACTCCTAGTTCTTTTGCCCGTGAATGTTTACCTAAGAATAATCCTTGAATTGAATAATCATGGATTTTATCACGTAACTTTTGAATGATCGTTTCCTCGTCTGTAATTTCATCGATGATTAAACTTAAGGCATCTTCATTGCGATCAAGTTGAATTAAACCTGCTATACTATGTAGTCGGTTCAGTGACTCATGATGTTGAGCACGGAGCGTATCTACTAGAGCTTTAACTCCTGTTAATTGCTCGGCAAGGATATGAGCTTCTTGTCGATTTGTAATCATAATTAAGTAACCTGCATTTTTATCATTGATTCGAATTGGAAATGTGCGTACTAAATACATTTGATCGAACAAAAGTAAGGGACGATAATTTTCGTTATTAGCAATTTTTTCTTCTGCAAGCCACGTATTCTGAAATATTTTTTCTAAAGTACCATCGTTGCTGAAATAATGTGTATATTGCCTTGCAAGTCGATTAATAAAAGTAATGTGACCAACTTCATCGGTAGCAAGTATACCAACATCCATCGCTTGCATAATGGCTGATCGTTCTTGTACAATCCGTGCAATTTGATAAGGCTCTAAATTTAAGGTTTGTCTTTTAATATGTCTAGCAATTAATATGGAGCCAATTAAACCTATAACAATTCCCCAAAAAAGCGAAAATAGAATATCAGATTTATATCGTTCCACTAAAATGTACCACTTTGGTGAAAGAATACCAACGTTTATCACACCGACTTGTTTCGTTGCATCACTATTCATAATAGGAATAAAAGCTCTGATTGAAAATCCTTGAACACCAAGCGCTTTTGAAATGTACTCATGTTGTGAAGATGCAACATTTTTCACAATATCCTCCGAAACTGTACCGATTTTACTTTCAGAGGGGTGAGAGTATCGTACACCATTCATATCAAATATAACGATATAATCGACATCCGTAGCTAGGCGAATTCTCTCAGCTATCGGTTGAATTGTCTCAAATCCTTGTTTCGTTCCTACAGTTTCTTGAACATCTCGCATTTGTGCAACCGTTCTTGCAATTGCAATAGCTCTTAAACCAAATTCCTTTTCAAAAGCCCCTCCAATATTATGAATCATCATTGCGCCGCTTGTAAAAATAGAAAAGAAAACGATAACGAAAGAAAAAATAAACATCTTAAATTGTAACGATAATTTTTCCATAATAACTTGTTGTAAAATTAATTACAAAAGTGGACACACCTCATTTTCAATACTATTCATATTATTCAAGTTTTTATTGTACTATATTATATATAATACAGACTTTAGTAAAGAGTATCTGAAAAAAGGAAATATATAACTTACATAAGAAAAACCAAGTGATAAAACTAACACTTGGTTTTAGTAATAAGTATTTTACAATAATGCTTTTTTGAAGCCTTCAACGCCTTCTTTTACTGTATCAAGCGGACAAGCAACATTCATACGTAAGAACCCTCTACCTGCTTCAGTATATTTCGTTCCTGGTTCAACGGCTAATTTTCCTTTTTCTAATAAGCGAAGCATCATTTCTTCTTCTTCCAAACCAGTATCGCGGTAATCAATCCATATTAGATAAGTTGATTGAGGTTTTGTTACTTTAATTCCTGGAATTTTGTTTAAATGTTCCACAACATAATCCATATTGTTTGATACGTATTGAATCATTGCATCTACCCATTGTTCACCTTTATCATAGGCAGCTTTCACAGCAGCAGCAGCTAAAATATTTAAATCATCACGACCATGAGCTGCTTTGTTTAAGTTTAATTTGTTTCGTAGTTCTACATTTGGTACGACCATCATTGCAGCATGAATTCCTGCAATATTAAATGTTTTTGTTGGTGCAATACATGTAATAATTTTTGCTTTGTCTGCATCTTTCACTGTTAATGTAGGAATGTGTTTTGCTCCTTCAAAAACGATATCTGCATGAATTTCATCAGAGATTAACAGCACATCGTAATGAATACACAATTGTACAAGTTGTTCTAAATCTTCTTGTAACCAAACTTTCCCGCCCGGATTATGAGGACTACATAAAATATAAACTTTTACACCAGTTTTAAATTGTTCTTCTAGAGCATTAAAATCATATACAAAATCGTTGTTTGAAGTATTAAGTTTACATTCTACTATTTCACGGTTTTGTGCTTTTGGAATACTAAAGAATGGAGGATAAATTGGTGTAGAGATGGCCACTTTATCTCCTGGTTCTGTAAATGTTTCTATAATAGTTGCTAGTGCAGGAACTACACCTTGGTGGAAAAGGATTGTTTTAGGATCGATTGTCCAATGATGACGTCGTTCAAACCAGCTCGTAATACTTTCTTTACAAGCATCACTAACGTAGGAATAACCAAAAATAGGGTGGTCAAGTCTTTCCTTGATCGCATCAGTAATAACTTGTGGAATAGCAAAGTCCATATCTGCAACCCACATTGGTAATATTTCTGATACATCTTCTACTTTATATTGGGCTTGATATCGCTCTTTAAAAAGATCCCATTTTAAGCTATTTGTATTTTTACGATTATGTAGCTCATCAAAATTAAACAAATCTATCACTCATTTCTTTTTTTAATTATGTATTATATAATATCATAGCAAATAGTAAAAATAGGGTGAAAACTTTGGAAAATATTATAATGAATCAAAAAGCTACTGCACTATTAAAAAAGTGGGATCCGTTCCAACTAGGTGAAGATAGCTATGAGACAGAAACAGCCGATGTAGTAGCTGCACTTCAGGGAATTAATGATCCGTCAACTCTTGCAAAGGTAATCCAAAATGTTTATGAGCACTCTTTTGAACAATGGATTCCATTTGAAAAATGTGTTGCAATTTCATATAAATTACTTGCAATTAAATTTGAGGCAAAGTGCATAATATAAAATAAAAGGTATTTCCTTATAAAAGGAGATACCTTTTATTTAATACCATCCATTAAGTTAGAAGCAGGAACTTCTAATATTGTAGATAGTTTTAAAATGGTTTGGATTGAAGGGATGAGCTCACCTTTTTCGTAAAGGCTTAATTTTTCTATACCTATTTGAGTTTTTTTTGACAATTCCTCTAATGACCAATTTTTTTCTTCTCTTAAAAGTTTTAATTGTTCATGAAATCGTTTTTTCAACTATGAGCACTTCCTTTCAATTTTTTATTGTAGTATATATTATATTATTATTCTTGTTTGAATAATGCGAATATTTTGTCTAAATATTGAAATTTTATAGCGAAATAAGTCATTTTAGGTTGGAACCGGACTAGTAGCTCATTTTATATAGATAAAAGGGTGATTCTTTGTTCAGATACTTGTCATATGTTATAATTTAACATGACATTTACGTAGATATAGAAAGTAGGAAATGCTTTATGGCAAAAAAATATGAAGTAGGTGAAGTTGTAACCGGAAGAGTAACTGGAATTCAACCTTACGGGGCCTTTGTTGCTTTGGACGAACAAACTCAAGGGCTTGTTCATATATCAGAAATCACATATGGATTTGTAAAAGATGTTTCTGATCATTTAAAAGTAGGGGACGAAATTTTAGTAAAAATTTTAGATGTTGATGAAAATAACGAAAAAATCAGTTTATCAACTCGTGCGTTGCAAGAAGCACCAATTCAAAGAAAAAAAGAACAACCAAGAAAAACTTTACAAGATCGGGTAGACGAAAATGACGCAAATGGCTTTAAATCTTTGAGAGACAAACTACAAGATTGGATTGAACAATCGGGTCATTAAATAATAAAAAGATGTATGGCACAAAAAGCCGTACATCTTTTTATTTTCACTTTTTTTAATCTTTTTTTAACTTTCTAAGACGGTATTGTAAATTCTGTCTACTCATCCCCAAAGCTTGAGCTGTTTTTGTAATATTCCCTTCAAAAATATTTAACACATTTTGAATATAATAATTCTCCGCCTCCCGCATATAGTCTTCTAGTGGAAGGAGTTCTTTATTGGAGTGAACTATGAAGAAATCAGCCTTACGAATGTTTTCGTCTGCTTGTTGAACTTTAAATCGAAAATGTAATGGCAACATATCTAGTGTAATGATTTTTTCGTTAGTAATCATGGACGATATCTCATCTAATAATAGTTCTAGCTCTTTTAAATTTCCTGGCCAATCGTATTGTAAAAAAACCTGCATCACTTCATCAGACATTCCTTCAATATTGGAAGCAAACCGTTCGCGATGGCGACTAAAATAATCTGAAACGAAAGGATAAATATCTTCTTTTCTAGCTCTCAATGCAGGTATATATATCGTTAAGGTAGCAAAATAATAATATAGTTCTTTTAATAATTTGCCACTACTTATTAAATCGATTGGATCATCTCCAATACTTCCGATAACCAAATGTTTACCAATAGGTAATTTGTTTAAAATATCGATTAGTTGTTTTTGGATTGATAGTGGTAAATATTCAATACGTTCAAAGAAAAAAGTATAGGCTTTATTTGTTTTTAAGTAATTGTGTAATTTATCGAGTATGGATTGAGGATTTCTCCTACTGAACAATGTTACAAATTCATCATTCGTAGGGTTAAGTTCATGATGGATACTCTCTGCAACTAAATGCTTTCCAGTACCCGATTCACCAATAAGTAATACTGGAATACGTGCTTTAGCAGCCTTTTTAGCATTCTCAATAACGTTATACATTTGTTCAGATGCTACAGAGAACATTTCAAACGTTAAAGGCTCACCATATCGTCTTAAAGGTTGATAAATAAGTTTCTCTAATGTCGTGATATCACGAGCAAATTCAATCGCACCTATTATTTCATCATTTTCAAATATTGGATAGGTGTCATTGATAGTCGTAATTTCATGTCCATCTTTATTCCAATAAGTTTGTTTTACATTCAACTCTTTTTGACCCGTTTGAAGAACTCTAATTAATGTACTGTCACTTTGATTGAAGGTAAAAATATCTAATATAGAACGGTCCGTAATATCTTCTATATTATAGCCTTCTATTTCTTTCATTTTATTATTGTATAAAATGGTATGCCCATTTAAATCAATCGCATGAATACCAACAGATACATTGTCGATTGCGAAGTCGTAAAACTTTTTTGAAATATTATTTTCTATTGTCAAGTGCTTCACCTCAAAAAAAATGAACAATTTAGGAAATTATCGCTTGAATTGTGCAACGATATTTTGCATTATTATATATATAAATAGGATATTGGTGCAAATATTTTTTGCGCTTATGATTTTATAGAAAAAACGCAACCTAATTGTAATGATGAAGGAGGTTTTATTCCATGATTCCGTATAAATCTGAGCCATTAACTAATTTTACAATTGAAGCAAATCAAAAATCTTATTCTGATGCCTTGAAAAAAGTTGAGACTGAACTTGGACAAGAATATCCATTAATTATAGGTGGAGAGAGAATAACAACTGAGCAAAAAATTACGTCATATAATCCATCAAACAAACAAGAGGTAGTGGGCTATGTCTCAAAAGCGAGTCAAGACTTAGCTGAAAAAGCAATGCAAGTGGCGGATTCGACATTTAACCAATGGAAAAAAGTTAATCCAATCGTACGTGCAGAAGTTTTATTTAAAGCAGCAGCGATTACTCGTCGCCGAAAATTTGAGTTAGCTGCCTGGATGACGAAAGAAGCTGGTAAACCGTGGATTCAGGCGGATGCTGATGTTGCGGAAGGTATTGACTTCTTAGAGTACTATGGTCGCCAAATGTTAGAACTCGCAGAAGGAAAACCTTTAAATCAAAACCCTGGTGAAATTAACAAATACTCATACATTCCTTTAGGAGTCGGTATTGTCATTTCACCATGGAACTTCCCATTTGCGATAATGGTTGGTACTACTGTGGCAGCTGTAGTGACTGGAAATACTGTTTTATTAAAGCCGGCATCAACTACTCCTGTTATTGCCTATAAATTCATGGAAATCCTCGAACAAGCTGGTTTACCTGCAGGGGTAGTAAACTATGTTCCAGGATCTGGTGCTGAAGTGGGCGATTATTTAGTTGACCATCCACGTACTCGTTTCATTAGTTTTACAGGCTCTCGTGATGTTGGACTAAGAATTAACCAACGTGCATCAGTACTAAACGAAGGGCAAATCTGGATTAAACGTGTAATTGCTGAAATGGGCGGTAAAGATACAATCGTTGTTGATGAAGATGCAGACTTAGAATTAGCTGCACAATCTATTGTTACAAGTGCGTTTGGCTTTAGTGGTCAAAAATGTTCCGCTTGTTCTCGAGCAGTAATCGTAGGTGATCACGCATACGAAACGGTATTAAAACGTGTGGAAGAGTTAACGAATGAAATCATTGTTGGAGATCCAGCCAACTTAGAAACTTATATGGGCCCTGTTAATGATGCTGGTGCATTTAAGAAAATTACAGAATATATTGAAATTGGTAAAGGTGAAGGGCGTCTAATAACGGGTGGTACGGCAGATGATTCAAAAGGCTTCTTTATTAATCCGACTGTATTTGCAGATGTTGATCCGAATGCTCGGATTATGCAAGAAGAAATCTTTGGACCTGTGTTAGCATTTACAAAAGCAAACAGTTTTGATGATGCGATTGAAATTGCTAACAATACGGTATATGGTTTAACGGGTGCTGTACTTTCAAACAATCGTTTCCATTTAGAGAAGGCTCGTGAAGAATTCCATGTTGGGAACTTATATTTAAACCGTGGTTGTACAGGAGCAACTGTTGGTTATCAACCGTTTGGAGGATTTAACATGTCAGGTACGGATTCAAAAGCAGGTGGTCCTGACTATTTAACACTTCATATGCAAGCTAAATCAGTATCAGAAATGTTGTAATTTTTAATCCATAATGTAAAAAAGCAGACGTAACTGCGTCTGTTTTTTTACAGAAATAGATAGGAAAAATATACTTAGTATAAAATCTATTTTTTAAGTAAATGTTTTTTAATCAAGACGAATTCCAAACATATAAGTCATCACACATAATTAACCATTTATTTAGTAAAGTATGATACAATGTTTGCGAATAATAATTTACCATTAAATTTAAAGAGGCGAAATAGATGGCTGAAAATTTAAATCTATTTACATCTACACAAGATGTAATCAAAGATGCGTTGAATAAACTTGGTTACGATGAAGCAATGTATGAATTATTAAAGGAACCACTACGCATGTTGCACGTACGAATCCCTGTAAAAATGGATGATGGTACGACAAAAGTATTTACAGGATACCGTGCACAACATAGTGATGCAGTTGGTCCTACAAAAGGTGGCGTTCGTTTCCACCCAATGGTAAGTGAAGAGGAAGTAAAAGCTCTTTCCATGTGGATGACTTTAAAATGCGGTATTGTTGATTTACCATATGGTGGTGGTAAAGGCGGCATTATTTGCGACCCACGCCAAATGTCTATGGGTGAACTTGAAAGATTAAGTCGAGGTTATGTACGTGCGATTAGTCAAATCGTTGGACCAACAAAAGATATTCCTGCTCCAGATGTATTTACAAACGCGCAAATTATGGCATGGATGATGGACGAATATAGCCGAATGGATGAATTTAATTCACCAGGTTTCATTACAGGTAAACCAATCGTACTTGGAGGTTCGCAAGGCCGTGATCGTGCAACTGCAGAAGGTGTTACAATTGTCATTCAAGAAGCAGCAAAAAAACGAAACATCGATATTCAAGGAGCACGTGTTGTAATCCAAGGTTTTGGTAACGCTGGTAGTTTCTTAGCAAAATTCATGAGCGATTTAGGTGCTAAAGTAATCGGTATTTCAGATGCATACGGTGCATTACATGATCCGAATGGGTTAGATATTGATTATTTATTAGATCGTCGTGATAGTTTCGGTACAGTAACAACATTATTTGAAAATACAATTACAAACCAAGAATTGCTTGAACTAGATTGTGATATTCTTGTTCCTGCAGCCATTGAAAATCAAATTACTGCTGAAAACGCACATAATATTAAAGCGAATATCGTAGTGGAAGCAGCAAATGGTCCAACTACTGCAGAAGCAACAAAGATTTTATCTGAGCGTGGAATTTTACTTGTTCCTGACGTTTTAGCATCTGCGGGTGGTGTAACGGTATCTTACTTTGAATGGGTACAAAACAACCAAGGATACTACTGGACAGCAGAAGAGGTTGCTGAAAAATTACACAAAAAAATGGTTGATGCTTTTGAAAATGTTTATACAACTGCAACAACACGAAACATTAATATGCGATTAGCTGCCTATATGGTTGGTGTTCGTCGTACTGCTGAAGCGTCTCGTTTCCGTGGTTGGGTGTAAATACGATAAAATGAGCTATGTTAGGGAATACTCCTTACATAGCTTTTTTTGTTAGTCAATAGAATTTCGCACGAAAAGAAGGAGAGTCAAATTGTGAATAATTTTTCATTTTACAATCCAGTACGTTTACATTTTGGAAAAAATCAAATAAGTCAGCTCGAAACAGAATTACCTCAGTATGGCCATAATATTTTAGTTGTTTATGGTGGGGGGAGTATAAAAAAAAGCGGTTTGTATGATGAGGTCATGGCAATCCTAAAAAAACTAAATATGAACGTATTTGAATTAAGTGGAGTGGAGCCAAATCCACGTGTAGAAACGGCAAGAAAAGGTATTGAAATATGTAAAAAGGAAGCCATTGATTTAGTACTAGCAGTAGGGGGAGGTTCTGTTATTGATTGCTCAAAATTGATAGCAGCTGGTGCAAAGGTAGATGAAGATGCATGGAATATTGTATTAAAGAAAACAAATGTTATTGATGCATTACCTTTAGGAACAATATTAACCTTAGCCGCAACAGGATCTGAAATGAATTCAGGTTCAGTCATTTCCAATGAAGAAACGAAAGAAAAATATGGTTGGGGTCATCCAGCTGTTTTTCCAAAGTTTTCAATACTAGATCCAACATATACTTTTAGTGTACCTAAAAACCACACTGTTTATGGAATTGTGGATATAATGTCTCACGTATTTGAACAATACTTCCACGATGCTACAAATACGCCAATTACAGATGAAATGTGTGAAGGTGTTTTACGAACAGTTATCAATACTGCACCAAAATTAATTGAAGACCTTGAAAATTACGAGTTACGTGAAACAATTTTACTAGCAGGAACAATTGGATTGAATGGGTTCTTATCAATTGGTTCGCGTGGGGATTGGGCAACTCATAATATCGAACATTCTGTATCTGCAGTGTACGATATCCCACATGGAGGGGGACTAGCTATCCTATTCCCGAATTGGATGCGTCACAACGTATCTGTTAATCCTGAACGTTTTGTTAGGCTAGCAACACGAGTGTTTAATGTAAACCCAGAAGGAAAAACGGTAGAAGAGGTTGCTTTGGAAGGGATTAACCGCCTAAGTGAATTTTGGACATCTATAGGAGCGCCAAGTCGATTAAGCGATTACGATATTGATGACTCACAACTTGAAACATTAGTGGAAAAATCCATGGTGAATGGACCTTTTGGAAAATTTAAAGAATTGGAAGCGGAAGACGTTCGCGCAATTCTAAAAATGTCACTATAAATAAAAGGTGTCTCATTTTAGCTTGAGACACCTTTTTTTATTGGTTTTATTGATTTTTCGTTGCCTGTTTTTTTTCTTTTAAATGATGTTTCCACTCTGTAATACCATCTTCTTCGTCAAAGGAAAATGAAACTTTTGTGACCCCTTTTTGACTCATAATCATCTCTACCAAATGATCACGAACGTCATCTAAATAAGCGAGTGATTGATTAGGATCTGTTTCGGCAATAACTGTTACATGGAGAAATTCTCCTTCTTTTATTACTTCTAACCGACGAATATCTGTTACATGTGGATCTTCCATCACTAAGTTACCTATATGAACTTGCATTTCTTCATCTGTTTCCCCAATTGCACCGCGAGCATTATCAAGAAACACTCGCCCAACTACATAAAACATCATGATTCCGATAATCATTGAAACTAATCCTTCTAATGCCGACCAACCTGTAAAATAGGCAATAATAATTGCTAAAAAGGCAAGTACGTTACCAGCAGTTGCTACTAAATCTTCCATCCAAACGAGTTTTGTTGCAGGTTTTGCACGATTCAAATATGCTACTGATTTCGGTAATGCAAGAAAACCTTTATTTTCGACACCCACCTCATGTAGTACTTCTTGTGCAGCTTTATGCAAAACTGTTCCTTCTAAAACAATACCAATTAGTAAAACACCTAGAGCAATCAGGACCCCTTCAGATTCTTCAACTGGGTGAATGAAATGGTGCCAACCTTCTTTTACTGTTTCATAGGAAAGGATAGCTACTATTAAAACTGCTCCTAAACAAACTAGGTTTACAACACGTCCAAAACCATTGGGGAATTTTGCGGTAGGCGCTTTTTTCGATAAAGCAGACCCAATAAAGACGAAAAATTGGTTAGCTGAATCACCAAGGGAGTGCATCATCTCCGCGAACATTGCCACGTTACCAGTAAAGAAATAGGCAACACCTTTAATAATCCCTAAAAACAAGTTAACTAGTGCTGCGATTAAAGAAGGCTTGTTTCCACCTTTTATTAGCTTAAATATCTCGCCCATTTGATTTCCTCCAATTAACCTAAGTTTTCAATTTCAATTTTCTGTACATAGGGTAGTGTGTGCAAAGTAGTGTAAATTGAAATAGTATCTTTTTTAAATAATGTGGAAAATTTAATATCAACTTCAAATAAAACTTGCTCCGTTGAAACTGGAATATCTTTTATCCGGATATGTTCAATGTACATTTCATTTTCTTTCATAAACGTTAGGAGGTTTTGAATATTTTCTTCCTCAGATAAACGAGCCTTTAAAGATAACTCTTTCATGCGTAATCTCTTTGGACCTATTTTGGACAAGAATGGCGCAAACAATTCAATTCCAATTACAACAATCACAACGGTTGCAAAAGCTTCGATATAAAAACCAGCACCTACTGCTATACCTATTCCAGCCGCGCCCCAAATCATCGCTGCAGTTGTTAAACCCGTTATGCTATCGTTTCCTTTACGTAAAATAACACCAGCACCTAAAAATCCGATACCACTTACAATTTGTGCTGCAAGTCGAAGTGGATCCATTGTAATGTTAATATCATCACGCGCAGGAGTACTATATGCGGTTTCAATTGAAATAATTGTAAGCAAACAACTAAAAGTTGCAATAACTAAACTAGTTTTTAAGCCAACTGGTTTCTTTTTTAATTCCCGTTCAATTCCGATAATTAAACTTAAAGTTGCAGCAACAACAAGTTTTATGACCACTTCAAATGTGAAAGGTTCATTAAGTATAGTAATATCCAATATTGTATCCCCTTTCTTAGTGATTGAATTTTAACAGCTTACTGTGACAAAATAAGAATAAATCTATTGTTTTATAAATATAGCAAAAATTATATAATGAGGTTATAAAAAAATGGAAAAACCTAAAATACACCCTTATATCCCTATACTTATAGGTGTAATCTCAATTTCTTTATCTGCAATCATTGTTAAATTAACGGAAGCGCATAGTAGTGTCATCGCATTTTATAGAATGTTTTTTTCTGTATTAATTATGAGTCCACTATTTTTTACGAAATATGTTAATGAAATTAAAATTCTATCGAAAAAAGATTGGCTATTTTCTTCTGTTGCTGGTATCTTTTTAGCTTTTCATTTCATTCTATGGTTTGAATCGCTAAATTACACATCAGTTGCAAGTTCAACTGTGCTTGTTACATTACAACCTCTATTTGCTTTTGTAGGAACATACTTGTTCTTTAAAGAGAAAATTTCAATGAAAACATTTGCATCAGGAGTAATTGCTGTATGCGGAAGTTTTTTAATAAGTTGGGGAGATTTTAAAGTTAGCGGTAATGCACTTTACGGAGATATTCTAGCGTTAATTGCTTGTGCATTAATTACTGGTTATTTATTATTTGGACAAGATGTACGTAAACGTATTTCTCTCGTTACCTACACAATGGTAGTTTATTCAATGAGTACAATCTGTCTATTCATATACGTTTTACTAATGGGGAAATCATTTGCACCATATCCAACAATGGATTGGATTTGGTTCTTACTTTTAGCTATTATTCCAAACCTACTTGGCCATACTCTATTTAATTGGGCAATCAAATGGGTTAGTACAAACGTAATTTCAGTAGCCGTTTTATTTGAACCAATCGGAGCTACAATTCTTGCGTATTTTATTTTTTCTGAAAAACTGATAGCTACACAGATTATTGGTGGGGTAACAGTTATTGTTGGAATTATGTTGTTCATAATAGATATAAAAATTTTAAAAGGAATTTTGAAAAAAGTACTTGATTAATATTGTTATCTGATATATATTATTACTTGTCCTTAACGACATACGAAACGTGTAATTGTTAAGTTCTTAGTTGAGGATAAGTTATTTTACTAAAACTAATATTAAAAAATAGTTGACGAAATTTTAAAGTGAAGTTATTATGTAATAGCTGCTTTAAAAAAACGAACTTAAGTGAAGTAATAATGGCAAAGAGGACACACCCGTTCCCATATCGAACACGGAAGTTAAGCTCTTTAGCGCCGATGGTAGTTGGGGGCTTCCCCCTGTGAGAGTAGGACGTTGCTTCGCTTGTTTTTAAAAAATGGAGGATTAGCTCAGCTGGGAGAGCACCTGCCTTACAAGCAGGGGGTCGGCGGTTCGAGCCCGTCATCCTCCACCATATTTTGCCGGTGTAGCTCAGTTGGTAGAGCAACTGACTTGTAATCAGTAGGTCGTGGGTTCGACTCCTATCGCCGGCACCATTCTTTAGAGCCATTAGCTCAGTGGTAGAGCATCTGACTTTTAATCAGAGGGTCGAAGGTTCAAGTCCTTCATGGCTCACCAGTTTTAATATGCGGGT
>NZ_OBMQ01000006.1 GCF_900217795.1 Ureibacillus xyleni | reverse complement strand
TTGCATGTATTAGGCACGCCGCCAGCGTTCGTCCTGAGCCAGGATCAAACTCTCCATAAAAGAATTTGATAAAGCTCAAATTTGCTGGCATCAAAATTGATGTCAAAATGTTATTTCTCAAATTAATGAGAAATTATATTCATTAACGTTTTGTTGTTCAGTTTTCAAAGTTCATTTTCACTACCGTTTTACCGACAGCTATTATATTTTATAAGATAGCATTCTTTTTGTCAATAACTATTTTAAAATACTTTTAGCTATAAGTCATAAAAGCGACAGGAATTAAAATATATCATCGCAATTCAACATTGTCAACAACTTTTATTTTCTATCATAAGCTGTGTCATATTTCGCGACAGCTCACTTATAATATCACCGTCCCGATATTATAGTCAATACTATTTCGATATTTTTTTCCGTTTTTAAAATATAAAAATTCCACTCTATTGTAATGAGAGGAATTTGTGTTCATGATTTTTTTAAAAACGTTTCAATCTTTCGTTCTACTTGATTTTTCAAGTCAACACTTTGATAAACAAACGGAATAACTTCCCCTCTATATAAGAACGTATATAAACATTTTTCGTTATTAATCCGTTGATATGTTTCTTTTTTAATGCCTTCTTTATAGAGCCTTTTTGACGTTTGTTTAAATTCTTCAGTGAGGCTTTCCAAAAACTGATCCATTAAAGGCAAGTACGACCGTTTAAACTGAAACGAATCGAACAGTTTTTTATCATGCTCAATTGATTTTATAGCTAATTCTAAAATTACGTAAGTATGAATCGCTAATTCCGTCTCCTTTTTAAGTTCCATCGATGCTCCCTTTGATACGCTCCCATCCATAGTGCAACCCACCGTTAGTCAACTGTAATAAACGTAACACCAAAAATAGATTGAAACGGAAATTGTCGACCATCCTCTAAGTAAAGTAGTGCATTTTCTACGTTAAGTTTCGCTATTTTTCCTGTTACTTTTGAAATGTGCTTTTCTTTCCATATATTTAATTCGACTTCAATTTTATTTGTATAAGCAATTCGCAATTGTTCACTTATTTCCTGTAATGCCCATTCGTCAAGTTCTGGTTTTTTTACGTACTGATCCTTTTCATGCCATTCACGCAATAGTTTAACATGCTCTGGCAACATCATTGCATTCCATTTAATATTCCCACGGTCTCGAATCATGTTATCACCTCGAAATCATTCTTCTGTTTTGCGACATCTCCTATATAAGGCTACTTTTTATGACCACCAACTAATTGAGCGCGAGCAACAGCAGTACCAGCATCTGTATAAGAAACCGCGCGCAAAATAGCCGTCGTTCCATGTTTCGCACGTAAGTAGTCCATTGTCGCTCCTAGCTTGCGTCTTTTCCACTTTTTATCATCAAATAAACTAAGTTGCATTGAATTTTCCGATTCTAAATTTGAAATACTAATAGTAATCTGTCTCACTGGACGCTCTGCATAAAATTCATCTAGTAATTCCCAACACACTTTATAGACCTTCATTGTATCATTTGTCGGTTCATCGATTGTTCGGGCACGATAAAAACCGCCTCCAAAAGCATCGCGGCTATAGCTGACACCAAGGGAAATTGTTCTACCTACTTGGTAAGCTTCCCTCGCTCTTCTTGCTACGTCTTCACACATTTCTAAAATGACAGCTAGGATTTCACTACGGCTCCGGTAATCTCGTATCAACATTTGGCCTTTACCGAAACTGATTTGCCCTTCTGCAAGGGGTGCACCAAGAGGAGACAAATCAATTCCCCACGCATGGTAATATAGTTGATTGCCCATAATACCAAAACGCTTTTCTAACGTTTTTAAGTCTGTTCGGGCTAAATCACCAACTGAATAAATGCCCATGTTGTTCAATGTTTTTTGTGTTCGACGTCCAATTCCCCACATTTCAGAAAGAGGTGCAACTGGCCACAGTTTTTCGGGGATGTCATCATAGGTCCATTTGGCGAAACCATCCTTTTTTGCGTCTAAATCTAACGCAAGCTTTGACATAAGCATGTTTGGCCCCATTCCTACTGCACTTGGTATTTGAAATTGGTTGTAAATGCAGTGTTGAATGTATTTAGCCGTTTCTTCAGGAGAACCCCATAGTTTTTCCGTTCCTGTTAGATCCACAAAGCTTTCATCAATGCTATAGACGTGAATCGCTTCTTTCGGCACAAATTGATTAATTAAGTTTGTTATTTCCATAGACATTCGAACAAAAAACTCCATTTTCGGCTCGAATAATTTAATATCAGGGTGTTTCGGAATTTCATAAAGACGGGAGCCTGTTTTAATGCCAAAACGTTTTTTCATTGGTGGCGATGCAGCTAGCACAACACTCCCTTTTTGTTGAAAATTCCCTACAACTGCAATCGGTACTTCAAAGGGATTTAGATTTTCTAACATTGCCATACAACTCGCATAAAAGCAGCGCATATCAATACACATAACTGGCTTGTTCGGTGCCTTTTCATAGATGCTGTATTGATCTGTATGCTTCGTACTGATGTTTAGCGCATTCTCATTCATTACAACACCTCCAACTGTATAATGTAGTGTATGCGAACATTTGTTCTTTGATTCATTTTAAAATGAGACGACTGAGACGGCAAGAGGTGTTTTCTGGGGAATTTGGAGGAAAAATTGGCACACTATTTTTTCACTGACACCAACACAATAATATTGACAAGTATATTTACACGATTTAAAATAAGAACAAATGTTCCGTAAATATTTATTCCTAAAATGGACATGTTATTCTTTAAAATAAGGAGTGATTAAAATGGGGCAATTTGAATTGCAGGAAATTTTAAAGGCGTTAAATCAATTTTCAACAAAGATTGAAGCTCGATTTGATTCATTGGATACTCGAATGGATCGATTAGAAGACCGGATAGACGGATTGGAAAGTCGGATGGATCAATTGGAAAACCGAATAGAGCAACTTGAAAATAAGATGGAGAAACGTTTCGAACGTCTTGAGAAAAAGTTTGATGGATTAAGTGTTACGCTAGCCGAAACACAGGAGACGATTGACTTTTTGTTAAGTAAAAACTTGCAGCATGAAAAAAAGCTCCGTAACCTTACGAGTAACGAAGCTTAAAATTTATTTCTATTCAATAATTTCCGTAAAGAAACACGTTTTCATATGGTTAATAAACGTATCACCTAAGTCTGTGAAAGTCGCAACGCCTTTTTTGTGAATTGCGGTTTTAAAGCCTTCCGCATCTGCACCAGCCACAGTTAAAAAGTCGCAAATATCCGTGCATACCCCAACAACATGAACTTTTTCAACATCTAATGCTCTTAACTTTTCAGCTAAACCTGTTTTGAAAAAGGCGTTGTAATTTGTTTTCGACTGGACAAGAACATTTGGATTTGCTTCATGCTCGTTCAACCAAGAGAATAAATCACCGTATAATTGTTGCCCTTTTGTACCAACAACATTATGAGGTGGCCATAACTCAAAGTGTGCATCATTTTCTTCATGAGCATCCATTGCCACTACAACAATTTGTTCATTGCTTAAAAATTCATTCGCCTGCTCCACAATATACGGTACAATTTCTTGCGCTGGTTTTCCTGCTGTTAAACTGCCATCATCTGCAACAAAATCATTGCTCATATCAACAATAATTAACGCTTCTTTTCCCATTTATAATCCCCCTAACCATTTACTTACCTAACATTATAAAGCAACTTTATTCCTTTGTTTGAATTAAGTACATCGAAAAATCCGCGCTTTCTCCATTAATAATTAATGTCCCTTCACGTGTAAAACGAGGTACTACCAATCGTTCTTTTATAGCATTTAATGTAGATAAAGGTTTAACCCCATCTTCTTGAAGCTCAAATAATTTCACCGTGTTGGAAGATCCTTTAGGTAAACTTAATGCAACAGTATTTTCATAAATTGCATAATCTCCAAACAATGGAACATCCAATTGAGCAAACTCCCCATCTACTATATTAAAATACCCTAAAATAGATGCTTCATCTCCATTGGAAAACTGTGCATAAATTCGGTTCCCAGTAATTGTTACCCCTCTAGCATGTTCAAAAGGTGCGGAAAATTTATCAATTAGTTCCCCTGTCGCCACATCGAAAAGAAAGAAATTAGTATAGTATTCTCCCGTATCATTGCGAAAAGCTTCAGGAATTACAACAAACTCATTATTTAGAGCTGATTTACTACTAGATCCAACTCCCGTTAATACATGAAGTGTCGTCTCCTCCAACGTATTTAAATCTAACTTTTTGTATGAATGTTCAGCTTCCCCACCTTTTAATGGCATGTAAATAAGCGTATCGTCCTTTATTAATAAATCATGCGCAGAGATTCCTTTTACTTTAGAAACTTCTTCCGTTTGGCGATTTAATATATTCAACTCAAAAGAAGCAATATCATGCCAAATTAACCACTTTTCACTTGCCGCAAAATCATAAATTACAGTATCGTTAGAATCCATCAGTACACTTTTCTCATTTAGTTCTGTATTAAAGGAGTAAATATCCTGATGATCTGTGAAAATGAGCTCATTGGTAGAGTCCACGTAAAGTGCATTAATTAACCCGTCGTATTCATGATCAGGAATCGTCACTTTTTCAGGAGTAAAGGGGGACGATGAACTTAGGAATGATGGAACAATTAGCACGATTAAAAACAACATCGCAACAGTAACGAGTACTGGCTGAACAAAGATTCTTTTCTTCCGCTTTCCAACTAAACGATGATTTGCCTCTGAAATGATTGATTTTTTTTCTTTTTCAGATAAAGAAATATACTTTGGAATGAGTGCATCCAAGTCCTCTCTAACATTTCGTTCCATCGTCACTAACCTCCTCAAAGTTCAATTTTGCTAACTTCCTTCCCCTTGCCAACCGTGTTTTCACCGTATTTTGTGAGCAGTTTAAAACTTCGCTTATTTCTGCCACTGAAAATTGTGCGTAATAGTAGAGCCAAATGACTTCTCGGTATTTGGAAGGCAACTTTTGAATCATATCTCCAATCGCGCTATTGGATTCTTTCGTTATAAGATCCATCTCTGGAGATTGGCGATAAATAAATGATTGCTGAACAAAATTCGAGAATTCCAACTTTCGAGACGACCAACTTTTAAAATAATTGCGGCAAAGATTAATAGCAATGCGATATAAATACGTTTTCACACTCGAACGAAATTCAAATTTCTCAAGATTTATGTAATATTGAATAAACACTTCTTGGACAATATCCTCCGCTTTTTGCTCGTCTTTAACTAGTGCAAAGACAACTCGCTTTAAATAATGTCCATATGTATCCATGGCCTCTATAAGCAATTGGTCTCTCACCTCTTTTTCCAAGTAACCCCTCCTCCCAAGTGATTGTTAGACAAAGCAAAGCCATTTTTGGTTTCATTTTACATAAAAAAAGAATCCATTTTAACGTAACATTAAAATGAATTCTTGAAAGTATTAGTTATTCAATAAAGGATATAAATCTTTTCCGTAATAGTGTTCCATCAGTTTACTTAGTTCACCAGACGCGCGAATTTCAGCGATGGCTTGATCGTAAGCTGCCGCAAATTCTGTATGTTTTTTATTGAAGAGTGGCCATGTTTTGATAACCGAAAATTCATTGTACACAAGGTCATCTTTGAATTGATAGTATGGACCTTCTTCATTTAATACTTGAGCTGCATAAATGGCTTCGATTGTAATGGCCCCATCCACACGAACTTCAATTACCCATTGAATGACGTCAAGGTTAAATTCTTCCCCTGCTTCAAGCTGTACTTGGTTGTTTGGATTTGCTTCATTATAATCAGCAACGATTGTATATTGGGCACTGCTCGCTGCAATTGGAGCTAATGTATAGTTAGCTGAAGCAAAATCACTTAAATTTTTCACATCCGCTTTGTCTGCTTTTAACACCAAGCCCGCGCTACTTAACCCAATAAATTCTTGCGGGTAAAGGAAGCTTTCTGTCCGTTCCTCAGTGAAGAAGGCGTTTTTCACCCCAACATCATACTTCCCTTGCTCTACACCAATAAACAGGTCTTCATCCGTTGTTGGAACAAATTCAAATTCATAGTCTTCTAAGTATTCGTCAACCAATTTCATGGCATCCACATCATATCCTGCAGGCTCACCGTTTTCATCCACATATGTAATTGGTTTGGCAGCTTGGGCAAAAGCCACCTTAACTTTTTGTACTTCAGGTTTAGTTTCAGCAGTTGCTTCGGAAGTCGTATCACTTTCGCTATTACCACAAGCAGCAAGAATCGAAACAGAGGCAACCCCCACCGCTAAAAGTTTTCCAAGACGTTTAAATTTCATCTGACAATCTCCTTTATGTATATCTAAAATCACACCGGCATGATTTTGAAACTAGAGTAATTGTAGCAAAGTGATAGGAAATGGAAATAGCCAGATTTGGGAAAAAGAAGGGGTTCAGGGAGATTGTGAGTTTGGGATCTTCCAAAAATAGAGCTTTGGATAATAAAGACCCGACTTAATCAAAGTTAAGTGCAAAAAAATGAACAATGCACTTATTTTTTGATATGTCGGGTATAGATTACTTCTCTTTTAAATTTTGAACATGTTGAGATTTAATAGTATTATCCACCTTCGAATATTGTGAAAGAAAATTATAAACTTTATCTATTTGATCACGCTCCAAAACATTTAGCGAGTTTTCCATTTGTTTAGACAGTACCTTCTTCAAATCATACCGATTTACCACATATGTATGGGGTGAGTCATAATTTACTTTTTTTAGTGTGCATCTTTCGCTAAAAACGATGAGCGATTGATAATGGTCCTTCGAAATGGAGGGTAGTAATCCTTGCAATGCTCGAACATGTCCATGATTTTGCCAAATGGGATTGTAAAATTGATACTTTTTACCATTCGGCATTGTTTGGGTCCAACTTCGATTCTTTTCGTCTCCAAAAATCCAGCCGCTATAATTTTTCGACTCAATAACGTAGATCCCCGTTTCATGTATGTAAACTAAATCAATCTCTGTCGTTTTTTCTCCTTTTGGAAGGTATATGTTAAACAATGCACGATGATAGCCCGGAAGAGTCGCGAGTTCCTTATAAGATAAAAATTCACCATAATTTCCTTTATTATAGATGGTTGATAATAAGCCATTTCCCGTTTCCTCTTTATAAATTGCAAAGGATGACTTCTTCACTGGTAAATTCATTAGATTCTTTGCCACACTTACCAACTTATTAAACATAACTTTCACCCCTATAAATTTACTATATTTTACATTTTATCATAATATAGTATACAAACAAAAACCCCCCAAAGCCGCTTTTTGCAGCCCCAGAGAGTCTTGTTAATAGAGTATGTGAAAGATTATCAATTGTTGCTATTAATTTTGTGAATATTTTGTAAAATTTGAGTTATAGCAGCAATATTCACGTTTCTTCTATTATATATCTATCGAAAAACTTATTCTTCCTCTACAACACCTGCATAGAGGGAAGGACGGCGATCATCATAAACAGGAATTCGACCGCGCACTTCTTCCACTTTTGAAAAGTCTACATCAATGATGGCTAGTTCCTCATCTTCCGCGCCTACCCATAACACTTCACCCCACGGCTCAATGACCATCGATTGACCGTTGAAGTTATCAGGATTACGTGAAATTCGGTTTACTGCGATAACGAAGCATTGATTTTCAATAGCACGAGCTTGCAATAACGTTTTCCAATGATCAATGCGCGGTGTTGGCCATTGTGCAGAAACGAATAATACATTTGCTCCAGCTAATGCGTGGGCACGAAGCCATTCAGGGAAACGGATATCATAACAAATGACACCCCCTGCTTCGATCTCTCCCAATGCAAAACGATTCATACTATCCCCTGCTTCTAAGTATTTTTCTTCATCCATGAGTCGGAACAAATGAACCTTACTATACTCGCTCACAAGTCCGCCGTCACGATTGTACACATACATTGTATTGTAAAATTTGCCGTCTCGTTCTGTTGCAACTGACCCACCTACAATATGTAAATTTAGTTCACTCGATAATTTTTGTAAGAATGCTTTCGTGCGCTCACCTTGATGGTCTGCAAGGTCTGGTAACTTTTCTAACGCATAACCTGTATTCCACATTTCAGGAAGTACAACGATTTCCGCTCCCTTACCTGCCGCTTCTCGAATTAAACTTTCTGCCCTCTCGAAATTTTCTTCCACTTTTCCAAATCCAACATTCATTTGAATACATCCAATTTTCATCCTAATACCCCCTAGACAATACTTGTGAAAAGGTCTATCATTCCTACATAATTGTAATTATATTCTGAATTTAATAGAAAGTATAGAAAACCACTAATCTAAATGAGGTATGTATATGAAACAATCAACGAAACTTCAAAAGCTTCCTACTCAATTTTTCGCTGCCCTTGCACAAAGGGTGAACGCCGCGATTGCAGAAGGTCGCGACATTATCAATCTCGGACAAGGAAATCCTGACAGACCAACCCCTGCCCATATCATTAAAGCTCTTCAATCCACAGCTGAAGATCCACAAAGTCATAAATATTCGCCTTTTCACGGTATTCAAGAACTAAAGGAAGCAGCCGCAAACTTTTATAAGCGTGAATACGATGTTGATATTGATCCAAATACAGAAGTAGCCATTCTTGGTGGAGCAAAAACAGGATTAGTCGAACTTCCAATGGCAATTTTAAACCCAGGTGATTATATGCTTCTACCTGACCCTGGCTACCCAGATTATATTTCAGGGGCTGTGTTAGGCGACGTACATTATGATACTTTCCCTTTAATAGAAGAAAATGATTTTTTACCAGATTACAATGCATTGAGCCCTGAAGTAAAAGAACGAGCAAAATTAATGTATTTAAACTATCCAAATAATCCTACTGGTGGAACTGCGGACCTTTCATTTTTTGAGGATACAGTAGCCTTTGCAAAAGAAAATGACATAGCAGTAGTACATGACTTTGCATATGGCGCTCTTGGGTTTGATGAGGTTCGCCCTGTGAGTTTCTTGCAAGCTGAGGGGGCAAAAGAAGTCGGCATTGAGTTTTACACTTTATCAAAAACGTATAATATGGCTGGATGGCGTGTAGGTTTTGCAGTTGGCAACAAGGGTATTATTGCAGCAATTAACTTAATTCAAGATCATCTCTTCTGCAGCATATTCCCTGCTGTTCAACATGCTGCAGCTTGCGCATTAAACGGAGATCAATCATGTGTGGAAGAGCAACGTGCTATTTATGAAAGTCGACGCAATGTGTTAATCGAAGAAGCTCGTCGTATTGGCTGGGACGTTCAATCTCCAAAGGGTTCATTCTTTGCATGGTTGAAAGTGCCAAAAGGATTTACAAGTGAAGAATTTACGAACATATTGCTCGAGAAAGCGAATGTTGCCGTAGCTGCTGGTAATGGCTTTGGCGAATATGGAGAAGGCTATGTACGGGTAGGCTTGTTAGTAAGTGAGGAACGTATGAAGGAAGCGATTATGCGGATTGAAAAACTCGGTTTATTCAAAGCTGAACCTGCTTCAATTTTATAGTATAAAAAAGCGAGTTCCGATTTTAAGGTGAACTCGCTTTTTATTCGACTTATATAAACAATCCAGCAGTACGCTTTTCAAATTCTTTTACGTCTATCGCACTATCATGTATTTCACGGATTTTTCGTTCAGCTTCTGCATACAATTTCGCATATCGTATTGCGTCTGAAATGGCTGATTTATATTTGATTACGATATCACTAATATTTTTTTCTTCAACCTCAGTTGGGTGACAGTGTTTGGCAATATCGAAAATTTCGTCTCCTGGTCGATTTTCATCAGGATAATATACATGGGGCTCGGTACTATCAAAAATACAAAACTTTAACTCAGGAATAATCACCATATCAATGGAGTTGGAATCAAGGCCACACCACACTAATTGCACATCATATCCTTTAGCCTCTGCTTCATTTGCCAGCTTTTTCATCATAGAAGATTTCCCTGTTCCCGGATAGCCTTTAATAAAGAGTCGTCGTTCAAGATTTTTTGTAATGCTTTGTAGTGTATCGCGAGCGCCTTCTGGGGTTAATGTCCCAAGTAATCGATGAGTGCGTTTTCCCTTTTTTAACTGAAATGCCGAACCAAATAAATCTTTAAATAGCTCATCTGTCTGTTGATTTAAACCATTCCAATCCATATAACGTCTTGTTTCTACTTCCCAATCGTCATGTATTGAAATGGCATTCGCTAACGCTTCAAAACTTTTATTGTGGTAGTTTTCTTTTGTTTGATTTAACTGAAGTAGTAGTTCCCCATTATCTAAAAACTTTTGAACATCCACACATTCATTTAATGGAATCACTTTTATTCGAGGATAGGTAATATTTAAGTCATTGGGAAAACTAATTCCTTGCAGAAAAAGAGTATGATGGGGTTCTTTTACAAATAATGCTTCGTAAGTATTTTCAAATAATGGATCAAGGAAGTATTCAACGTCTGCTCCTTGCTTACTGTAATGTGCCCCGAGTTCTTTTAATAGTTCAGGCACTTTAAAGCCCGATGATCCTTGCAAAAGATAAACCATTTTTGCTTCATTGTTAATTATATCTGTATACAAATGCTTAACGCCTTGCCCTGTCAATGCACGCCCATAAAAATAAGTTACTTGCCCGTTCAAGACCTCATCCTTCCATAGGTTAGTACCCTTATTTTTATGTAAACAGCCTAAAAAAGGTACCGGGTACACATCCAATTCGAAATTTTCAGAATTGTTCGTGTACCCGGTACGCGATTATTTATTGGACCTTCTTTAAATGACGAACGATTTGACCATAATGACCAACAACGTGTTTTACGATTAAATGGTCGATCAGGAATGATAAAGGTTTACCATCAAAGTTTGGATTATAGCTTGGTGCAGTTTTTGCCAAGTCTTCTTCATTCACTTTCGCTAAAGCAGCCTCAACTTTTGGTACGAGATTTTGGATAGCCGCTATTGCACCCTCTTTGCTTAATTGGGCTACAACACTTTCTTCTACAGCAGCTAAACGGCGTACATGTTCATGGTTACGTCCCCATTTTGCCCCTGGAACGATTAATAAAGCTTCTAAATCTGCTACCCAGAATTCTACTGCTTCTAAAATATGAGAAACGACTTGCATTGCTGACCATTCTGTGTCTGATGGTTTAACATAAAGCGTTTTCTCATCAGTATTTTTCAAAACTTCTACAATATCTTCAATACCTTTTTTAAAATCTGCTACCTCTTTACTAAGTATTGCTGTTGTCATGTTTTACGCCTCCTCAAAACTACTATTAGTGAATTCTTTTCACTATATTTATATATTATAATATATTCCTATTAAGAAATTTATATTATATTATAGAAATTAATACATATTTAGAAAGGATTATAAATGAATGAGTAAATCTCCCACTACTATCGGATCACTTTTACATGCGTTCAGCATCATTGATATCGTTGCACAAAGTGACTTACCGCTAAAATTTACCGAAATACAAGAACTCTCTGGAATCTCGAAAAGTAACTTATATAAATATTTAAATACTCTTTCACAGATGGACCTATTATACCGAGATAAACAAGGTCAATATTCATTAGGCTATAAATTCCTTGAATACGGCAATTCAGCAATGAAAAATAATGACTTTATTACAATGTTAACTCCATATTTTAAAGAAATCAGCAATTTAACAAACTTAACTACCGCCTTGGCTGTATGGGTAAACGATACCCCAGTTATTACGAACATTTGGAATACCAATTACGGTTTAAACATTGGTGCTCAAATTGGTACAAAGCTTCCATTACTATCCGCTGCAGGAAAAATGTTCGCTGCCTATGCAAAGAATGATGAAATTCGAAATTGGGTTGAAATAGAAAAAATGAACTACCCAACTTTATCAGATGAAGATTTTCAACAAGAACTTACGCAAATTCGGCAATCCCATTCCGCTTTCGCTAAAGAACCCCTTGTTAAACATGTTTCCTCTTGGAGTTTACCTATTCTAAACTATAGAAAAGAACTTATCGCAACTATCGTTATCATCGGCTTTACTGAAGAAATTCCAAAAGACGCTTCCTCTGAACTTGTTCAACAAGTAATTGAGATAAGTAAAGAAATGTCCCGAATATATGGTTATAAAGAACATCAACAAGAATAAAATGCGCTAGAGTTTATCTCTAACGCATTTTTGCGTATAAAAAATTATTTATTTACACGTTGATAGTTTTTGTTGAACCAGCCATATAGGAAGTCAACCACGTTATAATCTGTAGGTTGATGCTTTTCAAAGATGTGGTTACGAAGTGCAATTGTAATTGGGTCTTCCGCATGGATAATTTCTCCCCATTTACGTGCAGTTGTTTGTACCATTGCAGAACGTGGGATACGAATTTCTTGGTAAGCTTTGAATGCTTCTTCATAAGTATCGTGTTCTTTTAATTTTTCACCTAATACAAAAGCATCTTCAAATGCTTGAACGCCACCTTGAGCTAAATATTGAAGCATTGCGTGACCAGCATCCCCTAATAACGTAATGTTACCAGTTGTCCAGTTTTCAATTGGATTGCGGTCATACATTTGCCAACGGAATGTACGGTTAATGAATTTTAATGCGTTTTGTACTTTTGGATGACTGCCTTCGAAACGACGAGTTAACTCTTCTGGCGTACCCCAATCTTCTACTGTTGAGTCATAAGATTTGAATACTACTACTTGGTTGTAAAGCTCACCTCGACGTACTGGATATTGAACTAAGTGTAGGTTTGGACCAATCCACATAATTACATCATCTAAATCAAAGTTTTTGTCTTCTGCGATTTCTTCAATAGGAAGAGTTCCACGGTATGCTACATAAGAAGAGTTTACCGGTGAATCTTCAATTAATAATTTACGTAAGTTAGATTTAACTCCATCCGCACCAATAACAGCTTCAGCAGTGAATTTTTCACCATTTTGGTTGATGATTGTTACTGTGTCGCCTTCTTGTTCAGCAGTTTGGATTTGTTGGTTCGTAAAGAATTGGATGTTCCCTTTTGCTTGACATGCTTCATAAAGAACACGGTGTAAATCTGAACGGTGTAATACAACATATGGTTGACCGAATTCTTTTTGGAATCCTTCACCTAAGTCAAGAGTTGCCACTTCTTCAGCTGTATACACATCTTTTAAAACTAAGCGTTTTGGTAAAACTGCATGTTTTAAAACGGCATCTTTAACACCTAAGCGTTCTAAAACTTCTAAAGCGTTTGGTGCTAACTGAAGACCTGCACCAACTTCACCAAATTCCGGTGCCTGCTCGAATACCGCTACTGATTTACCTGTTTCATTTGTGATAGCTAAAGCTGCTGCTAAACCACCAATTCCTCCACCAACTACGATGATATCGCTTACATTCGTCATATTTTATGCCCCCTAATTTTTATATTCCACAAATAGAGAACCGCGTTCTCTTTATATGAAAACTTTATATCATTTCATAATATTTCGTCAATACAAAATTTAAAAATTTAGAAATTTCTTTCAATCATATATTTTTGCTATAATATCCACTATCATGAAAATAGGGTGAGTAAAATGACAACTGAAAATAAAACTTCTGTTATTCAATCCTTACAGATTGGGTTGAATATCCTGGAGATTTTAGCAAAAGAAAAAGAACCACTTAAATTTACAGACATACAAAATTTAACATCGATGACGAAAAGTAACTTATACAAGTATTTGTCCACTTTAAGTCAATTCGGAATGATATACCGTAATCCGCATACAAATACATATACACTTGGTCATAAATTAGTGCAGTTAGGCAGTGTTGCATTGGGTCATACTTCTTTAATTGAAATGGTGATTCCTCATTTCAAAAAAATTAACGAAAGAACAAACTTAACTGTATTGCTAGCCGTTCCATCTATACAAGGTCCGTTAATTTCATATATTTCAAGTAGTGCTGAATATGGAATTAATATAGGGGCGCAGATGGGAACACACTTACCTCTTAACTGCTCCACTGGAATCGTATTCTCTACCTTTGAGAAAAACTCGATTATGAAAGAGTGGGAGTTAGAGGAGCTAATGAAGTTTAGCAAAGATGAGATAGAAAAGTTTAATGAAGAGAAAGAGAAAACAAAACAATTACGTTTTGCTACTAAAAAAGAACCATTAGTAACACATGTTTCTTCATTTAGTGTTCCGATTTTAAATTTCAATGAGGAATTATTAGGGGCTATTACAATAGTAGGAATTACAGAGACAGTACCAAAAACTTTAGATGATCCAACTGGTCAATTTGTTATGGAGATTGCAAAAGAAATCTCTGAATTTTACGGTTACTCTAAATAAATATTTACTTAAGTTGAGCTAGCTTATTAAAAGCGTTTTAGCAAAGGAAAATAACATTCCTATCCCCATTTCTATCATTATTAGATCCATAAAGAGCTATGAAAGCATTAAGTTTACTAAACTTAATGCTTTTTCTTTTTGCAAAGTGCGATTTATTTTCTGAATACAAATAATATTGACATTCTTCTAAAAAGCTATTAATCTTTTTATAAATAGTGAACTACTTTCATCATTGGTGAAATATCAGGAGGTAAACAATGAAACTTATTAACTTTACTAAAGATGGACATACACGTGCTGGTGCAATTGTTGAGAACCAAGTAATCGACTTAAACTATGCATACCAAGCACAATTAAAAGCAGAAGGTAAATACCGTTATGAACAAATCGCAGCTGCATTTGTGCCAAACAATACGGATGAATTATATCAAGGCGGTAAAGAAAGTATTGCATTAGCAAACGGTGCAATCGAGTTTGCTCTAGCAAATCCAGAAAGCTTTGACAAAAAGTTAGTTCATGAACTTGCAGATGTAAAAGTAGAAGCTCCAGTAATCAAACCAGGTAAAATTATCTGTGTTGGTCACAACTTCCGTAAACATATTCAAGAAATGGGTCGTGAAATCCCTTCTAACCCAGTAATCTTTGCTAAATTTGCAAACACAATTTTAGGGCCACAAGATGATATTCCTTTCTACCCTATTTCGGATCAACTAGACTACGAAGCAGAGTTTACATTTGTTGTAGGTAAACAAGCTCGTAACGTATCTGAAGAAGATGCACTTGACTATGTAGCAGGTTATACAATTACAAATGACGTAACATACCGTGATATTCAACGTCGTACATTACAATGGCTACAAGGTAAAACTGTAGATGGTTCTGCTCCAATGGGTCCATATTTAGTAACTTCTGACGAGCTAACAAATCCATCTGGTTTATCTATGGTATTAAAAGTAAATGGTGAAGTTCGCCAAGATACAAACACAGAAGACTTAGTTTTCTCTGTACCTAAATTAGTATCATTCCTATCAAACTTAATGACTCTTGAACCAGGTGATGTTGTGTTAACAGGTACTCCTGGTGGTGTTGGTGTTGCAATGGATCCTCCAACATTCTTAAAAGACGGAGACGTTGTAACAATCGAAATCGACCAAATTGGTGTATTAGAAAATACAGTTAAAGCTACAGAGGCAGTTGCAAGTAAATAATTGGGTTTTTAGAAAGGGTTTGAGTAGTGATGAGCACTACTCCCCCCTTTTCTCTATAAAACTATTAATAGTAAAGGGGAATGCAAAATGGCAGAAGTAAGTCAAGAAGTTAAAGAGTTTATGAAAAGTACAATTGTAACCGATTTCACGAAAGATATTCAGCAGTATAACTTAGGACCTCTTTGGGAAGCTATTCCTGAAATTATGAACCATACGCCAAAACCTCAAGCACAAGCTTACCTTTGGAGCGATGAGTTAATTAAAAAGAAAATGGGTGAAGCGGCACAAATCTTTACACCAGAACGTGGTGGAGAACGCCGCGCAATTTACTTCCAAAACCCAGGTTTAACATACCGCCAACCATGGGGCTGGGCTTCAACTACTCAAACAATTTATGCTGCAGTTCAGATGCTATTACCAGGCGAGAAAGCACCTTCTCACCGTCACTCTCAAAATGCAATGCGCTTCATTTCTGAAGGTACTGGTGCTTATACAATCGTACAGGGCCAACGTATTTTCATGGAAGAAGGGGATTTCTTAATCACGCCAAAAGGTTTATGGCATGGTCATGAACATATTGGAACTGAGCCAATGATTTGGATGGATGCTCTAGATATTCCGACTGTTTACGCAATTGGTGGTACATTCTTCGATCCATATGAAGGTGGTTTAGAAGAACCAAATATTCCAGATAACTTTACAGAAAAACGTTACCGTGGTGGTATGGTTCGTCCATTAGGCGATGATAAATTTACTGTGGCACCTCTTGCAAACTATAAATGGGCTCGTACTGTGGAAGGTATTAAAGGTTTAATGGAATTCGATCCAAACCCACATCATGGTTTCACTGTTGAATATATCAACCCATCTACTGGTAAATCTGCAAACCCTACATTAGGAACTCGTATGCAACATTTACCAAAGGACTTCCATACAAAAGCTTTACGTCATACTCACTCTACTGTTTACCAAGTGCATCAAGGTTCTGGTTATTCAGTAATCAATGGCGTTCGTTTCGATTGGAAAAAAGGCGATTACTTCGTAGTACCAAACTGGGCTTGGTATGAGCATGTGGCATCAGAAGATTCTTACCTATTCTCAGTAAACGACCTACCTATTATGGATCGTTTCGACTTAGAACAAGAACAATTATTAGAAGAAAACAACGGTCACCAAAAAGTAACTGGCGAATTCAAAGCGGACTTCCGATAAGAAAAGCGTAATCACTTGTTTAGCTCGGCACGCGCTAGAACCTCACAAACCACCTGTCTCTTTCAGGTGGTTTAATTTCATGTTTAATTAATCCTTTTTTTATTAATTGGAAAAATTGAATGTAGATTTATATTAATATAGTAATTTGAAAAACCCTCCTCATCCCTCTTATACGGAAAATATATAAAAATCTATTACTTATCTGCCTTTACGCTCTTGCTTTTCAGTATATAATTCATATGATTTCTTTTGATGTTCAAGATATTATTTTTACTAATTAATATTTGTCTAACATAATTAAGTAATTATCTGCTACATTTGCATTTATTTAATTTAAAAAGTCAGAACTTTAAATTTTATGGCGATTTTATAAGAAAAAACTTAAAGAATTATTATGGATATTAGTTTATTTCGCTAATTTATTACATTTTTATGCTTATTTAAACACTTTTTTTATAAAAGAGTTATCTTTCTGATAATTTTTTCACTTCAGGTAATTGACACAAACCTCACCTTTTTATAGTATAAGTGTAATAAGTTCACTATTAAGAGAATTTTAAAAATTTGAAAATGTAAACGTTTTACACAAAATAATAGAATATTTCAGCTAATTACATTATTCGCGAAATTGCTCTATTAATCTTGGTATATCGACTACAAAGGATCAAATACCTAAATACATAGTTTTGGTTCATTTAAAACCTAGTAGTCTTTATATATAAAAAAGATAATAACAAGGGGGACTTCAAAGGTGAAACTTAAGAAGTATTTGTTCATGTTAATTATGGCTGCTCTTGCAGTGGTACTTGCTGCATGTGGAGGCGGAGAAAAAGAGAGCGACACTACAGCTCCAGCATCTTCTGATGAAGCTTCAAGCGGTGAAAGCCGTACATTTAAAATTGCACACGTTGTACAAGAATCCCACGTTTGGAATGCTACAGCGATTAAATTCGGTGAAGAATTAGAGAAACTTTCAGACGGACGTTTAAAAGTTCAAATCTTCCCTGCTTCTCAATTAGGGGCCGAGGCAGATATGGTACAACAAATTGAAACTGGCGCTGTTGACTTTGGTTTCATGACAAACGCATATATGAGTACTCGTGAAGATTCATTAAACGCTTGGTTCATGCCGTACCTATTTAACAACTTAGACGAAGCTGTTGCAATGCGCGATTCTGAAGAAGCAAAACAAATGTTAGATACATTAAGCTCTCAAGGTTTATTAGGTCTTGACTTTATGTTTGCTGGTAACCGTCATGTTCTTATGAAAGATGGTTTTGCAAAAACACCTGAAGATTTAAAAGGTAAAAAAATCCGTATCATTGGTAGCCCATCAATGCAATCTTACTGGGAAAAAGTTGGTGCTGGTCCAACAGCTATGCCATTATCAGAAGTATATACTTCATTACAAACTGGTGTAATTGATGGTATTGATATTGACTTAGATGCTTTAGTAACTGAAAAGTATTACGAAAATGCAAAATATTTAACTTTAACAAATCAAACGACTTTCCCAACAGTAATTGTTATGAGCCAAGCTATTTATGATCAATTACCTGCAGAAGATCAAGAAATCGTAAAACAAGCGATGAAAACTGCAGTCGATTGGGGAGTACAAGAAGCCGTTGCTCGTGAAAAAGCAAACTTAGAAACACTTAAAGAAGCTGGGGTTGAAGTATTAGAAACTATTGATACTGCACCATTCCAAGCTGTTTCAGATGAAGTAAAAAAAGAATTCTCAGAGAAATCTGAAATTGTAAAATCATTTATTGAAACAGTTGAAAGTAAATAATTTATTTTTACAGGTTAGTAACAATTAGAAAATGGGACTTTCTCACGATTAGCTGAGAAGTCCCGTTTATTCCTTTGAGGAGAGTTTCCCAATTTTTTACGATAGAAGGTGTAAATTTGAAAGGTATAAATAAACTAAGCGACATTGTATTTAGCATTGAAAAAGTGTTAGCTATCCTTCTTGCTACAGTGTTGCTCGTTTCGTTAGCTGCTGGGGTTTTGTTCCGTACTTTAAAGTCCCCATTATTTTGGTCAGATGAATTAGCGATTTTTTGCTTAATATGGATTACCTTTATCGGTGGTAGCATGGGGCTTAAACAAAATGCATCCCCTTCTATTACAATCGTTACAGATTTACTACCACAAAAAGCAAAAAAAATTGTGCTTGCTTTAAGTAATTTCATATTACTAGTATTTATCGGCTATGTACTATATTTAGCCTTCCAATGGATCAACATGCCAAACATTATGATTCAAACTTCAACTGCAATGAATATGCCAAAATTATATTTCTACCTAAGTATTCCAGTTAGTTTCGTCTTTATGGTAATCCATGTATTAAATAACGTTCTACTTTCTTTCAAGGCAGTCGATGAGGCAGGTGACCTATCGTGACAATCGCATTGATTTCATTTGCAATATTGCTACTTTTAGGTGTGCCAATCGCCTATGTATTAGGAATGACTACGGTTATCTACATATTTGCTACAGATAATTTAGGACTAGTATTAACCGTCCCTCAACGTTTATATTCTGGGATGGAAAACTACGGACTACTTGCCATTCCACTTTTCATGTTAGCTGGGGAATTAATGAACTCAGGTGGTATTACAAAACGTTTAGTAAACGTCGCTAAAACCTTTTTTGGCCACTATCGCGGTGGTTTAGCTTATGTAAACGTTATTGCTAACACGATGTTAGCTGCCATTATCGGTTCTGCAACAGCCCAAATTGCCATGATGAGCCGCACGATGGTACCTGAGATGGAAAAGGCAGGATACTCAAAACCATTTAGTACGGCAACAACTGCTGCTGCTGGCCTTTTAGGTCCGATTATTCCACCAAGTATGATGTTTATCATTTATGGAGTTGGTTCTGGAGCTTCAATTGGTGATATGTTTCTGGCCGGCGTAATTCCCGGAATATTACTCAGTTTTTCTTTCATTTGTATCATTGCCTTTATTGGAATGAAAGCACAATGGCCTGTACAACCAAAGGCAACTTTTAAAGAGATGATTAGTTCCTTCGTAAGTGTGTTACCAGCATTAGCTGTTCCGGTAATTATTATCGCTGGTATTTTAACTGGTGTGTTCACTGCTACAGAATCAGCAGCAATTGCCTGTGTAGTTGCAATTATAGTTGGATCACTTGTATATCGCGAATTAAAAGTTTCTTCCATTCCGGGTGTTCTATCACAAACAGTAATTACAACAGCAGTTATTACGATTCTTATTGCAATGGCGAATATTTTTGGTTGGATGTTATCATTCGAACAAGTACCACAACAAATCGCTGCATGGATGGTAAGCTTATCTGATAGTCCAATTGTATTCCTATTATTAGTAAACATTTTCTTACTTTTAGTTGGTATGTTCATGGATGGAATTGCTGCGTTAATTATTTTAGTACCAATTTTCATGCCGTTACTACCTACATATGGAGTAGACCCAATTCACTTTGGTATTATCATTTGTATTAACTTAACAATTGGTATTTTAACGCCTCCAGTAGGTTCAGGATTATTTATTGCTTCATCTATTACAAAAGTTTCTATCGGTGATTTAGTAAAAGCATTATGGCCTTTCCTAATTATTGCACTGATTGTACTGCTTTTATTAACGTATATCCCTGCACTTTCTTTATGGTTACCAAATCTATAAAACATCCCCATGTTTAAAAGTGAAGCCCATGACAACTCCTACTTAGAGTGTCATGGGCTTTGTTGTTCTTTTTAGATAATGCCTAGTTCTTTCCCAACCTTTTCGTAAATTGCTAAAGCATCGTCTAGCATTTCTTTTGTATGGGATGCAATTGGCATGTTACGAACACGCCCCGTTCCCTTAGGTACAGTCGGGAATACGATTGCTTTTGCGTAGACTCCTTCTTCTACAAGTCGGCGCGAAAACGTTTGAGTAAGCTTTTCATCGCCAATTATACAAGGTGTAATCGGCGTTTCTGAAGCTCCAATGTTAAAGCCTAGTTTCTTTAAGCCAGCCTTTAAGTAGTCCCCATTTTCCCATAATTGGTCATGTAGCTCGGTTGAATCCATAATCATTTGCAATGCGTGGGTAATGGCAGCTACATCACCTGGCGTAACAGCAGTTGAGAATAAAAATGGGCGAGAGCGAACTTTTAACCAATCGATTAAATTTTTCTTCCCAGCAACATATCCTCCTACAACGCCAATCGCTTTTGACAGTGTGCCTATTTGGAAGTCAATTTCCTTCTCAAGGCCAAAGTGTTTTACTGTGCCCTTTCCTTTCCCTGTAACGCCGGATCCATGAGCATCATCCACGTACGTAATCAAATCATATTCCTTTGCGATTTCCACGATTTCAGGGAGTTTGGCAATATCTCCATCCATTGAGAAAACGCCATCTGTAATGACCATCACTTTATTGTATAGACCTGATTCCGTCGCTTCTTTTGCTTTTGCACGCAGGTCGTCCATGTCTGAATGGTTGTACGCAATAATTTTTGCTTTGGATAATCGACAACCATCAATAATGGAGGCATGGTTTAATTGGTCCGATAAAATGGCATCGTTTTTATCCATTACTGCAGAAATTGCCGCCATATTACAGTTAAATCCGGATTGGTAAGAAATCGCTGCTTCTGTACCTTTAAATTCTGCTAACTTTTCTTCTAATTTTACGTGCAGGTCCATTGTTCCGTTGATTGTGCGGACAGCCCCAGCCCCTACACCATATCGATCGATTGCATTTTTTGCTACTTGTTTTAGTTCTTCATTCGTTGCTAGGCCAAGATAGTTGTTTGATGATAAATTAATTAATTGTTTTCCGTTTATTGTAATAATAGGGCCATTCGCTCCCTCTACTGCATCAATTTCGTTGTATAAACCTTGATTGCGTAAGTCTTGTAAATTTTCATTTAGGAATGAATCTAAAATTTTTGACATGTACTCATCTCCCTTTCACATATGTTAAGTCGATTTTAGCATAAATGCTTTGTATAGTTTTATCGAACGATGAACCAAAATTAAAACTCGCAAAAGTTTATGATTCTTTTACGAGTTCTTTAGAATTTTGATTGGTAATAATCGATTCATTCTCTTCATTTGCTATTCGTTTAGCTAGTAATTTCTCAAAGAATGGTAGTGCTGGCTGTATAATGTAACCTGTAAATAATGCGATAATGACCGTACCTATTCCAATAGGGCCACCAAGTAAGTAGCCTAATATAGCAACAATCGTTTCGGTTAAAAAACGCGCCATTCGAATAGAGCCACCAAACTTCTCAACTAAAATCATCATGACCGTATCGCGTGGACCAGCCCCTAGTCTCGGTGAAATATACATCGCGCACCCAATGGACATAACAAATAACCCAGATAAGAAATAAAATACATCTAACGGAAGGCTTTTAGAATTCGGTAAAATCCACGTAAACAAATCTACAAAACTACCAATTAAAAGCATATTTAACCATGTTGCAATCTTTGGCCATTCTTTTAAATAGATGGTTGTTATAGAGACAATGATTAAACCCGTTATAATTGTCCATGAACCTACAGATAACCCAATTTGTTTATACAATCCAACATGTAAAACATCCCATGGGCTTACACCTAATGCTTTTCCTTCAATAATTAAGGAAATGCCTAGAGACATAATTGCGAGCCCAACGAAGTAAAATAGCCATTTCCACATAAATACTTTTTTCAATTTAAAGCCTTCTTTCTCTCTATAAAAAGCATTAATTTGTTAACTTCGCAAATGTCCCTCGTGTTATTTTAACTAAATCAATTGGTTTTAGCTTCATTTGCATTCCAATTTTTCCAGCACTCACAAGAATATACTCCAAACTTTCGGCGGAATTATCAATAAACGTCGGATACTGTTTTTTCATCCCAACCGGTGAACATCCTCCACGAATGTAACCTGTAGTTGCGAGAAGTTCCTTCACATGAAGCATTTCAATTTTCTTTTCGCCTGCTAACTTCGCACAAGTTTTTAAATTTAACTCCTCAGCTACTGGGATTACAAAAACATAGACTTTCCCCTTACCTGCTGTAGCTACTAACGTTTTAAAGACATGGGAAACGGGATGCCCTACTTTTGAAGCAACTGAAACCCCGTCTAATTGATTATCTTCTATTATATATTCAATTATATCGTATTCCACTTTTTGTTGGTCTAATAATCGGACCGCATTTGTTTTTTGAATTTTGTTTTTACTCATCAAATCACATCCAGTTCATTTCATCATTATATCATAGTAAAAAATAAACTCCTTGTATGATCAAGGAGTAATTTAAGCAGTGAGTGAAATTTTCGGCTGGTTAAATGTAAATCCGCTTTTAACCATTTGCATATGATGATTATATTTCGCGATTGCAATATTGTATGTTTTTTCAAAAGGGATTGTTTCTAGATTTAGTTCAAGTTGTTTGTTACTAGTAATCCCTCTATTTGTAAAAGTATCAAATGTTCGAAAATTAAATCGTTCATATTCGAAGGGAGTATTGTCTTCGTTCGTGGCCGCTATTTGTGATTTGGTCTGTTGAATTTCATTTAATGCTATTTTGTTACTTTGTAAATGTTGTAAGTAAGAATTGCTATTATCCACATCCAGATTTGATTGCCCTAGGTGACCCTCATCTGGAGTTCCTTCATATTCAATACTATCAAAAGCATCAAGCCCCTCTTCAATTAAAGCAAGGATATGTTCATCATTCAATTCTTTATCTTGCTTCCCTGAGAGGAGGGCTTCTAAAGCTTGAAGCATAGGATTTACTTTTTGGGAATAAGTTGCATTCTTTTTATAAGCATCGTTTGCATCCCGTCTTTGTAGAGCTCGTCTGCGTTCTTCAACATTAAGATTATTTTCGTTAAGTAAGCTAATCATAACCAACCAAATCACCACATTTCATATAACGAATTTACATTTAATAGTAAATATTTCTTTTATCATTTACAACCATTTTGTTTAGAAACTTCAAATTATTTTGCATCGAAAAAGTCCAAAAAAAAGCTGTGCAAAGATTCATTCTTCGCATAGCTTTTAGTATCTATTGTCCTTTAAAATGGAGTTTGCAATATTTACTGCGTGAAGTCCAATTTGTTGTAAATTACTAATCATTTCTGTGTAGATAATCGCTGAAGAACTTAGGCATTCGCCATTATCTAATCGTTGAATATGGCGAGTTCGTAAAACGTTTTCTAGTTCTTTGATTCGATTTTCTTTCGATATTACAACTCTTGCAAATTCTGTATTATTTTTATCTAAAGATAAAATAGCCTCACTCATTGTATCTAACACAAGGTCGTACATTACTTCTAGCTCGCCCATCGCTTCTTCACTAAATTTCACACCGTTCGTTTCTCGTATTCGAATCAGTTCCACTAATTTAACAAATTGATCTCCTACTTGAACAATATCGCGAATATTTGCTAATAATGCATATTGTAATTTTGAATCGGCGTGTGAAAGAGATTCCTTTGACAGTTGAATCAAATAATTTGTAGTAGCTAGCTCTAGATTCTTGATGACATCTTTTAGCTGCGCTGTTATGTCGACGTAATGGGTATCACTTGTAAATAAAAACCTCATCGATTCTTGAATGCCATTTACTGCAAATTCCCCCATCCGCACTACTTCTTGCTTTACTTGATTTAATGCTATGGAGGGTGATTGTTCGATTAATGATACATCTAGATGTTTGGGACTAAACTCTAGTACTCGATCTTCCCCAGGTACCATTTTAGTTACGATATATACAATAGCACCGATAAACGGTAGCTGTATCATTGTATTTACTAAGTTAAACGTACCGTGGGCAAAGGCAATTTGCATCTTTTTTTCTAGATTAAACAAGTCGGTAATCCACTCTACGTAATTTATAAACAGTGGTAAAATTGTCATGAAAATAACTGTACCTATTACATTAAATAATAAATGGGATGCTGCCGCACGACGAGCAGATAAGGAAGCACCTAAGGAAACAAGAACAGCAGTAATTGTTGTCCCTATATTATCACCAAATAGTATTGGTAGTGCACCATTTAATGTGATTAGCCCTTCTGCATACAATTCTTGCAAAATCCCGATTGTCGCTGAAGAAGATTGGATGATTGAAGTGAAAATTATACCTATTACAACACTTAGAAATGGATGTTCACTAAAGAATACGGTTAATTCAATAAATGTATGTAAATTACCTAATGTTGACATTACTTGACTCATTATTTCTAAACCGATGAATAGCCCTGCAAAACCAAATAAAATTTGCCCTATATTTTGGATGATGCTCTTTTTAAAGAAAAATAGCAAAATTGCACCGAGCCCCATAATCAAATATGGATATGAACTTACATCAAATCCGATAATAAATGCGGTTACCGTTGTTCCAATATTCGCACCCATGATAACTCCAACAGCTTGACGTAAAGTCAAAAATCCCGAACTAACGAGCCAAACTGTTATTACTGTTGTACCAGAACTAGATTGAATTAGTACTGTTACGATAAATCCAACTAATACACCCATTAAAGGATTCGTTGTAAATCTATCTAAAACTTCTCGAAGTTTATCTCCTGCTGCTTTTTGCAGACCTTCTCCCATAAACTTTATTCCAAATAAGAATAAACCTAAACCACCTAAGAACTGGAACATCATTGTCTGCCAATCCATGATAAAAGTATTCCTTTCGATTTTATTCGACATTATTATTTATCAATATAACATTTACATGAAGTTAATAATAGATTTGATATTACTTAATTTTAACTAACAAAAGGGCTATCCTACTTTCGGACAGCCCTATGGTTTTAACTACATATTTACTTGTTGATTTTCATCTAAAATAGTATCTGCAATGTTTACTGCATGGTCTCCGATACGTTCTAGATTACTTATAATATCTGCATAAATAATCCCCGCGGAACCGGAACATTCTCCTTTATTCAGACGGTAAATATGACGTTTACGTAATACTCGTTCTAATTCATCGATTCGATCTTCTTTACTTAATACTTCTCTTGCAAAATCTTTACTTTGCTTATCTAATGCTAAAATTGCTTCACTCACTGTATCAAGTACTAACTCGAACATTTCTTTTAATTCATTCATTGCCTCGTCACTGAACTTTACCCGATTTGAATCACGTGCTTGGATTAACTCTACTAAGTTTTCGAAGTGATCTCCAACACGCTCAATATCACGAATATTTTCTAGTAACGAGTGATGCAATTTTGAATCTATTCTAGATAATGATTCTTTTGATAATTGAACTAAATAATCTGTTGTGACACGGTCCAAATTGTTAATTGCTTCTTCCAGCTGAACTGTCATACCAATATGTTTTGTGTCACTTGTAAATAAGAATTGCATTGACTCTTGTAAGCCCGTAACAGCAAATTCCCCCATCCGAACGACTTCTTGTTTAGCTTGTCCTAATGCTATAGATGGGGATTGTTCAATTAATGAATGATCTAAATGCTTTGCGCCAAACTCGATTGCACGATCTTCACCTGGTACGATTTTTGTTACAATAAAGGCGATAGCTCCTACGAATGGAAGTTGAATAATTGTATTTACCACATTAAATGTTCCATGGGCAAAGGCAATCTGCATTCGATTTTCTAGCGCCAATATCCCGCTTATCCACTCTACATAGTTTACAAATAAAGGTAACGCTAGTAAGAATATAACCGAACCCAATAAATTAAAAATGACGTGTGCTGCTGCTGCACGGCGAGCTGTTACAGATGCTGCCAATGCCGCTAATACTGCCGTTATCGTTGTCCCAATATTGTCTCCAAACAAGACTGGAAGTGCACCTGCCAATTCAATTAGTTCACCGGCGTATAACTCTTGTAAGATGCCGACCGTTGCTGATGATGATTGAACGATAACTGTGAAGATTGTACCCGCCACAACACCTAAAATTGGGTGATCACTAAAACTTACGGTCATGTCGATAAATGCATCCCACTCGCGCAATGGTTTCATCCCGTCACCCATCATCTCTAAACCGATAAATAAACCTGCGAAACCAAAGACAATTTGACCAATGTTTTGAATCGAACTTTTCTTAAAGAAGAATAATAAAATCGCACCTAACATCATAATGGGATATGAATATGCTCCAACGTCTAAACCAATAATAAATGCGGTAACGGTTGTACCGATATTCGCCCCCATAATAACCCCAATTGCTTGGCGTAACGACATAAATCCTGCACTAACTAGACCAACTACTATAACCGTCGTACCCGAACTTGATTGAATTAATACCGTTACAATAATCCCGACAAGAACCCCCATTAATGGATTTGTCGTAAATCTATCAATAAGTTCTCGAAGTCTGTCTCCAGCAGCTTTCTGTAAGCCATCCCCCATATATTTTATAGCAAAGAGGAATAAACCCAATCCCCCTAGAAATTCAAATAACATCGATTGCCAATCCATTTTGTAAACTCTCACCCTTTCGATTGTATCGGATTTTATTATTCATAATCTCGAAACCAATGTAAATAACCTTACGAATTTGAAACATAACCTTTACATTAGATTTACAATGCCTTAATAAAATGTTCGAAATTTTGATATTGAATTAATAAATTTATTTTATAATTAACGGTTATGAAAATTCTTGCCCAACAAAGAGATGTGTTAATCATCCGGAAATCAAAATAAAAGGTAATAACTTAAATCCGTATTTAAGCTATGCTATATTTAATCGTATGGATATGAGAAAGGATGTTTATTATGGCAAAAAGCTTAGTATTAGCTGAAAAACCATCTGTAGCCCGAGATATAGCTCGAGTTTTGAAATGTACAAAGAAAGGAAATGGCTTTCTTGAAGGAGATCAATATATCGTAACCTGGGCTTTAGGTCACTTAGTCACATTAGCTGACCCTGAAAATTACGATGTAAAATATAAAACCTGGAACCTTGAAGACCTACCAATGTTACCGGAACATTTAAAATTAACCGTTATTAAACAATCAGGTAAGCAATTTAATGCTGTAAAATCTCAATTACTCCGTGGAGACGTATCTGATATTATCATTGCAACAGACGCAGGGCGTGGTGCGAACCGTTTCTAACTGAAAAGGTTAGACACTGGTTAGCAAATAAATAAAATTTGCAAATCAGGAGAACTGATGATTCGAGAGATGGAATGATAGGGTAACGCCTTGAAACGTCTCCTCTAATACTCCGACATGCATGGATTAAGATAGGTTATGAAGTGTATGAAGCTCGGTGAAGTCGCTTGAAAGTTACCGTAGTAATTCAGTACGAATCAACCGAAAGCTGTTCAGAGGTGAATGGTGTAACCGATAGAGCGGGAGTCCTAAAAATATCTATGGTGAGAATGTTACTAACAATAACTGACGAACTTTCGAATGTACGGGTCTATACGGCGAACAATTAGAAATGATTGTGGACACAATGTGTGTCGTGTGTGAGGTAAAGTAAAAGTCTCGTCTATGAAATACCTTACAGTATTACAGGTACTGTCAAGCACACAGGCTCATAGAAAGCACCTAAGGATATATACAACGGATAGAATCATTGGAACGGTGAAAGCTCGGGACATGGAGGACCTATATCCTACGAAGTGGTAGTAAGGAAAAGAGCAATCTATAACTTACTCTTATCCGAGTGATAGCGATGCCATAGTAGTGATGAAGTTGTGGAAACACAATGGAGCGAAGGGCATTAGTCAATGTTAATTTGGAAATTAAGCAATGTTTCATGAATTTCAGGGTTCGAGTATGACTAAGAGAAACCTATCTCATATCCAAAAAAATGGATATAAAGAGGTGGTTGACCTGAACAACTTATTAGACAAACCGAAAAAGAAAAAGACACTCCGTAATAATGAATATTATCAAATGCAAGAGGTATTCGATAAATTATACCGACAAAGCAAAGATAATAATAAATTCTCTGCCTTAATGAAAATTGTTGCGAATAAAAATAATATTTTGCTTGCGTACAGAAACATCAAAAGTAATAAGGGGAGTATGACCGCAGGGGTAAATAAAGCAAACATTATTACCCTTGCAGAAACGAAACCTGATGAATTTGTAAAGTATGTTCAGAAAAGACTTCATAACTATATACCTCATGAAATCAAAAGAGTTGAGATTCCAAAAGCGAACGGTAAAACAAGACCTTTGGGGATTCCAACTATTGAAGATAGAATTATACAACAATGTATTAAACAAGTATTAGAACCTATCTGTGAAGCAAAATTTTATGAGCATAGTTATGGATTTAGACCAAATAGGAGTACGCACCATGCAATTGCGAGAGCCTATCGACTAATCAACCTCAACAAACTTCACTATGTAGTAAACATTGATATAAAAGGTTTCTTTGACAATGTAAATCATGGAAAACTCCTCAAACAGTTGTGGACGATGGGCATACACGATAAACAAATTCTAAAAGTTATTTCAAAAATGTTAAAAGCACCAGTTAAAGGAATTGGACCACAAACAAAAGGAACACCACAAGGCGGAATTTTAAGTCCGTTATTATCAAATGTAGTCCTTAATGAATTGGACTGGTGGATAAGTTCGCAATGGGAAACATTCAAGACAAAAAGAGAATATCATAAAATAATTAACCCGATAACAGGACGAGTAAGGGCAGACAGTAGATATAGGGCTATGAAGACGACTAATCTTAAAGAAATGTTCATAGTAAGATACGCTGATGACTTTCGAATTTTTTGCAAAAATTATAAAGAAGCACAAATAATATTTAAAGCGGTTAAACTATGGCTTAAAGAACGATTAGGATTAGAAATCAGCCCAGAAAAATCCAAAGTCGTGAATCTTAAGAAAAACTCAATGGAATTTCTGGGATTCGATTTGAAAGTCCATGCCAAAGGGAAAAAAAGAGTGTGTCAATCAAGGGTATGTAAAAAAGCATATTCGAGAATAAAGAAAGAAATTAAAACCAGAATTAAGGAAATTAAACGGAAACAATCAAATGAAGTAGTTTACAATTACAATTCATTTATTCTGGGTATTCACGAATATTATAAAGTAGCAACCTTTGGATATTTAGATTTCAACGAGATAGGTTATGAACTCAGAAAATTCATCTACAACCAACTTAAAGGTATTGCAAAAAATCGAGGTGAACCAAGTAAAACCTATAATCGGTTATATGGACACAGCGAAGAAAAGCGATACTATGTAAATGGAATAGCGTTGTACCCAATAAGAGGGTTTAAAATGTCACCGCCAATGAACTTCTCACAAACAATCTGTGACTATACAGAAGAAGGAAGAAAACAGGTGCATAAAAACCTCAAGATAGACATGACAACTGTCAAATATCTATTAGAAAACCCAGTAAGAGGAGAAACTGTTGAATATAATGACAACAGAATATCTCTCTATGTTGGGCAAAATGGGAAATGTTCAATTACAGGTGAACGGCTTGAAATAGGTAATATGCAATGTCATCATAAAGTTCCAAGAAGTATGGGAGGAAAAGATGAATACAGCAATTTAACCTACGTAAAAGATGAGGTTCACAAATTGATACACGCTACAACATCTGAGACGATTAAGAAATACCTGAATTTACTAAATCTCAACGAAGAACAAATGATAAAGCTTAATCGGTTAAGACAAAAAGTTGGAAATGAAAGAATCTTAATTAATTAACATTGATGGAAAGCCGTATGAGGGGAAACTCTCACGTACGGTTTGGAGTGGGGGAAAAGACGGAGATAACTTCAAAGTCTTACCTATCACTATAAGGTGAACTTGTGGCTCGTTGGATTATTGAAAAGGCAAAAGTACGTAAACCTATTAAGCGTTTATGGATTTCATCGGTGACAGATAAGGCAATTAAAGACGGCTTTAAAAACTTAAAACCTGGCAAAAACTACGAACATTTATATGATTCCGCAGTAGCTCGTTCTGAAGCAGACTGGTATATCGGACTTAATGCTACTCGTGCCCTTACTACACGTTTTAATGCACAATTAAACTGTGGCCGAGTACAAACTCCAACAGTCGCAATCATCGCAGCACGCGAAGACGAAATAAAAAACTTTAAGCCTCAAACCTATTATGGGATTGAAGCACAAACAAGCGACAACTTAAAACTCACTTGGCAAGACCCACAAGGAAATTCACGTAGTTTTAATAAGGAAAAGATTGATAACATCGTTAATATACTTGGTCGTCAAAATGCGATTGTTAACGAAATTGAACGAAAAGCGAAGAAATCATTTGCACCCGCTTTATACGATTTAACTGAGTTGCAACGAGATGCCAATAAACTATTTGGCTATTCAGCGAAAGAAACATTAAACATTATGCAAAAATTGTACGAGCAACATAAAGTTTTAACATACCCTCGTACAGACTCACGATTCCTATCAAGTGATATCGTTTCTACATTACCAGAGCGACTAAAAGCATGTGGCATAGGCGAATATCGTCAATTAGCAAATAAAGTATTAGCAAAACCAATTAAATCGAATAAATCTTTCGTTGATGATAGTAAGGTAAGTGATCACCACGCAATCATCCCAACAGAGGGCTATGTAAACTACTCAAGTTTTTCTGATAAAGAACGGAAAATTTATGATTTAGTTGTAAAACGCTTCTTAGCTGTACTTTTCCCTGCTTTTGAATATGAACAGTTAACATTACGTGCAAAAATCGATAATGAGACGTTTGTTGCTCGGGGAAAAACGATTTTATCAAGCGGCTGGAAAGAAGTTTACGAAAATCGCTATGAGGATGAAGAAACGGGCGATGATTTAAAAGAACAGATTTTACCGCGCATTGAAAAAGGCCAAACATTGAACATCAAACTAATCGCACAAACATCAGGCCAAACAAAACCACCTGCTCGATTTACTGAAGCAACGTTATTATCTGCCATGGAAAATCCAACGAAATACATGGAAACGAACAACAAACAACTTGCTGAAACATTAAAATCTACTGGTGGACTAGGTACTGTTGCCACTCGTGCAGATATTATTGAAAAATTATTCAATTCTTTCTTAATTGAGAAACGCGGTGGTAAAGAAATTTATATCACATCAAAAGGTCGACAGTTACTAGATTTAGTGCCGGAAGAATTAAAGTCCCCTGCCCTAACTGCGGAATGGGAAATGAAGCTAGAGCAGATTGCAAAAGGCAAACTGAAAAAAGAAGTTTTCATCACTGAAATGAAAAACTACACAAAGGAAATCGTTTCAGAAATTAAGTCGAGTAATAAAAAATACAAACACGACAATATCTCCACAAAGTCTTGCCCGGATTGTGGAAAACCGATGCTTGAGGTAAACGGCAAAAAAGGAAAAATGCTCGTTTGCCAAGATCGGGAATGTGGACATCGTAAAAATGTCTCTCGTGTTACAAATGCTCGTTGCCCCGAATGTAAGAAAAAACTTGAGCTTCGCGGTGAAGGTGACGGACAAATTTTTGTATGTAAATGTGGCTACCGTGAAAAACTATCTGCCTTTGAAGCAAGACGCAAAAAAGAAGGCGGCGGCAAAGTAGACAAACGCACTGTACAAAAATATTTGAAGCAACAAAAACAAGAAGAACCTGTTAATAATGCTCTTGCTGAAGCTTTAAAGGGCCTTAAATTTGATTAACATACTATAAACTTTTATCCCCAATGAAGGACAACCTTCTGGGGATATTTTATTTTGTACACATAAAACATTAGCTTTTCGATTAAACTTAGCTTTATAATGAAAGCGTATACAAATTTTTCCTATAAAGGAGAGTGCGGCAAATGGTTAGGTTACAAGATAAAGTGGCAATCATTACGGGTGGAGCTCGTGGTATGGGTGAAGCTCATGTACGAAAGTTTGTAGCAGAGGGAGCAAAAGTTGTTTTTACTGATTTAAACGAAGAAGGCGGACGAGCTCTAGAACAGCAATTAGGTGAAAACGCGAAGTTTATTAAACAAGATGTGACAAAGGCTGCCGATTGGGAAACTGTCATTGCAGAAACTGAAACGCTTTTCGGTCCCGTAAACATTTTAGTAAACAACGCAGGAATTAGTATGAGTAAACCATTTTTAGAAATGACAGAAGAAGAATATCGTAAAATCGTAGACATTAACCAAGTATCTGTCTTCCTAGGTATGAAAGCTATAGTTCCTTCCATGCAAAAGACGGGCAATGGTTCCATCATAAATATCTCATCAATAAATGGTTTAGTTGGTGGCGCAGTTGGTTATACCGATACAAAATTCGCTGTACGTGGGATAACAAAAGCTGCTGCATTACAATTAGCTCATTTAGGCATTCGTGTAAATTCTGTTCACCCTGGTGTTATTGAAACGCCAATGGTTACAGAAGGTGATGCTGTTGAAGTTATTAAAGAATTCGCAAAACACATTCCGTTGAGAAGAATGGCACAATCCGAAGAAGTTTCAAATCTTGTGCTCTTCCTTGCATCTGATGAGTCGAGCTACTCAACAGGATCTGAATTTGTCATTGATGGTGGTCTAACTGCTATGTAAAAAAACAGAAGCTGGGGTTAATTCTGCCCCAGCTTACTCTTGTATGTCAAACACCAATATATCGAAAAGTTGTTCATCCACATAAAGCAACATCGCCCACTCCCCTTTTTCCGGTATTATTACCGAGGATGGGACATGTGCATCTGCCCCGTTATTTTCACCACCAAGCTGAATAGACCAACCCGTTGATAAAATTTGTTGGACTTTTTCACTTTCCCGATGATATCCTACGACCGTTAATTCCCCTAAATTTTTCACATCCCACAAATGCCACATCCACTTTTGGCCATTATTAAGACTTGGCATATCAGCACCAATTACTCCTGATTTATTTTCATTACCAACTACCCCTCTATCCCCAAACTGAACTGCTTTTTTCTCCCAATCAATCGAATCGAAATCACTTTCTTTAACAAAGTCAGGAATTCCGTCTGGTAATACAATCGCTTTTTCTTTCTCCGTACACCCGATCATGAAAAACAGAACACCTATTATTAGAAATAATTTGATTCTCATCAATTAAACCTCCTCTAGATACTCCACTATTTCTTCCGATAAAATTTCCGTATCCCATGGGTGCCAATAATACGTTTTTCCATCAAAGGCTAGCATATATTTATATGCAACCGGTCCCTCTGCATAAAAAACCATTTCATAATAAATCGGATCGCGGTAGTTTGTATTTGGTTGGAATGTAGCATCTAAAACACCGTTACTTAAAATCTGTAAAAACTTTTTTACATCTTCTACTTCATTTATAAGTTGAGCATCCAAATAAACTTTAACTTTATTCACTTTATCTAATGGCAAATCTTTAAAATGCCATTTGTAATCTTCTTCATTATTTACATAATAAACTTGATAGCCGTTATCAGATTGTACTGCTAATAATTTATCTTCTCCTTTTATCGAATAAAGTTCTGTACCTGGCTCGTGAAAAGCAGCATCCCCATCCTTTGTTCGGTAGGATGGATTGGACACATTATCTGCCACTTTAAACTGAACTTCACCCAGCTTTTCACCTAAGTAACTTTCATCCGCAAGTACCCCTGTGTGAATATTTAAATATTCCTCTCCGTCCCAACGTATAAAATCCACCCAATCAATTTCCGTATGTGTCACTGTAAAAATTTCTTCTATCGTACGTTGTTGGCAACCACACAAAAGTAGAACAGTAAGAATCATCCCAAGTCCTTTCCACAAATTGTTCCCCCCCTTACATCATTAGTAGTTTTAATGAAGAAAAGGTTTCAATCGATTTCTTAGCGAGATTTTTTGTCCACTTATGGCCCCGTTTTGTCCACTCACACTCGGGTTTTGTCCAGATAAAGCATCTTTTTGTCCATACCACAAAAAAAAGACATCGCCTACAATAGACGATGCCTGCAAGTTCACTTTATACTGTTTGCTTTTCAGATGAAATGGCATATAAAATTTTGCCAAGTCGTTTAATGCCTTCTTCAATAATATCTGGAGACGAGTTTGTATAATTTAAACGCAATGTGTTGACATTTGATTTTGCAGTGTAAAAAGGATCACCCGGTACAAAGGCAACTTTTTCTTCCATTGCTTTGTCAAAGAAATCTAATGCTGATGTTCCTTCTTCTAATGTTACCCAAATGAACATTCCGCCATCTGGTTTTGTATATTTGATTGTGGATGGGAAGTATTTTTCCATTGCATCTAGCATTGTATTTGCTTGCTCTTGATATAAATTAATGATTTTTGCCACATGAGCATCTAAATCATTATTTACGAGATAGTCATGCACAACAATTTGAGAAAAAATATTTGTGTGTAAATCTGTTGCTTGTTTTGCTGTGTTAATATGATGCATTAACTCTTTATTTTTCGTAATAACAAATCCAAGTCGCATACCAGGTGTAACAATTTTAGAAAAAGAACCAAGCACTACTGAATTTTCTAAGCGCCCAGCACCGATATACGGCATTTTTTCACCGTTCCAGCGTAAGTCTCCATACGGATCGTCCTCAATTAACACAACATCAAAATCCTTTATCACATCATAAATAGCTTCACGTTTTTCCTTAGAATATGTAATACCAGTTGGGTTATGGAAGTTTGGAACAACGTAAATAAATTTAATGTTCGGATTGAATTGTAGTGTAGTTTTTAATTGCTCAACATTTAATCCATCATCTTCTAATGGTACAGTGTAGAAGTTGGGCTCTGATAAAGTGAACGCTTGGATGGCGCCTAGATAGCCCGGCTCCTCCATCACCACACCATCCCCTTTGTTAAGGAGTACCTTTGAAATTAGTTCAAGAGCTTGCTGAGAACCCGTTGTAATTAAAATATCTTCTGGGTTGATATCTAACCCATAACTATTATTATATTTTGTTGCGATATATTGGCGTAAAGGTAAGTACCCTTCTGTAGTGGAATATTGGAATAACTTCGCACCATTTTCTTCAATAGCGTGATTAATCGATTTTTGCATTTCATCAATCGGGAAAGAAATTGGATTTGGTAAACCTCCAGCAAACGAAATGACGTCTGGTGCATCTGTCACCTTCAAAATATTTCGAATAAATGATGATGGAGTGTTTAAAATTTTGTCTGAGTATTTCATGCGATTTCCCTCTTTTATAAAATAGTCGCTGAAAATCGATAGTTTATCGAAATCAGTGTTACCCGATTTTATCAGACTATTTAAAAAATTTCAAAGGGATTTTTTATTCAGCAGACAATTCTTCTTTCGTTACCCATTTATGATTCGTTACCTTTTCACCAGTTGTTGAAGTATAATCCACCATATAAACTTCAGTTTTTTCTGCTGTATCGATTGTTGCAGTTGCACCTTCCATACCTTCCATGTGATCAGCGTCTAATACCACTTCAGTGCCGGGCTCAAATGCTTCTTCCCCTGCTCCTTCAATCTCTTCATGAATGACCCACTTGTGATTTGTAACGGGATCTCCACCTCCAACTGGTGTATAAGAAACGGCATATACTGTTGTTTCAAATACTCCAACAACTGTTGCAACAGCTCCACTCATCCCTTCCATATGATCTGTAGTCATAACTGCTTCGCTTCCTATTGGATAAGTTGGGTTTTCTGCCGTTTCTAAACCTTCTGGAATTTCTCCAGAACCTGAATGATTCATCGTTGAATGCGCCGAATGATCTGTGCTTTCTTCAGAATTGTGTGCAGTATGAACTTGTTCCTCCTTTGTGTCATTTGAACAAGCAGCTAAAGATATTGCAGCAAATAATGCTACACTAAAAATTAGTTTGTTTTTCATAATTTGTTCCTCCTAAATATTTTCTCCACGCTATTTTATAGAAAAAATATGCAAATAATGTGGATATCCAAAAAAAAATCCAACTAGCTTCAAACTAGTTGGGATTATTCATTATTTTACATCTTCAACCTCTGATACTAATTCACTTTCTTTTAACCATAAATGATTTTCAACCGTTTCTCCAAGGGAATTCGTATAATCTACTACATACACTGTTGTTTCCTCAACTGTATCAATAGTTCCTTGTGCACCTTTCATGCCATCCATATGATCTGCATCAATAATCACTTCTGCCCCTACGTCTAACTCTTCTTCACCTAGTGCTGTGATTTCCCCTTCTACAAACCATTTATGATTTTCCTCAAACTCTTCCCCATTTGTTGGTGTATATGAAACTGAATAAACCGTTGTGTCATATGCTGCTTTAATTGTGGCTTCAGCGCCTTCCATTCCATCTGTATGACTAGCATGAACAATTGCTTTACTTCCTACAGGGTATTTGGGATTTGAACTTTCCGTTAGTCCTTCTGGTACAACTAAACCAGATTGCTCATAGTTACCTGCATTTTCATTCTGTTCATCATCGCCAACTTGTTTATCGGTATCTGCCATATTATTCGTTGCTTCTGGTCCGTTTTCATCATCTTTTGTTGTAACATTCGTTGAACATGCAGCGAGGAACAGTGCAGAAACGAATGAAAAAGAAAGTAACCATATTTTAAACTTCATTGTTATCCTCCTTGAACATTTTTCTTAGGATTAAACTAATGATGTGTTTCTATGCATCCGATTCAATTTTTGGGCATAATAAAAATGAAAAGTGGTTCTTTATTTTTCTCGAAGTATGTTTTTGCCTAAGTAAAACTTTTTTACTACCATATGTTGAGGTGAATACGACAAAAGGAGAGAAATGATGGATCCTTGATTAGCACATCTTCTTCAAATGACAAGTTTGTACGGTACTTTAGCAAAATATTACGAACACATTGATCCTGAAAAACATATTTATTTTTACAAAAAGCATTTTATGTGTGAAAAACAATTAGTTCAACTTTACTGGTCTTTACAGGAATCGAATAATTACCCGATGTATTAACCGCATGAAAAAATCCCGAAGCAGGTTTCGTTCTGTTTCGGGATAAAATTTTATAATAATTGTAAAGTGGTGATACAAGTTCCGTCATTTTTAAATGTGGAGAACTCCGATTCAACCATTTTACCATCATACTCAACTTTTATTTTATACGTTTCATCACGTGGTACCCATAAATCAATAAAACCATTTTCAAGAGTTTTCATCGTTTCGTCCACAACAACATTTCCTTTTGAATCTTCTATATAAATATCAAACGTTTCATTTACTAACTCACCCTGACAACTAGTTAAGCTATGATTTTCGCAAGGATGTGTTTCGTTGATATAAGGAGCAATGGAAACAAAAAATTCATCTTCTGGGAGTGCGTATGTAGACTCTTTTCCCTCTGCATTCGTTACAATTAGTTCTTTTGATGTTATTGAAGCACTTTCTGCCTTTAAGTTTCCTATGCTATAATCATTGACTAATGTTTTTATATCTTGAGATGCGTTTTGTTCTTCTGAAGATCCGCTACAAGCAGCTAAAACAACCGAAGCAAATAATGTTATTGTAACAAATTTATTTTTCACCGTAGTCACCTCTTGATTTTTTTATAATAATCCCGCCAATCCTCTTATACTCCCGACTTCAACTCCATTTATAACCGATTCCCCAAACAGTATGTATCATGCCATCTGTTGGAATGCCTGACTTTCGAATTTTATCTCTTAAATTTCGAATATGTGAATCTACTGTTCGAATATCTATGTACGCATCAAATTCCCACGCAATATTCATCAGCTCTTCCCTTGTAAATGTTTTAGAAGGACGAGACATCATCGCTTTTATAATTAAGAATTCTTTCATTGTTAACTGTACAGATATTTGCTGATATTGCAGCATATAGGTTTCTAAATTTAATGTGAAATTCTCATATGTAATAACCTCTTCTACTGGCATTCTCCGCAAAATAGCCTTTACTCTCGCAACTAATTCTCCTTCATCAAAGGGTTTTGAGATATAATCATCTGCCCCAATATCTAGCCCTTTCACAATCTCCGTTTTATCGGATCTAGCGGTAAGCATAATGATGGGAACATCTGAAAATTGGCGAATTTCTTTACATACTTCCCACCCATTCATTTCTGGCATCATAATATCGAGTAATACAAGGCTAATCCGTTCATTTTTTACAATTTCAATCGCTTTAAAAGGAGATGTCTCTTTTATACAATTGAAGCCATATGGACTTAAGAAAAGCTCCACAAGATCTAACATCCGTTTTTCATCATCAACTAATAATAGATTTTTGCTCAAAATAAGACACCCCCTTCCTATATTGAAATCGTGAATGTACTACCCTTTCCTAGCTCACTTTCTACATGAATTGTGCCATCATGAGCATCCACTAGCTCTTTAACAATCGCAAGTCCCAACCCTGAGCCACCAAATTCCCTAGAACGAGATTTTTCCACTCGATATAACTTCTCAAAAATCCGATTAGCCTCCTCTTGTGCAATCCCTATTCCTGCATCAATCACTTTAATTATTGTTTTATGCTCATTTTGAAATGCCTGTAAAATAACTTGACCATTTTCCTTAGAATATTTCAATGCATTATCCAATAAATTTAAAATAATTTGCTCAAGTCTTGTCGGATCTGCCTCGACTTCAAAATCATTTTTACATTCAAGGGTTAGTCGAATATTTTTTAGTTCATAGGAAGGTACTACTAATGAATATAGTTTTTCTAAAAACGGTTTAATAGGAAATCGCTCCTTTGTTACGGTAAAGGAGTTTTCATCCATCTTCGCCAAATCCAATAAGTTTTTCACTAAAACTTTTAATCGATTAGATTCTTCTGCAATTATAGCGAGATACTTTTCACGCTCTTGTTTGTCTAATTCATCCCTCATAGCCACTTTGGAATAACCAATAATATACGTTAATGGCGTACTTAACTCGTGAGCTACGGATGCCAGAAATTCATTACGTTCAGACTTCATCCGGTTTAAATCATTCGCTAACGTTTGAATAGAATGCGACAGTTCACCCAATTCGTCATTAGAGAGCTGTGGAAGTGAGACGTCAAAGTCGCCCTTACTTATCTGTTCCGTTGCGTCTCTCATACGAATTAATGGTTTAGTAATTATTTTCGATAAAATTGCATAGACAATGAAAAGTACAATAACACTCGTCGCACCTGCAATGGCAAAATGTAAGTTCATGTTCTTCACCATTTGTTGTAAAACGCTAGTATTTTGGAACATAACGACATAGCCTGTTGTGTTTTCATCTATTTCATACGGGTGTGCACTAGCAATATAAGGAGAGTTTTTCCAATCATCAATAATGATTTCATCCATTTCTATTTTCTGCCCATTTACGATTAATAGTTTGTCTTCTAGTAATTTGATATGTTCAGAATGATCAATGATGTTCCCGTCTTTATCTGTAATAATGACGTTTCGATTTTCATTTTTCTCCATCATCACAATATGATGGATTGTAAGTTCAGAATAATTTTCTACTAGAACATCCCGATGATTTTTACCATTTGTCATTAGCCGATCAAACTCTTCTTGTACCCTCGTATGCATCATATTTTGATGTAAATAAAACATGAGAATTACTTCTAAAAATAAAACAACGAGAAAGAAACATAATGTTAACTTCGTGGAGATCCGATTCACCAACTCACCGCCTTCTAAGTTAGTATAAACAATATTTTTGAAGAAATTATGCAATTATATAGGAAATGTGAAAATACTAACATTTTGACATATTTCTCCTAAAGAATTATATTTTTTATAAAATAATATATTAGAGGGTGTAATTAATGCTTGATTTCATTTTAGAGCAAGAGCCGATTTATCAAGTAATTATCGCCACATTATTTACCTGGGGGATGACCGCGCTTGGGGCTGCTTTAGTCTTTACAACAAAAACCTTCAACCAAAAGTTTTTAGATGCAATGCTAGGTTTTGCAGGTGGCGTCATGATTGCAGCCAGTTTCTGGTCTCTGCTATCCCCTGCACTTGAAATGGCTGAAGGCGGACAGGTTCCATCATGGGTTCAAGTAGCTGTTGGTTTTTTATGTGGTGGCGCATTTCTCTTTGCGGTTGACAAACTACTTCCTCACCTACACCCGAATGCCCCTATGAATACAGCTGAAGGAATACGACCAAAAAAGAGAAAAAGAAGTACATTACTGGTATTAGCCATTACACTACATAATATTCCAGAAGGTTTAGCCATTGGGGTTTCGTTCGGCGCTTTTGCTATTGGATCTCCCTCCGCTTCTCTTGCAGGTGCTTTAGCCTTAGCCATTGGAATCGGCATACAAAATATCCCTGAAGGTGCTGCAGTTTCAATGCCGCTATTAAGGGACGGCTATTCGCGAAAGAAAAGTTTTATCTTTGGACAGTTTTCAGGAATGGTTGAACCCATTTCCGCACTTATCGGATTTTTAGCAGTCGCATTTATCGAGCCACTCCTCCCTTTTGCACTTGCTTTTGCAGCGGGCGCGATGATTTTCGTTGTCGCGGAAGAAGTAATTCCAAGCTCACAGGAAGAAGGAAATAAAGATTTAGCTGTACTAAGTCTGATGGTCGGGTTTACGATTATGATGATTTTAGATGTAGCACTCGGATAAAAAAGCGTCTCCTCGATATGGATGGGAGACGCTTATGTGCGGTATTTCTATGTTTATGTGCGGTTTTCACCGGATTATGTGCGGTTTTCCACCATTTATGTGCGGTTTTCACCGGATTATGTGCGGTTTTCCACCATTTATGTGCGGTTTTCACCGGATTATGTGCGGTTTCGTGAGTTTTATGTGCGGATTCCTAATTGAAAAGGATTTCTTTACTCATCATCTATTTCACCGTCACCAATTTCATCCTCTTCCTCAATTTCTTCAATTTGTTCGCCTTCTTGTAGTTCATCGTCACCACATGCTGACAAAGCAAAAATTGAAAACGTAAAGAAAAACAACATTAAAAACTTCTTCATGAAAAAGCCTCCTTTAAAAGTTAGCTTTTCCAATAAGATATTATTTTAAAGCTACAAGTTTTTTTCCTACTAATACAAATAGGTTATTTTTATCCCCAATGGCTAAATCATAAACATTTTCATTCCCAACTTTAACTTTCCATAGTAACTTACCTGATGGATTTAAAGCATACACAGTTCCATTTTCTGTACCTGTATAGATTGTTCCATTTTTGTCTGTAATGATAATCGAAACCCATCCATCCGTTTTGTAAGTCCAAGCATTCAGTGGGTTTTTCTTATCAAAAATAAATGCCTTCAAATGGTTTGAAGATTGAGCATCTTTATGACTTGCTAGTTCATTAATTGGCAAACCATAAAGCATTCCTTCTTCTGTCCCGATATAAATTTGTTTGTTCTTTCCAATAACAGGGGTTACCGAAATACGCGCTCCAGATCTTGCTTTGAAACCATCTTCTGACTTTATATAAGAAGGATCTAATATAAGGTCCATTCCGACAGTTCCATCGTTTGCAGCAAATCCTAAAGAACCAGTATATGTTCCGTAATAAAAATTACCTTGATCATCTACAACAGGGGTACTAAACGCCGTATCGGGTGCACCCATATCATAAGTTCTTTTTATAAACTTGTCCCCGTCAAATAGATAGTTTGCAACAAAAATACGATTAGATTTTGTCAGTATTGGTGTAGTTGTTGGTTCGTACTGTAACTTGTGTGTATTAAGTATTTTCCCTTGTGAACTAACCTTATAGTAATACGAATCATTTGCCATTCTACCAGTAGATACATGAATGTTCCCCGATTCATCTATTGCCGGTGAGCCAAAAATGGTGTCCTTTTTCAAACCGGTGTACCACTTGACTTTGCCGGTTGGAGTAATCGCAAATAAAACGGATTCACTACATTGATTATTTTTACAAAAATATTTTGTGTTTTTATTTTTACTATAATTACTTGCTGTATAATAGATTGTCCCATCTTTCCCGATTACCGTCTTACTCCTACTTCCACTATTTGCTGGTAATGAAACCTGCCATTTTTCTTTACCATTGACACCTATAGCTAGTAAACTACCACCCGCGTTTGCAGTATATATCGTACCGTCTTTTGATATTGTAATGGCAGAATCCAGGAAATTTCCAGATCCATAAGTCCAAGTTACTTTAGGCTGTTTTGCAGGGCCACTAAAGCGCGATTGCTTATTCCAATTATCCGTTGTAGGTAAAATAGCCGTTTTATCGTACAAACCTTGTTGATAACCATTCCCTTGTTCAAACTGTTTAGTAATTTTTGCTGTATTCGTTACCTTATTTAATTTATCGTTTATTAAATTCATAACATCGAATTTTAATGTATCATCTACTCTCTTCATGGCAATCCATGCTAAATCATTCAAATCCTTAGATGACTCTTTAGAACCTTTTGATAATTCATTAAAACCAGCATTATTCAGGTTATACAACATCGTAACAGCCTCTGCTTTGGTTAATGTACCAGTTGTATTGAAATTTTTTAGTGGATCATTATGTATATCTTGAGGAACTATCTCATACTCTTGCAAAAACTCCACTGCATCTGATAAGTTCATTCGATAGGCTACTAAATGGGCCAAAGCATTTGCTACTACTCCCCTTGTAACAGGTTGGTTTCTTGCTGTTTCATTTAAATAACCATTCAAAGGTACTCCATATTGAACTAAAGAATTATAAGCATCATCAGCAAAATGAATGCTGTTTGGGGTGTGTTTTCTTAAACTTTTTGTTGATTCCGGCATATTAAAGTACTTACTTACCATCACAGCAAATTGACCTTCAGTTAAATTGGAGTTTAGTGAAGAGTCCCCTTCTATTATTCCTCTTGAAGATGCCCATTGAATTGCCTCACTATTCGCGAAGGCAATAATTTTTCCATTTTGATGCAAATCATCAGTATTCGCGCCAACACTTGAACTTCCTATTACAGTAATTGCAACAACTGCCATACCTGCAACAAGTTTTTTAAGGTGCTTGTTCATTAGCCTTGATTCACTCCTCTTACTAAAATTGTTATATATTACCACAATATAGCACATTTAAATGATAAGAGAATACATATTCATAAGTAACTTATAATCGTGTTTATTGATTTAAGTCAATGAGTTTATAAACTTTCCAATGTTATAGTTTTCCCACAAGTATAATGGGGGAATAAAAAATGCAGGTTTTAGAATTAGTAAACCTTCGAAAAGTGGCCATTACAACAGGCTTTGCTCTAATTGTGATGGCAATATGTGCAGCATTTTCTGTCGGATTCGTTAATAGCAAGCTTATTGTTGAAGGTAACGATAGTGAAACATTGATGAACATTCAAACATCGTTATCTTTATTTCAAGTAGGTATAGTCAATTGTAACTTCTTTCCCATCGTCGTTAATTGTAAATTGTCTAATACATCCCTTTAAAACGAAATAACAGTTAGTTGCAATTTCCCCTTGTTTGAGTAAAACCGTCTTTTTAGGAAATGTCTCTACGACTAATTCATTTAATATGCGTTGAATTTCCTCCTCATTAAAAGGTGTATGTCTCCTCATAATATTATTCAAATGTTGATTCATACTATCCCACCTTTAGAATTTTCCATTTTACATATTTTAACACTCTCTACTCGAAAATAAGTTGTGTTCACTTAATTAACATTGTATAATTCTGTATATAGAACACTTGATATATATCGATAGTTACGTAAGGAGAACATAATGGCGCCGAAATCAAAATTTACAAAAGAGCAAATCATCGATACTGCATTTGAAATAGCAAAAACAGACGGAATTAATAGTATTACAATTCGTAAGGTCGCAGAAAATCTTGGGAGTTCTATTGCCCCTATTTATGTGAACTTTAATGATGTAAATGAATTAATTGATGAAGTAATAAAAAAAACTCGTGACATCAGTAAACAGTTATTGAGTGAACAAAATTCGGGAAACCCTTTTCACGATATAGGAGTGGCAAGTTTACGATTCGCTAAGGAGTATAGTACGTTGTTTCGAGACTTTGTTATGAATAACTACAGCCTAGATCAACAGGATTTGGATATTAAAATTCTTATTGAAATGATGAAACAAGATCCCCTACTGACCGACTTCAATGAGGCTGAACTTATGAATCTCTTATTAAAAATGAGGATTTTCCAAACGGGTCTCTCCATTATGGTTGCGAACGGTTTAATGCCAGAAGAATTTGATGATGCCAAGATGATTAACATTCTAGATAGCACAGCTTTGGAACTTATTACGGGAGCTCGATTACGGAAAGAAGAAAATGTAGATGGGTAAACAAAAAAATGGGAGGTCTATTATGGAGGAGAAAATTATTATTATTACTGGTGCAAATTCAGGTATTGGCAAAGCAGCAGCATTAAAATTTGCAACAGAGGGATATCGTGTCATTATGGCATGCAGAAATTTAAAAATTAGTTTAGCTGCTCAACAAGAAATCATCCATCTATCAGACAATAAACTTGTTGATTTAATGGAGCTTGATGTTTCTTCTTTTGCTTCAATTCATTCATTTTGTGCAACTTTTAAATCTAAATATCCTCATCTCGACATCCTTATTAATAACGCAGCCTACTTAAATCATGGTGAAAAAGAGTATAAACTTAGTCCTGAAAATATCGAACTTTCATTTGCTACGAATACATTCGGTCCTTTTTTATTATCTAGTTTATTAAAGAATCATCTTGAAAAGTCAAAAGATCCAAGAATACTTAATGCTTGTACGACCAATATTAAACATTTCTTTGATCCAAAGAGACGTATTGAGTTTGATAATTTACAAGGGGAACTTAAAGATACTCGGACCTATAACGTTTATAAAATGTATGGAGATTCTAAAATGGCCTTATTGATCCTAACATTTAAAATGGCAGAGGAATATAAAGACGCTGGTATCAAAGTAAATGCTCTTCAAATTAACCGAGTAAAACTTTCGAAGGAGACTATTGAAAAAATGCATTCTAAATGGAAGGTTTTAGCTCGCATCCAAAATCTAATTAACCCCGCACCATCGCGCATGGCTGATAACTATTTTGATATTTGTACATCTGAAGCTTATAAAAACGTTACTGGTCAGCTTTTCAACCATAAGAGAGAAATCATTAAACCAGCTACTTCTGAAAAAGGAATTGCACAGATAAAGAACATCTTCGGAATAAGTTACTATCCTAAGTACGCAAATGACCCGAAAAATGTTGAACAAGTTTGGAAGCTTTGCACTAAACTTACTTTTATTACGAACTAAAACTAAAAAGCCCTATCTATTACAGACAGGGCTTTATATGCTTATTCCTCTTCCTCCATAATTTCATCAAAAGCACTTGAAACTTTCTCAAATTCCTCGTCGCTATCGATTGCGCTGAAGTCACCATCTTCATCAAGTTTTAAGAAGAATACATCGATATCTTCTTCTGTTTCTTCTTGTAAATCTTCAACAAAGCTAACGGCAACATATTCTATGCCATCAATATTTATACCAGCAAGGACTTCTACTTCTAATTCCTCGTTGTTTTCATCTGTAATTGTAAAAATCTCGCCTACTTGTACTTTTTCCATGAGTTCTTTCTCCTTCAATATTATTAACGAACATCATATTGTATAGCCAATAAATTAAATGTTCATACAAATTTATGTCCCACAAAAAGTTCGATATGGGAAGTTCGATGGCGCTGGCAACGAGCAATATTCATTCGCAAGCTCAGAAGAATAATCATAAGGATTAGCAAGAACTTTTAACAGCTTCTCCATCACACTATAGTCCCCATTAACAGCAGCTTCCAAAGCTTCCTCAACTTTATGATTACGTGGAATAACTACTGGATTCCTACTTTCCATTAATTGAGTGATTTCTTCTTTTGTTTGTTCCTGTCTGAATAGTCTCGCTTGCCATTTTTCATGCCAACCTTTAAAATCCTCCTGCCCCAAAAGCGATGAGCCTGTCATGTCCCCCATTGTTAATCCGCGGAATGTATTTGTATAGTCCGCGCGATGTTTATGCATAAGGTCTAACAGTTCGTCGATTAATTCCTTATCCTTTTCTTCCTTATTAAATAAACCTAATTTTGCTCGCATACCTTCTTGATAGCTTTCTTCATATAATCCCATATATTTTGATATTTCACTTTGAGCAAGCTCTATTCCTTGTTCTGGATCTTCATGAATTAATGGAATGAGCGACTCAGCAAATCGAGCTAAATTCCACCCACCGATAACAGGCTGATTTTCATACGCATATCGACCATGACGATCAATGGAACTAAATACTGTTTTCGGATCATACGTATCCATAAAAGCACAAGGACCGTAATCAATCGTTTCCCCACTAATGGTCATGTTGTCCGTGTTCATAACGCCATGGATAAATCCAACAAGCTGCCACTTTGCAATTAAATCGGCTTGTCGTTTAATCACTTCTTCCAATAAACGGAGATATCTGGTCTCACTGTTCGGAATAAATTCGTAATGGCGAATAATCGCATAATGAGCCAACACTTCTAAATTTTCAAAAGACCCCATGTTAGCTGCATACTGGAATGTTCCCACACGAAGATGACTTGACGCAACCCGAGTTAAAATTGCCCCTGGAAGTTCAGTTTCTCGTATAATATTTTCGCCAGTCGTTACCACGGCTAAACTGCGAGTTGTTGGGATCCCTAGTGCATGCATCGCTTCACTAATAATGTATTCTCGAAGCATCGGGCCAAGTGCTGCGCGGCCATCACCACCTCGCGAAAAAGGTGTACGCCCCGAACCTTTTAGTTGAATATCGAAGCGTTCTTCTTTTGGTGTCATTTGTTCACCTAGAAGTACTGCGCGACCATCGCCTAACATTGTAAAATGTCCAAATTGATGTCCTGCATAAGCTTGCGCAATCGGTGTTGAGCCATCTGGTGCAGTATTACCTGCTAATATTGCTACTGCTTTCTCACTTTGTAACTCTTCAGTATCTAATCCGAGATCTTTTGCAAGGGATTTATTAAGCTTTATTAATTTTGGTGCTCTTACAGGGTTTAATTCTATTTCTGCATAGAAGGAGTTCGGTAACCGCGCATAACTATTATCAAAGTTCCAACCTATTCCCATGTATTAATCCTCTTCTCTTATAAACGTTTCTAATTTATTGTCTACCTCATAAATTGAATTATACTTTTTTATGATGAGTTTTAGCTGCGAAACCTGTTATTACAAAGCAACAAATCCATGCGACAAAGGTAACTATCATCGCTAAAGATATTCCAAGTGCTCTCATAAAAGTATCTTCCCCAGGATAAAATGGTTTTATTGTGACATACAAGTACAGGAAAAGGAAGGTTAACAATAAATAAAAACTACTTCCAATTGCAGCCATTTTTATTCGATTCTTATTAGAATTCAACCACGCTTTATTTACGCTCATCCAAAAGACGATACTTACAACCACAGCTAACATCATCACAAAAAGATGAACAAATGGGATAGAAAATGTCATTATTAGGTAAAGTATGAGCAGCGTCGATGAAAACAGTATTGTATTCATTACAAATAAAAATAATCCTGCTGGCCATACGTTTTGAAACCATTTAGTATTTTGCAATATCAACACAAACCTATTATTCTCTCCAATAAAGTGAAATAACGATGCCCTGAAAAATAAAATGAATGCGACCATAATCAGTCCCATCAGAAAAAATAATGTCATTCTATGTCTCCCTTCCTATATTAAAAGTAAACGATACCCACTTTTGGAAGTTCCATTTCTAAGAGACAAAATTTCATTACTATGATAATATAATTTCTTATTGAATTTAGTAGAGAAAGAGGAACATCATGAGTGAAACAATTCAACACCCTAAGGAGAAGCTAAGTTTATTTCATTTAACTTGGCCGATTTTTCTAGAGGTTTTCTTATTTATGTTAATGGGGCTTGCGGATACCTTTATGCTAAGTGCCCTATCAGATAATGCTGTATCAGGTGTAGGAACTGCCAATCAATATATCCACATAGCGATTCTAATATTAGAAGTTGTCGGAAATGGGGCAGCTATCGTTGTTTCCCAATATCTTGGATCCCGTCGTTATTTAGAAGCAGCGAAAATATCCGCTTTAGCAGTAACATTAAATCTCTGTGTCGGGCTCATTATGTCGATCATTTTTATATTGTCATCCAATCAATTAATGGTCATGATGAATCTCCAAGGGGATGTATTGCAGTATGCTCAAAGCTATTTAATTATCGTTGGTGGTGGAATCTTCCTACAAGCCATCATTAATTCATTGGCAGCGATTATTCGCGTACATGGTTGGACGAAACAAACTATGTATGTTTCACTCGGAATGAATATTATACACGTAATTGGTAACTACATTTTGATTTTCGGTAATTTTGGAGCACCAGAATTAGGTGTACAAGGTGCAGCTATTTCTTCAGTAGTCAGCCGTTTAATTGCTGTATTCGTATTCTTCTGGCTTCTATACCAAGCTTTAGAGGTGAAAGTTAAGCTTGAATATTACTTCACCTTATCAAAAGAATATGTAAGCAAAATCCTTTATATCGGCTTGCCAAGTGCATTAGAACAAATTTTATATCAAGTGTGTCAAATCGTCTTCCTATATTATGTGACATATCTTGGCGCAGAATCCCTTGCAGCTCGTCAATATGCGAATAATATTTCCATGTTTACTTACTTATTTGCTATCGCCATTGGTATGGGGACAGCGATTATTGTTGGACGGTTTGTTGGCGCAGGAGAAAAAGATGCTGCCTATAAACAACTTTGGTTTAGTGTAAAAGCGGCTCTTATTTTTACAATTACAATTGCTTTAGTTGTTATAATTTTTAGAGAACCATTAATGAATCTATTTACTGATAATCCTGAAGTTATTAAGATTGGGGCTTCTGTTTTATTATTAAGTTTACTACTTGAAACAGGAAGAACATTTAATATTACAATTATTAACACATTACGTGCTGCTGGTGATGCCCGTTTCCCAGTGAAAATAGGATTTTTATCAATGGTATGTATGAGTTTGCCATTGGGATATTTACTCGTTTTTGTGTTCGACCTCGGATTGGTTGGTGTTTGGCTAGCTATTGCAGCTGATGAATGGACTCGTGCCATCATTGTATTATTTAGATGGAAAAGTCGGAAATGGGAACGTTTTGCACTTGTTTCGCCTAAAGAGGAAGAGCTTGTAAAATGAGCGGGCTATACTTAACCCGCTCGTTTTTATTTTAAGGTGTACGAATTACTAAAACATCACATTTCGCCGTACGTACAATGGCTTCTGAGATTGATCTGAGATTGATTCGACTAGTAAACGTTCTACCCCATGTTTACCTGTTGCACCACATAAAATAAAATCTGCATTTACCGCTTTCGCAACTTCTCCTGTAATAACAAACTTAGGCGCTCCAAATTGATGAAGTGTTTTTATAGGGATGGTGAGTACCAAAGCCTTTAAAGTTAACCTAGTAGACCTATAACTCATAACGTAAAACCGCTTGGATCACTCGTGGTAATGGGCTTCATGGTGCGTATGAACGTCTAATCTGCTTGTGTTACTCGTTGATATGTCCTTCATAATGCGCATGAACGTCAAATCTACTTGGGTTACTCGCTGGAATGTCCTTCATAATGCGTATGAACGTCAAATCTACTTTGGTCACTCGTTGATATATCCTTCATAATGCCCATGAACGTCAAAGGTTGAATTCATTACTCCAATGCCCTTCACCAAAAGTTGGCCTCATACCACCTATGAATACAAAAATCTCTATGATTTTCACCAAATGTTGGCTTCATACCACCGATGAATACAAAAATCACGAAAAACTTCATCCAAACTTGTTTTCATCCCGGCAACAACCTCATCCAGTATGCAATGAATTATCCTGTCAAACATAAAAAAAGACTTCCCGCACTTAATGGGAAGTCCTCTATCTTAATGATTATCTACCGGTTCTTTTGGTAATGATTGTCTAAGTTTGCAATATTGTACGAAGACGCGTGCAAGCTCACGGAGACGATCTTTAATTTCATCGTCTGTTATATTATTATTTGCATCAAAGTGAGATGCATGCGTATATACATAGTTTGGCGTTACTAAACATCTAAAATAGTCTAATATTGGACGCAACTGGTTTTCAACGACTAGATGATGTTGATACGTCCCACCGTTTGCAACCATGGATACTGGTTTATAGCGCATTGCTTTTGGATTTATCATATCAAACGCATTTTTTAATACACCGGGTATGGATGCTTGGTAGATAGGAGTGGCAATAATGTAGCCGTCTGCATTTTCAAACTTTTCAATCATCATTTGCATATCTTCATTTAACGGGCTACCATCCAAAATTTGGTGTTTTAAATCAGAAAAATATAATATTTCAAGCTCTAATTCGCTATTATATTCTTTAATATATTGTTGAACTTGTCGCAAAATCGCACCGGTTTTTGCACCAAACACAGTACCGTCTACGAGTAATATTTTCATTATGTCTATCCTCCACCTTTTCTATTTCCATCCGTTATTGTAACAGATGCGACAAATGTCGAATAGGGAACGAGTTTATAAAAAATAAAATTTCAGCCTTTAGTCGGAAATTCAACATTACTCGCTTTTTCAAGGGCTTTCTCCATTTTATGCGACGGAGAGGTTAAACTAATCATTGTTGTACCTGCTTCAAACGTATATTCTTTCGAGTGAATAATAAAGATTAATTCGTTATCAGAGTCAACAGCAAATAACGGAATCATCTTGTGATCATCATCCTCTAAGAAATCATTGTAAGTATATTGTTCCGTTAACTGGGTTTTTCTAATCATGTATCCTTCTTCAACAAATCGATTTAACGTATGGATATCATACTCAGGATGAAATAGTTTCTTCCCACCAATCGCCTTGCTAAAATCACTAGGATCATCTGTATGAATCGGGGTTTGAAAAATTTGTTCCCTCCCTAATTCAGGAACAAAATGATGACATATTAATGCATTATATGCGTCCTCATCTGTAGCAGCGATTAAAATTTCATACGGAGTTAATTCAATACTATATTTTGTATACTCACTTAAAATATCGCCAACAGCGGTTTTAATCCCTAATTGCCTTGCACGATACAAAGCGCCGTATGAGCGATCTAATATTAAAACAGGCTTATTGAACGATTGAATCGCCTCTCCTAAAATTGCCGAAAATGCACTTCCACCAACGATTAATACACCTGTTTCGTCCGTAGCTCGTAATCCAAACTTTTTTGCAAGCCAACCAATAGAAAAACTATGGGCAAGTACTGTTGCAAATATTAGCGCTAATGTTAATGCAGTAATAATTTCAGCATCGACAAACCCTTCTTTACTTAATTTACTCGTAAAAAATCCGGATACTGTTAAAGCGACAATTCCCCTAGGAGAAATCCACCCAATAAACAATTTTTCGTTCTTCGGTAAATCGATACCGATTGTCGCCAGCCAAACTGAAACGGGCCTTACGATAAATAACATCACTAAAACAAATGAAAGCATTTTCCAATTAAAAACGTCCATAACCGTACTAAGGGATAATGATGCGGTTAACATAATAAACACGCTCGAAATCAAAACTACGGATATATTTTCTTTAAAGTGAATTAAATCTTTTAATGAAGTTAAATGCATATTAGCCATCACGATTCCCATTGCCGTTACCGCCAGCAATCCCGTCTCATGCATAATCTCTTCAGATAACACAAATACCAGTAATACACTTACTAAAACTACCGGCGATTTTAAATATTCTGGAATGTATCCATGTTCAATTAACTTCACTAGCAAAAATCCTACTCCGATTCCTATAATGACCGATAGAATTGATGCTCCAAAAAATATAAATAGAGCTGTACTTGAAATTAAATCATTTAACCAAAACACGACTTCCAATGCAAAGAGGGCCAATAATGCTCCAAAAGGCTCAACAACTAATCCTTCCCATTTTAAAATAGTGGCAGGTCGTTCTTTTAATTTTGCATGTCGTAATAAAGGAATAATCACAGTTGGTCCCGTCACGATAAAGAGGCCACCAACTATAAATGCTACATCTAAAGAAATACCCGCAACAAAATGAGCAGTTAATGAGCCAGCAATCCAAGCAATAAAAGATCCTAACGTAGAAATTCGAAAAATGGCACGTCTCGAATCTTTCATTTCTCGAATATCTAAACTTAAACTTCCTTCAAAAAGCACAATTGCCACTGCTAACGAAATTAATGGATGAAAAACGTCCCCAAAACTTTCTTGAGGATGGAGAATATTGAAAAATGGTCCAACTAGTAAACCAACGAGAGACATAATGACAATTGCAGGAAGTCGAAAACGCCACGCAATCCATTGTGATAGTATTCCTAATGCCGCAACAGCAGTAATCTGGATAAGTGTCGATTCAAACATCATTACATCTCCTTACAACTCCAAACTTTTATGCCCAAGCATCTAACTGAGCCAAAAATAAAGCCCTTACGCAATTTTAGTATTTGCGAAGGACTATCTTTCATTCTATTCCTTTGATATATTTTCAGTATTATTTGCTTTTTCCAGAGCTTTTTCAATTTTACGAGTTGGAGAAGTTAAACTTACAATCGTTGTACCCTGCTCAAAATTACTTTTATTCCCCATTACTGAGAATATTAAATTGTTATCCTTATCTACTGCAAATAATGGGATTGTTGAATGACTATCATCCTTAAGAAAGTGTTCAAAAGTATATTGTTCTGTTAATGTCGTTTTTCGAATCATAAAACCTTCTTCTACATGACGATTTAACGTATGAATATCATATTTCTGTTTAATAAACATTTTTCCACCTAAAGATTTACTGTAATCACTGGGATCTCCAATATGGATTGGTGTTTGATATATATGTTCTCTCCCTAATTCTGGAACAAATCGCTGACAAATAAGCGCATTATAAGCATCTTCTTCAGTTGCTGCTATGAGAATTTCGTAAGGTGTTAAGTCCACATGATATTCGGTATGTTCACTTAAAATATCCCCCACTTCTGTTTCTATCCCACGCTGCCGTGCTGGAGATAAAGCACCCCATGAACGATCTAAAACTAAAACTGGTTTATTAAAGGATTGGATGGCTTCAGCAAGAACAGCACTAAATTCCGTACCACCAACAATCATTACCCCGGCTTCTTCTGTTGCTTGTAATCCAAGTTTTCGAGCAAGCCAGCTAATTGAAAAACCATGGGCCAAAACTGTTGCAAAGACAAGGGCAAGAGTTAATGCTGTAATAATATCTCCATCCTCAAAACCGGACTCTGTTAAAACGCCTGCAAAATAACCAGACACAGTTAGGGCAACAATTCCCCGTGGAGCAATCCAGCCAATTAACGTTCTCTCCTGAACAGATAAACCGACTCCAATTGTAGAAACCCAAATTGATAATGGCCTAACAATAAACATCATCGCAAGAACAAATATAAACATGCGCCAATTTAGTATTTCAAGAAGTGTTTCACTTGAAAGAGAAGCTGTTAACATAATAAATACACTTGAAATTAAAAGGACAGATATATTTTCCTTAAAGTGAATTAAGTCGCGGATTGAAGTTAAGTGCATATTGGCCATTACAATTCCCATTGCTGTTACTGCAAGAAGACCAGTTTCATGCATGATCATATCAGATAAAACAAAAACCAAAAGAACACTACTTAATACTGCTGGTGATTTTAAAAATTCCGGGATAAAGCCAAGCTCTAATAACCGTCCTAAAAAATAACCGGCAATTGAGCCTATTAAAGCTGCTAGAATAGATGCTCCGAAGAATAAGATTAGCGAGGTACCAGAGATAAAATTATTTGTCCAAAAAACAACTTGTAATGCAAAAAGAGCAAGTAAAGCTCCAAAAGGATCCACTACAATGCCTTCCCATTTTAATATAGCTGCGGGACGTTCTTTTAATTTTGATTGTCTTAATAATGGAAGAATAACGGTTGGTCCAGTAACGATAAATAGTCCACCTATAACAAAGGCAACATCCAGTGTTAGTCCGGCTAGAAAGTGAGCTGCAAGGGAACCTATAATCCAAGCAATAAATGCACCTAAAGTTGAAATTCTGAAGATAGCATGACGGAAACCTTTTATTTCTCTTATATCTAAGCTTAAACTACCTTCAAATAATATAATTGCAACAGCAAGTGAAATTAGTGGATTAAAGACATTCCCAAAGTTTTCTTGGGGATTAAAAATGTTCAGAAAAGGTCCTACAACCAATCCTACTACAGACATAATGACAATAGCTGGGAGTCGAAAACGCCAAGCAATCCATTGCGATAAAATTCCTAGCACTACAACTGCTGCAATTACAAAAAGAGTGAATTCCATTATCATTACATCTCCTTCCGTTAAGAAGTACACTTACCCACGTTGTCTATACTATGTAAAAGAGTAAAAAGTTTGGGAGTTATTAGTCCAATTAATAAAACAAAATAGCTAGCCGTTATCAGTTAGATACGGCTAACTCTTATATTCACGGAAGTACAGGGGGACAATAACTAAATTTAAGTCGGAGTCGGCTTATTGTAGTATCTGCAGATGTTGTTCTTTCATTCCATATTTTTATTAAATCAATCATTGTCTTCTTTAATTTCCCTAAATTTCGACTTATTAAACACGACTTCTTCATCTAGTGGTAACGGTTCTTCTTTTATCTTCTTATCCCAATTAAATAATTGCTCTCTAGATATTGGTTCTTCAACAACTTGTTCTGGCTGAGGCATTTCTAATTTGGCTAGTTCCCATGATTCATAGATTGATACTGGTGTCTTTTTCCCGTGCAGTGCAATCACTTTCATTGCAAGGGCAACTTGTTTGCCTTCAATTGAACGAAACTTTTTTAGTGGGCCAATGAGGATGGGGTTTACAACCTTTAGAATATATTCGCCCATTTTTTCTCCAAAACGAAATTCGTAACGATCCCCTACTAAAAGAGAAGGTCTAATAATCGAAAGCTGAGGTAATTCCAATGCAGTTAATTCTTTCTCTAATTTCCCTTTTACCCGACTATAGTAAACAGAGGATGTTTCATTTGCACTCATAGCAGAAATTACAATGAAATGCATGATTCCGCGCTTTTTTGCAAGAGATGCAATTTGTAACGGATATTCGAAATCTACTTTTTCAAATTCACTGCGCGAACCTGCTTTTTTCATAGTGGTGCCTAAACAGCAGTAAAGTTCATGGGCAAAATCAAAATCTTGTTCCCCAAGTTCATCGAAAGAACGTATCTTAACAGTTAATTTTGGGTGCTCGTATTCTAGTTTTCTACGGGTAATTGCTGTGATTGATATATATTCATCACTTTCACATAGTAGTTTCAAAAGTTCAGACCCTACAAGACCTGTTGCTCCTACTATAATTGCAGATCGCATTTTCACTCTTTGCCCTCACCTTTCATTTTTTCATATTCCAATGCATACACTTGAAAATCTATATCTCTATTGTTCAAAATTTTATATTGATAATTTTCACACATACTTTCTTCTTTTTCACCATAATTTAATTAATAGTTGGGAAAGGATGGGATACCATGCAAAATGAATTAGTGACTACCACTTCAAAAAAGAAAATTGCTTTTATTGTTGAGCATAATGTAGTAAAAGGATATTATCCACTTGAACGAACTGCCATTTTAGCAAAACTATTAAAAGAAGACGAGGAAGTTTATATTTTTTTAAAACAATCTGGACAAGAAGCCATTGAAATTTTTACAGACTTACAACTTTCTCCGATTCTCTTTGACCATTATGAAGAATTAAAAAATCAAATTCGCAATCTTGGACCTGATTTAATTGTTCAAGATGGTAAAGATACAATTGTCGAGCAAGTGGAACAAATTCGACCTTATTGCAAAACCCTAGTCCATTTTGATGATTTTGGCGAGGGTGGTGAATTAGCGGATTGTAATATTCATGCTTTATTTGAAGAAGTACGTGAAAATACCGCACGAAATATTTTAGGTGGAACCTATGCATTTGCAGTAAAAGACACATTAAAATCTATCGCTGAATCTAGAGTATCAAACGAATTGTCCAACCCACCACATATCATTGTTGCCTATGAAGATGGTGACGAAAACAATTTAACGTATCGCACCCTAAGACATTTAACACAATTACAAATTCCTCTAAAAATTACAATCGCCATTGATTCTGAATATAAACATTCTATTGAAGATTTACAAATGATGGTTCTAAGCCGCCGTAACACCAATATTTTAAGAAACGAACAAGCACTCGAAAAACTACTTCCTGAGGCGGATATCGTTATATGTAACGCCAACTATACACCTTATAAAGTCGCTACAATCGGTATACCATGTATTACTGCTGCTCAAAACGAACGAGAATTGAACAATGCTTTCCCTCGTGAACACCATGGATTTATTCATCTTGGTCTAGGGCGAAAAATGAAGCAATCAAACATTCAAAACGCCGTAATGGAGCTACTACTTCATGAAGCACGGCGAGAACGAGCTGTTCGTAAACAGTTCCAATTAGATATAGCAGAAAACAATGAAGCTCTAAAATCCTTATTATTAGACTTTGCATACGAACGTCATAACATCATATCTTTATAGAGAATGAACGGAACATTCAGAAAAAAAATATTAGTATCTTTGAACCAGTCTTTTTGGCTGGTTTTTTAATTCACAGAATTGTTGGTAGTTTTTTCATCTTCCCCTTTTACACCATTAACATTTTTGTTACAATTTTATATACAATAAGTACTAATTGTTAATTCTCCATACGGTAAAAAGGAGTTATGTATGGGGATGTCGAATCATAAAACAAGTAAATTGATTAAGGCAAAAGGAGTTGTAAGTCATGAAACAAAATTTAAAAGTTCTAATTTGTGATGATTCAATTTTAATTCGTAAAAAACTAAGATCTGTTTTAGAAAAATGTAAACTCGAAGAAATTTTCGAAGCTGAAAATGGAGTTATTGCTGTTGAACAAGCAAAAGAACACAACCCAGATTTAATTTTCATGGATATCGTAATGCCTGATAAAGACGGAATAGAGGCATTAAAAGATATTAAATCATTTAATCCTGAAGCAAAAATCGTAATGGCCTCTTCTGCCGGGACAAGCGACCACCTAAAAGAAGCTCTTGCTAATGGTGCATATGATTTCATCCAAAAACCAATCTCTCTTGAATCTGTTACTCTACTAATCGAGAAAATTTTGAAGGAGGAAAGTGCAAATGTTTAGCCAATACTTCGGTCATTATTTGTTAAACCGCGGTCTAATCACACGTGAGCAATTAGCAGATGCTTTAGAATTCCAAAAAACTGTTCACGTTAAATTTGGGGTAATTGCTGTAGATGAAGGCTTCATGACGACTGCACAAGTTGAAGAGGTTCACGAAAAACAACGCCAAATGGATAAACGCTTTGGAGAAATTGCTGTAGAGCTTGGTTACTTAACTGAAGCACAAGTGGAAGCGTTAATCTCTCACCAAAAACAAAGCCATCTTTATTTAGCTCAAGCACTTGTTGATCGTGAGTACATGACAATCGATGAATTCGGTGCCGCTCTAAATGACTACAAAAAAGAAAACAGCTTATCAGATGAACAATTTGAAGCAATTCGCAACGGTAATATTGATACATTAGTAGAACAACTTTTAGTATCAGACGAAGAAAAAGCTGCGAAATACGGAAAATACTTATCTCTATTTGCGAAAAACATGATTCGTTTCATTGATGATCAAGTTTATCTTGAAGTTTCAGAGAGTAATAATGTTGTACCGGGTAACTGGTTAATTAAACAAGACATTATTGGTGGTGCTCCCCTATTCACAGGACTTAGTACAAACGATGAAACATTATTGTATGTAGCTTCTATTTATGCAGAAGAGGAATTAACTGAAATCGATGCATTGGCGAAGGATGCAGTAAGTGAATTCTTAAACTTACATAATGGAATTTACTTAGTAAACATGTCCAACTGGGGTACAGAACTTAACATGAACCCACAACAAATAGTTGAAAATGCTACTGTTGCAGGTGAGTTATTCCAAGTGAACGTTATCACTTCAAAAGGTACATTCCAATTAGTACTATCCGACAATCCAACTAGTATTGAAATCGGTTCTGCAGCCGGAACACAAGCTGTATAATAGGAGATCGCTCTGAACGGTATACACTGTCCAGAGCTTTTTTGGTTGTGTTCATTGTTCTATTCCCCTACCTTCCCCTTATTAAACTTATTATTAATGATAAATTCCACCTTGTTATGATACAATAACATCTAGAAATACATATACTAAAAAACATACAACCGGAACACTTTCCGATTTATAATAAAGGAGCATTCTTATGGCTACAAAATCAGAGCTTCAACAAAAAATTGCAGAACTTAAAATGGATTATATTAACCTACAAGGTGATATTGAAAAGCTTGAAAATACAGGACATATCGATTCTGTTACAAAAGCTGAAGAACGCCTTGCCAACATGGAAAAGCAACTTGCTGAACTGAATAAACAGCTCGCGGCGTTGTAATTTGCCGCGAGTTTTTTTTATCGGTTACCGAGAGTGCGTTCACTATGAAATTCTTATTCCAAAATTAAAATTGAACAATAATTTAAATATTATCGGGGGAAAATTTACTTATGGCAATATTAACTGTTGAAAAGTTAGGTCACTCTTTTGGGGACCGTACCCTTTTTAAAGACGTTTCGTTTCGTTTAGTAGAAGGCGATCATATCGGACTTGTTGGTGCTAATGGTGTAGGAAAATCCACATTAATGGGCATTATTACAGGTCAAATCATTCACGATACAGGAAAAGTAGAATGGTTACCAGGCACACATTACGGCTATCTCGATCAACATACTGTATTAAGTGCAGGTCGTTCTATGCGAGAGGTTCTACGTGATGCCTTCCTGCCACTTTATAAAAAAGAAGAAGAGTTAAATGAGATAGCTGCAAAAATGGCTGATGCTACACCTGAAGAATTAGAAGTTCTTCTCGAGCAAATGGCTGACGTTCAAGATGCTTTAGATGCAGGAGATTTTTATACACTAGATATTAAAATTGAAGAGGTTGCGCGCGGTTTAGGATTAGATGCAATCGGGTTAGATCGAGATGTTGCTGCTCTTTCAGGTGGTCAACGTACAAAAGTTTTATTAGCAAAACTTTTACTTGAAAAGCCAAAAGTTTTATTACTAGATGAGCCAACCAACTATTTAGATGAAGAACATATAACTTGGCTTTCAAATTATTTAAAAGATTATCCATATGCTTTTCTCTTAATTTCCCATGATACAGAATTTATGAACGGTGTAGTAGATGTTATTTTCCATTTAGAATTTACAAAAATGACTCGCTACACAGCAACATATGAGAAATTTTTAGAGTTAGCGGAAATTAATAAACGCCAACACATTGATGCATACGAAAAACAACAAGAATTTATCAAAAAGCAAGAGGAATTTATTGCAAAGAACAAAGCACGCTATTCAACAACTGGTCGTGCAAAGTCCCGCCAGAAACAATTAGAACGCTTGGAACGAATTGATCGACCTGAAAGTGCAGTGAAACCTGAATTTAGCTTCAAAGAATCCCGTGCGTCAAGCCGCTATGTTGTTGAGGCTGAAAATTTATCGATTGGATATGATCCTGCTAAACCATTATTACCACCCCTTACATTCACGATTGAGCGCGGTGAAAAAATTGCTTTAATTGGGATGAACGGTGTCGGGAAATCTACTTTACTAAAAACGATGCTTGGTAAAATCAATGCTTTAGGTGGATCTGTACGCCGTGGAGATTTCTTATTCCCTTCTTACTTTGAACAGGAAGTAAAAGCTGGAAACATGACGCCAATAGATGATGTGTGGAATGCATTCCCGAGCATGGACCAACATCAAGTTCGTGCTGCGTTAGCTCGAGCAGGTCTGAAAAATGAGCACATTTCTCGTCCATTAAATTCCTTATCCGGGGGCGAGCAAGCTAAAGTTCGTCTTTGTAAGCTGATGATGGAAGAATCGAACTGGCTAATCTTTGACGAACCAACAAACCATTTAGACGTTGATGCAAAAACAGAATTAAAACGCGCGATGCAAGATTACAAAGGCACAATCGTATTAGTATCCCACGAACCAGAGTTTTACGAAGGTTTAGCAACAAAAGTATGGAACGTTCAAGATTGGTTCACTACTGGGAAAACGGATTTATAAGATTGCTTCGGTTTGAACATCTTTTTTAGAGGTGTTCAAACCGTTTTTTTAATTAATGGTTTTTTCTACATTGAATCATTAAACCCCCACGTGCCTTCTAAAAAAGAAACTTTAAATCTATTTCATCACTTACACACTCTCAAAACCAATTCTCAAATTTTTGAAACTTTTTCTTCTTTATTACGTATATATTTATAGAAAAACGGTTATAGATATATGTGAAGCCCACTTAAAAATATACGAACTATTGACTTATAATTAGCTTACTGGTAAGATATCTATAGGAACGAAATCTCTTACTTATAAGCTATGACAAAACAAATGAAAGCGAGGAGATTTTATGACAGTAACAATTTATACACAATCTAGCTGTTCCTCATCAAGAAAAGCAATTAAATGGTTAAAAGAAAACAAGATTAATTACACAGAAAAACGTATTACATCTCAACCTTTAACATTAGCAGAATTTAAAAATATATTAAGAATGACAGAAGACGGTACTGACGAAATTATTGCTACCAACTCCAACGATTTTAAAAACCTTGATATTGATATTGACCAACTTTCAATTCAAGATCTATACAACTTAATTCAACAACATCCACGCATGTTAAGAAGCCCAATTTTACTGGATGAAAAACGCATTCAAGTGGGCTATAACGAGATGGATATTCGCCGCTTTATTCCACGTAAAGTACGTGCTTATGAATTAAACGCGATGCAACAGCTTGTATCACAAGTTTAATTGTCAGTGAAAGCACTTGTTCACTAGACATGCGATATGATTTATATAAGTGGAGCGAAACATTATGGATAGCCAAAAATATGAAACTCTTTCCTCCCTTTTTGAAGTAGTTGCTTCATTGGAAAGGAAATGGGCAAATGAATGGAATCAACAAAATAATTTAGGATTTTCAAAGTCTCACATTCTACTATTAGATTTATTATCGAAAGAAGGTCCAAAACGTCCTTCAGCCATTGCAGAACGATTAAAAGTAACCACTGGTGGTGTAACCGTCCTAACTACGAAGCTTATTAAGGGTGGGTTAATTGAGAAAACTCAAAACAGCGCAGATCGACGTGCTGCTCAAATTGCCATTACTCCAGAGGGCGAAAAAATACTTGAGGAGTCCCGAGCTCAAGTCACTGCAATGGTTAACTCTATGTTCGGAATGCTTTCTATGGACGAAATACAAACACTCCATACAATTTTCGAGAAATGCTTAATTAGTGGAAATGGATACCAAAATAAAGAAGAGTAAATTAAAACACAAGCTGCATAGAGGGCAACTTGTGTTATTTTGTGTTATAGAAGACTTCCCGTAATGGAAAGCCTCTTCACTATGCTGTTACTACATCTTGTAATGTTGCATCAGCTAGTAGTATTTCTTTTAAACGCGCTTTTGCACGGAATAGACGTGACTTTACTGTTCCAATTGACACTTTCATTAACGTTGAAATTTCAGCTAATGAATACTGATCTACATAGAAGTACCATAAAGTTTTTTGGTAGATGCCATCGAGCTGTTGCATTTTTTCTTGGACCATTTTCGTTACAGCCTCTTTCTCAATTTGTTCCTCTGTTGAAATGTCATTATTGGGAACCAAATCTAAAATCGGTACGTCTAATGTTTCAGGTTGACTCATCATATACTTGCTTCTTCTAACATTTTTGCGATAGCGGTCGCGGAATGTATTCATTGTTATTGTTGTTAACCAAGCTTTCACATGGTCAACCTGTCTTACTTGTTCTTCATTACGTACAACTTTTACCCACACTTCCTGCATTAGATCTTCAGCTTCTGCAGTGTTGCGTGTCAATTTTAAACATAAATGATATATATAACGGTTAAATTCCTCATAAATTCCTGATAAACAGTTAGTCATTTTTAATTTCCTCCATTATCTAACTTCTGTAATCATTTTCCCAAATTATTGGATTACACTCTATCGTATTTGCTTTCAATTTCATTACATTCGTGTAAGATTCAGACCCATCACTTGTAATTTTAAAAATGTGTTAAATGCGTACCGGGGGCCTTGAATTTTCAGAATTGTTTGCGTACCCGGTACTTGAAATATTCTGAATTGTTTGTGTACCGGGTACCTGTGCTATACTATTTCTACTACTTGAAAATTTTGAAAAGAGGGATTTGCTTTGAGTCATGTACAAAAGTTAGATAAGTATTTCTCAGAAAATCGCGCAAAACATTTAGAGGAACTATTTGATTTCCTTTGTATTCCAAGTATTAGCTCACTTTCCGAACATAAAGAAGATATACAAACCGCTGCAAATTGGCTTGCAGATAAGCTTCGTAAGTTAAATATTGAAAACGTTTCGGTAGACAAGACAAACGGACACCCTGTTGTTTACGGGGAATGGCTACACGCTGAAGGTAAACCGACTATCCTATTTTATGGACATTATGATGTACAACCTGTTGACCCCCTCCATCTTTGGGAGTCTGAACCTTTCAAACCTGAAATCCGAGACAACTTGCTGTTTGCTCGCGGTGCTTCGGATGACAAAGGCCAGGTGTATATGCACTTAAAAATGATTGAGGCGTTGTTTGCTACTGAAGGAACGCTTCCAGTAAACGTAAAATTTATCTATGAAGGTGAAGAGGAAATTGGTAGTCCAAACCTCCCTGCTTATGTAGAGGCAAATAAGGAAAAGTTAGCGGCAGATCTTATTTTAATTTCCGATACAGGCCTTTATGGACCAGGAAAGCCTGCTGTATGTTACGGGTTACGTGGGTTAACAGGGGTTCAAATTGACGTTCGCGGAGCAAAAGGAGATTTACACTCAGGACTATATGGTGGGGGTGTGCAAAATGCAATCCACGCTCTTGCTGACATTCTAGCTTCATTCCGTGATGAACATGGCACAATTCAAGTTGATGGTTTCTACGATCGAGTACGTCCCCTTTCTGAAGAAGAGCGTCAAGCTTACCGTGACCTCCAATTTGACGAAGAAGCTTTGAAAGAAGAAATTGGGGTTCAAGAGCTCTTTGGGGAAGCAGGCTATTCTTACCTTGAACAAACTTGGGCTCGTCCAACATTAGAAGTGAACGGAGTATTTGGAGGATTTTCTGGAGAAGGAATTAAAACAGTACTACCAGCTGAAGCCGGAGCAAAAATTACTTGTCGTTTAGTTCCAGACCAAGATCCAAACGAAATCGTTCAATTACTAAAAGCTCATATTGAAAAACATAAACCAAAAGGCGTGACAGTAAACGTTTCCGAATTTGATAAAGGTGCACCTTACATGACACCTTTTGATCACCCTCTCATTCAAGCTGCAGGTCGTTCTTACGAGAAAATCTATAACGTCCCTACAGCATTTATACGTGGAGGCGGATCAATTCCAATTGTGGCGGCTTTTGATGAAATCTTATCATTGCCAGTCGTACTAATGGGCTTCGGTTTAAATAGTGAAAACTTCCATGCACCAAATGAACACTTCCATTTAGAAAACTTTGATAAAGGACTTCGTGTGCTCGGCGATTATTTACATGAAGTATCAGATTTAAAATTATAATTTCTTTAGTGGCTCAAAAGTATTTTGAGTCACTTTTTTTGATCCCACATTACAAATATTACAACTGCTTATGGGAAAGGAATTTTCTAAATATTTGTAGAATTGAATTTATACCAATAAAATGCTAGAAAATAAAATTGTTAGGAGAGTGATTGAATGGAGACAAAATGGGGTTTAGTATTTTACTTCCAACCTGTTGTATGTTTACTGCTTTTATTAATTGGAATTTACACGTTTGTAGCAGGTAGCCCACATCTTCTACCATGGGCATTCATTGTAACTGGCCCGTTATTTAGTGCTATGGCATTAATAGAAACTAAACAACAAAATAAAAACGCTAGCATTTTTTACTATTCTTTAGCTGTGGTTGCATTTTTATTTGGCTTCTATTCATTTATTGCATTCTAACATAAAAAATTATTATGCCGATGAACATATATGCTATATTTCATCGGTTTTTTTATTGGCAAATATAGGAACTATTCACTGTTTACTTTATGTTTTTGCTTAGAGTAAAATTGCCATAGACTTGTCAAATTATACCTGAAATAGGATAACTACCAGATAGTATAATACATATAAGGAACAAATACCTATATATTCAAAACCCTTCAAGGAAAATATTCGTTAGAAGCGTGAGGTGACAACATGAATGTCAAACTACACCGATTAACTAAACTAGAGTCACAAATTGTTAATTTATATTCAGATGGTAAATATAATGAAGCAATTAAATTAGCAAATGAATTATTAGACAACGCCAAAAAAACAGAAGATAAAAAATCAATGATGAACGCCTATATGAACTTAGCTGGTTGTTATTATTATTTAGGACAAATAGAAAGCGCTTTCGAGAATGTACTTCTTTTTAAACAACTATGCGATGAATTCGGGGATGAGCGTGATAAATATTATTTGTATAGTCTAAGCGCACTTATTTATGAGTTTGAGGAAAATTATAATGAGGCAAAGACAGCTATTTTAGAATGCATACATTACGCACTTGAATTAGACATGTATTATTCTCTTTGTCTAAGTTATAACACCTATAGTTCTTATTTAATAATTGAAGAAAATTATGAAGAAGCATTAAACTATGCAAACATCGCTATGCAATTTGCCAAAAATCATTGCCCAAGTGATGTGTTGTTGCAATGTCAAATCTATATCAATGTTGCCTACGCTTATATCGGTTTAAATCAATTGGATACGGCAAGGGAAATTCTTGAACCCCTCTATTCGAATTCTTACTTAAATAGTAACTTACATGAAAAAGGCTACTATTTCTATGTTTTAGGATTGTTATATAAAAGGCTAGGCATCTATGAAAAGGCACTTCACACTTTTCAAGAAGCAACGATCATTTTATCCACCTATAATGATCACTTAATGCTTAGGGTTATCTCAAAAACAACTGCTCAATTGTATGAGCTTTTGCAAGACTTCGAAAATGCATGTTTAATGTGGAAGCAATACATCACCTACTCGGAGAACATATTCAAGTTACGTTTATCGTCAAAGGTTAGAGAGCTTGATATTAAACATAGTGTTGCCGCTATTGAGAGACGTGCGAATATGGATACTCTAACAGGTGTTTATAATCGATACTACCTAGAAACAACTTGTAATAAATGGTTAACAGAAGCTAAACAAACAGGAACATCCGTATGTTGTATTGTTTTCGATGTAGACCATTTTAAAGTAATCAATGACACGTATGGGCATTTAGTGGGCGATGAAGTTATTAAAGCTGTTGGGGAAACGTGTTTACATGTTTTAGGGAATGATGAAAATACAATTGTTGGACGTTACGGTGGCGACGAGTTTGTAGCAATCTTGAAAGGCTACTCTAATTCTGAAGTTTTTCAAAAAGCTCAAGCAATATTTACAGCACTTACTGAGTTACAAGTCCCCTACCTCCATCACCACATTCAACTAAAAATTAGTATGGGAGTAGTTTGTACAGAAAGTGTCCCGTCCGCAAAGAAGTTTACGCAAATTTTTAAAATTGCAGACCAAGCACTTTATATTGCGAAAAAACACGGCCGAAATCAGATTGTGTTTTTATCAAAAGACAATTGCTCTGTCTAAATTTCCGCAGAAAAAACACCGCGCTGTTGCATAGGGCACTGAAAAAGTCAATTTTAATAAATTTTTATAATAAAAATACGCTCAGATCTTTTAGGAAGTGGGATTCACGAAGACTCCTACGGGAACAGCTTGAGCTGAAGACCCCGCAGGAGCTTGCGACGAGGAGGCTGAAGCCAAGCCCGTGGAAAGCGAAGTGAATCCCACCTTCTATTTAGAAGCAAATAATTACTATAAATTTTTATCGGTATTTAGTTTTTCAGTGGCTTCCTGTTGCACGGTGTTTTTTAAATCCGACCTATAAAAGCGTTATGTATATAAATAGGGGAGGTTATATATGTTGTCAAAGCTTTTATTAGGTTCTTTGAGCTTTACTAAAGACACTTTTATTAATTGAGCGATTTACATAAAGGGTTACGAATGTTTAACGCTTTATGTTGATTTAAGTGTATCATCAACTATACTGGACGAATATACACTCGCCTATCATGTCACATTTTTATCACAATCATGTTCACAAATTCGAAATAAACCGCTATATACCGGCACCCCACGATTTAGAAGTACCAATTAATTGATTCTCCTTCTCTTCCCAAGGTTAGCAACACTTTTTCAAGTAACAAGAAAGCCCGTCCCACACCTAAGCGAGACGGACTTCCCAAAGCTATTGAAGAATCATACCAACTGATGCATAAATGAGAACTGTTGCAAAAACAGCTGTCATATAAATTAATGAGTATGCAAACATTCTATTTGCCCATTTCTTCTCATCCATTTGACGATATCCAACAAAACTAATCCACAACCAAATTCCACCTAAAATAAGTGAAGCACACATTAAACCCAAGCTTAATGGAATAAATAATAAGCTAGTAAACATTAAAAGTATAAGGTATATATTTGTTTGAATGTATGTTCTTCTCATGCCTTTAACAACCGGTAGCATAGGTATATTCGCTGCACCATAGTCATCTCTTTTGCGGATGGCAATAGCATAGAAATGTGGCATTTGCCAAATGACCATAATAATAAATAATGCCCAAGCAGCTGGATGCCAAATATCCGGTGCGACTGCTGCCCATCCAATTAGTGGTGGCATAGCCCCTGATATACTGCCAACCTCAGTATTCCATATCGTTTTTCTTTTTGTCCACATTGTATATGGAACGACATAAAAGAAAACACCTAAAAATCCAAGAAATGCTGCAAGAGGCGTTGTTAAGTATAAAACGATAAGTCCTACAATGAGTAATACAATCCCAACAATTAATACATTTTTAGAATTTAACTCACCTGTTACTGTAGGACGTGATTTTGTTCGTTGCATAATCGCATCTATATCACGGTCATATAAGTTATTAAAAGTTCCAGCTGCCCCAATAATTAAGGCCGAACCAATAAAAGCTAATATAATGTGTGGTATATGTTCAACAAAGCTTAGTTCATACGTATATAGAGCAAGCATTAGTGCAGCAATCATCGGAATTAAATTTGACTTGATGATTCCGGTTTTTACTGTCTTTGCCCATAAGTTTAAATAGTTTTGCATAGTATGTCTAATTCTCCTCATTGTTAGGCCCACGTAGGTAAGCACTATATTCTATCATACCACTGAAATATGATTTTCAACAATCTACATGACATATTAATTTTGAAAAAAAAATGGCTATTATCGATACTTTCTACAATAGAATTTTCAATATTAGTATAGTACATATAGGACTACATTGAAATAACTTTGAATACAATCAAGGAAGGGGTGTGATGGAATGAACAAAAAAATAATGCACCTATCTCGAATTTTATTAGGCGTTATTTTTTTGGGTGCCGGATTAAATGGTTTCATCGTATTTTTTGGATTTGAATCTTTATTTCCTACGAGTCCAGAGGCAATGGCGCTTTTTACTTTTGATTATTTATTAGTCGCTGAAAAGTCCCTCGAAGTCATCTGTGGAATGTTATTGTTAGTTAATCGATATGTTCCTTTAGCAATCGCAGTTCTTTTACCGCTAGTGGTAAATATTTTATTATTACATTTATTTTTAGATCCAAGTCTACTTTTCTTAGCAATTATTCTTTTAATTCTAGAAGGCTATTTACTAATTTTTTATAAAGCGCATTTTATCCAGATTTTTGATAAAAAACCCCAATAAAAAGGTGTCTCAAATTAAAGAGACACCTTTTTCTTTATCTTTTATTTGCTTCTGTTGCTGCGAGTAAGCCTATTGTTTGGTTCTTTTTCCATACACTATCCCAATATTTTAATGATACGATTGTTTCTCCTACAGCTGGTGCAATTTCTACCGTAATTCCCGGCATCTTATAGTTCATAATAAACCAATCTGTTGAAGCCCCTGAACCTGTTTCTCCAGTTGGTGGTAATACTCGATAGCCTGTTACTTTGCTAATCATTTTTGCAACAGATAGGTCACGTGTTAATTGCGACCCCTTTTGATGATGATAATAATAGAGAACTGAACCCGAACTATGGTAAGAAATGTAAGACTTAAATTGATGTTTTGCCACAAAACTTCTTAACGCTTGTGATTCCGGCTCCGAGAATGGCTTGTTCCCTTTATAATTTTTATAAGAAGCGGCTTTAGATGAAGCTTTCGTCGCCCATCCCCCATCAAAATTACGATTTAAGTCAACCCCTCGAATATTTGCTTTCCAGCGATTATAATTTGTACTACCATTATTCAACTTTTTAGTAGCGGCACTTGCATTTTCCTTTGATTGCACCAGTGTAACACCATCTGGATTCATCATTGGGACAAACCATATACTTACTTGGTTTAGCAATGTTTTAACTTGATAATTATTGAATTTTGTTCCTTTAACATAATGATATGTATATTGATCAATCATTTCGAGCAACACATTCGTTGTCATATGTTCCCTTGCATGCATTGAAGCATCCATTAAAATTTCCTTTTTACCATTGCCGACTTTTAACGCATACATCGTTTTTCCTTGTACTGATGCGCCAATTTTAACAAGCTCTGTAAATTCCGGATACATATATGAAAATACTTTTAAATAATATTCCATTTCTTTATAACTAATATTCTTTTTCGGCATTACTTGATCTGTATGCTGGAAGTTGCTTAAATCAACATACACACGTTTCCCAAGTAATTCGATTACCCCACGGCCACCTGTTACCATATGTAATTTTACTTTCTCACCCTTAGCAATTGTTCCAACGATATTCCCACCCTTATCTGTAAGTGATGCGTTTGTTTCTGCAACAATTGTTCTTGGAAAGCTTCCCTTTATATGTACTTCTAAATTTGGCTTTTCATTGGTTGATGTAAAGGCATCTCTTGGAATATAAAAATAATCGCTTCCTACTTTAACGACTAGATAATTTAAAGTCGCTTTTGTTGGTGTTAGAATAACTCCTTCTTCTAACGTTCCAACCTGTTTAAAGGTGCCTGATGAAACGTAATAATAAGGTGTCGTTTTAATGATTTTCCCATTTCCACTTTCATAAGGTGGGATTGCGGGTTCTTCTTCCGGTAGTGGTTCAATTTCAATTGGTTCTGGAGTTTCGATAGTCGAATCTTCATCATTATTTTCGTCTTCTTGAGGAGGTATTGTCTGTTCATTCTCAACGATTTCGGTATCATTATCCCCTTCATAAATAGTTGGAGTCTCATCAATTGTTTCAACGGGTTCATTCGCAGATGCGATTGATAATGAAGAAAATGAAAGGGCCGTTGCAAGAAAAATAGATAATCCTCTTTTAATTTTTGTCATGCTGTCAACTCCCATTAGTATAGGTTTAGAAGATAAATCTTCTTACCTCTCATTTTAACTATAAAAATGGTAGTTTGACTATACACTCTATGGCGATTACTATTACATTTATATTAAGTTTTAACAATTTTTCTCTTTCTATCTATTACAGAACAAGCTGCCTTTAATAAAGGTAATACAACTAAGAAAACAAAAAGCAATCTAAACATTTGAAACACGGTCACAACAGACACATCTGCTCCGACGATTGTGGCTAGTAAACTCATCTGATCTAATCCCCCCGCTGCAGTACTTAAGAAGCTTGTCGCCAATGAATAATTTAAAAAGGATTTTAATAGTAATGCTTGCGCAAAAGTAACAATTAATAAAAACAATGCACTACCGATTCCAAGAATCAAAACCTTTTTCCCTAACTTCAACATTTCCGGCTTTAGTTGAAGACCAATATAGGCTCCCATAAATAATTGTGCAGTATGAAGAAGGATGCTGGGAATTTCTGGTGTGTGGATTGAACAGAAGTTAAGAACGACAATGAATAACACTGGTGATAAAAAGAAAGGTACTGGTATTTTCAATTTTTTTCCTACTATTACAGAGCCGAATGAAGCAAATATTAGGAAAGCTATTGGCATGATTGCAACTAATTCGAAGCTTTCTCCACTACTAGCTTGGATAATGTGTCCAGAAAGAGAAAAAGGCACAAGGAACACAATGCTAATCACCCGGACTACATGGAAGAAAACGACAACTGCTAAGTCAATATCCTCTTCCTCCTCAGCAAAAACTGTAATTTGCGCTAATCCCCCTGGTACGGTACAAGTTAATGCTGTCTTTAAAGATAAGTTCCCTATTTTTTGCACACCTAGTGCCATAAAGATACTAATAATTACTAGCCCGATATTTAAAAGAAGCATGAATGTAATAAGCCATCCCATTCCAGCTAATAACTCCAATTGAAAAGCCTGTCCAATGGAGATTCCAACTATTAATAAACCAAAGTTTCGTAATTTCACTGGCCAATACAATTTATATTTTATAAAGAACTGACTAATTAGGACAGCAAATAATGGCCCCAACATCCAAGGAACTGGCATACCACTAACATTAAAACAATGTGCGCCGATTAAACTAATGAGCGCCACCAAACCAATTGATTTAAAACGCACAATATGAACCCCTCTTTCTCTTCTAGATTACCATAAAATGATAAAAAACCGATATCCTTGGCTTAAAGGAAATCGGTTTTTGAAAGAGGGTTGTGAGATATGTGCTTATCAGTCTAACTATAATTTGTACAAAACTTTTGTAATTATACTTTTTCAGAAATTAATTTTTTTAACTCTTCTTGCGACTCTCTTAAAGTTTTTACTTCTTGCTCTAAAGAATTAATTTTATCAAGCATTGGTTGCAATGCTTCACTCAACATTAATTGTAGACGTTCTGCTTTTTCACTAATTTCCATTATGCTTGCCTCCACAAAAGAAGTATTTTACTTACATGTTTATAATACTTCTTTTGCGTTAGAAAAAACAGTTGTACTGCTAAATCGTAATAAATATGTCACGATTGTTGAAAGTTTAAAAGCCAGCCTACCCCAAATTGATCAACAACATTCGCATGTAAAGCACCCCAGGAAGTTAGTTGCAGCTCAAAGGTAATTTTTCCGTCAACAATAAGTGATTGATAAACCCTTCTAATTTCTTCTTCACTTTCACATTCCAATGAAATCCGAACATTATCACCTTTTTGAGTTTGTCCAAACGTATCGGAAAAATGTATACTACCTCCGCCAAGAAATAACTCAGCATATACGCATTTTCCATCATCATCCAGTTGAATATTTCGAATTTCACCACTAAAGAGATTCCGATAAAATTCAATTACTTCTATGCAATTATCAACAAATATATACGGGCTTGCACTTCTCATCTCAATTCCTCCAAACACCAATAGTTTAACATCCTCAATTTGTTTTAAACTTAGGATGGAACAAATTCCTTAGATTAAACTTAGCGTTTGTTTTATGTGTCATCACTATGCTAATCATGAAGGAAGTGTTGCTACTTTATTTTGTCGTTCATTAGCGTTAGAAAACACATCTTCCACCACCCAATGTCACCATCAATCAACAACATTCAATTCCCTTAAAAAAACAAAAAAAGAACGATTAAGTCTGACTCCCTTAAACGTCCTTTTAAATAGAAGTACTATATTGTTACAAGCAAACTTTCCATAAACTGCTCAAAGGCTTCTACCTTTAATGGGCGGCTGAAATAATAGCCTTGTCCGAATCTACAACCGTCATTGGAGAGCTTCATTACATGTTCTTGTAATTCTATGCCTTCTGCAATTACTTGTAGCCCAATGGAATCTGCAATTTTTAAGATTGCTTGTACTATTGCACTACTTTCTTCATTTTGATGGATATCCTTCACAAACGATTGATCTACTTTCAAAATATCAATCGGTAAGTTTTTAATATAACTTAGGGAGCTGTACCCTGTTCCGAAGTCATCTAATGAAATTTGAATACCTAATTGTCGAATTTCTCTCAAAATTCCAACAATATTATTTACATCTGCAAGGATACTTTCTGTTACTTCAAATTCTAACCATTTCGGATTGAGCTTTGTTTTCATTAACGTATTTTTTACTTTATCGATAAAGAATGGATCTTCTAACTGACGCACTGATACATTCACTGAAACAGTTAGATCGGAATAGCCCATATCGTGCCATTTTTTTGTTTGTTTACAGCTTTCAATTAAAATCCATTCTCCTAAAGGAACAATTAATCCTGTTTCTTCAGCAAGCGGGATAAATTTTCCTGGTGAAATTGTTCCTAAGTCTGGGTGATGCCATCGAACGAGCGCTTCCATCCCGATAATTTGATTTGTATCAATATTTAATTTAGGCTGATACTCTAAATAAAATTGGTTTTCTTTAATGGCTGTTCTCATCGCACTCTCAAGAAGCCGGCGCTCAATTGATTGGCTTTCAATCGTTTTATTGAAAACTAAATAATCATTTTTCGTACCGCTTTTCACATGGGAAAGTGCATTGTCTGCATTTTTAATTAGTTCTTCAGGTGAATCGCCGTGTTCCGGATAATTTGCAACGCCAATACTGCACGTGACAAAATAATCTTGACCTTCAACGTTTATTGCTTGGTTGAAGTTGCTTAATATTCGTTTTACAATTGCTTCGGTTTCTTTTACGTCTTTCACCTTTTTTAACATGACGATAAATTCATCGCCACCCATACGACCTGCCACATCAATTGGACGAATTGCCTTTTGGATATTTTCAGCTGCTTTCTTTAGTACGACATCCCCTACATCATGGCCTAATTGATCGTTAACAGATTTAAAATTATCTAAATCTATAAATAAAATAGACATTTTATATTTAGATTTATTCCGTTCGATAATTTCATTGCGAAGTTGACTCATAAATGCGCGTCGATTTGGGAAATCCGTTAGAACATCATGATAAGCTAAATGGAAAATCTTTTTTTCTACTTCTTTTCTTCCCGTAATATCCTTCATCACAACTAAAATAAATTCTTTAAAGGAACCATCTGTATGCTTTGTTTTACTAATAACTGCTTCTACAAAAATATAATTCCCTTTCACTGTACGTAAACGAAATTCACAATCTATGGCTTGTTGTCCTCTTTCTAAAAAGAACTCTAAATCTTTTTGTAAAAAAGGCAAATCATCGTGATGAATGAGGTCAAATAAGTTCCCATGCTCCAATTCGTTTATATCGTAATGTAAAACATTTTGAAAAGAAGGAGAAGCATATTCAATTGCTCCATTTTCACCAATTAGCGTAATCAAGTTGACTGTATTTTCTGCAATGAGGCGGTATTTTTCATTGCTGCGAATCACTTGTTCTTCTAATTCCTTTTCTTTTGTTATATCCGTTCGTATCGATATATATTGATATGGTTTACCTTTTTCATTTAGGAATGGCACAATCGTAGCGTGGACCCAATAAAGGTTTCCATCTTTTCTTTTGTTTTTTATTTCACCACTCCAAATTTTCCCTCCCCCAATACATTTCCACATATCCTTAAAAAATTGTTTAGAATGGTAGCCAGAGTTTAAAATTCGATGGTTCTGACCTATTAATTCATCTCGGCTATATTGGGATAATTCACAAAATAAATCATTTACATAATTAATTGTGCCTTTTGGGTCAGTAATGGCGATAATGGATGACTTATCTAATGCATATTCTATATCTAACAGTTTTTTAACTGATCTTTAATTTCTTCAATGTTTGATTCATCAATCATTAGTTTCATATTTTCCATGATTGTTAACTCCTTAGCGAAATAAAGACTTAGCACAGTCCATTCTCGTGTCAACTTCTCTAATATATTTCATTTTACCAAAATATTAGTACATAATAGGTATATAGTTGTGAACAAACAAAGAATATTCACCTTTCCCCTTTAGACCTATATCGTTTATAGGAATAATTTAGTATATTTTTATGTCTTATCTGCATTTTTTTGTACAAAACTTGTATTCACTAAAGAAACATAGTATGTGATTGACAATCCTATGTAAAAAGGAAAAGACATTCAAAGTGTAAACTCTGAATGCCTGATTAGTGGAGACTATTTCTTTTTCGTCTTTAACTTTTTAGTAATTTCAAATTGCTCTTCTTCAACAGATCCTGTTAACTTAACTACTGGGTTTTTCAAATCTAATTTTTCTTGATTTAATACCTCTAAAAAACCTTCAAAAGTAAACTCTAACTTTTCCCCGTTTTTTAATTTTGTGTCTTCCTTGTTTGGCACCCCGACTAATACAAAGCTATTTTCCTTTGTCCCATCTTTTGTCCGTATTGGAAGATTAACATACATATTAAGATGTGAAATCGTAACAGAGGAATTGTTTGTCACATTAATTGCATACCCTATGAAGTAATCATTTTTATATTGCTGTGTTAATTCTATTTTAACTTTCTCCTGCTTGAATTTAACCTGGCCTTTTTCATCCGCAGAACACCCCGTAATAAAGAATAAAACTAACAATAATAAAATCGGGAATCGCTTCAAGTTTTTCCCCTTCCTTATGTCATGCAGTTATATAATTATAAGGAAGATTTCAAACATTTATTAATCACTCTTATTTGTTGGATGGCAAAAGCAATCTAATGTGTGGTCATTTACCATTCCTACAGCCTGCATATAAGAATAACAAATCGTACTACCAACAAACTTAAAGCCATCTTTTTTCAATCGTTTACTCATTATGTCACTGATTTCAGTAGTAGTTGGTACTTCCTCTATTGTTGCCCAATGGTTCGTGATTGGTGCATGGTCAACAAACCCCCATATGTAGTTAGAAAATGTACCGTATTCCTTTTGGATTTTTAAAAAAGCTTTCGCATTGGTCACGACACTTTGAATTTTTAAACGGTTACGAACAATTCCTGGATTTTCTCTTAATGCTTCAAGTTTTTCATCTGTATAACAAACAATTTTTTGCGCATCAAAATTATCAAATGCTTTCCGGTAATTTTCTCTTTTTTGCAAAATTGTCCACCAGCTAAGACCAGCTTGAGCCCCTTCTAGACATAGCATTTCGAAAAGATGTCGATCGTCATATACAGGAACTCCCCATTCCTTGTCGTGATAATCGATATAAGCTTGCTCTTTTGTTACCCACGCACAACGGTTTGTCACTTGTTACTCCTCCTCATCCTCCAATAAATCTCGCAAGAATTTTTCCCGGTTTTCTAAAAAATAGCGTGTAATTTGGTAATGATCTGTTTTTTCATAGTCTATTTCTTTTATTACGCCATCATCAAAGCTAAGTATTGTTGCATTTGGATAACCTAATAGAATTGGTGAATGGGTGGCAATAATAAATTGGCAGTTTCCTTTAGATGCAAGGTCGTGCATGATTTTTAAAAATGACAATTGCTTTTGGGGAGATAATGCTGCTTCGGGTTCGTCCAACAAGTAAATTGCCCCACCTTTAAATCGGTTTAAGAAAAGTGAAAAAAAGGATTCACCATGAGATTGTTCATGTAATGAGTTTCCTCCATAAGCTTTGTATGCATTGACTTTATCTTCCTCCCACATTTCGTCAATATGAGTTGCAAAATTATAAAAGGACTCTGCACGAAGAAAAAATCCATTTGTAACTTTTGGCCACCAAGAAAGGCGAATATATTGACCAAGTGCTGATTCTGCTCGGTGGACTTGGTATGTATTATTTCTTCCCCCACCCGCTGTATTAAAGCCGCACATTTCTGCAATTGCTTCTAATAATGTTGATTTTCCAGACCCATTCTCACCAACGAAAAAAGTAATATTGTTTTCTAGCTCGATTCGCTCTAAATTTCTGATTGACGGAATCGAAAAAGGAAACTCATTATAATTTGGAATTTGTTCTCGTTGCAATTCAACTCTTTTTAAAAACATATAATCACCATTTTTCCATAGTTATAAGAAAAAACTAGTGAGGAGTGATCACTAGTTTTTGTCTCAGTTAATGAATATCTTTCTTTTTGAAGTTACCACCTTTAACCTCTGCTACGTCATAAACAGTAACAAAAGCACCTGGGTCAAGCTCATGAATAATTTCCTTCATTTTACTTTCTTCCAAACGGTTAATAACACATGTTATTTCTCTGAACTCTTCATTTGAATATGCACCACGAACAATATTATATGTCGCACTTCTTCCTAAACGATCTCGAATGGTTTCGACCATTTCTTCCGGTTGGGACGTAATAATTTTAAAGGTTTTAGAACCACTTAAACCTTCTTCTACAATATGAATGACTTTTGACGCAATAAAGTAAGCAATCCCTGATAAAATAGCGCCTTGAAGACCAAATACTGTAGATACGACGATGAAAACAAATAAATTTAAAAATAAAATTAAATCACTTGTCCCAAAAGGTAATTTTTTCGAAAGTAGTACGGCTAACATGTCGATTCCGTCTAGTGCCCCACCATTACGTAGTGCTAGACCCATTCCGAAACCGATGATAATCCCCCCAACAACGGTTACTAATAATGTGTCACCATGAATAATCGTTGGGATATGATGCATTAATGATGTTCCTACCGCTAATGAAGCAATTCCTAAAACCGAATAAATGGCAAAGCTTTTTCCGATTTGCTTATAACCTAACCATATAAATGGAATGTTAAGAATTGCAATTAGGATTCCTAATGGTAAACCAAAAAGCTGTGAGCCAACGATACTTAAACCTGTTACTCCTCCATCCGATACGTTATTTGGAATGAGTACCGCCTCTAAACCATACGCTGCGATAAATCCTCCAAGAATAATCAATATAGTCTTTGATATAATCTTAACTACATTGGGTTTTTGTTTTGTGCTTCCCATTAAGCTTCCTCGTTTCAACCTAGAATATATGTATACAAAAATTTTTTGCTACAAATATTATTATAAAAGTATCTATCTTATTTGAAAAACCATAAGTATAAAAATGTAAAAATTTTTTCACACTATCACATCGACATCACCCGCCTTATAATAAGTCTTCCAATGCTAATTTTAATTCGGGAAAATTAAAAATGAATTCATTTGCCATTAAAACCTTAGGCAAAACATGTTGCCCCTCTAATACAAGTTTACTTTTCCTGCCTAGTGCCAATTTCATTGCAAAAGATGGTACTGGTAACCAGTGTGGACGTTTTAATACGGAACCAATCATCTTTCCGAACTCTTCCATTGTAACAGGAGTTGGTGCTGTCACATTCACTGGACCTTGAAGCTGATCATTTTGAAGTGCAAAGTAAATTGCCCTCACCACATCTTCAACATGAACCCATGAGACCCACTGCTTCCCTCCCCCTACTTTACCACCTACAAACAACTTATAAGGTAATGCCATAAGAGGTAGTGCACCACCCTCACGACCAAGAACAACACCAAATCTCGTAAAGACCGTACGTACTCCAAATTGCGTTACATGATTCGCTTTTAACTCCCAATCTTTTACTGTTTGAGCTAAAAAGTCTGAAGCAATTTCAGCAGATTTTTCTGTAAAAACTGTGTTGTAAGATGCAGGATAAATTCCAATAGCACTCGCATTAATAAGCACAGAAGGTTTTACTTCCATGGCGCTAATTATTCGTACTAACTCATCTGTAGCTGTCATTCGACTGTTATAAATCTGTTGCTGATGTTTAGGCGTCCACCTTCCATCGTTAATAGATACACCGGCTAAATTAATGAAGGCATCTACTTTATGAAGCTCATTTTCAGGTACAGCACCTTCTTGAAGCCAAAGTATATAAGAAACATTTTTACTAGGTGTCTTTTTACTCCTAGTTAAAATAATTACTTCATGACCGTTCTTGACAAGTAAATCTACTAACTTCCCCCCAATAAAGCCAGAACCCCCTGCAATAACAATTTTCATCCTGTCACCTCTTTTTACAGCAATAATATTATTTCGAAATATCTTTAAAACTAATTTATACAATTAATTACAAGTATACCAAATGACCCCATAATATTACAAAATAGTTGATTACTAAATAAAAATTTGAACTACAGTAATTTTTTGTTTCAATTAGTCAATTTATATATTAAAATAGCAAAATACTATAGATAATATTAAGTAACATCATACAAGGGGGATATAACGTTTTATGCGTTTTACAATTAGAAAGAAGCTGTTATTAGGTTTTAGTAGTATTTTAGTTTTGTTACTTATTATCGGCATTTTATCAAAAAGCATTATAAAAAATATGAACGAGGAATATACATTTCTCATTGATGATCGGATACATAAAGTAACACTGTTAAAAGAATTAACAACTAGTCATCTTGAACAGTCTTTAGGTATTCGAGGGTACTTTGTTTATGGTACGGAAGAAAGTATAGAAGACTTTGATAAAGCCCAACAAAATGTTCATGGCTATTTAGATGAGCTAAAGAAGATAATCATTATTCCAAAAGTTATTAAACTTCTAAACCAGTTAGAAGAAGCAGTTTTATCCTACGACCAAATTGCATACCAAAGTATAGAAGCAGAGAGAAATGGCAATCACGAAAAGGCATTAGAAATAGCTGTAGACGCTAAATCATATTCAGTAACAATAAATGATTTAGCGAATGAAATAAGTACAATTCAATACGAACTAATGGACAAATCAAGAGAAGAATTAGAAGCTACAACTAAAGCTATGAATCTTACAATCCTCGTACTAATTATCGTTTCTATTCTTCTAGGTGGAATCATTGCGTTCGTTATAGCTCGTTCTGTTTCTCAGCCAATTGATTTAGTTAGCAAGTCTTTAAAAGATGTTTCCTCTGGTGATTTGACTATTGAAAAAATAACAATCAAAAATCGCGATGAAATTGGTTCAATGGTTCAATATCTAAATGAAATGGTGGATGACTTACGAAATTTAGTTACAAAGGTAAATAACTCAGCACTTGATGTTGCTAGCCAATCTCAAGAGTTATCCGCAAGTTCACAAGAAAGTTCTGCAGCTGCACAAATGATGGCTGAAATAGCTCAAGATAGTGCAACTGGTAGTGAAACGCAACTAGCTGTAATTAATAATGTAACAGCTTCAATTTCGGATATGTCTAACGGGGTTAAGGAAATATCAAGTAGTAGTAAAGAAATGTTAGAAGCAACCCAAAACGCTTCTATTTTTGTACAAGAAGGTTCAGTAACTGTTGATACATCTACTAAGCAGATGAATGAACTTAACCTGTCTATTGCTCAACTTTCTGAAATAATTAAATCATTAAGTCAACAATCCAATGAAATTAGTAATATTACAACAATCATTAACGGTATTGCCGATCAGACAAATCTCCTTGCCCTCAATGCTACAATCGAAGCTGCAAGAGCAGGAGAAGCAGGAAAAGGATTTGCCGTTGTGGCTGATGAAGTACGTCATCTTGCCGAGCAATCAAAAATTTCTGCAGGTCAAATTAATACGATGATTCATAGCATTCAGAATGGTACGGCTGAAGCAATTACTGCGATTGAAAAAGGTAATGAAATTGTACAATTAAACTTAGAGTCTTCAAACGAGACACGCAATGCATTTAATCAAATTAAAGAGGCTACAACAAATGTCAGTGGGAAAGTACAAATTGTGGCATCTGCAACAGAACAAATCAACTCAGTTGCTCAAGGAATCTTACAATCAATTGAGGAGTTACAGGTAGTTGCTAAACAGGCTGCGGATAATTCGAATGAATCTAGCGCAGCAATAGAAGAACAAGTTGCCACTATGGAGCAAATTTCCGCAAGTGCACAATCGTTATCTGCCCTATCTGAAAACTTACAATCATTAGTAAGTACGTTTAAAATCTAGAGGTAGAACAAAATTTTAGGGGCATCATGAACAGTTCATGATGCCCCTGTTTTAGTGAATGCAAAGTTTGTCGAAAGGATGACATTTTCCATTTTCAAAGGAAATCGAACCCTTTTATATTGCTCTTTGAAGATAATTTTTTTATGCTAATTGAAAGGCATCTTAATTAGGAGTGGAAAACGTATGAGTAGTAACATCAACAATACTAAACAACGCAATTATAATCCGCTAATTTGGATATTATCCATTGTGATTGTAGGAGTTATTTTTGCAACGTATTTTATACCAAAGAGTCCAGATAACACAATCGGCGGCATTGAATTAACGGTATTTCCGCTGTTAAATGCTATCTTGAATAGCTTTACCTTTGTCTTTTTGTTAATTGCTTTGTTTATGATTAAAAAGAAAAACATTAAACTTCACCGCAATTTCATCATTGCAGCATTTGTATCAACATTTATTTTCTGCGTTTCGTATTTAACGTATCACTCTCTTGCTGAGTCTACTAGCTATGGCGGAGAAGGTATGCTGAAGTACATTTATTACTTTATCCTTATTACACACATTTTCTTAGCTGCGGTAATTGTGCCACTTGCGCTAATTACACTTGGTCGAGGGTTAAATATGAACGTCGAAAAGCACAAAAAAATTGCACGTTGGACTATGCCACTTTGGTTGTATGTTAGTTTAACTGGCGTATTAGTTTACTTATTAATTTCACCATACTATTAAACAAAAAAGTCGAATTCCTACAGTAGGAGTCGACTTTTTATTTTTGGATTGCTTAGTTAAATTTTAAACTATTAGCTTCTGCAATTATATTTTGAATTAATGTTTCAACGGTTTGTTCTTTCGCCAATGCTGCACTTTGACCAGCCCAAAGTGACATAAACTCTGGATTGTTTTGTTCCCCAGATTTTTTTCGAATATCTTGAGTGAGAGCATTTTGAACAGGAAAACTTGGTACGTTCTCCTCGAATTCCCGCATTTCTTGAATAAATTTATTGATTATCCCCCTTGCCCATTTACCAGAAAATGAACGCGTTAATACAGTAAGATCCCCGTCAACGTTAAGAATGGCTTCTTTATGGACTTGATGTGCCCCGCTTTCTATACAAGTTAAGAAAGCTGTCCCCATTTGTACGCCTTTTGCTCCTAAACAAATCGAAGCCATTAATCCTCTTCCATCCATAATTCCACCAGCAGCAATAACTGGAATAGATACACTGTCTACAGCTTGTGGGATAAGTGACATTAAACCAATTAAACTTTCCTGATTTTCATCAATAAAGTTACCACGGTGCCCCCCTGCTTCACTGCCTTGAACCACCACGATATCCATACCTGCTTTTTCGTTTGCGATTGCTTCTCTAGCAGTAGTTGCTGTTCCCATTAAGATAATATTATGTTTCTTTAATTCTGCAACTACATCATCAGCAGGAATACCAAATGTAAAAGAACATATCGGAACTCGTTCTTCAATTATCACTTTAATCTGTTCCATAAACGTTTGGTAGACCATATGAAAGTGTGGAACTTCCATTTTGTCTTTTCTAGGTAAATCTAATTCATCACGAATTTGATTCATTATTTGGTTTGTTGATTGTATTTCATCCTCAATAACAGTAAATTCGTTCGGAACAAATAAATTTATCCCAAATGCATTTGCTGTTAACTTTTTTATTTCTTGAATTTGTTCACGCATTTGGAAAGGTGTCATATAACCTGCACCAATCATTCCTAAACCGCCAGCATTTGAAACCTCCGCGACTAACTTTGACGTAGTGGTTCCGCCAGCCATTGGAGCTTGTATAATTGGATATTTAATGTTTAATAGTTTTGTTAGTTCATTCGTTAGCATTATTACACTCCTAGTACGGAAAGATTATAATTGTGGTATATGTATTTATTTCGTTATTTAAAGTATAAATCCTTCTATAAATTGCCTCTCTAGCCCTGCTTAATTAGAAATGTAAAATAAGCGAGTAGTTTAATGCTACTCGCTACCATTTTATTTCTTACTGCTTTTTCTCTGTAAAAATGCCCCTATAATTGTGATGATGATTAAATAAGGGACAATTAACATACCATAACCTGTTCCATACTCCGTTATATCTGACGTAGAGTGAAGTATCCATCCCCATAATCCATAGAGCAAGTAACCTAGAATTACTGTAAGACTCCAAGCCCATTTCTTTGTAAAAAGCGGATAAAATAAAGGGCCACCCACAAAAATAAGAAGTATGATAATTTGTGAAAAACTAACGGACATTCGGCAACCTCTTCTCATAATCCCCAAATTTTAAATATCGCACTAAAATTATAGACTAATTGCTTCTATAACGATATTTATTTCATTACGGTTGCTATAAATTTTTTTAATTTAATACTTGATTAATAGCTTTATTACGGACTAATACCTTTAACACAACATAGGCAAGTAATGCGCCTACAAATGAGCTAGCTGTGAATGCTGGAATTAACCCAAACAAAGTTGCTTCCTGACCTAAAAATAATATACCTATTGGATAAGTTGCCATAGCTCCTAAAAGACCAGTTCCAATGACTTCTCCCATTGCCGTTAGCTCTAAATTTTTTGTTTTTGAATATAAAATACTAGCTAGTAACGCCCCTATGATACTTCCCGGATAAGCAAACAAACTACCGGTTCCTAACAGATTTCGCATTGTTGACGTTAAAAATGCTTGTAACACTGCATATGCTGGACCTAACATGACAGCAGAAATGACATTAGCCAAATGCTGAATCGGGAAAGCCTTTGCAAATCCCAATGGAATGTAGATCAATGTACTTGACGCTGTTGTAATTGCTGCAATAATTGCGGTGTAAGTAAGTTTCTTTGTTTTATTCATCCTAAAACCCTCTTTCATTTTTTACTTACACTAGTTGCGCGCGTACCTCAGTTCCCAATAAAAAACCCTATTTACATAAAACATGTAAATAGGGAAAATGAACAAAATGATTAATTTGCGAATCATTGGACACTTCCCTACGTTAGTACGAACTAAATCAGGTTCAAAGGGTACTTCTCAGCCGAATGGCGCCCCTAGTGTTGCGTTTATTTTATTGTCATTATCATACCACTCTACAAATATTTTACAAGCATTTTGGTAGGAAATCCTTTCACTTAGGCACAATTATTACTATATGAAAATACATGAAAAGATTGTCTCATATATGATAAGGTTAGTTATCTAGTACTAATGAAAGGTGAAGATTCATGCTAGAAGTTAACGAAAGTAAATTATTAAAATATGTGGTTCATCATGTAAGCGATGCACTCATCTTAGGAGAAGAAGAATTCTCTCATCCAGAAGTATTGCTTGAGGCAGCCTTTACCCAATTAGCATTTAACAAAATCGATTGGGACCAGCAATACGAATTTTTCCACGAAACAGATATTGGTTTAAATGAAGTTTATACATATGTAAAATCGATTTTTGATACTGAAACTAGTTTTCTAGATCAATCAAAAAATATTGCTAAGCATTTGCATTGCGCCTCTCAACATCCAAATATAAAAAGCGGAGAATTGTTCATTGGACTTTTTGACCATTGTCTATGGAATAACGAAAGTAAAAAAGCGATTTCAATCGTCAAAATTGATGAAAAAGAAATCTTCTTAGATGTGAAAAATGACCAAAATAAAATGGTCGTGAATGGCATTGACGGAATCAATGTGAAAAAGGTCAATAATATGGCGGTCATTGTAGATATGGGTGCAGATGAGCCACCTGCCGTATTCATCAAAACGAAGAGAAAAGAAGATGTTGTTTATTGGCAAGAACGTTTTTTAAAAGTAAAAGTAGCAGATGAACATTATCATAAAACAAATTTAGCCTTAACAGAGTGTAAGAAATATATATTAAAAGAAGAAAGCTTTACAAATACTGAAAAACTAGGATTGTTAAACAAAACGCTTGATTATTTTAGAAATGAAGAAGAGTTTCAAGTGAATGATTATATCGACACTGTTTTCATTAAAGCGGACCCTGTTCAAAAAGATGTGATCATTAATACCGTAAAACCTTACGAAACGATCATCTCAGACAGTGCCATCGAGAAAGCTGAAAAACAATATAAAAGAAAGATTAAACTGGATTCTCATATCGAAATACAAGTGAATGTCCGGGATATTGAACAAGTGGACAATTTAATTGAAGTTGGCTTCGATGAATCTACGAACCGAAAATACTATAAGATTTACTTTGAAGAAGAAGAGTAATTTAGAAGTCCTGCATTTTGTGAAGCCACTGAAAAACTAAATACCGATAAAAATTTATAGTAATTATTTGCTTCTAAATAGAAGGTGGGATTCACTTCGCTTTCCACGGGCTTGGCTTCAGCCTCCTCGTCGCAAGCTCCTGCGGGGTCTTCAGCTCAAGCTGTTCCCGTAGGAGTCTTCGTGAATCCCACTTCCTAAAAGATCTGAGCGTATTTTTATTATAAAAATTTATTAAAATCGACTTTTTCAGTGCCCTACATTTTGTAGGGCTTTTTTTCATTCAAACTTCACATTTAACTTATATAATTGACTCTGCTTTATGAATAGTTTTTCCATATTATGTAGAGCTTAATATTATAAAATTTCTAGGAGATTACGATTGATGAAAAAAGTATTTTTATTTAGTTTTATCTTTTTCCTCACATTTATCGGGAATGTATTGGCACACACTGGGTTAGAAAGCTCCTCCCCTCAACAAGGAGAAGTTGTTGAAGAAGATTTAAAACAAATACAGCTAACATTTGAAACAAAAATTGAACATGGCAGTTCTTTTACACTCCAAAATACAACTGGCGAAACAATTGAGGTGGATAACATTAAAGTTGTCGATCATCAACTAATTGGAGATCTTCCTACTCCCTTGCAAAATGATGATTACATAATTAACTGGAACATTATCGGTGCAGATGGGCATTTGATTGATGGAGAGGTTTCATTTTCAGTTAATGTGACAGCACCTGAAATGGAGACACCTGTAGAAGAAAATGAAGCAACCACTGTGATTGATACAACGAATGAAGAACCTGAGCAAGAAAGATCCAATAATAGTATTTTTCTAATCGCAACCGCCCTCATTGTTATTATTATTGGTAGTTTCTTGTTCTTGATGAAAAGAAAAAGATAAAAATGCTAATTATTAGCCAAGTATTATTGTATCTATGCCTTTCAATCACTTTCGGTAGCTTTCTACTTTCGCTTATACCTAAAAACTATCGACCCGATGTTACGATTCCGAAAAATTTGCTGTTAATTGTTATTGTAGGAATCCCAGTTTTTTCGTTTATTCCAGTTATGCAAATCATCCTGTACTTATTCCCTTTGAACGGAGTAGTTGAATCCTTCCAAAGTGTATTACTTACTTTCGAGTTGGGAAAGTCATGGGTATTCATTTTTATTTTATCTATCATTTTATTCTTTTTTGTTCTTTTGCTCGATTATCGTAACGATGCTTTATATAGTTTTTTTGGCATTGTACTTACCTTCCTTTCAATTATTGGAATTGGTTGGTCGAGTCACGCTAGTTCTATCGATTCTACTTGGGGGTTTCTCAGTGATACAACGCATTTAACAGCAGTTTCGATTTGGGTTGGGATCTTAATCGTTATTAGTTGGTTTTCTAATGATGCTTCAAATTGGTTAAATTTCTTAAAATGGTTTACTCCCTTGGCCATTCTTTGTTTTGTAAGTACTGGGATTAGCGGGCTTTTGTTAATGAGCTTTGTCGTGGATGATTATGTATCTTCTTGGATGATTCCATATGGACAAGCTCTATTAATAAAACATCTTTTAATAATTCCTGTACTTTTTTATGCTCTTTTGAATGGGCTTTTTATTAAACGAGAAATAAAGAAAAATAACAATTTCGATCCACGCCCTTGGGCAAAAGTAGAAAGTTTAATTCTATTATTCATTTTTTCTGCTACCGCTGTGCTTGGTCAACATTCACCACCAAAAGAGACGGTGATTTCCGGCGATAACGTATCAAAACTGTTTACTATATTTTCAAGGGTGCCTATTCAAGAGAACACACCTTTGTATTTTGTCGCGTTAAATTTTTCAAGCGTTATGTTTATTCTTTTGGCAGTGTTATTTTTGGTTATGACAATCTTATCATTTGTAAGGAAAGCACCAGTTGTATTGTCTTTATTGATGGGCGTTCTACTAGTAGTTTGCCTATACTTATCAATCATGTTAAGTGTTGCATAATTTTGGCTGAGAGATTTTAAGGGGGTTAAATTCAAGAGTATTGTCCTTCATCATGGCTATGGGGGACTCTCATCAACTTACGATATTACTCAGTTTTCTATCCATCCCCAATAAAAAGAAAAAAGACAAAGTGATATTCACTTTGCCCTTTACCCATTATAATTTCACCAATATTCGTCCTCTTGCTTGTGCTTTTAAGAGTGTTGGTAAAACTTCTGGGAGCTGTTGTAGCGTTACTTCTTGTTGCACAAATTGATTAAGATTAATCGATTTGCTAATGTCGGCAATACGCTCCCAAACTTTCACACGTCTTTCCATTTCACAATACACCGAATCAATTCCGAGCAAATTAACTCCTCGTAAAATAAATGGGAACACGGTTGTCGGCACATTCGTTCCAGCTGTTAGTCCACTTACCGCAACAGATCCACCGTAGTGAATTTGGCTTAATAACGCGGCTAGTGGCTCTCCGCCAACAGGATCAATAGCAGCTGCCCATTTTTGTTTACCTAGTGCTCTTACTTTTCCATCGTAAACCTCATCACGAGAAACGATTGAAGATGCTCCTAATTCTTTTAAATAGTCTTCTTCTGATTGCTTTCCTGTACTAGCTTCCACTTCATAACCAAGATGAGAGAGAATTGCAACTGCTACACTCCCTACTCCTCCAGTCGCCCCTGTTACTAGGACTTTTCCTTTGTCAGGTGAAACACCATTTTCCTCTAAACGTTGAACAGAAAGAGCTGCCGTGAAACCAGCCGTTCCATAGATCATTGCATCTCTTAACGAAAGCCCATCTGGTAATGGAACTACCCATTTAGCTGGAATTCGAGCAAATTGGCTATAGCCACCGAAATGGGAAACTCCAATTTCATAGCTAGTTGCAATCACTTCATCTCCCTCTTTAAAACGCGGGTCCTCTGAAGAAACTACTACCCCCGCTAAATCAATTCCCGGAACAAATGGGTAGTTTTTTACAATGTTCCCATTTGGAATCGTAGCGAGACTATCTTTATAATTCACACCAGAATATTGAACTTGAATCAGGACTTCTCCTTCTGGTAAATCTTCCATTGTTAACTTTTGTACCTCTACAGAAAACTGATCTTCCTGTTTATTTACTACAAGTGCGTCGAATGTTTGCATCGTAAAGCCCCTTTTTAGAAAGATGATTATTAATAAATTCCACAAATTTCACTATAATCCTTCTACGTAAACAACGCTAGTCCAACGAACCAAAGTACAGGGACAAATAGTGCAGGTAACATATTAAGTGATTTACTATCTTTTATACCCAAAATGGATAACCCTGAACTTAAAATTAAAATACCCCCAACAATTGAAACCTCTGTCATTAAAGCGTTTGTTAAAAATGGTTCAATGTATTGGGCACTCAAATAAATAGATGTTTGCCATATAAATAACACAACCGCTGCAAAAGCAATTCCAAATCCGTATGTTGCCGCTAGTGCCATAGATGTGACCAAATCCAATGTAGCATTTGTAAATAAATATGTATGGTTATTATTTAATGCACTTTCAACTGGGCCTAAAATTGATAATGTCCCAATGCAGAAAAGTAAAATTGCTGTTGATAACCCTTTACTTAAATTTGACTTAGAAAAACGGTTAACGAGATTGTTAAACTTTGCATCAACATCAATCACTGTACCAACCAAACCACCCACTGCTAAGCTGACAATAAACAAGACCGGATAAATACTATTTGGCATATTTTGTACAACTGCATTTATTCCAAGGGCTACTGCAGCGAAACCCATGGCAGTAAATAAAGCAGATTGGTATTCTTCTTTAATTCCTTTCTTTAAAATACTTCCCAAAGCACTTCCGATTATTATGGCAATGGTGTTCGTAATTGTGCCAATCATGAATTCCCCTCACATTCTTTCAATATAAGAATATTTTACAGGATTTACTTTACTTTGTTAAAGTGAATTGCGTAAAAATGGCTCTGCTCCATATCTGAAGCAAAGCCATTACTTTATCCGAAAAATAAATCTAATATATTTGATCCTGTTGAAGATTGTTTGTTGTAAAACTCGGAATAACCACAGCTTTTACAGTAAACAACGATAAATTGATTATGTTGGATATCAAACATTTTCGATAAGCCTGTTCCTGTCATCGCCACTTCTTTGGTAGCTGCATTTCTGCTACCACACTTCATACAGCCTTTTTTATCCATTTGATTCCCTCCCGAAATATTATTAGTACATATACGGATGGGTGCTAAGAAGGTTTCGGATTACAAGAAGTCTTTGGGAAATCGGACACTTTCTTCGGGAAATCCGACACTTTCTTCGGGAAATCCGACACTTTCTTTGGGAAATCGGACACTTTCTTCGGGAAATCCGACACCCCCTTAATTTTCCAGGTAAACTCTTAGTTAGAATGAAAAAACGCCTCTACCTTAAGTAGAAACGCTACATCAACTTTTTACCTAATATCACTAAATCTCGTTTTACCCCATCTAATGTTGCAACTTCTGGGAGGTGTGCCCATTTTTCGAATCCAAAGTTTTTAAACAAACGGAGGCTCGGTTCATTGTGAGCAAAGATAAAGCCAAGTAAAGTGTCTACCTCAAATTTTGGAGCTTCCTCGATGACTTTCGCCAAAACAGTTTTACCCAGACCATGCCCTCTAAAGTTTTCATCAAGATAAATACTAATTTCTACCGTAGCATTGTAAGCAGGTCTTCCATAAAAGGATTGAAGGCTCACCCATCCGCAAATTTTCCCTTCTGTTTCTACAACCCATAATGGGCGCTTAGCAGGTGAATGCTCATGAAACCATTTCAGCCGATCTTCCACTGTAACTGGTTCTGTATCTGCTGTTACCATTCGGCTAGCAATCGTCGTATTATAAATGGCTACAATCGTTGGTAAATCTTCAAGTGTTGCATCTCTAAACGTAATTTCAAGGGACATAAAAACACACCTTTAGTTAATTTTACTCCATGTTATATCTTATTACATGAAATTACAATATCGGATCTTTGTTTTCATCAAATTGTGGATAAATAGTTGGGTGAAGAATACTAGCTATTTTCCCCAAGCCGATTAACAACTTAGGAGATGGTCTGCAAAATAGTGGCTCATCTAAAATGTGCAGCTCCATCTGTTCAGTTCCGCCGCGCTTTAGAATAACTTTAGGATTCACTTTTTCTTTTTGCACCCCTACCCATACAACACAGATTACTTCAGGATTGCGATTTTTCACGTCTTCCCAATCGGTTTTCACACTTGCTACAGGCACATCATCGAACACATTTTGCCCACCTGCAAGCGCACTAATTTCCGTTAACCAGTTTAGAGCGCCTGGCGTAAAAATCGGTTTTGCCCACCATTCCCAGTAAAGTTTTGTAGGCTCAGAAATCTGCTTAGAAAGAGCACGATATTTTTCAAGAAAAGCATTATACTTTTCAACTAATTCCTTAGCCCTTTCAGAAGAATTCGTCGCTCCCCCGACAAATAGAAGGCTCTCACCGACTTCTGTTAATGTCTTTGGACTCGGTACGATTACATGTGGAATTTTCCGTTGTTTTAACTCCTCAATATTGCGTTCCATCCCCGGTACAGTAAGAGATGCTAATACTAAGTCAGGCTGTAATTGTTCTACCTTCTCCATATCAATCTCTAAATCGGGACCTAATCTTGGCAATGATTTCACTGATTCAGGCCAATCAGAATAGTTATCCACACCAACTAGACTTGACGATAAACCTAAGTATCCAACTAACTCTGTGTTACTTGGACAAATGGATATGATTCGCATAGTACCCCTCCATCAATTTATAAATCCGGTCTAACTGAATATTGTCTCGGACAACTTTGGCTAATAAATCGAAACCTTCCTCTTTTTTCCGCGCAAAGGATGCTCGATTGTGAATTGGTTTTAATCCTTTACTTACTCTTAACTCATTCAGCACAACTTCACGGAAAAGATCGTTATGGAAGATGCCGTGGAAATATGTACCGATAATTTTTTTATCTAAAGTAATAATTCCTTCACTTTTATCGTTTAAATGAATAAAATGATGCCAATCTTCTTCTAAGTTAGTTTCACCCATGTGAATTTCATAACCTTCAACAGGAATTTTTTCATTCCCAAAATGAGCAATTCCTTTAGATAGGACGGTCGTTTTATTAAGAGTCATTGTTGTTGTCATTGGAACTAAACCGAGACCATGAATTTCTTTAAGGGATGATTCTACTTCAAATGGATCTGTAATGAGATTGCCCAACATTTGATACCCACCGCAAATGCCAAAAATCATCTTATCTTTCTTATACACTAAATCTAAAATTCTATTGGCGAGACCCGTATTATGTAAAAACAACATATCTTCAATAGTATTTTTACTACCCGGCAAAATCACTAAATCAGGCTCTCCTAGTTCTTCTACAGTTCTCACAAAACGAACATGGCAATCTGCTTCTTCAAAAAGCGGATCAATATCAGTGAAATTTGAAATAAATGGAATACGCATTACTGCAATGTCGATCTCTTTCGTTGTGTTTTGTGCAGAAGAATATTTATTTAATACGACTGAATCTTCTGCTTCGATCATTAAGTTATTAATGTAAGGGACGACACCTAAAACGGGCACACCTGTATATTCTTCAAACCAATCCAACCCATGCTGTAGGAGCGACACATCTCCTCTAAATTTATTGATAATTACACCGATTACTCGTTTGCGATCTTCAGGCTCTAGCAACTGTAATGTACCTACTAAACTCGCAAAAACGCCGCCCTTTTCAATGTCTCCCACTAAAATAACGGGGGCATTGGCAATTTGAGCAACACGCATATTCACAAGTTCTCGGTCATTTAAATTTATTTCAGCAGGACTTCCAGCACCTTCAATAATGATCCGTTCGTAATTTTCGGCTAATCTGTTGTAAGTTTGAGATATTAACTGATACCCTTCCTCATAGAAATCTTGCCGATATTCCCCTGCCTGCATGTTTCGAAATGGTTTTCCATGAACGACGATTTGTGATTGGTACATTCCTGTTGGCTTGATTAATATTGGATTCATGTCAGTTGTCGCGATGATTCCAGCCGACTCAGCTTGCACACCTTGGGCACGACCAATTTCTTTCCCATCCACCGTTATATAGGAATTCAAAGCCATGTTTTGAGATTTGAAAGGAGCAGTTTTATACCCATCTTGCTTAAATATCCGGCACAATGCAGTAACAAGAGCACTTTTGCCAGCATCAGAATGGGTCCCTTGAATCATTAAAGGAATCGCTTTTTCCGTCATTAAAATTCAATTCCTTTCACTGCCGGAATACCTTCTTCGTAATAGTGTTTTTCAGGTTCTATGACAGATACGAGATCTGCAATATCTTTTATTTCTTGCAATGCATCTCTTCCTGTAATAACTAAGTGGACGTGCGTTGGTTTATTTTTTATTAACTCAACTACTTCGTTAAGGGGAATACAATCTTCAACGGGAAATTTATCGATAGCTAATGCATTATTTAATTCATCTAAAATAACAACATCATACTCCCCACTCATTACTGCATCACGAGCAATTGGCCAAGCCTTTTTTAATGCTTCGCGATGTTCCTCAGGTGTTTTTGTCCAAGTAAATCCAATGCCAAGTTGAACCATTTCGACCCCGAGCTTTTGTAGCGCAATTTTTTCACCATAAGTGCGGTCTGGTGATTTAATAAATTGATAGATTTTTACTTTTAAGCCTCTACCTGTTGACCGTAATGCTAAACCTAATGCAGAGGTTGTTTTTCCTTTTCCATCGCCAGTATAAACAAGTGTTAGTCCCTTTTTCATAAGCTTTTGCCTCCCTTATGCTCTAAACATTTAGTAATCCAGTTGTCTACCATCTCTGGGCAAGAAGCAAAATGAAAATGAGTATACCCGGCTACAAGATTGTGAGTTAAATAACCCTCTCTTTTTACTCCCCGCATACCCGTTGTTTCATAGGCATATGGCGTTGCCCCTGATGATTGGTAAGTTGAGTAATGAAACTCGTGCCCTTTTGCCTGCAGATCACCTAGTAGGAAATTTGAATTTTGACCAGTGATTTCTCTATACCCTAATGCTGCTAGTCTAGTTTGCATTTGCACTGTTCCTGGAATAACACCAACCATTTCGTACTTGTTGTTGTCTGTTGTTTCGATAGATTCTGTTAAATACATGAATCCTCCACATTCTGCAAGAGTTGGCATGCCACTTTCAATAGCTTGTTTCACTGAACTTCTTGTACGTTCATTAAGAGCGAGCTTGTCTGCAAACTCTTCCGGAAACCCCCCGCCAATATACAAACCATTTACACCTTGTGGTACTTCTTCGTCTGCTAAAGGAGAAAAATAAACAATTTCCATACCCTTAGATTCCATAATTTCGAGATTCTCAGGATAGTAAAAATTAAAGGCTGTATCTTTTGCCACTGCAATTTTTACAATGGGCTCTTTTTGCTCTTTAAAAAGAGTGGTACTTCCTTGACTCAAGGTTTTAGCCACAGAGATTTCTAACAAATGATTAATGTCCACCGTTTCTGAAACAAGGGTAGCCAATTGCTCAAAGAACCCATCAAGTTCTCCTCTTTCCATCGATGGAATTAACCCAAGATGTCTTTCTGGAATTTCAATATCTAGCTCTCGTTTTAAATAGCCAATAACCGGAATTTTGCATTCTTGTTCAATTGCCTTTTTCACAAGATGGTAGTGCCCTTCACTTCCTACTTTATTGGCAATAACACCAACAATGTTTGGACCTTCAGCAAAGCTTTGAAACCCCTTCACAATTGCGGCTGCACTTCTCGCCATACTTGCACAATTGACTACAAGTAAAACTGGGCTTTTCGTTATCATACTAATTTCAGCAGTACTGCCTTCGTTCGTTTCAGGATTTTTCCCATCATAAAAGCCCATAACACCTTCAATAACTGAAATATCAGCACCCTTACTGCCATGAGTAAAAATATCCAAAAGGCGTGATTCGTTAAACATCCAACTATCTAAATTACGAGATACTCGACCTGTTACAGCAGTATGATAGGAAGGATCAATATAATCTGGACCACATTTAAATCCCTGTACAACAAGTCCATGTTTTTTTAATGCAGCCATCAATCCGATTGTTAGTGTTGTCTTTCCTACCCCACTTCCAGTACCTGCTATGACAATTCTTCGTTGCGTCAATTATTCCACCCCATTTCTTAAATCATCTGCAAATATCTACTTATTGCTTCAGTTGTTACGTTAAAGACAAATTCTCTTATTTCTCCAGCAGAAACTTTCCTTCCTTGTTGTGTTGCGGCAAGGAGCTGGGTATCTGTTGAATTCATACTTAAATTTTTTAATGCTTGCATCTTACCTTCAGTTAACGCCATAAAACCATTAACAAGTTCACCGTCTGAGAAATGACCATCTATAAATAGCAATATATTAAATGAACCTTTTTCCTCTCCTACTACGGCCATCATATGTGAATTTTGCGTAACCATTATATTATCCGTTGAAGCCATGCAACCAACCTGTTCATATGGTATTCCGTACTTCTTTAGCAAATTTTCATCACTAGCAATACAGAAATGCTTTAACCATTGGATTCCATCACCAAATGCTCCATTTGAAATTGTCCTTAACGGTTCAGCAAATTGTATATGGGTTAGGTTCTCGTATTGTGTCATTTCATATGAATCTGTGAAATTTATTTTATCTTTAATTTTCGTGTAATTTGGTGTCATCAAGAGTTGAGGCTTCGGTACAGTGGGATGAGATTGAGCATTCACCTTCACTTGGTACACCTTTTGTAATTGTTCTTCTTTCCGTAATAACTCCACATCGCCCACTTCTATGAATGTTCCATTATGCAATAACGCAAATCTATCTGCATAAAGAGAGGCTACATTCAGATCATGCAATATCGAAAAAATTGTTAGCCCCTTTGATAGTTGTCGCTCTTTTAGTAGGTCTAATAGTTGAAAAGTATGTTTTATATCTAAGTGATTGGTCGGCTCGTCTAAAAGTAATAACTCTGGTTCTTGGGCTAAAGCTTTCGCTAATAAAACTCTTTGCTTTTCTCCGCCACTAAGTTTCCTAAATTGCGTTTTTCGGAAGTTACTAATTTTCGTAATGTCCATAACTTCCTCGATAATATAATGGTCCTCTTTTGAAAGACTTTTTAGCATTCCCTTTTGGTGAGGATAACGACCAAGACTAATAATTTCTTCTACCGTATAATCAAAAGACACTTGAATTTCTTGTGTAAGAACTGCTACTTTTTTTGCTTTTTCAAGTTTCGAATAGGATGATATTTCCTTACCAGATAATAAAATATTGCCACTTTGAATTGGCAGCTGCCCTGTAATCATCTTAAAAAGTGTTGTTTTTCCACTACCATTTGGACCAAGAAGAGCAAAAAACTCACCCCTATGAATTTCTAAATTAACATCTGTCAGTATAGGGGAATTAGTATATCCACCAACCAAGTTTTCAATTTTTATCATCCTCTTCCCCCCATTCTTTCTCGAATTAATAAAAATGCAAAAACAGGTGCACCAATTAAGGCGGTAACCACACCAATTGGAAGTTCCTTTGGAGCAATAATTGTTCGACTCAATAGATCCGCTAAGATAAGAAAAGTTCCACCAGTTAAAAGTGATAAAGGCAACACATGACGATGATTTGGGCCAATAACAAGGCGAACGAGATGAGGAACCACAAGACCAACAAAGCCAATTGACCCAGAAACAGCTACGGCTGCTCCTGTCAACAGGGATGCGCCTACTAAAATAAAGGCCTTTCCTTTTTTCACATTTACACCGATATGATCAGCTGCATCTTCACCAAGGGCTAACGCATTTAATTCGCGGTAATGGTAAAACAAAATAATGGTTCCAATGACCATAAACGGAATTATGAGTTGAACGTATTCCCAGCCTCTCATTCCAACGCTTCCATATAACCAATAGATAATTTGTGTCATCACATCTTTATCACCTAATGAGATGATGAGAGAAACTAGGGCACCAATAAAGGAACTAACAATAATCCCTGCTAAAATAATTGTTTCAATAGCCAAACTTCTACTACTTAATTGTACTAACCCAAAGACAACAATTAATGTAATTAATCCACTTATAATTGCGACGACCGGAAGTGTAAAACTACCTAATCCAATAATGGACACTTGGAAGAACAACACAAGAACCGCTCCAAGTGAGGCTCCGGATGAAACTCCAATTGTATAAGGGTCTGCTAATGGATTGCGTAATAGTCCCTGGAATGCTGCCCCTGCTAACGCTAAAGATGCCCCTACACAAAAGGCAAGAACAACACGAGGCAAGCGGATATTCCAAATAATCATTTCTTCGTTTTTCGGAACTTCTTGGAGCCAACCCATGCCCACTATTTTTTCTAAAACAATATGTAAGATTGTAGGTACTGGTACTGTCACACTACTTAAAAATAAACCAAGAAGGCCCGTACAAAGTAAGAGCCCTCCGCTAAAAATATATAACCAAACGATTTTATTGTTTAAAAGTCTCCGGATAGATAAGTTCTGCAAGTGTCTCGACTCCTTCAATTAAACGAGGACCAGGTCTTGTAACCGTATCGTTATCAACGTCAAATACCTCTCCGTTTTTTACAGCAGGCACTTCCGCCCAACCTTCGCGCGCAAGCACTTGTTCACTTGGATTATCAATATAATATCCATAAGTAGTAATGACAACATCTGGATTTAATTTCACTATTTCCTCTTCATTTAATTTCACCCAGCCCTCTTGATCTTCAGCAACATTCGTAGCTTGGATAGACTCAAGCATTTCGTGCATAAATGTATTTTTTCCTGTTGTAAAAATGTCCGGAGCAGGTGAAACTTCTACCCAAACACGTTTTTTCTCTTTTATTGAAGCTAATGCTTTATCTTTAATTGCTTGGTGACGTTCTTTCATATCAACAATGATTTCTTCTGCTTTTTCACTAGTTCCTGTAGCATTGCCAAGCATTTCGATGTTTTTGTACACGTCTTCAAATGAGCTTGCACTTCCAACAACAACGACTTCGATACCAGCATCTTCAAACTGTTGTAATACTTTTGGATGTGTGTTGTAGTGATAGTCTGTCACAAGCGCCATATCTGGCATTAAACTTAAAACAAGTTCTGCATTAATGTCTTGTCCTCCAACTTTTTGAATGTTGGCTGTTTCAGCAGGATAATTACAATAATCCGATACACCAATAACTTTATCCCCAAGTCCTAATGCAAAGGCGATTTCTGTATTACTTGTTTGAATTGAAACAATTGATTCAGGTGCTTTTTCAATCGTTATTTCCCTGTTCGCATCGTCCGTAATGGTCACAGGGAATACGTCTTTTGTTGTATTTTCTTTTTCCTCAGTTGTACTTGAAGTAGTGTCCTCTGGTGCGCTTGATTCCTCAGCACCACAACCTGTAATGATTCCAATACTTAACAGTAGAATCGCTGTAATAAGCCCCCACTTTTTGAAAATCTCTTTCATTTCAATATCCTCCTTCTTCTTTAGAACAATAAAAAAACGCTATCCCCCCTCGGAAAGCGTTTGTTAAAGGCAGTTATGTATAAACTTGCAATCAAAAGTGAAATATTATCGATTACCTGCGCTTTAAACATTCCTTTCCTCGAGGAAGTTTAAAATACAAAATAGGCAGGTCTCCTGGCTTACGTATCAACAGTCGGTTACTCCTTCCCATGTTTAAAAAACACAGTGGATCATTCGTAACCTTCCTACTCGCTTACAGTGGCGGGACCGCGTTGGACTTGCACCAACTTCCCTCTTAGTCTTACATGCTCATATTTTGAACATTTAAGAAACCTATTTGTCTCGTATTCATTTTTGTTCTAAAGAGAAGTATAGTAGAAAGCTTACCTTTTGTAAACGTTAGAAAATACTAGAAGTTTATTTCTCCTTTTCTTCTAACCATTCTTTATACTCATGTTCGAGGTATTCATCGGTTTTTATAACTGTCCATTGATTATCCCGCTTTTGTAAATAGACCTCTATTAAATATTCTCCACCTGATTCATCGAGATCCTTTCTTAAATATGAAATGCTACCGTGGACAAGTACTATTACTTCATTCTCAGTGATTTTTTTTACTTTGATTCGTTCATAACTTTCAATACTAAAGTTTGCATCCAATAAATTAAAGCTGTCGTTTAATGATTCAATCTCGTACTTTTCAATATTAACTCCTGTTTTTCGATCAGAATTATTCTTTAAATCAGGGTACTGTTCCCACAGCAAATTGATATCATTTTTTAATACTGCTTGGGTTCTGTGATACATGTATTCCCGAATCGGTTTTAAATATGTAGAGTACTCTGATGTCTCAGGTTCGACAAACTCTTCTTTGCCTATGTTTGATTTTAAATCTTCCGGAAGTGAAATAGGATCTTGGCACCCAAATAAAAAAGCAACGAACACACTACTTAAAAGTAATTTTTTCATATAAGTATCACCACATTTTAACGTAATAGATTTATAATTGATGACGGTTCTAAGTTGGGTATAGTTTCAAATTACCACTATTTTAACATTTTTACGGAACGGTATGCTATTTACCTCCGTCTAACGTATAAAAACATAAAAAAAGAGGAATTAAAAATGCATGTAAAACTGATTCATTTGCAATCCCCCACCATTTCGGAAGTGAACCATACTTCAAAAGAAGAACAACTAGAATGGTTGATGGAAGAGTATGGCGATATGGTGATTAGACTTGCCTATACTTATGTAAAGGAAAAACAAATTGCGGAAGATATTTCGCAGGAAGTATTTATTAGCTGTTACAAACACCTTTATAATTTTGAACAAAAATCCACTTATAAAACTTGGATTTATCGAATTACTGTTAATAAATGCAAAGACTATTTAAAAAGCTGGTCATATAGAAACGTTTATTATCGAGATAAAGTTCAATCATTTTTTAAAGGTAGCATCCATTCTTCGGAGTCAAAAATATTAGCAAACGAAGAAAATGAAGAGTTGTTTCATAAAGTATTAGCACTTCCAACAAAGCTAAGAGAATCCATCATCCTTTATTACTATGAAGGTTTCACCATTGATGAGATTGCCGAACTTTTAAGTATTAAAAGTAACACTGTAAAAACTAGATTACACCGTGCTAGAGCAGCCTTAAAAATGACGTTAGAGGAGGAAATCATCGATGAAAGATAAATGGAACTATCCAGAACAAAGAGATTTAAAGTTTGAACAGAAGCATAAGGAACATGTGTCAAAGAAAGTTGGAGAATTTCATAAAATAGGCAAAAAGGGCCGCAACATTTTATTCGTTAAAAGAATGACTCTTACAGCAGTATCTACTATTGGGTTAGTGGGGATACTTATTGCTTCAACATACGTTTCACCAGCTATGGCTAAAGTCGTTAGCAACATCCCTTATATTGCGGAATTTATCAATCAACAGGAACGTACGGTTGATTTATATGATACGGTAATTGACGTTATCAATAAACAAGAAAAGAAACTACTAAATCTTGAAATATCAAAGCAACAAATTAACATTACACTTCTTGGAACAGACGAAGAAATTCAAGCAATGAAAGAGAAAGTAGTTACAAATGTCGATACAGCTCTTCAGGAAAAAAATCTTGGTAATTTTTCAATCGATGTAAAAGCAGGGGAGGAAATTCCTTGGCCAGAAGATGATCCTGAGACTAAAAAGATGATCAAGGACAGTGAAGCTTTACACGATGAAATTATGGCACTCCTAAATGAAAATCATTATGAACCAGCTTTCCCAATTGAAGCTCGTGTAAATAATGTAGAGAATTTTATATATGTTGCAGTCCCGAATACGGAATCCAAAGAACGAATGGAAAAATTAAAAGAGCTATTAAAATCAGCCTCTTCAAAGTATGGTGATGATTTCAAAATGCGAATTACACGAATTGATATGAAGGCTCGTGAACAGGAGTTACGATGGGAGAAAAATGGTATTGTTCACTATATAGGTGGTGCGTTAATGGAAAATGAAGACTTTAATGTTACCGGTTATTCGTATTCCTTCCACCCTTATCCTTTAATGCTAAAATTGAAAACATCCATAAAATCCACAGACCCAGATGTTGAAGAACTTGTTGAGAAGATTGAAAATGAAATCACGCAATTTATTCAAAGCGATGAAAGAACAAAGGATATTCGAAACGACCCTTACGATTTAATTATTATGAGTAAAGACAAGAAGAGAATTAATTAAAGGATTTTCGCGGCTTACAATTTGTAGGCCGCGATTTAATTTACTCGAGCATTTGAAGAACCCAATCTTTAATATCAACTAATCGGAGGGAACTTGGTTTTGAATCTGTTCCTGTAATAATGAGTGGTACGAGTGAATCGACTTTATGCAACGATCCGTGAGCTCCCCCACCTGCATGATCGTAACTATGTTTTTCTATAAACTCATAATTAGGCACAGCATCCACAATAATATAACGTCCTTTATGTGAATGGAGAGCTCCATTTAATCTGGCAAGTGCATCAGGATAATTGTTAAATTGAATTTCCCCATTTTGGACTGTTAAATCTAAAATAGATTCGTCCCCTTCTATGTCCCAAGTTTGATTGTATTCATCTTTCAAATTGCCTTGTTTCGAAAAAACTAACTCTTCATTATTTGGTGCTGTCACATAGTTCTGCTCATTCTCGCTCCACGAAATAAATGCGATTCGGTCATCCTTTTTTAAAATCTCTACAACTTCTTGAATATTGAGTTTATCGTCTTTCAAGTAAATATAGGCCATCCGTTCATTCACCGCAAAAGCAATTTGGCCGTCTTGATTGTTGCGTTCCCAAAATGAATATTTGCTTAGAACTTTATTTAGATCAATTAATGATTTATCTTTTTTTACAGCAGATTGACCACTATCCCCAAGCACAATCCAAGTAACACTCTTTATTGCCTCTTCCCATGATGAAAAAGAATTTAATAGGTCTTGTAAGGATTCATCAGCCTTTTCAATTGCTTGTAAATCATCTGATCCTTTAGAGTGTATGCGTGCATCTGCATCCGGTAAGTAGGCAAGAGTAAAAGATGGCAATTGATTTTGCTCCAATAAATATTTAAACTCCCGAACGGAAAATTCATTACTTACCCCCATTTTGTCCCAAGCGAATTTTTGCAAATTATTATTTGGACTCAACTGCGATAAAGCACCAAGAGACAGAATTGTTGGTCCTTTTACCTCAATATTTTTCGGCAAAATCTTCATTGTCGATATAAGAAATGGCACATTAAGGTTTTGCTCCACTTTCCCACGATAAATGAGACCATTAATTGACGCCGATTGAATATTGCGATTTGCCAGTTCCTCGTGAATGGTTGTAACACTTGAACTGAGATGTTTATTATTCAATCGAATTACACTATCTTGAACAACATTTCGTACACCATCATTCCAAATTTCGCCAGGGCCGCTACCATAACTAACAATTCGGTTTGCATCTTGGTTAAACCATATTAGACCTGGAATTTTATGTTCGTCCGCAAAAACACCCGTTAGTAAAGAACTATCAAGAGTAACAGACATTGTAGGATATGAACTAACCATATCCGTATATAGCTGTCCATTTTCAACTAAAAACGAAAATGCCGGGGCCTTCCCTTCAGCCATTGCCTTTTGAAGAGGCTCACTCATTAAAGAATCAATCGTAATAAGAACAATCCTTTTTTCTTGTTGGGTAATTTTTATGTCAGAAATATCTTTAGGCTTTGATATCGATAGAGCCATTACAAAACATACTAAAACAATCAACACTGCTCCAATTACTATGAAAAATTTACGCAGCATAGTTTCACCTGATTCCATTTATTATTGAATAGTATGTTTCTTATAGAAAGGAAGCATGCATAAAAAAAGCGCATCTACCAAATTGTAGACGCACTTACATTAAGTCTTTAAATTTTTCACGTTTAAATATACCGAAATATAAAATAATGAACCCTATTACTTCTAAAAAAACAAAGCCATATACCATGATTGTCATTCCGGCAAATCCATCCCCTACACTAATACCGAATAAGATACCTGAAACCCAAGATATTAGTGGTGCAATGAAAAGAATGGTTGTAATCCCCCAAATGAGAAATTTCCGTTTTTTAGTAGCCCTACGACTTAAAAAGACAGCCGATATAATGGCTAATACTAAAATGATGATAGCTATTGGCATATGGTTCTCCTCACTTCTTCCATAGATTTACTAAGGTGCACGGCTAAAAACTGATTATAATAATGTAAAGACTCTTCTTGTAAATTTTATTTAACCATATTTATTACGTAACGTATGAATCTTATTTGATAATTTCATTTACAATTTCTCTATTTTGATGAAGGAAAGATTGGTATTTTGTAATTTCCAAATTTAAAAATAGTAACTTACTTTTAGAACGGGTAATGCCCGTATAAATTAATTCTTCATCTACCGCATCTTCATCCTGGCCAAAGGGATTTTCAAGTAATAAGAAAACATTTTCTGCTTCCCAACCTTTAAAGCTATGGATTGTGGATATTTTCATCGTCCCCCGATTCATTTGAAATGCAATCTTTTCATTTTTTCTTACTTGTTGAAGTTTATCATTTAGTATCCAAGGTTGTTTATGGAATTTACGATTTAACAACTCAAAGGTCTCTTTCGTTTCAAATGTTTTCGTTAATTGGAGATGATATTTTGTTCGAAAAATATATTCGATTTCTCGTAACGTCTTAATGTGCCTTCCTAAAATTACGACATCATTATAAGTAATTTTCTGTTCATGAATATATTGATAGATAAAATCACAAAAAGGCTCTAAATCAATAAAATTAGCATGAACGTCCCCGATATATCCTGTTTCTAAACTTAACTCCTGCTGCGTACTAAACTCCAGTTTTTTGTATCGCCTTTTCAAATACTTCTCAAAATAACTTAAGGCTAGTTCGGAAATGACTGTTGATAAACGATAGGATTCATTTAATGTTTTCCATTCCTCATCCTCAATGATTGTATTTATATCCCATTGATCTAGCGTAGTACCATAAATATTCTGCTTTTCATCGCCAAATACAACCAGTTCGCCGTTCTTTACTAAAAAATACTTCTTAATCATCATCTGCCAGTTATAGTTATAGTCCTGAATCTCATCAATGAAGATTGCATTGTATTTTTGAATTTCTACATTATCAAACAAATTGAGATCTTCATAGTTTGTTATTTCCACTTCATATTCATTGGCCATCGTATTAATGAAATTATGATAATTATCAATATGAAACATACTCCATGGGAATTCATCGCGCACTTGATTTAATTTATCCCGAATAAAATTTCGTAACGTAATATTATAGGTTAGTATCAGCACCCTACTTTTTGTTCGCTTTTGCGCATTGACCGCTCGTTTCGCCAACACAAATGTTTTTCCAGAACCTGCGACACCTTTAATTTTCACTTCACCCTTTTTACTCTTAATTAACTTTTGTTGCTCCTTACTATAGGTTATCTCTTTCCCTAGTTCGAGTAGGTGAATTGACGGTGCAAATAGTAGTTGAAACTCATGATAATATCGATTTGTGAAATCTTGTGATAAGTTTGATCTGAAAAAGTGCATATTTCTAAAACGATCAAAATTTAAAGAATCGCTTCCTAGAATTGTTACCCATCTATTATACTCCCTGCACTCTCTACAAAAATTGAGCGCTTCACTTTCGGGCATATTATGAAAATAAACAGCAGTTTGGACATAACCAAATTTTGAAGACTGATGAATACTATCTTCAACAAATCCTTGTATAAAAGAAAAGATATGCTCTTTATAATCTTGCACTTGTTTTATCGGCGACTTTACTTTCGCAGGTTTATTTGAGGTTTGCACATACCAATGATTATTTGAAATTTTATATAAATTAAGATTCCAATCTTTTACTTCAATAATTAAAATTCCTTTTGTGCGATGTAAGATAATAAAATCCGGTAAGCTCCCATTTAGAAATGGTTGAAAATAAACCGTATATTCATCATTTAAGTTCGACAAAAATGTTAATAATGTACTTTCACCACTTGTTGGTTTTTGTTTTAGTTTATCTATTTCTTCTAATGTTGGTACGATGATTGCCATGACACCAACTCCTTTAATCTATAATACTATTTATTATAGGCTGATTACTGAAGATAACCAATATGGGAATGAGTGGAACTTAATAAAGCAGTTGCGATAAAACACAACTGCTTCTTACTTTAATCATTTTTTCGTAATCTTGAAGGTTTGCGTTCTATCTTGGACCTTACTAAATTCCTGCTTTCTTCTACCAACTGAATAACATATTCATAAGTTCCGTAGTTTGCCTCAATGTCGAGTGTTTCACTACTAGTATGTTCATCGTGATAACCTGCAGATAGATTTACACTGTTAATGCCTTGTTCTGCCCATACTCTTGTGTCGCTACTTCCCCCAGCAACTGCTGCCCAACGATTACGGTGCACACGTCTCCCAATACGTTCAACACCACGAGCAAATTCATCTATACAAAATGGGATATAACCACCACAAGACGTAACAATATCACTTGTTCCCCTTCTATCAACAACAAAGGCCATATCGACATCCCATAAGAAAGACTTCGCTACTTTTCTTGCTCCTACTAAACCGATTTCTTCCTCTACTGTGAAAGCAAACTTTATCGTACCTCGGAAATTCATATGGTGAATCGAACGCGCCATAGCTAGTAATACACAAACACCCGCACGATCATCGGCACCAAGAATCCCTTCACTTGATGTCCAAATATGATTGTTCTTTAAAATAATACGATTATGCACAAAACCATCCACTGTATCTAAATGAGCATTTAATAAAACGGTTGGACCATTTCCTTTCTTCACTTGTGCTAAGATATTCCCGTAATGATCAATTTCTAAATCATCCACATATGGTGTTAATTGCTCCACTACAAATGTTCGGATATCTTCTTCTTCACCACTTACCCCAGAAATTGATAGCAGTTTTTCGAGTAAGGTAAAATAATCTTCTTTGTTCATTAACGGATTGTGATTATGAAATATTTTTTCGGCCTCTTCCACAGTTAGGTTCGCTAATTTACTAGCAAACTTCGGAAGCTCATACCGACTTTCAATGAAGTTCACATGGGATTGAATTAAATCGAATCGTACCCCTACATACTTTAATAAAATTGCTGCTCTTTTTGCCGTCCCTGCATTCGTAAAGTAGATATGGGCTCTACTTTTATCATGACCATCACAGCTTCCAGTAGTAGCACATCCTAATCGGTTTAATTGCATTACTAGACCACGAACATAAATATCAACCGTGTGTAAAGGAAGTTGATTATACTGAAACAGCATTTCACCTGTAGATTCATAAAGTGCCTCGAGCAATTGAATGAAAGCTGTTTCTTCCATTTCTTGAATGCCATCAACCTTCTCCATTACCTGATGAAAATGCATCATATTTTGCTCATTCGTGTCGGTAATGCGTATTCCTAAATCACTATCCTCCAAAAGAAATCCATAGCGTGTCATTAATTCTTTAACTGCTAACATAGTACCCTCTCCTCATGCTTTTTTGTCCCTGTTTGGAACTTGTAATGTAAGTATAAGAAAAGGGTGAGACAGCGATTGTCTCAGGTGGAGCTAGTTAATAATCAAAAATATCTTCATAAAATTGGCTTTGACGAAAGACTACGATGTAATTTGATGTCGCTAATTCAAAGCTTTGCGGATAACGATTTTGAAAGGTCCCTTCTGACACTTTAAAAATCTTTTCCCCTGCATCTTCTACTTCTGCAAGTTCATTGATGCGTGAAACATATTTCCGATGGGTTGCCCAAGATCTATCGGATTCATATTCAAACCTTATGTCATCATACGTAACCATCCCTTTTTCTAGGATAGTTTCTAGTTGGAAACGGAGTAATGCTGATAAATCATTTGGTACATTGCGTTTCTCATGCTGCCCTACTTTGATAAAAACATCCTTTTCTACAAAACTAATAAGTATCATGTCACCATGAAGCCCTGCTTTATAATGTAAATAATCTTCTAAAGAAAGAATTTGTTTCTTCCCATTTATATAAGCCGTATAATGTTCAGTTGCATTTTCTAGCATTAACATCACTTCTTGAATTTCGCGACCTTCTACTTTTAGGCTGTAATCGAATGAAGCTTCTTCGATATTTAACTCCTCTGCTTTCTCAAGACTTCCTTTTAACAATTGTCCAGCACAATAGCCAATCAACATATGGGCCTTCAAAAGTTGTGCTTTTTCTAGAGGATAAGTTCTATTACGTTTATCATTAATTTTGATAGCTTCTTCAAACTTTTGTATTGCTCGAGAATATTTCTTGCGATCCATTAAAAAAATTCCGTACCGATAGCGAACCTCTGCATTATTTTTGTCTGCATTAAGAATTCGAACAAATCTCCGGCGAAGCTCCCTTTCCTTCTTTTGTAAATAGCGTTCACCTGTTAATTCAGGAGTATCCTGATTACGAACCCTTACCATCTTTCTTCCATAAGCTGCTTTTTCCCGTCGCAATTGTTCCATTTCGTTCTTTTGATATGGAATATAATGATCGTCCATAATAGCCACCTACTTTTGATATCGTTATTGAATAATTTACACTTTATAACACAAAATAGTAAACGGTTTATCAAAGATGGGATAGGTGAAATACATGAAAAAGCAATTCCATGTTGTGGGAGCAATCATAGAAAACGAACAGAAAGAAATTTTTTGCGCTTTAAGAGGACCGGATATGTCATTAGCAGGTTTTTGGGAGTTCCCTGGTGGCAAAATTGAAACTGGCGAAACTCCCGAAGAAGCATTAGTTCGGGAAATTAAAGAAGAGTTCAATTGTGAGATTGAGGTTCGCGAAAAAGTAGAAGACACAACATATGAATATGAGGATGTGATGGTAAGATTGGAAACTTTTAAAGCAAAACTAATTGCAAGAGAACCTATTGCAACTGAGCACGCCGAAGTAAGATGGATATCTCGAGATGAGATTAGATATTTAAATTTCGCCCCTGCAGATGTTCCGGCGGTGGAAAAGATATCAAAAAAGCAGTAAAGTAACTAGTGGATGGATCTTCTCGATTCAACCAGATGATAAAGTTTAACAATTTCCGATATATTAATATTTTTAAATAGTAGGTGATGGAGTTTGCGCATTAAAAAAGGTATCCCCAATATGTTAACATTAGGCAATTTATACTGCGGCTTTCTTTCAATAGGTTTTGCTGCAAATGGTCATTACAAAAACGCAGCAATTTTAATCATAATCGGCATGATGTTAGACAGTATGGACGGTAGATTAGCTAGAATTTTAAATGCCGATAGCACTTTAGGAAAAGAGTTAGATTCTTTAGCTGACATTGTTACTTTTGGAATAGCCCCATCATTTCTAATGTATTACACCTATTTTTACCAATTAGGGTTAACTGGTTTAGCAATTGCAGGATTGTTTCCTTTGTTCGGAGCCTTTCGATTAGCCAGATTCAATATTAGCAGTAATAAATCATCTCAACATTACTTTATTGGTGTACCAATTACGGCAGCTGGTGGTATTTTAGCTTTACTGTCCTTATTTAATTACCATATTCCCAATATCATAACAACGGTAATTTTTACTGCGCTTTGCTTCTTAATGGTGAGTAAGCTTAGAATTCCAAGTTTAAAAGATGTTCCATTACCTAAGTACGGTACAATTGTTACGATTTTTTTAGGATGTTTATTATTTATTTTATATAAAAAAACATATGGTACATTTCCATACTTAATATATATTGCAGCACCTACATATATTATCTATGTACTTTATCAGTTTGTAAAAAACAAAAAATAACCATTCCATTCTCCTACGCTACAACTTATCATTAAGTTGTAGTTTATTTTTATACCGAAAGTATCCATTCTTGCATTGGATTCTTCATGTTAAATTTTGAAGGGAACAAATTAATGAAAATTACACGTAAAATTAAATATTACCTCATACGAATATTTCGGCTAAAATCTAGTCCACACCAGGTAGCTCTTGGTTTGACGATGGGTTTTATTCCAAGTTGGATTCCGCTGTTTGGATTAGGTCCTGTGCTTTCTATTGGTTTGGCTAAACTAGCTAGAGCAAATACCATTTCAGCTTTTGTAGGCGGTGTGATAGGCACTCCCATTTGGCCACTTCTTTTCATATTAAATTACATGGTTGGGGGCTTTCTATTGGATAGAAAATCTAAGGTGGATACTCTAGATGAAGTCGAATACAAAACAGCCATCGATCATACGCTTGCAGGGTTCTTCAAATCTCATTCGAGTGGATTATTATTTCTATCAGGTGCATTCGTAAACATTATCATATCCTCAATCCTCATTTACTTTATAACGTTTTTCCTATTCAAAAAGTACCGGGTGAAGGTATTAAATAAGCTAAGATGAAGCTAAGCTGTAATAAATTAAGTGTGTGAGCTTTAAAATTTATACATAACACTTGTATTCTCTAGCACGTGTAAAATTGTGAAAAAGCTAGTAACTATTTAGAAACTAGCTCATGTACTACTTTATAGGGGTTTTCTTTTAGTAGGGTTATATCTATTGCTTCTTTCCGATCTCCGTGTATATGAATTAACTGTCCCGTAGTCCAAATAAATTCATGTTCAGGAATAACAAAAGAATGGATAGATGTATTCTGAGTTACGTTTTCCCTATTCAATCTAATCTCAACCACATTAGCAATCGCTTTTAATGCTAACCAAAACTGCCTTTGCTCATTTGAGGTTAAGAAAAGCTCTTGTATAGATTTTGCATCACCATATAAATATTCTTCCACTAATAATGGTTCACTTAAAATATAAGAATCCACTTTGATACCATCTAACCTCGTAACCCAAGCTTCCACATGAAAGACAAAATAATTATTTTTGCGTTCAATTGCCTTAATGAGTCCTTCTTCAAGTATATTTTCGGACGTACATAATGCAATTTTATTGGCGTTATTCCAACTAATTGGTAGTTGGTCTTCACGGACACTTATTGCCCTCGCAGTAATTATTTCATCTAGTTTATCAATTGGAATAATCATGACAAACTCCTGTTGCAACTCATATAAAAACTCTTTTGTTCCTATTGGCAATATCCCATCTCTTTGTAATTCTTCTGCACTCTTATTTAATAGATTATTGATGATTGTCTCCACTAAATCTGTTGCTTTCGGCAAAAACGGAAGTCCACCAATATTCACCTTTTCAATGCTTTTATATAGGTCATGTTCCTGATAACGGTCTATTTCATTCCAAGGAAATAATACATACGCTCCAAATGCAGTACGTTCATAAATACCATTACTTTCAGCAACAATTGCATCTCGATAACGATGCATTGTATTAATATCATCTTCCATTGGTCCAGGTCCGTTTTTATTTTCCACTCCAAAATTGATTCGGTATTTAGCATCAAAGATATATTGATATTCATAGTTTTTTCCCAGTTTTTTAATACTCAACATAGTGTCTGGTTTTTGATTTACAGTGATATTTCCTTTTGTTGAGTATTGGTATTGAAGGTGAATAATCTCACCTGTTTTTTTATTTCTAAAAACTAGTCTAGCACCACTATCTTTGTTCAAGTTAACTACTAACCCATTACTATCTACTTTTATTACATCTTGTGATAATTGCTCACATTCCTCACGTAAAATTTTCCCTAAACGTAAGAAGGTCCAGTATTCATATAATGTTGCAATATCTTTTATAGACATTTTATATAGTTCGCCACTTAACACAATACCTTTAGAAAGGGTAGCATAAATTTGATAGACATCTCTGTAACCAGGAGCCATTTGCAATACCATACTAATAATCGAACGATCTAATAACCCAATGTTTCTCCAAAAAGGTTTATTTAGTTTCTTTGATAACCTGGATTTCATATCATCTAGAATAAATAGTACCTCTTGATCTGCTTCCCCGTTAAACCTCATTTTTGCATTTTTAATTACATCATAAAGAGCTTCTATTCTGGCATATAAACGCTGTAATGTCATTTTCACATATCGATTTTCATGTGTGTCTGTTATATGTTCTTTTTTGATTAACAGCCCTTTTTTAGGTAGCATTTGGATATCATTAATTGGTATCCCATTTTCAACTTCAATAAATAAACTTGCATTTTTTCTTAAATATGCACGCCCTTTGCTATCTTGTTTTCTAAGTCTATCTCCTCTAACTTCTTCATAAACTGTTCGTAATTCTAGATGTGGTTTTTGTTCGACAAAATTAACTACTTTTATATATTCATTAAAATGTTTTTGGAGTAGACGGTAAAACTCTGCCCCAGTAGGCTCGTTATAAACTTCATCTGTACCTAATAAATAAGTGCGTTTGATAAATGCATATGCCAAATTATAAATTTCTTCATTCACTTCTTTTAATAATGCTTTGTAATCATCTTTGTAGTTTAACTTTGTTGGATATATCTCAATTACTACGGACAAAAGAGTTTCATTATTTTCATCACGGATTTCAAAGTTACTATAGCCAACCTCATTTTGAAAATGTAGTACACCTGTTAGTGAATTGGTGTTTAAGAATTTATGAATCGAATTTCGGAAACCTTCATATTCATGCCAAAAGTGAATCTCCCTATCCCCTACTGGTTGAACTTGTAATTCATACATTCCATTTTCAAAAAAGAGTGGTAAAAAAGATCGCCCATTACTTTCTATAAGTTGATTAGTCTTAATATCAAATATCTTCACCTTTGCGTTATTAGTACAAGTAAAGTGCATTTTTTCATCTTTAATAAATGATTTAGAACTATCATTATGATATCTTTGGAAATCTATATTCCCAGAAATAGCCAATATAAGCTCATCTGTTTCAATTGTTAGAAGCTGGACCCCTTTAAGAAACCCAGAATGAAGTGAATCCATCTCTATCTAACCTCCTGAGCATTTCCTTCACTTTGTTTTGGCTTCTAGGATATCTCTCTAGTTCATTTAGTAAGTCATTTAGTATTTGACGGACAACATTTTCTGTTCCACCAACACGAGGTAAAATTTTTTGCATTATACAGAAGTCCATTGCTTCTTCTTCTGAAAACAACATGCCTGATTCTGAGTTATGAGCCAAATAGAAACCTATTTCGTCGCGTACACGGTATCCAACTTGAGCATTTATAGGTTCTAAAATTTTATTAATTTTCACAAGCTTTTCAGATACTTTTCTAATAAGTGGTTCATGTTCATGAAAAATATCTATTAAATGAATGTAAGATGCTTTTATAGAATCATTAGAAACATGTATTGGCTCAACAATATCGTTTAAAGACATTGATGCAAAATTCATTAAATCAATATCATTAAATTCAATTGTATTTGCACGGTCTAATACCTTTTTACTGAAAGGATAAGTTGTTTCATCCATATTCACCGTTCCGATAATATACAAGTTATTTGGCAATGTTAGTGATTTATCTACCATATCAATTAGTTGAGAGGAAGTAATACGGTCTACTTCTTTATTTCGACTTTCCATCACACTAAGTACATCACTAAAATAATACTCAACTCTAGCCAGATTCATTTCATCTAGTAAGATAAAATACGGTATATTAGGCATTTCATGAGCTTGCTCTACTATTTTTGTTAAAGGTCCTTTAACAAAATCACCTTTAATATCTGTATATCCTAATAACTCTGAACTATCGCTCCAATCAGGCCGAACTGGAATTAACTTAAACTGATTATTCTCTTCTGTAGCCCCAATACTTTCTGCAAACAACTGTACAATCTTTGTTTTTCCAGTACCAGAAATACCTGATATGATTACAAAGGGTTTAGAACGCAGTGATAAGTACAGGTTTTGGATCTGTTGTAATGAATAAGAGAAACCCCTAGATTGTATATAGTTAGCGATGTGTTTAATTAAATCCAGTGAATTTAAATCTAAGTATGTATCTGATTCACCCTTACTATCGTTAACATTCTCCTTATCCTTTATTTCATTAAAGTAAGATAATAGTTCAGCTTCGTTTACTTCCTTTAGCAAAAACTTGCTATCAGGTAGCCCTTGTAATCGAATAAAATATCCTTGGTCATCCCTTTTTATGGTATATTGCCACTTGTACGTTTTTTTATGGGGATATAATTGTTCTTCAGGAGTCATTTTATCCAAAAATTCAACTAAATTTCCAAGCAATAAGATAGACTTGTATCTAACAATTATTAGTTTCTTCTTTTTAGATTCTCTTGCAATTTCAATGTTATTTAAAATTATGTCAAATCGGTCATTGTTGTTTTGCATTGTTGGGGATATCACAAAGTATTTATTATTTTCGAATATAATTGAGTTTTTAGACTTTTCTTCTAACTTTAATTTGGAGATAAGGATATCTCTATTCACTGAAGCTGCTTGATTTGTGTATGCCATTATTTTCACCTCAGAAAAAAATTCAAACTTCCATATTTATTAAACAGTTCTCCTAAAGTTCATTATAACCTTTATCAGTTTGTATTTTATGGAGATTTATACATAATTAGTATTTAAATTAACTACAAAAAAAGTGTGGACTAGTTAATAACTTAATCTACACTTTTTCACTATAAAACATTTATTGGATTTTTAATAACATCCCCATTTTTCATCCAGATTTCATAAGGTTCTGGTCCACAATAATATAAATGACAAAGTTCATAGTAATCACCATTATCATCTTTATATACAACAGAACTCTCCATAATAGGATCAGCTAATACTCCTAATACATAATTTGGTATTTCCTCTTGAGCTAAGCCATGTTCAAAGCCTACATAATCTTCAGTAATCTCTTCTATCTTTATTACTTTGTTTAATAGTTTATGGAGACCTTTTTGCAATCTAATTTTTTTAAACTCTAAAATCATTTCCTCCAAATCCAATATACTCAAACTCCTTTAAAGAACAATAATTAGATGCATTTTATATGGATAATTGTCATCATCAAGAAATTTTAAACATTAATATTTAGAGTCAATTCGAAATCGAGCACTTTATTGCACTTAAATAATGTTTTTGAACTTATCGCTTTTATTTAACCCATCCAATTTCATCATGTCACATTAATATTAGAAAAGGCTCGGCCCTTTATATAAGGAGCCAAGCCTAGTTATTCCCTTAGTTAGAAAACCAAATCTAACTTCTCTTGAATTTCGCGTTTATGTAGAGGTTTGGGCGTTGGATTTGTTAGGGCGTTTTCGATTTCCTTAGCTAAAGCGTAACTGAGTAATGGGGGGACCGCATTTCCGATTTGGACGTATTGTTCCCTCATGTTCCCGACAAAAACAAAATCGTCCGGGAAAGATTGTAGTCTTGCTGCTTCCCTTACCGAAAGGGTTCTACACTCTGTTGGATGGATATATTCGTAACCATCCATTCCAATATGGGCAATTACGGTCCATGAAGCTTCCGCTAATGGCAACCGTCTGCAGCGGGTTTGGATAACGGATGAACTAAACGTATCAAATAGTGATATTTTTTCTTTAGTCGTGTCATCTAGTTCCATATACTTTTGTCCCGGCTTCAGATAATTAAACATTTGTTTTGCTTCGTTGTTCGATACTCTACAAATGTTATTTCTTACCCATGTGCTATTTCCTCGAATAAATCGTTGGTATTTCGTTAGGTTTTCGTATTTTGAATATGGTAAGTGATCAAGTCGCCAATCATCCGTAATGTCTGGTAAATCTAATAAGGCATTCTCTACTGATACAAAATCCTCTTTCTCTTCAAGCAGCTCCGTATTACTCTCAGGAAATTCGAAGTGATATCCATCTAAATATCCACAAACAAAAAGTCTTTTGCGATTTTGTGGCACACCATAGTTCACTGCGTCTAACACTTTATACGTTATTGTATATTCCGGTAGATGCTCACTTAAATAATCTAAAAAATCATTGAAGATCATTCCCTCAAATTTCGTTTGAAACCCTGGGACATTTTCCATTAAAAACATTTTCGGTTTGAAAAATGATAAATAGTCTAAGTAATTTTTATAGTAATAATTCCGGATATCTTTTTTAATGTCTTTTCCAAGGGATTTGATTTTCCCCTGACTTAATGAGGAAAACGTTTGACATGGAGGACTACCAATTAAAACATCCACTGTTTGATTTCCGATGATATCATTAAACTCACTTGGAGAAAGTTGCGTTATATCATTCACAACTGTATGACATTGTGGAAAGTTAAGCTTATGTGTGGCCGCTGCTTTTTCGTTAAAATCCAGTGCACCGATTAAGTTAAAGCCCGCAAGTTTAAACCCTGTACTACTTCCCCCTGCTCCGCAAAATAAATCGATGACGTTGAAATTGTTTTGCTGAATTGTTCGTTGTTGCTCATTTGGAGGATTATTCACATTCACTTTTACAAAATCATAATTCTTTTTGCTCTTTTTAATTTTTTCGTTGATTTCTCTTGAATCAAAAAACCTTTGCCCATTAATCCAATGTTCTGTCATTGTTTCATCGATTATGTGCTTATTTATTTCATCGATTGGCAAAAATAATGCCTTCTCTAACTCTGCTTCACTTAATAAAAATTGTATATTTGACATATTCCCACCTTCACTAAACGCAACTTGTTTCCTGCAATATTTCAATTAACCGTTTTTCCAAAATTTCTTTCCGCGCGAGTATGTCGATTTGCCTTGATGAGATTTTCACCTTTACCCCGTTAATGGGATTTTCTACTTGCCAAGAATGTTCTGACCTGTTTGCCTGAACGATTTCTGGATAGATTAAAATCGCTTCATGGGTTTTATAGGCAATACAAGTCGCCAGTACCTGGTAAAAATCTTCTCTCGTTGGTTTTGATTTAAAATAATTTGATTCAAGTTGTAGTTTATATTTTGCATCGATAATGACTGTTCCTTTATCCGTAGAAACGAAATCATCTGGACGAACAAAATAACTCCCACCTGTTGAGGAGGTTGCTAATTGGTGTTCTGATTGCGCTCTATGATGGATACCGAGTGATCTTGCTGCTGCCTCTACATAATAACAAACAATATTTTCAAAGGCTTTTTCCATATTAATAATAAATCCTAGTATTTTCCCACCATTACTGTGAATTTCACTACGATTATAATTATTTAAAAACAATCTCCTAGCAATTTTCAAGCAGTTTGTATACACCCTAAATTGCCTTGGGACAGTTAGTCTTTGAACAAAATTAGCATCTAATAAATCAACATTTACGTCATGAAATTGTTGCATCAATTTTCTAAGGTCGCTTTTGATCTTCCCATCGTTAACATGCGTTAATAGGTAGTTGCATCCCCATAACAATAACCGATTGCTATCGTTATCTTCTTTAAGTTTTTTATATTTACACCAAATGTTCGGCTCCAAAATAGGATTTTGCAGTTCTTTTTGAACTAATATTTGACCACGAATATTTCTCCTTTTTTCTACAACCGTTTCATAAGTGGTGATTTTAACATGCTTTAAAGCTTTATTTAATTCTTCAATATACTGTTCCGCAATCGCATGAATAAATTCGCTGTCCATGTCATTTGATGATTTATATTTGCTAATGTATAGTGTTTTATTTCGATTACGTTCAGAGGTTTCCAATACTCTCCGATAAAGCCGTTTTAAATCACTATTATTTTTTCTATCTACACCATTCACACCGAAATTTTTAGGCCAAATGTTAATATGGATATTTTCGAATGAAATACTCCCTGCTATGCTATCAATTCTAAAGGATTCTTCTGTAATGCTAAACGGGTTGACCCGAAGCCCAAGTTCCTTTTTTATTGTTTTACCTATCGCAAAGATTTCTCGACTATATTTAAGAATCTCATCTTCTAGAGGATGTTCCTGATTTTCAACAAAGTCAAAATTAATCATTCACATAAAACCCCTTTAAAGTTTCGATTCTTTCGGTAGGACTTAATTTTGCAAAGCTGGAGATTTCAAAGCCATAATTTTTCGTCTTAATTAATGGTGAACTTTCACCTAAAATTCTTTGAGCAACTTCCTCGTCATTTATATAGTCTTGAAGAGTTGGTAAAATCATTGCATCGAAAACTTGAAAGATTGTATTTATAGACAAATCTCTCTCATCTTTCAAATTCCAAAAAACAGAATGGCCAAGTTGGTAATCAAGCCCTAATGTATTGGTGATTCTTTCGTTGATACCTTTTAAGAGACCAATTGCTAAAGAAAGTAAGTCTTCTCTTGATTGAATGTCATTTAAGGTTTCCACATCGATTGTTTTCTTCTCAATACTAAACCATAATCTTAGTAGTTCGTAATCCGGATATAAATCAATAATGACAAATCTTCTTTTTAAGGCACTGTCTAATTTATTTTTCGCAAGACTTAAAGGGTTCATTGTACAGATTAGATGCATATTTTTTGGTAGCACTAGGTCACTATCATGCATTTTAATTGATACTTTTTCTCTTTTATCAGGTTCAAGTAAGGTGATTAGCTCGCCAAAATTTTCAGCTGCATTACTACGATCTAGGCCTTCAATAACCATTAATGTATCTTCGTTCGTTACTAAATGTGCTAATTCTAACAATTTTCCAGATTTATATACGTAATCTACATTCCCGGAAGAATCTACTTTTGCTGAAATCCCCTCTAATACATCCTCATAAGCAGTAGAGGAATGCCAGTGCATCGTTTTTGTCTCTTCAAATTGCTTCATAACAATTTTTACCAAACTGCTTTTACCTGTCCCACTGCTACCAGTTAAAATAACGTTTTTATGGCGTTTTAACTTTTTATAAAGGTCAGCTATAATGCTTTCCTGATATTCCTCAAAAGTAGTACATTCAACCTCTTGGGCATTTTCGGAATGGATTCTATAACTGCTACCACAAGCAGAAGCCATTAAATTAATAATGTCGTCGGAAGAAAACGTGGAGAAATCCAACATTTCATAGCCAAAATCAGTTTGGTGAAATAGCTTATCTAAATTCTCCATAGTAAAAAGTTCAATATAATATTCATTGGGAAAAACATCTTTTAAATGCGGAAGAACTTTATATTTTAAAATATCCGCTAAAATGTCGGTGGCTTCTCCCTCATTTTCTGACTCCATCAATCCCCAGAAATATCCTTGACCCATTTCATATTCTTTGCCGACATATTCGTTTAGCTGATAGTTCAAATACGAAAAGAGTTGAACAACAAAATCCGTTAAGCCTTTCCCAATGTTTGGATTTCCTTCTAAATAACTTTTTAGAACGTCCACATTTGGCTCAACTTCTACCGTAATAAATCGTCTTTTTATACTAATATCTAATGGGCTAACAGATTTATCTAAAGAATTCATTGTTCCAATTACATAAAAATGATTGTTGACTTTTAGCTCGTTCAGTACAACACCATCGATTGTTAATGCGTCATTTAAACTTACAGAATTGGTTTCACGATCATTGAGGTCTAATAAAGCAATTGTATTCCCAAAAACATCTTCTGTATTTGCACGGTTAATTTCGTCAATTACGAGCAATACTTCTTGCCCTTCTGCATTTCTTTTAACTAGTTCCGTAAATGGGCCAATATGATGCTTGTATCCTAGTTTTCCGTCTTTAATGACCGGATCGAGTCCAACTACAAAATTTTCATAAGCGTAGTTCGGATGGAATGTACACCATTCATAAGAAAATTCTTTATGCTGGGTGTTGGAAATTGCAATTGGTGCACTCGTATTGAAATAATCGTAATTACCCGACGTATCTAATAATTCTAATACCTCATTTAATAGATGGGTTTTCCCCGTTCCAGGTGGCCCATATAAAATAATGTTTTTATATCGTTTTAGCTTATCAACTACTTCATTTGCTGTAATACTCATATCTAATACCCTCTATCCAACAAATTGATTAATCTCAGACGCTCCACAACTTCCTTTTATTCTACTACTTAATACGGGATGAAGATTGCTGTCTTTAATATTCGCCATTAACGCATGGTTGAACTTTTGACCATTTTCATCCTCATAGCAGATGACCAAAAAGTAATTATGCTCAATAAAAGCTTTTCTCGTCTTAATAAAGTAATCATCAAATAAAAAGTCTGGATTTAAAATTAACTCATGAAACTGATCTTGCGTATCTTTTGCCCATTCATATAAGTTCCCTTTATATTCACGAAGCGCTCTTAAACGTTGGGATACATATTGATGTAGCTTTTGAGAATGTTCTGAAGCGCCCTCTGTCTCATTAAAACCTTCCAGTAATTCATTAAGTAACTTCATTGTTCCTAAATACCAAATATCGATAATATCTCCAGGTTCCGTCCATAATCTTTGAGAGATCTTTACTTTATTACCTCGAGGGTCATTAGCTCCTTGCCATAACTTTAGATTATTTTTAGAATTATCTAATGGCACACTAAAATACTTAGGGGTAACTGGTATTTTTTCTAATCCAACAAAATCTGACCACACACCTGGGTTTTCGTTATTATTTCCCCATTCAAGTGCATGGTCTGCCCTTAATTTTTTAAACTTTTTACTTGATTCTGGAACATTCATTCCTAGTGTTAATCTTCTAACTTGTCCAAAAATCACTCGTCTCCAAACAATGTGCTTAATATACATTTTTTCGCCCCTTGTTGAAAATTAATGTTTATATTCCTCATATATTTCTGTAAGAACATTGGCAATTAGTTCAGAAAACTTAGGTGGTACGGCATTTCCTACAATTGTATATTGGTCAATAAAGCTGCCTAGGAATTTGTAATCGTCTGGGAATGATTGAAGTCTTGCTGCTTCTCGAACAGTTAATAAACGGTTACATTCTGGATGGAAGAAACGTCCACATGTTATTTTTTTAATCCCTGCAACAATGGTTCCTGATGGCTTGTCCCATTCAAGTCGACCATAAAGATTTTTCACAAAGCCACCACTGCCGTAGCCACCGTTTTTCATTTTGATGAGATGGTTTGATAAATACTCATCTGGGATGTCTTGTAACCCGCCAGCTGTAGGTACTTGTCGAATTCGTTCTAGATTATCTTCGCGATAGTCGAATACGTTGTGGTTATAGATTGTTTGACCGTCGATAACGATTTCGTCTTCCCCTTCACCACTTTCGAATCGGGGTAAATCATAAATAACATCACGTAGCGTCTTTTGTACATTATGCATAGTATGATTTGTTACTTTCGCATTTATAATAGATAAAAAATCATCCATTTGTTTTACCTCGTCTTGGCGAATAGCTAAAAGGAATAAACGCTTTCTCGTTTGGGCTAGTCCAACTTGTTTCCCTTCGATAAAAATCGTTTCAGCATAATAACCATTTTCGCGCAAGAAATTTTTCGCGTACTGTGGGTAACGTACTCCACTCTCATGGCGCATACTCTGAATAGCAGGTACGTTTTCCATGATGATCATTTTTGGAGATACTTGTATTGCGATATCTAAATAAGCATCAACTAATTTATTTCGGTCGTCCTTTTCGCTTCGTTTTCCTAATGTACTAAAGCCTTGGCAAGGTGGTCCTCCAACTAAAACGTCAATGGAGTTTTCTCTAATAATTTCAATTAACTCATTTCGTTGTTCCTCTTCAAATAGATTCATTTGTAGAAACTCGCCATCAGCTAACCTATGATAGGAAGTGTAATTTAGTCTAGCAACTTCCCAAAAGTCTACAGCTAATTTATGCTCCAGACCCGCTTCAATAAGCCCTAACGACATTCCTCCGCCACCACAAAATAAATCTGAAAAACTATACATATATTACATTCTCCTAATCTATTAACATTCGTCTATGTACACGTAATGCGAACATTCTTTCTGTTTTTCTTTATTATAAACAAAATTAGTAGTTTGATTAAGTTATTTGTCCGTTATATAAGTATATAACGTCGACGCACCCTAATTATATGGTAATTCGTATATTACTTTTTGAAATAGTGGTTTTATTGGTAATGCGTCACGGGGTATGGAATTTAATTTAAATATGTGGTTTACCCAACCAAATAAGTAATATAATAGCATTGTACTAACTACATTAAGGAGAGTGGTTCTATATGATTATCGTTACAACTGAGAATGTTCCAAATTACAAAGTAACAGAAGTATTAGGCCCAGTATTCGGATTAACTGTAAGGGCTAGAGGTATTGGTAAAGATATCGTCGCTTCTTTCAAGGGGCTAGTTGGTGGGGAAATCAATCAATATACTGAAATGCTTGAAGATGCAAGAAAACAAGCAATCGATCGCATGGTGAGAAATGCAACGGCAATGGGCGCAAATGCAATCGTGATGATGCGCTTTGACTCTGGTGAAATCGGCCAAAACATGAGCGAAATTATCGCCTATGGAACGGCTGTTAAAATCGATAAGGCGTAACAAATGAAGTGGATTATAGGGTTTTACGGCATTCAATTTTTAATTCTAATTTTATTAATTATTTTATCTTGGTTGATTTATGATCGCCGCTTCAAGAAAAAACATGGTAAACAAGTACCCAAAGACTTTGTTCGTACAAATGAAGTATCAATTGACCCAACTACCGGAAAAAAATTAATTGTCTACTTCAATCCCGAAACTGGCGAAAGGTTTTACAAGGAAGACTAATAAAATAAGCAATATAAAAGGGTATGAAAAACTAATGTCCATGCCCTTTTATCATAAGTGTTAAAAAGCCTAACTTTATTATTTCATTTCCCCGGCCCTATTCTCTTTACGTACAACCTAAATAAAGCATGATCCACTCCAAGAGAGAATAACCATGCTAAAAATCACGTCTATTTTTATGTAAGATGGGTGGCTGCTTCATTTATATGATGACAGTTCGATTCAATTGTCTCCCAATCTGAGAAAATTCGAATGATATCTTCTTCTATTAATAAACTACCTTGTTGCACTTCAATGATTTCTAGTTCTTCTAATGCCTTAATTGCATGATAATCTCCGGGAGAAATTTTCAAAACATCCCCTGCCTGAACGATTCTCATTTTCTCGTTATGTGCAAATAGCCCTTTGCCCTTTAAAATTGTCCAGACTTCTGATCGATGGTGGTGATATTGGTAACTTAAATTTCTTCCACTATATATGCATATTCTCTTTGTAAGTACCTCTTGTTCTGAATTTATCTTTGTATAATCTAGCACTTTATACCAGCCCCATCTTCTCTCTTCTACCATGGGCCTACCATTATGGTGAGCAATAATTTTCACTTGCTCGCTCTGCTTCTTATCACTAATTAATATACCATCTGGGCTTGCTACTACGATGCTACTCTTCAGGCCAATTACATGAATGGGTATGTCTAATTCATTAAAGACATGTGTATTTTCACAGCTAAGAGAGGTGCTTGCATTACCGTAGACATTGGAATCAAAATGCTCACATAGTACACCCCAAGTACCCAAATCCTCCCATGTACCATCAAACTCCATACAATAAATGTTATTCTCATTCTCTAAAACAACATAATCAAAACTACTATTTTGTAACAAATTGTATTTACGCATAATTGCTGAATAACTGCTGGGTAATTGTTGCTTTTCTAAAAAATCAAGAATGTACTTAGCTTGAAACATAAATGTACCACTATTCCATAAACCGCCTTGCGAAATATACGTTTTAGCTAATTCTATAGTCGGTTTTTCACGGAATGTTTTAACTTTTTTAACAGCTGCACTATATTCTTCAGGAATAATATATCCATACTGCTGTGAAGGAAAGGTCGGTTTTATCCCCATTAAAAATACATTTGGCTCTATGTTTTTATAGATTGAAGCCATTTCGATTAATTGTTTAAAGAACTCTATTTCAACATAAGGATCTACTGGAATCACACAAATAAGCTCATCTTTAGCAATTTTCTTATTCTCTACAAAATAAGTAGTACCAAGGACGATAGCGGGGAAAGTATCTCTTTTCTCAGGTTCTACTAAAACTTCAATGTCGTAATCCAATTGATGGTAAATTTGTTCTAAATAGTGTTCAGAGGAAACGATTAAGGTGTCTTTAGCTAATCCAACTTCTTGCAGTTGCTTCCATATCCTTTGTATCATGGACTCACTTTCCCCACGCTTGTCCTTTAATACTTTAAGAAATTGCTTAGATCGTACACCATTTGATAAGGGCCATAGCCGTTTACCGGATCCTCCACATAGTAGGATAATCTTCATTATGTTTCCCCCTTATGAACAGAAAGCTGTTTCTTTTTAGATTTCAAAATTGATTGAAGCGCAACTACTGTAAGTGCTACATACATAAAGAACATTCCACATGTAAGAAGAGGATGTTTGATATAACGTTTTATATTTCCAAACGAATATAGACTTGCCCTAAAAAAATACCAACGAGTAAGAGCTTTTTTAAATCCTTGTTCTTCCGTTTGAAAGGTTTTTGGCATTTGATTAAAATAATATGCCTTTTTAGCTATAATATTTTTAAAAGTAACATAGCCTTCATCATGGTAAACTCCGCTAAAAATAGCCCTTCTAATAGTGCCACCCTTTTCTAAATACCGAATCGTAGGCTGTATTTCTTCAAAGGCAATTTGTTTTTCGTTTAATCCTTCCGACTCCTGATAGGCTGTCATTCTCCAAAACCTAGCAGCCTCTATTGAATTTGCACTAACCATTTCATTTTCAAAATTAATTGTTTCTCTCTCAAAAACTTTTACTTTTGAATAGAAATTAGTAAAAGACGTTCTTGGAATTTCCGGGATCACTAACGCACCTACATTGGAATTTTCGTGTAAATATTGAACACACGAATAAATCAATCCTTCTAATAAAATCATATCGGAATCAATAAAATATAAATAATTTGCATTGATTTGGCTTGCTACATTAATGGCTTCTTTTCTTGCTATTCCGCGCTCTTGATGTGGGAGGCTAATAATATGTAAATTTTTATATTTGGATGCCATCTTATTTAGAATTGCTAAAGTTTCATCAGTGGATCCATCATCGGCTACCACGACTTCAAGGTTCGGATAATCTTGTTCTAGACAACTTTCTAGGCATTTATCAATGATTGTTTGATTATTGTATGTGGACAGAGCGATGCATACCTTTTCTTGCATATTGTCACCTCATTTCAAGTCAATTCTTTGATAAAACTATTAAACTCATAGCCTGTATGATCCCAATGTAACTTTTGCGAGAACTCATAGGCTTGCTGTCTTTTCATTTCATATTGCTGTTGATCTTGTATGACAGAAAGCATTACTTTTGCCAGTGCTTTTATATCCTTTTTCGGAACTAAATAACCCGCTTTACCATTATTAACGGCATCCTTCACTCCATAAGTGTCGTAAACAATACTTGGTGTCCCCACTACAGCAGCTTCTGAAATCGTTAACCCCCATCCCTCGCGCAAAGATGGAAACAATAACGCATGGGCACGGCTCATATACTTGAGTTTTTCCTCTTCACTGACAAACCCAAATAACGTAACATCATTATCTTCATTAGCACTACCAATTGTTAAGCTAGCTTGATTGGAAATTTTACTCAATACATCTTGTACATAATTGACATCTGGCTTCCCAATAATCCACAGTTTCGCATCCGGTAAATTTCTTTTGACTTCAATAAACGCTTTTAAAGCATCATCAATTCCTTTATAAGGAACCATTCTTCCAACATAAACGAAAGTTGGGGTATCTTCCTTTTCATAAAAGGCATCTGTTGGCCAAGGATTAAAATCAAGGCCTTCTGGTAAAACTTTTACTTTCTCTTTTGAAAAGCCAAGTTCAAGAAGGTTATCTTTTGTTGAGTTTGATACTGTTAAGGTTAAGTCTTTTTTGTTAAGTTTTAATAGCAAAGGTTCTAGTAAAAAGCCAATAATATTAACAGGAAACTTGAAATTATAGAACCAAATTTCCCTCGTTAATTGATGGATAAAAAAGATTCTTTTTTCTTTTGGTACCCAGAATTTTGTAAAGAATCGATGAGTATTACACTGATCAACAACATAATCAAAGGAGTTAGTTTTATAGTAATCTCTTGCATGATAAATTACCGATATCAGTGAACCTCTTCGCTTATACAGTACGCCATCAAGCTCTTCTTCTTCCTGTGCACCATCAAAAATTGGGGAAAAATGGACAATTTCGTGACCTGCTTGAGCAGCCCTCTTAAGCATCTCATGAGTAAATAACTCAGCCCCTCCCTTATTCGGGTGATGGATGTCACGCCACGATAAAAATAGAAAACGTTTTTTTACTGTCATTGTAGATTCCCCTCTTTTTCGCTTAAATTGAAAAAGTTATATAGTAATAGCATTGCCATTAATAAGTAAGTGAGTAATTGAACGACCATAACGTGTATTAGTTTGTCGTGAAAACATGATGTAAGTGTTAAATAAAAGACAGCCACAAAAGCAAAGACTTTTATATATCGTTTACTGTCATAAGCTATAAAAAAATGTGTAAGAATAATCGAGACTAATAAAAACGTATATATAAGACCTGAAAATCCTATGTATTTTTGAATCTCTATATAATCTGTTGGGAAGAAAAAGACAATCCATTTTGATACCCATATATGATATAAAATAGACAGCAGACAACCACCGAATAGAACTAATGTTAGGCATTTAATTACTGATTTTTTTAATTTTATTCGGTCACCTTTCTCACGTACCATTTTAGGAAACCATAAAAACAAGAGAGCCAATCCAAAAGTCAAGTATAACTGTCCTAATTTTATAGTAATTGCATAAATTCCGGCTTTTTCAGTCAAATAATGATTTACTATGACCATATCTATTGATGTGAAAAAGTAAAAGAAAAATTGTGCAGTAAAAATCGACCAGATTGAACGATATATAACAATAAATTTAGTTTGAAAAATTTTTTCTCTATTATAATGATGTCTATTTATAATTCTACAAAATATATAAGCTCCTAAATGCCCAAGTAATGTTGCTAATAATACTAATGGTATTGAAGTTGTAACTAATAATAATGGGACTATTACAATAGATTTTATACCAATATCAATACATAAACTGATAGATAAATGAATAAAACGCTCTTGGCCCTGAATTATTCCTCTTTCCATACATAAAAAAATAGATGTAGCAGTAATGAGTCCAATAATCCCGACTGATATCGGGGTGGCTTTTAAAAAATATGACAATATCGGTGTGACTAATAGAAAAGGGACTAGTAGGAGAAATACCAATTTTTTAGCCGACTCTAAAATATCTACAAAATTACTTTCATTAGTTTGTACAACCTTTGTAACATACATTTGAAAGGACAGCCCTAAAACATATGTTAGTGCTAGAAAAGACAAAAGAGCATTTAGTTTCCCAAACTCTCCTTGTGAGAACATCCAACTCATATAAAAAGACAATAAAAAAATAATCCCATTTAAAAAGATATCTATAATCATATAAATAGAATGTTGGTTTTTAAAGAAACTTAAATGCCCTTTTAACTCTTTCACTAGTTATTTCCTCACTTTATTTAGGAAGCTTTTATATAGAAGAACTCTTTCGCATTTTAATAAAGATCGTGAAATTGCCCTTTTCTTTACTATATTCCTGATTTCTCTTACGATTAAGATAATCGTCATAAAAAGGTGTCCTTCTAAAAGCCCACTTTGAAATGTAAAAATTCCATAGATATGCAATTTCCCACCATGCCCCTTTTACTTCAATACTTTCTACAACAAAACCAAACTGTTCAGCAAGGTTAGTTAAGGTTTGCTTTGAATAATGTCGATGTCCAATTAACCACCAAGCTGGGTCAAAAACTGTTGATGGCAAACTACGAAAAGGAGTTGATAAGTAAAATATACCATTATCCTTTAGTACTCGATTCACCTCCAAAAACATGTTTTTCTCAGTATTTTTAGGAATATGTTCGATAACCTCCCAAGAGACAACTGTGTCAAAGCTAACATTATCAAATGGTATTTCAATACCACTTCCTGTATGGAATTCAGCTCTTTTATCATGAATATACTTTCTAGCAGTGGAAAGGTCCTCATCTGTTATTTCAATTCCAATGATTTTATTTACTCCATTTTTTAGTGCATATAACTCAAACCAGCCATAACCACAGCCAATATCAAGAACATCTTTTCCCTTTATATTTTCATTATCAACATATTGAACTGTATAAAGTAGCCGTCCATGAAGTTCTAAATCTGGTCGCGTATCCGTTATGTTTTTCAAAATAGACCTTCTTTCCAAATTATAGTTATTAGCATTAATCCCTATTTAATAACACTCTTTGTTTTTTACGTTTTTTACGGGAAAATCTACTTTCTAAGAAGAGAATGAACAATAAAAATATGAACGCAAGCACTAAAAGAACAATCCCTATGAAGTATGGAATTCTTAAGATAGTTGATAATTGGATACTTCCTTTATATAGAGTACTCTGGTCCCCAATATAGAACCCATTATGAAAGAAATTTATAATAAATGGGCTTTCTACTTCGTTACCATATAATCTCCATACCCCCTGATAAGCTTCATTATGAATTAGATAGTCATAGCCACTCGATAATATATGACCGTTTTTTTCCTCAAGCTTACCGTCCGTAATGTCCTTCAAACTATTTTCAGGAAGCAAGTGAGAACTTTCTAATTTAATCAGATTATCTATTGGATACATTTTTGCATGTTTTAGCACGAATGTTCCTTCTTCTTTTTGTTTTCCTTTAAATAAAAAAGTAGGTTGTATATAACCATCTTTCTCTATTTTAATTACAGATTTCATATGTGTAGAAGAACCTTCTAAAACCGTAGATTTATATAGTTCCTTTGAATTGTTAAGCCACTGCAATTTACCATGTAACATAGAAATTCCAGAATGAGTAAGATCAAAATCGAAGAGGTAGCGTTCCCCTTCATTTACCCTTACTGGGTCTGTTGTATAAATAATCCACTGTTCACTTCTTGTAGGTCCGTTTTTCAATTTAATGCTATTGTTTTTTTGTATTTTCTCTATACTTATGTTCCCCTGCTCGTATCCAAAATTAGCGAAACGTATTGCTTGTTCATCTGAACCCTTCATTTCTTGAGGAACAATTATCTCTTTGTAGGTTAATAAATGTACATTATTTTTATCTAGTAAATTAGATATATTTGAATGGGCTATAATTTCAATTTTATACTTACCTTTTTTAAGTGAGACAGGTTTAAAATCATAACGTTCCATTCTCCATTTATTATCTTTTCTCAAACTTAAAGATAAAAAATACCGATTTGGGGTATTATTAATTTCTCCATCGTAGTTTTGAAAGTTGCGTTCTAATTTTTTCTTTGCAAAATTACTATCTTCATAAATTGTCTTCCCATCTTGTAAAATTTTATATTTCACAAAATGTCCATCTTTAATGTTACCTATTATTGAAGGAATAAATGTTTGATTAGAGATTACTTCAAGGTTTTTCGTCACTTTCCCATGTAAAACTGGAAATACATTATCCCCAATACTTGCTGGTGTAGAATAATAATCTTTGACACTCGACGTATCGATTTCATCTTGAACAACGTAATCCTGTCTAATTAAGGAAGTATCCATTTGAACTCCATTTAAATGATTTTCAGCAATTTCCCTAACTTGTTCAAATTCAGACGAGGGAATGGCAACAACTGCGTTGATTGCAGTTAATCCATCGCTAGGAATTATTTTTAACTTTCCATTTTCAATGGGCATTTCACCTAAATCTGTCCAAACAAACTTATTGTTCTCTTGTTTTGTATTTATTTCAGTAAAATTTGATCCAGATGAAAAAGTCGTTGTTCCTCCTACTTTTGAATGAAACATTCTAACAAGAACACGGTATGTATCCTCTTTATCTTTCCTTATTGGTAAAATAAACTCATTTTGAACCCCTATATTTGATAAGTTTGATATCTCGAAATCATGAATCCAAAGATATGTAGGGTTTGCTTCATATTGATTTGATAAAATGTCAATTCTAAAATACTTAGCTTCCATTGGTATAACAAAATCGTTAAAAAATTCCGACTGATTATACTCTGAAAGTACGTTACTTGAAGAAACAAATCCTACTTGTATTTCTTCCGATTTTTTATCAAAAAACCGTACTTTAAAATGAACCGAACCAGCATTTACCCCCGACATTTTTACTCGGACTCTAAGAAATTTAGATAATTCTTTTTGTTCTAAGTTTATAAGTTTGGATTTAGCAACATTCCATAGTTTACCGTTCACATCTTTTGTTTGTACAAAGCCCTCTAATACCGTGCTACTAGTATTATTTTGTAGAAATGGAGTAAGCCTAAAAACCTCTTCATTTTCTGGTTCAAAAAAACCATTCAGAACATCATCCATTGTAATAATTGCTTTCCCTTTATAAGATGATACTTTGTGTGGCTCGATATTTAACTTAAAAGGGGCATACGTATAAATAAGCCCTTTTCCGTAGTCGTAATCCCAATTATTATTCAGTTGATTCATCTTTAAAGCCCAGACCCAATCTGCTTCTTGTACACGCGTTTTCCCCCACCCTTTATAGGGATTTCCTGTGTTAATAAAATCGAAGGGATAATACGAATACTTTTCAGCTAAAAAAGGTATTAAAAAATCCAAATAAGAATCTCCTACCAGCAATGTATTTTGATTTAATGGTGGCTGCTGTTTTTGTAATTGTGCCCAAAACAAACCTGTGTCATTGCTTGATATATTCAAATCTCCTTTATAATCTAATAAGGATGAAACATTTGGTAATGGCTTAGTGGAATAGACAAATTTATTTACACCGTGTACATTGCTATCATTTGCCCCAGTTTTATATAAAGAAAAAACATCATTTTCGTAGTGTTTTTCTAAATCATGCTGTTCTTCAATCACTTTTTTATTGAAATCTTGTCTTTCTTTATGGCCGAAAACATCGCCATGATAACCTACTTCATTAAATCCCATCCAGGAAATGGTTTCACCTAAATGTTGGGCAGTTCCATTATCTAAAATATGTTGAATGTAGGAGGATACATATCTTACCATCCCATGATTATTTTCATTTTGAAATATTGTCGGTTTTTTACTTGAATACAGATGAAAATCACTACTAGCCTTTATTAGTTCATTATTATTTATATCATTCCATTCGAAACTAGATATTCCATTTGGTAACAACATATGTTCCATAGATGGAGTCCATAAGATTTTTCCCTCATCTAAATAATGCTTTTGCACTTCCTCATACTCATCAGGTACTCGCACTGTATCATAATAATGATTTATAAAAACTTCTGAGAAAGGTTTAAAATAAAAATATAGTGCTGTCAATAAAATAAAGATTGATATCATTTGTATAATCCTTGGAAATCCAAAAGTACGTAATGAAAAGAGAATTCGGTCTACTCCAAACCCAATTAGAATTGAATAGAATAAAGCCATTGGACCAATTAGTTTATTTGGATCCCTAAATATATGCCCAATGATTGGAACTTTCGTTACGACAAATACATTAAAGTCACTTATTATAGCAGTATTAACACCTAGAGAAAGTACAGTAATAAAAATGGTCAACCATGTAAAAAGCCTAATATAAAAGTGCCATCCATATCTAAAGGAAATAATATAAATAATAAGAGCCAAAAAAACTCCGCCGCCAACCCAAAATGACCAATTAAGGTACCTATTCACCTCAAACATCGGCCACCAATATGAAATCAGATATAAAACATTTGGAATTGAACTGAACCTAGAAAACATTTGTAGTGTATCTACAACATTTACATTTGAAGGTTCTACAGATGTTATAAACATAGAATTTATATAAGTTAAAATCCAATATGCATTAAATAGGGTAATGCATCCTATTAAAAGGAATACCTTCTTTATTGTAATTAACAGTAAATTTTTTATTGAAGGTCTAGACAACCTAATATTCTTTAATAAGATAAATATAAAAATAATACCAAGAGCTATTACATAATAGAAAAAATAATGGATTGCAGCAGATCCTAAGCAAACAAAAAAACTTATTTTAATAGATGCTGAATAATCATCCCATGTTAATCTTTTCGAACTCTCTTTAGAAACTACGTATATTGGAAACAACCGCAAAAAATATAAGATGATCCAAGGAAAGCATGCATAACCTACTAGCAAGAAAATATGTTGAATCCTAATAATCACCCATGGATTTAAAGTATAAAAAAGGGCGGGAATAATTATTCCAACGTAGTGAAGGCGAGAAGGGAAACTGTTAAAATGTCCCAAAAGCAAATACTCAATTAGCTTATAGGCACCTATACTGGAAAGTAGCAAAATAGTTCCTATAATAAGCTTTAAAATGAGTTGCGGAACAGAATCATCAAAGAAACTCGAAATCAAATGTAATGGGTATACAAATACTAGTCTGGATAAGTTAAAAAAGTTCATTGATGAAAAATTTTCATTAAATAGACCTAATATCCGTTCGATGTACAAAGAATCATAATAACCAAAATCTAAATCACTAAAAACAATATATTTTCTTGAAAAGATCATTTCCCTTGAAAGAAACAAAACGATTCCAATAAGGAAAGCAATACAAAGACTACGAGCCATCTTATCTGTCTTTACCAAGTTGCTGAAAATATAATAACACCTCTCTTTCTAATAGTGTTACTTATGTATTCTTAATAGCGGTTACCACAAATCCTGATGATAACGAGGGAATGTTAATCATTAATTTGTCCACCGAAGCAATTAAACCCGAAAAACCATGGAAAGCAAAACCTTGTTTTTTCTGAACGAAAAAGCCTTGTTCTTTGAGTAAAGATTCTAAAGCATCTAAATTCATTAACCGAATATGGCCTACAGGTATACTCTGCTGTTTGATATTTTTCAAAAATTTAAATCCATACTTTGCATTTTTGGTAGATGATTCATAAAAAATTGGGTATATTCCCATACAGAAAAATAACCTTGATATCCAACTACATAAGTTAGGAGTAGTTATAACTAAAACACCTCCCCTTTTTAATACTCTATATATTTCTTGTACAAAAAAATCTGGATCATAGAGATGTTCAATCACTTCTCCCGAGTATATTAAATCAAAGGAGTCGTTTTCGTATGGTATACCTTTACTGAAATCTGCTTGATTAAACGTCACATTGGGTACTCTTTTCCTTGCAAATTCTAGTTGGTGTTCTGAATAATCCAATCCATGAAGTCTCAACGAATTGTGGTTATATTGATTAGATAAATAAGATAAAACTAAACCTTCCCCACAACCTAAATCTAATATACTGAAATCAGATAAATTTTGAGGTATATACTTTTCTATCTCTTCCAAAGCAATATTCTCTCTTGGAAAAAAGCCTCTCTCTATTGCTTTATTATGCTTAGCATCATAAAAATCAACACTTTCCACATTACTCCCCCATTTTTGTTACTATTTAAAAAAATTTGTTAATGCATGTCCATCGTATTAGCATCACTCTTAAATATTTGACGGGAAGTGAACGATTTTTTAAGTAACACCTTTCTTCCCCTCAAGATATAAAAGAAAAACTCACCGAAACTTTTTATTAAAGAGGAGAAACGTATGGAACTTTTTTCAGAGAATTCCTCAATTCTTACGGAGCATTCTTCAATACTATAGCCAGCATTTAGGATTAAATCTGTAATATGCAGTTCGAATAAGAAGCCCTTCTCATTGAGATATTTGTAAAAGGTTCTTGCAATATTCCCTCTATATAATTTGCAACCCATTTGTGTGTCGGTAATGTTATGTTTTAAAAATAGTCTTCTTAAGAAAAACAACCAAAAAGATGCCTCCGCTCTTAATCTTCCACGTTTTGCTCCGTTTGTTTTATCACCTAAAGCTGTTACATATATAGCAGCTACACTTGGATCTTCTATTAACTTATTCATGATTGGAAAGTACTTTTCAATTTGAACAGGCATATCTGCATCCATAACTAAAACATAGTCCCCCTGGCTGCTTAATACTCCTCTTCGGACACTGTAGCCTTTTCCATGCTTTGCGTTGTTTTCTAACAATCGTACATTTTGATATTTCTTCTTTAACTGTTTAGCTACTTCAATTGTCATAGAGTCGCTCTGTTCGATGGTAAGGATTATTTCAAATGACGTATGATTGAAAAGTTGTTGAAAGCGTTCAACGGTTTTTTCAATTACCCATTCTTCGTTACAACATGGAATGACAACACTATAGTCCATATTAATTGCCTCCTTTACTTGAACTTTTACAAAAAAAACACGCTTCTCAATTCATGACAAGGTCAAAAATTAAAAAGCGTGGCCGGTTGCACTATTAGCTCCAATAAGTCTAAGTGCCCAATTACCGACTTATCTTCATAGCCTCCACGAAGATATTAATTTAAAGTTTTATAACACTATAAAAATAGTGTTTATATTAAAAAAATTGGATTATTTTGTAAACTAATTAATATTATTTTAGCAGATGTTACTGTAGATTACGATATATATATTTTAAATTTTTTGTAAACTTTTTATAAATTTTCCGTAAAATTTCACCTTTCTTCTCATCACTTCAGTTCTAAAACATTCTCTATTTTCTATGATTGTTAACAAAAAAAAGACCTCGGCATGTTGCCAAAGTCATCTTTTGTAGTAGTATTATTTTTCAGTTATTGTAGCGTGAATATTAGTATAATAAAGGCTTGTTATACCTTCAAAACCAGAATCTGTACCGATCACTAGCCAAAGCTCACCGTTTTCATCTGTTGTGACTTCAACTTTATGTTCAAAAGGTTTTATTTCATAAAGGTCACCTTCTGATGTTTTCGTAATATTGCCGATTACTTCAGCATCTGTGCCACCTTCTGATTGGTCGCCATGATCAATATTTGTTCGATAATAATTTTTTTCTAGTATTGGCTTTGGTTCCACTGCTGTAGCACCGGCTTTCACAAAAACACTTCCACCTGGGGATCCACCAGCACCAATATCTAAATCCGGCCCAATATTTGTTACTAAATCAAATGCTAAATTTACTTGATATGTTGTGTTCGGCTTTATCCCATCTTCAGTGCTTAACTTTTTCTTAATATACATAAAAACGTCATCACTGCGATTCGAACTACTCAAATATAAACCTTCTAAACTTTTACCTACTTCTGATGGTAAGAATTTATGTTCAAATGTCGCTTTAATGTCCATATCTTCTTCATAATCTGAGAAAGCCCCCTCCCATCCTTCTGCTCCTCCTATAAATTTATAAGAGAAAGTTATTTGTTTCGATGGATCCACAGGAACGACTTCCGGCTCTTTCATTGTAGAAAATGATACTTCTTTATCATTTTTCATTTTTACATTTTTTGTCGATGAGACTTCCTTCGAGATGAATATTGTATAGTTGTTGCTATATTTATAACTTGTTAGCGGAGTCACTTTTACCGTTTTTCCATCACTCAATAATGATAGCTTAGCTGGAAATTTACTTTTCTCTTTTCCGTTTGCTTTTTCATAAATGTAAATGTTCTCAGGAGTAACTGTATTCTCATTTATTTGCGTATTAAAACGTATCGTCCAATCTTTATGAATGTGTACAGATTCAAATATGTCCTGCTTATCTAAAAAGGCGGATTTGCCAGTGTCTACATCTATAACTTCAATGGACATATATTTGCTTGGTAACTCTAACTTTCCGACGATATATGGATATGTTATTGCATCACCAACAAATGTCCCTGAAGCCGGACTTGTCATTTTTACGAAGATTTGTTCCTTTTCAAAATTTGTTTTGCTTTCCACGAATTTTAAACTATAACCTGTTGTTGGCTTTTCACCAAGCGTAATCACATATAAATTTCCTTGACTATATAAGCCCGGCTTTCTTTTTTTGGCTTCTTCTACAAAACTTTTTTCTTCATCTGTTAACGATTTTAAATCAACTTCTGTAAAGTGTAAAAATGAGTTTTGTACACTAGTAACCCCTTCTACTGGACGAACTTCATTTGCATTTGCAGTGCCTATCGGTGTAATTACACTTACAGCAAATAAAGAAGCTAAGATAAATTTCGACTTTCCCATAACTCTTTCCCCTTTTTGATTTGTTAATTACTAAATATCACTATCTACTATAGTTTGCAATTTTTTACAGCAAACAATAAAAAACCGACTCCTGAGATTGGAATCGGTTAATAGATTTACCATTTACTTAGACGTATTACCTTGCCAAATGGTTACAAAATTTCTGCCTTTAGATTTCGATTCATACAAAGCTTTGTCAGCAAATAAAAACAAATCTTTCAAAGACTCGGTATGAGATGGAAATTCTGATATGCCGAGGGAAACAGTAATTGGTTTCCCCATAGGACTAATTTTATTCGCGATTGTAGTTCGAATAGTTTCCGCTATAAGATACGCTTCATTTGAATTTAAATGTGGAAGTACTAGAATAAATTCTTCTCCTCCATAGCGGAAAAAAACATCTTTTTGGCTAATAACTGATTGTACAGTTTCTGCCATGAATTTTAAAACTTCATCCCCAATTTGATGGCCATAAGTATCGTTAATTGATTTGAAATGATCAATATCTAATACAATTAAAGAGAATTGTTGTTTATCTTTTGAAAGCTTATTCACAACTTCCGTTAATTTTCTCCGATTAGGTAAATGTGTTAGTGAATCCGTCATCGCCTCTTCAACAAGTTTGTTTTTGTTTTTTTCTACCGCACTAATGGCGATAATAAGACTCTTCGTTAATAGGTCTGCTTCACGGTTCCAATGGGATTGAAATTTAGGTGGTTGAATTGGCTTATCCGAACCAAATTGATTAACAACATCAGCTAAATCAATAAAAGGTTTTGCAAGCTTTCGAGCAAAACTTATCGAAAGAAAAAGTAAAATTAGAAAAGGTAAAAATATGGTAGCAAGTAATTTTTGAATATGTTTTTTTAACAGTTCTTCAACATAGGAAACGGGTGTCTGTTGAACAACTCCCCAACCAATTTCAGGAATATAACTATATGCCGCTAACATTGGAACACCTTTTGTATTTACCACTCTTTCCATTCCACTTTGCCCCTGTATAAGTTTCGAAATGACCTGATTACCTTTTACACGGTCCCCAATACGGTTTAGATTAGGATGAAATAATAACTTTCCATCTGGTCCAACTACATAATAATAAGAACCATTTTGATCAACAATGTCGTTCCCTAAAATTTCATTTAAAACATTTTGTTCTTGTAAGAATATTGAGCCCCCGATAATTCCTCTATAATTTCCTTTAGCATCATAAAAAGGTTCACTCATTAAAACAATAATGCGTCCAGTTAGCCCAGAAAATGGCGGTGTTAACATTGGCTTTTTTGAATCGACAGCCTCTTTAATAACCCCAGTTACGTAATCTCCTTGTATCCCCACATTAACAGGAGCAATATTGCGAACTAATCCTGTTTCATCAATCCAAGTTAGAGAATTAAAATATCTATTATTATTCTTCAAAAGTTCTAAATGTTCTTGAATTTCTCGACTAGTCATTTCAGGATTTTCAGAGAGAAATTTCGTTATTTCTTGCAGACTAGACCTCATTGATTTTGATAACGAGTTAACAGATTGACTAATTTTTTCGGACTTTGAATAATTAAGTGTCAGATAGGTTTCAGTTAAGGATTTCTTCTCAAATTGATACGAAGCGAACAGTAAAAATACCGTAATTAACAATACAGAAGTTAAAATAAGCCCTGTCAACAAGGTAGTAAGTTTATATTTTCGATTTCTCATAAAAAATACCAATCTTATATTTTTTTGAACTACATTCTATTTAATATAACATCAAACAAGCAATCTTGGCACTTCACTTAAAGAGATATAATTAAAGGCATTCAGATTCTAGTTCTGAATGCCCCATTTATTTTTAGACTTGTAAAATTTAGCAAGCCGCTTTGCCGTATTTATTATAGAAAGTTTTAAACCACCACTCCTCAAAGTGGGTGTTCGCAAAAGATTTCCTGTATATCGTCATTCACCAAATTGTGTGACGCTCGCCATTCCACCTTCAATCTAAAACTCCCTTTTACAGCTTAAAGGTTAAAACTTAATATGTTACGTACAACGCAGCTTTAATATTATATTACTACTTATTAATATAAAAATCAAGTCTATATTTTAACTTGTGCTATTCGCTATACCTTATGCAACATTTCATTAATTGCGGGGTCTGTTGAATTCGCCTCTACCGGTGTTTCATCTCCATTATCGGTACAAGCAGTCATTACCAAAAGAAGGCTCAATAATCCAAATACTACTGATATACATCTTTTCATTTATACACACTCGTTTCAAAAAGTTTTACCTTATCTTTAGCTGGTTGGGTAAAAATTATAAGTGTGTATTGTGGATTTCATTTTTTGAGAGCCTTACTTTAGCTTAATAGGGATTTCAACTCTTGCGATCACCTTCTGATCGTTAGTTGAAACAAGGGAAATGATGCCTTTATATTTATTAACAATTTCTTTAACGATAAATAATCCTTGCCCTCTTACTTTACTGTCGTTACTATTTTTCGTTGTATAACCTTGCTTAAAAATAAGGTCAGTTTCAACTTTTTTTGAGCTTGGATTGGTAACTTGAAAAATGTATTTTGTATCCGTTGCAATACAGTTGACTTCTATTTTCCGATTACTTTCAGGAAGCTCCATCGTTGCATCAATTGCGTTATCAATAAGGTTAGATAAAATTTTAATCAAATCAATGGACTTTATATAGCTATAAGTATTTTGAGTTATATCCAAATCCATGATGATTTGATAATTTTCAGCCGCCAATTTTTTAGTTTGCAACAAAATAGCTAATCCAGGATGTTCAATAGTTAACTTCAGTTTATTAATCATTTGTACTTCTTTATTAAGGGATGTGACATATTCTAACGCTTTTTCTTGCGCACCAATTTGAAGTAACCCTTGAATAACTTGGATATGATTTATATAGTCATGCCGGAATGAAGATACGGATGCAATAAGGGTTCTTAACTCGGATTGATATGTATTTTCAGCGTGTCCAACTTCTTTTGCTACTTCTTTTTGATACCATCTTTGTAAAAGTAAAAACGACACTATAATCATTATGATAAACAGCCCAATGAATATAAAGATGACTACATTATCTTTAATTACCGATTCCTCTATATCGTGAATTGCCGAAGAACTAATATCCATTCCCAAATAACCAATTACATTTCCAGACTTCTCTTTAATCGGAACCCCTACTGACATATATGTACCATATTTAGGATCTTGGATTTCTTCCGTCACATACGGTTCATTATAAAAAAAGGCTCTTTCAACATACTTTTTTGGTACGGTACATTGTTCACCTATTTTAAAATTATCATAACTTCTAGGCATACCAACAATTAGGGATTTCGAAACTTCAGGATTATCTATGTCCAATGTATATACATATAATGCCCCTAACTGTTCCCTAAACTCATTTAACTGTTCTCGAATTTTCCAGTATTGTTCGTTTTGCTCTCTACTAATTAAAAACTTTTTATACGTTTCAATGTCTAAATCGTTTACAAGTCCCTTAGCCACTTCTAAATTATGATTGACAATTGATTCTTCTACTGTCATTTTCAGCCTTAAGTTAATTGCAATAAAACTAAGACTTGTAAATACAAGTAATAGAACAGTAGATAATATTAAAATAACTTTGCTTTTGCTATATTTCATGAACCCACAATTTCCCTTACGTTATTTAATACACCGTAGTAAAATCATTATTAAGCATACATTTATTATTGTCTAGTGGTTTGGACACATTCACGAGTTTTCATAATTAAAGAAGATGAGTTAAAGGAGTTGTTGAAGGTACTTCTAATTTTAGGAATTGTTGATATATTGTCAATAGGTTGTGGACTATCCCTATCTTCCTGAATTTTAGGAAGTTCTTAAAATAAGCTTTTATATAGCTCTAAATAAAAAATTTGAAGACCCAACTTCTTCATTTTACTTTCAAATAATTATTTTGAAGTATTTTCCAATATTCATACACATAGATTGGTTGAATTTGAGCTTATTCCTTGTACAGTTTATATTTGTTTATTGTGGATTTACACGACGCTACCGTACTTTAGGGTTTTTATCCTTTTTATGAATACCATTTTGAACCGAACTCACATTAAATTTTTGTCTTCATCCGCTTTATGAATACCATTTCAAACCCAACTAACTTGGTTTTTGTCTCCAAATGTGCTTTATAAATGCCACAATAAAAAAGACTAAAGAGTTTCCTCTTTAGCCCTCAGATCAATGTTTTGTATAGCTACCAAACAGTTTAGTTCCATGCAGTTCGTTCACTTACAGGTCTTTCCTGTTCGAACGAATCTCGATCGATAGCTGCTTGATGCCGCCGATTGTTTTCTGTATGGAATTCAGAAGCAAACTCCTCATTGTTGTTTTTGGCTTGCTGATTCTTATTTAATTGAATCTTATTTGCACCACAAACATTTCCATTTGCTTTGGAATTACAATTATTGTTCGCTTCAATATTTGACATAGCTATCCTCCTCATTGATTTGAAATGAAAATACAGAAACAGTATCTGCTTTTCGTAAAATAGTTTGTCCCAAAAAGGTGATTTTATTTACCCAAACTTCAAATTACTTAAGGTGACTTGTTTTATTATGTAAAATATTCCAATATACTCTAGTAATAGGAGGTTAATAATTATGAATAAAAAAAGAGATTTTGTCATTCCTGCAAGTGGGATTGATTCAGTTGAGAAGGTAAGGTTAGGTGGCGTTGATCAAGCAATTTTAATACAAGGTTATGATACATCGAAACCTATCTTATTATTTATTCATGGCGGTCCATGTATGGCTATCCCAGGAGTAGTGTCACGGGGGCAAGATTATAATATAGCTACAACTACAAAGGAATTGGTAAAGCAGTATGTTGTTGTCTTTTGGGATCAACGTGGTGCAGGGAAATCTTATCACCGCTCCATTTTGCAAAATACAATACGTGTAGAACAATATATTAGTGATTGCAATGAATTAGTAGATTTATTAAGGCAACGTTTTTCTCAAGATAAGATATACCTCGCTGGACATTCTTGGGGTTCTTTTATTGGTTTATTATTTTCTTCAAGATATTCGGAAAAACTTCATGCGTATATAGGGATATCTCAACTACTCAACTGGGTAGAAAACGACCAACTTTGCTATCAATGGCTAAAAACAAAGGCCGAACAAGCTAAGGATAAGAAAACACTTAAAAAGCTTGAAGAACTAGGTTTACCACCTTATACAAAAAGTGTAAAACAGTGGATCTCATTTCGAAGTCCCCTTACTAAATACAAATCTATGGTTTATGAAAGTGATACTGTAAAACACTCCGGTATGGTTGGCGGTTTGAAACTATTTTTCACTTCCTCTGAATATAGTATCTTAGATATTTTTCATACATTCTATAGTGCCTACAAGCTTACTTATACACAAGAACTAATTGAGGACTTTGCAAAAATTGATTTGCACCAAATTTCCGATATAGAAATCCCTGTCTATTTTTTACATGGTAGCCACGACGCCCATGTTGATGGATCTCAGGTTGTCCGATTCTATAATAACTTAAAAGCACCTTCTGGAAAGAAATTAATATGGTTTGAGAATTCATCCCATATGTTTCACCTAGAAGATGCTCGGAAAATAGAACAATTTTTAATCGACCTTGTTTCTTAGGTTGTAAAAGTAGCCCAAATTGAACCTTTATCATTATTCTCGAAAAGCATTCCCTTTTTTCAAACGATTGTGAGAAACTTCTATGATATGGGCTACAAATTTTTCTTTCTTCTTCCACCTCATTACCTTTTTTGCCGGGTCCATGCCATATTCTGCTACTATGTCTTTTAGTTGGTCAATATCCAGCTTATTAAGAGAATGTAACAATGCTTCTTCTCCTTTTTCATCCAATATTATTATAGGATGAAAAAGAGCTGGTTTCCTCTTATTTTTGTGTACTTGCACCGGTTTTGATTCAGTAAAAACACAGGATATTTTTTCCGCGAAATCATTATTATTTTTTGTTTCATCGATTATAACTTGAAATAAATTTTTTATTTTCCCTTCGATATTCACTTTCTTTCATACCTTTCAACAATTTGTTTCGCTAAATCATAAAAGGCTTGAGATTGGCTATCATAACCCCACTTTTGTTTAAAGGTACTATAGAGATTGGTGAAGTCCGCTGCATTTGCCATTTGATTATTCTCTTTAAAGATTGATTTAAATAATGGTGCATCGGTTCCTTTTTTTAATGTCTCTAATGTATTTTTATGAATTTTTGAATTTTCCTTATATTTTGTTACTACAATTCCTAATGTTTCTACTTTTATATCCATGTTTTTTGCAAATTCTTTTACTCGGTTAACAATTTGAGGGATGCCGTATGTAGAGAGGATATCAGGTACGGTTGGGATGATATATCCATTTGCGATTCTTAAGCCGTTTAGAGTAATGATTCCAAGGTTTGGGGGACAATCAATTAAAATATAATCGTAATGATACTTTATTGGACGGATGGCCTTTTTTAGGATATCAATTGGATTGGTTACATGGAATGGCCCTGTCGACATTTTTGCAAGCCGATCCTGGACATCCATTAAGTCTAAACTTGATGGTAATAAATCTAAGTTTTTAACTGCGGAAATGTTTGAGACATTTTTTTGGATTGTTTTTTCTAAAATAAATTTTATTTCATCGGGATCTAATGCTTCTTCAAAAAGTGTTGCAATCGTATATCCATCATCATTTAAATCTTTCCATCTGTATTCACCAATCAGCATTAATGTAGCATTAGTTTGTGGATCTAGGTCAATTACTAATACTTTTTTCTTGAATTCTGATGTTAACATTTCTGCAAGGCCTACAGTTGTTGTTGTTTTTGCCACACCGCCCTTTAAGTTAATCGTAGAAATAACAATAGCCAATAGTTCGCTCGCCCCTTTCTCGATAACCAGTTTATTTACAATTTATGATAGATTTACCACTTTCATTAACAAAACCAATAAACGCATTAATAGACATTTCTCGGGAAATAAAATGATTATTTGTCGATAATCCCAATGATTATTAATAATTTGTCAAAAATATAAGAGACAACACTTTACATAGCATTGTCTCTTCATTCATTTTACTCTACAAGCATTAGTTGCAGAGATGCCATTGTATAGCTAAATCCTTCAGGCATTTCAGCAATTAGTTTTACAATATCTCCCTCTAGTAGTGAAACCAATTGGGAAGACACAAGATTCTGATTTGTAGAAGTTTCGGTAATTGATGAAGGAAGTTGAATGGCATCATTTATCCGAATATAAAACCGAGCAGGACTTGTTAAATTTGTAGCTGACGATTTTATATTTGCTGAATAATTAATCTGATATACTCCGCCTTTAGCAACCGTTATTCCTTCATCATTTAGTTCTAATTCATCTTGTATTGGACTTGCAATACTAAATTTTACTGCCCCATTTTCACTACTCTCTGAAGTTGTATATGCAAATGCATAATGAGGAACATGTGCTGGTGGGGTTGGGTTTGGGTATTCATCACACGGCATTTCCCACGGATTATCTTTTAACCAACAATCGCAATATTTTCCCTCACAATAACACCCTTTACTACCCGACTTAATTTTTCCCTTTAACATGTCAATTTTTTTAGTGAAATGATCAACTAATCCATCAGAAATTTTAGAAGATAACGGTTTTAGCAAATCAATTATAGTCTCGAGATTTTTAATTTCCTTTTTAGTTTCGGACGTTGAGTGGAACATTTAAAAGGACACCTCCTGAACTAGATTGGATTGAGATAGCTCTTGTTGCATCAGGTGCTACTGGGGATGGTTCAACTCTATATTCCCAACTACCTAGTGCATCTACTTCAACTTGAGCAAGAATAGGTCCATTCACTGTATTACCTACATGGATTGTTATCGTTACACCAGGGCCTGATATACTAGTTGTTCCTACAATACGCCATTCAGAGTCACCTGTTCTATATTCAGCGCGAGTGACAGTTAAACGGTCAGGAATTGTAGAAATGCTTACTGTATCTGTTGCTGTTCCACCTGGGCCGGTAGCTGTTAATTCGAATGATAACGTTGTAAATTGCCTTGGGAAAGTAAAAGTGGCTATAGGGGAATTCGCATTGTTAATGACAACTGATGGGCCTGATATTTGTGTCCATTGGAATGTCGTCACATTTCCAGTTGCACTTCCTGATAATGTTACTAAAGATCCTTGCTCAACAACTTGGTTTATTCCTGCATCAGCAACTGGGAGCTCAGCAGATTCTAATATATTAATAATTACTGTATCTGAACTAGGACCTCCTTCTCCTTGCACGGTTAGTTGGAACGTTAGCTGGGCAGCTTCACTCGGTGCAATAAATGTGGCGACTGCACTATTGGCATTTTGTAGAGCAATAGGTGGACCCTCAATTTGCGTCCATTGAAAAGCAGTAATTGGCCCCGATGAACCACTTCCATCTAGTGTTACTTGAGAATTAATAAGAACTGATTGATCTGTTCCTGCATTCGATAACACACCTACTGGATTATTTCCAGAGCCTGTTACGACTACCGGAAATGTTTGTATACCTCCCGCTGAAGATTGAATTGTCACATCTGCTGGCACTACTAGTGTATTTACAGTTACCCCCTCTGCCGGTATAAGTAGCTCACCAATACCAAAATCTCGAACTGTTAATGTTACAGTGTTAACCTGGTCACTAGAGGATGCATTGATTGATAAGACTTTTGCGTCGTTGCCATATGTTACTGTAGCTGTAATAAAATCTACAGGAATAGCTTCTTTTACACTTGGAGGATTGTCGCTTACATTTGCAACTGTAATGCTACTTGGTGGAGTTGCCCCTAAATACTCTACACGTGCAAAATAAACCCCATTCTCCCCTTGTAAGAGCGTTGGATTTAATCCTGTTCCGGAAACTTGAATTGTTTCTAAACCGATATCTGTCGTTGCAAATACATCAATTGCCCCACTAGTAGCAATACTTTGGGAATATGTTGTTCGAGGTACATCTACACCAGATACCGTAGAGATTTTTCCTGCAATGCTGAATTCCCTTGTTTCAATACAGTTATCTGGGTCTAGGCCGGGTGTTGTTGCAGCATCGGGCGAACCAATACCTATTCCGAGTCCTTCAATTCTAAAAATATTTTGAGGCTCTCCAAAATCATCTGTAAACAGACTTCCAATTACCCGATGTGGAACGTTTGGATCTCCAATATACCCTTCAGGCGCTTGTGGACCTACATTTGGATCCCATTGCAAAAACGGGAAAACACGTGAGTTTAGCGCAAGTTCAAAATTTCCCCCATTCATTCCTCCAATATCTTCTGTAAAATTAATCTCCCCGAATCCATCATCATCTGGTTCAGCGATAAACGTATCTACCCCATATGGATGGGTTACTTTATACTCTACATTTGGTTGTAAACCGGCAACACGTATACGTACACGGCCAAATACGATTTGGTCGCCTTCTGCTGGAACTTCATTGACAAACGCAGCTTCTAAAGCTAATACTAAACGTGCTCTTTCACCTGTTCCGGTAGTCATTTCTGCTTCCGCAATAAAATAGAAAGCTTCACTTGGAAAGTTATCTGGAAATGACACAGGTTGCCCGGGATTCGGTAGAGGATCTATAATTGCATAAGGGTCATCCGGATTCGTATTTAACATTAGCCGTAAACCGTTTTCATCTTTGTACCAAATCGGATAACCGTTGAGTGCATTAATTGGTCCGACTGTCATATAGTTCTCCTTTCGATAATAGATTGTACTGTCTTAAAAAGTAGATTTTTACAGTTTCTAAGTTAGTTTATGATTGAACGATATTTACCACTATGCAATTGTCTTACATAGTAAATATTTCATTTTACTTTCCTCGATAAAATAAAAAGGTAACGGAAAAATTTCCGCTACCCAATGTTTTTATTTATTATTAGAAGGAAGTTTAAAGGTTTCTACTTCTTTTAATAGATCCTCTACGATATGTTCTAAAGCTTCTGCTGTTGCTGCAATTTCCTCCATAGAACTTAATTGTTGTTCCGTGGCTGTAGAAACACTTTCTATTTCACGTTTAGAGGAATTTGATATATCCTCTACAACCATCATATCTGATACTACTTTTTCACTATTTTGCGCAATTTGGTGAGCACTTTCCACAACATTTTGAAGCTGATCTGTTATTTGTTCAATTAATGTTTTAATTTCCATGAAGTTCTTTTCAGTTTGAGCAAACATGTCTAAACCTTTCGTAACTTCTAGTCGACTTGAATTCATGGATTCTACTGATTTAGATGACTCTCTTTGAATAGCTGTGATGATCTCTTGTACTTGGTTAGAAGAATTGTTTGTTTGCTCTGCTAACTTACGCACTTCTTCAGCAACTACTGCAAATCCTTTGCCATGTTCTCCAGCTCGAGCTGCTTCAATCGCCGCATTAAGGGCTAATAAATTCGTTTGTTCTGAGATTGATGTAATAACGGTTACAATCTCATTAATTTCATTAGCATAATTATTTACAGTACCAATATCGTTCGAAAGCATGTTGAATGTCCCTTCGATTGTTTGCATTTGTTGTTGTGTAGAGGTAACAATTTCATGTCCAACGTCTATTTTAGATTCAGCTTCTTCTGCTTTTAGTGTAACCGTATTCGTATTTTGATATATTTTTTGAATGTCTTCTGATACAACCTTTAAAGAGGCAAAGCTTTGTTTTAGTTTTTCAGTTTGATTTTCTAACCCTTTGTGTACTAAGCCCATAGCAGACGCGATTTGTTCTGACGATTTCGCACTGTCATCGATTGTTGCACTTAGCTCTTCAGAAGATGATAGAATTACTTCAGACTTATTATGGATATGTGAAATAATAGAGGCTAGCATCGTCGACATTTTATTAAATGATTTTCCGAGAATACCTATCTCATCTCTTTTAGATATATCTACTTTCGTACGCAAATCTCCCGCGCTCATTTCAACTGAGGCAGCCGTTATAGTTTTTAGAGGTTTCGTTATAGAGCGTATTATCACGATCAGATAAACACTAAGTAAAATTAGTGAACCGATTACAACAGATACCGTAGAATAAAGAATTGGTTTTGTTGCATCGGTAACTTCACTTGTAAACATCGTGCCCCCAATTTTCCATCCTGTTAATTCGTTTGTCTGAACAAACATTTGTTTCTCTTTGCCTTCAAACATGTAGCCGAATGATTTTGCATCAGATTCTATCATTCGCTTAGCCCAATCCTCTTGTGATACATCTAATCCTAATTCTAAAGTTGGGTGGGCAATGATGACTTGACTTGGAGACATTAAAAATGGATAACCGGTATGTCCTACTTTAATTGAATTAATAATTTCAAATAAGTTATCCATACTTAAATTTATTGCATAAACAGCATCTGCATTTTCAAGTTTTTTAGAAACGGTCACTACCCAATCACCTGTTGAAGCTGCCTCATGTGGGTCAGAAATAACTACTTGACCTGCTTTTTCATTTGCTTGTAAATACCATTCACGGGTAGTTGGATCAAAATCAGGATTATCCATTAGGCCTAAATCTGGATATTGAATCATTTCACCCTTTGAAGTTCCAATAAAAGTAGAAACAATACCTTCACTTGTTTCAAAATAATTTTTAAATATCGTTAAAGTATTTTCCCAATTTTCCCTTTGTAAATCTTTTGGAGTAAGCTGACCAGAAAAATAATCAACACTCTTTACAATCGGTTCGAAATGTTTATTTATAAAACCATCGATGGTGACTACACTTTGGTTGGCACTACTATGTATTTGATTTTCAAGTTCTTCTTTAGAGGCAATAAAGGATGTTGAAGCAATTAATAAACTTGGTAATAGTAATGCAAGTAAAAAGGCAAACCCTAACTTTCCGTTAATAGATGTTTTTACAATACGTTTTCGCTTATTTTCCATCATACGCAGCTACAAATCTCAAGACTCTATAATGCAACCTGAGATTGTAACCTTTCACCTCTCTTTTAATGTAGTGGGGTGTAAAAGTGTGTACTCAAAGTAGTTTTACTAAATATTCCATTTCTACTTAATAATAGTATAATAGATATTTACTCAGAAATGTGGTGATTTTTTTACAATTGTATGGAAATTTCTCGCTCATGTATATGTAATAAAATAACACAGGTTTTTTCACAAAATAAAAACATCTTTTTATCGCAACAATGTGACAAATCGATGTTTCATTAAGGTAATTCATTTTGTGCAAGTTTTCTTGTTTAAATGGTAGTTATTTGGTATTTGTAAAACCACCATCAATTCGAATAACTTCAAATCCACTACCAGCCCCCGTAATAATTGCAACTTTTCTCAATTGTTAGCCTCCTTTTAGCAATAAAATTCCACTTCGTTAGTATCGCCTTATTCTCAAAAATTTATTATTTTGGGTAGTTCATCCTCACAATTCCTTTAACTGCATAATATACCTTCTTATGTATCAAAATGAATAAGAATTGGTTTAAATTCATAGCACAATCGCTACAGGGAATTTCTATATGAGGAGTGTTTACACATGAAGATTAAAGCAGCAGTTACACCAGGACAAGGCCAAGATTTTGTAATTGAAGAAGTAGAATTAGCAACACCTAAATCTAATGAAGTACTAGTAAAAATCGTTGCATCAGGGGTTTGTCATACAGATGCTGTTGCTCGTGATGCAGCAATTGCCCCTCTACCAGCAGTACTTGGACACGAAGGCGCAGGTATAATTGAAGAAGTTGGTGAAGGTGTTACTCGATTAGCTAAGGGAGATCACGTTGTATTGTCGTTCGCACATTGTGGTCATTGTGATCATTGTTTAACAGGCCATCCAACTGTTTGTGAAACATTTAATGATTTAAACTTCGGTGGCACACATGACGACTACACACACCGTTTATCAAAAGATGGGCAACCTCTTTCAACTTTCTTTGGTCAATCTTCATTCGGAACATACGCTATTGCTCATGAGCGCAATGTTGTGAGAGTAGATAAAGATGTAGATTTAGCATTACTCGGTCCTTTAGGTTGTGGGATTCAAACTGGAGCTGGTACTGTTTTAAATAAAATTAAACCACCATTCGGCTCAACAATTGCTATTTATGGTGCAGGTGCCGTCGGGTTAAGCGCTATTATGGCTGCAAAAATTGTAGGTTGTAAAACAATTATTGCCGTTGATGTACACGATTCTCGCTTAGAACTAGCAAAAGAGCTTGGAGCTACACATGCCTTTAACGGAACAAAAGTAGATGTTGTAAAGGAAATCAAAGAAATTACCAATGGCGGTACTAATTACGCAGTCGATACAACTGGGGTACCCCCAGTAGTTCGTCAAAGTTTGAAAGCATTACGACCATTAGGCATTGCGGCAATTGTTGGTGTTACACCGGAAATGAGTATTGACGTGCATAACGATATTATGGCTGAAGGTAAAACAATGATGGGGGTAATTGAAGGGGATGCCGTTCCAAATGTCTTTATACCTCAACTAATTGAATATTACAAAGCTGGTCAATTTCCATTTGATAAGTTAGTAAGATTCTATGAATTCAATCAAATTAATGAAGCCTTTGAAGCATCAAAAAATGGTGAAGCAATAAAACCTATCTTACGAATCCAATAATTCTTGCTTTTCAAATATAAGATCAGGCGTAATTCCGCTATGAAATTACGCCTTCATACTATAATTATTTATCTAATTTCACTCTTTGCAAACGCAATGCATTTAACACCACTGAAACAGAACTAAACGCCATCGCTGCACCAGCTACCCAAGGTGCAAGGAGACCAATCGCAGCAATTGGAATTCCTAGTGTATTGTAAGCAAAAGCCCAGAATAAGTTTTGTTTAATATTACGCATCGTTTTACGACTCATTAAGATCGCATCTGCAATACTATTTAAGTCACCTCGAATTAATGTAATATCCGCAGCCTCCATTGCAACATCCGTACCTGTACCAATTGCCATCCCAATATCAGCTGTCGCTAATGCTGGTGCGTCATTTATCCCATCGCCGACCATTGCTACCTTTTTACCCTGTTGTTGAAGTTTTTTCACTTCCTCTGCTTTACCTTCAGGAAGAACCTCGGCAATTACTGCGTCTACCCCAACCTCTTTACCAATGGCTTGAGCTGTGCGTTCATTATCACCTGTCATCATGATTACCTTAATGCCCATTTCTTGTAATCGGTGAACTGCTTCTTTTGAGGTATCTTTAATTGTGTCTGCTACGGCAACTAGACCTGCATAGTGCCCATTGATTCCAGCTAGCATCGCTGTTTTTCCATCGCGCTCTAATTCCTCCATCAAAGGAAGAACATTTCGTATATCGATTCCGTATTGTTGCATAAGTTTACGTGTACCTATAACTACTCCTTGACCTGAAATCGTTGCTTGCACACCGAAACCTGGAATTGCCTCGAAATATTGAATAGTTCCAAGTTCGATTCCTTTTTCTTGAATACCTTGAACAATCGCTTGTGCTAATGGATGCTCGGATTGTTTTTCTGCTGCACCAATTAAGGATAAAAATCTCTCTTCATCTTGGCCATCTGCTACATAAACATCCGTTAATACAGGTTTACCGTGTGTAACAGTTCCTGTTTTATCAACTACTACCGTGTCAATACTCTGAGTTTGTTCTAAATGCTCGCCGCCTTTGAACAGAATACCAAATTCTGCTGAGCGACCTGAACCTGCCATGATCGACGTTGGTGTTGCTAAACCAAGTGCACATGGACAAGCAATAACTAAAACCGCGATTAACACTTCAAGTGCAGGTGTAAATTCACCCGGTTGAACCCAAATAATCCATACTAGGAAAGTAAGAAGGGCAATTCCTATTACAATCGGTACAAATATTCCTGAAATTTGGTCCGCCATACGTTGAATTGGTGCTTTCGATCCTTGTGCATCTTCTACAACTTTAATAATTTGGGCTAGAGCTGTATCACGACCAACTTTTGTTGCTTTCATTTTAATGAAACCATTCTTATTGATTGTAGATCCATATAGTACGTCACCAGCACTTTTATCCACTGGTAAACTTTCCCCTGTTAACATGGATTCATCTACAGCTGTTGTTCCTTCTAATACTTCCCCATCAACTGGAATCTTTTCACCTGGTTTCACTAAAATCGTATCACCAATGGCAACTTCCTCCAGAGGTACTTCCTTTTCAACTCCATCACGAACAACGATAGCTGTTTTCGCTTGAAGCCCCATTAATTTTTTAATTGCTTCAGAGGAACGACCTTTTGCTTTTGCTTCAAACAATTTTCCTAAAAGAATTAGCGTAATTAAAACCGCACTTGTTTCAAAATACAGATGTGGTGCATGGTGGGATCCTACAGTGACAATCGCTTGATAAACACTGTAAAAATATGCTGCAGATGTACCCATAACAACTAGCACATCCATATTAGCACTACCATTACGAAGAGATTTATAAGCACCTACATAAAACTGTTTCCCAATGATAAATTGTACCGGTGTTGCCAAAATTAATTGTACCCAAGGATTCATCAAGAAATCTGGTACATATAAGAACGATGTAAAAGCAAAGTGACCTACCATCGTCCATAGTAAAGGGAACGATAAAATAGCTGAAATAATAAACTTACGTTGTTGATCTTTAATGTGCTTTTCACGATAATCAACCTGTTCTTTATTTTCTTGCTTTTGATGTGCACCGTAGCCAAGCTTTTCGACCTTCGCAATTATGTCTGCAATAGTTACTTCGGAAGGATTAAATTCAATTGTTGCTTTTTCAAGGGCTAAATTAACACTTGCACTTGCAACACCACCCATTTTATTTAGTCCTTTTTCTATCCGTGTTGCACAAGCTGCACAAGTCATTCCTGTAATATCAAACTCCGCTTTTTGTTTCACTACACCGTATCCTAGAGCTTCAATTTTCTTTTCAAAGTCAACTTCACTCAATTTTGTCGGGTCATATTTAATAGTTGACTTCTCAAGGGCTAAATTAACAGAAGCCTGTTCAACACCTTCCATCTTATTTAACCCTTTTTCAATCCGTGTTGCACAGGCTGCACAAGTCATCCCTGTAATTTGTATTGTTGCTTCTTTTACATTACTTGCCTCTGTACTCATGATCTTTCCCACCTTTCTTATACCTGTTAGGGGTATATATTTTCGAAAATGAGAGAGTGCTTTAAAAGCACCCTTAAACTACATCATAGCCTTGTTCTTCAATGGTTTCCTTAATCTTCTCAATTGATACTGTTGATTCGTTAAATGAAACATCAACTTGAGCAGAACCTAAATTTACTTTTACTTCGCTTACACCTTCTAATTTACCAACGCTACCTTCAACAGCATTGACACAATGCCCACATGACATACCTTGAACGTTTAAAGTTACATTTTGCATATTTTTTCTCTCCTTTAAAAGAATTTATTACATACACTACAGGGGTATATAGAAGTTAAAAAAATTATTTCTTCATTAACTTTTGAATTGTTACGATTAATTCGTCGATTACTTCATTATCACCTTCAGAAAGGCGATCTACTACACATCCCTTAAGATGACCTTCTAAAAGAATTTTGGCTACACTATTTAATGCAGATTGTGTGGCAGAAAGTTGCGTAATGACATCATCACAGTATTCGTCCCTGTCAATCATTCCTTTGATGCCACGAATTTGACCTTCAATACGGTTTAGACGAGTTGTTAGATCTTTTTTTACACGTTCAGGATGATGACTTTTCCTACATGTATCATTTTCTGTACGGCATTCTACTTCCTTCACTGGCTCTTCCATTCGCATAACCTCCTTGCTTAATTACAATTTAACATACCTGTATAGGGTATGTAAAGTGGAAAGTTAATTTTTTTTTCGTATTTTAATTAGAAACTGGAGTTGAACCATATTATTATCTCCATTATCTTATTTTATACTTTTGCTCAGACTTCAAATAAATTAAAAAAACCTATTCATTCACCACATGAATAGGCACAAATAAATTTTTATAAGAAGAGCCCACCAATCACAAGTCCTCCCATTATGACAAAGGCTGGGTGAATCTTTATCTTTTCTAGGGCAAAGTAAGAACATACAATTAAAAGAATCGTTGCGATTAGCCCTATTGCATGATATGAAGTGTTAAAAAAATCTAGAGTCATATCTGCTAAAAGAATCGCAATTGCTGGTAATACAAAGCTTGATAGTCTTTTTACACGCTTGGAATTTCGATAGCGGTATAAAATATTTAATAAAATTATCATTGCAACTAATGAAGGTCCTACAGTTGCAAATAAAGCAATAAGTGCGCCGGGTATGCCTGCTACTTCATAACCAATATATCCTGCCATTTTTGTTGCAATTGGTCCAGGCAGTGCATTTCCTAAGGCAAGCACTTCACTGAATTCACTAGTTGTCATCCAGCCATAGTTTTCGACGACTTCATGCTCGATTAGCGGAATAGAAGAAGGACCTCCGCCATAGCCTAGAATTCCTGGATAAAAGAAAGCTAAAAAAATATGAAAGTAGATCATTTCCCTTCACCGTCCTCTCTCTTTTTAAGTGGAAGGAACAGTGCAAGTAACAACAGTGTAGCAATAATTATACCCGGATGTAATCTTAATAATACCATGCCAATAAAGGAACCTACTAATATGATAGTGCCCACTTTCCAACCAAGGGACGTTTTTGATTTTTTTAAGAAATCCCAAGTTAATACACCAAGCATGACAGCTACAACAGGAACTACACCATTTGTCATCCCTTTAACAAAGTCAAAATTCCGAAACTCCTTTAAAGAAACTAACAGTATCACCATTAATAAGACAGTAGGTAAAATCGTTGCAATTAGAGCTGTTATCATCCCTAACCAGCCACCAACACGATAACCAATATACCCCGCCATCTTTGTCGCAATTGGCCCGGGCAAAGTGTTTCCAATTGATAATACATCTGAAAATTCTTCATCATTCATCATTTTAAATGTTTCCACCACCTCTTTATGAACAAGTGGAATTGTTGAAGGTCCCCCTCCAAATCCAAGAATCCCTGATCTAAAGAACGCGATAAAAATATCTTTTTGTTTTGAAAATCTTTCTTTCTCTGAGAACGGGATTATCTCTTTTTTAGTAACCAATCGCCATTCCATCTCCTCTTGGGTCTGCTCCTCCGTATTTCACGTTTGTCTGTTCGTCAATAAAGATTGCACCAGCATGCCCCATAATGTCTGTAAACTCCTCTAACACCTCTAGTTCGTGCCCCAAACTCTTTAATTCGTTACAAACCTCTTGTGAAATTCGATTTTCCACCTTCAAACTATTTGACGCAGCCCCCCAAGTTCGACCGTATAGCCATCTTGGTGCTTCAATTGCTTCTTGCACATTCATTCTATAATCTACAATTCGTGTTACTAATGCAGCTTGAGTTTGTGGCTGCCCCTCCCCGCCCATTGTTCCATAAACGAGTGCTGGCTTACCATCTTTTAATAACATCGCCGGATTTAGCGTATGGAATGTGCGTTTGCGTGGTGCTAAAGCATTAACATGATTTTCATCGAGTGAGAAGTAGCTGCCCCTATTTTGTAATATAATTCCCGTATCTTTTGGAATGAAACCTGAACCAAACTCATGATAAATGCTTTGAATCATAGACACAGCATTGCCGTATTCATCCACAATACCAAACCAAACTGTGTCGCCCTTTGCATCAAGGAGTTGCAACTCTTTCGCTCTTTCGCTATCTTTAATCTTTTCCGCTAATTCTAACCCGTGTTGTGGACTTAATAGTTCTTTAACTGGTATATTTACAAATTCCGGATCTGTCAAATAGCGATCACGGTCGTTGAAAGCATGTTTTATTGCCTCAACCAGCACGTGGTAATAAGTTGAAGATCCTTCTTCAATTTCATTCATCTCAATATGATTTAAAATATTTAAAATCGATAATGAAGCCATGCCTTGAGTGTTTGGTGGTAAATTATAAGCTGTGTACTGTCGATATTTTACTGAAATTGGATTAACCCAATCGCTCGTATGTTGCTTAAAGTCATTAACAGTTAGGATTCCACCATGTTTTTGTAGGTCTTCAACCATTCTCTCTGTTAACTCACTGTTATAGAAGTAATCTGCACCATTTTCAGCAATTAAGTCCAGAGTGCGGGCAAGATCCTCTTGCTTCATGATTTCTCCAGCTTGATATGGCTTCCCATTTTTTAAGAAAACTTTATTAAATTCTTGGAATCGGCCGAGTGCTCGGAATTCTGTATCGCTTGCTTCAAGATTAACTTCTGTCCAATGAGTTTGACTAGGTGTTACAGGGAACCCATTTTTCGCGTAATCTAATGCAGACTCTAATAAACTTTTCCAAGATAAAGAGCTTTCCATTTCATTATTCCCGTAGTTAAAAGCTTGCCCCCAACCTGCTACAGCACCAGGCACCGTATTTGCAGCTATTGCCCCTCTTGATGGAATTTTTGATAAACCTTGTGATTTATAAAATTCAATAGTTGCTTTTTCCCCTGAACGACCACTTGAATTAAGTGCTTTTAATTCTTTTGTTTTCGCGTTATATATGAGCCAGAAATTATCTCCACCAATACCATTCATATGAGGATAGACTACTCCAATTGTTGAAGCTGCTGCAATTGCTGCTTCAATCGCATTTCCACCCTTCTGTAAAATTGACAACGCTGCTTGTGATGCTAAATAGTGTGGAGTTGTTACCATTCCTTTCGTTGACATGGTAGTTGCTCTATATTGTTTCCCCATGAGTAATCCCCCTTTATTTTCACATAATAGAAATTCGACAAAATTGTGTAAAAATTCTATTAATTCATATAATAGACTAATTTCCTTAAAAGTGAAGGGTATTAAGTATGAAATAAAAAAAGGTATCCATTTAGATACCTCACGTTAAAGTAAATTCTTAAGTTTGTGATTTAGTTTTCTGTAAACTACTTTCATTTCTGGTTCAGTACTTGCTTCAATTGCATCATTTAGTCCAAACCATCTGATATCACTATTTTCATCAGCCTTTATTTGTATGGGTTCATTTTCACTCGCTTGTAATAAATAGGTAACATTTAAATGGATATGTGTTGCAACATGTTTCCCCTTTTTTTCATGAGCGGGTACACCTAAAATTTCCAACGAGTAAATGTCCTCGCTTACAGGGGATATTTTAGATAATCCCGTTTCTTCTTTTGCTTCTTTCAATGCAACTTGAAGTAAATCTGCATCTCCATCAGCATGCCCACCAACCCAAGACCATGATTGATAAATATTATGATACACCATTAATACTTTGGAAAAATCGTCATTTACAAGCCATGCTGATGCAGTGAAGTGTGCAAATTCATTTTCACGAGTTAATAAGTTATCGAATGTATCCATATATCTTAATAACATTTGTTGATCTTTCGTTTCCTGTGCGTTAAATGGTGTGTACTGTTCAATTTGTTGTCTCAAATTCATTTTGTAACTCCTATGTTGTGAATTGTTTTATTATAGCCGCTACCCTCTTATGTTGAGGTTTTGTTAAATATTGTTCTCGTTCTTGTAATATGTTTAGAAATTCTTCTTTGTTAGAGTCTGTTACCGCAATCATAATACTTTCTGAATGCTGTGGGATTTCCTTAGTTCGACATGTCCTTAAGTGATCCATTAAAAACGGAAAGATTTTTTCATTGTTTTCTTTATTTATAGAAGCTAGTAAAGCCAAAGTAAGAACGCCTTTATCTACAGTGATAACTGAACCATTTTTTATTGCTAGTTTTATGGAATGCACTTGTTCCATTAAAATCTCTGGCACCTCTTTAGCGATTATTGCTAATGCTTGCATTGAACCCCAAACTAACCGGTTATTTGGGCTTTTTAATAATGTGATAAAGGTAGGTGCATATTGAGAGATTAGTTTCGGTTTCAAATTCCCTATTTCATATGCCACTTTGATACAATCTTGTTGAATCTTTTTGTTTTTGTTTGTCAGATTGTGAATAATTTCATGTATGCCTTCAATATTATTTTCTCTTACTAGTTCTTGTGCTAGCTCAATATTCGGCTCTTCATCTCTTCTATCTAATTGTGTGGCTAATCTGTTTACAATTGTCATATCTAACCCCTTAGTTTAAAATGGTTTTTCCTAACGATTCATTTACACCAGAGTATACAGTATCGATGTCTGCCATACTTTTAATTAATTTTATATCTTCAAATATAATTCTTTCATCCTTTGAATTTGAGATAATAACATCTTGGAAAATAAGGGATGAGTGGCTATTTAAAAACTGAATCAATTCAAAAATTTTATCTTTTTCCAAACTATCACCTTTTAAATACATCCGATATCCTTCATTACATTCACCATTTTCATAGAACTCTTGAAAACAGCCAAAAGATTCAAATCTCGGATCATCACTGTTTAATCCATATTCATATTGATAGCCTAACTTTCTTAGGTCATTTTCTAATTCAATAAATAACTCTTCATCTTTTGCTTTTAATGATTCATTTGATATATCCAAATCTTGATAAAGTTGTTCTTTTAATTGTCCCAATGTTTTAATTTCGTGAATTTGAGTTAATTGAACTGATTTATCATTAGAATAGTTAATATCTAGCTCGGCATAATTATCCTCAAATTTTTCCGACTCCTTATAACTATTCAATAAGTTTATAAACTCCATCAAAGGTTGTAATGTTTCTTCTTTAAAGTTGGAGATTGTAGAATTGTAACTTGTTTCAATATACAGGCCACTACTTTTCCTAAAAACTACATTTGAAATTTTTAATTTAGATAATTCGTTTTCATATTTTTTTACGAACTTTTCCCCGATAAAGAAGGCTTCCTCTTGAATTTCATAGTTATCTCCTGCTATTTTTGTTTCCCACATCCCCATTAGGTCCACTGTAAACTCTACTTTCGGGTCATCTTTGCGTTGTACTTGGTAAATGCGATCCCCCATATTGCCTTCATTAAGTGACTCTCGGTAAGTTATGTCAACTTCAAATCCATACGTTTCCATTATATGATCTTGTACTTTCCGATCGACTTCCTCTTCTGAATCACACCCTACCAAAAACAGTACAAAAAGCATAATCATTATGAATACTTTAGCTTTCATATTTATCTCCTCTTACGAATTATCTAGAAGATTCTACCATAGTCCAATAAGGTGTGGTACTCAATTTTTGTAAAATGATTTTCGATATTTATCGCAAAATAAAACATTTCTCGGGAAATACTTCTATATTTCTAGTGAAGATATCGAAATTTGTAAATGTGTTAATTTTCCCTTCTACATTGAATAAGACTTTCCATTTCTGAAATGCCTTTTTCTATAGAAACATTTGTTATTTTAATACCGTTTTCTTGGGTATCAGATATTGTAAATCGAATCCGATCATAGAGAACATTACCGTGATGTGCTCCATAATTTAATGCACTGGCTTGAATTATATGACTTCGAAGTGCACCTTCTATTCTTTCAATACTTTCGATTTTAGGACACATTATAAAATCTGCGTATTTCTCGTCAAGATGAGTATAATACCGGAAATACAATGTCTCAGAAAGTAACTCTTCTTTAGATGCTCCATAACTTTCATATTTCCATCCGACTAAGAGCCAATCATACAAATCTTGTGACATTAGTGGAATTTTCAAGTTACTTTGAGTATATAAAACCTGCCCATCAACTATTGCACATTCTGTTTTACCATTATTAGTATCGCATCTAAATAACGGTTCAATTTGTGCTATATCCCCATTTTTCATTGTTATAAACAGTTTCACAGGGGATTTATATGCTCTAATTTCCCTTCCATTGGTAGCAATTGATGTGTTAATCCAATTAATTACTTTATTAATTATTATCTCTTCATAACCATCATTTATTTGAAATGTCCGGGATTCCCCTACTAAACGTTTTACTTGAATTGAATTCACTTCACCAATGTTAAGTTTGTGCGTAACATCAGCCCTTAGGAAAAGCATTGGAGGTAAAACCAATGCACACACCAGACATAATATTACTTTTCTAAACAAACTACTGCCTCCTGTAGGTTATTTTCCCTTATTATGAGACTAAACACTGTAAGATATAAAAACGAGCACTTATCATTTCTACTGATAAGCGCCCTAAAGTTCGTATATTAATAAATTTTCTCCATTATAAAATCATAACCATTTTTTATAATAAGAAGAGATGTTACAAAAATAAAGATATAGCGAACGTATTTCGTTCCACGTCCTAATGCAAATTTCGCTCCGGCAAATGCCCCCATAACCATCGATATCCCCATAATCAAGCCATAAGAATAATTCACTGCATCAAGAAACAAAAACATAATTAGTGCTGCGAAATTACTTGTGAAATTAAGCAACTTAGCATTTCCTGAGGCTTGTATAAAATCAAATCCCATTATGATAAAAACAAAAATTATAAATGAGCCTGTACCAGGTCCTAAAAAACCGTCATAAAAGCCAATTGCAATTAGCGCACCCAGAAAAATCGCTTTGCTTTTCTTTGTCATTTCTCGTCGTTTTTCAATACTGCCCCAATCTTTCTTCATGATTGTGTAAATTAAAACAACGACTAACATGATGAAAATAAGCGGCTTAAGTAAATCAGGTGAAATAAAATTTACAGTGAATGCCCCAAGCATTGAACCAATAAATACGAGCGGCACAATTGGTCCTATTAATTTAAAGTCAATTTTTCCAGCGCGTAAAAATGTCAACATACTCGTTAAATTTCCTAATGTTGCTGCAAGCTTATTCGTGGCGATAGCTGTTGCAGGTGGTAGTCCAGCAAATAAGAGTGCAGGTAATGTAATCAATCCTCCACCACCAACGATTGAATTAATAAATGCTCCTAAAAATCCAAAAACAATTAAGATCATGACGATTGAGATATCTAAATCTCCTAACATAGGACCACTCCCTCTAGTTACTACTCGAATAGTAACTAAATTTTCGCTTTTTGTAAATAGTTCTATTAATTTTTGGTATGATAGGATTAATAAATTCGTTCTGGAGGGATTTGGAGTGAAGAATTTAATACAACAATTAAAAAATATGAATTTTAATGAATATGAAGCAAAGGCATATATCTCGCTTGTAAAGCAAGGGACGGTAACAGCTTATCAAGTGAGTAAAGATTCAGGAGTACCTCGTTCCCGCATTTATGAAATATTAGATGTTCTCGTAGAAAAAGGAATCGTGATTAAGGAAGAAATTGATGAATCAATTCAGTACTCCCCCCTACCTGTAGACGTTTTTTTACAAAAAGTTCAATCAAGTTGGATTCAAAATTTTCAAGACATTAGTGTTTCCTTAAAAGAGGTAGAAAAAATTGAAAATCTCTCAACAAACCGGGTTATGACATTGAAAGACCCTGAAATGATCATAAGCTATTGCCAAACCTTATTAAAGAAAGCAAAAAAGCGAATTATTATCTCCATGTGGGATGATATGTATGATGTATTGAAAGAAGATTTAGAAGAAGCGGCGAAACATATTGATATCAAAGGACTCACAATTCATGTGAATAACCCGGTTAGCACTATAGAAACCCATCGCCCAACTCAATTTACAGAAGCTCTAACTAGTGAACATTGGTTTATTTTATCAATTGATGCACAAGAAATGATTTATGGACCTTCTTTAGAAGCACGAAACTTAGCCTTTTACACAAATGATCCCGTTCATATTTATTTACTTGAAGATTATATATGGCATGATGTGTTAGTTAATCGGATTGTAAAAGGTAGTAATGAAGATTTAGATCGATGGATTGCAATAGAAAGAGAAAAGTTTTTTGAAAAATAGGAGGACTAACTGTGGATTTTCTAACAATTTTATCTTTTTTAGGTGCAGCAATCGTTCTTACTATCATGCCGGGCCCAGATAACTTGTTTACCTTGGCGCAAAGTATTGCTAAAGGAAAGAGCGCAGGTATTTATACTACATTGGGTCTTTGTACAGGATTATTAGGGCATATTACAGCTGCCACAATCGGAATTACAGCCATTATTTATCAATCAGCTTTTGCCTTTACAGTCGTTAAATATGTTGGAGCAGCATACTTGTTATACCTAGCATTTAAGTCCTTTAGAGAAAAGAGTTCAAGTTTTAGCCTTAATAGCGAAGATCTTTTAGATTACAAATCTCTATACAAAAAAGGCGTTATTATGAATCTACTAAACCCAAAAGTTTCTTTGTTTTTTCTAGCATTTTTCCCGCAATTTATTAACTATGAAAATGGTAATGTATCCTTTCAAATGCTTGTCTATGGAATTTTATTTTTAGTGCAAACTTTGGTCATATTCACATTCATCAGTATCTTTGCTGGACAGGTTGGTAATTACCTACGCAAAAGTACTACATTGTCTAAAAAAATTAATATTATTCAAGGATGTCTGTTTACTGTTATCGGGTTAAAAATTGCTTTTAGCCAAAAATAAAAGAGTAGTTTCATGCTACTCTTTTCTATAAACCAAAATGCTTTTTCAATAAATCTTTAAAAGCGGGATCATCAATTTCCACTTTTGTCAGGGTTCCATTATGCCACTCTGTAAATGAAGAATTCGTTAAGGTGATATTTCCATCTGGAGTAAGCCGTGTAATTAAAGGATTTTTGTTAAAAGACGATTTTGGGTGCTCTGCGATAATCGTTTGAATTTCATTAAACTGAGATACATCATTTATCAGCTCCCTAGAATCAAAGGCATATCCTATTTTCCAATCTGTATCCTTATGTTTCAATTTCATTTCCAAACAATAGTCCCCGTGTTCACTATCTACTTTTTTGATTCGAAATTTCCCATTATTAGAAGTTACCGTTTCCCCGGATAGAGGCACAGGTTTTAATGGCAAATTCCCTCCAAAGCCGGTATCGACTAGGAATGTTTGTTTTTCGTGTGTTAAAAGAATCGTTACATGAGTTCTTCCAAGGGCTACATACTCATGATGAACATTATCGTAGACAACTCCCCTTACCAAGTGTGCATTCAAACCATTTTCGATTAAAAAGAAATACAGAATAGAGTTTAACTCATAACAAAGTCCGCCTTCATTTTTTACTAGAATCTTATTAGTCATGTTCTCTCTTGTGATGTCATTCGTTTTGTTATTAATGATACATAAGTTTTCAAAAGGGATGTTTTGCGCCGTTTGTTCAAGAATGTAATTTAAAGTTTCAAATGTAATTTCCTCATTTGCAGAAATGCCAATTCTTTTGCGAAATAATGAATTTAGATCATCCATTAGAAATCCCTCCTTTATCCAAATACTGCTTGGACTTCTTCTTCTAGTTGCTCAATTAATTGATATTCCTCTTTACGGTGTAAAACAGCTTTTACAATACTGCTGTAATACCAGTGTTGTTGTGCCTTTCCTCGATTAAATCTAGACCACACGACATCCCCTTGGCTTTCGAGTTCCTCACGAATAGAACGTAAATTATGTAGTTTATCCGCTATGATGATTTGGATTTCCTCTAAAGAAGCGCTAGCGAGGGAATGTATTGTATGTTGTTTACGTTCTTCCCATGGGAGACTTTTATCGTGTTCTGATGCCGCTTGTACAAAGTTAGCAATTTTTTCACCAAACTCCTGAACTAGTTGTTCGTAGGTTGCCTCTGTATCCTCTATTGTGTCATGTAAAATTCCAGCAGCAATTACTTCCTCTGAACAGTTCAATTGTTGTAAAAGCATACCTACTGCAAACGGGTGAGTGATATATGGAACATTTGTCGACTTTCTCATCTGTCCGTCATGAGCTTTTGCTGCAAAATTGATTGCCTTTTCAATAATTTTCATTAATTTCTCCTCACTTATTGAACTATTCTTCCTAATCAATTGTCCACTCTATTGAATTGTATTACATCATCATTCAGTTTATAAAGATCGGTAATTAGTCCAATCAGTTGTTTTTGGTCAAGTTGTTTTAATTCTTTTTCAGTTCAGTTATCGTTAATTTGCTTATCTTTATACATCCTTTTCTTAAAAGTAAAAGCTTATTCAACACCCTAAGGATATGAATAAGCTCATTTACTTTAATCTTCTTTCTTAAACAACTTTCCTGGCCAGAATGCAAAGCGACCTAATACGACCGTTATAGCCGGAACTAATAATGGACGTACGATAAATGTATCAATTAATACTCCAATTGCCGTAATAACACCAAATTGTACGAGTAGTTGAATTGGTAATGTGGCTAATACGGCAAAGGTTCCTGCTAAAATTAACCCGGCTGACGTAATTACTGAGCCAGTTTGTGTTACCCCATTTTTAACTGCATCTTTTAAGCTTTGTGTTTTTCGATTATTCCACACTTCCGAAATCATAAAGATGTTATAGTCTTCCCCAAGTGCTATTAGGAAGACAAAGGAATACAGAGGTAGAGCACTTGCTATAGACTCTGCTCCAAAGAATGTAGTTAACACTAACCATCCTAATCCTAATGCTGCAAAGAATGAAATTAGAACCGTTCCAACTAAGTAGATTGTAGCTGGTATCGAGCGCAAGTAAACAAGTAATAAAATCGCAATAATAACTACCATTACGGGTTGGATTATCGATTCATCTCGTTCCTGAACAGCCTTTTTATCTACTTGTGAACTTGTTTCCCCACCAATCCAATAACTTTCATCTGCATCGTCAACACCTGCCCCAGAAAGCATTGTTTTCATATCCTCTTTTAATATAGGGATCCAATCCATTGCCTCATTGGAATAAGGATTCACATTTAAATCTGCTTCATAAAGTTGAATGTTTGAGTCTCTTTCACTTGTTACAGGTTCATGGACTAAATCAATATATGAAAGAGACTCAATTTGTTTCGTTAAATTAATATCTTCACCTTTTGTATCCACAAGAATTTGCACTGGTGCTAGTTCACCCGGGGAGAAGTTTTCTGCAATAATTTCAAACCCTTCTCTAGAAGGCATATCTTCTGGGAATGAAGATAATAAATCATAATTGTATTTAATTTGTGTAGAAGTTAAAGCTAACCCTCCAAGAACCACCATCGTCACGATAATAACCAACCATGGTTTTTCCGTTACGAATTCACCGATTTTTGACATGATTGGATGCTTTGGCTTCGGTTCTTTATATGGTTTATTTTTCTCCTGTGCCCTTTTACGTTCCATTTCTTCCGTACGTGGCACAAACGGGAAGAATGCTACACGACCCATAAGAGCTAATATTGCAGGTAAGACAGTTAACGCTGCAATTCCCATTACAAGAATAGCAAAACTAAATGGCACTGCAAAACGTTCAAATGCTCCAAAGTTTGCTAAACCTAATGTAGCCAAGCCGATGAAAACAGTTAGCGCACTCATTAAAATAGCCCCACCTGATTCTTTCATTGCTAAGCTCAGCGCTAAATATTTATTCTCTACTTCTTGTAATTTGTCTCGATACCTCGTAATTAAGAATAAACAATAATCCGTTCCTGCACCAAATAATAATACGGTCATAATTGATGCTGCCTGCGCATCTTTATTGATCCAACCAATTTCAGCAAACCATCCTAGTAATGGACTAATAGCGCCATATGCAATACCGACTACAAGAATTGGGGTGATTGCTAAAATTGGCGAACGGTAAATGACGATTAACAATACTAAAATTAAAATGACTGTAGCAATTAACAGTTTAACGTCCGCTTGCATAAATAAATCTGTTGCATCAACAGAAATCCCTGCTGGACCTGAAAAACGAGCATGCAAAACATCATCTTCTAAATTTGTATTATATGGATTTTCACCAATTGCCTCATCAGTAATATCTTTAATTTTTGCGAGGTTTTCTTTGATAACTTCTGAATCTAATGTTTCATCAAAGAATACTGGTGTTACGATTGAAGCGCCATTTTCAGAAACATTGGTTAAAAGTGCTTCAGGTGGGAGATCACCAAATGGCGGAAGTGTCGTTTGTCCTTCTAAAGGATCACTTGCTAACTCTTTATAAACCTTCTGAATGCCTTGTATGTCACCAATTTCTAGCCCAGCTTCTTTATACCAAACCATTAGTAATGGTATCCCTGAATCTGATGGGAATTGTTCTTCTAAAATAGCATTCGCCTGTTCACTCATTACATCTTCAGGTAGGTCACTGCCACTAAAATTTTCAACACTATTTATTTGTGGAAATGACATCGATAAAATTCCGACTAATAAAATCCAAACAACGAGGGTTACCCAGCGAGAACGTTTATTCCCAACTAAATTCCCCAACTTTTCCATCAAGTGTTTTGACAATGTGCTTCCCCTTCTCTTCAGTTGTATATATAAAAAACGCAAAGACGAGTAGTGTCCTTGCGTTTAATTTTAAACTGTTTTTCAATTTATTTCCTCAAATTTACCTATTTTAAAAAAGTGAGGTACTTAAAAAAATTATTAGATATACAATAAAAAAATTATAAGGTGTATCTTTAAAATATCGATGTTAGAACGAGTATTTACACACCGCAAAAAATATATCAATATAATTAATTGAACAACTCTTTATACTTCTTTCTCTTCTTCTTCATCCAATTTTCCGAAAATCGTCACAATTTCTTTCGCTTTTTTGCGCTCTACCGCTTTAGGAAGTTCATCAAAATAACCTAATTGAAGCATTGAAATAATCCGCTCTCCAGGTTTAGCACCAATTGCTTCACGGAACGTTGGCGCATCTAAAAAATCTGGAGTTTTCCAACAGGATCCAATTCCGTAATCCCAAGCAAGAAGCTGGATATTTTGAATAAATGTACTTGCTGCTGCATAATCCTCTAATCTTTGTTTTTGGCGAACGTCTTCAGGGACAATTACAAAAACAAAAGCCCCAACAGTCGTAAACTTTTGCATTTGTTTATCTAGTGCTTCATCCGTAAGCTCTTTCCATTTAGGGATAGTTGTATCACGCAATAGTTTATATAGTTGGAAAATCTCTTTTCCACACGCTACGACTAATCGCCAAGGTTCTCTGTTTTGATGATTCGGTGCCCATACAGCATCATCAATGATTCGCATTAAATCATCTCGATCTACTGGTTGGCCGTTAAATTTTTTAATTGAACGTCTCCCGATAATTGCTTCCCTTACAGATAACGATTGTTCGTTCATTATTGTGTCTCTCCTTATCTTAAAATCTAGACGTATTGTAATGGTTATATCAATTTAACCTTAACATAAATATTTGGGATTTTAAATATTGCTTACAATTTGCAATTTTCAGTTGAAAACATCATCTATTTTAAAAAAGTAATATTTTATATTTGGGGTATAAGCATATGAATTCGAATAGTCGTAATGCCGATCTGCACTATTTACAGTATGTGCATGGATAAAGGGAACTCCATTTACAATACTCGTCACAATCGTACTATGATCGATACGTCCGTCTCCTTGAAAATCATAAAATATTACATCGCCTATTTCTAACTCAGACGGTGATTGAACTCGTTTCGCCGTTAGTCCCGTCCTTGCATTCTCTAAATACCAACGTAAGCTATTGGATACTGACCAGCTATAACTCCATGTTTCATTTGAAAAATATCCTCCTACATTGCGCCCGCTTTTCCATCCATCCGTGATCCACCATCCTCGAGCACGATTTGGATAACCTGACATTGGGGCCCCCCCTGCACGCAAACATTGAGAAATGAAGTTTGTACAATCATCTTGAAATGCAGGGTAATTCGGATTTCTCCCATTCCACCAAGTTCGAGCATACTGTACAGCCGCACTACGGTTATAATAGGTTGTAATTTTTTGACCTCCTTTATTTATCCTATGCATCTTGGATTTTTAACTTTCTACAATTTTGAAATTGAAAGAAGATTCCTATTTTAAGCAACACTGCTAATTTTTTGATACAATAAATTTAATGAAAATTCGGGTATCTAAATTTATTTATTTTAATTATTACAAATGCACATTAAACGATATATTTTACAAAGGACTATCATATTACTTCCAATAGATAGGAAACATAGAATAGATAGAATGTGAGTGAGAGGATGTTGGCTTTGACGCAGCACGCTGAAAAAGAAATAGTGAGCTTTACAATGCTTTGTGACAAAAAGGGCAATCTAAATCCTGAGGCTATTGGTTATGCTCGAAAACCAATTATTGATTGCAATTTAACTGGCCACTTTTTACGGAAAAAGAAATGGAATTACTGGTGTGTGTATGGTGAGGAAATTTTATTTTCAGTTACTGTTTGTCATTTTGATTATGCTGCTCTTTGTTCCATCTATTTTTTAGAATATGAAACGCAAAGATTTTATGAAAAGACGGTTACAATACCACTCGGAATCGGCAGCAAACTAAAAATGCCCACAAAAGTGTTGGAACCTTTATGTTTTTCAAATAATGAGATAAATCTAGACATTACACATTTTCAAAATCAAACGTTTTTAAATATATCATCAAATAACTTCGATAATGAATCGCTGCAAACAGAGCTAATTATCCAGCATCCAAAAGATGATGATACGTTAAATGTGGTTGTGCCTTGGAATCGTCAAAGTTTCCAATTCACTGCAAAACATCATACATTGCCTACAAGTGGTTTTGTGCGTATTGGAAATCGAATGTTTAATTTTAATCTTGAGGATTGTTTTACAGTTTTGGATTTCGGGCGTGGAGTTTGGCCACGAGAAGCGATATGGAACTGGGGTATGGCTTCCCAACGAATTCGTGATAAGCGAATCGGCATTAATTTTGGTGGGAAATGGACGGACGGAACCGGAATGACGGAAAACGCGGTGTTCGTTAATGGACACATGACAAAAATCCACGAAGACGTTATTTTCACTTATGACCGTTCTAGCTTAATGAAACCGTGGTACATCACTACGAAATTTACAGATCAAGTGATGTTAACGTTCCACCCATTCTTTGAGCGCGTTTCTGAAACAAATGCAAAACTGGTCAAATCAGAAATCCATCAAATGGTCGGCTACTATAGCGGTCAAATTAAACTAGATAATGGAGAAACCCTATTCATCCAACAAATGTTGGGCTGTATAGAGGAACATGTAGCGAAATGGTAATCCGGGCTTAAGTTCATGCCCGGTTTTTTATTTGTTACTTTTTTTGTTGGATTTGTTTGAGTCACGTGTTGTCATTGCAGCTATAAATATTTTTTATTAAATTTCTTTTACGGTTTGTTTCAGTGTTGTGATGAATACAGTTTTCAATAAATATTTTTTTATATTCATTAGTGTGATGATGACCGTTTTTACTAATTTCTTTTGCTGTTTTTATTTTCATCAATGTGCTGAAACAATTTTTTCCAGCGCGTTTTAACGGTGTGCCGGAGAGTAAAAGAAAATTGGGACTCTGGAGCAGAATTTCATTAACTTATATACTATTATGGAGTTTAAAATCGTAGTTCTGTAATGTACAAGTTATACACAATAATTTATAGTGGATGTAAATCGCACAGACTAAATAATCAAAAAAATTAGGAGCTTTCATCTATGAAAAATGAAAATAATAAGCAAATAAAAGACACCGAGGAAGAACGCAAAATTAAAGCACTGAAAGCAGAGATAGAACGTCTAGAAATGGAAAATGCGTATTTAAAAAAGTTGAATGCCTTAGTTCAAGAAAAGTCACGAAAAAACAGAATATGAGTTACCAGAATAAGGATGTTTTCAAGCATTACAAGAGCGAAATCTTCATCCCTATGCAAGACCAGCCATTTCGTCTAAAGCAGGAAATGGTTGGAAAGGTTTACCGACCTCGTAACTTCATAAACTCTAGCATCTTCTCCGGTTCATCCGTAAAAATCGCATCGACCCCGATATTTAAGAGCACTTCTGCATGGTCAATCTCATTTACGGTATACACGCGAACAACTGAATTCTTTTTAATAGCCTCTAGAACGGGTTTGCGAACTGCAGTTGGTAAAGCAACATGGAGTGCCTTTGTGGGAATTGTTTTTTGGTAATCCACTACATTTAATATCATATTGGCAAACAAAGCTGCGTTTTCAACATTCGGTGCAAGGCGAGCAACTCGGTTCACCGCTTCATGATCAAATGAAGAAATGATTATTTGATCCTGCATTCCAAATGTACTCACCTCTTGTAAAACTTTTTCTTCCAAACCGGCATATACAAAAATATCCGATTTCAATTCGATGTTCACCATTAGATTTGTTTTGCAAAATAAAGCCAATACTTCAGATAATGTCGGGATTTTCTCACCGGCATATTCCTCCCCAAGCCAAGAACCAAAATCAAATTTACGAAGTTGCTCTAAAGTTAGATCTTTTACAAAACCACTACCATTTGATGTGCGATCAATGGTTTCATCGTGGATTACGACTATTTGATTATCCTTTGTTAAATGTACATCCAATTCCACACCATATATCGGTAATTGAGCAGCTGCCTGAAAAGCCGCTATCGTGTTTTCAGGATATTTCGCAGAATAACCCCGGTGAGCAAAAATTTTCATACATACCTTCCTCTCATAATTATGTAAAAATTCGATCCAATTCCCTTTCGATTAAAGCACGAATTCTATCTCTCCCAATCGTGACAAAGCCCATTAAAAGATGCAATGCTATTCCGTCAATTAATGCGTGTAAATGAATAATCTCTTCTTCTAAATTGACTTCCGCTTTCAAAAGCCCTGCATCATTCAGCCTATTCATGATTAAAACAATTCCTTGATGAACAGAGTCTTCTTTTAACTCTTTTTTTCTTAGTTTGTAGGAGATGTATTCTAACCAAACTTGCATTTCAACAACTCGATTCTCTGGTGGAATGAGCTCCATTAACATGTTCAATGTAATTGTTTTCGGTGGTAGTGACTCTTTTGCATGCTCCATAATTCTGTCCGTTGCTTGTTCTTCGACTAATTGCATGGCAAACTCCAGCAACTCTTCTTGTGTATTGAAGTAATGTCGAACTGCACCTAATGAAAGATTCGCCTCCTTTGCTATTGAACGAACAGAAGCCCCACCAAGCCCATCTCTAGCTATAACATTCCACGTAGCTTTTGCAATTAACGCTTTTCTTTCTTCATGATTCACTATTTTTGGCATGACTATATTATAACTCATTTTTTAAATAGTACACTTGTATTATTTAAAATGACGTGTTATTATTTTAATACAAACGTATTAAATAAAATAAAAAGGAGTTTTAACATGATAAAATGGATTATTACTGCTGAAGTTGCATTTTGGATTGTGATTATTGCAGGACTCTTTTCTAGATATGTGTTGCAGTGGAAAAAAGTAAGCATTTTATTTTTCCTTATGACCCCATTCATCGACCTTGCACTAGTTGCTTTGACCGTTATAGATTTACGAAATGGTGCAACTGCTACTACCGCACACGGAATATCCGTCATTTATATTGGGGTATCCATAGCATACGGAAAAACAATGATTGCTTGGGCAGATGAGAAGTTCCAAACATGGTTCTTAAAGAAAGCATCTAATAAACAGACATTAACCGGCATAGCAAAAGGTATTCATGAGATGAAGATGTGGGCAAGACACGCTACTGCCTTTACAATAGGAAGCTTGCTGTTTTGGGGAATGATTACTTTTGTTGGTTCACAAGGGATTGAAGCTTTAACTGGTGTTTGGAGAGTATGGGGTTTAGTGTTATTAATTGATGGTGTCATCAGCTTATCTTACATTATCTTTCCAAAAAAAGTGACATCGTAGTTAAAAGGTAGCTATCACCAAAGTTTTGGTCATAGCTACTTTTTTTATTTAATGCCCTTAATACAAATCCATTTTCTATTAGGATGTTCGTAAAATTCTACTGTGTTAAATCCTACTTCTTTATATAAATGTTTCATTTCATCGTTTGTTTTATAGACTTTCATATGATAATTGATTTTATATATTTCCGAAATAATGAAGAATGATCCGTCTTTTTTCAGAACTCTAAATATCTCTTTTACGCTATTTTCCATATCCGTCCAAAAATAATGAGTTTGGAATGCCGTGATAATATCAAAAGTACTTTCTAAAAATGGGATGTTCGTGACGCTCGCTTGTTGAACGTGTATTTTCCCCACTTCTACCTCAGCTTGATTTGCTCTAATGGAATCTTTCACTGCCTGTTCCGAGTAATCGATTCCATAAACTTGTGCAGTTGTATGCAATTTCGATAAAAGTTGCAGTGTTTTTCCCCCTCCACAACCTACATCGAGTATAACAGCATCTTCCTGTACCTTAATTTTCTCTAAAGCCCACCTATTCATTTCAATATGAGCTTTATTCATAATTTTTAACATAACCGAACCTAAAATACCGTTTGGGTTTTTTGCTTGCTCTATCAGCTTATCAAGTAACTTCAATTGTATCCCCCCATTATATCCATTTTAATCCAATTAAAAAGCGTTATTCAATTAAGAACAACGCTTTTGTATTACTTATTAATCTTTGCTACCGCATCTGCACCAGAGAAATAGTAGGTTGGATAGAAACTTGAGCATTTTGAGTTTGTAATCTAGGAGGCATCTTAGGCTCTATAAAAAGAGTGGAGTAATATGCTTCCACAAGGGTAATAAAGTAGACTATAAATAATAACTTTTTCAATCAGTGATACAAAATAGATACTTGCTCCTTCTTGCAAATAGATTTTTCCATAATTGCAACATAATATATTTACGATTCATTTTCTTAAAAGTTTCAACTAAAATAAGTTACTCTTTAACCCCCATCAACCGCATACTATTTAATGATACTAGTAGTGTTGCGCCAATATCTGCAAAAATGGCAATCCATAGAGTTAACCAACCTGGAACAACTAGCAATAAGGCAAGTAATTTAATTCCTAATGAAAATGTAATATTTGTTTGAATAATTCTTAATGCTTTACGACTTAATTTGATGGTGAAAGGTAGTTTACTTAAATCATCAGCCATTAATGCAACATCTGCTGTTTCCAATGCTGTATCAGTACCTGCTCCACCCATAGCAATCCCTACTGTTGAGGCTGCTAATGCCGGGGCGTCATTTACTCCATCCCCAATCATTGCTACTTTTCCAATATCATTTCTTAACATTTTTATATATCTTAACTTATCTTCTGGCATAAGTTCGGCTTTTACTTCAGAAATCCCTACAGCTCTCCCAATTGCTTCGGCTGTAGCTGTATTGTCACCAGTTAACATTACTGTTTTTTTAACCCCTAGTTCATGCAATGCACTTAAAACGTTATGACTTGTTTCACGCACTTCATCAGCAACGGCAACCATTGCTAATAACTTTTGTTTATTACCAAAAAGCATGACGGTTTTGCCTTGGTTTTGAAGGTGAACGATATGCTGCATAATTTCACTGTCCAGCAAAGAAAATTCCTCAAAAAGTATTGGACTTCCAATGTAATAAGTAACCCCGTTGATCGTTCCCTTCACACCTTTCCCGGTTAGGGAGACATAATCCACTACTTTAATATTTGAATAAGTAATTTGTTGATCTTCTGCTTTTTTTACTATTGCACTAGCAAGTGGATGACCCGAACGAATTTCAAGAGCTGCTATAAACGATAAAATTTGTTCTTCATTATCCTCCGTATTAAGTAATTCGAAATTTGTTACAACCGGAATTCCTTTTGTAATTGTGCCTGTCTTATCAAAAGCAATTGCTTTCAGATTCCCCATTTCTTCTAAATAAATGCCGCCTTTAATCAACACTCCCTTTTTAGCAGCGTTTCCAATGGCAGATACAATCGAAATTGGTGTAGAGATTACTAATGCACACGGACAACCTACAACAAGTACGGATAGACCTTGGTAAATCCAATCTGCCCAATCCCCAGCAAACACAAGTGGTGGAACGATTGCAACTAAAGCAGCAATAACCATGATGATTGGGGTATAATATTTCGCAAATTTATCGACAAAAGCTTGAGATGGTGCTCGTTCTGCTTGTGCTTCTTCCACAAGTTCAATTATTTTAGAAATCGTAGTATCTTCAACTAATTTAGTAATGCGAATTTCTAGTAAGCCTTCTTTATTAAGAGTACCAGCAAAAACTTCATCGTTTACTTTTTTAGCTACTGGAACTGATTCTCCTGTAATAGCGGCTTGGTTTACGATAGAACTTCCATTAACAACGGTTCCATCCATCGCAATTTTCTGCCCTGGCTTCACTATCATGATATCCCCAATTGCAATGTCTTCAACGGCCACCATCATTTCTTGACCGTGACGTCTTATAAGTGCTTCTTTTGGTGCAATATCCATTAAGGAACGAATCGATTGCCGCGCTTTGTCCATCGAATAGCGCTCCAAAGCCTCACTAATAGCAAAAAGGATAACTACAACTGCTCCTTCAGCCAATTCTCCGATAATGGCTGCACCGATTATGGCCACGGTCATCAGTGTTTTCATATCAAAATCAAGCCGTATTAGATTTTGAATACCCACTTTAAAAAGAGAAAATCCCCCGATGACAATAGCTGATAAGAACAATAATATTGTAATTACATTGGTTTCCCAATTTATATATGAAGAAATGTAGCCTAAAGCAATGAGTAGGATAGAAAAAATTAGTTCTTGATGTTTTTTATATAGTGGAATTTTCTCAGTTGTTTTAGTTACCTCTTTAGCAGGCTTATCTGGCGTTACTTTTAACCCTTCAAACGCTCCTGCTTTCTCTAGTTCTTCAATAGTCGTTTCCCCAAATACACTTATTTTCGATGCACCAAAATTTACTTTTGCATCTTGTACGCCCGGCAATTGCTTTACATTTCGTTCAAATTTCCCTGCACAGTTGGCACAGGAAAAACCTTCAACCCTATAAACTTTTTGTCGTTTAGGCATTTCGGGATATATCTTTAACTTTTCAAACGCTCCTGCCTTCTCCAGTTCTTCAACTGTTGTATGACCAACAACATTAATTTTTGATGCGCCAAAATTCACCTTGGCATCTTGAACGCCGGGGAGTTCTTTTACATTCCGTTCAAACTTCCCTGCACAGTTCGCACATGAAAACCCTTCGACTCTGTAAACAGTTTTTTCACACTCATTTCTTTCATTCAACTTTTGCCAACTCCTTTTGATGTGCAAAAGCTACTTCTATAAGTTTTTTCACATGATCATCATCTAATGAGTAAAAAACTAATTTTCCTTCTTTGCGGTATTTAGCAAGCCCTAAATTTCGTAATAATCTAAGATGATGAGATGCTGTTGCAATGGAAGCTCCAACAATATTTGCTACATCACAAACACAAAGTTCAGCTTCAATAGATAAAGCATATGCAATTTTCACTCTTGTATCATCCGATAATGCTTTGAATATTTTGGCAACCTCTACTGGTTGTTCCTTTATTAATTTATTTTGAATTTTTGATACCTTTTCTCCATCAACACATGTCACTTCACATAAATCTTTTTCTTTGCCCACTGGCTTCACCTCATATTCAAACATCCATTTGACTATAATATATGCACTAACATTTAAATAGTCAAACATTCATTTGAATATTTTTCTTGTTATCTAGCCAAAAAAATAAGAAGCCAATTACTTATTAGTAACTAGCTTCCTTATAATTTAATTTGGTTTTACATTTTGAAATTGATTCATTATTTCATCTAATTCTTGACTACATTTAATGGTCTCTGGGTGAAGTAGACCTTTATTTCTTCCCATTTCGATCATACGTTTGCGCAGATTGTATATTTCATTTTCTAAATCCATTGTGGAATAAATTATACTTTCCAAGAAACCTACCCCCAGAATTCGTCTTCTATTAATACTATGATTACCATTTAATAACTATATTATGTTCCTAAATGGATTAAATGTGTATCACCTTGCATTCTCATTATACAAGTTTCTACTCCTATTTGACTAGGAGTACGTTCCTATAATTGAAAATAATGGAGGAATATAATGTGAAACTTCACTTTTAAAGGGAAATTTAGTAAGATTAATATCTAAATTTTAGGCACGAAAACTAAAAAAGATTGGGGGTTAAATAATGGCTGAGAAAGAACACTTCGAATTTCAAAAAGAAGTTAAACGATTAGAATACACAAAACAATATATGGATGAAATTCTTGAAGCTTCACAAAGGGATTTAAAAGCTGTTCAAGATAAAATTAAAGAATCCATGGCTAACCTTGAATATATCGATTCCAGTGATAGCTACATTAATATTTTAACCAATTCACGTTTTTTTGAATTAGCTCTTAATCAAAAGGAAAGCTTAGAAGCGGTTAAAAAGAAACCTTACTTTGCCCGAATCCATTTTCAAAGAACTGGAGAAGCAGAAGAACTTCTATATATTGGGAAAACATCATTATTTCACAACGAAACATTTGAACCTATTATTGTAGATTGGCGTTCTCCTGTTGCCAATGTGTATTACGATGGACGCCTTGGGGAGATTACATATCCTGTTCGCGATGAAGTTTATTCGGGACATCTTTATTCAAAGCGCCAATATAAAATAGAAAATGGCAATCTATTAAGTTTCCAAGATGTGGACTTAACTACAAATGACGAGCTCTTACAAGATGCACTTTCCGGAAAAGCAGATGTTCGATTAACAGAAATCGTCGCAACAATTCAAAAAGAACAAAACGAAATTATCCGCGCTCATCTACGTCAACCTATACTCGTCCAAGGTGCTGCCGGAAGTGGAAAAACAACAATTGCCCTTCATCGAATATCCTATTTTTTATATACAATGGGCGAACACTTTAACCCGGAGCAGCTAATGATTCTTGCACCAAACAAATTGTTTATCGAATATATTGGGGATGTTCTACCCGAACTTGGTGTTGAACACATTTGCCAAACAACCTATGAAGAATATGTTCAACATGCAACGGGCATTAAGTTAAAATTACAAAACCCTAACGAACAACTAGAAGCTATTGTTGAAGATGGGCTTGATACGCTTCCCTCTTTTAACATCCCTCAAATAAAGGGAACTTTATTTTACCGAGAGATTTTAGAGCGCTATTTAACTATACATGAACAGCATTTAGCAAGTCTTTTTGATGAAGATGTAGCCATTGAAAAATATAAAATTATACGAGGTAGTCATCTAAAGAAACTGTTCTTAATTGCATTTTCCTATATGCCTATTGAAAAGCGTTTAGAGCGAATTAAGAAGATTATACAAGCAGAGGTCAAAAGGAAATCCAAATCAGTTATTGACACGTTAAATAAACGTTATGAGGATATGATTGGAAAAGCTCTTAGTGGACTTCGGGATCCAGATAAGAGAAGAGAGATGGTAACAAAATTTATTGATGAACGGGACGAGCGCTTGCCAAAGATTAAAGCAGAAGCTAAATCAACGGCTTCAACCTACATGAGAAGATTTGAGAAGATAAAAATCAAACCATTTTACCGTAAATTTTTGACAGACCGCACTATTTTAAGTGAAATTGCACCTGAATGGTCAATAGATGAACAAGAAAAGTTTCTTAAATATCATAAAAAAGAACAATGGGCTGTAGAAGATTTAGCTGCTCTATATTTCTTACATGCAAAAATTAAAGGGATTCCCGATCAATGGAAAATGCGTGTTGTGTTTATCGATGAGGTACAAGATTATAGCCTTTTCCAATTAGCGGCATTAAAAGCTGGTTTAGAAACGGATATGTTTACGATGGTTGGAGATTTAGCACAAGGGATTCACAGTTACCGTTCTATTACCGAATGGGATTCAGTGTTAGATTTATTTCCCCGGGCAAACTATTTCACCTTGCAAAAAAGTTATCGTACAACCATTGAAATAATGGAAGTTGCAAACAAGATTTTATCGAAAATGGATGAAGATCTTCCGTTAGTGGAACCTGTTGTGCGTCATGGCAATATTCCCACTTTTGTGCAAAGCGAAGAATTTAACAATGAAGTAATTCAAGAAATTTATGAAAAGCTCCTACAAAGCGGACATCAATCCATTGCCCTTATTTGTAAAACATCTAAAGAAGCTACACAATATTCAAAACAATTGAATGCGTTCGGAATTGAGGCAACTGTTTTAAAAGAGGATTCTGTTCTTGGTAAAACCCAATTACTAATCGTTCCAAGTTACTTAGCAAAAGGGCTAGAATTCGATGCTGTCATTATTGTAGCCTTTGAAACACCCTATTTTGATACACCAATTGATCGAAAATTGTTATATGTCGGGTTAACTCGAGCAATGCACGATTTATATTTAGTGGGGCCTAATAAGGAGACCTTTTTATTAGGTAAATAAAAAAATAAGCTGTTCTATGCAACAAAGATTGGCACAGAACAGCTAATGTCTAGGTGGGATTCGTACAAAAGATCGCTTCTTCCCTATTTTGTTATAAAAGAATTTTTTAACATAATGAATTATATTTCTTCTTGGGATCTTCTTAGTTTCTGTCGGTTGTGGCAACGCAGGTATTCTCATACTATTCACTCCTTTACTTTAATATATAGAATACGAAATAAAATATGTCTCCAATGCAAGAAAATTATTAATAAATTATAGGAGTACTATTACCAAAATCGTGTGGAGAGAAATATTGAAAAAGTGATTCTTCATACGAAAGAATCACTTTTTATTAATCAAAGGAAAAACAGCATATTCTTTATATTTAGGGGCCTTATCTAAGTGAGTTTCATACAGTACAACTTCATTAATTTGAAATGAAACTTCCTTACCATCCTCCGTGACAATAGGGGTAGCTGTTCCTTTTTCAAAAGGTTGTTCTCCCTCCCACTTTCTAGCCAAAGTAATATGTGGGCGAAAAGGTTTCTTATCTAATTGAAATCCAGCCTCTATACAATGTTGATACACTTGTTTTTGTAAATCGTTTAAAACTTGTGACTCATTCACACCAGTCCAAAAAATACGTGGGCTTTTCGCTGGTCCGAATGTTCCTATTTTAGTTAAAGTTAAAGAAAATGGCGGAATATCCGAAATAGCTGTAGCCATCGATTCAACAGCTTTTGCCTTCATTTCATCCTCAGCAAATCCTAAAAATGCCAGTGTAATATGATAATCTGCTTCATGCACCCAACGTTTAAATGGAAATTCTCTTTTATTACGCTCAATCCAATTCCCTATAAAGGCTTTCACTTCATTTGGAAGCTTTACTGCAAAAAAGTAATGATATCTCTCTGCCATTCTTTCAACCCCTGTAAAATTGTATATCAATATTATACTTTCCATCTGTAAGTAAACTATCCATCAATTAGTTTTAATCCTATGGCTGAAATTAAAATAATTGATATAAACAACACTCTCTTCAAATCCTTTGACTCACCGTAAAAAATCATTCCTACAACGGTGCCCCCTACAACACCAATTCCTGTCCAGATTGCATATGCTGTACCCATTGCGATGTAGTCCATGGAATATTGTAAAAGAAACAAACTCATACAAAAGCCAAGAATAAATAGTGCAAGGGGTTTCCAGTTTTTATCTTTACTCAATTGGTTCATCATTGCAACACCGAAAGTTTCAAATAGTCCAGCCAAAATCAATGCCACCCATGCCATTAGTTTTCAGCTCCTATTTGCTCATCTTGATCTGTAACCAGCTTTAAACCAATTACACCTACAAGTAATAATAGGATTAATAAGATTTTAGCCAGTTTAAATGGTTCGCCAAAAAACAAGATTTCTGATAAAACTGCCCCAGCAGTACCTAAGCCTACAAAGACTGCATAAACCGTCCCGGCTGGTAAAGTTTGGGCAGCTGTAATTAGCAAATAGTTCGAGATGATAATCGCGATGATTGTACCCGTCCAAGTCCATACGTCATTTGCGTGGGCTAGTCCAATAACCCAAAATACCTCGAATACAGCCGCGACGAGTACTTTGATCCATTGAATATTCATTTTTTCTTACCTCCATTCAAAATAAAAAAGCCTAAAGAGATTACTATTTAATAGTATCTCCCAGGCTTTTATCCTTCCGTGTCACAAAATATTTGTGGTTTTCTCTCGGACCAGACCATCAATCAATTATGCGGAACCCTAGAAAACTTAATATATGTAGTTGCATTTATTATTTCACATCTTTTAACGGATTTCAATTTGTATCATTTTGAAGGTTTTGGAAGTGTTTTTTTTGCGAATGTTTTCAAATATCTATTTTGTCTATTATAGTAGAATGAGAGACTACTGTTAGGAGGGGTTGAATGGAGAATAATCACGATGATAAGCAAGACTCAATTAGTGAAGAAGAGCTTATCGAATTAGTCCTAGAAGCCCAAAAAGAAGCTCTTGAGAAAGCACGACAAGAAAGATTATCCGGTGTTCAACCAGTGAAGAAGAAACCGAGATTTGTTCGTATTTTTGCTTGGGTAATGGCACTGATGTTAATGTTTAGTACATTTGCATTGATTTTTGAAATTTACTCAATTCCTGCAATTGAATTTTTAAAAACATCAGCATCCCTTTCTACTAAGGAAGACATTCAAAATTATAAACAATCAGTAGTTGAAGTAAAAACAAATAGTGGGAAAGGAACAGGTTTTTCTATATCAGAAGATGGATATATCGTTACAAATGAACATGTCATAGATGATGCACTTACAATCACGATAACATTCCCAGATGATGGCCTGTATAAAGGAGAAATCATTGAAAGTTACCCTGAAATTGATTTAGCGATATTAAAAGTCGAAGGTAAGAACCTCCCCCATCTTTCACTGGCAGATACATATGAACCGATTAAGGATGAAGCCATCTATTTTATTGGAAACCCATTATACTTTACTGGAATTGCTAATAAAGGTAAGGTGATCGATTATACTTTGCTAGAAAATTGGAATGAAGAAGTAATTATGTTGGATGCCCCTGTTTATCATGGAAATAGCGGAAGTCCGGTCATTAATAATGAAGGTAACGTTATTGGAATTATCTTTGCAACAACAAAAACAAAACAATATGGAAGGGTTGGTTTATTTATCCCGGTTGACTTGTTGCAACAACATCTTAATCTTCTAAAATAATATTATTTATTTTCCTTATAATCACATACTCTTACAAACCCCTTATTAATTGACCATTCTATAAGGGGTTTTTTGTATACCTAATTGACAATTTTACTTGTGCAAAAAATAATAACTCACTTGATAGAAAATACTTTATTGATATACGTTATGGTTTTTTTATTTTTAATTAAAGGTTGTAAACGAAGGCAATAAATTAACAACAATATGCGATTTTTATGTAAACTTTATTGACAAAAATACTTTTTATTAATAATAAACTCTTTATTCACCTTAATAAACACTCATATTTCCTAAAGCAGCACACAAAGTCATGATATTAATTGGTTTATAACCAGAAACTTTTATTAATACGATACGGTTTGTTTTACTAATAAAGTTAATGTCCAATTTCAAATTAATCTTGTAAACTACTCATATGTTATCACTTAAGAAGCAGTATCATTATTTTTTGTCAACTTAATTTACAACATTACTATTTTAATAGAGAGCTCAATAGTACTCTATTAACTTTAATACAAATGATTTTTTACAATAAAAAATTGGAATATCATTAATTAATTCTAGAAATCCAAAATAATGATATGAAAGATAGCCATCCTAATTTTTTTGTCAACTTAGTTAACAAATAAACTTTATTCAGATAATAAACCCAAATTCATATTATCTTTTTATAGATATTTAAATATAATAATTTAATCCAAAGAATTTTTTTGAGTCACCAGCGAAAATAGATACATTAATGTAGCGTATTATTTTTTATGTCAATCAAGTTGACATTTTCATATTTTCAAATAGTTATAAGAAAAAGATCCTGTTAATTCACAGGATCCTAAACATTAAGCTATCTTTTAATCATTATTACGATTGTCCACATTATAATTGAATATTGCAGAGTCTCTAATACCGAACCATCATACAAAAGAATGAACGATGCAATGTAAATCAAAACAAATAAAAACAAAGCTTGTACAAGTTTCAATTATTCTACCACCTTGTCCCACAGCAACATTTCTACTTCTTCACATCATATTATTTCATCTGCTTTATTATGAAACTCTACTTCTACTAAACCAATCTGTTTTGGAAAACTACGGGAAGTTTACACGTTGATACACACTAGTTTATAAATCCGCTTTTTATATGTGCACATAACGACAGAAACAGCTAGAAATCTACACAATTATTATTTCAATATTTCTTAATCGTCAATTAAGTTTACAAAAAATTGGACATATTATCTTTTAATAATAGCGTTTTAGTAACTTTTTATAATTTCATTTAATTTTATTTATTTTACATTGATAGGCGACAAACATTTACTTTCTCAGACAAATTAATTATTCAAAAATACTAATTTAGTCAACTTAGTTCACAAAAAATTCACCTCGTCTCCCTTCCATTTCAACTGTTTGAACAAAAAAGAGAGATTATTAATGAATTGTTTTTACTTTTCGCCCATTTTCTTAAAATTTCTACATTCCGCTTTATATAGCAATAACTTTTTCGTCAATCAAGTTTACGAAAAAACAATAGTTGAAAATAAATATTACCGGGACAATCTTCATATTTTCATTAAAATTATATGAAAAAGTAATTTTAAAAAATAGTTTCAAATCAATAACAAATTTCGTGAAATTTCACATCTTTAGTATAACAATTTTGTCATCTAGGTTGACAAATAATTTGATACCGCTTGCCATTTCAACTATTTAGTTTCCTCTAAACGTAAATATTCTTTAAAATATTTTATTATATTCCCGTGTAACTACTCATTACTCATTTCGACACTTCGTTACAAGCTCGATTCCCCAGTATGTTTCGTACAATTTGCCCAATATCTTCTCTTTTTAACAATCGAAAAGTTCATGCTAACAACGTAACCCCATGTCTATAGTAAAGCTAGGAAACCTCTTTTAGAAAATACGCCATAAAAAAAGTGATAAACCTATACAGTCTAACACTTTTTCGGAACATTATTTTATTGTAGAAAGAAACTTTAACAATTCATCATGCACTTGATTTGAGCCCTTTCCAAGCCAAATTAAATGACCCCAAGTATCTAATATACATAGTTTTGAATTTTTCATACTTTTTTGCGCGTAGTATGCATGTTCAATTGGAACGGAACTATCGTTTTTACTATGCACTATTAGAGTAGGACATTCTATTGGGTTTAAGTTGGCCATTGAAAATAAGGCAGTTTGTGATAAATCTATTAAGAAACCAGAACCAGAACGTTGCCTATTGTTCATCTTCCTAAACGCAACAAGGTCGTGGTTATCAATATTGGTAACTATTTGGGAGTATGGAAGTTTACTAAAAGAAGATGCCATTTGTTTAAAAATAAATTTAGGCAAAAGATTACTCAGTAAGCTGATTAACTTCCAAGTATATTTCTCTACCCCAGGGCGAAATATTATTTGTGCTGCCTTATATTCTTTATCCTTCGTGGTTAACCATTTCCTTGTAACAGCTGATTGCAGAGTAAGACTCAAAACACGACTTGGGTTAAGCGATGTAAATGTAATCCCACTTGGTCCACCTGCAGAGATTGCAATCACATGGACCTTTTCAACGTTTAAATGATCTAGTAAATCTACATATAGACTACAAGCCGCGTCGAGAGTTTCTATAGGAGTTGTGTTACCATATCCTGGTCTTGTGGGAGTAATGATTGAGAAACCATTCTCTACTAATTCCTTATAACCAAATTCTTCATTACAATTTGAATGACCACCGTGAAAAATTAGAATCGGCTTTCCCTTTCCGACAATAGAGTATTCTACTTGCATTCCATCTTTACTAAAAATATAAACTTCTCTCCGTAATGAATTCATGACTCATTCTCCCTTAATAGCATTAACAAAAACTACTCTTATACTATAAGATAGGGATACATTTTTTACCACATGTGTATAAAAAATAGAAGGTGCAACTGATATAAAAAATAGAAGGTGCAACTGAAGCTACTCCCTCTACTTCTTTAATGTTAAATTATATAACTAATAAATAAACCAATGGATAACACAAAACTAAATAATGTATTTGTAATTGCTGTGGACTTCATTGCAACGCGCATGTATTGTGGCTCAGTTGCTCCTTTTTTAAATCCATTCACTGCAGAAATAGGCTTTTTAATTGTTAACAGTACAATAAGCGCCCACGGACTAATATTTCCTATTAAGACAAGAATAATAATCCATAAATAAGCTACAATAAATGACATTGCTAATACACTTACTGCTTTTTTTCTACCTAGAAGGATTGCGAGAGTCTTACGTCCACCTTTTGTGTCTTCCGCAATATCACGAATGTTGTTGGCCATATTAATTGCACCAACTAGAATTCCTACTGGTATAGATATTAACACTGCTGTATCTGATAACGTATTAGTTTGAATAAAATAAGAAATTAATACAAAACCGGTCCCCATTAAAGCACCCGCAAACAGTTCTCCAAATGGTGTATAAGCAATTGGAATTGGTCCTCCTGTATATAAGTAACCTACCGCCATTCCAAATAATCCAATGACTACTAACCACCAGCTACTACTCATACAAATATAGACACCGATAATCATTGCTACTACATATAAAAGCAATGCAACCGTAAGTACATTTTTTGGTTTCAAACCATGACGAACGATCCCACCACCAATCCCAACTGATTCGGCTGTATCTAATCCCCTCTTAAAATCATAGTATTCATTAAACAAATTCGTTGCAATTTGCAATGCTAAACAGGCAAGCATCATTGCGATAAATAACAACCAATCTATTTTTGCTTCAAAAAGAGCAATAACAGTTCCTAAAATAACCGGTGCAAAGGTTGCTGTTAATGTATGTGGTCGAGTCATTTTCCACATTAATTTTGCTGGACTCAAGTTTTCCTGTTCCATAATCTATTCAACTTCCTTACCTTTAAGTTCACATCTTTACATTATAACAAAAACACTTCATTGCTCAATCAGTAACTTTCGGATTTAATAACCCCCCACTAAAGCTGTAATGGCAATGGTTCTCTTGCTAACTAAAAAGCCCCAGATCAAATTACAATCTGAGGACTTCATTAAAATCATTCTCCACTATATATAAAATAATCCACTTGCATGGACTTAATAAATCCTGCTTTTTCATAAACAGCAAGCGCTCTTTCATTTTCGATTTCTACTTCAAGCATAATTAAATTTTCACCATTTCTTAAAGCAAAATCTTTTACCCAATTAAGTAGAGCCGTTGCGACACCTTGTCCTTGAAAATCTGGATGAACTGCTAGTGCTGTAATCCATTGCACGTCACCTTCTTTAGCTGATGTAACAGTTCCTGCAAGCTTATCATCTAAAAGTGCAATCCACAAAATGCGCCCTTCAGTTGTTGTATTATATGAAATTAGTTCCAGAGATTCTTCCCTAATATCACCGAATGCTTCACCATAAATTTCAATTAACTGGTCTATATCTGACACTTCAAAGTAAGGTCTTATAAAAATTCGTTCGTTTTGCTCAAATATTTGTGGCTTTGCTTCAAAAGTGGCTTCTGAAAAGCTATAAGTATATCCGTACTTCTCAACAAAGTTTCTTCTATATTTATCACTTTCAATGACTAATGAAAGTTCACCTTCTGCTCCCCTTTGATGTAGGCCATCACCTAATACTTTTAACAAAGCTTCATCAATCCCAATTTCACGATACATAGGGGCTACTAGAATCGACCATTCATATGTATTCAACCCCATTTGATCCATTGCACTTGCCGCTCCGACAAGTTCGTCTTTTTCATCATCGTAAGCAAGCACAAAAAATCCTCTAATATTCACCTTTTGGGAATCATTTAAATTTAACACTGCGCTATAATTATATTGATCTATTGTACAAGCATCATCACACAAAGTTTTAATTTCTTTATATGTTTCCTCATCAATTGGAAAGGATGCTGTAATAATTGAAAAGTTCATGTAATGCTCTCGCTCCTAAAGCCTATTTTAATATGTTCTTAATTTTAGAGGAACACTATTCAGGTAGCAAGGTTAAATCAGTAATTGCATGTAATTCCCTTATCATAAAATACCAGATTGCCTAAGCATATTAGCGTATATGCTATTTTTTTGTAATAGTAGTTGTTGAGAACCAGATTCTACTAATTGTCCCTCTTTTAGTACTAAAACGATATCCGCATGACGAATTGTATTTAATCGGTGAGCAATGATAAAACTAGTTCTACCCTTCATCAACACTTCTAACGCCTGTTGAATTTTCATTTCTGTTAAAGTATCAATACTACTTGTTGCTTCATCTAGCAATAATATTTTAGGATCAGCTACAAGTGCCCGCGCAATTGAAAGCAGTTGCTTTTGTCCTTGCGAAATCCCACTACCGTCAGCTGTTAATATTGTGTTATACCCGTTCGGTAGTTTCAAAATAAAATCATGGGCATTTGCCTTTTTTGCCGCCTCCTCAATTTCTTCATTAGTCGCTGTAAGCCTACCGTAACGGATATTATCATAAACATTTGCTTGAAATAAAAAGGAATCTTGCAATACAAAGGCCATTTGATTACGTAATGTGGAGCGTTTTATGTCTTTTACATTGATTCCGTCAAATAGTATCTCGCCACTTTCTACATCGTAAAATCGGGCAATTAATTGCATAATCGTTGTTTTTCCTGCACCTGTTGCTCCTACTAGGGCTACAGTTTGTCCAGATTGAACATGAAAATTAATATTCTTTAAAGTATGCGTTTCTTCAGCAAGCTCATATTTAAAGCTGACATTACAAAACTCCACTTCACCTAAAAGTTGATGATTGACATCTACTTTTCCAGTATCTTCTTCCTTCTCCTCATCCATAATCGAAAATACTCGTTCTGCTCCAGCGATTGCCGATAATACCGTATTTACTTGGTTTGCTAAATCATTTAAAGGACGAGTAAATTGGCGTGCATACTCTGTAAAAATAACAATCGTACCAATTGAAACATATCCATAAAATGCTAAAGCCCCTCCAACACCTGCAACAATCGCAAAACTCATATTATTTAAGAGGTTCATTACTTTCGGGATATACCCAGAATAAATGAGCGCCCAAAAACCTGTTCTACGTAGATGCTCACTTTTTTCGCGAAATTCTTGTTTTACTCGCTCTTCCTGGGAAAAAGCCTTTACAACGCGTTGCCCCGAGATGGTTTCTTCAATCATCCCATTTAGTGCACCAAGAGCTGCTTGTTGCTCTTTGAATAATTTCCCTGTTCTTTTTGTGATCCAACGAGTTGCTATAAACATAAACGGTATAATGAGCATTGTTAATAAAGTTAAGATTGGACTTAAATATAGCATGACAATAACCGTACCAGTTAAAGTCAAAACACTTGAAAATACTTGTATGAAAGAACTGTTCAATGTTGAACTAACCGTTTCGATATCATTGGTTGCTCGGCTCATTAATTCACCGTGCTGACGTTTATCAAAAAAAGTTACAGGTAATCTAAGTAGTTGGTGAAATACCCCTGAACGCATTCGATAAATTGTCTGTTGTGCAATGCCAATCATCCAATAATTTTGAAAGAATATTGATAATGCCAAAATAAAAAAGATACATATTAACGCTACAATCATTGTTGGTAAGCCGTTAAAATTAAATTTCAAAATATACTCATCAATGATATGACCAATTAAAAGTGGACCTAGTAATGACATAGCAGAACTAACAATAACCAGACATAAAACAGTAATCAGTAAAGCGCGTTGTTCATCAACTATACTCCAAATACGTAATAAAGTTTTTTTCCAATCATTTGCACGTGGGCCCTTTTTCTTTTTTACGGCTTTTTTCAAATCTTCTTTAGATAAAATAGGTTCATATCCAAAGGGCTTTTGGAAGAAATTCATTACGCTTCACCTACCTGTTCAGCTTGAGATTTTGCAATTTGCTTATATTCATGGCTAGTTTCCATTAATTGCTCATGTGTTCCAAAACCGATGACTTGTCCTTCACTGAGTAATAAGATTTTATCTGCTTCTTTTGCGGTGCGGACCTTTTGTGTGACCACAAACATTGTTGCCTGTTCTCCCTTAATTGCTTCCCAAAATTCAGATTCTGTTTTTACATCCAGTGCACTTGTACTATCATCCAATATTAATATTTGCGGTTTACCAATAAGTGCCCGCGCAATGGATAATCTTTGTTTTTGCCCTCCTGAGAGATTGACCCCTTTTTGACCAACACGTGTTTCGTACTTTCTTGGAAGTTGCTCAATCGTGTCATGTATTTGTGCCCTTGAAGTTGCGTCCAATATTTCATCTAACACGGCCTCCTGCTTACCCCAACGTACATTTTCAGAAATTGAACCTGTAAATAACATTGATTGTTGCGGAACATATCCAAACATGGTTCTCAAGTTTTCTAAAGGCCAATCTTTTATGTCTATTCCATTAATATAAATCACTCCAGATGTTGCCTCATAAAAACGGGGAAGTAAGTTAAGCAGCGTCGTTTTCCCTGCACCTGTTGCTCCCATTATGGCAAGCTTTTCCCCTTTCATGACCGTAAAGGATACATCGTTTAATATTTGTCGATTGATATTTGGGTATTTAAAAGAAACTCGATCAAATTGGATTGAACTAACTTTATTTTCCTTCACGTTACTTACTTCTGTTGATGATTCCGTCCCATGTTCCACAGTTAAAATTTCTTCCATACGCTCTGAAGAGGCTTTTGCACGGGAAAAAGCATTAATGATAAAGGCAAACATTGAAAACGTACCCGTCATGCGCAAAGCATAGTTAACTACGGCTACTAATTCGCCAACTTGAGCACTACCATTTTTTACATCCATCGCCCCGAACCAGATGGCAAGAAGAAGACTTACATTCATTACAAATAATAGTACCGGCATAATGATTTCCATAATACGTAGAGCTTTCACTGTATCTGTTTTTAAATCTCCTGCAACTTGTTCAAATCGCTTCCCTTCATAGTCTAGGCACATATATGCTTTTACTAAACGAATGCCTTGAAGGTTTTCCTGTAAAACACGATTTACTTTATCCAATCGTCTTTGAACTTGTGCAAATGAATGAACGCCTTTCTTCACGATAAAAAATAAGAATAGTGCTGATAAGGGTGTTCCAATAACTAAGAAAAGCGCCATTTTATAATTTACAAAAAACACCATGATTAAGCTTCCAATCACGGAAAGTGGAGCACGCATCATAATACGTAGGCTCATAAAAAAGACTGTTTGAACTTGTTGTACATCACTCGTTAACCTTGTAATTAAACCTGATGTAGGGAACTTTAGATAGGTAGCCATTGTAAAAGATTGTATTTTACTAAATAGTGCATTACGTAAATCGAAGGCAAAACTTTGTGCAGCATGCGCGCTAAAATAAGAATTTATAACTCCACTGGTAAAAGCGAGTAAAGCCAATCCTAGTAAAAGTAAACCCCAATATGAAATGCTTTTAATATCATTTGCCACGATGCCCTCATCAATAATTTTTCCGATGATTAATGGCTGAACAAGCTCTACCGCTAACTCAATGAGCATTAAGCAAATTGCAATAGTTGCTGGCCATCTATATGGTTTAATAAATGAAAATACTGTTCTCACAAACTCACTCCTAATTAGAAAAGCGTTTGCACTGCACAAACCAACTTATTAGTTTTTCTAGCAAAACTCTCTAGACATCCCTTAAATTTTCCGAAAAAAATTACCCTGAATAACATTATCGTTTACAATTTGTCCACATTTACTTTATCCATTGTAATTTTTTGCCTTTTAAGGTGCAACATATAGCTTTGTTACAATAAAAAACGAAGGAAGAATCAACTTCCTACTAACTTCTAAATTACATATCATTGAATATTATGTTTTAAATATAATATTAGTAAGTAAATTAACCCCGATTTAGTAAGACTAGTTCAGTAAAATATTGTAAGTTTTTGAGAAGCTTATTTTAAGAAATAAAATGCGAATATGTAGATAATTTCTGCTATATGATTCTCATTTCGTTATACGCCATCCCCATAGACAACGCACGAATAGTTCTAAAGACCTTAACCCAACAATTTACTTACAAGTAATAAATCACCTATTACACTGCACATACCTTGAATTCATTCTATATTAATATTTTAAAATGATATTTTTTTAACGACATTAGTCTATTATTAGAACTTTAGTACCCCTGTTCTACGAATATCAAAATCTTAATATTAGATTAATAATGACTATTTGCTACAATAACTTTATAATAATAGTATGAATATACGATATTTAAGGAGAAGGAAAGTTATGAGCCGTGAAAAAACAAGTTATAAAATCGATAAAGAAATAGTAACATTTGCTCCTTTCCCAACTTTTGCACTAAATCAACAAGGAAAAGTAACAATTTGGAATGATTTATGTACTACTAATTTTGGTTATTCCGACAATGATTTTAAAAAGGATTCCGTTCATAATGGTTTACTTTCATCATTACCGGAAGAACAATGGAACCGCATACTACTAAGAAAAGATCAACTTCGCTTTGAAGAAGTTCAACTTTTAACAAAAGATGATAGATTTATTAATACTACTTTAATAACAACCCCATGTGTATTAGATGATGCTCCTTCCATTCTAGTCACATGTATTCTAGATCAAATCATTACTCGAGTAGATGATTCTGTTCAAGAACTAAATGATTTAAAAAACGGCCTTCTTTCAACTTTTATGGTAGTGAATCTTGATGCAGAAGGATTTATAACTCATGGAAACCAGGCATTTTTAAAAACAAGCCATTGGACACCTAAGCGCATAATCGGTAAAACATTTTGGCAGCTGTTCCCTGAAACTGTTGAAAGCACTGAAATTATTGAAAACATTTGGCAGACAATTAACTCAGGAGAAATATGGGATGGAGAAGTTGAAAAAATTACAAAAGATGGCCTTCCATATTGGGTTCATTTAACTGCAATTCCTACTTACTCAAATGTAGAAGAAAATTATCGATACATTTTAATCGAAAAAGATATTACCAATGAAAAAAAATTAAAGTTACAGCTTGAAAAGATTGCTTATATTGATACTGAAACAGGTCTAATGAATGTTCATCGTCTTGAAAATATCGTGACAGAAATGACTAATGAAGGTCGTCATTTTTTATTCGTGTATTTAAGTATCGATAAATTTTACACACTTAGAGAATTACATAGCAACCAATTAGAAAATAATTTAATTGTCGAATTTACAAAACGAATGAAAATTTATTTCCAAGACAGTTTAATGGCTCGTATTAACGAGAATGATTTTGTCGTTATTACTCCATTAGGCGAATGGTTTATCCAAGGATTTTTAACTTACTTAAAGCAAAACCCAATTTACGTTGGGAATATGGCCGTACCTGTTTCTATTAGTGGAGGTATTACTCATTCTCCACAAGATCAATCGAACTTTGCACAACTAATGAAAGCATCCCTTGCTACTATCGCAAATGTTCGTGAAGCTGGTGGAGATAGTATTCTTTCTTTATCAAGCGAAACCCATAAAGCATTAAATCGCCGTTCTGTTATTGAAAAACGATTATTGCTTGCACTTGACCAGAAAAATCTTAAAGTTCTTTACCAACCACAAGTGGATCTTGCAACAGGAAATATTATTGCGGTAGAAGCGCTTGTCCGTTGGGAAGATGAGGAAATAGGTGTTGTGTCTCCGGACGAATTAATTCCAATAGCTGAGGAATCTGGACTAATTAATAATATTGGCTCCTTTATGATTGAAGAGGCTTGTAAGCAAGCAGCTATCTGGCAAAAAGAAGGCTTAAACTTAAAGGTAAGTATTAACCTTTCTGTCCGTGAGTTCCGAGACAAAAATATGGCAAAGTCGATTTTAAATACATTGGAGAAAACAGGCTGTCCTGCAAATTTAATTCAAATTGAAATTACAGAAAAATTTGCGTTAGAAGCTGAGGCCGAAACTTCGATTATTAAGCAAATGCGTAAACTTGAAAATGCGGGTATCGTCTTTGTACTAGATGACTTCGGAACTGGATACGCTTCATTCCGTTATATGCAGCTCCTACCAATAAGCATCCTAAAAATCGACCAAGCCTTCATTGGATCTTTATTACAATCCGAAAAAACACAACGATTAATTCATGGGATGGTTCAATTTGGTAAGTCCATGAACTTAACTGTTTTAGCAGAAGGTGTAGAAACAATTGAACAACGAGAACTTCTAGAGCATTACGGTTGCGATGCTATACAAGGCTTCTTAATTAGTAAACCTGTATCCGAAATTGAAGTAAGTAATATCGTAGCAACTGTTTAAGTTAGAGCTCGTTTTCTAAACCAAACAAATTAAGGGACTTCCCATTTATGAGAAGTCCCCTTTTTGTCTTCTTTTTGCCCTTGCATATGTTTGCATGGACGTTTTGCCTTTATTAAACATACGCATTACTAATTGAATAATTACTTCTGCAAATACGAGCCCCATAGCAATTGCACCTGAGATCATAAATGCCCTCATTCCGTTTTGAATCCCTAGGTTATAGTCTAATTCAACTATGTTTCGCATAGTATTATAAGCAATACCACCCGGAACGAGAGGTATAATACCTGATACGTTAAAAATAATCATAGGCATTTTAAATCGGCGAGCAAAAATTTGAGCAACAATCGCTATAACAAATGCTCCTAAGAAAGATGATTGCACTTCTGTTACTCCATAATCCATCAGTACATAGTATACTAACCACCCTATTGACCCTACCAACCCACAGTAAGGAATCGCTTTAGTCGGAGCGTTGAAAATAACACCAAAACATGCTGTAAAGATAAAACTAAATATTAGTTGTAGAATAATCTCCATTGGAACATCTCCTTAAAATGCCACCACAATTGCAATTCCTGAACCGATTGCAAATGCAGTAAGAAATGCTTCGGTGCCTTTTGCTATTCCTGCAGTAAAATGTCCCGCCATTAAATCACGTACTGCATTTGTAATTAGTACCCCCGGAACAAGAGGCATTACACTTCCAACAATAATTTTATCCATTTCAGTTCCTAATCCGAAATGTACAGCAAGAGAAGCAAGGAATCCTATTACGAGGGAAGCAAAAAATTCTGAAAAAAACTTAACCTTTGTCATATCCTGTATGATTAGTACTACAAAGTATCCTACTCCCCCCGCAATAAAGGCAGCAGGTATGTCAGACCACAATCCATCAAATAAAACCATAAAACAGCTACTGGCAATAGCAGCAGCTAAAATTTGAAGATGTATCGGCAAAAAATAATTTGTTTTTTGTATCTTTCGCAACTCGTCATAAGCCTCTTCTAATGTTATTATTTTAGTTGAAAGCTTACGAGAAATGCTGTTCACTTTGGCAATTTTGTGTAAATCCGTAATCCTAGTTGAAATAGAAGTGATTTTTGTAATTTGCCTTCTACCCAGTGATAGGATAATCCCTGTTGGTGTTACATAACTTTGCGCATCCTCGATTGATTGGGAGCGAGCCATTCGGAGCATTGTATCTTCTACTCGATACGTTTCCGCACCGCTTTCCATCATAATTTTGCCTGCAAGCAAAAAAGTGTCGAGTGCCATTTCATAATTCTGTTCTTTGATTTCCATGCGTGCGCTAATCTCCTTTTTTCTCCATGCTCATATTATCGAACAGAAATGTAAATCTCATTACATACTTTTCTCAATTTTAATTAAGTGTAGGAATTCTGGCAACAATATTACAAAGGAGTGTAGTTTCGTTGAATAACGATCGTCAAGAAAAGCGTCGTTCGTGGGTAGATTATGTGCTGGTTAGCTCAATCTTTACACTCACAGTTTTAATTGGAATATTTATTTTTACAAACGGAGATTCTAAGTTTCAGAGTACCATTTCTGCTAAAACAAAAGGTGAAATCGTCAATGATACACAAAAACTTTTGTCTGAAACGAAATCGGAATATAATGACATACAAATTGTAACTGAGACTTCCGAAGATCCAACAATGCCTTACTCACTTTACTACCCTAAAACTAAATTCGAACATGTTAACAAAGAAATCTCACAATACATAACAAAATCAAAAGAAAACTATTTTAATGCGGTTCGACTTTATAAAAATGCTCATCCTGATAGCGATGCGGCCGGTAAATACCAGTTATTTTTGGACATTAATGAACATAATAAAAACTACTACTCGGTTGTTTTGAAGAACAAATTAACAGTAGATCAAGCTAACTATGACATTACATATCAAACATATCTATTCAATAAACATACAGGAGAATTGGTTACCGCATATCAATTATTCGATCAAAAGACTGAGAATTTAGAAGTTTTTGCAAAGTACGTGAAAAATCAGCTTACTAAAAATTTAAACAAGAGTACCTATACTGAAAAACTTAACAAGAGTACAGATCCCTATTGGAAAAACTATAAACGTTTAGCTATTATTAACGATCGATTAGTTGTTTATTTTAATAGTGGTGAAATTGCAGATCCTTTAGCAGGTGCACCAACTGTTATCGTCCCTTTATCTTACTTAAATCCAATATTAGAAGATTCCTTTAAAACGGTAACACTGAGTAAAGAAACGATTATTCCCGTTAAACCGTCCGGAACAGGAAAACGTGTTGCATTAACATTTGATGATGGTCCACACGAAAAAATTACAAGACAAATATTAAATACACTAAAAAAATACGATGCAAAAGCCACTTTCTTTATGGTAGGTCGTCGTGTGCCTAACAATACGAAACTAGTAAAAGATATTTATAATAGTGGTCACGAAATTGGTAACCATACTTGGAACCATCCAAAACTTACTAGCCTAACTTCGAAACAAGTAGAATCACAGATTACTTCAACTGACAACTCAATTTACAAAGCTATTGGTCAATATCCAACAGTATTCCGCCCTCCATATGGCGCTAAAAATAAACGCGTAACCGATGTAATCGATGTACCCGTTGTAATGTGGACGATTGATACGTTGGATTGGAAACAACGAAATGCAAACAAATTACTACCAATGGTAAAGAAAAACCTACACAACAATGCCATCATTTTAATGCATGACATTCATCAATCAACAGCTGATGGCTTAGATAGCGTTTTAGCTTATTTACAAAAAGAAGGTTATGAATGTGTAACTGTTAGCGAAATATTAGCTAGTCAAAAGTAAATGTTTAACACTAATAAAGCCGAATTGCCATCTATAGCAATTCGGCTTCAATTTATTTTAGCTTCACATTTCCAAGCGCTTTAAAGTTTTGTAAATCATAACTGTTTACTTCTTTTGGTGAAATTGTATATAAAGTATTATCTATATAAAGTAGACGTGTAATCATTGAATTATAGTCTTCGTATTGCTCTCCTTTTTGAGCATTTTTTATAAGATTCCCTTTTAATTGTATACCCTTTTCAGCAGTAATTTCATAAACTAAAGCTCCTGTTCCTTTATAAGCAATCTCATAATCACCCTTTGCTTCATAAATCGTTACAGGGAATCCGTAATAATTTAAGGCTGCATTTCTAAATAATGCTTTATGGTTATATTGAATGTCCGAATACGTTCCACGGCCGCCTATTGTAACCGTATCTTGCTCTTTTGGATTTGAGAAATCACTAACATCGAATAGAGATATCTTCATTCCAGTTGTTGTTACGATTGGCTCTTTTGAGAAACTATCCACTCTTGATTCCGTTTCATAACCAAATCCAATTAAATGGTTTTCGTCTAATGGATGTAGGTAATTACTGAAACCAGGAATTTTTAACTCTCCTAACACTTTAGGGTTCTCCGGTTGTTCTAAGTCAATTACAAAAAGTGGATCCACTTGTTTAAAGGTTACGATATATGCCTTATCGCCCATAAAACGAACAGAGTATATTTTTTCTCCTTTTGCTAAATCTCTCACTTCCCCAACCTTCTCCATTTTCTTGTTAAATATTAATAAATGATTTTTAGAAACTTGCTCAACCATACCCCAATTATTCCCTTCCGTAACCGCAACTCGGAAATAGCCATTGTGCTCATCCATTGAAAATTGGTTGAGTAAATTCCCCTTTATCGTTGTTGTACCTGCTAATTTAACATTCGTCCCATCAATATCAAATTTATAAATATCTGTGTCACTAGCCATAGGAAGAATAGCCATATCAGTTGAAATCATTTTGGAAGATTCAAAAGTTGCTGGTAAATAATTAAAGGCTGTTAAATATAAAGCATCTTTAGACATATACAGAGTTGAACTTCCACCTAAAAATCCTTTTGTTTTTACCTCACTCTTTTCAAAATTATTTACATCTATTGCAGAGATAATCGTATAGCTTGGTTCCATCGAGCCTGGTAAGATGGATAATTGTTTTATATCCATTGGTTTAATTGATTTACTTTCCGCACTATCGTATACGTACGGACGTAACTCAACATCTTCTCTCTCTGCCATGATCCAGTAGTCCGGTGTTTTATTTGTAACGATATAGAGAATACCATTTGTTAAACGAACACCATTCATATATCCGTCTTGAGCAACTTCCCTTATTAATTTTGGATTATGAGCATCTTTTACATCATAAAAAGCAGCTTTTGTCATATTAATGCTTGAGATATAGTCTTTTTTCTTCATCTCAATATATTGGTCTAAAATAACGATGAGTGTATTTCCCTTCATCATTAATTGTGTTGGATAACTATTTTTCTCTAATGAAATTTTATGAGCAACTTTCATTGATTTTGGATTTTTAGCATCCGTAATAACGATTTCATTTTCAATTATTGAATAAATATAGCGGCCATCTGTAACAACAATGTCCCCTTCTTCAATATCTTCAACTTGGTTATTTGTTGTGGAGTGATTTGGTTCTCCACTGGCTTTGTCTGCAGCTACATTAGAGCTTTCTTCAGCCATTGTTGTTTCAGCTTTTTCGATATTCCGTTTTTCTCGAGATAATGCTACCTTAAAGAAATTTTCAAGATCTTTAATTGATTGCAATTGTTCAATTTTTTCAATTACTGTGTATTCAATTTTCTGCGTTTTTGTCTTCGTTGTTGATTTTTCAAAGGCATTCTTTTCTACATGCAGCACATAGTTTCCTGTTTTTGTGTTAACTATCGATAAAGATTGTCGATTTTCATGTAGTGATATAGAAGCTTCAACTTTTTGACCTTTTCCATTTTTTACGTAAATATCCCCCTTTTTTACACTGTCCTTTTCAAGCGATTGCGATAAATGGACAATGTATGGTTGATTGACAAGAACTGTGGATGCCGCATTTACTTCAACTTTCTTCCCAAAAAACAATAGAGAACTTGCAACTAAAATGACGACTAGTAAAAAAATTCCCCCTGCATAATGCCTTCCCTTCATGGTTCTTCGCTCCTTTTTCTGTTCTTTAATGCATTAGACTTGTTAAGAACTATTTCGTTTCATTATTTAAAAAATTTCTTTAGAAGCTCCCCAAACAGCAAAAAAACGTGGAGAACCCCTTATTCTCCACGTTTAACACTTCTCTCTATTCAAATGGCCATTTTGGTAACATCTTGGATAACGGCTTATCGTGACGTTTACCTAATACATAATCGGCCTGCATAATTGTATGAATTTCTCGAGTACCTTCGTATATGACAGGTGCTTTTGAGTTCCTTAAATAGCGAGCAACAGGATATTCATCTGAGTAACCATAAGCACCATGGATTTGCACTGCATCATCTGCGGCTTTGTTTGCAAAATCACATGCTTGCCATTTCGCTAATGACGTTTCGCGTGTATTTCGAACCCCTTTGTTTTTTAATTCTCCCACGCGATAAACGAGTAGCCTACTCATTTGATAACCGGCTTCCATATTGGCAATCATTTGTCCGACAAGCTGATGATCCCCAATCGGCTTTCCAAATGTTTTTCGTTCTTTACAATATTTTACGCTCGCTTCAAGACAAGCTTGAATAAGTCCGACCGCACCAGCAGCAACTGTAAAGCGACCATTATCTAATGCAGACATGGCAATTTTAAAGCCTTCTCCCTCTTCTCCAAGACGGTTTTCTATTGGTATTTTTACATCATCAAAGAAGAGTTCTCCTGTATTCCCTGCACGAATGCCGTATTTTCCTTTGATAGCTTTTGATGAAAAGCCAGGCATTGTTCGTTCGACGATAAAAGCAGATATTCCGTGGTGCTTTTTCGATTTATCTGTATAGGCAAAGACGATAAAATGATCCGCTACATCACAAAGCGAAATCCACGTTTTCTGTCCATTTAATATATACACATCACCCTCGAGCTTTGCAAAAGAGTCAATTGCAGCTACATCAGAACCTGCTCCTGGCTCAGTTAAACCAAAGGCTCCGATTTTCTCACCACGCGCTTGTGGAATTAAATATTTTTGTTTTTGCTCCTCTGTTCCCCATTGCAATAACGTCATGGAGTTTAATCCAGTATGAACAGAAACAGCAGTTCGAAAGGCAGTATCCCCCCGTTCAAGCTCTTCACAGACAATAGCTAAACTATTATAATCCATACCTGCTCCACCATACTTTTCGGGAATACAAACGCCCATTAAGCCTAAAGATGCTAACCGTTTCCAAATAGCTGGATCAAACCCACCTTGAGCATCCCATTTTGCAATATGAGGCATTATTTCAGCATCAACAAATTGGCGAACTGTTTTTCGCAAAAGCTGTTGTTCTTCTGAGAAATCAAAGTTCATATGAATCACCTTACCATTTCACAATTGATGAACGGTGAGATGTTTCTTTAATTACGACATTACGTTTTGCCATTTTATCGATATATTCGTTACCTGGCACAATTGATTCTGGTGGGAATACTCCTCTTTCAGTAATGATTCCACTTCCAAGCATTACTGCTACAGCGGCAATTGTACATGCTGTAGCACGTGCCATCGCTGTCATAGAGGATGTGTCTTCTCGTTTAATATTCATTTCATATTCATATGTTACTTGATCTCCAGATTTCTCTCCTGAAACGATGACACGAAGTAAGACAGCATCTTGTTTGTCACCTAGGTATAATTTTTTCTTTAACGCTTCTCGTACAACATCACGAACCTTTACTTCGTTGCCATCAATTTCAACTTTATTCTCTTTGTCAAAGAAGCCTAATTCTGCTAGTAGTTCAAACTTTTCTGCATGCCCTTTATAACGAATTGTTTTATATTCTAACGTTTTTACATTAGGGAATGTTTTGTACAGTGTGGAAATTCCACCTGACGTGTAGAACGCCTCCAATACGCCAAATTCGTTAAAGTAAATTGGTTCAACTCCGGAAAGAGATTTAACTTCTGTTAATTTTCCATCCTGAATTACTTTGGAAGGTTCTGTATAATGGTCGAACACTCCTTCTAACGAGAATACTCGAGTATAGTTTAGCGGTGGTTCTGGTTTTGTAGGAATACCTCCAACATATAGCTTAATCGACTCAACTGAATCTAATTTTGAAGCACCAAACCCTGCTAAAATATTAACCATTCCAGGAGCAACACCTAGATCTGGGATGATCGTTATTCCTTTTAGCTTCGCTTCTTCGTGTAATGTTAGGACATCTTCTGTTACATTACCGATATGTCCTCCTAAGTCAACAGAATGAACACCTACATCAATAGCAGCTTTCGCAACTTTTTTATTAAATTCATAGAAAAGCGCATTTACTGTTACGTCCCCTTTAGCCATTACACTTCGTAATTCTTCATCGTTTTTAGCATCAAGTTTCAACACTTCTACTCTCGATGTATTTAAAGAATCCACAAATGCTTGCGCCGTATCAGTATCTAAATCTGCTAGATAGATTTTTTCTACTTTGTCGCTAGCTGATAAGTCTCGTGCAACTTCTTTCCCCATTAAGCCAGCACCTAACACTACAACTTTCATCACACACATCCCCTTTTATGTTTAGTTTTCTGTATCGATTTGTGCTCTTTGTAGCTTCCCACTATAATCGACGTAAATGCTTTTCCACTCTGTATAGACATCTAATGCAGCTTGGCCAGAGTCTCGATGTCCGTTTCCAGTTCCTTTTGTCCCCCCAAAAGGTAAATGGATTTCAGCCCCTGTTGTTCCAGCATTCACATACACAATGCCCGTATCTAAATCTCTTTGGGCTTTAAATATTTTATTAACATCTTGTGAGAAGATAGAACTCGATAAACCAAATTTCACACTGTTATTCACTTCGATTGCCTCTTCTAAACTCGCAACCTCAATGATACTTACAACTGGTCCAAAAATTTCTTCCTGTGCAATAATCATTTCATTTTTGACATTGGTAAAGATAGTAGGTTCAAAGTAAAACCCTTTATCAAAAGGTGGCGTTGTTGTTAAGGTTTTTCCACCTGCCAATAATGTTGCACCTTCTCGTTTTCCAATCTGTACATAATGATTAATTTTTTCTAATGCTGCTTTATTAATGACCGGTCCAACTTTAACGGTTGGATCTAGACCATCACCAATTGTTAAACTACTTAATGCAGATACGAGCATCTCCTCTAAGTCGTTTTTCACATCTTTATGAACGATAACACGACTACACGCTGTACATCGTTGTCCTGCTGTACCAAAAGCACTCCAAATGATTCCTTCTACGGCAAGTTGTAAATTTGCATCATCCATCACAATAACTGCATTTTTACCGCCCATTTCAAGGGATACTTTCTTTAAGTGCTTACCACCAAGTTCAGCAACCTTGCTTCCTGTAGCGTTTGACCCTGTAAATGAAATGACCTTAACATCAGGATGCTCTACCATTGCTGACCCAACATTAGGCCCAGTTCCAAAAACTACATTAGCTACACCATTTGGCAATCCAACTTCTTCAAAAATCTTCGCCATTTCGTATGCCATTAAAGGTGTTTCAATTGAAGGTTTCCATACAACTGTATTACCGGCAATAATTGCAGGGAATGACTTCCAGGTTGCAATAGCGATTGGGAAGTTCCAAGGGGTAATCAAACCGACCACTCCAATAGGTGCCCTCACACTCATTGCAAATTTATCTGCTAGTTCAGAAGGGGTCGTTTCCCCAAACAACCTTCTTCCTTCACCAGCCATATAAAATGCCATATCGATTCCTTCTTGAACTTCACCCCGTGCTTCTTCAATCACCTTACCCATTTCTTTCGTTAGAATTCTTGCGAGATGTTCTTTCTTTTCTTTTAATTTAAAACCAATTTCATATAGAAATTCTGCCCGCTTTGGCGCAGGAACAAGGGCCCATTGTTTTTGTGCCTTTTTTGCAGCTACTACTGCTTGGTCTACTTCACTTTTTGTTGAAAGTGGTACCGTTGCTAGTTTCTCACCATTTGCCGGATTGACAACTGGTATATATTGAAGGCCTTCAGTCGATATCCATTTACCGTCGATATAATTTTTTAGTTGCATAACACCCTCCTTGTTCTAATCGAAATTGCAATAATATTGTACTAATATTCGACATTTTCTATTTAAATCCCTCTTTTTCTAAAAAATTAATATTCTTTAAATATTATGAAGATGAATCTTTTTTTAGAGGTAAAACGTAATTTAAAATGGTATATATATATTAGTAACTTTAGGAGGTTATACCAATATGAACAATCATGAAATCGATTACAAATTGTATGGAGATGATATGCAATTTGTAGAAGTAGAATTAGATCCAGGTGAAACAGTTATTGCCGAAGCAGGAAGTTTGATGATGATGGACGATGCAATTCGAATGGAAACAATTTTTGGGGATGGATCAAAAGGCCATGGTAGCGGTTTAATGGGTAAACTAATGGGCGCTGGAAAACGTTTAATTACTGGCGAAAGTTTATTCATGACAACGTTTACGAATGAAGGTTCAGGAAAACGCCATGTTTATTTTGCTTCTCCATATCCAGGAAGCATTATACCAATGGATTTAAGCCAATTTGGTGGAAAAATTATCTGTCAAAAGGACGCATTTTTAGCCGCTGCTAAAGGAGTATCTGTTGGCGTGGAATTCCAACGTAAAATCGGAGCTGGTTTCTTTGGTGGTGAAGGATTTATTATGCAAAAACTTGAAGGTGACGGTATGGCCTTCGTTCATGCAGGTGGTGCCATTCACCGTGTAGATCTACAACCTGGTCAAAAGCTACTTGTAGACACTGGATGTTTAGTTGCAATGACTCAAACTGTGGATTATGATATCCAAACAGTTGGTGGCATTAAAACTGCATTATTTGGTGGAGAAGGTATTTTCCTTGCATCCTTAAGCGGTCCTGGTACAGTTTGGATTCAATCATTACCATTTAGCCGTTTAGCAAGTAAAGTATTTGCAGCTGCTCCTATAAAACAAGGAGGTGGCGGTAACAACGTTGGTGAAGGTGGAATTGGCGGAATCTTTAACTTATTTAATGACTAAGATACCCTGTAACAATCCAATTTTAAACAACAACTATCTATTACGTCTTTAATACAAAAAAACTAGTGAATTTTCACTAGTTTTTTTTTAAAACGATCCAATCGTTTCTTTCAATTTAGATGCAGCTTCTTCAAGTTTCTCGGTTGTGCTTCCAATTTTTTCAACAATATGTGATAACTCTTCAACCTGTTGGCCAACACTTTCAAAATCTGAAATTGTCGTAACGACGGTAGATGATATTTTTTCAAAAGATTCAAGGGACTTTTCGTTTTGCTCTAACCCGTTTTGGACTAAATCTTGAATGTGGTGGATGGATTGGATGACCTCTGCAGTTACTTCACTAGACATTCCTATTAATGTTGCAATCTTTTCGACCGATTGTTTTGTTTGGTCTGCGAGCTTTCTAACCTCATTAGCAACTACTGCAAAACCTTTCCCATGTTCCCCTGCTCGTGCTGCTTCGATGGCTGAGTTAAGCGCTAACAAATTAGTTTGGCCTGCAATATCTTTTACAATTTCTACAACTGCTTGGATTTCTAAAGAGGAGTGATCTAAGTCTTGTACCATTTTTGTCATTTTAATTGTTCTATCATTTATTTCTTTCGTTTGGTTGCTTAAATTTTGTAGTTGTCTATACCCATCACTTGAAGCTTGTCTTGTTTCTTGCGCATCTTGAATACTATTTTGCAATAACTCATTCACACTTTTTGTATTAGTAAAAAGGTCCGCTACTGCTTCATTGGTATCAAGCGATTGTTCTTCTAGAGTTACAGAAATACTACCGATTATTTCCTTTACTTCATTTCTAACTTTTTCTTGTTCTTGTACAGCTACACTTTGAGCAACACGGTCATATTCATCTAGAACGATTTGTTGTTCTAAATTACAAACTTTTCTTAAAGCTTGAAATACTTTTTTCTGTTCAGCTTCAGGCAAGTGTAAATCCGTAACAATTTCCTGTATTTTTCCTTCTAACTTTTGAAATGAAGCCAAATACCACTTTGTAGTCAGCCCAATTAATACGTGTTTATTTGCTACCCTTCTTCTGACCTCAATATATTTTTCATCAATTCGACCATCAAACATTTCGATAACATGATGTCTTAAGGTATGACTCAGCCTCTCTGACGAACTATATTTCTCAATCATTTGTTGAAATTCTGGTATTTTGCCGATCGTACCATAAAACGCGTCTACGATTTCTTTTACTCTTGGATCAATATAAGGTTTAACCGCTCTTATTGTTTGTAAGTCTTCTTCTGTTAAACCAATTAAATGAACTTGCAAAAGAAGCATTGGATCCTTAATAAATATACCTACATTTTGAAACCTCTCATTTAAAATGAAGCTTTGATTTTCTTTTTTCTTAAAAGCAAACAAATTCCTCACTCCCAATTCTAGGGTAAAAGACTAAGAGAATAGCATTAAATTTTATAGATTTTTAATATACAAGGACTATTAATCTATTTACAATATATGCAATTATTATATAGTATTCAAGCAATTTGTGAATTTAGTATTAAATATTGACAAAAGTATGAACATTTTGAATACATATAGGCATGAGGACCTATAGGATTTCAAAAATAATAAATTTTTCGTCGTTAGTCTATATAAAAACTGCACTTACCTATAAATAGTAAGTGCATCATTATTATAAAATATTATTTTAAAGATATAATACAACAATTAAAATAGCGGCCAAAATGAGACGGTATATCGCAAAAGGTACTAATTTTACGCGTGAAATTAACTTTAAGAAGAATTTTATAGAGATTAATGCGAAAACAAAGGCACTAATGAATCCTATTGCATAAAACGAAAAATGGTCCGCATTAATTTGATCCCAGTTTTTAAGTAATGATATACTACTTGCACCGGCCATAATTGGAACTGCCATAATAAATGTAAAGTCTGATGCTGTTTTATGGTCTAGTCCTAATAAAACCCCACCTGAAATCGTTGCTCCTGAACGAGAAAACCCCGGCCACAGCGATAAACATTGAATTAAACCAACTCTAAACGCTTTACCATAAGTTAAATCATCTAAAGACTTTACTGTCGGTCTTTTTGGTGCAACTTTGTCAGCAAAAATCATTAAAATTGCCCCTAGGATTAAACCAATGATAACCGTTTTTGTAGAGAATAAATTTTCATCGATAAAATCTTCAAATAAAACACCAAATATACCAGCTGGAATAATCCCAACGATTACATGTCCTAAATTGAATTTTCGCGAAGTAGTTTGTCCTTCGATTTTGTATAATCCAACAAGACTAAGCATGCGTTTCCACATAACAACAACCACAGCTAAAATCGATCCTAGTTGGACAACAATTTTAAATGTATTAGCAGAACCTGAACCTAAAAACTCCTGTGTTTTTAACCATAAATCATCGACAATAATCATATGCCCTGTAGAGGAAACAGGAGCAAATTCTGTCATTCCTTCTACAAAGCCGAGGATAATCGCTTTTATTAAATCAAATAGTTCCATAAATATCTCCTTACTATTTACTATAAACACTCAATTACATTACATGATGGTTGCAAAATTGTCTATCTACTATTCGGCTGTTTTCTAATTACCTTCCCCTGTAAAATTAATATCTACAATCCATAACTCTGATCGACTACCAATTCTCATCGGAGGACCCCAAAATCCAAAACCTGAAGAAACTAAAGTGTGCATACTTCCTTTTTCCATATGACCATAATCTAGTTCAAAAATTTTGTTTGTAATAAAATTATTTGGCCAAAGTTGTCCAAGATGCGTATGTCCTGATAGATGAAGATCTGCTCCTGCTTTTTGGGGAAGTTCTAAATCATATGGAGTATGATTCATAACAATCCATGGGTATTCTTCGTCACTTGGTTTTAGTTCAGCTATGGCCTTTCGTTTTTTGTTCGTCGCATCCTCTTGTCCTGTTAAATAAAAACGGTCCCCAACTAAAATGGTTTCATCCATTAATATTTGTACATTTGCACCCTTCATTTCCTCAACAAATAACGGAATTTTCCCACCATAGTATTCATGGTTTCCTAACACCCCATAAACACCATATGTTGCACGTAACTGTTTCATCACTTGGTCCATTCCGTCTTCCACAAACCAGATTGGATCATCATCTACCAAATCCCCGACAAGTAACACAGCATCTGGTTTTGCTTCATTTGCTAAATCAACAAATCGTTGCAAATGCCCTTTGTTGGATAAAATCCCTAAATGAAAATCTGATGCAACAACTAAACGGAGTGGCTCCCCACTTTTATTGATGGAAATATCTAAATGTCGTGTAACAGGAGAATAGGCATTGTATGTACCCAATCCAAATAAAATAACAAGTAAGCCAACTGCAACGGAACCAATTATCGTTACATTTTTTAATGGCGTTAAGAAAATAATGATGTTTACTACGATACATATTATGAGGCCATATTCAAAAAAGAACATCCAATAATTGCCGATAACAGAGAATGGAGAAAGCCAGCTTACTCGACCTAAAAATGGACTAAATGCTACTAGGAATACAATCATCCAATAAAGAACTGGCCATCTAAAAATATGGATGGACTCTAACCATTTTTTAAAATTCCAACCTAAATACGCGCTGATGGACCCATATATTAAAACAGCAATTATTATACTTGCGACCTTCCCCATCGTTTTCCTCCTGAAATTACAATCTTTTCAAAGTATACCATGGAGATAGGGAATGTTCATTTCTAGAGAATAAGTAAAGACACCACCAAATTTCCTGATGATGCCCCTTACTTACTAATCTATTGGAACTGTTAATGTTACTTTAAATAAATCACCGTCAACATCAATTTGTAACCTTCCATTATGCATATCTACTATAGATTGCGCTATAGCTAAGCCTAAACCGGAACCATCAGTATGCCGTGAAGCATCTGCTCGTTTAAATCTCTCGGTTAGTTCCTCAACATTTTCACCTAATTCATATTTCGTAATATTCTTCACAGTGAACTCAGCATCCATGCCCTTCTGTGTTAACGTAACATACACTCTAGTTCCTTCTAAAGAATATTTCAAAGCATTCACCACTAAGTTATCTAGTACTCTCCACCATTTTTGACCGTCAACATTTGCATATAGAGGTACATCTGGCTTCGTTATCCGAAGATCTAAATTTGCATTTAAGAACGCCTCTTCATGTTCCCCGACTGCTTGCTGCATAAGTTGTGTTAAATCAATTCGCTGTTTGTTAAGTTCCATATTGCCACTTGCCATTTTCGACACTTCAAACAAATCTTCAATTAAAGTTTTTAATCGCGCCGACTTTTTATCAAGGACATCAATATATTTATTCCGTTCTTCCTCTGTTATATTAGAATTTTTTAGTAAATCCGTATACGTAATAATCGAAGTTAAAGGTGTACGCAAGTCATGACTTACATTCGTAATCAATTCTGTTTTTAATCGTTCACTTTTTGCTTGTTCTGTTAGTGACTTTCTAACGCCTTCACGTAAATGGTTTAAGTTTTCCGCATGTTTTGCAAAAGGTGATTTTCCTTTTACTTTAATTGGAGTTGTTAGTCGACCCTCAGCCATTTCCTTCGTTTGTTTCATAATACGGTTTAGGTAGCCCATACGACGAAGGAAAATAATGCAAGCTGGTAAGCCAATAAAGAATAGAAGAACAACATATATTGCTAGTAAGTCATCTCCATCCATCATTCCACCAACGAAGCCCACACCAGATAAGAAAGTAATGATCAGTATTACAACGGATTGTATACCTATAGAGCGATTTATGAATAAGTCTTGTATCCCATCAGCTAATTTGTATAAGAAAGCACTTTTTAATTCTTGTTTGAATTTCTGTTCTTGATTAAAGGAGTCCTTAATCCAGAATACGCCTAATACTACAACGGTAACTAACATGAACAATACAACAAAATCAAACAGTATCTCTAATAAATGAGGTGCTAAGTTTTGGTAATAACCAGTAATACTGATGAGATTATTTATCTGTTCAACAGATATATAGGCAAATAAAGCTGAGATAAATATAATTACGATTCGTACATCAATCGGTACTCGCAAGAACAGTTCTTTTAGTCTTGACGTGTTTTTATATTGTTCAAAGGAAGGTTTTGCAAAAGTGAACAAGCCAGCTATTGCTAATATCCCAGTAGCCCAAATAATATAAAGAATAATCTTAGTCACTGAAAAAGCACGATACTCTGTAGCAAAAATAGTTGCATTTAACATGCTTTTAGGAATACTAATTACCCCTTCAAATTGGACCGTTTCGTAATTTATCTCCATTTGATTGATGAGTGCGACACTATCATAGTAACCATCACCAGCACCGATATAAAATTGATTATTAACATTAAAATATGGTTTTTGATTACCATAGCTTTCCGAAAACGTATTTGACTTAGTGATATTAGCCGATTCAAATTTTTCTCCAGTATTGACATTCACTAAACTATAAGTAAAATAGCCAAAATTGTTTAAGAAATCTTTTGCCGCTAACTTCTCGGCTTTTGCAAACTCTTCAATTATTTGTTCCTTTTGCTTTCGGATTTTTTCTTCAACATGCTCATCATCTGCAAAATTTTCTTTTATATCGGCAATCTTCGCATCTCGTTCTGCCATTAATATTTCCTTTAATTGCGCGTCCTTAGATTCCTCTGCTTGAAAAATACGATCGCTATATTGATCTCGGATATTTGCTACCTGTTCAGACAATGTTCCATAATAGTTACGATGATAGTCGATCTCATCTTGTGTAACTGTAATGGATGCTTTTGCTTTTTCCTCGTCAAACGGTTGCAACACGAATCGTCCGAGCTGCTGTTTAAAGTCTTCTTTTGTTACTTGAAAATTATCTGATTCAAAAAAGTTGTTACCTATATACCTGTGCGCATTGAGAATAAAGAGTACGCTAGAAAAAACTACCCACGTAATGAGAAAAAGAGAGAGGAGTGATTTACCTTTTAGTCCCATTCTTGTGTTCCTCCTCAAAATAGTTTTATTAATAATTGCACTGCATTTTCATAATGTGTACTTAAAAACTGCCATGTTGCAAAACCGATATATCCCATTCCAATAACGCTTGCGATTAGGCATATGATTGTGATGCTTGTCTCAATATTATTTTTCAATTTTGTATCCAATGCCCCACACAACCTTTAAAAACCTTGGATTTTTAGGATCAGCTTCGATTTTTTCACGGATTTTTCGAATATGCACTGCCACTACATTTTCAGCGTTGTAGGCTTCTTCATTCCAGACTAATTCGTAAATTTCGTTAATAGAATAGACCCGCCCTGCATTTTTCAATAAGAGTTCAGTTATTTTGTATTCGATTGGCGTTAGCTTTACAAGTTCCCCATCTAATCGAACTTCTTTTGCATCCATGTCGAGTGATAGCCCATTCACTTCAACTTTGGATTGGGATTGTCCATCATACGTTCCTAATTGTACATATCGTCGTAGCTGCGATTTAACGCGAGCGAGTAACTCTAAAGGATGGAAAGGCTTCGTCACATAGTCATCTGCCCCTACCGATAAGCCATGAATTTTGTCAGAATCCTCAGCTTTTGCACTTAACATAATAATCGGTATATTACGTTCGGACCGAATCTTAAAAGTTGCGGTAATGCCGTCCATGTTCGGCATCATAATATCGAGTATGATTAAATGAACTTCATTCTCCTGTAACTGCTTTAATGCTTCAACTCCATCAGAAGCTTTTAAAACATTGTATCCTTCATTTTTTAAGTAGATTTCAATCCCATCTCGAATATCTTGATCATCATCTGTTACTAATACCGTTAATTTTTTCTCCACTGTCCTCACCTCATCTCTTTTTCTTATGGTTCCATCATAATTTTTGAATCTTAACATCTTGTCATGATAATTATGAAGAAATTCTTAAGATTCTATAGAACCATTTAAAGATTTTATCGTTTAATAAAGGACATGCCTTTGCATGCCCTTATTTAGAGGATTCATTTTCCTCATTTAATGTAGTTTGTGGTTTTCTACTTCCTACTGTTAAAACAATTATTCCCCCAAGTAACATCACCACACCAATCCATGATGTGGGACTTAGATATTCACCCACTAAAAAGACTCCAAGAAGTGCAGCGGTTAATGGTTCTGCTAAAGATAACGTAACTGCAGATGAAGAGCTAATTTTCTCTAAACCTGCTAAAAATAATATATAAGCTAGACTTGTTGCAGCTAATCCCATGAAAACGATTGGGAACAGATTTTGCTTATCAAATGCCCAAGACACCCCATCACCAGAGAAAGGCAGCAACATCACAGCACAAATAGAGAATGTCATCGCTACAGCTGGTAATGTTTCTTCATTCTCCGTTAGCTGCTTACTACAATTCGTATAGAGCGCAAACATAAATCCTGCACAAAGCGCGAGAAGAACACCTAATGGATGAACTGTTGCTTCTCCACGATTAACAAAGAGTAAAACACACCCAACGATGGCAAGGATTGTAGCAATTCCCCAAACACGATTTGGTTTACTCTTCCAAATAACCCACTCAATTATTCCCGAAAACACGGGCGAACTTCCGATTGTAACCACTGTCCCGACTGCTACTCCTGTATATCGGACAGAGGTGAAAAATAACGATTGGAATAAGGCAATCGTTATTGCGGCTAGAATTGTCCATTTCCACGACCAGTTGCGAAAGTTAATTTTTCGCATAACAAGCGCTGCAATAAGTAATACCCCTCCCCCAATCAGTGAACGTACTCCTGCAACTGCAATTGGTGATATTCCATCTTTTAAAAAGGTTTGAGTTGTCCCCACTGTCCCCCAAAGAATGGCAGCAAGCAAAACAAATATATATGGTAATAAATTCAATTAAGAACATCCCCTTATTTTCGTACTTAACCCTATATTGCAATACTACCATTTTCTGTAGGTATATCAAAATAGGATTCATGAAGTATAATATATTCAGTGTTTTATTAATGGAGGTTAACATACATGTATAAAACTGTTGCTGAAACTGCAAAAGAAATTTCAATGCCAGAAGATCAAGTGCTTCGCTACATATATGCTGGCCGTATTAAAGCCGTATTTGATGGTGAGCAGTATTTGGTGAATAGCACACAATTTGATACTTATCACGAACAATTGGAGCGTATTAAAGAAGAAATTGAAATTTGGCGAAATACTCCGATACCAGAAGACATTGATGTGAAAGATGAAGATTAAAAGCGCACATAAACTTGGAAAAACCGCTCATAAATCTAACAAAAGCGCACATAAATACGGAGATACCGCACATAAACCAATCAAAACCGCACATAAAAAAACCATCCTGAAGCGTCTAGTTAATAAATAGCGCAACAAGATGGTTTATTTTAAATTGTAACGACAAAGCCGGCGCGTTTGCCAATAATCTCTGCGTAATCTTCCACCATAACGCTGGCTGTTGGATACATGCCTGCACCTGGTCCTACTAATGTTAATGTCCCGATATAATTTGTCTCCATTGTCACTGCATTGAAGACATCATCAATTGGGTATAACGGATGTTCTTTATCAACTACCATTGGACCGACCTTTGCAATGATTTTACCGTCCGAAAGTCGTTCAACTTCTGCAACGTGTCGATAACGTAACCCTTGTTCAGTTGCTTCTTTTACTTGCTCAGAAGTAATGCCATCTATCCCAATGACTTCAACATCTGCCCAATCTGGTTGTTCACCAAACGCTAGAGCAGATAAAATCATTAATTTCTTAAACGCGTCTTGCCCTGAAATATCGTTATATGGGTCAGCTTCTGCATAACCTAAGTTTTGTGCCTCCTGAAGTGCTTCGTCAAAAGTCCAGCCCTCAGCACGCATTTTTGTTAAAATATAATTTGACGTACCATTTAAGATACCTTGAATTCTTGTAACATCGTTAACTAGTAAAATGTTTTTCATTGTTTTTATTACTGGGACACCGCCAGCAGTTGTTGCTTCATATCCAACAAATACACCGTTTTGCTTTGCTAACTCTTGTAACTCTAACCCACGCTTTGCAAACATCACTTTATTTGCTGTAACTACATGACACTTATGTTCAACAGCTTTTTTCAAATAAGAGTATGCAGGTTCTTCATTCACTATTGCTTCAAATACAACTTGGATTCCTTTTACGGATAAAACATCATCAATACTATCCGTTAGTAAATGTGCTGTACCAGGAACACGTTCTCGCGTTGTATCACGAACTAAGATTTTTGCTACTTCTAATTCAATACCTAATTTATCTCGAAGCTCATCGCGTTTTTCATTTAAAATATGGTAAATTCCTTGTCCTACTGTGCCAAAACCTAAGATGGCCGCCTTTATTGTTGCCATTCCTATACTCGCCTCCATCTTTACTATACGTCCTTCAATATTCAATACGCTTGTTATCCAAATTTTGAAAATAAAAACAAATAATTCGAAAAATTTCACTTAAGAAAATTTTATCTTATATTTTGAAGGAACTCAAGGAAATTCTTCTCAAGATGGACAATTGTTTTCCTAAGAAGGTCAAAAAAGATTCAATTTCGTATTGTAGAATAATATATGTATTCATTAAAATTTCCACTAACTGAAGTTCTTATTATGCCCAATTACTACCAAAGATAAGGAAAATAAAAAAACTGTCCTACATACGTTCAGACAGTTAAAGTGCTGTTAAAATGGGAAATCATTTGCTTAAGAAACTTTTCTAATAAGACTCGTTTTATATTTACTTATACTCTCTTTTACAAGTGCCTCTTCTTCATTAGTAAAGCTTGGTATTCCATAAGTTCTGTAAACCAATTGGAACTGACCGAATTCTAGCTCCCAATCTTTCGCCGGAACATCGATATGATTTGCTCCATATTCCACGTAGGCTTCTTTGACTTCTTTTACAATATATCCATTTTGATTAAATGAATAGATGTTTTCTGAAAACGCACTATGACCAAATTCTTTTTGCCATAAACTCTCAATATCAGCTAATAAATGTTGTATAGCATCAGAATTGATGAAAATACGTTGTTCGTTTAATTCATATATAAAATAAGCTGCGAAATTTTGTGCACTATAGATATTTCCCATTTTACAACACTCCTTGATCTCTTTAGGGATGTAGCAGCTGTCGGGGGAACAACTGCTACGATACTACTAGTTTTTAGATATATTCATAAGCATGGGGAATGCTTAGAACTCAAGTTTCTAATATTTACCTTAATTATAAGTACTAATTACCTTATTGTCAATAAAACAAATGAATTTACTAGGTTTTAAAATAAAAAGTATTTAGTCGAATGAATGGCCTTTAGCTTGGTTGGTAAAACCCAGCTTTTTCACGAGATGATGTGGATAAAGTGAGTTTCACCAAGCAACTAAAATACTTCTATTAATTATGCGTTTGTTTGTGTAACACCTTCAACAGCAATAGCAAGGGCTTGTTCTAAATCTGCAATAATATCTTCAACTGCTTCTAAACCGATTGATAAGCGAATGAGCTCTTCCGATACACCTGCAAATTTTAATTCTTCAGCAGATAGTTGTTGGTGAGTTGTTGAAGCTGGGTGAATGATTAATGATTTTGCATCCCCTACGTTTGCGACGTGTGAGAATAATTTAACATTGTCAATTACTTTACTTCCTGCTTCTCGTCCACCTTTAATGCCAAATGTAAGCATTGAACCGAAGCCATTTTTCAAGTATTTCTTCGCTAATGAATGCGACGGGAAGTTTTCTTTACCTGGATAGTTTACATATTCCACAGATGAGTGGTTTTCTAAAAACTCTACAACCTTTTCTGCATTTTCACCGTGTCTTGTATAACGCAAATGAAGCGTCTCTAAACCTTGTAAGAAGTTAAATGCAGCGTCAGCACTTAAAGTTGGACCAAAGTCACGAAGTAATTGAACACGCAATTTTGTAGCGAATGCAGCTGCAGCAGTATCAATTCCGTAACGCAAACCATGATAGGACTCGTCTGGTTCTGTAAATCCTGGGAAACGACCTTGTGTCCAATCGAATTTACCAGCATCAACGACAATACCGCCAATTGTTGTTCCATGTCCGCCAATCCATTTTGTAGCAGAATGAACGACAACATCTGCTCCAAATTCGATTGGGTTCGATCCGTATGGGGATGGGAATGTATTATCGATAATTAGCGGAAGACCATGCGCATGAGCAATTTCCGCAACTCTTTCAATATCTAAAACATTTAAACTTGGGTTACCGATTGTTTCAGCATAGATTGCCTTTGTATTTTCGGTAATTGCTGCTTCAAAGTTTTTAGGGTCTGTTTCATCAACAAATGTAGTTGTAATGCCGTAGCGTGGCAATGTATTTGCAAATAAATTATATGTTCCACCATATAGTGAACCAGCAGCAATAATCTCATCCCCTGCGCCTGCAATGTTTAAAATTGAAAATGCAATTGCTGCCATACCTGATGATAATGCTACTGCAGCAGTTCCACCTTCTAATTTTGCAACGCGTTGCTCAAATACATCTACTGTTGGGTTCATAATTCGGGAATAAATATTACCCGGAGTTTCTAAAGCGAACAGTTGACGAGCATGCTCTGTATTTTGAAAAGCATAAGCAGTCGTACGATAGATTGGTACAGCTATTGCACCTGTTGTTGGGTCTGGCTTTTGTCCACCATGTAGTAGAATTGTTTCTGGACGTTGTTGTGACATGTAATCTTCCTCCTAGTTTTTATTCGATGGATGATCGCATTTAATAAGGAGGACTTTATTTATGGAAAAACAAAAAGCCCTCTTATTTAAGAAGAGGGCTGCAAGTTGCAATTTTTCCTCCCCTTATCTGTCAGATCAATCAAAATCTGTAGGAATTAGCACCTTAGTAAACACTTTATGTATTCACTGGTTGCCGGGCATCTTAGGGCCTATTCCCTCCGCCACTCTGGATAAAGGTATTTGATTCATGTTCCATCGTTGTATTCACTATAAATCATAGTAATCTACTCTGTCAACTATATTTTTAAATTTTTTTGAAACTTCTTTCTTTTTCTCAGAGTATAATAGAAATAACATCTATTGGGAAGGAGTTTTTGAGAATGCTAGTTACTTTGTTATCCGTTCTTATAGTTGGTTATTTAATTGGATGCATTCATGGTTCTAACTTCGCTAAACTGTTTACCGGTGTAAATTTAAAGGAAGTTGGTCACGGAAATGCCGGTGCGTCTAATGCGATGTTGTCTCTAGGCTGGAAATTTGGTGTACTCGTCGGACTAATTGATATTGGTAAAGGTATTGTTGCAATTATACTTGGACAATTTTTATTATCGAACTATACAAACTTTACTCCAGATCAAATGTCTATACTGCTTTATTCAATTGGAGCTGCCGTTATTTTAGGACATAATTTTCCTATCCACATGAAATTTCGCGGAGGAAAAGGTACTGCATCATTAATCGGCATCTTTATCACAATAAACTGGCAGATGGGTTTAATTGCAGTTTTGTTTCTTATTGTTTTTTCCCTTTTAACCAATTATCTAATTATCGGTGTTTTTGCCCTTTACATGATATTTGCAATTACAGCTATACTACAGGAACCAACGATTTGGCCATTTTTCATAACAATATCTTTATTCGTTATAGCAATCATTTTACATGTTGAAAATATAAATCGGATGCGTTTAGGAACGGAACCAAAAGTCACTACTGCTTTCAACAAAAAACGTTAAAACCAAAGCCGTAATGCTACTTCTAAATTAGCTTACGGCTTTTACCTATTACTCCCCTTATAATTCATAAAGCCCCTATTTTGTATTACATTTCAAAATAGTCTAATATATCCGTATAGAGAATTTTCTCTAAACTACTTTTAAATTACATACAAAGGGGAGTATAAGTGTGTCAGTTAAAGAGGTATTACGTAGTCATTCATCTGTAAGAAAGTATACGGGAGAACAAATTTCAAAAGAAACTGTAATAGATCTTATCCAAACAGCACAAATGGCAGCAAGTTCCCATTTCGTTCAAGCCTACAGTGTTATTTGGGTTACAGATGAAGAAAAAAAACAAAAACTAGGTGAACTATCTAAAAACGATTTCCAGTTTAAGACAGCAGGTGCCTCATTTTTATTTTGTGTAGACTTTAAACGTCTTCAGATGGCAGGACAGAAGCATGGCGTTGATATTGTAGCAGACAGTGCTGAAAATTTATTAGTTGGTGTTGCAGATGTAGGCATTTTTGCTCAAAACTTTGTTATTGCTGCAGAGGCAGAAGGTTACGGTATTTGTTATATTGGTGGTGCACGTAACAACCCTACTGAAATTAGTGAATTGTTCAATTTACCGGATTATGTATTCCCACTCTTTGCTATGACAATTGGTACACCAACAAAACGTAATGAAACAAAGCCTAGACTACCGGTAGGAGCAATCCTTCATGAAAATAGTTACGATTCAGCAATATACAATGATTTGTTAGATGAATACGATTCTATTATGGAAAACTATTATGCAAGTCGTAGCTCTAACCAAAAAGTGTCTAATTGGACAAAACAGATGGCTGATTTTTTAGTAGAACAAAGACGTCCGCACATAAAAGAATTTTTAGCATCGAAAGGCTTTAGCTGGAAATAACTTTAATTTTATAGGTAGAACTTACTTGTTTAATATAGTCAATATGTAAGTTCTCTTTTACATAAATACGGTAATATAGTAATCTAATAAATCCCTGAAAACTTTGATAAAATAATAGTAGTATTTGTAAGTTTAAAGGGGTGTTGTTAATGTATCAAAATAGACAAGTTGCATTGTCTTTAGAGAGACAACATAATAAAAAGATTCGGCATTATTATCGTGTTTTAGCAGACATTAATTTAGAACTTGCAAAACTTCACAAAAATATTGAAGTTAAAATTAATAAAGAAGCATATAAACACATTACAGAATTTGTAAATCAGTATATTTCCTACACAACCGTATGGAATATCAAGTTTATTTACAATTTAGAAAGTCCTGAAGTTGCATTAATGCAAATTTTCCACTTAGAATATATTTTCAGACACGAACCAGAAGCTCGGTTTATGAAAGAACGCAGAATTTTGCAAGAACAAAAAGAACGATTCGATAGCTTGAAGCCATACACAAAAGAACATGTTCAGTTAAGAAAACAAAGAATGGTTGAATATCTTAACGAAAAAGAGAAAAACCCGACAAGATAACGGAAGCCACTGAAAAACTAAATACCGATAAAAATTTATAGTAATTATTTGCTTCTAAATAGAAGGTGGGATTCACTTCGCTTTCCACGGGCTTGGCTTCAGCCTCCTCGTCGCAAGCTCCTGCGGGGTCTTCAGCTCAAGCTGTTCCCGTAGGAGTCTTCGTGAATCCCACTTCCTAAAAGATCTGAGCGTATTTTTATTATAAAAATTTATTAAAATCGACTTTTTCAGTGCCCTAAAGATAACGTCAGGTTTTTCTTTTTTAGTTTGATAAAATTCCTCCGATTTCCATTTCTTTTACAGGAAGGAATAATTCTTTTGTGTTGTAGTATGTTATTACAACGCGGTCGCCTTCTTGTAAATAGATTGTAAGAGGTGCATTTTGGGAACTTACTATGAAGTTTTGACCTGTGTTTAATAAGAATGAAACGATTGTATAATCCCCTACTCGCTCTTTATAAACACGGACAACCTCTCCTGAAATTGTTGCTTCTTCTGCACTTGACGTTCCTTCTACAGATCCCCCACCTCGACTTAATGCTGTCTTATACTGTTTTAACGCTTCATTTGGTGTTACACCATATGCTGATATTTCAGGATTTGCAGCAGATACAATAAAGTAGTTTTGTAAAAATCCGTTTGAATCTAGTACTGGTGCAAGCCAGCTAGCTTCCCCGTAGAAGTTATAAAGAATTGGCATTTCTCCTTGCCATTCTTTTTCAATAAACTTTTTCTCAATAATATCTAAAGCACCTTGTGAATCCATATATGATTCTTCTAGGTTTCCTGTATAATACGTGGCTTCACCTGTTCTTGCATGGGTTAATGAATAGCCAAGCATTGAATCAACGCCCTCTTTTGGACTAGTGAAATCAGTAAAGTAATACATTTCCCCATTTTCATTAAAAATCGGACTTACATTAGCTTCTGTTCCTTCATCTGATGGTAACTTCACATCTTTTTTCCCAAACATACTATTCCAAAAACCATGAATATATTTACCAAAGTAACTATTTTGTAGACTAACTGATTCTGGTGAAACGGCACCATCAATAAATTCTGGCACTTCATCTATGGTTAAAATCTCTGAATCTCCTGATGCAGCATCCACCATAACAATTCCCTTCACATCAAAGCCATTCCGTGCAGAAATAAAATTACCATATGAGCGAATATAGTACGGTTTTCCTTCGTCATCTACTTCAAGTTGCGGCTTTCCATAGAAAATTAATGTTGGGTTTTGAAGGCGGATATGACGCTCTAAGTTATTATTCAAAAACGCTGATGGTACGTAAGTCATTTCAGATTGTACAAACTTTGGATTGTCAGTAGAATCTGTTGCACTCATCGTAAAGTATCCAGGAGTTGTTTTTCCAGTAAACCATCTAAAGAAACCTGAAAATTCAACTGGTGCAATATAGACAAACTCCCCGTTTACCTTTTGAATTTGTAAATTTCCTAGTTCATAGTAACTTGTATTGGGTACTTGCCCAAATGCCTTTTTCATTTTATTCTCTGCAAATCTTGGAGGTACACTTGCTGGGGTTTTTGTTTCGTCAAATGGTTCAATTTCAACCTTTTCTTCCATTTTAGCAGATTGGTATTTTTCATTTGCATTCCAAACAGGAGCGGATAACATATATCCAAGAACAATCAAACTCAATAAAAAGACTAATCCTTTAAACGTTTGCTCTATACCTGAAGAGATTATTGCCCCTAATAAAGCGATAATTGGTAATGAATATACAAAAATCGTCCAATGCATATCAATCTTTGTAATATAGATAATTGCGACTAGTATAATGAAGCTTGCTATTAGCACGAAGATTAATGAATTTGACAGTTGTTTACTGCTTATTTCCCCTTTTTGCACCTTTTTCGTAAGCGGAACAAGAAGGAGCGTCGTGACAAATGCAGCTAGTAATGCTGTTAATAACAATTGTGTCACACGAACCACCCTTTCTTTTAGATACTTTATTTACGGAATAGCAAGCCAATTAGTTTCATAAATAGTTAAATAGCATTCATTTAGTCTATCCAGTATTTCTCAATCCAAATCACAAATTATTCCGTTATCCGAAGTAAAAATGATACAATAGGTGCAAGTAACCATTTAAGGAGGATTTTCATGAAAGAAAAAGTAATTGAACGGTTAATTCGATATGCAAAAATTGATACAACTTCAGATCCTGAAAGCTCTACAACACCATCAACTCAAAAACAATTTGATTTGCTTAACGTACTAAAAGAAGAACTAGCTGAAATCGGCTTAACAGAAATAACACTTGATGAGAACGGTTATTTGTTTGCAACCTTACCTGCAAATACGGATAAAGATGTACCGACAATTGGTTTTCTTGCCCATGTAGATACATCACCTGACTTTTCAGGTACAAATGTAAATCCTCGTCGCATCGATAATTATGAAGGTGGTGATATTCAATTAAATAGTAACCTAATCATGTCACCAAGTTACTTCCCTAATTTAAAGAACTATACGGGTCAAACTCTAATTACAACAGACGGAACTACACTTCTAGGTGCAGATGATAAAGCTGGTATTGCAGAAATCATGACAGCTATGGAGTATTTAGTTGAACATCCTGAAATTAAGCACGGAAAATTAAGGGTTGCATTCACACCTGACGAAGAAATTGGTCGTGGTCCTCATAAATTTGATGTGGAAGCTTTCGGTGCAGATTTTGCTTATACAATGGATGGCGGTCCCCTTGGCGAGCTTCAATATGAAAGCTTTAATGCTGCATCAGCAAAGGTTACAACTCGAGGAACGAGTGTGCATCCAGGATCTGCAAAAGATAAAATGGTGAATGCTATTACTTTGGCAGTTAAATTCCAAAACGGAATGCCATCAGATGCTGTTCCAGAGAAGACTGAAGGTTATGAAGGGTTTATTCATTTGATGAATTTTAATGGTCGAATAGAAGAAGCTCAACTTTCATACATTATTCGAGACCATGATCGTGAAAAGTTTGAAGCTAAAAAAGCCCATTTCTTTGAATTAGAGAAAATAATGAAGGAAAGATTTGGCGAAGACTCCATCACAGTAGAAATTGAAGATCAATATTACAACATGCGTGAAAAGATAGAGCCAGTAAAAGAAATTGTTGATATAGCACACAAGGCAATGGAAAACTTAGGGATAACACCGATTGTCGAACCAATTCGTGGTGGTACTGACGGTTCCCAATTATCTTATATGGGCTTGCCAACACCGAATATCTTTGCAGGTGGAGAAAACATGCATGGCAAATTTGAATTTATCTCCGCTGAAACGATGGAAAAAGCAACGAAAGTCATATTAGAAATCGTTCAATTATTTGAAGCACAAGGAAAATAATTCGTATGCGAAGTAAGTGCAATGCTTGCTTCGCTGTTTTTTATATTTTTCAGAACAATAAAAACTTTTGAATACTTTTAAGTAAACTTTTATACTTTGAAAAAGGTCTCCTATTACATATTCTCAAAGGAAGTAGGTTAATAGATTGAAAGAAATTATCATAGGTATTCTCGCATCTGTGTTTTTTGCCGTTACTTTTATTTTAAACCGTTCAATGGAATTAGAAGGAGGGAGTTGGCTTTGGAGTTCATCGCTTCGTTATTTTTTCATGCTCCCCTTTCTACTCGGGATTGTTTTTTCACGAAAAGGATTAAAACCATTAACACATGAGATGAAAGGTCAACCGGTAAAATGGTTACTTTGGAGTTTTGTAGGGTTCGTACTATTTTACGCTCCCCTCACATATGCAGCAGCTTTTGGTCCAGGATGGCTTGTTTCAGGTACTTGGCAATTAACCATTGTAGCAGGAGTTTTATTAGCTCCACTTTTCACCTCCTTTATTAATGGTCAAAAAGTGCGTCAAAAGATTCCTGTTACGTCTTTATTAATATCAAGCGTTATTTTAATTGGGATTTTATTTATACAAATTCCACAAGCTAAATCAGTATCACCTAATATCCTACTTTTAGGAATTTTACCTGTATTAATTGCTGCATTCGCCTACCCTTTAGGAAACAGAAAAATGATGGAACTATGTGGTGGTCGATTGGATACATTCCAACGAGTTTTAGGTATGACCATCGCATCTTTGCCAAGTTGGATTGTACTAGGTGCTATTGCATTATTCACTGTAGGTCTTCCTTCTCCTAGCCAATTATTGCAGTCTCTTATAATCGGGGTTAGTTCCGGTGTTATTGCAACAGTATTATTCTTTATTGCAACAGACCGTTCCAGAGAGGATCAAGGTAAACTCGCTGCAGTAGAAGCAACACAATCAACACAGGTGCTGTTTGTTATTATTGGCGAAATGTTGTTACTTGGTGCACCTTTACCTAGCCCAATATCATTAACAGGTATAGGTATTATTATTGTTGGGATGGTTCTTCATAGTTATCACACAATGCTCGTATCGAAAAAATCCCATATAAAAGAAAAACAGGCCGAGCTTCAAGGATAAGCTGGGCCTTTTCTTTAAAGTAACGTTTTATTAGGGGGGAAAACGTTGACTAGTTTTAGAGGTAGTGCCTTTTCAAACTTCTAAGAGTATTTCTTTCTATACGGTAATGATAATCATTTTCATTTAGGAAGTCAACTGCTTTTTCCCACTTTTATGAATGCTTTAATGAGCGTCTATATTTATATTGCTTGAGTTGGAAGAACAAAAAACATCCAATGCAAAATCCTAAAATTGCAATAAATGATGCTATGGCTACCATTATGGTAAATACATAACCCAATACATCCCATCCGATTAAAAAGCTAACTAAACCAATTGCTAAACAAAAAATCGCTATACATGCATTAAATTTTTGTTGAGTTACATCTTCAGGAATATACTTCTTTCCATCCTTTATTAAGAACAAGCGTGCAAACTTCATAATCGGATTAAAGTTAAACAACACACCCATCAAATTTGCAATGAGCGGAATTGCGAGAATCCAAACCTCTCCTGAAACCAAAGTAAGAACAACTGAAAGGAAAATCGTCCATTGGTTCGTTCTTACAAGCGGACGTGGTATAGAAGGTAATTGTGTCATTTTAAATCCAACCTTTCCAATACGTTTTATTCATTTTATTACGTTAAACACTATTTGTATAGTAAAAAATTCATCGATTTAATGAAAAATGATATAGTAAACAGTAAGGAAGGTGAATGAAATGCCAGCGTTAACATATGATCAAATTCGTGTATTAAATTCATATAGTGTTTTTACAGAAGATACAGAACGTACACTTTTCACATTAGAAAATTTACATAAAGATTTTTTTATTAAAGATTTTCGGAATTTAATGATGGGGATTACACAAGCAACAACTGAGGCTGCCGCTATTTCCCATTTCGGGCGTCGTTATGGAATGTTTGTAGCGATGCAATTTTACATGTTGGCTGTTTATGATGAAGTGTGGGATGGCAAGTTAGAAGATATCCGTTTTAGCCTAATAAACGAATATGGTAACAACACTCTTGGTACTTTTATTACAGCAAAGGATTTTCGATATGTGGATGACAAGGAAAGAAGCTCAGTTATTAAAAAACTATTGATTCAATGTCATTTAGTTTTTCAACAGCTACGAAAAGCGACTTCTGTATCTCCTCTCACTTTATGGGAAAATGTCTTTGGTTACATGTTGTGGAATTATCACGAAATGTTAGAAAACCCATTGTTAGCAGACCGCGCATTTGAAGACATCGAAATTTTAGAAGACCCTGATACTTGGGAGTTATTTTCTAGCAAATCATTATTTTATCAATATACGGGAGGAAAAAACCCTTCAAGTTTAGTCAATAAACCACTTCGAAAAAGTTGTTGTTTTTCAAAGGATATCCCTGGCTTAACAGCGTGTGAGTTTTGCCCGATGAAATAAAAATAAGTGAGGTAATCTCAACCCAGATTGAGATTACCTCTTCTTACCACCAATACATTGGATATTTTCTTTTTGGATGAAGGTTATTAATTATAAGGCCAAAGAGAACAATTATGATCGTTCCAATTAAAACTGGATGGAAAATAAATTCCCAACTATAGTTCCCCATCATAATGATAATGGTATTTCCACATGCTGGTGGGTGAAATGTTCTTGCAATTAGCATAAAAAAGATAGTTAAGCATAGAGCTAGGCTGATAATAAATGGGGTTGAACCAAACTGACTAGATAAAGTTAAACTTATAATAGAAGCGATCAGGTAACTTCCTATAACATTTCGAGGTTGTCCAACAGGTGCATTCCAAGCAGCAATTACTAGCATAATACTTGCCCCAAATGATGCAATAAACCATATTGAATTTGTATATTCTGTTAAAATAAAAACTGGCAATACACAAAAAAATGCCCCCATTGAAGCAATCATAGCATCTGAAAACGAAGTACGACTATTGCCTTTTGAATATCCACTCATTTTGCCGATTAGCATTTTAAAAAAATGTTCATTTACCGTTGTTTTACTCGCCAATTCATTCACATTCCTAGTTATTTTAATTTTTTATAAATTCTATCACTTTAATATGAAATATGGTAGAACTATTTTAAAATTCTCCTATTTTTATCCATAATCCTCTTAAGATTAGAATTGCAAAGAAAACTACAAGTAAAAAGAAGCTACCCATAGATAGCTCCTCTTCATTATCTTATTTAATTTTTTTATATTCTACTACCCAATCATCTGCAAGCTGTTTCATTTGAACCCCAACAAATCCTTCAAGCAATAATCTTTGTTGCGCTTCAACATCACCCATTGAAATTGTCACTATTTCCTCTTCATAGTGAGGTTCTCCGCGTAGATCAAGAGCAAAAACGTAACGTAATTTTCCACCATAAATATATTTTAACGCAACAATGTAAAATCCTTGTGAGAACTTGTCCTTTAAACTTGCAATATTATACGGCATAACAGTAGTTGCCACATAATCGAAAGCAGTTGTATCAATTTGCTTCATAATGACGGTAGCTAGAGTTTTTTGTAATCCAAAACCACGATAATTTGGATCAACACTTGAGATTTCTTGGTATAAAACTCGTTTTAATTCCGATTTTTCTAGCCCAATATCATATCCTAAATGTTCTTCATCGATAGGTGGAATAAGGAGCGCACGAAATCCGATTAATTTATCATCGGCATACGCCCCTATCATAATTCCATTGCCATCTAGAATAAATTCAAATTCTTCTTCTGAAAGTGGTTGTAAAATGTTTTTGTCTATAAGAGCTTCACAAACTATCTCTTGTAAAGTTAACACTTCAGATAAATGGCTTTTATTTAAAACAGATACATAAAACGGCTTGTCTCCTAATAAACCTTCATGAATTGTACTCATGGTCCCCACCTACTGTACTATCTCTGAACTTTGGGTAAGTTCTGCAAGTATTGTTTCGTCAATGCTTACGCCTAAACCGGATTTATCATTTAACTGAATATACGGGATGACATAGCTTTCTTTTAAATCCCCAATATCTTTAGAGAATTTCACAGGACCTGTTAATTCAACACTTTTAATAATTTTTTTAGAAAAGGCTACATGGAATCCTGCCGCTGATCCTACTGAAGATTCCACCATTGAACCGATTTGGCACTCGATTCCAGCCATTTCTGCCATATGTGCTAACTTCATCGCAGGATAAATACCGCCACATTTCATAAGCTTAATATTAATTTTATCTGCCGCGCGTTTTGCAATAATTTGACGTAGGTCAACCATATCACGTATACCTTCATCAATCATTTGAGGTACCGATGTTTTGGATTTAATCTCAACCATAGCATCAATATCATCTTGCACGACAGGCTGTTCTAACCAATCTAACCCAAGAGATTCTAGTTGGCGTAATGCTTGTAATGTGTTGGCACTATTAATCCAACCTTGGTTAACGTCTACACGAATGGCAATGTCATCTCCAACTCGATTACGAACTGCTTGGATTCGTTTCACATCACCTGCAACATCTAGGCCCACTTTCATTTTAAATGAACGGTAACCTTCTTGAAGTTTTTCTTCCGCTTCCTCTGCCATTTTCTCAGGCTCATCAATACTTAGTACATGCGTAACCGGGAACTTTTCGTGATAACGTCCACCTAGTAGTTGATAGACAGGAACACCTAATTTTTTTCCTACTAAATCAAAACATGCAATATCAATCGCTGCTTTAGCTGCTGGTGCTCTGTGTACTTTTTTATCCATAAGTTCATGAATTTTTTCAAATTCCATTGGGTTTTGTCCAATGATAGCAGGTGCCAATGTATTTTTTAACATGGCATAAGTAGAATCCGGTGTTTCTCCAGTAATATGTTCGTCAGGCACTGATTCACCCCAACCAACAACCCCACATTCTGAAGTTAGTTTAACGATAATTGATTGAATATGTGGATAGGTTGCGTAACTAATAATAAATGGTTTAATTAATGGCAAGTTTACTGCAAAGATTTCTACTTGTTTAATTTTCATAATTTGATTACATCCTTTTCTAGTTGCACTTAAGCTTTATTGATTATCCTTTTGCTGCGTTTTTTAGTGTCGTTGTTAACACCTTCGCACCTGTTATTAAAGCTTCTTTGTTAAATGTCATCTTTGGGTGATGAAGGCCAGGTGCTAAATCAGCGCCAATCCCAATCATCGCCGCTTTTAGTTCTGGTTTTAGTATTGTGTAGAAATGGAAATCGTCACTACCAGTAGTAGAAATTGGCTTTTCTAATTGTTCAATACCTAAAGCTTCAATGATGGATGCTTTAACAATATGAGATGCTTCATCAGAAACTTCTGCACCTGGAGTTTTATCAATCCATTCCCACTTAATTTCAGTTCCAAACATGTTAATAATGGACTTAAATCCTTCTTCAATACGCTTTTGTAATTCATCAAGAGTCGCATTTTTCTGAGCACGAACGTCTAAAGAGAACGATGCATTTCCTGGAATAATATTTGTACTCCCACCATCTGCAATCACTTTTGTTAATTTAGCACTATATACTTCGAATGGATTGATATAAATATTTTTAAGCATTTGCTGTATTGCAACAATCACATCAATGGCATTTTTACCTTGATGTGGTCTTGCACCATGAGCATCTACTCCGTGAATCGTACCATTTAAAAATAAAGCAGCCCCATGATGAATTGCTGACGTGACTTTTCCAAAAGGAAGCTCTTCAATAGGTCTTAAATGTATTCCGAACAAATATGAAACGCCATCAACGACACCATGTTTCACCATCTCAATAGCTCCCCCACCTGTTTCCTCTGCAGGTTGGAAAATAAAGCGAATGCGTTTTTTTAATGGCAGATCCTTTAATTGAAGTAATGCACCTAAAACCATTGATATATTGGCATCATGACCACAGGAATGGTTTGCACGCATAACACCATCGACGTCCTGCCATAGAGCATCGATATCAGCTCTTACTGCTATTATTTCTTCTCCTTCACCGATTTCCGCAACAAGACCTGTTACGTCGGAAAAGAGTTTATATGAAACTTTTAATTCATCTAATATAGAAGCTATTTTTTTAGTCGTCTCGATTTCCTTCCAGCTGATTTCTGGATTTTCGTGGAAATAATCAAACCAGCCGTAGATGACCTCTTCGTATGTTCTTAATTGGCTCATATAGTGCACCTCAAATTTTTGTTTCTTTCTCTATTATACATAACAATGATAGAAATATTAACAGCTTCCGCCTATCAAGCTAAAATAATAAGAGCGAATGTTTGACATTTATGCATTTATTATGTCTTGCCCTGCTTTTTGCAAACCTTAAAAAAACTAATCGATTTGCTCTTCGATTAGTCTTTCGTCACCTTTCTATAATTGCTCGTACCACACTTTAGCTGCTTGAACTTCACTCATCGTTAATTGATGTCCATGATTTTCCCAATGCATAGTAACCGATGCATGCGCTTCTTTTAATAGTGCTTGTAACTCATCGGATTCTTGCTTCGGGCAGATTGGATCGTTTGTGCCTGCTGAAATAAATACATGGGTCCCTGTTAAATTTGGAAGAGTAATCCCTCGTAGTGGAACCATTGGATGATGTAAAATGGCACCTTTTAACGAATCTTTAAAGTGGAATAGTAAACTTGCTGCGATATTCGCCCCGTTTGAGTAGCCAATTGCAATGATATTTTGTCGATTAAACCCATACTTACTAGCTGCTTCGTCTAAAAAGTTATTTAATTCATTTGTTTGAAGAATTAAGTCTTCTTCATCAAATATTCCTTCAGCTAGTCTTTTAAAGAATCGGGGCATTCCGTTTTCTAGCACATTTCCACGTACGCTTAGGATTGAAGCGTCAGGGTCAATTATTTCTGCTAGTTGCAATAGACTATGTTCATTACCACCAGTTCCGTGTAAAAGTAAAAATACCGGTTTTTGTTGACTTGTTCCCTGTTTAAAAATATGGTGCATTTCATTTAGCCTCACTTTTTGATTTAGTCTAACGGTCGAACGTCAATTGGGATTAATGATTGTTTTAAACGTTCACGCAAATGTTCATATTGTATAGGTAACTTTAGCTCACTTCCCAACGTTTCAGGTGTTTCATCATGTCCGAAACCTGGTGGATCTGTAGCCACTTCAAATAATATTTCTCCTGACTCACGGAAATAAATCGAATTAAAGTAATTACGATCCTTTATCTCCGTCACATGTTGCCCATGATCCATCGCATATTGTTGCCATTCAAGATGATCTTGATTATCATCAGCTCGCCAAGCAATATGGTGAACCGTTCCAACGCCCATTCTTCCTCGAACGCCTGTTGTCATTTTCAAGTCGATAATATTGCCAATATCAGCAGTTGATTTAAAACGTGTGTAATCACCTTCTTGTCCAACTATCTCCAAGCCCATTACATCTACTAAAGTTGCTGCTGTTTCTTCTGGACGACTCGAATATAGAATTGCTCCCCCAAAGCCTTTAATTGCAACTTCCTTTGTTATATTACCGAATGTCCAATTATTTTCTTCGCCACTTGCATGTTCAACTATTTCGAGATGTAAACCATGTGGATCATCAAATTGAACATAGGTTTCACCATAGCGAACTGCTTCATTAAAGTTGATATTAAACTTTGTTAAACGCTCTTTCCAATAATTCATTGCACCAACAGGAACTACATATGTTGTAACCCCGACTTGTCCATCGCCAATTCTCCCTTTATAGGCATCCGCCCAAGGGAAGAAGGTGATAATTGTACCTGGTTTTCCGTTTTCCTCGCCAAAATAAAGATGGTAAGTACCTGGGTCATCAAAGTTAATTGTTTGTTTTACAAGACGCAATCCAAGTACGCCTGCATAAAAATCAATATTTTCTTGGGGATGACCTACAATAGCTGTAATGTGATGTATCCCCGATGTATGTTTTTTCATTATTGTTCCCCCAGAAAGTATTTGTGATTATCCTATCGGTCCTAATTTTGCTTCGATTTCCGCGCGTTTAGGTTCTAAAAAAGGTGGTAAATCTAATTTCTTGCCTAGTTCTTCAATTGATGTATCAATGGTAAATCCTGGACCGTCTGTAGCTAATTCAAATATAATGCCGTTTTCTTCTTTAAAATATAGACTTTCAAAATAGTAACGATCGGTTAATTTTATAATCTTATAGCCAAAATCTTTAATTCTCTTTTCCCAAAACTTTAATTCGTCATGATCTTTCACACGAATCGCCAAATGATGCACACTTCCTCGACCTGGCCTTTCTCTTGGACCATCTTGTTGGACAATTACGATTTCCCCAAAAGCTTGTCCTTTAACCGATTGGAGGATTGCTTGCTGATTAGAACTTGAAACAAGTGTGTATCCAAACATGTTTTGTAACATTTTAGATAGACTCTCTAATGATTGAACAGTGATTTCAACTGCACCCATGCCAAGAATTCGATGCTCAGATGGTACAATTGAATTCGTCCATTCCAACCAGAACGCCGGTATTGTTTTACCAGCGTGATTTAGTAGCACTAATCTTAAACCATCCCGATCTTCAAAATTGAGTGCTTCCCTACCCGCATATGTTGTAATTTCTCCATGTTTAACACCTAGTTGAGTAAACCGTTCTTTCCAGTAAACAAGGCTTTCATAGGAAGGTACTAACAATCCAATTCGAGTAATTGCATTTGTTCCCCGGTGCATACTTCCAGCAAGTGGCATTTCAAAAAAAGTTAAGCCTGTTCCGGGACTTCCAATTAAATCGCCATAAAACAGATGATACATAGTTGGATCATCTTGATTGACAGAGACTTTAACTCTACGTAATCCAAGAATATTTTGGTAAAATTTATTGTTTTCTTTAATGTTTTTCGTAATCATTGAAATATGATGATGACCTGCCACTTTTTTCATCTTCAGCACCTGATTTCTTATTTTCCTGTATAAAAATTGAACACATCTTTCAACAACATTGAATGATTTGCTCAATCTTTATTTAGAAGACAACATGTGCATTTGGCTATGCACATGTTGTTTTATACTTATTAGCGAATTGTTTTTAAAGCAGTTGCCCATGGTATTAATTGGTCTAACATTTGATTTACTGAATCTGCTTGCACTTCTTTTGGTTTAAAGTCCGTACCGTTTTCAAAGTCAGTAAATAGTGATAATGCAGGATGTACACGAACGTCCGCAACTAGTAATTCACCTAAAATCCCACGTAAATGTTCTGCTGCACGAGCTCCACCAACTGATCCATAAGATACAATACCAGCTGCTTTGTTGTTCCATTCTTCACGTAAAAAGTCTAATGCATTTTTAAGTGCACCTGTAATAGAGTGGTTATATTCTTGTACGATAAATACGAATCCATCTAGTTTAGCTACCGCTTCTGACCATGCTGCAACGCCAGAAGTATCTCCACCTGGTTCACCTAGGAATGGTAATTTATAATCCGCAATATCAATAATTGTATAGTTTGCGTCTCCACGTTTTTCTGCAAGTTCTTTTACCCACGCACCTACTTGAGGGCTTACACGACCTTCACGAGTTGATCCTAAAATAATACCGATATTTAAATTTGTCATTTTTTGTTCCTCCTTATGTTCATTACCAAATAGTTTATCTAAAAATCCCATTTCTATTTATTCACCTCCTTACAAGTACTCTTTTTCGAAATATTTCGTGCTACGAACAGTATCGATTGGGCGAACCAGCTTTTCAATTTGTTCACGTTTTTCCTCAAAAAACGGCGGTAAAGATAACTTTTCACCAAGTGTTTCGTAAGGCTCATCTCCCATAAATCCTGGACCGTCTGTTGCCAACTCAAAAAGAATGGAAGGAGCTACATTTGTATATAAAGAGCCGAAATAGTAACGCTCAACGTAACCTGAGTTTGGTAATTTAAAGCCCTGTAAACGTTGTTGCCAAACATCTAAATCCTCACGCGTATCCACTCGGAATGCAGTATGATGAACAGTACCATAACCTTGTCTTGCTTGAGGGAGAACTGTATTATACTCGACAACTACTTGAGCACCATTCCCTCCTTCACCCATTTCAAACAGATGAAATGAGTTTTCCTGTTCAATTTCACGCATCATGAACACTTTCTCTAGTACTTCTTTAAAGTAATCGAAATAAGATGTTCGTACATGAATTGGTCCAAGTCCTGTAATGGCAAATTCTAATGGAATCGGGCCCTTTTGCCATGGCGTACCAGACTCAACTCCTTCATTTGTTTCGTCTGAAATAAGTTGATATGCTTGATCATCAAAGTCTACAAATGGCAAAATCTTTTTTCCAAATTGTTGTTGAATGCCTTTGTGGTTTACTTCATATTTATCAAAACGCTTAACCCAATACTCTAACGCTTGATCATTAGGTACACGAAAAGATGTTTTTGATATTTCATTTGTTCCATGGATGCCCTTTGGAATGCCGGGGAAATCGAAAAACGTCATATCTGTACCAGGGCTTCCAACATCATCCGTGAAATATAAATGATATGTTTTAATGTCATCTTGGTTTACGGTTTTTTTAACAAGACGCAAACCTAGTATATATGTGAAGAATTCATAAATTTTTTCAGCACTACTAGTAATGGCTGTAACATGATGAAGACCTTTTAATTCGTTCAATTTATTTTCCTCCGTTTTTTATCTCGAATTCGAGATATGTAGTTAAAAAAATTTTTTGCCTATATAACTTGTGATGTATTTGCAGATTAATTGTAATCGTAACACTCGTATATTGTGATTTATTATGAAAAATTATACCTTCCCAAGCATAGTATTTTTTAGATTGCTCGAAATTGAATATCTTGAATTCAAAATAAATTTAACATATATTCATCTTCAATGTCAATAGACCAACTAAGTAATAAATAAAAACGACAAACTCCATTAAGGGTTTTGTCGTTAATAATTTTTTATAAACTTGAGAAAAATCCTCGTGGGTATTCTTCAACCTCAACTAATCGTTCCTGTGACTCAAATTCTAACTCCACACGACAATCCAGTTCTTGTTCTTCATCCAGTAAATACGTCTCAAACTTGGATAATAGTAAACTCATCATCACAACACCCCTTAGTTGGAATTTTCTGATATTTTATATCATACACATTTTATTAAACTAAAACAATGCATTTTTGCTATATATGCAAAAAAAGTATCAAACTCATCTCAATTTGCGAATAGTTCTTTTAGTTTGTTTTCAGAGCAGAAAAATAAGCTTGCACACATGGTACAAGCTGCAAAAATCAGTTTAATGTTGCATCTAATTTCGTGTCCCTTGGTTTATTTCCAGTACCCCCTTTATGCTTCGTTAAAAACTGAACGATAAACATAATTCCGAAGACGATTAATCCCGTAATATCCGAAATTGACTCTGGATAGATCATGGCTAAACCAGCTGCAAGTAGAATACATCGTTCGAACCAAAGTAACTTCCTATACCAGAACCCAATAATCGCTGAACCAATTGCTATCATTCCCATAATAGCTGTGAAAACTACCCAAAGTATTTGTAAGATTGTTACATCAATCATCAATAAGGCTGGGGAGAACACAATCATATACGGGATAATAAATGCTGCAATTGCTAATTTAGCTGAGCTTACTCCAGTCTTAATCGGATCGCCACCTGAGATTCCTGAAGCGGCAAAAGCAGCCAGTGCTACTGGTGGTGTGATATCCGCAATAATACCAAAATAGAACACAAAGAAATGAGCTGATAATAACACTGTAATAGGAATTAAATCTTGTGCTACGACATCCGGAGCTAGTAAAGTAATAATTGCTGGAGCTGCTATTGTTGATGTAATGACATAGTTAGCTGTCGTTGGAGCACCCATACCTAGAATTAAAGAGGCGATCATTACGAAAACTAATGTTAATAGGATATTGCCACCTGCTAAGTCTACTAAACTATTTGCCAAACTTAAGCCCAACCCTGTTTTAACTACTACACCAACAATAATCCCTGCACAGGCTGTTGCTGCAGCTACCGCTAATGCCGTACGCGCCCCGTCAACTAGTGCATCGATAATATCTTTAAAGCCTAGACGTGTTTCTTTATTAATTGCCCCTACGATTATACAAGAAATAATTCCGTATAGAGCCGCATGCATTACCGGCACCCCAACTAGCATTAACACGATAATTAATACAATAGGAAATAATAAATAAATCTTACTTAGTACTTCTTTTCGATTCGGCAATTCTTCATCTGTTAATCCTCGTAAACCTAACCGTTTTGCTTCAAAATGGGTCATAATCCAAATCCCTGTAAAATACAGAAGTGCAGGAATTGCTGCTGCTTTAGCAATATCCCAGTAGGTAATGCCGCGCCCAATAAACTCCACCATCAGGAATGCAGCTGCCCCCATAATCGGTGGCATTAATTGTCCTCCAGTTGAGGCAGCTGCTTCAACGGCACCGGCAAACTCTTTCTTATATCCTAACTTTTTCATCATTGGTATTGTATATGAACCCGATGTCACAACGTTTGCAACAGAACTTCCTGATATTGTTCCTTGTAAAGCTGAAGAGAAAATGGCAACTTTCGCCGGACCACCTATAAGCTTTCCAGCAACTGCGACGGCTAAATCGTTAAAATATTGTCCTACGCCTGTTTTTACTAAGAAAGCACCAAATAATAAAAAGACAAATATATAAGTGGCAGAAACACTAATTGGCGTTCCTAAAATACCATCTGTTGTATAAAACATTAAGTTAATAATATTTTCTAATGATTGACCACGATGGGCTAAAAAGTCTGGGAAATATGGTCCGTAAAAGGCATAAATTAAGAAAAATGAGGCTATAATCATAATTGGTAACCCCACTGCACGTCTAGCAGCTTCTAAAACTAGTAGCGTTGCAATTAATCCAACATAAAAATCGATATCAGAAATGGTTCCCAAACTTTTTACTAGACGATCATAGTTTATCGTCCAATATGATCCTACTATTACTGATAATAATGCTAAGATATAATCATAAAATGCTACTTTTGTTTTCGGTCCCTTTCTACGCGCAGGGAACAATAGAAAGATTGCAGTTAGAGCAAATCCTAAGTGAATTGTTCGCTGGATTGGGGCCGTATATTGGCCGAAAATTGCTGTATACAATTGAAACAATGAAAAACAAAGTAGAATTATAAAGATAGCCCAATGTAATACACCCTTTAATTGTCGGGTATTCGATTCGGTATCATATTTTTCTAACAGTGCTTGTTGTTGTTCTGCAGACAATGTTTCAAATTGCTCTTCTTTAGTCTGCTCATTATGTTTTACCATAACCTATTACAGCTCCTTTCCATTTTTCAAATAACGATACTCTTTCCACTTGAAATAGGTATGATTTCCCTCTTTTTAGATAAGTTTTTAAATTATATGATTGTTGATCGTAAATAAAAAATAAATCTACATCTATATTGCCTATATATATAGTAAAGTCTGATAAAACTTTATTTTCATAAGACAATATGTATCTTCCATCCTCATACGCTAACGTTTCCCCTTCTTCAGCATATGCTGGCATTCCTATCGATACATCTTCATATTCCATTGACACAAGCTTCAGATTTTTTGCTTTTGTAATTTCATAGTTTTCCAAAACATCTGTCAAATGAATAGAATGTGTATATCGAATTTGGAATTCATTCTCATCTAATATGTTTATATAAATTTTCTGAGGTTGACTTGATCTCGTTTCTGTAAATGAAAAGACAGAATCCATCGGCAAAAATACAAAGATTGTAGTTACAATGCCTAACAAAATGACAATGACAATGGCTACTCGTTTCATGTAACCACCTCAATTTTCAGTTGAAAAATGGGGCTTGCCAAAACAAGCCCCGAAGTTAAACGTTTAAATTTATTATTGTTCATCAAAGTATTTTTGTGCACCAGGATGAACCTCGATTCCAATTCCATCTAAAGCCGTTTCTGCTTTAATGAAAGCACCTTTTGCATGGCTAATTGAACCTGCATTATCATAAATTGCTTTTGTAATACCATAAGCAACATCTTCTGGTAAATCTGCTTTCACTGCAATCATAGCTAATACAGAAACAGTCGGAACTTCTGATTCTAAACCATAAGTACCAGCAGGAATAGTGTCCACTGCATAGTAAGGATATTTTGAAATTAAACTTTCTGCTTTGTCAGCTGCAACTGGTACGATAACAACGTCTGTAGTAGCACCTAAAGCTTCAACAGCCGCTGTTGGATACCCAGCTGTAATAAACGCTGCATCAATTTGGCCAGTTTGTAATCCATCTGTTGATTCACCAAAGTCTAAGTTTTGAGCTTCAATGTCCTCCATCGTTAATCCATGAACTTCTAATAACTGTTCAGCGTTTGCGTATGTTCCTGATCCAGGAGCACCAACAGATACTTTTTTACCTTTTAAATCATCAAATGAAGTAATACCAGAATTTGCAGTTGTTACAAGATGAACTGTTTCTGGATATAAACCACCAATTGCCACTAAGTCTTCCACAGCCGCTCCTTCGAACATTAGTTGGCCATTTTTTGCATAGTAAGCAATGTCAGTTTGTACAAATGCAATTTCAGCATTGCCATCTTTTAAAGCGTTTACGTTGGCAGCAGAAGCTTGTGATACTTCAGCAGTTGTTTTAATCCCTGTTTCATCAGTAATTAAGTCAGCAAATGTACCACCCAAAGCATAATAAGTACCTTGCGTACCACCAGTTACTAAGCTTAAAAATTTTATATCAGATGTAGTTTCCTCAGCAGTCTCTTCCGTTGTCCCCTCTGTTGTAGAGTTATCAGTAGTGCTTGCTGTCTCTGTCGTCTCTTCCCCACCACTACAAGCTGCAAGAACAAGTAGCAATAGACTCAAGATGGCGAAAAATAATAAATTATTCTTCTTCAATAAAACCCCTCCTCTGACATTTTTGTAACATTACAGTATAAATTTAACTATTAAACTTACATTATGTCAAATATTTTAATATTCAAATAACTATATAATGGCTAGTAATAGGTTATTAAACAAAATAAACAAGCGTTTTTTCGAATTATCGGAATAATGATAGTCCGTGTTCGAATCGTTTGAAGCTTAAACTTTATTCTAATTTATATGATGATTACAAGGAGAAAAGTATAGATAGTTTTCTAGATTGATGAAGAGCATTTTGTTTAACATCAAAATAAAAAACTGCGAAATAAGACTAAACTTATCTCGCAGTTTGAATTAATAATTAATTTTTTAGAGTAATTACACCACATGCAATTCGGTCACCTGAGTTTCCTGATGGGTCTGTCGCATAATCATCTGGGTATTGATGGATTACAATTGCACTGCCGTCTTCATCAATGATTGAATTTTCTTTACCTGTCTTAAGTGTTATATTTTTTGCAACAAATTCTACTTGAACATTTCCGTCTTCTTCAGGTGTGATATTCGGTAAGTCACCTAAATGGGGACCAGCCGGATTATCTGTGCCATGTCTTTTATTCGTTGGATTAAAATGAGAACCTGCTGACTCAAATGTAGGTTTTTCACACTTCCCTACCTCGTGTATATGGAAACCATGTCCTCCTTCAGAAAGCCCTTTTACACCTAGAGAAATGTGTACACCATCAGCTCCCTCGGTCATTTCCATGTGGCCAATTCCCTTTCCTTCTGTGTCAATGATGGTTGCTGTTGCTTGCAATGCTTTTGGTGCAGCAACTGAAATTTTCTCTTCGTCTTTACTAAATCCAAATAGATTACATCCACTCAAAATCAAAGTTAATGCAGTTAATAAAATAAGATTTTTCCACATTTTAGATAGCCCTCCTCGTTAGTGAGTATTTCCAAGGGGATTTAAAAATATTCTTTAATGTTTTTATTTCCCATTTACCTAAATTAAAGTCTACCGATAAAAAGAGTAAAGGAGGGGGATCTATGGATATAAATTCAATAATGTCTGCTCAAGTAGCACAGCTTCAACAAACAGTACAATTAAGCATTATGGATAAAGCTCTGAATATGGGTGCTGCTAGTGCTGTTGAAATGCTCAGCCAATTACCACAGCAACAAGCTCCTGCAGCAAACCACCCATACAAAGGAACAGCAATCGACGTTTCAGTATAAATACTAAAATACCTGTTTACCCGCACAAGGAAGGGATTTAATATCTCTATCTTGTGTGGATAGGCATTAAAAAAAGCGCCAAACTTTAGCGCTTCAATTAGTTATTATTCGACATAAAGGCCCTCTCATTTTTTTGCAGTTTCAATAAACTATTAAAACAGCACTTCACCATAAAACAGGTTTGGCTACCATCAACCAGAGTACAAATAACAATAGTAATATGTATATCCACGTTGATTTCCTTAGCTTAGCGATAAAACTTTCTTTATTAAAATCAGATGTACCATAAGTTTTCAAAGTTGGTTTAAATGCTCTTGCTAAATAGAAAACAGAACTCCCCATACCAACTATTGTCAGTACTACCCAAGATGTCGTCCATGTCCAACCACTTAAAATAATAAGAAAAACGCCTGATGTCACGAGAATATGTCCAAAATGTTTGACTACACTAATTGCATATTGGAATGATTGCACAAAGCCACCTAAAGAAGCTTCATCAGTCTCTTCCATTTTTTTTAGCATAGGGATTAATGCAAACAATGGTCCAATCGAGCCTATCGCGCTTAATATATGGATATATAAGAAGAAGATATGTAACAATGCAATTCACGTCCATTCAATTCTAATAATTACAGTATAGCATTGGTGAAAAAACATTTTTTTGATAAAAATATGACAATTGTCGAATGGATAGTAATGAAACTAGCATTTTAGACATATGATATAAATTAAACACTTGTTGTCCATGTAAATACTGATAATTTTTTGTTAAGTATTTGATAAATCATTCAAACTAGCATCAATTACTTGTATCATTTAAGGAGTAGCATACATAGTTGTGCTAACACAAAATTTGGAGGTGATTCTTATAGGAATCCATAAGTTTTTCACAAGTTTAAATGATTTAGAACGTATTTTCCGTGCACCAGGTCGCTTTAAATTTGAAGAACATAATGTTGCTGCACACTCATGGAAAGTTTCTCAATATGCTATGTTTTTTGGAACGTTAGAAGAAATGAATGGTGCAACAGTGAATTGGAAATCGCTTTATGAAAAAACAATCAATCATGATTTTGCTGAAGTCTTTATTGGGGACATTAAAACACCCGTTAAACATGCTAGTGTTGAACTAAAACAAATGCTCGCCCATGTAGAGGAAAAAATGATGGAGAATTTTATTCAGGAAGAAATCCCTCCTGAGTTCCAAGAAATCTTCTCTAACAGAATGAAAGAAGGAAAAGATAATACCCTCGAAGGTCGACTTCTTGAATTTTCTGATAAGCTTGATCAGTTTTATGAATCTTTTGCCGAATTAAAGAGAGGAAATACGGATAAAGAGTTTGTTATTATGTATCAACACGCTTTAAAAAATCTTTTGAAAATGCCCTTACCAGTGAGTGTCCGTTATTTTCGAAACGAAATATTAAATGACGTTATGAAAGAAGATACGCAAATCAATGTTGCTGCTTTAACAAACGAAATTTTAAACAAAATAAATTAGTAAATATAAGTTTTCCAATTAAGGAAGGCTTTTATTTTTTGCTTTTTATGTAAATTTCAATTTTTTATCTCCCCGCCTACTATTAAATATTTGACTTTTTTCTTAATACACACTTACTTGCACAAATAAATACAATCGATTAATATATCATTAAAGCTGCGTTGTTCGTACAAATATTAAGTTTTAACCTTTGAACTGTAAAAGGGAGTTTTAATCGAATAAGGAATGGCGAGCGTCACACCGCGGTGAATGACGATATACAGGAATTATTCTGCGAACACCCACTTTGAGGAGTGGTGGTTTAAAACTTTCTATTAATAACTACGGCAAGGCGGCTTTGCCATACATAACGTATAGCAAGGCGTCTAAACACCTCTATCTTAATTAGGGCACTGAAAAAGTCGATTTTAATAAATTTTTATAATAAAAATACGCTCAGATCTTTTAGGAAGTGGGATTCACGAAGACTCCTACGGGAACAGCTTGAGCTGAAGACCCCGCAGGAGCTTGCGACGAGGAGGCTGAAGCCAAGCCCGTGGAAAGCGAAGTGAATCCCACCTTCTATTTAGAAGCAAATAATTACTATAAATTTTTATCGGTATTTAGTTTTTCAGTGGCTTCATCTTAATGAGGTGTTTTTTAATATAAAAAAGTATGTTTCGAAAATTTCATTCAAAACATACTCGTCTGTTTACCATCTAAAAACAGATAAAAATGGAGTAATTATTACTGCCAAAGCTAGTAAAAATGTTGCAATTGATCCTATTTTATTTTGGTGTTTCCAAAGTTGAATGGAAAATCCCATCGTATAGGCGACAACTAGAAGTATTAAAACCCATACCATTGTGTTCAATTAATCTCTCATCTCCTCTAAATGAGGTAATTCATCTTGTCTTCCAAACTTTCCAAGGACAATCTCAACATTAATCTTTACCCTCATCTTCGGGTATGATTCCATCCAATTAAATGCCTCATATTCCGGAATTGTCATAAATTGTTTTCGTGCAATTAGGGACCACCCAAATGGATCTCCTTTAAATTCCTCTTGGGATTTTTTCACAACCTTCTCAATTTTCCTCGTAGCCTCGTTCTTAATATGATTTTTTAGAGTTTCTCTATTGTTACTATTAGAGTAGTCGGTCATATTATGATTTGATAGTATGTCTATATAAAGTGGAATTGTTACATCAATCGTAGGTATCCCCTTTTTTAAATTCATTTTCACCTTATTATTTTCTTTCTTCATCACCCTAACGCCAATTCTGTATTTCTCATTAAAAGGATCTGTATAAGTTGTTAATATTTCTTCCATATCAATCGTATCGTTTAACAAAACAGCAGCCCTATTCTCTTCCGCGGTTAATTTTCCTATCATTTTGCCTTCTTTAAAGATTGCAGAACCTAAAAATTGTGTCTTATTAGTTTTTCCTTCGACTTGCATTTCACCTGCTATTAGATTTTCTTCCCCTTCAGGATTTTTCTCTTCATCGCTTTCTTCTGTTGTTGCATAAGGTGCTAAAAAAAGATCTCCGTCTTGCTCTGAAATTCTAAAGTATGTTTGAAGATTTGTCTTAGGAATATACCCATTTTCGCTTCCATGCTGTAATATCAATTCAAAATATTTATGAATCCTTGTTTCAAGTTTTGGTTGATTTTCATTTAGAAATTTACTTGTACTTTCTTTAGTCACAATAAAAGGTATGGCTTTTGTAACCTCTCGATCCTTTGCAATATCATACATCAATCTTATAAAATTCTCATCCTCCGCCAATTCTTCCGAAATAAGAATTACACTCAAAATATTGTATGATACCGCCTTTGCAACAACAGTGTTTGCTATATTTTTTGATGTAATTAGGTCCGGTGTATTAAAGGTGATTATCTCACTATTAGGTTCATTTGATGCTCCTCCCTCTTGTTTTGACAATTCAGGGTTGGAGATTAAATATGTGATTTTCACTGTATTTTCTTCTTCACTTTTATCTAAACCTATTGCAATAACAAATGCCCTTTGATCTAGGTATAATTGGTCCCAACATCCACTTAGTAGCGGAATAACTATGAGTAAACAAGAAAATTGAATAAGATTTTTTATTTTCATTTCTTGAATTCTCCTTTAATAATTGCAGTTGCCCATAGCAAAAATGGTAAAATTAAAATAATTGGCGTTACAATATATAAAAAAATGACCCTAAAGTATGAAAGACTAAAAACGGGAGCTTCTGGGATTAATCCTAAAAATATTACGATTGTTGATATTGCAGGAACAATGTATTCAAATTGCTTTACTTTAAATAACGAACCAAATAGTAACGCACTGATATATAAACCAACTGCAAATCGTATATATGATGCAACTAGCCAAAACGGGAAAAATAACGATTCTACATTTTTAATAAAACCTATTTGAATATATCGAATCGTTTCATGATATGGATAGTTAATTAGCTTAACCCCTTCATAATCAAACAACATGACATAAGAGATGAACGCTAGTATAAATTCAATTGAGACAAAGATAAATGCAACCCATACCCCCTTTTTATAGACCCTCTTATTTTTTACATTGGTTGCCAATAGTGCGATAAAAAAAAACTCTGCAAATATTGATGCATTCATAGTGCCCTCTTTCAAAATTTCCATTTCTCCAGGGCCAAGTATCGGAAACATAAAATTGGATTCGCCTTGAAAAAATGTAATGACTAATACTATGAGTAAAGAAATCTTTATCCAAGGTAAAGTTATCCATGCAGTTGAACCAATGCTTTCAATTCCCTTTTTTGCTCCATATGCCGCAACTCCCATTAATACTATATAAATAATGAAAATTGGAGTTTTAGTAAAGTACATTGATCCAATAATATCCACATAAACAGCAGAACTTGATATAAGCGAATGAAATTGTAAAATCCATAAAATAAATAACACGATGAAGCCAATATATCTTCCAAACAACAACTTTGTAATATCAATAAGATTTTTTTCTTCAAAATGTGTAATCAGTTTAGTTAAAAAATAGAGAGGTAAGATTGATAATATACAAATTATGGCCATTCCTAACCAAGCAGCATTGCCTAAACTCTCATATAGTATAGAGGGAGTGCTATCCGCTAATTTCGTACCCACAGTAAGCATAATAAGTGCAATAAATTCTTTTGTCCCAATTTTTCCATGCGTTTTTTCCATTCTTAATCTCCTGCTTTATTCTGTATATCTTTAGGTTTTATATATCCAGGTCGAAATATTTCTCTTTTTAACGTTTTCCTAAAAATAGTATCCCTTGAAGATTTGTAATAGGGTGTCATTGGGGCAAAATAAGGAACACCAAATGATCGAATCAAAACAATATTAAATATCCCTAATACAAAAAGAGCTGTCATTCCGTAAAAACCGAATAATGCTGCTGAAAAAATAAATAGGAATCTTATTAAACGGATAGAAGAGTTCATATTGATATCCCCAATAGCAAAGGAACTTAATCCTCCAAGTGCAACAATAATAACAACTAGAGGACTTACTAGGTTAGCTTGAACTGCAGCTTGTCCTAAGATTAGCGCACCTACAATCCCAATGGTTGGACCAATTGGATTTGGCACCCGTAACCCAGCCTCCCGAATTAATTCAAAACATATTTCCATTATTAATATTTCTACAATCGCAGGAAAAGGAACAATCTCCCTTGTGGCAGCAATAGCTAGTAGTAAATCGGGTGGTATCATTTCAGCATGATAATTGGTAACAGAAATGTATATTGATGAAATAAATAACGTAATAAATAAGGCAACCATACGTAATGCTCTTATAAAGTTTCCATAAATAAAGCGTAAATAGTGATCTTCAGGGTTATGAATAAATGACCAAAATGTTGCAGGTAATATTAACGCTGCCGGTGAATTTTCCATGATTAATACAATAAACCCACTCTCTAAAAATGTTGAAGCACGGTCTGGTCTTTCTGTATATAAAACGGTTGGAAAAATAGATTTCGGATAATCAACAATTAATTCTTCTAATATCGATACATTTTGTATTGAATCCATGTCTAAAGAGTTAATTTTATTTTTTACTTTATTAAGTAGTTTTTCATTGGAAATATCTTTGACATACAAAATATAAAGTTCATTTTTAGATCTTTTTGAAATAGTTGAAGCTTCAACAATTAAGTTTTCATTTTTTATTTTCTTTCGGATTAGTGAGATATTTGAATTGGCACTTTCATTAAAAGCTTCTTTTGGACCTTTAAGTACTACTTCATTTTCTGCTTTTTCAATGCTTCTCCCATCAAACTTTGCCGTACTAAACACATATGCCTCTTCAAATCCTTCTATTAATAGTACGGTATTCCCGAGATTTAAGTTTGTAATAATATCTTCTATTACTTGTACATTCGTTATAGTTGGGGCAGATATAATATTTTCAATTGTTTTATTAGCATCCTTGTTTTGTAGTAAAGGTCTTAAAATATGATCCTCGATGATTGTAGTATCAGTTATAGTGCTTATATACAATACGGCTGCCATCTTTCCTAAACCACCGATATGAATATTTCGAATACTAAAATCACTATTTCTAGGAACTGAATAAATCTTTTTTATTGTTTCCATTGTCTTATCTAAATTAGGTTCAACCAATTTCTTTTTTGTATAGTCCTCTGCTTTTGAGGACTGTTCTATATTATGTTGGGTTTGTTCCTTTTCTTGAGAAAACAACTGTTTTAGTAGTTTTCGTTTCATCAAATTGAGCAACTCCAAGCTTTTTTCTTAGTGTGACACTAGAAATTTGAAATATGTATGTTTAATAGAAAAACTACCTTCAGAATTAACCCTAAAATAAAAAACCACTAGAAAGAAATGGATAGTACTTTCTAATGGAATGAATAAAATGTTTTTTATGGAGAATATCTTCATAACACGTATGAACTTTCGTAAAATTTGTTTTCTAGGTAAACAAAAAAACGTATAGCATATGCTATACGTCTGATTATGACCCGTACGGGATTCGAACCCGTGTTACCGCCGTGAAAGGGCGGTGTCTTAACCACTTGACCAACGGGCCGTGGCTCCGAAGGTAGGACTCGAACCTACGACTAACCGGTTAACAGCCGGTTGCTCTACCACTGAGCTACTTCGGAATACTTTTATGGTGGGCCTAAATGGACTTGAACCATCGACCTCACGCTTATCAGGCGTGCGCTCTAACCAGCTGAGCTATAGGCCCATAATGGAGCGGGTGATGAGAATCGAACTCACGACATCAGCTTGGAAGGCTGAGGTTTTACCATTAAACTACACCCGCGTAAAATGGTGGGTCGGGACGGAATCGAACCGCCGACACTTTGAGCTTCAGTCAAATGCTCTACCAACTGAGCTACCGACCCTTATTATGGCGGTCCCGACCGGGATCGAACCGGCGATCTCCTGCGTGACAGGCAGGCATGTTAACCGCTACACCACGGGACCTTAAGTAAATGGCGGAGGAAGAGGGATTCGAACCCCCGCGCGGTTTAACCCGCCTGTCGGTTTTCAAGACCGATCCCTTCAGCCGGACTTGGGTATTCCTCCACTTTACTAAATGGCGGCAGAGGGGATCGAACCCCCGACCTTACGGGTATGAACCGTACGCTCTAGCCAGCTGAGCTACGCCGCCATATTATTATAATAAATTATTTGGTGGAGCCTAGCGGGATCGAACCGCTGACCTCCTGCGTGCAAGGCAGGCGCTCTCCCAGCTGAGCTAAGGCCCCAATCAAAATGGTCGAGAAGACAGGATTCGAACCTGCGACCCCTTGGTCCCAAACCAAGTGCTCTACCAAGCTGAGCTACTTCTCGTAAATTTATGGCGCGCCCGGCAGGAGTCGAACCCACAACCTTCTGATCCGTAGTCAGACGCTCTATCCAATTGAGCTACGGGCGCAATATAAATGGTGCCGAGGACCGGAATCGAACCGGTACGGTAGTCACCTACCGCAGGATTTTAAGTCCTGTGCGTCTGCCAGTTCCGCCACCCCGGCACATTTGGAGCGGAAGACGGGGTTCGAACCCGCGACCCCCACCTTGGCAAGGTGGTGTTCTACCACTGAACTACTTCCGCATGTGCATTGGTTATCTGGCAAGTTATTAATAAAACTGGTGAGCCATGAAGGACTTGAACCTTCGACCCTCTGATTAAAAGTCAGATGCTCTACCACTGAGCTAATGGCTCTTACTATGGTGGAGGGGGACGGATTCGAACCGCCGAACCCGAAGGAGCGGATTTACAGTCCGCCGCGTTTAGCCACTTCGCTACCCCTCCATTTAAGGGATGCCGGCGATAGGAGTCGAACCCACGACCTACTGATTACAAGTCAGTTGCTCTACCAACTGAGCTACACCGGCATATATGGTGGAGGATGACGGGCTCGAACCGCCGACCCCCTGCTTGTAAGGCAGGTGCTCTCCCAGCTGAGCTAATCCTCCATTTTTGAAACAAGCGAAGCGACGTCCTACTCTCACAGGGGGAAGCCCCCAACTACCATCGGCGCTAAAGAGCTTAACTTCCGTGTTCGGTATGGGAACGGGTGTGACCTCTTTGCCATCATCACTTCACTTATTTAGTTGAGAGCTTGTTCTCTCAAAACTGGATAAAGACATTGACATACAAACTTCAAGCTAAAATTGGTTAAGTCCTCGATCGATTAGTATTCGTCAGCTCCATGTGTCACCACACTTCCACCTCGAACCTATCTACCTC
>NZ_OBMQ01000019.1 GCF_900217795.1 Ureibacillus xyleni | reverse complement strand
GAGGTAGATAGGTTCGAGGTGGAAGTGTGGTGACACATGGAGCTGACGAATACTAATCGATCGAGGACTTAACCAATTTTAGCTTGAAGTTTGTATGTCAATGTCTTTATCCAGTTTTGAGAGAACAAGCATCTTTCAACTAAATATGTGGTCTAGTGATAATGGCAAAGAGGTCACACCCGTTCCCATACCGAACACGGAAGTTAAGCTCTTTAGCGCCGATGGTAGTTGGGGGCTTCCCCCTGTGAGAGTAGGACGTTGCTAGGCAAAAAAACACCACTAAAATCTATGGGTGTTTTTTTTTATGCAATAATAAAGCTTCCACTTAGAGGGTAAGATATAATCTACTACAAAATTGGCACCAAGATGTGAATGCCATATATATTTGAAGAGTTAAATAGGTTTGTTAGCATATCAACAGCCAAAGGTGTCCCTTAAATTTCCCCCTCAAACAACAAATCTATATTTTATAGGAACATAAAATAACTTAAAAGCTGCAAGATACAATATCTATATAGTAGTTAAAATATTAAAACGAACTTATTGGTAATATACCACAAATATCCCTTTAAGAATTAACCCACTGATTATATAAATTTAGTGTAAAAGAGGTAAAGTAAAGGTAATTGAAAAATTATAGTGAAAAAATTGCAGGAGAAGGATTTAATAAATGTTTGTACTTTCTTGATTTAATGGAATAATCGGAATTATTTTTCTTTTTTGTGAATCTTGACACTTCTAAGTCATGTTGATAATCTTACAATTAATATTCTTTTAGAAACAGGAGGCATTTACGAAATGTGGGAAACGAAATTTGCCAAAGAAGGCTTAACGTTTGATGATGTATTATTAATACCAGCTCATTCTGAGGTTTTACCTAAAACTGTTGATTTATCTACTCAATTAACGCCGAAGATAAAACTAAACATACCTATTATAAGTGCAGGTATGGACACAGTAACAGAATCAAAAATGGCAATCGCAATGGCTCGTCAAGGTGGAATTGGAATTATTCATAAAAATATGAGCATTGAAGAACAAGCTGAAGAAGTTGAAAAAGTTAAGCGATCTGAAAATGGTGTAATTACGAACCCATTTTTCTTAACACCATCTCATCAAGTATTTGATGCAGAACATTTAATGGGAAAATATCGCATTTCGGGTGTGCCAATCGTAAACAACGAAGAAGATCAAACGTTAGTAGGTATCATTACAAACCGCGATTTACGTTTTATTTCTGACTATTCTTTAAAAATTGATGATGTAATGACAAAAGAAGAATTAATTACTGCTCCTGAAGGGACAACTTTAGAGGAAGCAGAGAAAATATTACAACAATATAAAATCGAGAAGTTACCGATTGTTGATGAAAGTGGAAAATTAACAGGGTTAATTACAATTAAAGATATTGAAAAAGTAATCGAATTCCCAAATGCTGCTAAGGATGAACTTGGACGTTTATTAGTAGGAGCTGCAGTAGGTGTTTCTACAGATACTATGCAACGTGTAGCAAAACTAGTGGAAGCACAAGTAGACATTATCGTTATCGATACAGCACATGGTCATTCACAAGGTGTGCTAGATACAGTTAGACATATCCGTAACGAATTCCCTAATCTTGAAATCATTGCAGGTAACGTGGCAACAGGCGAAGGTACACGCGCTTTATTTGAAGCAGGTGCAGACGTAGTGAAAGTAGGTATTGGTCCTGGTTCAATTTGTACAACACGTGTCGTAGCTGGTGTTGGTGTACCTCAAATTACTGCAATTTATGATTGTGCAACAGTTGCTCGTGAAATGGGCAAAACAATTATTGCTGATGGTGGAATAAAATATTCAGGTGATATCGTAAAAGCTCTTGCAGCTGGTGGACATGTAGTAATGCTTGGTTCACTATTAGCCGGTACTTCTGAATCGCCTGGGGATACTGAAATCTTCCAAGGTCGTCGCTTCAAAGTATACCGTGGTATGGGATCATTAGGTGCGATGGAACAAGGCTCAAAAGACCGTTACTTCCAAGAAGATGCGAAAAAATTAGTACCTGAAGGCATCGAAGGACGTCTACCTTACAAAGGGCCATTAGCAGATACAATTGACCAACTTGTTGGTGGTATTCGTGCAGGTATGGGTTATTGCGGATCACCAACTCTTGAGTACCTTCGTGAAAATTCTCAATTCGTACGTATGACAGGTGCAGGGTTACGTGAATCACACCCGCATGATGTTCAAATTACAAAAGAAGCACCAAACTATTCTATATCATAAGTAATTGCAACCATAAACACTCTTTCAACGTCTTTAGTAGATGTTGGAAGAGTGCTTTTTTTATCTGAATGTAACACTAATCTTACACGTTCTATGATAAAATGGCGGAAGGGAAATAAATAAATAGTTGGAGGTATTATTAGTGAAAACAACAACAAGGAAAACATCTTTGTTTAGTCTAATGATTATCCCTATGCTGTTGTTTAGTATGTTTGTTACTTCGCCGGTTAGTACAAGCGCTGCTGAAACAGATTTAGGGTTAACTGTCGATGCTGCAATTTTAATAGATGCAGATACAGGAAAAATTTTATACGAGCAAAATGCAGATACATCTTTAGGAATAGCAAGTATGTCGAAAATGATGACAGAATATATCCTGTTAGACGCAATTAAAGAAGGTTCAATTAAGTGGGACCAAGAGTATCGTGTTACAGAGTATACATATAAAATGTCACAAAACCGAGCTTTAAGTAATGTACCTCTACGCGCAGATGGTACATATACAATTCGTGAGTTATATGAGGCAATGGCAATCTATTCTGCCAATGCTGCAACAGTAGCTATTGCAGAAACAATTGCTGGTACGGAAACTGAGTTTTTAAAGCTAATGAATAAAAAAGCTGAAGAACTAGGTCTTGAAGGATATAAGTTTGTAAACTCAACAGGATTAAATAACTCAGATTTATTTGGAATGCATCCGACTGGTACAGGCCCAGAAGATGAAAATATTATGCCAGCTCGTTCAGTTGCGAAACTTGCATATCATTTATTGAGAGATCACCCAGATGTACTGGAAACATCTAGTATTCCAAAAAAGACATTCCGTGAAGGTACAGAAGATGCAATTAATATGTCAAACTGGAACTGGATGCTACCAGGATTAGTTGCAGAATATGAAGGTGTAGATGGGCTAAAAACAGGTACAACACTTCTTGCAGGATCATGTTTCACTGGTACTGCAGTACGTAATGGAACACGCCTTATTACAGTTGTTATGAATGCAGTTGATTCTACTGGCACAGATAGCGATAAAACAGCTCGTTTCGATGCAGCTGCTAAATTATTCGACTATGGATTTAGTCAATTTTCAAAACAAGAGATTATTCCAGCTAACTACGTATTCAAAGGTAATGAAACAATTGACGTTACTAAAGGAAAAGAAGATCAAGTAGAAATCTCAGTGAAAGAACCAATTTCATTTGTAGTGAAAACAAGTGAAAAGGATTTATATAAGCCAAAATTAGTTTTAGATAAAAAGTCCCTTGAAGCAGAAGTCAAAAAAGATACAGTTGTAGGGAAAGTAGTAATAGAACGTACTGAAGGAACTGACTTCGGTTTTATTGATGGAGCTGAGTTTTCAGCTGATATTGTAACTACTTCAAATGTTGAACGTGCAGGTGCTATTTCTCTATTCTTCCAAGGCGTTGGAAGCTTCTTCGGTAATGTGTGGAGCGGTATAACAGGCTTTGTGGGTGGATTATTCTAATCTAATAGCAATATTTTAAATCTTACATGAGTGTGTCATTAGTATAAATTTATACTATGTCACACTCTTTTTTTTCTGGGACAAAATGAGTTTGCCTACATTTTTCATAAGCTAGTGGGTGAAGGAGCGTGAAAATATGTGCGGCATTACCGGATGGATTGATTTCACTCAAGAGATTAAACATCAAAAAAGTATTGTATTCAGCATGACAGAAACGTTAAAAAGGAGAGGGCCAGATGATGGGAATGTGTGGTGCAGCACACATGCTCTACTTGGTCATCGTAGATTAGCAGTAATTGATTTAGTGGGTGGAAAACAACCGATGTCCAAAACCCATAAAAATCAATCCTATACAATGGTTTATAATGGTGAGCTATATAATACCGAGGAAATTCGTCAAGAACTTAAACAACGTGGTTATCGCTTTACCACATCATCAGATACAGAGGTTTTATTAACTGCTTTTATTGAATGGAAAGAACAATGTGTAAATTATTTAAATGGCATTTATGCTTTTGCGGTTTGGGATGAGAATGAGGAAACATTATATGCATTTCGGGATCGTTTAGGGGTAAAGCCATTTTTCTTTTCACAAGATGAGGGAAGTTTAATCTTTGGCTCCGAGGTAAAAGCAATTTTAGCTCATCCCAATATTGCCCCTCAAATTGATCGACAAGGTTTGGCAGCACTTTTAAGTATAGGACCATCAAGAGTACCAGGAAGTGGCATCCTAAAAGGAATTGAAGAATTAGAGCCTGGTTGTGCACTTAAGTTTTCAAAAGCTGGATTAAAGAAGTGGCGTTATTGGAATGTAAGAAGTAAAAAACACGAACACACTTTAGATGAAACAGTGGAGAATGTACGGTTTTTAGTAACAGATGCAATTAATCGCCAGCTTGTGTCAGACGTACCTCTTTGTACATTTTTATCAGGCGGTTTAGACTCGAGCATTATTACAGCAATAGCTGCTAACACGTATAACAAAGAAGGACGTACCTTACACACCTATTCAATTGACTTTGAGGGAAATGAACAGTTCTTTGAAAAAAATGAATTTCAAACATCCCAAGATAGCTTCTGGATAAATAAAATGACAGAAAGCTTCCATTCAAAGCATTTTGATATCATCATTGGACAGCAACAATTAGTCGATTTACTTGAAGAAGCAATGATGATTCGAGATATGCCTGGAATGGTAGATATAGATAGTTCTTTATTAATTGCTTGTCGTGTTATAAAAAAGGATTTTACAGTTGCACTATCAGGGGAGTGTGCAGATGAAATTTTCGGAGGATATCCTTGGTTCCATCAAGATTATAATCAGTTTCCATGGATTCGCTCCATTGATGAAAGGGAAGGCTTTTTACGAAAAGAGTGGCAATCACGTCTTCAATTAAAAGAATTTATGAAATATGCTTTTGAAGATGCAGTAAAGGATTGTCCAAAGTTAGATGGAGAAAGTTCAAAAGACGCAAAACAAAGAGAGTTATTTTATTTAAATATGCGCTACTTCATGCAAACCTTACTAGAAAGAAAAGATCGAATGAGTATGGGAGGAAGCTTAGAAGTACGCGTTCCATTTGCAGATCACCGACTTGTTGAATATGCTTGGAATATTCCTTGGGAAATCAAAAATATGGGAAAAATGGAGAAAGGACTACTTCGAAAAGCAGTAGAAGGATTGCTACCTGACGAAGTATTATATCGCAAAAAAAATCCGTACCCAAAAACATACCATCCAAAATATACAGAAGGAGTTCAAATGTTATTAAAGGATATTATTCGAAGCAAAGAGTCTGTTTTACATGAGCTATTTGACAAAGAGCAGCTAAATCAATTATTACAAACGGGTGGGGCTTCGTTTAAAGTACCTTGGTTTGGTCAGCTTATGGCTGGTCCACAATTGCTTGCTTATTTAATTCAAATTGATCGTTGGTTTGAAAATTATAATGTTCAACTATTAGATCAGTAAAGAGAAAACTAGTGAAGAGACAACTATCAATTCTCCTCACTAGTTTTTTTAATTCCCCAACATGTCATTAATAGATGCAAAGCTTTGTCGATTTTTTCAAATGGTATGCCTCCAAATCCTAATAAAAATGTCGGCTGGCGATAGTTTAAGGGCTTTATTTGATATTCTGATACAGGATATACGGCAATTTTCGCATTACTTGCTTTTTGCTTTAATTCACTTTCTGTTTCGTTTAAAGGAACTGAAATTAAAATATGCATTCCAGCGTGGTCACCTTTAATGGTCACATTAGGATAAAAAGTAGAGATTGTATAAATTAATTTATCATGTTTTTTTCGGTAAATTTTCCGCATACGGTTTAGATGTTTAGCAAAATGCCCATCTTTCATAAAGTTAGCTAAAATGTGCTGATCAAATCTTGGAACAGTTGAAGAATAATAACTAAACGTTTCCTTATATTTTTGCAAAAGAGTGTTCGGAAGCACGATATAAGCAACACGCAATGAAGGCATAAGTGATTTCGTGAAAGTACTCATATAAATGACTTTATTATTTCGATCTAATCCTTGAAGAGCAGGAATTGGTTTACCAATATAACGAAATTCGCTATCATAATCATCTTCAATAATATAACGATTAGTATCTTTAGATGCCCACTTTAATAATTGCGTCCTCCTTGCAGCAGAAAGTACTGCTCCTGTAGGGAACTGGTGGGAAGGGGTAATATACACAATATTTGCATCTGTTTCCTCAAGTTCATCTACTACAAGCCCATCGTCATCTACAGAGATTGGGATTGCTTTATTTTTTAAATGAATACGGGGAATCGCAGAATAGCCAGGGTTCTCTAACGCAAATTTTGAATCATGTTCAATTAAGCGTAAAATCATTGGTAATAATTGCTCCGTCCCAGAACCAATCACAATTTGTTCTGGTTTACATACGATACCTCTTGATTGGTATAAATACTTGGCAATTTCTGAACGTAAAACATATTCCCCTTGTGGCTCACCAATTTGTAGAAGCTCTCTTGAACTACTATCAAATATTTCTTTTGCATATTTCCTCCATGTGGCAAATGGAAATGAAGGATCAATTTTACCTGGATGAAAATTATGCTCATAGGATTTTCCATGATCTAATTCAATTGGCACATCAATTTGGTCTTTTTCAACATAGGGCAGTTCATCGATTTCCTCTACAAAATAACCAACGCGAGGTTTAGAGACGATAAATCCTTCCGAAAGTAATTGGCCATATGCGATTTCAATTGTTGTTTGACTTATATTTAAAAACTCAGCTAATTTTCTTTTGGAAGGTAGTTTTGTTCCAACTTCAATTTGTTTATGTATAATGGCATTTTTCATTCCAATATAAAGCTGTTCGTATAATGGTTTCGGACTATCTTTCTCAAGTTCAAAAATGAGCATGTCCATTAATGTCACTCCTAACTGACCATGTTAATTTATAAGATATATGTAGAAATTATAAGGTCAATTATTATTATACTAAAAGTGATGCATATTGTATAAAGTAAAAAGGTGTATTCCAGTAGAGTGCATGTATTTAAGTGTACATCATCCACTTTTCTAAACACTTGCAAATTTAAATGGCATATAGTACGCTAAAGTTAAATTTCACAATAGTTAAAATCGATGATAGGAAGTAGTAGCAAGCACGCTTTTTTAAGAGAGTCGGCGGTTGGTGGAAGCTGATAAAGGCACTTGTGAATCCGTCCTTGAGTAGCCAAGTTGAATTCGTAGTAGGCATTGGCCGGTTGAAAAGCCGTTATTTGATAAGTGGATTAGATCATTTCTAATCAATTAGGGTGGCAACGCGGGTAGCTCTCGTCCCTTTATGGGATTGAGGGCTTTTTTATGTTTTAACCCTTTAGCGGGATAAAGTGAAGGAATAATAAGTGAATTACTTTTTATTATCGATTATTAAATTAAGGAGGAACTACCGTGTTAGATATTAAACGTGTTAGAGATAATTTTGATGAAGTGAAAAGGATTCTACTTACTCGTAATGAGGATTTAGGGAATTTAGATGAGTTTGAAGAGTTGGACGCAAAACGCCGTGAATTAATTGCGAAAACAGAAGTGTTAAAAGCAGAGCGTAATAAAGTATCTGAGCAAATTTCAATTATGAAACGTAATAAAGAAAACGCTGATGAAGTGATTGCACGTATGCGCCAAGTTGGGGATGAAATTAAAGAACTTGATACACAACTTCGTGAAGTAGAAGAAAAATTTGAATATATGATGATGCGCCTGCCAAACATTCCTCATGAGTCTGTTCCGGTGGGTACAACAGAAGATGATAATGTTGAAGTAATGCAGTGGGGGGAGCTTCCAACTTTTAATTTCGAAGCAAAGCCACATTGGGATCTAGCAACAGATTTGCAAATTGTAGATTTTGAGCGTGCTGCTAAAGTTACAGGAAGCCGTTTTATATTTTATCGTGGATTAGGTGCTCGACTTGAGCGTGCTTTAATGAGCTTTATGATGGATTTACATGCTGAAGAACATGGTTATGAAGAAATGCTACCACCTGTTATCGTAAATCGTGATAGCTTAACAGGTACAGGTCAATTACCAAAGTTTGAAGAAGATGTATTTAAGTTAGCAGATACAGATTACTTTATGATTCCAACTGCAGAAGTACCTGTAACAAACTTCTTCCGTGATGAAATTATTGATGGTGATATTTTACCAAAAGGCTTTGCAGCGTATAGTGCTTGTTTCCGTTCTGAGGCGGGCTCAGCTGGTCGTGATACGCGCGGTCTTATTCGCCAACACCAATTTAACAAAGTGGAGCTAGTTCGCTTTGTTAAACCAGAAGATTCTTACGATGAATTAGAAAAACTAACTGGCCATGCTGAGAAAGTATTGCAATTATTAGGCTTACCATATCGTAAATTATTAATGTGTACAGCAGATCTTGGATTCACTGCTGCGAAAAAATATGACCTAGAAGTATGGATGCCAACTCAAAACATGTATCGTGAAATTTCTTCATGTTCAAACTTTGAAGATTTCCAAGCGCGTCGTGCAAATATCCGTTTCCGTCGTGAACAAGGGGCAAAACCAGAATACGTACACACATTAAATGGTTCAGGCTTAGCAATCGGCCGTACAGTTGCTGCACTCTTAGAAAATTTCCAACAAGAAGATGGATCCGTTTTAATTCCTGAAGTATTAAGACCATATATGGGTGGCAAAGAAGTAATTGCACCAGTAAAATAATAAAATGATTAGAGGGTATTTGTTCTAGTAAGAACAAGTATCCTCTTTTTATATGTTGGAAATAATATAATACTAAAGAAAATTATACCAATTATTTTAGACCTGTTATATCATTAAATAATAGAACAATGGGACCAATAGAGGGGGATGTACATGAAGAAGAAGTTTTATAAAAAGTTATTTTTAGCTAGTGCAGTAGGTGTGGTCGGGGTTGCAGGAAGCATATCGATACAAGCGCCAACATTTGCTCAAGAAAATAATGCAAATGCTGAGTTAGAAACAAAGGCAAATGAATTTATTAAACTTGCATCAGAAAGTAAATGGGAAGATGCATACAAACTATTAAATGAAAAGCTTCAAGCTGCTGCAACAAAGGAAATGATTGCAGCTACTTATGATAGTTATGCGGCGAACTTTGGAAAAACAAAGTCAATTACTCTTAAAGATGTGAAAAAAAATTCAGTTCATACGAGAGTCACTTTTTCAATTACTGGTGAAGTAAGCCCTTATGAACTATATTTCAACTTTGATAAAAATGGAAAAATTGATGACTTTTCAATAGGTTATCCTACATATCCATACTCAGCTCCAAGTTATGATCATCCAGAAAATTATACAGAAAAAGAAGTTGTTGTTGGAAGTAAGGAATTTCCGTTACCAGGTGTCTTAACGCTACCAAAAGGTGAAGGTCCATTTCCAGTAGTAGTACTAGTTCAAGGTTCTGGCCCTCACGATATGGATTCGACTTTCTTTGGAAATAAGCCATTTAGGGACATAGCAGTTGGACTAGCAAATGATGGAATAGCTGTTTTAAGATACGAAAAAAGAACAAAGGTATACCCATTTAAAACAGGTACTAACCCAAAATTTACAATCCAAGACGAGTCAGTACTTGATGCAAATTATGCAGTTGACACTTTAAAAAGTATGTCGGAAGTTGATGCGAAAAATATTTATGTTTTAGGACATAGCCAAGGTGGATTTGCACTTCCATTAATCTTAGAAAATGATAAAAATAAGGACATTAAAGGTGGAATCGTTGTTGCTGGACCAGCAGGCAAATTCCAAGATCTATTACTGTGGCAAAATGAACAATCTTTAGAAAAAGCAAAAAAAGCGAATGCACCTAAAGAACAAATTGAAGCATTGGAAACATCCGTTGCCTTTTGGAAAGAACAAATTGGAATAATTAACGATCCAAAATATACTTTAGAAAACCCACCATCACCAACTGATTTCCAATTGGGTCTTACTGATTGGTGGTATAATTTACGTGATATTGAAGCTCCTGAAGTTTCCAAAAAACAAAGTGTACCTTTATTCGTAGTACAAGGTGGTAAGGATTTCCAAGTACCTGCATCACACTTAGAGTTATGGAAAGACGCTCTGAAAGAAAGAGATAACGTTTCATATAAATTATATCCAAATATGCACCATTTTCTTGCTGATAATCCAAACGCAACAGGATCTACAGCAGACTATATGGCTCCAGCAAATGTTTCTGAACAGTTAATATCAGATATTGGCCAATGGGTAAAAACAGGTGCTGTTGAAGAACAACCTGAAGAGAAGCCAGAAGTAGGTTTACCACAATATAAAGATTATGAAGATAACCAATATTGGTCACAAGCGTTCACTTGGGCGATTCAAGAAGGCATTATTAAAGGATATCAAAATGAAAATCTACTAAAACCAAATAATGCTTTAAATGAAAGTCAATACTTAACGGTATTCTTCCGTTACACATTAGGTGAAGCATTGAAGGATGAATCAATTAAAAATATTTATGCACTTGCGAAAGAAAAAGGATTGCCTGTGAAAGAAAGTGCATTTGCCGAACTTTCTCTTCAAGAAGCTGCGGTTTTAATTTCAAAAAGCATTACAAACAAAGATATGACTGTGGAAGAATCCGTAAAATGGTTGTTTGATAACAAAATTTTAGACGGGTTAAATGTAACAGGCAATGAATCGTTAACACAATCAATTACTAGAGCACAATTTGTAACAGTCCTTTACCGAATTCATGAAGCAAATTTAATGGACAAGTAATATAATAATAATGGAATGCTATAAGAGTTTACACAAGCTTTTATAGCATTTTTGTTTTTATGGGAGTGATAGTAACTACTTTGCACCCATGCACTCTATTCGTACCCCCTTAATTCGACTTATAATTTTTCTAAACTTTAGGTAGATTTAACCTTTTTTTCTTTTAATCATGTTAAAATAGCGATTAGTAAATAAGTTGCCTTCAATGTGTAACAATTAATCTAAAAGTATTAACACTGAGTAGTAATTGTGGTTTAGGTTAAGAAAAAAATTTTTTTCATCAAAAAAGTATACTTAAAATTGCAATTTCTTATTGTTGAGTCTAGAAAATGCCGACATTACCGTGTTTTATAGCTTTGAAGATTGCATAAAATGAATCAATGCGCGGACTTTTATTCTTTGTAAAAATTTTTTATAATAGGGTAATGGTAATAGGTACTTAGTAATGAGTATATGATAAATAATATCAGTAATTTACTAAATAATAAAACTATTAATATTCAAACTAAAAAGCAGTGAGCCATTAATAAAAGTAACCTGTTCAATTATCAATAAGAAAATAACAACTTTTAGGGCTTTAATTATGAACGGAGTCTTCTAATGAAGGAGCTGTACGTTCATAGTGAGGAGGTGTTTAGAATGGCATTTAATTTATACTATTACGAAAGCAAAGTGGAGTGTAATTGTTGTAAAAAGAGCTTTACCACTTACAAAGTACGTCCGGGCCGTTTTAAAGTAGTCTCACAAGATACAGACTTTATGCCTATTTATGAGGGATTAAATCCACTGCTATATGAAGTAGCAGTTTGCCCAAATTGCGGTTATGCCTACCATAAATCGCTTACCCGTACATATGGGCCATTTATGCTACTAATTAAAGAAATGTACATTAGTCAGTTACAAAAACCAATGGACATATGTAAAGAGCGAACAATTGATGAAGCTATTGCAAGTTTTAAATTGGTTTATTTAGTTGCAAGATCGTCCATGGAAGAAGATTTAATTATGGCAAACTTTGCAATGAAAATCGCTTGGCTATACCGACTAAAAGAAGATAAAGAATCAGAAATGCATTACCTACGCTCAGCAAGAGAGTTATATGCAAAGTCTTTTGCTTCCAACAAAGAAGGAGAAGAAAGACTACAATATTTAAATGCCGAATTAAGCCTTCGAATTGGAGATATTGAAGAAGCGAAAAGAGGATTTTCTCGCCTTATTGCAGGGCGTGAGGTTTCGAATAAATATCGAAACTATGCCCGAAAGCGTTGGGAGGATTATAAATACTCCAATGAAGCAAAAAGTGAAGAAGAATTAAAAGAAGATATAATCGAGTAATGATTTATTAAGGGGGATTTTTAATATGAACTTACGAATCAATGGGAGACTTGACGTGACGGAAGAGGAGATTTTCTCTGAATTACATCACTTCTTATTAAGAAAAAATAATCGAGTATTAAATAATGATCAATTAGTTGAGAAAACCGGCGTACCCGAAGAAATGATTCATAAATGGGTTAAAACAGGAAAGTTAAAACAAACGATGTTTCCAAACCTTGGTGCACCATGCGAACGCTGTGGAAGAATAACTAGTAATGCTAAGATATGTAGAGATTGCTCACATTCTATAACACATACACTAGCACAGGAAGAGAAAGACAAAGAGTGGTTCAACAGTATCCAAAATACTCGTAGACAAAGCACATACCACTATAAATGATTACTAAAAAAAGACTTAGCCTCAGACGAAGCCACTGAAAAACTAAATACCGATAAAAATTTATAGTAATTATTTGCTTCTAAATAGAAGGTGGGATTCACTTCGCTTTCCACGGGCTTGGCTTCAGCCTCCTCGTCGCAAGCTCCTGCGGGGTCTTCAGCTCAAGCTGTTCCCGTAGGAGTCTTCGTGAATCCCACTTCCTAAAAGATCTGAGCGTATTTTTATTATAAAAATTTATTAAAATCGACTTTTTCAGTGCCCTAGCCTCAGACTAAGTCTTTTTTTCAATTTTAATTTTAGAAAAATAAGAAGCCAATACTAATAATAATACCTGTATATATGAGGACAAATAAACAAAATCCCATAATATCTTTTGCACGCAACCCTGCAATAGCAAGTGCTGGTAATGCCCAGAATGGTTGAATCATATTTGTCCATGCATCTCCCCATGCGATCGCCATTGCCGTTTTAGCATAATCTGCCCCCATTGCCCCTGCTGCTTCTAACATAATTGGCGCCTGCACTGCCCATTGACCTCCACCTGAAGGAACAAAGAAGTTTACGAGACCAGCAGAATAAAACGTAAATAAATAGAATGTAAAATCATTTGAAATAGCTATAAACCACTCAGAGAAGACAATAGCTAAACCGGAAGCTGTCATCATGCCCATAATCCCTGCATAAAACGGAAACTGGAACACAATCCCACTCGTTGTTTTAATCGCTTCCTGAGCAGCTGCTAAAAATCGTTGTGGAGAGCCGTGGAGAATAATGCCAAGTATGATAAAGATTGAATTAACGATATTTAAATCAAGGGCAAAACCTTTCGTAGCGAAGTGGTAAATGAGATATGAAAGACCAATAAGACCAATTAAAATCGTTAATAATGAACTTCTTTCAGACCAAGAAGCAAACGTTCTTTCAGCAGGTGGAAAACTAACTTTTTCTTCTTTCAATAAGGCTGGGTCAACTTCAACAACATCATCTTCTTTTGGCATCATCCAGCGATTAAAGAAAGGCAGTGTAAATCCAATAACAAGGGCGATAAATAAATTGTAAGGTGTGAAAATTGTTTCAGATGTCGGAACAACACCCATAATGTCAGCAAAAGGATGTCCATTTGTTGCAACAGAAAGAGGAATAGAGCCTGCTAAACCTCCGTGCCAAACAACAAACCCAGAATAAGCACTTGCAATTAATAAACGGTAATCAACCTTTTTTACATGGCGAGCAATTTCTTTTGCAAATAACGCTCCAATTACTAACCCAAATCCCCAGTTGATCCAACAAGCAATGAGCGAAACAAATGTAACAATAATTATTGCACTACTTGGCTTTTGTATTTTACTAGCAATGGTGGAAAGGAACTTCTTAAATATCGGACTATTTGCTAGTACATGTCCTGCAGCTAAAACAATGACCATTTGCATAGTAAACGCTAATAATCCCCAAAAGCCATCTCCCCAATAAACAACCATGTCTAACGGCGATGAATCTGTTAAAACAACTCCTAAAAATAAAACTAGTACAGTTAAGATTGCAACGAAAATATACGGATCTGGTAAAAGCTTTTCCATAATAGTATTTGAGATTTTCGTTAAAAATTTCATCGTTACATTCTCTCCTCTCGTTTTATTTAAAAGCAAATTAAATGCTTTCAGTTGAATAATATGTAATGAGCAAAGTTTTTATTATGGGAATATTGAAAAAGAATAATAACGAAAAATGACTAATATTAGTAACTTTTTAATCATATATTTTAATAGGACAAGAATACTTAGGGGGCTGTTTGGATGAAGGGGAAAGTGTGGGATACATTTGATGAAGCAATTTCTGATATTCAAGACGGTGCAACATTAATCGTAGGTGGTTTTGGTTTGTGTGGTATCCCTGAAAAAAGCATTGAAGCACTAAAAAATAAAGGAACGAAAAATTTAAACATAGTTAGCAATAACTGTGGTGTAGATGATTGGGGACTAGGATTATTATTAGCAAATAAACAAATTAAAAAAATCGTCGCCTCCTATGTAGGGGAAAATAAAATTTTTGAACAGCAATTTCTAAATGGTGAAATCGAAGTGGAACTAACGCCACAGGGGACACTAGCAGAAAGGATTCGGGCAGGAGGGGCTGGGATTCCTGCATTTTATACGCCAACTGGGGTAGGAACACCAATCGCTGAAGGAAAAGAAACTCGCTTCCTAGATGGCAAGGAATACTTACTTGAAAAAGCGATAGTAGGAGATTTTGCCCTCGTAAAAGCATGGAAAGCAGATAAATTAGGAAACCTTGTTTTCCGAAAGACATCACGAAATTTCAATCCAATTGCTGCAACAGCAGGGAAAATCACAATTGCTGAAGTTGAAGAAATCGTTGAAGTGGGAGAGCTCAATCCTGATGAAATTCATACACCAAGTATTTATGTTCAACGAGTTGTACTTGGGAAAAATTACGAAAAACGTATTGAACGTTTAACAGTGGTAAGTAAGGAGGGCTAAGAATGAATGCGAGACAACGGATTGTTCAAAGGGCAGTTAAGGAAATAAAGGACGGAATGAATGTAAATTTAGGAATTGGTATGCCCACACTGCTTGCCAATGAAATACCTTCTAACATCAATGTACTATTACAATCAGAAAATGGCTTACTTGGGATAGGGCCGTATCCTTCAGAAACAGAAGTAGATGCAGATTTAATTAATGCAGGGAAAGAAACGGTCACGGTTGTTCCTGGAGGGTCCTTTTTTAATAGCGCTGATTCCTTTGCCATGATTCGTGGAGGGCATATTGATCTCGCTATTTTAGGAGGAATGGAAGTTTCAGAATCAGGTGACTTAGCCAATTGGATGATTCCTGGGAAGATGGTGAAAGGAATGGGTGGCGCAATGGACCTTGTTGCTGGTGCCAAACGGGTGGTTGTCATCATGGAGCACGTATCCAAGCATGGGGAGTCAAAAATTAAAAAGTCCTGCACATTGCCGTTAACAGGAAAAGGGGTCGTTCATCGGTTAATTACAGATTTAGCTGTGTTTGATTTTACAGAGGAAGGTATGAGATTAGTAGAGTTAGCCGACGGGGTAACAATAGAAGAGGTTACAAAAAAAACGGAAGCATCCTTTATCATTGAATCATCCGTTCTATTAAACTAATTGCAGGCGTCTCCTTGAAATAGGAGTCGCTATTTATTTTAACCCAGTGTTAATTTTTGTTTTATAATAGAACAAGATGAAAATAAAGGAGTTACCAATATGGAACATTTATTATATAAAAACTTAAAGAGTATCGAACTATCTGGTATTCGTAAGTTTACAAATATGCTGGTCGATTATCCAAATGCGATTAATTTAACAATTGGTCAACCTGATTTTCCAACACCTGAGCATGTGAAGGAAAAGGCGAAAGAAGCGATTGATAAAAATTATACATCCTATACACCCAATGCAGGAATTTTAGATTTACGAACGGCTATTTCAAAATTCTATGAATCCAAATATCAATTAACTTATAACCCACAAGATGAAATTATTGTAACTCATGGTGCGTCGGGAGCATTAACAATTGCATTAAGAGCAATTTTAGAAGAGGGATGTGAAGTAATATTATCAGGTCCTGCTTATCCTGGGTATATTCCATTAATTGAATTATGTGGCGCAACACCAGTAATAGTAGATACTACATCGTCGAAATTTGTATTAACAGCTGAGCTAATTAAAAAGAACATAACTGAAAAAACAAGATGTGTTATTTTACCATCGCCTTGTAATCCAGTTGGTTCAATTATAGAAGAACAAGAACTAATAAAAATCGCAGCACTTTTAAAAGATAAAGAAATATTTATTATTTCAGATGAAATCTATAGTGAGCTAATTTATGATAAAACCCATAAATCCATTGCCTCATTAGAAGGAATGCGTGAAAAAACAATCGTTATTAATGGTGTTTCAAAGTCCCATTCAATGACGGGTTGGCGTATTGGGTATACATTAGCACCTAGTTATATCACAAAAGAAATGACAAAATTAAACGGCTATTATATAAGCTGTGCAACGAGTATTAGCCAATATGCAGCATTAGCAGCATTAATGAACGGTTTAAATGATCCGGAAGAAATGAAAAAAGAGTATCAAGTACGTCGCGATTATGTATACAAACGAATAGTGGATATGGGTATAGAAGTGGTGAAACCAGATGGAGCGTTTTATATTTTCCCATCTATTAAACAATTCAATATGCCATCCTTTGACTTTTGTGTAAGGTTACTAAAAGAACAAGGGCTTGCTACTGTACCAGGAAGTGCTTTTTCTCCTATAGGTGAAGGTTATATTCGACTTTCCTTTGCACAACCTATTAAGGTATTAACAGATGGAATGGACCGTTTAGAAAAATTTGTGGAGAAGGTAAAATAGTTTACTGCATAGAAAATATTACTGCATTTTAGCCATCCTATTTTGGGTGGTTTTTTTACTTAATTAATGATGTTCGATACATTTTCAATCATTAATACTTCCTGAAATTTGATATTTTGTTCTATAAAAAAGTCGAGAATATATTCAAAAATTTCATGATTGTTATTTTTACTAGGAACTTCAAATGTTAAAAAGGAACCATCATTTAAATAAACTTTCAATTTAATTTTTCTCATAGTAAGTCTCCATTATTATATTTTAGATAATTTTAAAATGAATGGAGAAGTATTTCTATAATAAAAATTTTTCATTTGCTATAAAAAAACAAATGACTAGATAAATAAATATTACAAATGTATATCTAAATACTTGTAATTGATAATATTACTTTGTTTGATTGGTGAGAAACGAAAGAAGCTTTACATGGATTTAATTCTCACACGAAAACATTCCGAGTAGATTTTTTCCAAGTAAAGCCTCTATAAGTTTATAAAAACTTCTTCCGTAAATACGTATGTGCATCTTCATAAATAAAGTTAGTATCCGGAATCTTTTCATTCTTTTTATGGAATGCACTTAATTTATTGATAACAGACGCTAATCGATCTTCTGTTATTCTATTTAGCTCCATACTTATGCCATAATAAAAAATGTCTAAAGAATCTTCTTCGTACCATTTTATTATCCCAGCTGTATCAAATTGTTCATTTAGGATTTGAAATCTAAAATTGAATTTCATTGTTGAGATTACTGGGAGTTTTAAACTGGATACGATCTTTAATCCGCCGAGGCTGATATTTTCAATTAAAATAGGAGTTGATCCAACATTCACCTTATTCCCGTTCATCTCAATAATGGTCATTTCCCCGGCAATTGGGAAGGGAAATTGATAACGATAATATTTCCTTCTTTCATCGAATACAACTTGTTTTCTTCGTTTCTCTGCTTTTAAATAACCTGTGCTTAGCAATTTTTTGAATGTATCTACCCGGACAGGTTTAGAATAAATATAGCCCTGTACAACATCGCATTCGTTTTGTTTTAAAAAGTTCAACTGTTGGTGCTCTTCCACACCTTCAGCCACTACTTTCATTCCTAAAGATTTACCTAAAAAAAGTGTAGAGGAAATAATCCCCTTTTCTAATGGATTGTCTTCTGAGATATTTTTAATAAAAACACGGTCAATCTTAATAGTATCTGGCTTAAAATTGCGTAACGAATCTAAAGAAGCATAACCTGTTCCAAAGTCATCAATCGCGATTTTTACCCCAAGTTCTTTTAAACCCTCAATTGTTGATAAAACGTTTTTTTCACTCTTTAATAAGGTGCTTTCTGTAATTTCAAATTCTAACAAGGAAGCAGGAATATCATATAATTCAACCTGGTATTTCACGAAGTCTAGTAGCCCCTTTTTTATAAAACGAATAGGAGGAACATTGATTGAAATTGGTTGGAGAGTAAATCCTTCTTCTTTCCACTCTTTTAAATAAGCACAAACTTTTACGATAACCCAATCAGTAATAGAGTTAATCAAATGATTTTCCTCAGCAAGCGGAATAAATTCTCCAGGTGCAATTAATCCCCATTCTTTATGGTTCCATCGAATTAATGCTTCAGCTCCACAAATTTGCCCTCGAACTGGTTCAACTTGTGGTTGGAAATATAATTCAAATTCCTCGTTTGCAATAGCTTTTTGCATGTCACGATCTAACACGTATTTTTTATAGGAGGAAATATCCGTTAAATATGAAGATGATTGATAAGTGCTTTTCCCTTGTTTTTTAGCTTGGATAAGTGCTGAATGTGCATTTTCTAGAAGAGTTTTCTTATTTATGCCTTCTTCCGGGAAGAATGTTATACCGATGCTAGTTGAAACATGTAGTTCGTATTCTTGAACCATTAAAGGTGTTTTAGTTGTATGGATTATTTTTTCTGCTAATTTATAAATATCTCTTTTAGTTTGATAATTTTTTAATATCATAATGAAGTTGTTATTACTCAAACGAGCCAGGTAACCATCCTGTGGAGTAAGTGTTTCAAATCGTTTTGCAATGGCTTTTAATGCTTCGTCTCCGATTGAGTAACCAAGAGAATCGTTAATAACATTAAATCGATCAATATCCATATAGAAAATGACGAAAGGTTCCTCTTTCTTTAAACATAACATATCTATCCGTTCATAGAGGTCTCTCTGATTTGGGAGTCCTGTAAGAGAATCATGATTTGATAAGTAATGTAACTTTTCCTCAATTTCCATTTCGTGTGTAATATCGATAACAAGACCAAATACATTCGTAACTTGTGCTTGTTCGTTTATTCTAGGAACAACCTGTTCTAACAACCATTTTGATTTGCCTTTGCCGCTAATGAGGCGATAGATTGTTTGAATACTTTTCCCTTCCGAAATAAGGCTCATGCTGTTTTCTAATACTTCATGATAATTTGGATGAATTAAGTCGAACCATATTTCAGAGTTTTCATATAACCTTGATACAGGAATATCGAGAATTTCCTCTAAACCCTTTGAGGCAAAAATAAATTCCCCTCCGATAGACTCTCTCATCCAAATTCCTGATGTTAAATTATCAAAAATATATTCATAGTTGTCATTTTGTTCAATTAATTGATTTTCTAATTGTGTTTGGTAGGAAACATCTCTTGTAATACCAATTATTTTTACAGGTTTCCCGTCTTCAAAATATACTTCTGCATGAACTTTTAAAAATCGTATACTTTGGTTTTTCCCATGATAAATACGGAAGTGGATGTAGAAATTTTTCCCGTTCCTAATTGCTTCTTCTATTGTTTTTTTTACAAAATCATAGTCATCTGGGTGGACTAACTCAAGTGGCGTATTAATACCCATGAATTCTTGTTTATCTAAACCGTAGAGATGGTAAAAATAATCCGAACAATATAGTTTGTCTTCTTTAATTTGGTATTCCCAACTTCCAATTTGTGCAACTTTCTGGGCGTTATTTAAATGTTTTTCACGAAGTAATAGCTCTTTTCTTAAAGTAACTTTTTCTGTTACATTTGAAACGATTAAATAAACTCCTTCAACGTTCCCCTCGTTTTTGATTGGAATAAAGGTAATCACTAGAAATAAACTATGTTGATCTAAGTGTTTAACCTCAATTTCAAACTTTTCAGGCTGGCCTTTTAAAGTTTTCGTGAAAGCAGATTTTAATGTTTTATAGGTTGTTTTTGAAATATGCCCATTAATATCTTTCAATTCATAAATACTTTTCCCAATTAACATTTGGATTTTGGCATGATCTACAGCAATCATCTCTCCATCCCGGGAAAAAACGATAATAATATCAGGGTGATAAAATGCTAAAGAGGCATAGTAGTTTAAAAGGTCATTTTGAGTTGAAAATTGATTAGGCTGGAAAATCTCCTTTTTTGAGAAAATACTCTTCAGTTTATTAAGTTTGTTAGTGTTTTCCATTTCTTTCAACCCCTTTACTGTCGAATTATAGAATATGTTTAATAAATAATAGTAAAAAGGTATTAAAAATGGAATAGGTAATATAGACTATATGTATTCTGAACAGTTTGAAAATTAACAACAAAAAAGCCAATTCAATGGCGAATTGGTTCTTTATAGTATCTCTTTTTCAGCAAGGAGTTTTCGCATCTGTTTCTCCTCCTTTTTCCGTTCCCGTATCGCGCGGAAAAAATCTGTAAGTAATTGTCCACATTCTTCTGCTAAGATGCCTTCTGCTACTTCACACTCGTGGTTAAATCGAGAATCGTTCAGAAGTCGATACAATGAATCTACACAGCCAGCTTTTAAGTCTCGTGCCCCATACACAACTCGGGGAATTCGAGATTGTAAAATAGCACCGGCACACATTGGGCAAGGTTCCAATGTCACGTATAATGTAGTTTCCTCTAAACGCCAACTTCCTATCGCTTCACAAGCCTTTTGAATGGCGAGAAGTTCAGCGTGAGTAACTGCATTTTGAGTAGTTTCTCTTAAATTATGAGCTCTTGCGATAATCTTATCTTGAAAAACAACGACGGCACCAATTGGCACTTCACCAAGGGCACCTGCAATATTTGCCTCTTCAATTGCGGCCATCATAAAGTTGCGATCTTTATTAAAAATATCCACGTCCATCTCTCCTTGAAAGATAGTGTAACATAAAACTCACCCATTTCTTTATAGTTTGGTACATTCCACAACTGCTAGTAAATTATCCTAGGTCTTCTAGGTAATGACCTTTGTTATTCTTACTGTTCCTATGATAAAATGTATAGCATTGACGAATTTGGCGTGAAGGGGGAACTTGTCGTGACAGTTCCATTTATTACAGTAGAGGGGCCAATTGGGGTAGGGAAAACATCGTTGTCAAAGGCGATTTCAACTCATTTTGATTTTCAAATATTAAAGGAGATTGTAGATGAAAACCCGTTTTTAGGAAAGTTCTATGAAGATATTGATGAATGGAGCTTTCAAACGGAGATGTTTTTTCTATGCAATCGATATAAACAATTAACAGATATTAAGAAACATATAATTGAAACAAAGTCACCCGTAGTAGCTGATTATCATATATTTAAAAATCTAATCTTCGCAAAGCGTACATTAAAACACTCTGAATACGAAAAATATGAGGCAATTTATAATATTTTAACGGCGGATATGCCACGTCCAAATATGATCATCTATTTACATGCAAGTTTGGATACGTTAATGAATCGGATTGCAATGCGGGGAAGGGAATTTGAAAAACTGATTACACGTGAATACATAGAGCAGTTAGCTAGTGATTATCATGAATTTATTCAACAGTTTGTCATACAACACCCTGAGATTCCTGTTCTCCAGCTAAATGGCGACCATATTGACTTTGTGAAAAATGAACAAGACTTACAACTTGTTTTGAAAATGGTACAAGAAACAATCCAACAAAGGAGTTTACATCAAGAATGAACTTACGTGAAAAGTATAATATTCCAGCCACATCTGTAATAACAATTGCAGGAACAGTAGGTGTAGGAAAATCAACTATGACCAATGCACTAGCACGAGCATTAAACTTCCGTACATCTTTTGAAAAAGTAGACACAAACCCATATTTAGATAAATTTTACGATGACTTTGAAAAGTGGAGCTTCCATTTACAAGTTTATTTTCTTGCGGAACGATTTAAAGAGCAAAAACGTATTTTTGAATATGGTGGTGGATTTGTTCAAGACCGTTCCATTTATGAAGATACAGGGATTTTTGCAAAAATGCACTATGATAAAGGGACAATGAGCCCAACTGATTATGAAACGTATACAAATTTATTTGACGCGATGGTAATGACTCCTTATTTCCCACACCCTGATTTACTAGTTTATTTAGAAGGTCCGATTGATGATATTATCGGGCGAATCCATGAGCGCGGACGTGAAATGGAACAACAAACACCACATGACTATTGGATTGAAATGCATAAACGATATGAAGAGTGGATTAATAATTTCAATGCTTGCCCAGTTCTACGTTTAGATATTAACGATTATGATTTAAAGGACAACCCAGATCAAATCGAAAGTATTGTAGAACGTATTGCATATATGTTAGAACAAACATCGCATTTAAGAAGATAATCATTAAGTAGAAAGTACAACGTAGGTATTGACGTTGTACTTTTTTATTTTGAAGGTTATAAGGTGGATTGAAACCGTCTTCATAAAATAATCATTTGAACATAGAAGTAGTATTTGGGCGGGCTTCAATGCTTCCAATACATGCAACTTTACTAATCGCAACAATAGCCTACTTTTTGTCTCAAAAGTTATTTGTTACGAATGTATCTTAGAAAAGATGGTTCTTATTTTAGGACATCACTTTTGAATAATCTGTCTAATAAATGGCATTTTATGTTAAATTTAAAGTGAGGGGAAGTAGTTTTAAAATACGAGGTGATGTTTAACATGAGGTATTTGAGCATCTTTATTAGTATCATTTTGATTTTCCTAGGAAGTGCACTTTTAAATATCACGATTAATGATGAAATGATGAAGAATATAATGCTTAAAATTTCTGGTGGATTTGTAATGTACTTTGGTATTGTTATCCTTGTAAAAGCGATAAATAAAGAAGATGTACAAAAGAAGAATGCTTGATTTTAATCATATGGTAGGAGTTAGATAAGATGATAAAAGGTTTTGGAGGAGTTTTTTGGAGAACTAAGGATCTTCCAGGTGTAAAAAGGTGGTACAGTGAAGTGTTAAAGCTTGAGATAGACGAGTGGAATGGGACTATAATAAAACCCCAAAAGGAAAATGAAACAATCTTTTCTTTCTTTACCGAGAATGACAATTACTTTCCTACAGAGCAACAAGTGATGTTAAATTTCCAAGTTAATAATATAGACGAGATGATCAAGCATCTTGAACAAATTGGTGTACCACTTGTGAAGGATATGGAAATTAGTGAATTTGGCAAATTTATTTGGATTAAAGATCCGGATGGTCGATTAGTTGAACTTTGGGAAAAATAATGAGATAAACTAAATGAATCCCCAATAAGTGCTGGAGATTCATTTGATTTTTTAAAACTTTCTGGGAACTGCTTTACAACTACTGCATTTGAAATAGTATTTGCCATTTAAAAAAATTGTATGACACCTTGCTAAGCTAGCAGATAAGCCATCTGTTATAAAATTCAGATGCATTATTTTTTAAATGGGGTTAACAATTATACCATTCCTTATTTAGCTGATTGACCAAAAGAAAAGTAAGCGCTGCGTGAGGTGGAAGGAATGAGAAAATTTGAATGGAGAAAAGAATTAAAACAACTCTATTTACCAAAGAAACAACCTACTAAAATTGACATTCCAACGATAAAATATTTCACGATAGAAGGCAGTGGAAATCCTAACAGTGAACAGTTTTGTGAACATATTGAAGCTTTATATACATTGTCTTATGGAATAAGAATGCTACCTAAAAAAGGGATAACACCACAAGGATATTTTGAATATACTGTGTTTCCTCTAGAGGGTATTTGGGATTTAGATGAGGTAGGTAGAACGTTAGATTATCTAAGTAAAGATCATTTCGTCTATAAATTAATGATTCGACAACCAGATTTTGTGACAGAAGAATTATTCCACTACATGTTAGAAAGTGCAAATCAAAAGAAGTCAAATCCTCATTTAGATCGTGTGAAGTTTGAAATGCTAACAGATGGTCTATGTGTACAAGCTATGCATAATGGAAGCTATGACCTAGAGCCAGAAACATTTGCCCTAATGGAACAATACTGTAATCAAAACAACCTCAAAAGAATAGAGAAAACACATAAGGAAATCTATATTTCTGACCCAAGAAGGACATCTCCGGAAAAGTTAAAGACCGTTCTAAGATTTAAAGTAATGGAGTTATAATAAATAAAAAAGTAGGTTTCCGATTTAAAAGAAACCTACTCCTTCCTATTAACTTTGTGCTTGCATATAAACTTCTTCATAAGGCTGGACGATGACAAAGCCTTCTCCTTCAAATCTCATTTGGATGGATTCACCACTGCCTCTTCCGATAAAAGTTTTAAATGAAATATCCGTTTGAATTTCAGGTTGGAGATTTCCTGACCATGCCACTGTCGCATTTGGATCAGTAATAACGGGCTTACCCGGTGTAACATGTAAGGTAAGAGGTTCATAATGAGCTGTAATGGCAACTAAACCAGTACCTTCGCAGCGAACATTAAACAATCCACCAGCCATCATTCCTGCAACCTTTTTCATTAATTTAATATTATGTTTAATGGATGGTTCAAAGGCTAGAAGATCGTTGCCATTTACATAAATTGCTTCGTCTTGTAAGTGGAGGATTATGATTTTTTTCCCGCTATCCGCTAAGTATAATTTTCCTTGACCGTTTGCCTTCATAAGAGAGGTACCTTCACTTGTTAAAGCCTTTTTAAACATTGCGCTAAGGCCATGCTCTAAAAGACCCTCTCTTTCAAATTTAATTTTTCCTTCATAAGATACCATTGAACCAGCTTTAGCCCAAACAAGTCCATCAAGATTGACTTCAAGAATTCGTGGCGTTTCCAGCTCAAAAAATCCCTCACCCTTATCCACTTGCTCAGTATTTTTAATAAATTGTTCAATCGAATATTTATTCATCCTCACACATCCCCTCTTTTTACCATATACGTAATAAAAGTAAATGGGTTTCAAAAGAATTAACAAAATGCCTCCCTAAACATGTAGGAAGGCATTTACTTAACACATACTTTAATTATATGGATTTAAACAGATTTCATGATTCTATAATTTAAATTTCCGAACAATCTCTCTTAATTCTTCAGCCATATTCGCTAAGGATGTTGAAGATGATGTGACTTCCTCTAGTGTTGCTAATTGTTCTTCAGAGGCAGAGGCAATTTCGTTAGCACTACCCGCTGTCGTTTTTGCTAAAATTGATACTTCATCAATTGAAGCATTTACTTGTTGCGCACTTGCAGACATTTCTTCGGATATAGCTGATAACTCCTGTGTTTGGGAATTAACATGGGCGATCGAGTTTAAAATTTGCTTGAACGTTTCACTTGTTTCTTCTGTCAGTTTTAATCCGTTACTTATTTCTTCATTTCCCTTAACTGTCATTTCAGCTGCTTTTAGAGTTTCTGCTTGCATAATTTGGATGATATTTGAGATTCGATTTGCAGATTCTCTGGATTGTTCAGCAAGCTTACGAACTTCGTCGGCAACAACTGCAAATCCTTTTCCATGTTCCCCAGCACGAGCTGATTCAATGGCAGCATTTAATGCCAATAAGTTTGTTTGATCTGCAATGCCTGTAATAAGTTCTATAATATTGCCAATTTCATTAGACTTTGATTCTAACTCATTCATAACTAATTTCGTGTCCCGGCTTGTCTTATAAATAAAGTTCATTTGTTCAATTACTTTCTGAACGTTTGTATTTCCTAAATTTGCTTGACTCGTTGTTTCTTGAACGGATTCAGCAACTTGACTTGAAGATTCGGCAATGCTCTGTACACCTTGAGTAATTTCTGCAATTGCACGGGCACTTTCATCCGTGTTTTGGTCTTGGATTTCCACATTCCTTGCGACGTCCTGTATTGCGATGACTACTTGGTTTGTAGCAGAAGATGTTTGTTCTGCACTCGCCATTAATTCTTCTGCAGAAGATGCCACTTGCTCTGAGTAAAGGCTAACCTGCTGCAGGATATCTTTTAAGTTTTTTGCCATTTGATTAAATGATTCTGTTAAAACACCAATTTCATCTTTTACTTTTACATCTACCTCTTCAAATCTTAAATCGCCATCTGCAATTTGTGTTGCTGTAGAAGTTAATTTATCTAGTGGTCTCAATTTTTGTCTTATAAGTAGTAGGGAAGAGAAACTTGAAATCATTAAAAAGATAATCGATGCAAATAGTATCATTTGACTAACGTTTAATTCTTTATTTTTCGCGTCTACTTCTGATTGGATCCACTGTTCTAGTTCACTATTAAATTTATTTAAGGTTTCACCGACTTTTTCTTCTCCTGCTTTATATTTAGAGCCGAAAAGTAAAGTTCGAGCCTTGCTTGATTCCCCTTTTTCAACTGCAAGCATCGCAACTTCTTCAATTACTATTAATTCATTAGAGTTTTTTATATATTCATTTGCTAAATCTAGCAAATTGTTTGGAATATGATGTTCCTGCAATTGGGAGATAATTTTTTCCCTAGTTTTTGTTTCATTCATTTCTCTTAAATAATTATCATGGTGAACTTTATCACCAAACTGTGCATAAGATTTAATTTCAGTAGATAAATAGTTTGTTGCATCATGTAGTTGCACAGCTAGTAATGTAAGTTCTTTATCTAAAATCAACATATTCTTTCGTTCAGTTGTTTTATCTAAAAAGGAAATAGAACTCCATACAATCAAGGCAATTAGTACTAAAGTTAGTATTATCGAAATCTTAATTAGACTCTTTATCTTCATTTTAGCCTCCTATGATGATAATTCTTTATTACTAATGATAGTATTTAATTTTAAGAAAATCCACATCTTTCAAAAAAATGTATATTTATATTACTACTTTAAAGTTACTACATGTTTTTGTAAAGGAAGTACAAACTAAGTTAACAAAAAAGGAGGGAATAATGTTGGGTAAAAACGGAAGAATCCATGATGTAAATGATCAGGCAGCATTAAACAATAATATTGGGTCATCCACTTTACAAATGAATCCGAATATTGCAAGGCAACATGAAAAGCCAAAAACGAAAAGTGAACTTCTCCAAAATAAAGGGAGAGAAAAGTAGCAAGTTAGTTTAAAACATACAAAAATAATTCGCGGCTTACATATGTAGTCCGCGAATTTTTAGAACTAATATTTATTCCTCTTGTATAAACCTCACTTCATCATACCCACACTTTTTACACACCATTAAATGAGGGCAAATTTGATCTCTAGCAGTGTTTGGATAACCGTCTCCCATTTTAACTGTTTCTTCATCATTGTAATGTCCATAAGGGTCTAAGTAATCTGATACTTTCCCTGAGTCTTCTAGAAGTGTCTGACATTTGGAGCAATGTATTTCTAATGTTTTTAATGAATTACATAAAGGACAAACCGCCATTTTTTCACACCTTTTTGCTAGTCTAAAATTCAAGAACCCCATGCTTCTTAACTAGGGTGATTTTTGTGTCTGAAAGCATATGATGAAACTGTTCCACATTGTCGTTATAATGCATTCCATATATCTTCACATGTAAATCGGTTGGGTAATATTGAAGAACTTCTTCCATGGTTGCATGGACACCGTTTGATGTAAAACTGATATCTTGAAAAATAGCTACAGTTTTCTCATCAATCCTGCTAAGTATGTTTGCCTGTTCCATCCATTTTATATCCCCAGTAAATAAGATGTTCCCCTCTTGCCAAGCAAGCTTAAATCCGGAGCTAAGTAAGTCTTTTACATGGGCATTGGTTGTGTTAAAAAGAGAAAATTCATAATCCCCAAATGTATAAACTTCCCCATCGGATAAAGTGATAAAGGAACAAAAGTCATCTACGGTACGATCCTGATTTTCAAGTCCATTACTTAACAATTTCTTTAATGCAGGAAGTAGTTTTTCATGAACAATAATTTTTGTTTTCTCAGGTGTATGTTGACTTGCATTAAATTGCCAGTAACGTTGCATCACCATTTCTTCTAATCCTCCAACATGATCGAAATGAAGGTGAGAAATGAATACAAAATCGATATCAGTATAACTAAAATTTGCTTCAGTTATGCTATTACGTAAAGTTGTACCAGCATCAACTAATAAATTTGTTTCATTTAGCTGCAAAATATAGTTATTGTGGTAGTTAGTTTTTGTAAAAGCACCGCCAACTCCAAGTGGATAAATTTTCATACAGATTCTCCTTTTTTACGATTAATTAATATTTTCCGATTATAATATATTGTATCAAAATGGTTTGGGGGAATTATAATGAACGTTGCCATTTACTGTGGTTCACAAACAGGAAAAAGCTCCACTTATATGGAAAAGGCAAAAGAACTAGGGGCACAGTTAGCAAACGCTTCAATCGGCATTGTTTACGGTGGATCAAATGTTGGGCTAATGGGAGCTGTAGCAGATTCAGCTCTTTCTCATAATGGAAGAGTAATTGGCATTATGCCGGAACATTTACAAAAACGAGAAATTGCTCACTTACATTTAACAGAAATCCATTTTGTCGATTCCATGCATGCTCGTAAAAAGAAAATGATCGACCTTTCCGATGCATTTATTGCTTTACCAGGTGGTTGTGGCACACTGGATGAGTATTTTGAAGTGTTTACTTGGGCTCAAATCGGACTGCATCATCATCCAGTAATCTTATATAATATGAATGGTTTTTATGATGCACTCATACAACACTTTAACAAAATGATTGAAGAAGGCTTTATTCGTGAAGAACAAAAGGAAATTCTACAAGTCGCAACATCAGCAAATGATATTCTAGAAATTTTACAGAAGGTTCAAAGCATTAAGGATAAATAATTGAATTTATTAAGAAAAATTAGAAAAATCTTAAAAACATAGTTGACTAATAGGAAAAGTGAGATTAAGATAATATTAGTTTAATAAAATAATTAGTTGATTGGACAAACCAAAGACTACAATTCTTCTCTTATATTAGGGGCTTATTGTGGTCTTTTATTTTTTAGGAGGAGAAAAAATGAAAGACTTCAGTTATATTTCACATTTAGAATGCCCAAAATGCGGCGAAACATACGAGGAAACTAAAGTACAACAACTATGTAAATGCGGTTCGCCATTACTAGTTCGCTATGATTTAGAAAAGGTAAAAGCGAATGTAACAAAAGAGGAGATTTCAAAAAGAACAAATACTTTATGGCGCTACCATGAGTTACTCCCAGTACATAGTGAAGAGAATGTTGTAACACTAGGTGAGGGAATGACACCATTTGAAAAATTCCCAACACTTGGGGCTGAATATGGAATAAATAATTTGTACATAAAAGATGAAGGGATTATCCCAACAGGTTCATTTAAAACGCGTGGAGCAAGTGTTGGTATCTCTAAAGCAAAAGAACTTGGTGTTAAACAACTAGCAATGCCTACTAACGGTAATGCAGGTGCTGCTTGGGCTTTATATGCATCAAAAGCTAACATTAAAGCAACGATTGTAATGCCACTAGATGCACCACAAATTACACGTAAAGAAGTATTTGTAGCAGGCGGCGACTTGCATTTAATTAACGGTTTAATTAGCGATGCAGGTAAAGTTGTAGCGGGTCTAGTTCAAAACCAAGGTGTATATGATGCTTCCACATTAAAAGAGCCTTATCGTATTGAAGGTAAGAAAACGATGGGGTATGAAATTGTGGAGCAATTTGGATGGAAAGTTCCTGATGTAATTCTTTACCCAACAGGTGGAGGAGTAGGGATTATCGGAATCTATAAAGCAATTCTTGAAATGCAAGAATTAGGATGGATTGAAAAAGGTAAATTCCCACGCTTAGTAGCAGTTCAAGCTGAAGGTTGTGCACCGATTGTAGATGCATGGAAAAAGGGCGAAAAAGAATCCAAGTTTTTTGAAAATTCAACAACATGTGCATTTGGTATTAACGTACCGAAAGCGTTAGGAGATTTCTTAGTATTAGAAGGTGTTTATGCAACTGACGGCTGTGCAATTGCTATTTCAGAAGAAGATTTATTAGCGGCTCAAAAACAAGTAGCATCTTTAGAAGGAAACTTCATCTGTCCAGAGGGAGCGGCAACATTTGCTGCTGCAAGAATTCTTCGTGAACAAGGATGGATTAAAGAAGATGAACATGTTGTATGTTTAAATACAGGTCTAGGTTTAAAATACCCAGAAACTGTTGAAATCGAAGGCGTACAAACACTTCAACCTGGGCAAGAACTGTTCGTAAATAATTAATCGTTAGTGGTGGGAAAATGACATTTGATTGGCAATATATTGTAGATGCATTACCACACTATAAAACGGCATTGTGGTTAACGGTAAAGCTTGCAACGATTGGGATTATTCTTGCTATTATCGTTGGTATGGTTTGTAGTATAATCCAATATTTCAAAGTGAAAGTACTAAGCCAAATTGTACAAGTATATTTAGAAGTTGCACGTAATACACCGCTTTTAATCCAATTATTCTTTTTATATTATGGGTTGCCAAAGATCGGAATTACTTTAAGTGGGGAGCTATGTGGGATTATCGGGCTAACGTTTTTAGGCGGGAGTTATATGGCTGAAGCATTCCGAGCAGGGATGGAAGCCGTAACAAAATCTCAAATTGAAACAGGAAAAGCAATTGGTCTTAGTAATTTGCAATTAATGCGCTATGTGATTATTCCTCAAGCGTTTTCCTATAGTGTTCCTGGTTTTGGTGCAAACTGTATTTTCCTTTTAAAAGAAACATCCGTTTTTAGTGGTATTGCTATTTTAGAACTTACAAATACAACAAAAAACTTAATGGGTATTTTTTATAAAACAAACGAAGCATTATTAATGCTAGTTATCGGATATTTAATCATTTTACTTCCTTTAACATTGTTCTTAACTTGGCTAGAAAGGAGAGTAAGACATGCTGAATTCGGGAATTAGTGTCCTTTTTGAAGGAGTAAACATGCAACGTCTACTTCTAGGACTTCTCGTGACATTGCGTGTTGCACTCATTGCGGTCGTTATCTCAATTGTTATGGGAATCCTTATCGGGATTATTCGAACATCTAAAAATAAACTTGTACAAATTCCTTTCAGATTATATTTAGAACTGTTTCGAATCATTCCAATATTAGTATGGTTGTTTGTTATTTATTATGTAATCCCTGCAAACTTTGATTTGAACTTAAGTGCAGAGGTAGTTGCTCTTATTGTATTTAGTTTATGGGGTACAGCTGAAATGAGCGATATTGTTCGTGGATCTATAATTTCACTACCAAAGCACCAAGCTGAGTCAAGTAAGGCATTAGGACTTAGTGTTGCACAAATGTATCGCTACGTGCTAATTCCACAGGCAACTAAGCGGAGTATTCCACCGATGATTAACTTAATTACTCGGATGATTAAAACTACCGCGTTGCTCACGATGATTGGTGTAGTAGAAGTAATTAAAGTCGGCCAACAAATTATTGAAGTCAATAATTTAGACCATCCAACGATTTCATTTTGGATTTATGGTTTTGTGTTTTTATTATATTTTGTTATTTGTTTCCCATTATCGCGTTTTTCAAGAAGATTGGAACGAAAATGGGCAACTTAAGGAGTTGTTAACAAATGAGTGAGCAAGTTCCTATTTTACAAGTGAAAGGTCTCACAAAGAAGTACGGGGAAAAAATCGTACTGAATGGTATCGATCTTCAAGTTGAAAAAGGAAAAGTAATTGCAATTTTAGGTCCATCTGGTTGTGGTAAAAGTACATTTTTACGCTGTCTAAACGGTTTAGAGGAAGTACAGGGTGGCGATATTTTACTAGATAACGAGAGTTTAATTAATAAATCAACGAAATGGCGAGAAGTTCGTCAGCGAATCGGAATGGTATTTCAAAGCTATGATTTGTTTCCTAACTTAACAGTAATGGAGAATATCTTACTATCGCCACTAAAGGTTCAAAAGCGCAACCACAGTGAAGTTGAAGCTCAAGCCTTAGAATTATTAGAGCGAGTTGGATTAGCAGATCGAGCAAACGATTATCCAAGACAATTATCTGGGGGGCAAAAACAACGTATCGCAATTGTACGAGCTTTATGTATTAACCCAGAAATTATGTTATTCGATGAAGTAACAGCATCCCTCGATCCAGAAATGGTTCGAGAGGTGTTGGATGTTATTGCACAGCTTGCAGATCAAGGGATGACCATGCTTATCGTTACCCATGAAATGAATTTTGCAAAACTGGTAGCAGATGAAGTCATCTTTATGGATAAAGGAAATATCCATGAGCAAGCCCCTGCAGAACAATTTTTCACGAATCCGCAGACAGAGCGAGCTCAGCAATTTCTTAATATATTACAATTTTAGGAGGTACATACATGAAAAAATATTTAGTCCTTTTATTAGCTGCTTTAACAGCAGTAATCTTAGCAGCTTGTGGAGGTAGTGATTCAGAAGAAAAAGCTGAAACTTCATCTGAAGCGACTTCTGCAATTGATGCAATTAAAGAGCGTGGAACTTTACGCGTAGCTGTATTTAGTGACAAACCACCATTTGGCTACGTTGATGCAAACGGTGAAAATCAAGGGTATGATGTAGTATTAGCAAAACGTCTTGCAAAAGATTTATTAGGCGATGAGTCAAAAGTAGAATATGTATTAACAGAAGCTCAAGCTCGTGTTGATTTATTAAAATCAGATAAAGTTGATGTAGTATTAGCAAACTTTACTGTAACACCAGAACGTCAAGAGCAAGTAGACTTTGCTAACCCATACATGAAAGTGGATATCGGAATTGTATCTCCAAACTCAGCATCAATTGAGTCAGTTGAACAATTAAAAGGTAAAAAACTTATTGTTACAAAAGGTACTACAGCAGAAGCATTCTTCATGAAAAACCACCCAGATATTGAACTTGTGAAATATGATCAAAACACAGAAGCTTTTGAAGCGTTAAAAGATGGACGTGGCGATGCAATGGCTCAAGATAACGCATTATTATTTGGTTGGGCAAATGAAAACCCTGATTTCTCAGTAGCATTATCAACTTTGGGTGAATTAGATTATATCGCACCAGCTGTGAAAAAAGGAAACACAGAATTACTTGAATGGTTAAATACAGAACTTGAAGCTTTAGGGCAAGAGCAATTCTTCCACAAAGCGTATGACGAAACTTTAAAACCTGCTTTCGGTGAAAACATTAGTGCTGATGATGTTGTAGTAGAAGGTAAAGTAGAGGAATAATCATTTGAAAAATCCGTACTTCTTTATAAAAGAGGTGCGGATTTTTTGGCTAACAGTACATTTATTTTAGTATAATCGCTACTAATAAAGGAATTGACATGAGTAGTAAGACACCAAAACTCCACAAAATTTGCTTTCCTGTAGACATATTCTTTGGACGAATACTAATAGAATCATATAAATCGTTTATTGCCTTTTGTTCTTTTTTGTGGAGCATTTTCTGAAACGCATCGTAATCTTCTATATAGGAGTATGGTGAATCTAAACCAAAACGAATGGCACGTATATCATCCGTCACGTCCTGGTTATCATGAAAATAAAGAATCGTTGGTGCAAGTCCTCCAGTAGATTTTGCAATAACATTGATATCGAAAGTTGCCATTTTATAACGTACTTCTCCATTGTCATTTTGATATTGTTTCACTAAACGATTCGTTTTCATAACATCACTCCCCACATATTTATATACCCATCCTTCAAAAATCTAACATGTCTTAACAATACTATTTCCATTTTTCCAGAATATTAATCATATAGTCCTATGGGAAAAGCGATTAGCATAATAGTGTAAAATATGTGCTAAAAGAAATAAAAAAACCTATTTAACTTAATTTAATATTCCTATATCATAAAAAATATAACAATATTTTGAAAATTTAAGGGGTGTATGTAATTGACAACAACAACAATTCAAGAAAGATTATTAGCTCTACCAACAACTGCAATCTCTGATGCAACAGGTGGTCATACAAATGTAGCGGCAAGTATTAAACCGTTATCAGACCATTTTAAAATTGCAGGACGAGCACTTACTGTACGGCTTCCAGATGGGGAAAATGGAGCTGTACTAGAAGCAATTAGTAAGGCAAACAAAGGGGATATTTTAGTTATTGATGCAAAAGGCAATACGAACCGCGCTGTAGCAGGGGATTTTGTCATTTCCCTTGCAAAAGGTGTAGGCATTCAAGGGTTTGTCGTAGATGGAGTGATTCGAGATCTTGCAGCAATACGAGAGCTAGATTTTCCTGTCTTTTCGCTAGGAACAACGGTTGCTGCTGGTAATAAAAACGGGGGCGGAGTAGTTGGTATACCGGTTTCTGTAGGTGGGGTTACAGTACAATCAGGTGACTTTATTATTGGGGATATCGATGGTGTCATTGTTGTTCCACAAGAAGATGTAGAAAAAGTTGCAGATGCAGCAGAGGCGAAAGTAGCAAAAGATGAAGCGCGGGAAAAAGAAGCACTGTCTAATGGAGAAGAGTCAATTCGAGCATATTTAGCAAAGGTAGTTAAATAAATAAAAATTAAATAAAAAAGGCCGCGAAATTAAATCGCGGCTTTACTAAATTATTTTGATAATTCTGCTGCATATGCTTCCATTTTACTTTCGTCAAAACGTTTTTCCCATTTAGACATCACGATTGCAGCTAAAGAGTTACCAACGACGTTTACAGCTGTACGTGCCATATCTAATATACGGTCAATACCTGCGATAAACGCTAACCCTTCAAGAGGAATACCTACAGATCCTAATGTAGCTAAAAGAACAACGAAGGATACTCCAGGAACCCCTGCAATTCCTTTTGATGTAACCATTAATACAAGCATTAATGTAATTTGTTCCATTAGGCTTAAGTCAATGCCATACATTTGTGCAATGAAAATCGCGGCAATTGCTTGGTATAACGTAGAACCATCTAAGTTAAATGAGTATCCTGTTGGAATAACAAAAGATGTGATATCTTTTGGACAACCCATTTTTTCCATTTTTAACATAATACGTGGTAAAACGGTTTCAGAACTTGAAGTAGAATAAGCTAAAATAAGCTCGTCCTTTAGAACTTTTAATAATTTGAAAATGTTAATACCAACAATTTTCGCTGTTAGACCTAATACGACAAGTACAAAGAAAATCATTGCTGCATAAACTAAAATTGCTAATTTACCAAGTGGAATTAATGATGATAAACCGAATTTAGAAACAGTAACACCGATTAAACCAAATACCCCAAATGGAGCAAATTTCATTACTAAATTTGTTACCCAGAACATTGCATCTGCCACACCTTGTGCAACGGCTAAAATTGGTTTACCTTTTTCACCAATTGCTGCAACTCCTAAACCAAACAATACTGAGAAGAAGATAACTTGTAACATGTTCGCATTAGCCATTGAACTAATGATGTTTGTAGGTACAATACTAACAATCGTATCAAGCAATCCGCCTTCGTGTTCCACGGTTTCAGTTGTTTCTACATAAGATGAGATATCTGTTTGTGTTAGTTGATCCATATTGATGCCAGCACCAGGTTGGAACAAGTTTGCTGCACCTAAACCAACAATAATCGCAATCGTTGTAATAATTTCAAAGTATATAAGTGTTTTCCCACCAAGGCGACCAAGTTGTTTCATATCGCCTGTGCCGGCAACACCAACAATAAGTGTAGAAATAATAATAGGAACAACAATCATTTTAATTAGATTTAAAAAGATAGTCCCAAGAGGTTGTAAATACGTTTCAACATTAGGGTTACCATAAAAGACAGCCCCAACAATAATCCCTAATACAAGACCGATTAAAATTTGAGAAGCTAAACTTAGCTTGAATTTTTTCTTCATTACTTCCCCCCCAATCATTTTCGTAGGATAAGCCTACTTTATACATGATACGGACAACTTAGAAAATCCGACAAAATCCGATTAATTTATTTTTGAATTTATATCAGAAAATAATACCTGGATAAATTTTTTTATATTTACTTTAGCTTTTCGAGGTTCATTTTTTTCTATTTGGCGCATTAATAATCGAATTTCAGTAAAATCGAAATAACGGGGAGAATAATACTCGAATTCAGAATTTGTATAATCGACAATACCTAAATTAGCTAAATTAATCATCGCAGCTAGTATGGTTCTTCTTACGCGTTGTTCGATTGCTTTACTTTCTTTTGCAATATCTTCAGGGGTAGTTTTCGTTAACTCAGCTAGACGTTCATACATCTCTTTTAAAGGTGGTAATGGTGCTATATGTTGTTTATCTATTAATAACAGTTCAATTATTTGTGTAATATCTTCACTTCCGACTTCACCAACAATCCCCATATCATTAAGGATGGCTTGGATGTGATCACGAGAAGTTTTCTGACTTTGTGCCATGTTGAGTGGTTCGATTGACGATAAGGATTGTCGAATGGCAAGAATTGAATTTTTTAATCGATATTGTTCCTCTGTTTTGCGTAATACCTTTTCAACTTCAACTTTGTTTATAGGTTTATGAATAAAAAATTCAATTCCCTTTTCATAACTTTCCGCGACCATTTCTTTGTTAACGACTTGTGAAATCATAATAAAAATACCGGTAAATTGTTGTTCATGAAGCCTTTCAATCGTTGCAATTCCATCTAACTTAGGCATGAGTAAATCAATTAATACAATGTCGGGTTGGATTGCTAAAATTTGCGGGATAGCGTCTTGCCCATTTTGTGCCTCACCAATTACTGTTCCTAACTGATTTTCTTCTATTATTTGTGATAACATCATACGGCTCGCACGATCATCATCAACTATAAAGTACCGCATAATTTTTTCTCCTTATTGCAAATTATTCGTTGGGATAGTAATGGTGAATTTTGTTGCTTGATCACTTTCCGCAACGATTGTTCCTTCAAATTTTTCCACTATTGATTGTACATGAGATAGACCAATTCCAGTGGATGCTTTTCCTTCGTCATTAAATTTTGTTGTATAACCAGCATCAAAGATTACCGGCAGCATTGTTTTTGGAATGCCTACACCCGTATCTTCCACTTCAATTACTGTTTCGTCCCTTTGTAGGTTAATTGAAATAAAAATAGAGCCTTGTTCTTCAATGGCTTCCACAGCATTAGCGACAAGATTATTTAATAAAGCTAGAAGTGCAATAGGCTCCTTCGTGTAGAAGTCTGAACTATAGGTCATCTTGAATTCAATATTTTTATTTAAGTAAGTGCTATATTTTTTATTTCCTTGTATCACATATTGAAGTAAATTCGAAACTAAATGAGCATCTAAATTTTTTGTAGTTGTAATTTTGGAAAGCCCCGAATAGATTCGTTGGCTATCTTTTTTTACTTCGTGAATTTCTTGGGAGATGTAGAGTGCTTTTGTACTTAAATTGTGATCTAGCGGCTTTAATGCTTTATAGAGTTCGAAACTAGATGCTGTAATTTGTTCAATATGGTCCATTGATTTTTTTAAATACAACGTTTCTACATATAGGTTAGAACCAATTGATAATAATTGTTGGAATTGCCTCTTCTGTTCACCGATTATAATCGCACTATAAATTCCAACAACAGAGAAACTGCGAATAAAAGCTACAATTAGTAATAAAAATGATTCCTTTAATAAATGAGTGTGCTTTACTACAAATATAAGAATAAACAGTTCCTAGATAAAGTTGCTGACAAATTCAAAAAGTGTTGCAAAAAGTCCTAAGGCGATTGGTTTTGATTTATATTTATCAATATTTACTTTGGAGAAAAAGAGCGCAAAAATAATATAAAAAAGTGCAGCAGGAAAGCGTTCTATTAAAATTTGAAGAAATCCATAATCAGTGGCGAGTAAATCTGAAATTACTCGAAATAGTACGACAATAAATCCAGTAACAACCCCAAACCTTATAATAGGAACCGGTTGAATTAAAATTGCTAGAAAGAAAATCATACTTCCTAAACCGAATCGAAAAGGGAAATCTTCAAACGGCATAAGTTTTACTTCACTACCAATCGCGATTAATAAAGCAAGTAGCACAATGGAAATTGTCGTATTATAAGGTAAGCTGAATTTTTTTAATCCCATTTTTCAGGCTCCTTTAATCAAAAATAAAATGGCGGAGGAAGAGGGATTCGAACCCCCGCGCGGTTTAACCCGCCTGTCGGTTTTCAAGACCGATCCCTTCAGCCGGACTTGGGTATTCCTCCGTATTAATTATCTTTTCGACAAAATTTACTATAGCATTTTTTATTTTCTTGGTCAACAAATTAGTAGAAGAAATTTATCCTCTAAAGTCTAAATTACATTTTCCTTAATTACCAGAACAAAACATTGCATTTCTCCCACAATGTATCGTATACTAATTTATGCCGTGCTAGGTGGGGAGGTAGCGGTGCCCTGTAACTCGCAATCCGCTCTAGCGAGACTGAATCCCTTTCCGAGGCTGTCCGTATGTAGGGTCTGCCTCTTGCACGTAGCGTTGACGGTTGGGTCCTGCGCAATGGGTACCCATGAACCATGTCAGGTCCGGAAGGAAGCAGCATTAAGTGGTTTCACCCATGTGCCGCGGGGTAGCCTAACCCGAGCTGGCGACAAGAGTAACGCTTATGTGCGGCAGTCGAAGAAAGGTGCACGGCTTTAATGTGCAAATGAACTGCCTAAACGGCTTAAAGAGCCAAAATCAACAATATGTTGGTTTTGGCTCTTTTTTATTGTCTGAAAATGTAGGTTTCGGAATTGATGAAGATCGATTCAAATTAGAGGAAACCTAGGGAAAAGTGCAGCCATAGTTTAAGATGGATACATAAATAAGGGTAGAGACAGGTAAAAAAGTATTCATAGCCCCAATGAATACAAAATTTAAGGTGGAGTCCCATAAAATATGTATCCATAACCCATAACCCATAACCCCAACGAAAACAAAATCTAGAACAGCAATCGTTAAATATATCTTCATATTCATCAATTAATGGGTAACAACAATTCAAACAAAATTAGAAGTGCATATGACTATTTAAAACATGTATTAAATTGTAAAATGATATTAGATTGTCAAATTTACAAATGGGGATGGAATTATGAGAGTATCATTTGAGCAAATTAATATAATAGGGGACATTATTTATGAGGATGAAAATTTAAAACACTATCATTACTCAGAAATGCTAAGTCGTTATGATAGCAATTTTATAGAATTTAAAAGAATGCCAACAATCGAGGAATTTCAACTTTGGGAAACCTCATTACGAGAATTCCATCGTAAAAATAATCAGGATCATTTAAAGTTTAAATTCCCACCTAATGAGCATATATCTGACACACTTACTCATTATCTAAAGAACGAACAATATCATATTGGCTTTTTAGAACTTTATTCAATTCAACCAAGCCAATTCACTGTACCAAAAAATGATTTAGTAGAGGTTCAATTTGTTACAGAGAATCAGTTAGAACAATTTTTAACACTTCAATATAATCAAGATGTAAAACTTGGTGCAAACTTTGCCAAGGAGAAGCAACAAATGCAACTTCGCAGATTTAATGACGACGACACACATTTTCTCATTGCTTATTTTGAAGGGATTCCAGCTGGCTATGTTGAATTAATCGAAAAAGAAAATACAGTTGAAATTGATAACCTCCTCGTTTTAGAGGAACTTCGCCATAAAGGAATTGGGGGCCATATTCAAAAAGCTGTAATGGAGAAGTTCCCCAATAAAACAGTAATATTGGTGGCAGATGGTGAAGATACTCCGAAAGATATGTATCAAAAACAAGGATATCAATATCAAGGATTTCAATTTGAAGTATTAAAAGTCGAAGCACAATAACATCATTAACGTATTCGGATATCGAATACGTTTTTTTATATATTTTGATAGATAGTAGGTAAAAGCTTTATAGAACAAGCCGAACAATATCTTAAGATTTTATTATTAATTGGTATAATTGGAACCTAACTGTAAATAAAACGTACAAATTTAAAAAGCGGGAAAGTTAAAGGAGATGGGATTTTGATAAAGAGAAATGTATTCATCGTTTTTTTCATAGCTTTGATCGGCTGTTTGATTCATACGAATACAGCAAGTGCTGCACCAAAGTTAGAAGTAAAAGCGGAAGCCGGCATATCCAATAAAGTAAAGTACTTTACACCGCTTCCGTTAAAATTAACCATTACCAATAATGGGTCTGCGTTTTCCGGTGATTTAGTTATCGATGCTGCAGAGTCTTATGCAGTAGGTTCGGGCCTAGTTTATTCCTTAGATATTGCAGAAGGAGAAACAAAAACTGTACAACTTTATTTAAATGGACTATCTGATGATTATATGTATTCAGGTAATCAACAAAAAAACTTGTTTTACTTTTATGAAGGAGGAATTGAGGAAGGGGAGTTAATTAAGTTCTCTGGAGATAAAATAGTACGTCCTCAATTCCACGAACCAGAAGCAACTTTTATCTATGCATTAACGGAAAACAGAGACCGGTTAACAGTGTTACAACGTATGAGACCATTCTCTAATATGAACGTTGAAGCCTTTTATTTAAATCAAATTAAAGATTTTGAGTTTCCAGATAATAAGAAAGGTCTTGAAGTTGCTAATGTCTTGGCAATTGACGAAACAAATATAACGGATTTCTCTGAGAAGCAACAACAAGCAATTTTAGAGTGGGTGCGTCAAGGAGGAAAGTTATTAATTGGCGCTTCAGATCAAGTAGAATCATCTGTTGGCATTTTTAAAGAGTATTTGCCATTAGCCTTATCGCAAGAACGAGTAAGTGTATCCCAAAGTAGCTTAGAAAAGTTATCGAATAACGGTAAATTCACACAAGGCATTGAAGTGTATAAAGCGAGTGAAAAGGAAGGTAGTATTCGATTGCTTGCTGAAGGGGATACAGTATTAGCCTCAGCAACAAAACTTGATCAGGGTCAAATTATTCAAACAACCTTCTCACTAGGTGACGAGCCGTTAGCAACGATGGACGGTTACGCAAAGTTACTTTCGAGTATTTTGAAATTACAAACACCAATGCAAAATAATTACGGTGGTATGTATTATGGCAATTACAACGACTACCTACCTTATGAAGTTGGTGGCGTAAATGAATTGTTCCCATCCTTTGAAGTTTCAACAACGATGCTTGTCGTAATTATTGTTATTTACATTTTATTCATTGGTCCACTTTTATATTTCATTTTAAAACGAGCGGATAAAAGGGAGCATGCTTGGTGGATTATCCCGGTTGTTTCCATTGGGTTATCTGTAGCAATGTTTATTTTTGGGGCAAAAGATCGCCTAACGCAATCACAAATTCAACAATCTGCTTTTTACAAAGTGGAAGATAATCGTCTAAGCGGACATTATGTTGAAACCATTCTTACAAATCGAAATGGAGATTTCTCTTTTGCAATCGATGAAAATACGACAGCCGTTGCAACGCGTAATCGAAATTACTATATGGGTAGTCCATCGCAAGAAGCAATTCATGAAAAGTCTTACGTAAAAGAACATGCGAATAGCTCAACGATTACTTTGAAAAATTTAAATTATTGGTCAGTTCAATCAATTGTAGGGCAAACGAAAATCGATAATGCAGGAAATATGGATATTCAGTTAAAAGTAACAAATGGAAAAGTAACGGGAACGATTAAAAATAACTTCCCATTTAAGTTGAATGACGTGTCAATTTGGTCTGGTTCTCGTGAAATCGAATTAGGAGAAATCGAGCCGAATGGTACATTAGAAGTTTCTAAAGATATTAAAGGTGCTGTTCTTTTATCACCGTCTATGGGTAATTATAATTATTCACAGCCAATGACAAAAGCGGATTTAATGCCATTTCGTATTGAAAAGTTAAAATATGGTGCAGGAAGCTTAGTACAAGGAGAACGTTTACCAGCAATTACTGCTTGGACAGAAGAGGCGCTTGTTGGGATTGAATTAGATGGCAGTGCGGAAAATTCACCTATCTCCTATATAATCCAAACCTTTGAACCAGATTTAGAGCTATCAGGCGAGTTCACTTTAGATAAGGATGCTTTAAATGAAACAATCGAGCCAACATCTAATTCAGGCTATACAGAATTAATGAATGAAGCTACTAATGAATGGTTTTTAGATAAAGGGGACTATGGGTATATTTCGTGGATTCCAGAAGAGCTTTTAGAAAAATCAACATGGACAGAAATTAGTGTATCTAACAAAGCAGCAATCCCGATTGAATTAGCAATTTGGAATATGAAAACACAACAATTTGAAGCAATTAGTGAAAAAAGTGCATCCATCACGACTAATCTAGAACACTATATTTCAGAAGATGGGCAAGTGAAACTTCAAATTACGGTAAACGACAACAGCAATGGTGGACCTATAAAATTACCTGATGTGAAAATTAAGGGGGTGGCAAAATAATGATGGTTGATATACAAGGATTAACAAAAAAATACGGATCATTTACTGCTTTAGACAATTTGAATTTAACGTTGGATGAAGGGGTTGTATTTGGCTTTGTAGGAGCGAATGGTGCTGGGAAATCAACAACATTTTCAATTTTAGCCACTCTACTTTCTCCAACATCAGGGGATGCCTTTATAAATGGCAAAAGTGTTGTAAAGGAACCAAAAGAAGTTCGCAAGCTTATTGGGTATATGCCTGACTTTTTTGGAGTTTATGACCAACTAAAAGCCGATGAATATTTAGATTTTTACGGTGCAAGTTATGGGCTATCCCATGCAGAACGACAAGTGTTAATTCCACAATTATTAGAACTAGTCAATTTATCACATAAGCGTTATGAATACGTAGATTTACTTTCTCGAGGGATGAAGCAACGTCTTTGTCTTGCTCGTTCACTTATCCATGACCCAAAAGTATTGATTCTAGATGAACCAGCTTCAGGTTTAGACCCTCGAGCTCGAGTAGAAATGCGAGATATTTTAAAGCATTTAAAATCAATGGGAAAAACGATTTTAATTTCATCGCATATTTTACCTGAACTAGCAGAAATGTGTGATGAAATTGGGGTTATTGATAATGGGAAGTTAATTGCCCACGGAAACGTTGCAACAATCCAGCAACAACTGCAAGGAGACAAACGAATTATTGTAAAAGTAATCGATCAGATTGAGAAGGCTCGTCGATTCTTTGAGGAAGATCCACTCATTTCTTCCATTGAGCTATTAGAGGATTCAAATAGTCTTGCCTTTAACTATCGTGGCTCAACAGAAGATCAGGTGCAGCTGTTGCGCAAAGCATTACTTGCAGACATACCTGTATATGCATTACGAGAAGAAGAGAAAGATTTAGAAGATGTCTTCATGGCCATTACGAAAGGGGCGGACATTGTATGATGGAACGTTTTTCAAACCCTGTATTGATGAAAGAATTAAAATTACGATTCCGCGCCTTTAAAAGTTTTTCGGGCTTAATGTTTTACTTAGCGGTATTATGTATTTTCGTTGCTGGGTTCTTGTTAATTTATACGCAGTTTTCAGGAACAGGATTTTTCAAACCAAGTGACAGTTTTATGATGTTTTCCATATTAAGTGTTTTGCAAATGGGTCTTGTTATGTTCATTACACCAGGGTTAACAGCGGGAGCGATTAGTACAGAACGTGAGAAACAAACGTTAAATATTTTACTCACAACAACGCAAAGCTCAACACAAATTATAATTGGAAAATTGTTATCTTCTGTTGTGTTTCTAATCTTGATGTTGGTGGCAGGGCTACCGTTATATAGTCTTGTATTTTTATTTGGTGGTGTATCACCTTCTCAATTTATTACGATTTTCCTTTTCTATTTAGTAACACTTATTGCCATTGGAAGTATTGGGATTATGTTTTCAACTATTACAAAGAAAACGATTGTATCAATGATTGCAACGTATGGGGCGATGATTTTTCTTGCGGGCATTACAGCATTTTTCTTCTTCATCGGAGTTTCAATGGAGCAGATGTCAGCACAACCAGGAAATATGCAAAATGTAACGCCTTTTTCTCCAATAACTTATTTTTGGGTAAGTATTAATCCAGGAGCATTGATCATTACAACGCTGTATCCAGAAATGGCAAGTGCCCTTGAATCAGTAGTAGGGATTTCTTTACCAATTTGGATTGTGTATTTAATATTCTATATTTTAATAACTGCAATTTGCCTATTTATTGCAACACGTAAGCTAAGAGCAAACATGAAAACCAACCGATAAGGAGGAATAGCAATGGATCGACGGAATATGTTAAAGCAATTTGTTCGTAAAGCGCAAAGAAGCTTGAATATAGAACAAATGGTACCAAGAATACAATACGGAATACTCCTAGGGTTAGCTTTAAGCACGGCGATCCTGCTTGTTTCTCGTTTATTTGTTCTTCCATATTACCGTAATGTAACCGTGATTGCTGGTGTAGGAACAATTGTTGTAGTAGTTATCTACATTTGGTTAAAACGCGTACGAAAAAAAGAAGCATTACATCGTCTTGATGATTTTTACCCGCATAATGAATTGGTTACAGCACTGTCATTGCATGAAGATGACAATCCTTTAGTGCAATCCATATTACAAAAAGCTCAAAAAGAAACGCCGCAAGTTTATAACCAGTTTAAAAAACGCCAAAAAGAGTTATGGAAACCAAAAGCTTTAATTGGCATTCTATTGATTGGAATTGTCATTGGCATCCTGTCTGTTTTCCCATCTGCCACACAAACAGAAGCACTCGTTGTAGAAAAAGAACAGGAAGTCATTAAAGATATTAAAAAAGAAGTGGCCCAATTAGAGAAAAAGACAAAGTCCAAAGAAGTGAAAAAGGAACTTCAAGAGCTCCAAACAAAATTAAAGGATATCGATCTATCGGAGGAAGCATTACGTGAGGTTGTAAAAAAGCAGAAAGAATTAAAGCTACAGGAACAAAAACTAAAGGAAAAGAAAGAATTAGCTAACAAGGACGGTGCAGAAGGTTCGGATGGCTTAACGGCGGAAGAGCAAGAGCAGTTAAAGGAACTAATGGAAATGCAAAGCGATCTAGCAAGTGCAGCAAATAGTACTCAATCCGCCTTAAGTAAACTCGGAAAACCAATTAGTTTTGATTTGCAAAATGCAATTGCTAGTGAATTAGCGTCTGAATCAGCTGATGCATCTGCAGAAGGTGAAGCTTCATCTAGTGAGAATCAAAATAGCTCAAACCAGCAAGGAAACAGCCAGAATTCAAATGGGCAAGGGAATAACGGGAAAGGCAGTGGAAATGGTTCTAATGGAAGCGGGCAAGGTCAGGGAAGTGGTTCTCAAGGAAATGGCCAAGGAAGTGGTAGCGGTATTGGTTCTGGAAAAAGTGGTGGAAGTGGCGCAGGAAAAGGTCAAGGAAGTCGCGATTTGTTAGCTGTTCCAGAACGAATTGGAGGATCTTCTGAGACAACTGCTGATGGTGGAAAGCTAGGAGAAGGAACTGCTGCAGGGGAACAACAGGGGTCAGTTCCAGTTACAAAAGGAACGATACGCCCTTATGAAGAAGTGATTGGCGAATACAAAGATAGTTATTTAGAAAGTTCGGAGCGCATGCAATTACCGAAAGATTTACAAGATATTGTGCAATCATACTTTTCTTCAATTGAATCAAATAAGTAAAGGGATGTGGAAAAATGGCTTTTAGTGAGCAGCAATATAGTGAAATTAGTGAACAGCTCCAACAAGTAAAACATGAAATTAGTAAATTTATTGTAGGTCAAGAAGAAGCGATTGAGTACACGTTATATTCTGTTTTGGCAGATGGGCACGCACTACTAGAGGGGCTACCTGGTCTAGGGAAAACGATGTTAATTCGTACAATCTCTGAAGTGTTAGATTTGTCCTTTTCAAGGATCCAATTCACACCAGATTTAATGCCTACTGATATAACAGGAACAAATATTATTGAACGAACAGAAAGTGGAAAACAGCAATTTGTATTCCAACCAGGACCAATCTTTAGTCAAATGGTTTTAGCCGACGAAATTAACCGTGCTACACCGAAAACCCAAAGTGCTCTATTAGAGGCGATGGGGGAGAAAACGGTAACGATTTTAGGGGATACGAAGAAGATGGCAAGACCCTTCTTTGTTTTGGCAACACAAAACCCTATCGAAATGGAAGGGACTTACCCATTACCAGAAGCACAAATGGACCGTTTCTTATGCAAAATATTAGTCCCTTATCCATCAAAACATGAACTGATGGAAATTATGAAACGGACAACAGGTGCAGTTGATATTGCTTTGGAGAAAGTAATGAATACCGATCAATTAGTGTTAGCACAAGGAATGGTTCGGGAAGTGTTAGTTGCTGAAGAAATGATGGAGTATGCAGTTAATTTAGTCGTTGCAACTCATCCTGATAGTGAAGATGCAATGTCTGAAGTGAAACAATATGTGATGTATGGAAGTGGTCCACGTGGATTGCAAAGTATTATTAAACTAGCAAAGGCTCGGGCAGTTACGAATGGTCGTTTCCACGTGTCAATTGCAGACATTAAATCCGTTGCAAAACCTGCACTGCGTCACCGTATGATGTTGAATTATGAAGGTGAGGCATCTGGTAAAACTGTTGACGATTTAATCGAATCAATACTATCTTCCATTCAACAGGGCGCTAAACTATGAAACCGTTAATTTTACCTGATGAATGGATCTCAAAAATTAGTCGGTTATCCATTGCTACTTCATCGAAATTACGTGGCCAACATAAAGGGTCTCATCGTTCCCAGCGTTTTGGTGCTTCCCTCGATTTCTCGGATTTCCGTGAATACACTCTAGGCGATGATGTCCGGCAAGTTGATTGGAATGTCTATGCACGTACGGAAAAGTTTTTCATTAAACGCTTTTTAGATGAGCAGGAAATGCGGGTTCATATTTTACTTGATGCAAGCCGCTCGATGGGGGAAGAAAAGAAATGGCTATTTGCTCGTCAAATAACTGCAGCGCTCGGTCTAATGGTGTTAAATCGTGATGATCGCTTGTCTTTCTCTTATGTAGGAGAACAACATTTGATTCCGTTTAGAAAAAAGGGGGCTACCAACCGAAAACCTTTTTTACAACTGATTTCAAATATTGAAGAAGCGCGCGGTGTAGGAAGTTTTGCAGAAGAAGGACTAAAAAGATTGCCAAAGGATAGTACCGTACTTTTAATTGTTACAGACGGGTTAGAGCCAATTTCACAGTGGGAGCAGTTCTTTAAAAAATTGCCTCGATTTGCAGGAGACGTTCGTTGTATTCAGATTTTAACAGAAGATGAGTTAAATCCTAGCTATAGTGGCGATGTTCGATTGATTGATGCAGAGACGTCCCGTGAAGTAAATGTATCTGTCTCAAATCGAGTTCTTGCTAACTATGAAAAAAGCCGTGCTGAGCATGAAGGTCAATTTGATGCATTAGCAAACCGTTTTGGTATTCGGAAAATACAACTTTCTGTAGAAGATGGTTTCCAAAATGCTATCTTCCATAAATTATTGAAGTCACATTGGGTACAGTGAGGTGAAGCTAGTTGGGATTTAGTAATGTGCTCTTTTTATGGGCTAGCATTCTTCCATTAATCGTTCTACTTTATTATTTTTTCCGTAAAAAATATAAAGACCAACCGATTTCTTCAACGATTTTCTGGGAAGAAGTGATGCAAGAAACAAAGGCCTCACCATATTTAAAACATTTACAAAAAAATGCACTACTATATTTGCAATTGTTGGCTCTCATATTATTTGTTTTAGCTTTAATGAACCCCTTCATTAAAACAAGTGAAATTGCAGGGGAACAATCAATATGGATTGTGGATACTTCAGCGACTATGTTAGCAGGGGAAACATTTGATCACCATAAGGAAGAAATGAAATCCCTTGCATCAGAACTTACTGGCCAACCACTAACAATAATTACAACCGGAGATGAACCTAAAACAATTGTTCGGCAAGAATCGGATGTATCCGCCATACATAAAGCAATAGATAGTTTGGAAGTAACTTTTGAAGAAGAGCAATTAATTAAAGCGATTGATGTTGCTCAAGCTTATATTGGTGAAACAGCTACTTCCATCTATCTATTTACGGATTCAATCGAGCGCGGAGAACTACCGATTTCAAGTGAACATATTAAATGGATTGTCAAAGGTTCAAGTAAAGATTTACAAAATGTTTCAATTAAACGTTTTGCAGCTACTTCAATCGGAGAAGAAGCGTTAGCACTTATTCAATTGAAAAATGAAGCAGATGAAGAGAAACGAGTTGAACTTACTCTTCAAGATAGCCAAGGGAATGTCCTAGTTGAAGAAGGGGTTACTTTAAAAGGTGAAGAGGAAATGACGAAAACCTTTGAGAAGCTCCCTATATCCCAAAGTTTATTTGCTACAATTCAAGTTGAAGATGACTATGTAGTAGATAATTCAATGGTTACTATAATTGGAAGTGGCTTGTCCCAAATCGTTGTTGATCAACAAATGCACCAGCTTGTCCAAAAAGGGTTCCAGGCATTAAATGCAGATGTGAAGTTGGTTCCCTCAGACCAATTAGCAGCGATAAAAGAAGCAATGATTGTTACGAATCAGAGTGAACTTTTAGGTAAGACCAAATCCCCCCTTGTTTTAATCGGACGCGATGATGAATTGTCAGAAGAAGTAAATAGTTTGGTTGATGTTTCAGAAGATGCATTATTTGCTTTTAGTAATTTAGAAGATGTCTATGTTAATGCCATTTACCCGGGCTTTGATGGATTTGAAACCATTGCAACCATTGGGGAAAAGCCTTTTATCCAACGTTCCTCAAAAGGAGATATTGTCATACTTGCAGATATACAATCAACAGACTGGCCGCTTCACCCATCTTTTCCTCTATTTTTATGGAGTCTGCAAAGTGAAATGCTAGAAGGCTCGACGTCTCTAGGAACGTTTTCTCCAAATGAAAGTCGAGGAGTTTCCTTAGCAGCTAGGGATTGGTCAATCTACTCAAAAGATGATGAGTATATTTCCTCGTTTGAAGATGCAAGTCATTTTAAAGCACCAACTAAGCCGGGTTTATATACGGCCCGTTCCAATGAGGATGAGAAACTGTTAATTGTTCAACTTTCAGATAATGAACGAGAAATTAAAGAAGGAACAAGTTTTGAACTTGGCACTCTTCAAAGTAATGGTGAAGAGGAATCATCAAAAAAATCAATCATTATCTGGCTATTAATACCGATATTGCTGTTATTAGTCATTGAGTGGGAGGTGCAAAGAAGACGTGGATTTACGAATTAGTTTCCCACTAGCTTTATTGTTATTAATCCCAGTTGTAGGGTACTTTATTTGGACTTGGTGGCATCATCGGCATCAATTGAAAAAGAGTCAGTTGATTGTGTTTGGCATACGCATCGTAGCCGTTGTACTGCTTATTTTCGCAATTGCATCTCCGTTCCTTTTATTGCCTGTTAAAGAAGAACAAGTCGCATTTTTAATCGACCGTTCGGCATCTGTAGAAGGGAACGAAGAACAAACATTAGCGTTTATTGAAGAAAGTTTACAATCGAAAAAGAATACACACCATGTTGGCATCTATTCTTTTGCATCTAACCTTCAAACAGAGTCTATTTTAAGTAATACGTTAGAGCATGCCCCACAATTAAGTGAAATGACAGGTGAAAGTGAAACAAATATTGCTCAAGCACTACAACTGATAACAGGTATTGTCGACCGTGAAAAAGCGACACGAATTGTATTGTTTACAGATGGATTAGAAACAAAGGGTGAAGTTTCTGAACAGCTAACGAAAATGTCCGGCACCAATGTATCCGTTGATGTTGTGCCATTAAGTAAAGAAGTAAAAGCAGATACTTCTATTCAAAGTTTCGTAACCCCAAAAGTGGCATATGCAGGTGAACAGCAACAACTTGTTACAGAAATCAATGCAACATCTGCGACAAAAGGAGAACTGTATCTTTATGAAAATGACCAGCTTATTCATAAAGAAGCTGTTAGTTTGGAAGAAGGTACCAATGCCTTTACTTATCGTCATATTGGTCAGGTAGAAGGTTTAGTGAAGTATGAAGCATTAGTGCAAGTAGATGAAGATGCAATAATAGAAAACAATAAATTAACAAGTGTCACGATGGTCCAAAGTTCCCCACGATTGTTGATTGTAAGTGATCGAGAAGAAGGATCGCCCATTGCAGCTGCTCTTGGACCAAATTCAATTTCCTTTGACGTAAAACCTTCAAGTGAATTGCCAAACTCACTATCAAGCTACCTACACTATAACGCAATTATTTTTGATAATATCCCGGGGCACTTAGTCGGTGAAGAGAAGATGGGCATTATCGAACAAGCTGTAAAAAATTTTGGTGTAGGCTTTATGATGGTAGGTGGAGATAATAGCTATGGACTTGGGGGCTATTTTAAAACCCCTATTGAAAAATTGCTTCCAGTTGAAATGGAGGTTAAAGGAAAACAGCAATTACCTTCTCTTGGATTAGTCATTGTACTTGACCGTTCTGGAAGTATGATGGGGCCAAAAATTGAACTTGCCAAAGAAGCAGCTGCTCGTTCAGTAGAATTACTTCGTGATGGAGACACACTTGGTTTCATCGCCTTTGATGATCGTCCATGGGAAATCATCGAAACAGCCCCTTTAACGGATAAGGAAAAAGCAGTGAATACGATTTTATCCATTGCTCCTGGTGGGGGAACTGAAATTTTCTCCTCTCTATCAATGGCTGTCGAAAACTTAGCAGAGTTAAAGCTACAAAGGAAACATATTATTTTGCTAACAGACGGGCAATCTTCTGCTGGAGGAAGCTATGAAGATCTTTTAGAAGAAGGAAAAGATAGTAATATCACATTATCTACAGTAGCAATTGGAAATGACGCAGATGCTGTTTTGCTTGAGGAATTAAGTGAATTAGGTAGTGGACGTTTTTATAGTGTTGTTGATGAAACAACAATTCCTTCGATTCTTTCCCGGGAAACGGCGATGATTTCACGTACGTATATTGAGGACAATCCATTCTATCCAACAATCTACAATGCTGAAGGTTGGAATGCTTTGTTTAAAGAAGGCGTGCCTCAAATGAATGCGTACATCGGGACAACTGCAAAACAAACGGCTCTCGTTGTTGCAGAAAGTGAAAAAGAAGACCCTGTATTAGCTGAGTGGCAGTACGGTTTAGGCAGAACTATTGCCTTTACATCCGACTCAACAGGGGCATGGACAGGGGATTGGGCCAAATGGAGTGAATGGTCAAACTTTTGGCAAACCGCAATATCAAAAATGCTACCAACCTATAATGATATTGCGTATGACATAAGACAAGAATCCAATAATACTTTTATTATCACGGACCCAACAAACCAAGCCGCATTCCTAGACGTTGCCATTGTTGACGAATTGGGAGAAGAGTTAAAAGCACAAATTGAACCAATCTCTGCTAGCAAATTACGAGTAGTAGTGGATGCGGACCCCGGGCTTGTGTTCTTTAGAATTTCAAAAGAAGACGAATCGATTTACCAAGCAGGGTTAACGATTCCATATAGCGCGGAATATGAATTGCGCCCACCAAATGAAGCGTTACTCACTGAAATTGTAGAAAAAACAGGTGGAACGATTTTAGAGGAGCCTGAACAAATATTCCGAGAATTTACTGTAAAAGGTGCAGAACGTCAAAGTATTACTATTTGGCTCGTAGTTGCTAGTATGCTGTTATTCTTTATTGATATCACATTAAGAAGATTCGGCTGGGGCTTCCTACAAGCTGTGGGGAAACCAAAAAAACTTGCTACGGAAAAAACGGTTATAGAGGAAGAAACGAACGTGTCAAAACTTTTAAAAGATATGAAGAAAAAATAACTTTACGAAAAAAGGGTTATCTCTTATGAGGTAACTCTTTTTTAGGGATGTAATACAGAATTAGTTTCAATGAAGAAATAGAAGTGAATCCTTGATATATGTTATAATAAAAAATAAATTCGTGTATTTAGAAGGGGAGGAAAAAGTTGACGTATCAAGCATTTTATCGTGTGTATCGACCTCGAAATTTCCGAGAGATGTCGGGACAAACTCACGTAAAAAGAACGCTTCAAAATGCCCTCCTAGCAAATAAAACAACGCATGCTTATCTGTTTTCTGGTCCACGGGGTACGGGGAAAACGAGTACTGCGAAGATTTTTGCTAAAGCATTAAATTGTGAGAACGCTCCAACCAATGAACCTTGTAATGAATGTGCAACATGCTTAAGTATTACAGAAGGGTCTCATCCAGATGTTATTGAATTTGACGCAGCATCTAACTCCCGTGTGGAAGAAATGCGCGATATTATCGAAAAAGTTCGATTCGCTCCAGCAAATGCACGCTTTAAGGTGTATATCATCGACGAAGTGCATATGCTTTCAACAAGTGCATTTAATGCCTTACTAAAGACGTTAGAGGAACCGCCACCCCATGCAGTATTTATTTTAGCTACAACCGAACCACATAAACTGCCGGCTACAATTATTTCGCGATGCCAGCGATTTGACTTTAAACGCCTATCTTCTAACGATATTTTAGAACGTATGAAGGTTATTTTAGAAGATATTCAATTACCTTATGAAGAACAAGCATTAAAGGTAATTGCTCAGGCAGCTGCTGGTGGAATGCGGGATGCACTAAGTCTATTAGATCAAGTCGTATCATTTAGCGGCGACACTTTAACGCTTGAAAATGCATTGCTTGTTAGTGGATCCATTAGCCAAGACATCTTTTATGATGTGGTACAAGCCTTAAAACAAAAAGAAATTGCACATATATTAACGTTAATTGAGGAATTAATCGCTGATGGAAAAGATCCGCTTCGTCTTGCCGAAGATTTAATTACATTTTTCCGTGATTTATTACTTCTTCAAACAAGCAGCGAATTAGAAGAGTTATTAGAACTTGTTACTCCGGAAGAAAAGTTTGTAGCTTTAGCTCATGAGTTTAGCGCGGATTCACTTTATGCTTATATCGATATTCTTGCGAAAACTCAACAAGAAATGCGCTTTTCCCATCATACAAAAATTTATTTAGAAACAGCCTTATTAAAAATGGTGCAAACGCCAAATAGTGGTGCCGTGGCAACTCAAGCAGTGGGGCATATGGATCCTGCATTAAACGATAAAGTGGCGAACCTTGAAAGAATGGTACAGCAACTTTCACAACAACTGGCATCTGGTGTTCAAGCTGGTAATGTTGGCTCGCAGGTGAAGGAAGCGCCTCGACCACGGGCAAAATCCCAAAATGGTTATCAAGCACCTACTGGACGAATTCGTGAAGTGTTAAAAAGTGCTACAAAGCAAGACATTCATAAAATTAAAAGTGCGTGGGCGGGAAGTTTAAGCCAACTTCAAAAATCACAGGCAGCATTGTTAGCAGAAGCCGAACCTGTTGCCGCCTCTGATAGTGCATTTGTGGTAAAATTCAAGTATGATATTCATTGTCGAATGGTTGCTGACAACAGAGAATTTACAAATCTTTTTTCTCAAATTGTAGCTCAAACAACTGGAACGCTGTATGAACTACTATGTATTCCAGAAGAACAATGGGTTACGTTGCGTCAAAACTTCATAAAAGAAAATGGTTTGAATCAGAAAAAAGAGTCACAAGATGGGTCATTGGTTCAGGAAACGGTCCATGAACAACCATTTATTGATGATACGCATGAAATTGCTTCTGAAGATCCTTTAATTGCAGAAGCTGAGAAAATGTTTGGTAAAGATTTTGTTGAAGTTGTGGATGAGTAACCGCTTTAAACCATAAATTTAGATTTTTTAAGGAGGAAATATATTTATGCGTGGAATGGGCAATATGCAAGGCATGATGAAAAAAATGCAAAAAATGCAAAAAGAAATGATGCAAGCACAAGAAGAATTGAATGCAAAAGAATTTGAAGGTACTGCTGGTGGCGGTATGGTGAAAATCACTTTAAACGGCCAACGTGAAGTACTAAAAGTAAATTTAGACCCATCAGTTGTTGATCCAGATGATGTTGAAATGTTAGAAGACTTACTTGTTGTTGCAACAAACGATGCTTTAAAGAAAGTAGAAGAAACGACAAATTCAACAATGGGTAAATTCACTCAAGGATTAAACCTTCCATTCTAGGAGGATAAACAATGTACTACCCTGAACCAATATCAAAGCTTATTGATAGCTTTATGAAATTGCCAGGAATCGGCCCGAAAACCGCCGCTCGACTGGCATTTTTCGTTTTAACTATGAAAGAAGATACTGTTTTATCTTTTGCAAAGGCTTTAGTAGATGCAAAACGAAATTTAATGTATTGCTCAACTTGTGGGCATATTACAGATGTGGACCCTTGTCAAATCTGTTCAGATCAACAACGAGACCCATCGACTATTTGTGTTGTACAAGATCCAAAAGATGTCATCGCAATGGAAAAAATGCGTGATTATCATGGCCTATATCATGTCTTACACGGAGCAATTTCGCCGATGGATGGCGTTGGACCGGAAGATATTAATGTTGCGTCCTTAATCACTCGATTACAAGATGAACGAGTACAAGAGTTAATTTTAGCAACAAACCCTACTATTGAAGGTGAAGCAACAGCGATGTACATATCTCGCCTAGTGAAGCCATCAGGAATTCGAACAACACGTATTGCTCATGGTTTACCTGTGGGTGGGGACTTAGAGTATGCCGATGAAGTAACTTTATCGAAAGCATTAGAAGGAAGACGTGAATTGTAAGTTCTTTTCATCTGAATTCTGTTTTAAAGGAAATTACGATTTTTAAATCGGGTAAAGTGAGTGTCGTTGTATGTTTTTTCGTCGTAAAGGGAAGTTAAAAAAAGAATTTGATGAAAAGTTAGTACATCTGATTAAGGAAACAAAGGATGACTGGAACAATGCAAAGGTCATTGAAGGGCTATTAGACGATTATGATTTAGATGTAATTGCACGTCGTCAAATAGCAGAAAGTATCCACTTTTATTTATTTAAGGAAGCAAGAATTCGCAAAATATTAATTAAATAAACATAATAAGAGTAGCCGCAAAAGCATATGCTCCTATGAAACAATAAATGGGGGCGATATGGATTGATGACCTATGTTGTAATCGGACTTAGTTGCGTGCTACTTTTTTTTGGCTTCCTAATAGGCAAAAAAGTTGGTTTTGGTGTAATTTTTGAAAAGTTAGCCCTTCTTTGGTTTAAGTTCGCCTGCTCTTTTGCATTGTTATACATAGCCCATATAGTTGTAGATGGTTATGATATTATAGTGCCTGTAAATATATTTTCCGCCCTAACTATTACCATTCTTGGACTTCCTGGAGTGATTTGTATTGGGGTATTAACGGTGTTTCAATAAATTATAGACAAGAAAGGGCGCTTAACCTTTAGTAATGGGTTGGGCGCCTATTTGCAATTCTTATATGAAATTAATCTTTCCAGTAGAAAAATGCATCGAATATTGTATATTGATTTGGTCGTGTAAAAGTTTGAATTTTGGTCTCAAAAGGGAGCGGTTGTGACAAATAGTCTTTATTTAGAATGTAATAGCCTGCACTAATCAACTTCTCTTTAATTTCTTGAAACTCATTGACCATATGTCTAGGTGGTTCATTGATGATTCCATTAGGGTGACTAATCATACCCATCCCACTGAAAAATTCATCCTTCCCATTATCTAAAATCGCCTTATGTCTTATATCCGTACCAAAAATTGCTACAGGTGCTAATCGACTTATGTAGATAACAAACCCTTCTATTTGGATAGAAATAAGAGAATCCTTTTCAATATAACTTTCATTTATTACACTACTTCCATCTTTCTTATAACAAAAGAAGTCAACATAGGAAGCATACCCACTTCCATAATGATCAAATATTGCTTCACATTTAATTGATTTTGAGCGGTTGATTGTATAGAAAAGGTCTTGAATATAGATTTCAATCTGTTGTTTGTCCTTTGTGTTATATGGATATAAACCGCCAATTGGTTCTTCTGAAATCATCATCTGTAGCTGTTCTTCCGTAAAATTCAAATCTCATCACCCCACAACTTACATTTTAAGGTTAATTTTAACATATAGACCTAATATTGGATTAGCGCGTGGCTGATGAAATAGGATACATTAAGGAACAAAATTAGAAAGGAGGCTGTTATGAGCTATGTATATTTTAGATCAAACAAATGAATGGGATGTTGATTTACCTGAGTTTGATATTCGAGATGCAGAAATAAGAAATGAACGAAAAATGCTTTTTAATCATTTTATAATGAAAGCCTCTACGCTAGAGATAGTAGTTTTTCAAAATAAAGATGAAATCAATCTTATAAAGCTAATGAGAAAACAAATTAAAAATAAGCAGCTAAAGACTGAACATCATGGTAAAAGTTACAAATTTTCTTTGGATGATATGGCGAAAAATTTGATTTTATCATTAAACCATATAAGTGGGTGTACAAGTATTTTATATGATGATAAGAACAGAATCATTGCAGAATTTAATACCCATGTGACCTTTTATGAAGAGGTGGGTCTTCCATGTAAAGTATTACAAGTGAATGATAAACCAATACAAGTTGATTTTTATATTTTGAATCATGATAACGATCGCGATGTTCATTTAGAAGGACAAGCTAAATCATATTTTATTAGTACGGACTATGACCATATTGAGCGACTTGCATTTGAGACGATTGAAAAAATTTATTCCTATCCATTATCGATTTATGTTGAAACACATGATGAAGAACAGGAACAAATGCAAAAAGAATGGGCTAACTATGATGTGGAGTATATAGACTCTGGGCAACGTGTTTTTACGCTCTCTTCAAAAGGAATGTATTATGCGGAAGTTCCGGGGTTCTTTTTAACCGTTAAAAACGCAGAAGAATTGAAGACGGTATTTGAAGAATTAATCTACTTAGCATATCAAAATGACACATTTATCGTATCCCAGAGGAAGCTTAACATTCAAACGGGACGTAACCGCATTTTTAAATCAGATGAAGACATTGTTTTAACTTTCGATCATGATGCACAATCGATTATCCTGTACAGTTCACTTGAGTTAGAACAAATAAAATCTTACTTTACAGATTATATGATCTTGCACATACAACATGGGGACTAGCAACTTTTCTTGTATGTTTTATCATGCAAAGGACATATTACGAGTAGATTTTAAATATTTTTACTCGAGGTGAAGTGAAAATGGACATGAACATGAGTTACGGAAGCGACTATAGAGCAATTCCAGCAACCTCAATAGGAAATGGTGTTGGAATGGAAGTATTGCCTGATTTGTATTGTCATACAATCCAAATTGTGAACATTTCTTTAGTTGGAGATCCGTCAACGAAGGATTTTGTGTTGGTTGATGCCGGAATGCCTGAATCAGCAAATGAAATCATATCTGTGGTTGAGGAACGCTTTGGTGCAAATAGTCGCCCAAAAGCCATTATTTTAACACACGGACACTTTGACCATGTGGGAGCTATTATTGAGCTGATAAAACATTGGAATGTCTCTGTATATGCCCATGAACTTGAAATGCCCTATTTAACAGGACAAAAAAGTTACCCAGAGCCGGATTCAACTGTTGAAGGAGGAATGGTGGCAAAGATGTCACCAATGTTCCCAATTGAACCGATTAATTTGGGTGGTAATGTACAAGCACTTCCTTCTGATGGAACAGTACCACATATGCCGGATTTTAGATGGCTCCATACTCCGGGACATTCACCGGGTCATATTTCACTGCTTAGAGAAAATGACCGAGCATTAATAGTGGGAGATGCGTTTGTTAATGTTAAACAAGAATATCTTTATAAAGTCTTAACACAGGAACAAGAAATAAGCGGACCTCCAAGATATTTAACAACAGATTGGAATGCTGCCAAGGAATCAGTAGTGAAACTAGAAAGATTAAATCCTACTGTTGCCGTTACTGGGCATGGACTACCTTTAACAGGCCAATATTTAACAGAAAATTTACGAAAGCTTGTTAATGAATTTGAGCAAATTGCACTTCCTGATTACGGAAAATACGTGAACAAAAAAATGAATTAAAATAGTCCCATCGAAAAGTAGAAATATCCTGCTTTTTGATGGGATTTTTCGTTATAATAATGCTTAATCAAACAAGGGAGATTATTAGCGTGATATTAGTTATAGATAATTATGATTCCTTCACATTTAATTTAGTTCAATATATACAGCAAGTTGGGGAAGAAGTTGTTGTTATTCGGAATAACCATTTATCATTAACGGACATTTCAATAATGAAACCTGATTCTATTTTAATTTCCCCAGGTCCAGGAAATCCAGATACAGCAGGAATTTGCATAGATGTTGTAAAACACTTTTATAGAAGTATTCCAATTTTAGGGGTATGTTTAGGTCAACAAATTATTGCCCAAGCATTCGGAGGGGTTGTAAAAAAAGCGCAACAACCGATGCATGGGAAAACGTCACTCATTGTTCACGATCAACGTTCAATTTTTCAGAATATCCCATCGCCAATACAAGTAGCCAGATATCATTCATTAATAGTAGATGAACAAACTTTACCTGATTGTCTTGAAATTAGCGCAAAAACTGTTGATGGTGAAATTATGGCTATTCGACATAAGGAGTATCGTGTTGAAGGTGTTCAATTCCATCCCGAAGCAATTTTAACGGAAAGAGGCCTAGAGATGATTGAGAATTTCTTTATAAAATCAGCAAGGGGAATCGAAATTTAACAATGAAACAGCAATCACCCATCTTATCTTTTGACTTCCCCTCGAAATCAGGGGTAGTGGAACCGTTAACATTTCAAAATCCAATTAAATTAATCATTGCCAATAACATTGAGGAAGTATTACCTTGTTTTCAATTAATAGAGGAAGCTTTACAGAACGGGTTTTATGTTGCTGGATACTTGTCCTATGAAAGTGCACCTGCCTTTGATGCTGCATACAAGGTAAAAAACGAAAGCCAAATGCCATTACTCTGGTTTGGCGTTTTTCATGAGCCTGAAACAATAGCATTACATAGTACCGGTGAATACAGCCTATCAGAGTGGGTTCCGTCTGTTGATAAGAAAGATTACCATAAGGCGATTACCTCTATTAAGCAATTAATTGAAGATGGTGTAACATATCAAACCAATTATACGATTCGACTTCATTCTCAGTTTCATGGAGATGATATTGCACTATACGAAAAATTAAAAAGAGCTCAAGTCTCAAATTACTGTGCGTATGTAAATACCGGTGATTTTCAAGTTTTATCAGCATCACCGGAGTTGTTTTTCAAATTACATCACGATCAACTAACTACCCGACCAATGAAGGGGACATTAAAACGGGGGAAAACTTTAAAAGATGATGAGAAAAATAGAATGGTGCTATATCATTCAGAGAAAAACCGTGCAGAGAATGTGATGATTGTAGATCTTTTAAGGAACGATTTAAGTGTTGTTGCCAAACCTGGAACAGTAAAAGTGGAAAAACTCTTTGAAATTGAAGACTATCCAACTGTTCATCAAATGACTTCAACTATTACAGCTACAATTTGGGAAAATAAGCAGTTTGTTGACATTTTCAAGGCACTATTTCCATGTGGTTCAATAACTGGTGCTCCAAAAATCAGTACAATGGAAGCTATCGAAAAGTTAGAAACAACACCCCGAGAAGTATACTGTGGTGCAATTGGTTATATTACGCCAAACAGAGAAGCCATTTTTAATGTTCCTATTAGAACGGTGATAATCAACCAAAAAACAGGTGAAGCTACATACGGTGTTGGTGGTGGTATTACGTGGGATTCTACAACTGAAGATGAGTATCACGAAGTATTAGCAAAAGCAAGCTTATTAACAGAAAAGCGCCCTGAATTTCAATTGCTAGAAAGTTTGCTTTTACAAGACGGGGAATATTTCTTACTTGAAGAACATCTTACTCGTATATTAAGTTCCGCAAAATACTTTGGCTATAAATTTAATCTAGATGCTATTAGATTGGCATTAATAAATTGTGCTGAACGAAATAAACACGGAGATTATAAAATTCGTTTGCTAGTAGATCAAACTGGTGAAACAACATTAGAATGCCAACTATTAAAAAAACAAAACTCTGGCCAACTTGTTACATTAGCTGACCTCCCAGTGAATAAAAACAATCTATTTTTATATCATAAAACAACAAATCGAGAAGTTTACTCGCAATATCAAACGAAATTCCGAGATTTTTTTGATGTACTCCTTTGGAATGAAGAGGAGGAGATAACAGAATTTACGAATGGTAATGTAGTTTTAGAAATAGATGGTGGATTCTGGACTCCTCCTGTTAAAAGTGGACTATTAGCAGGAACTTATAGAGATAGGTTACTTAAAGAAGGTCGTATTTGTGAAAGAACATTAAAACTTGAAGATTTAAATCAATGTTCGAATATATGGTTTATTAATAGTGTTAGAAAATGGATAAAGGTACAATTAGGTTAAACTTAAGGGGAGTAGCTAATACAGTACTTCCCTTTTAATCAAAGAGCATAAGAGTGATTTTAATAAACAGTTGACTATTTTTGGAGTTGGTGGTATATTATAAAAGTTGCCAAAAGGAATGTTATATAATAAAGTTTATAAAAATAATTTTATGTTGACATTTCAAAAGGTTATCTTTATACTGAGAAAAGTCGCCTAAATGCGATGATAAATGAACTTTGAAAACTGAACAACAAAACGTTAATGAATATAATTTCTCATTAATTTGAGAAACATTTTGACATCAATTTTGATGCCAGCAAATTTGAGCTTTATCAAATTCTTTTATGGAGAGTTTGATCCTGGCTCAGGACGAACGCTGGCGGCGTGCCTAATACATGCAA
>NZ_OBMQ01000023.1 GCF_900217795.1 Ureibacillus xyleni | reverse complement strand
TTTCGTGGTTCTTCTGGCCTTCTCCAGCTGTGGCGTTACTTGGGGCGGTGTTGTTACCGGTTGCGATTCGGGCGGGACTTCCGGCGCTTGGCGTTGCGATGGCGATGAACTTATTTGGTCATGGGATTGCGTTATCTGGGGACTTTATTATACAGGGCGCACCAAAGTTAACGGCGGATGCTGCGGGTATTCCAGTTGCTGATGTGATATCGGCTAGTATTCCCCTTGTTATTGTCATGGGTGTTGTGACAACGATTGTGGCATTTATATTCTTACGTCGTGATATGAAACGTGGCAATATGGAAATGGTCGGCACATTTGGTGAAAAGGTTGTAGAAGATGTTAATGAAAAATTACTCACAATAGGCCAACGAAAGTTCTTTGCATTATTAATTCCAGTTGCCTTTATTGTTGACGTTGTGGCGATGTCTGTATTTGATTTAACAGGTGGTGATGCAACGGCGCTTGTCGGAGGAACAACAGTCTTTATTCTACTATTATTAGCAGTATTTGCGCACAAAAACGACGGGCTCGAGAAAACAACAAGCTATTTAATCGAAGGGTTCCAATTTGGGTTTAAAGTATTTGGGCCGGTAATTCCAATTGCTGCCTTCTTCTATTTAGGAGATTCTGGTTTCACGAAAATTATTGGTGAATATTTACCCTCTGCTTCTCAAGGAATCGTTAACGACTTAGGTCTTGCGTTAGCTGCTGTCGTGCCGTTAACTGCTGAAATTGCGGCGGTTACGTTAACAGGTGTAGGTGCCATCACAGGGTTAGACGGCTCTGGCTTCTCTGGTATCACTCTAGCTGGATCCATCGCGAATCTCTTCGGCACTGCCATTGGTGAAGGTACTGCCACATTAACCGCGCTTGGGCAACTTGCTGCGATTTGGGTTGGCGGCGGTACTTTAGTTCCTTGGGCATTAATTCCAGCTGCTGCGATTTGTAATGTGAGTCCATTTGAATTAGCACGTCGAAACTTCTTACCTGTCGTGATCGGGTTAGTTGTCACAACGATTGTCGCGATGTTTATTTTATAACGATAGAAAACGCTTGGAAAGTTAAGAGCTCTCCAAGCGTTTTTGTATTCCTTCAACGTCACACCGTATTTTATAAAAATCAACAATTAATGGGTGCGTGTCTTGAGTCAAGGTGAATTGCTTTAATCTCCTTTTCCCTACCCGTCGATCAAACATTGAAAAAGCTTTTATCATCACATTTTCTGAATTCCATGCTTCTTCAATGGAAAGGGAACTGTATGTCATGAGAGGTTCATAGAGATGATAGCTTTCAAATATATTTTGATTAGTTAAAATTTGCTCTGCTTCATCCCCTGCTTTCAGTAACTCTTGACGTTCTGCGGATTGAAACATAATATTCCAATCCGGGTTATAGGGAATTGTTTTATCTCCTTTTATTTGCTGATATAATTTCTCATACTCCACACTATATGTTACATCAGAAGCACTCAAAATTTCTTTTCCATCCCGTGTTATCCATACTCTCGCTGGGCTGTCGTGAAACTTCCGATACACGGTTGCATGGATGTGAATTCGGCCTTTTAGTTTTTCACATAAGAAACTTTCGAGAGTTGATTTTGTTTTACTCCACTTCATTGTCGTCACCTTTTAATGGGATATGAATTTCCGCTGAACCTTCTAAATAAATCGGATAACTTACGAAATAAAGTCGAACAGGATTGACCGCATCTTTTAAGTCAAAAGTATAACTTGCTTCTTCTTTTCCATCAATACCTGATACGGAATGACCGGTACTGTAAAATTGCTTGCCGTTTGCATCGAACACGGAACTGAATAGCTGGCGGTGGTGATTTGGTCTATCCGGGTACTTTACATCAATTATACTCGATCCTCGAATTGTTAGTTCAAAATCATGCAATTTCGGCATTTTTACTATTTCGCCCTTTAAAAAATCAATTTCAATATAATCCTCACCCTTTGGCATTGCTTCTACCTGATCAATGACAAGAGTTAAACTTTGGGGTTCTCTAAAATAATTACTTTGGATAAATAGACTATTTTGTTCTTCGCGGAAACCTCCGAAGCCAGTAATGCCGTTTGTGATTGTCCCCCACTCTTCCCCGTGTTCATCCAATACTTTTAACTCACCAATTTGTAAAATTTGCTGCGTATTGTCCGGGTCATCTGTTAGCTTAATTTCTGCGCGTAACGGTGACACTTTAATCGAATCCACGTGAAGTTTTTGCCCTTCAATTTCAATTGTTTGATTGATTTCTATTTGTTTCGAAGCTTTAATTGGTTGGGTTAAAGTAAATGGAACGTTAAACGTTGTACGAGCATCATCGCCAAAACTTAGTGTGATTTCAAAGTTTGGATTTGTATAGTCCATTTGTTTACTAGACACAATTTCAATTTTTTCTTGGATAACGTTGGTTGGGTCTTTTGGTGCCCAACTGTAACCTGACGATGCTTCTATGTCTTTTCCATTTTGTGTCAACTTGTGTTTTGTTGTTTGAAGTTCCGAAATATCATAAGGAGCCTCGAGTTGATAAAAGATAATCATTCCTGACTCATCGGCAATCGTCCCTAGAATGGTTAAAGTGAGTTTGTTCTTTGTTTGTACGATATTGAGCTCTTCGTAATATTCATTTTCTACAATATCCTTTACCCCTTTATCCTGGGTAATCATTTCAACGAGTGCTGCAAATCCTGGAATTTTCGCCACCGTTTGAGCAAAGGCAGGTGATACACGAATAGAAGTAATGAAGGTTAGAATTAGAATCGCTGCGAAAATGAATTGCTTGGTTGTTCTTCTTTTTATCTGTTGATTTCGTTTGTATTTCGAAAATGCTTGTTGTCGCGCTTGGTGGAGTTTGTCTTGCGGAACTTCGATTGCTTGCAAATTTTGTTTTAATTTTTCATATTCGTTCTGACTCATGATTGACTTCCCTCCCCAAATAGTTGACGTAATTTACGGATTGCTGTATGTAGCCGCGATTTGACAGTACCTTCAGGGATGCTGATTTCTTGCGCGATTTCTTCATTTTTTAAATCTCGGTAATATTTCATGTAGATTAACTGTTGCTGTTCAATCGATAATTTTGAAAGAGCCTCGTGAAGTTCCAAATAAGATGGATCAGTATGAGCTTCCATCTCTAAAGAATCGTGCAATTCAACACGGCTTTTTTTCTTTTGCATATCATGACAAACATTGAGTAAAACACGCACGAGCCAAGTGGATAGATATTCCGGTTTTTTTACGGTGTGGCGTTTCTTTAAACTGCGATATGTAAACTCTTGAATGGCTTCAAGTGCATCATGTTCATTGCGAAAATAATGAAAGGCAATACGGTAATGGGTGTCTTCTTGTGATTGAAGAATTTCGAGAAATGATTCGTCATCGCCGCGAATCGCCCGTTTTGCTCGGTCAATTTCACACATTGCATCTCCCCCTTTAGTTATTAGACCGTTTAAACTACAAAAACGTTCAGATAAATTTTGTTGAAATGGATGAATTTTTTCGCTATCCGGACGAAACGTTGCTGTATGTGGACGAAATTTTGTTCTATCTGGACGAATCTCCTTGCTATCCGGACGAAAATTTCAATATAAAAGCCAGGCACCTGAGCAATCCCAAATGCCTAGCTTTAAATTGTATAGAATTTTCAGAATTGTTTGTGTACCGGGTACCTTTAAATATGGAACTCGATGCTGTCGTCCACATAGTGCCATTCGTATGGTGTTTCTTGGTATACGTAGTAGTTTAACCAGTTGTAGAACAGTAAGTGCGAGTGTGCACGCCATGTGTTTTTTGGTGTTTGGCTTGGGTCGTTATTCGGGAAATAGTTCACCGGCATGTCCACTGGTTCGCCTTTTGCTACATCGCGTTCATATTCATCAGCCAATGTTGTCGCGTCATATTCTAAGTGACCTGTAATCATAATATGTCTTGTATCTTTTGATTGAATAATAAATGGACCCGCTTCTTCAGAATAACTTAATAAGCGTAGTTCAGGATGTTCGCGCACTTCATCAAGCGATACAGACGTATGACGAGAATGCGGTGCAACGTATTCATCGCTAAATCCGCGCACTAAATCTTCCGTTAAATCTGTAATCACATGCGAGTAAATACCCGAACATTTTTTCGGTAATTCGAATTTGCCAATATTAAAGTGATGATAAAGTGCAGCTTGAGCGCCCCAGCAAATGTACATACAAGAGGTAACATTGACTTTTGCCCAATCCATAATCGATGTTACTTCTTCCCAATAGTTAACCGCTTCAAACTCCATTCGTTCAACAGGGGCACCTGTGATGATCATGCCATCAAAGCGACGATGTTTCACTTCATCGAATGTATTATAAAATGTGTCTAAATGTGATTTTGACACGTTTTTGGAAGCGTAAGTGGCTGTGTTTAAAAACGTAACGTTCGTTTGGAGTGGTGTATTTCCTAGTAACCGTAATAGTTGCAGCTCGGTTTTTTCTTTTTCTGGCATTAAGTTAAACACTAAAATATTTAATGGTCGTATTTGTTGTGTTTTGGCACGGTCTTCTTCCATGACGAAAATTTTCTCTTGTCGTAATTTTTCGCCTGCCGGTAAATTTTTCGGTATATTAATAGGCATTTAACGTTCCCCCATTTCTTTTCATCTCAAAATAAAAAACCCCTCATTCCAGCATGAGAATGAGAGGGTATAATTTATATGCCGCACTCTTATCTCCCAAGACAAACTCGCCTTGCTGGAATTAGCACCTTTCTAACGAATGTTAGAGGTTGCTGAAGCTTCATCGGGCCATATCCCTCTGCTTCTCTTGATAAGAAAGATGAAATTAATGTAATACTATCATGTAGAAGAAATATTTGCAATATTCTAGATTACTTTTTTGTTAAAAATCTTTCTTTCCAGATAGTTTTTTCTTTTTCTTCGATTTGATGTTGTAAAATCTCATCCCAATTATTCGTCAGTGTGTTCCAAACGCGAGATGTAAATTGCCCTTTTTCGTCATCAAAAAGGACAAATTCAATACATGGCACATCATTCACTTGAATATCTTCAAAAGATTCAACGGACGTAATAAATAAGTTACTTTCTTCTTCTGCTTCTTCATCGGTTTGGAGCGAACGTAATTCTTTAATAATCTTTTCGTTATCGACTTGAAGCTCCTCCACTTGTACTTGGTGTCTATAAATTTCTTCAGGGAAATCTTCAAAGTCCAGTACTGCCTCAATTTCACCGTGTAAGAACGTTTGATGGGTTGGGCTGTATAAAGTTTCCATCGACGTCATGTCTTGATCTTCTTCAAAGACGCCACTCGTTAGTTGTTGTAGCCCTTTTTCCGTTAATCGATAATGTTCTTCTTTCGTGATTAATCCCGTTTTTTGCATTTTAGATAATAAATCTTGAATGAATAGTTCTTCTACTAGTAATATTTCACTTAGTTGTTCGGCTTTTTTAAACTTAGCTTTTTGCAATGAAATTAAAAGCATTTTCATTAAAATGTCCATTTTTGTACGAAGAATCGGTTTGTATGCGATGTTAACCGTATGAACGGGAACACACCAGATCAATCTCTCCAAAATGGTCGTTTTATGAAATTGTTGTGATAGTTTTTGTTGAAGTGCATGGAGTTCCATCGTTCCGTCCTTTCAAAACACTAAGATGTTAGTTCCTTTACATTGCGATAGCCATTTTGAGATTTGACGACAGTTAGCAAGTGGCTATACATGTTTCGTGTTTCTTCTTTTTTCGGTCGTTTCGTGAACATATCGACACTGCCGATGAGAACGAGAAGCTCCCGCGCACGTGATAAGGCAACATTCAGACGGCGATAATCTTTTGCAAAGCCGATTTCCCCGTTTTTGTTGTCATTGTTGCGGACCATACTCACTAAAATAACGTCCATTTCCATCCCTTGGAATTTATCGACAGAACCTGTACGAATGTGTAAATGTGGCAAATGGAGTTCGTGTTCAATCATGCGGTTTATGCGCTTCACCTGTTCTGCATAGAAACTGATTACCCCAACTGATTTCAGCTCATCTTGAGGGATTAGCCCCTGTTGTTTTGCGATTTCAGTAGAATGATTTAAGTCCATTAACATGGCACGGATGGTTTTTAGCTCTTCTGCGTTTAATAAACTCGAGCCTTCCTTCATTCGCTCCTCGAAGTAACTTGGCGAGTTCGGTAAATCAATCCATAATAAATGATCGCTTCGTTTGATTAAACTGCTTTCTAATTTATGATCGCGTGCTGCATCAGAATCAGCTAGACCACATTTTAACGAATCCCCTTCATTTTCATAAAACGGAGCAATCGTTTTCATAATATTTTCGTGCATTCGATATTGGATTGCGAGCATTTTTTTATTTGTTTTCGGCAAGTTTTTGTACAGACGCTCGAACAGGGATTCTTCTAGTAATTTTTCTAACTCTCGTTTTTCTTCAAAAGTATTGCTTTCACTAATCACCGTTTCCAATGTTTCCTCAAAAGTGTCGTCCCCAATTAATGGCGGTAGTTGGTGATGGTCCCCTACTAAGACTATCTTTTTACCCTTTAACATTGGAAGTAGTAATTCAGGTGGTGTTGCTTTTGAAACCTCATCAATAATGACCACATCAAAAATCGGATAGTTGTCCATAAATTCTTTATTGGCAGAAGCAACACAAGTTGTTCCAATAACATTCGCGTGTTTAACATAAAGTTTACGAATTTCGTCTAAATCGTGTTCGGTTGCTTGATCTAACAACCCTTTCCATTCGACTTGTAGCTCTTGCGTAATTGGTAGCATTTCGATTTTCAAATTCAGCTTTTCAATTTGTTCTTCTAATGCTTCTATTTTTTCTTTCGTTTTTTCCAGTTCCAATTCAGGATTTTGCTTTGTAATCTGCTCAAGTTGTTGTAAATCCTTTTCAAGTTGTATCCCTTTTGAATTCAACTCTTTTAACTGATTAATCATGTCTTTCAGAACAGTCTCACCATTTGCCAGTTCAGACGCAACACGTTCCTGCTCTTGTTTCTTGGTTTGTAGTTGTGCTTCAATGTCAGTTTGTTTCAATTTCGTTTCTTGAAGTTCTGCTATTTCGGTTTTAAGTAAGTGACAAACGGATTGAAGTTCCTCGATAGACGGTAGTATTGAGATGTCGCCAACATTTTGTTTAATCGAATCTAGTTGCGCTTTTAAATGAGATGCATTTAGTAGTAGATTTGCTTTTTTACTGTTTAACCCATCAATTGTAGATTGCTCAACGCCTGTTTGCATCATGATTTGTTCAATGACTTCTTCTTTTATTTTCGTAAACACAAGAACGGATTCATTGATTAATGCTTGATAACGTTGAGATAGTTGAGCTAAGTATAGTTTCCTTGAATAAAGCCCTTCAACTGAACGCGTTCCATTAAAGGCATTTATCTTTTGCTGAGCAAATGCTTTACTCAATTCCGTCAAAAACTCATTCACTTCTTGTAATGAATAATGTTGGTTTGGTGGTAGATTGGACACCTGAACATGAATGCCAAGTGTTTTCTGACTATATTCAATTGCTTTTTCTAGTCTTGCTGAAATGTCATTTAACGATTTAAACTGACTAATTTGCTCGTGTAGTTTTTCCATATCAGAAAATAACTGGCTTAGCACATAACCGCGACGAATTTCATGTTCAACAATAAATTCTTCTATATCGTAAATCTTTTTAAAGGATTTCACTTTTTCTACAGTGCTTGAAATATCATTTGTTTTTGAGTGGATTTGTTCTAATTGATTGTTTAAGTGTGTAATGTCATTTTCAAGCTTTTGGTATTGTGCATCAACTTCCACATATCGAATGATTTGTTGGGATTGTGATAATTTTTCTTGTGCACGTTGAATTTGCTCATCCATTTCATCTGATGAACGAACAAGTTTTGTTAACTCTTCTATTTTACTGTCGATTTTTTCTTTTGAAGTGCGTAGTTTTTCAAGGGTTTCCTCTGTTTTTTCTCGATCTTTTTTAAGAGGAATGATTTGTTTTTTTAACTCAGCGATTTCAGCAGCAGTCTTTTCTAATTGCTCTTGTGCTTGTTGTTTGATAAGGATTTCTTGTTGTAGTCTTTGCTCTTTTTCTTTTAAATTTCCGATTTCTGTTGTCGCATCAGTAATTTCGATTTGTAGTTGATTTTCTTTTGTTTGATGCTGTTTGATTTCATTTGTAATGGCTTCGTAAGTTTGTTCTTTCCAAAAATCTGCCACATTCTCTTCAATGAATTTTTTGCCTTCTTCTTCAATGCTTTCAGTTCGGCCATATCGCAAAATTCGAATGTCTTTATTGGATAATAACCTGCCTAGTGCATTATCAACTGCTAAATTCGATTGGGAAGCAATGAGCGTTTTTAAACCTGCTTTTGCATTTTGATAACAAATCTCGGAAATAACGGTCGTCTTCCCTGTACCTGGTGGACCTTGGATGACGTATAAATCTTCCGCGCTGATTGCTCCTGTGACCGCATCACGCTGATATTCATTTAGGTTATTATAAAAATCGAGTTCAACATCTTTTTTTCGTTCGGCAATGGTCGGTTGATCTTCAAAAAGAATGTTTTCTAAATTGACATTGGCGGCTAAACCTTCCTTTAACCGGTCAAAGCCTTTTAATAAACGATTCAACTGAGATTTCGTTGAAGCATTGCTAAATGTAATATATTCAGAGGTAAAGTCAAATTCGTTATTACGGAATAATCTAGCTAATTTTGCGCTTAGTTCAATTTCAACAGTTCGATCTTGGCGATTTACTTTGGTAACTTCTCCTATTTCGCGCGGATAGCCTTTAACATATGCACTTAAACCTTTTAGCTGTTTCCATTGTTTGTCATCCACATGGCAACGAAGGGTCACTTTTGAATAATCTTCATTAAAATGAGTGGAGTTGAATGTTGCATCAATATCATCAATGCTTGCGTTTTTATATAAAACCTTTAAATACCCTTCCCAGCTCGAAATACGTTTGTTCACATAGTCGAAACGATCTTGTGCTACAGGGAGCTGGGCAATGGTAGAAATAAATTTTTCAGGATATGTATGTCCATTAATACGCGATGGGACTAAATGGATCCGCATTCGTTCACGGCGGTTAGTGACAACGGGAGTATGAGCCCCCCGAGTACGAAAACTTTTTGCCACTAAGCCATTTTTTAAGTCAAAAATACAATCCATAATGACTACACGACCTGCAAACTTTTTACTCAGATTCGTGTTTCGTTTGTTATCGAAATATAAAGTTAAGTTGATGGAGGTTTGTTCGATGGATTGTTTTTCAATATAGATGTCAAATGGATTTTGTAATTTGAAAAAGGCGTGTTCATCTTGAAAATGTTCTTGCATTGCAAGGCGAGCGGTATTGGTTAACACGATGAAACATTTCACAGATTCAAGAGCGATTTTTTGTACCATGAACACACCTCACTTTCTTTCAAAAATATTCACAAACGTCATTATAACAAGATACGTCCCTTGATGGTAGTTTCATAAAAAAATAAAACAGACTAGCTTGGCTAGCCTGAGTTGGTGAATTAGTTTTTAAGTACGAGCAATTTCTAAGTATTTGGCATCCCACTCAGGATCTATTTTACTTAAAGCGGTTGGTCGGAAAGTATCCTTCTTCACTAACGTATGTAAGGTTGTTCCTGTTGCTGCAACAGAGCCGTCTTCATGAAGGATTTCATAGCCATAAGTTGTGCGTAGTTTGGAATGATTTTCAACCCATGTACGAACCGTTGCAACTTGCCCATAACGCATTGCTTTTTTATATTGGACCGATACATCTAACACCGGTGAAATGTACCCGTGCTCCTCTAACCCAGCATAATTATACCCAAGATCAGAAATTAGTTTTGTACGCCCAATCTCCATCCATACTAAGTAATTCGCATGATACACCACACCCATTTGGTCTGTTTCGGCATAGCGAATTTCGATTTGTTTTTCACTGACAAACATTGTATCACCTCTAGCACTAATTATACCGTAAAAACAAGTGATTTCATGGGTTTAGGCTTAAAATTTTATAATTTTGGTGATTTACAATGATTGCCCTTTTTCATCTTGTTACCTTTGTATTACCCGATTCAACGGTTCTATGTTCTAATCCAAGGAGCCGTTTTACCTCTTCATCAGTCCAATTCCTTAAAGCAATATTACTATATCTTTTTTGGTAAACTGCTCCCCGTTCAAGTATAGTGTATTCAGTAAACGTACTGTCCCACTTTTCCGATTGAACTTTAACCCCAAGTTTACCTAGTTCGTATTTGACAGCTCTTAAGTCTTGTTGAAGTTCTTTTATTTTTGCTTCCATCCATAGTTCAAAAGCATTTTTCATTTTTAAGTCATCCAGATGTTTACGTTCGCGCTCAAGTGTTCGTATCGTTAAATCTAAAATAATTTGTTTATGGATGATTTCTGAAATGGCAGCATTCATATGATGTCACGTTCTTTCTGAATTACTGGTTTCAATGCAAGTATATTTTCAATAGTAAAAGTGCGGTTGGCGTGCCTTGTGAAGCAGTACGCGCTAAATGTATCATTTGTAATCTTAGTGACCTTAATACGACGTTTTGTGATGGCATTATTTTTATCAATGTACATCATATCAACTAGCAGATTCCGTTTGAACATTTTTAATAACTGCTCTTTCACTTTTATCCCTCCACAACCAGAACATTTGTTTGTTCTAATTATAGAACATCTGTTCCTGTTCTGCAATAAAAAAACACCCTTCCACATGTGGAAAGGTGAATTTCATTATTTTTTTATTGCTCCCATACCCTCTAAGATGATTTTTGCATCGGCATTTAGATAATTCAACGTCTCATCTTTTAAGAGTAATTTTTCTTTTCCTTTTAGATTAAGCTTCAATCCACGTATATCTAAACGAGATGCATACGTATTGATCACCTTTATTTCATTAATTTCTGTTTTGGATAGCGGTTTTTCCCCGGAATTTATTTTTTCAATAATAAATTTAAGAATTTCTCTCGCGTTACTTTTTAGAAAAGCACGCTCTTGATTAACGATTTCCAAATTGTCCTCAATGTATTTTCTAGCTGTCGTAAAATCCAACTGCTCCACAGCTTCATTTATTTTGGAAATAATTTCTTTTACATCCACTACTAAAGTCACCCACCTATAATTTTTTATACCTATATAAGTATCGGTACAAAAGAATTATTTTTAAGACTATTTTATTCCATATCAACTATTTTATGTGAAAGATTTCTCCCTCGGTTGACGGTTCCTTGCTTACATAGCTTACATCATAAAAAATAATTTGTCCCATTAACACATAAAAAAGCTTGGCGAAAAAAACCAAGCTTATTAAGAAAACCATTATTTAGCTATTTGTCCGCCATCGATTGCGATTTTGAGCACCTGTCACAAAACGTGCTTCGTCTGAGGCTAGGAAGAATACAAGATAAGCAACATCTTCCCGGAAATCCGCGTAGAGTAAGCTAACGTTTCAATCATTGTAACGATGAGTAAAAAGAAAGATATGGTAACAACCTTACCTGTTAAAATTTCCATAGCATCCCCTCCAAATAAATTTATATTGTTGACGCTATATTTGGAAGCCTGTTCCACTTATTTTTTTGAATACTCGTACAGATAAAACCCCGAATATTCCACAAAAAATCCATCTTTGATTACGTCATAATTTTCTGGTTCAATGGCAAATCCAAAAGCAGAATTTGGGCCTTGGCTATTTTGACCAACAACACATTTCTCGCCTTTTTGATTATAAACATTGTAATCATTAAATGATCCGCTAGTAGAGAACGTGCCATCTTCATTAAAAATGCCATTATACAGAAAAGTACCTTTGCTATAGTTTAAATTGTAAGAGGTGTCAAAGGAGAAATAGATATCCTCACCTCTATTCCAAACCTGGACGAGAAGGATGTTTGTATTGTGTTTCTCGGTTAGTTTAAGTTCGAAATTTTGTTCTTTCTCGTTCGTAAAAGGAATCCATTCAGGTTTTATAAAAAGCTTGATCGTTTCTTTATTTGCCATCTGGTGAAGGTCATATCCATCTCGTTCTATCACATTTTTTAAAATACCTTCGTTTGAATATTTGCCAACATAAAATATGTATCCCAACAAAAGAAAACATCCAAGTATGATAAAATTTTTCTTTGTCATAATGCACTCCTTTTCAAAAAAGTACGCCATACAATCAGGAAAAAAGAAAGAGTTAAGCAAAATGTGTTTATGACAGTTCATATGGGCTCATAAATGAAATATTCATCGCCAAATTTAAGACAATCTACATAAATTGTCATTTGCTTCATAATCTTGATCTCTTTCTTTTTAATAAGAGAACAAATGCAATAACAAACAAAATAATAGAAATTAAAAGTGTCATTCCCGAAGATATCGGTGTTAAAAAACCTAAAATCAATAGAATTATTCCTAGTACAATTAGTAGGACAACGATACAAATCACTCCTTTATCCTATAATTTTAGTTTCAGCTATCGCTAGTTTATTGAACCCGCGCGATGTAGTTCATAAATACATTACTTGTTATTTTTAGTTCTTGAATTAAACGTACAATTTTAATATGAAAGAAATTGGAAGAAGTTTCAATTTTTTGCGATCTCAACTTTAGGATAGCGCCAGATTCTATAATTTTGCTTGATATATGTCGAATTCTTTCACCCAAAACAACGCCTCTTCTTTCGTTAATTGTTCTGACGTTTGTAGCTCTATTGAATTGTCCGGATGGTTCGCTAGATTTTTAAGTTTCATTAGAGTCTTCTCGTTTTTTTGCTCTTTACCCGGCTCGTACTTAATAAATCTACTTTTCATCTTCTGACTTTCTAGCATTAATAAAAAAGACGTTCCCCACGATAAAAATTCCTAAGCTAATGAACATAAATATCCCAGAATACTTATTGTTGAATAGTGTTGTATTTGCTAGTATGACCACCATCATGAGCACGAGTGAAACATATAACCCGTTAATATTTTTCATACTTAACCCTCATTTCTTCCTTATTTGCATGTCTTTTGGCAAATGTAGATGGGGAAAACGTAATTTTGTATTTCGGATTCATTTCCTTCTTTACTTTTTCCGTTAGCTTTAATCCTTGTTGGTTATGTATTTCTTCCAGTTCAAACCCATTTGTAACGATAGCGTCATTCGCCCAATCGATCCACTCACCATACGTTGAAATCCACTCCGCTAATTCAGATTTTAATTCCTCGGAAAGTGGAACTTGTGAAATGCAAAAATTCGTACGACATCTATTACACCAGATTGCATCAGCACTGATATCTGCTTCCACTCTTAAATTATATGTTTCATTACATTTACATTGGTCGATCATTGGTTTTTCTCTCCTTCTACATACTAAACGCTATATACATCGAAGCAATCAAATTGACCATTCCATGTAATAACCAGCTTGATAAAATTGAACCATTTGATTCCTTTTCATTAATCCAGCCCACAACGAATGAAAGTATCCATCCAAATGTTTGAGGAAAGCCACTTGATGTTAAAATGACCGCGATTTCTTAAACGAGTGAACGGCTCTGAAATTATGTATTAATCAAATCATTTTTTCTCTAATTCTTTAATTTGTTTTTTTATCTCTTTAAGCTCTGACTTTAAAGACTTCACCTGTCTCGAAGTGTCAATACCATATCGAACGGCATATGTAATTGTGAGAAAAAGTATAATAAAGCCTATAATGCCGAATAGAAAAATTTCCAATCCCGTGTCACTCCTAATTTATAAACTTATTTCGTTCCCTGCTCACCAAAACCTACACCAAATTTTTACTTGTTTAAATACCTAATCCGAAAGAACAAACGATATAATGCTAAAACGCTGGTTAGACTTGAAATCGAAGGCAGCCTATGATTAAACTATCGCCATTTATCCCATTTCCCTTTTGCATGTATAACTTTATTACGAGTTTCATTGGAAAAAGTTTCAATTCAAAAAGCGCAAATCTTTAAGAATTGCGCCCATTCTTTTTCCATTTTATATAGTTGTAACTGGAATCGACAAAGATAAGAAGTAAGAAAATTGCTCCTACCAGTATGTATTCAATTGAAGTTAAATCAACCAGCCAAAATAAAGCAAGGTAGACTAAGAGGGCAAAGGGAATCCCCCACAGAGAGCGGATGAATCTTCTGCGATAAGATAACCTATAATAGCCTAGGACAAATCCCTTATCCTTTTTTTCAACATCTTTAAATAGTAACCACATGACTAAATTCACAATGAACACAGTTATTAATGAAACAAAAAAGTATGGTAGAATATTCACGATTTCCCCCCTATATTAATAGTAAAGGTAGGTGAAGATATGAGAATTTATTCGATGTTTGTGATATCTGTTTTACTTCTATCTGGTTGTAATCGTCAACTTGAAGAAGAAAGACAAGCTTATGTTGAAGAAGTAACATCGAAGACAGAATCTTATTTAAGTGTAAAAGAAGGGTTCGATGTTTATTTTGAGTTATTTATTTCAGGTGAATTAACAGAAAAAGATGAATTAAAAAATAAAAGTCAATTGGCGTTACAATCAGTAAAAGCAACGATTGAAGAACTTCAACAAATAACAGTACCAAAAATAACAACAAAATATCATCAAGATTTGTTAGACTCTTATGAATTACAGCAAAAATTTTTAGAGGAACTTCTGCTTCACCTCGAAACAGATCATAATGAAAAAAGTGTTTTGGATTATTATAAAAAAGTAAATGAAAAGCAAAAAGAATTAACAAAAGATATGATTAAGCTGAACCACTAATAACAAATTCAATGCCAGTGGGTTTTTTATTTGGCATTTTATATTGTTTAAACATTAATTTATATTTGGAAATATCGTCGGGTAAAGTGGGAGAGATGACAAATGTAAAAGATTCATGACCACCAGTGCCTCCCCCACCATCAATACGGCAATCATAATTTTCTTTCCCTTCGATTGAAAGTTCAAAAAAGCTATGTTCCCGATGATGCCAATCAACATTGGGATAAATTCTATCAATATCTAAATGGACCACACTTGCATTTTCAAACTGACTTACAAAAGTAACAGTATAAAATATATCATCTTTTTCAAACGATTTTAGAATCGGTATATTTTTAAGAAAGCCATTTGGTTCAACTATAGGTTTATAAAACTCTTCATTTAAGAAGTTAGCAAAAACAATATTTAGAAAGTCTTTATAAAAGGAATATTTTTCTGCCCAAGTTGCAATTAATTCTCTAGTAGGAAAACCTGGATTATTAGAAAGATCTTTCCGTTGCTTAAGTAAGTGACATATTTCTTCATCGATTGCAGCTACTCTTTGATCGTAATGTTCTGTCGGTGGTTCAAATGGCATTCGTTTCATCGTTTTCCTCCAAAAAAAGTATAATATAAATAATTTTAACATAATTTACCAAGTTAACCATACTTATTATTTTATCTTAGTTTCCCTGTTTAGCCGGCTGTAGCAAAGGTCTTCCAAAAATTAGTTCGTAGTAAGTACCGTCTTCTTTAGGCTTACAAGATATTTTTTTTAAACTCAACTTTTACGATGTATTCATACATGCTCAGTGACCTCTTAAAAAAGTAAATCGATCGGCTGAGATAATAAAGTCAATTAGTTCCATATTTTTATTTTGAAGTAAGACATGAAACTCGTATTTGTCCTCCACTTTGTACACTTCTTCATATAACCACCATGCTTCTTCCAATACATCATCTTGTTTTAAGATATTCATATTTTCAAAGGTTATTTCATTGATATCTGTAAACCCGCCTGACGTATCAAGGTGTAATGTTAAGGAGTTGCCATTTTGAACGACTTTTATGACTATACAATCATGAAATGCGAAGTTTTCAACAATTTCTTTACTAATCGATTTGGAGGCCTCTTGGTAATATTTTCTAAAATCCCCACTAACCTTGTCTATTATCCTGTCATTTTCCTCGCAAAATTTGGTTACAGCGTCTAAGACATCTCGGCTTGCTTTGTTTAACGCAAATACCCTTAAATCCGCGATCTGGTTTAAAATCGTTTCTGGTAATCCCCTTTTGAAATGCGCTAGATTATATAGGAGAACATCGTGGAATTGTTCCTTTTCTTTATCTCTATCAAACGTTTCTTTATGCCCATATTCGGTTACTAAACAATGATGAATTTCCTCTTGTGTATCAAGCCAACGATGTAACTCAGCGTTGTAAAGTTGTTGAAAATATTCTTCGGAAAAGTGTTGTGCTTGTGGATCTTCCTCTAAGAGTAGGTGGAAACTCGTTTTTTGGCATAGTTCGTACCAATCTTTCGTAAAATATTTCAATTAATCAACCTCGCTTTTTGTTATTATACATATTTGGAAATCTTACACCTAAGTGATGTTTGTTGTTTAAAATGATTGGAATACTATAAATATTGCTGCCAATATTTGAAATTTCTTAAGTACCGTTCGTGGTAAATACCCATCTTTAGTTTATAAACCCTGCTCCAATTAAACAGTAAATAATAAAGCTAAACATAATAGCACCCAAAATTGTATTGATTTCCGTGTTCTCATTCCCTTTTTTTATCTTCTTCGCCAAAGAAACACAATTGACAAAGAAAAATATTGCGATAATTGGTGTTCCATAAACAATTATATATTCCATCCATTCTCTCCCTTTTATGAAAGTAATGCGCATAATTTTTGTTCAAAACCAATTTTTTACTTTAGTTACATCACAGTTTCCCCTATTGATAAAACCTTCAATTGCTCTTTTGGAAGCTGGCGTTTTTCCCATTCACGTAGTAATCGCTCTAAAGCTTCGGGTCCTGTGTCATCTGCCAAACGATACGCTCCATAATGCATGGGCACAAACTGCTTCGCTTTTAGTTCAATAAATGCTTTCACACTATCTTCTGGAGAAATATGCGAGTCTGCCATAAACCACTCCGGTTCATAGGCGCCAATTGGCATAAATACGATATCAATCTTAAAACGTGCAGCTATCTCCATAAACCCTGAGAAATAGCCTGTATCCCCAACAAAGTAAAACGTTTCGTCGGTCGTTTGGAATATCCACCCACCCCAATGAGACGTATTCATGTCGTATAGCGATCTTCTTGTCCAGTGCTGAGCTGGTACAAAGCTAATTTGAATTCCCTTGTATTCAATTGATTCCCACCAGCTCATTTCTCTTACATTTTGATACCCTTTTTTTAAGAAAAGAGATTTCAATCCAATGGGAACAAAATAATCCGGATTTCCTTGTAGTTTTTTCAATGTTGGAAAGTCAAGATGATCATAATGACCATGGGAAATGACTACAATATCGATTTCCGGTAAATCTTCAATGGGTATTCCTGGATCAGTTAATCGCTTTTGAAAACCCATTCGTTTCGCCCATACCGGATCGGTAAGTATATTAAGCCCATTTAATTGAAGCAAAAAGGTCGAATGTCCAATCCAGGTATAAGAAGTTCGACTACGATTTTTTTTAATTTCTTGGATTTTTTTGGTTGAACATTGCGGTATATTTTTCGTTAAATCCTTTACTTTCCTGCGTCTTTCCTTCTGCCACTTTCGCATATCCTGAAATGATTTTTTATTTGATACATCATTCAAATTTCCATATCTTGTTCTCATAATCTCACCTTTGGGACAAAAAGATCCGGTTCTGTTGTCTAGGGCACTGAAAAAGTCGATTTTAATAAATTTTTATAATAAAAATACGCTCAGATCTTTTAGGAAGTGGGATTCACGAAGACTCCTACGGGAA
>NZ_OBMQ01000024.1 GCF_900217795.1 Ureibacillus xyleni | reverse complement strand
ATGATACAGATCAACGTAGTATCGCGGCGTTTGACCATAAACCCGATAATTAACACAATAAACACAACATAAATCCAATGCAGCGCCGACAAATCCACACCTAAAGCACCCATGTTCTCCCTCATTTCTTTTACGCTTAGAATATGAGGCAAATGTCTAATGGGTGTGTGCTTAGGTGTTTATTCAATACATTTTTTACTTGGTGGATGATTGTATAAACATTTTAGCAGATAAGGATTCTCGTTTTAATAGGAAATATTTAAGTAAAGGTAAAACTCTGAAACGCAAGAAATTGGAGATTAATAATCCGAATCAGTCTTTAACACAAGTGGGGAGTCTTCTTTGGTAGAACTCACATTTCGTTATTAGTATTTGGTATCGATATCGGATTTCTTGCACTGTTCATTCAGAGTATCCCGCTTTGTTTACATAGTAGCATTTCTTATTGTAACTATATTTTTTGTTTAAGTGTTTCGTATGTTGGTGTATAGTTGTTCATAATTATTAGAAAAGTCGGTGCGACGCTAATAATAGTGAATTTAATATAAGAAAGGATTGTTGAAAATGGTAACAGTTTTAGAAAAATTTCTTTTAGAGAAGGACATCTCTTATCAATTCATTGCAACAAAAATTCATTATACTCGCCCTTATATTACCCAAGTAGTAAAAGGACAGAGAAAGCTTAACTCAGAACTTATCTCGAAACTCAAAACCGTAGATGACGATTTATCGAATTTATTAGAAGTATTAGGCGACCGAGTTCAATATGAACTATCCCCGCAGCTGTTATTAATGGTGTTGTTACATTGCGGGAAAATAAATTTCGATTCATTAGTTGGATTGTTTCCAAACGAACAATTAGATGAAGCAATCAATGGTTTAGAAGAAACAAGGAAATATTATACTGGGAAAAAAGATGTGGAATCTCGCATACAAGCTGATTTATTGGATGTAAAAATAAAGAAATTAGAAGAATATAAGCATATCTCAAAGTTAAAAGTAAAGCAAGTTGAACAAGAAAATAGGTTGGCTACGAATTCTGAATTGTTAAAGAAAAAATCAACAATCGCTGCAGAAATTATCGATCTGTATTTTGATGGAGAAGAAGACTATATGGTCGATATTGGACCAGCCCAAAGATTCAAGGAGAATCTGATTGAAGAAATAGGGATTGATCTCGAAGAAATATTGATTGAGCATCTTCAAAATGAGGGATTCAGTGCGGATGAGGTTGATCTTGTAGATGGAGAAGTGATAGAAATTATTGTTGATGAAATCCAAAAGCTAATTAAAACGACTGAATATCATGAACTTGACGAAGAAGCTTTTTTACATTTTAGAAGTGAGTATTTAAATCTGAATAAATTATTTTAAAAATACTCAGCTATATGTAGTCAAGGATGTTGCCGAGTTATCGGAGTATCTTAACATGGTCTATATGATATTTAGGGAGGTTGTGAATCATCAATCATGTCTGATTATTTACATGAAATAGTAGAGTTCGAGAGGCACTTACTAAAATTTTTACAAGCTCATCAAGAAGAACTGCAATCATTATATAAGCAAAGTAGTGATGTATGGATTGGAAAGGAAGCTGTGTATCGTCTATATGATCAGAGTTTTAAAGTGTACAACATTCAAAAATGGTCACAAGATGTTCCCGAACTTTTAGAACAAGTATCAAAAGAACCATTTCATCCTATATTGAGAGAAATGATTAGAAATGGGACAAATCAGACTTTTGAAACAGCATACAATTCAATGTGGTATACAAAAGCAAAGCCAATTGTAGACTTATTTTTACATTTGCGATTTTATGTCGAGGTTGCTTTAGATGAAATTCAAAAGACAGATAAAAAGCGATTCGGTTCGCCTTCTTGGTATTTACTGTTGTATTTGTGGAATATGCAGTATCGTGAGACAACATAACTATTTATTAGTTTTTTCGACAGGTGAAAAATATATGGTAATTAGGAAGGAGGGGAAATATGAACTTTTTTGTCGTAAGTGATATACATGGGATGTACAAGCAGTTTGAAGAAATTTTATCTTATTGGGATAAGAAAAGTATCTTGGTTATCTTAGGAGATTTAATTGATCGTGGAAAACAATCTTATGAGGTTGTTAGAAAGGTCATGGATCTGCAAAAACAGTATGGCAATCAAGTCATTAATCTCAAAGGTAATCATGAGGACCTGTTCTTGAAGTTTATAGAAAATCCAACGTTAGAATACGGTATTTACTTTAGGAATGGTGGGTTGGCAACGTTAAAATCTTTCATTAATGATTTCGAGGTAAAAGAACTCAGTAAACACATGGATACATTGAAAATAGAGTATGCACAAGAAATTGAGTTTATCAAAAGTGGTCTTTCTTATTATCAGGTTGGCAATCTTTTACTTACACATGCAGGCTTTGAATCAAATTTGTACAACTGGCAAGATACTTCGCCTGGAGAATATATATGGATTCGTGACCATTATCAGTACCAAAATAAAACAAATCTCATTAATATTTTTGGACATACACCGACCTACCTCATTCATGGAGTTGATGATATATGGGTCAGTCCTTGTCATACATACATTGGTATTGATGGGGCATGTGCTTACGGTGGTCAACTCAATGCATTATTGATTAGTGTGGAAGGTGAAATACTACAGCAATTTGTAGTGGATAACGGTGGTGCTGAGAGAAAAGAGAAATTAAAACTGCTGCTAGAGTTAAATGCCAAACCAACTTTTATAAGTATACTACAAAATATTCAGCAAAAATATAACCGAACTGATCAAGAAATGGGTAAATATTTTGGATTTCATGAACGTCAATGGAGGTATCTTCTGGAAGGAAAAATAGTTCCAAGAAAAGAGTTCTATAGTATTATTTATAACACTTTTTCAGAGATTTTAACTGAAGAAGAGAGATCTTTATTAATGCACGAACTAAATGATTCTGGTAAAGAATGGTCAGTTGAGGATATAGAGAAATTGCTATTTGGAGATGAAAAGTAATCATCTATTTTTGCTTCGAAATTAATAACACTATAAGAAGATTGGTGGTGCTTTCAATGAAATTTGTTTATTTTAACGACACTGGAAGAGAAGTAAAAATTCATCCTGCTACAAGAGTACATGGGACTGAGTGTGATATGTCAATCATTGAACACTTAGAATCAAGAGTATTTGTTTTGCCTGAAGGTACTTATCCGTGGGTGAAAATGTGGGATTTTGGACCGGAACGTGGTCTGAGCATTCTAGTTTCTCCGCAGAAAGATTGAATAATAGTAGGATATTTCAATTTATCGTTGAAGATTTATAGATTTTAAAATCTGAATATTCAATTATTTGTTGGAGGAGGTGTATATCAATTTTTGTTAAATCTAAAAGTGAAAAAGAAAGAGTGATCAATATTGAGTAAAGAGAAAAATAAAAAAATAGCACAAGACACTTTAAATAAAATCAAGGTAATGCAAAAACAAAGAAACAGTGATTATTATTCTTCAGAGAAACTTGAAGCAATAAAGGAAGAACCCATAATGTTCAATCAAGCGTTTCAAACGAAGATAGAAGTTCGAAAAGAGGATGTTGTTCAAACGGTTATGAAAGAAGAACATCCAATAGTATTGAATTTTGCTAGTGCAAAAAACCCAGGTGGTGGTTTTTTAAATGGAGCCAGCGCTCAAGAAGAGTCAATTTGTCGCGCTTCAGATTTATATTTATTTATAAAAGAGATAGATGAGTTTTATAAAAATCCGAAACATTTAAAAAATGCTCTATATGATAGTGACATCATATTTAGTAAAAACGTATCACTCATTAAGGATTCTAATGGGGAAGATCTACAGGAGAAGGAATTTGATGTCATTACCAGCTGTGCGGTGAATGTGACAGCACTTAAACGAAACAATGAAAAAGAATTGCTGAAACAAACAACTGCTGAAATGAAAAAAAGAATTGAAAACATCTTAGAAGTTGCAGTTCGGGAGCAAGCAGAAACGTTAATACTAGGTGCTTTTGGATGCGGTGTCTTTGGAAACAATCCTTATGAAATCAAGCAGCTGTTCATGCAAACCGTCAAGAATAAACGCTATAACGGGAAATTTAAAAAAATAATCTTTTCAATATATAAGGACGATCGGCTGTTTAATATTTTTAAATAAGACTGAAGCGAGGATAACGTTAAGAAAGGGATTTAATATGATTGGAAATCGTAACCCCGAATATAAAGAAAAAACGAATCCGTCACTCAATTTCGGAGAAGGTCTATTAACGAAAGATTTGATTGCAATAGATATCTTCGTAAACGGTGAACGTATTCGTGTAAAAAAGAAACAAAAGTTTGTAGTTCAATTTTCGAATGATTATTGGTGGATAGATGGGAATTCTGAATTTTCGCTGAATGATGACTCAGTGGTTGCCGAATTATTCAGTGTTAATGATATCGATATTAACAACGGAGAGGCTTACGTGACATTTAGTTATCATAACGGTCCACTGCTTACAATTGGAGAATCTGAAATTTTTAAGCTGATTAACGTGAGAAAAAAAGCGAGACGAGAAGATGAGGATATTAAAGAATTGATTGAGGGACTACTTGAACATAGAAATCTTGATGATTCTAAAGCACCTATAACAATGGAGTGAGTTTTATAATGAAATTAATCGTAAATAAAGTTCGGTGTAAAAAATGCAACGACATTATCGAATCAAAACATCGACATGATTTTCAGTCATGCAAATGTGGAGCCATCTTTATTGACGGGGGAACAAACTATCAGCGTTTTGGTTGGGGAGAAGATAAATCAAGAGAAAAGGTAGAAATTGAAGATTATATTGATTTTAGCTATTCAATTTATGAAGAAACTGACGGTTGAAACAGTAAGGTATCTCGCTGAACATTTATTCTAACTACTTACGAGAATACTTATTTTGAGTAATTGGATAATGAAAGCTTTTAATATCAGAAACAATAAATCCTCTTCTTTGAGCAGCCTTTAAAGTTTGAAACACGGTTAAACGAGCATTTTTGTACATACTTAAAATGGTATTTATAGCGAGAGGAATTTGAAAAATGTAAATGAAGGTGACTCTATGATAATACATTACTCTTCAGATATTCACGCTGATTTTTGGATTCCATTTAAAAACAATCAAATGAAGTGGGAGAAGAATACACGACTTTTTGCGGAGACAGTAAGACCAGAAAGCGCCGGAGAAGTACTAGTAGTTGCAGGTGATTTATCAAACTTAAATAGACAGAGCATGTGGTTGCTCGATGTGTGGCAACAGTACTATGAGCAAATCTTCATTGTATTAGGAAATCATGACTATTATTTAGATTCTGGGAGCCAGTCAAAGAAATATATGTTCAGCTCACCTAATCGTATAAAAGAGTTACAGGATTTTATTAGTAGCTACAAAAATATAAAACTGTTAGAAGAATTTAAACCTGTTGTATATGGCGATAAGATTTTTGCAGGTGACACTGCCTGGTACTCTATTAAAACGAATGTAGAAAGAGATTTCTTCTATGGGCTATCGAACGACTCTAGATTAATCAAGGGTTTTAACATTATGGAGGCGTACGATAAATGTCAACAAGATTATGATCAATTAGATCGAGCAGATATCATTATTACGCATGTGCCACCCATTCGGTTTAAAGGCCATGAGACATACGGGAATACGTTGGGGTATTTAACTGAGTTCCCGAGTTTAAAAGCACCAATCTGGATAGCTGGGCATTGTCATGATGTCGGCGTTTATCAGGTTGAAGGAACGAATACAACAGTTTATACGAATGCATTTGGTTATCCTGAAAGAAAATGGCAAGAGTGGCCAATGTTTCAGATAATTAAAATATGAAAATATCAACTATTCTTCGTGAGAGTCTGTAATAGTAAGTACAATTCTAATTAACAGTAAAATTTTGGTATATTCTGTTGAAATGTGTATTTATGGAAGTTAGAATGAAATTAATATGAAAAAAGAATTGATTCATCATTATTGTATTTTTTTTAAATCTTTTCGTGAAAAACAATCAGCTTGTAATATGAAAAAGCTAATTTAGGTGATACCCATTAAGAATATATCGGAGGTATTGAAATGGCTGAAGTGAAAAGAATGACGATCCACCGTGCTTTGACAGAATTAAAAAATTTAAAAGATCGTATTCATAAGGCAACTAGTGAAGTCAATGTTATCGTACCAAACCGCAAATCAAATGAAAAAATTGGTGGAGTGGAAGTCGAAGAATATAAAAAGCAGATGCAAGCTTCCTACGATAAAGTCATCGGTTTAATTAATTATCGAAATCGATTAAAAACTGCGGTTGTACAGTCGAACGCTAAAACGATCGTAACGGTTGCGGGAGAAGAAATGTCAGTAGCTCAAGCAATTGAGCGTAAAGATTCTGTTCATTATGAAGAAGGGTTGTTTCATACAATTCAAAATCAGTATCGACTTGCTGTTGCCAAAGTTGCTTCTGAGAATGATAAGCTTCCAGAAAAATTAGAAACATACCTTGTAAATATTTTAGGAGGTAAAGAGAAACAAACCAACAAAGAAGAAGTCGAAATGCATACAAAAACTTTTATGAATCGTAATGAATATGAATTAGTTGAGCCATTCAATACAGTGCAAATTGTCGAGAAATTAGAATCTTACATCAATGAATTTAAGAATGAAGTCGATGCAGTTTTAAGTGAGTCCAATGCAACAACATTTATTGAAGTTGAAGTTTAATGGGCAATTTTGACAACGCTCTTAGATGAAAAATCATTGCATGGCCTTTCGAAAATAATAAACGTAACGTTGTTCGGTGCTGCAGCTGTCCCGATCTGAATTAATAAACAGCTGCACTAATAGAATTTACCAATGGGTAAAATACAAGAAATGCTAACGAGCATATAATTTTTCCGAGATGTAAAAGTTCAAACTTTAAACATCAAAGGTCAAAGTTCACGATTTAAAGTTTTTAATTGCTCAAAGTTCAAAGATTAAATGATAAAGCTCTTTCAAATCCTAGCTCAAAGGTTAAGGTATTAACGTTACAGGACCGATTATAACCCTCTAGGCTGAATGTGTCGTGCAAAGTTAATATTCATATTCAAATACAAGCTGAGATTGAGCTTTTAATAGGCTGTTAGCTTGTATTTTTTTATTAATGGAGTAGGTGTGTCGAAAGTGTATTTAACTAATCAATCAATCAAGCCGTATCATAAAGGTATATAATTTCTAAAGCTGAAAATAAAGTAAATCGATAACTGTAAAACATAAAATAAGCATATTTGCTATATATCTTTACTATTAAATTATTTGAATAATCTAATCGTTTAATGCCACATGGTACGGGGAGTTATGATTTAAAAAGTTTTATCATGAAACATAAATCTTATTTACGATAAGTTTCTCCAGTATTAGTGAACGAATAATCAAAATTTTATTGGCTCAGCTGATGGTGATTTACAATGGTCATTCCTATATCCAAATTAATTATATGTTTTATAGAAAGGACGTGTTCAATTGAATAGATTATTTGATGGAAATCTTTGTATGGATGAAAAAACAAAGCTTTTCTACGCAATTCTTTACAGAAGATTCTGGTATGCTGCAGACGTTATAAAGAGAAATAGATTTGAATTGCGGGATTTCGAAAAATTTGAGATTAATAAAGTTAGTTTAGAAGAAATTATAAAATGGAATCTTGATTATTTTGAACAATTCGATAAACGTTCAGAATCGCCTATTAAGTTAACAGAATGGATAGGTAAGTTAATAGACGAAACGAGAGACAATAAATTTACCTATGATGAAATAGTTCGAGAAGGCAAAAGTGTTTTTGATATTTTTTTTGAGATGCAGCCCTTGTTAGGGGTGGATTACGTAAAGGGGCAGGATTTACCTTCTAAGCAAATAGAAGAGAATAAGGCTTCCCTTGTTTTAGATGAGGTAGGATCAGGAAAATCTGTAGCAGCAATGTATGCCATTGCGAATACAATAGATGATAAAAAAGAGCGATCAGCACGTATTTTAATTGTTGCACCTTCGCCTTTAAAGGAAAAATGGCAGCATGATATTATCAGACAGTTAGGAAGGTATAGTCATATAGTAAGTCGAGGGGATTTAGAGGGACAATATAAAGAGGATTTAAAATCGATTTACTTTAAGGAGAAAGAACATTGCATATTTATTATTGATAGTATTGATATAAAAAATAAGACGACTATGCATATGTGGACTAAGAATGAAGAACCTTGGGATTTAGCTATAATCGACGAATGTCATTTATGTAATAACAATTATGATAGTATCCGAGCGGACAAGGTGATGCTATTAACAGCGACTCCAATCGTTCTAGCGTCCAATAAAAAAGAGGTTAATTTAAGTACATATAAAAAGCAGATGGAAGGGATTACGGAAGAAGATTATTCTGATAAAGAAATTGACCCTATAAATATGCGAAACCCTAATGAAAAAAGTATATTTGTTAATCGTTTTAGAGAAGATTTTAAACAAACCCCTTGTAAACGAAATATATCGTTTTATTTGTGTAGACGACATGAAGATTGGTATACGTATTATAGAGAGATAGAGCAACAGAAGGGGACATTAGTGGGCTTACATTATGCACAAGATGATGATTATTTAATTTCAAAATACAATGAGCTACAACAAAAAAATATCATAAATAAACTAAATGGTAAAATGATAATGCTTAAATATATTTTAGGGCTTAATTTAACGGTGGAAGAAGAGGGGTATTTACCAAATGATTACCAGGGTATGAACAAGAATCGAAAATCGTATATCGTTTTTTGTGAGCATACAGAGGTCATTGATTATTTATATGATTCGTTAAAACAAGCAGATGGTAATTTGGTTGTAGCGAAAAAATATGCAGATAAAGAGATTTTTGATGAAGGTACATGTGAGGCAGGGACATTAATACCGCAGCTAAATCAACAAATACAAGAGGGTAAACAAACGATTTTAATTACAACAGGACAAACAGGTGGTACTGGGTTGAATTTAGGCCATTTTGATGGTGTTATCCATTACGAGTTACCATTTACTAGTATTCAACTGGAACAAAGATATGGTCGGGTTGACCGAATGGATACACGTACATCTGATGAAAAAGATATGATTTTTTTATTAAATGCATGTGAAAAAAAGGATTTTTTTAATCATAATGCGATGCTTTACTATTGTGTGAGTAAAATCGACAAAACATGTAAGTACCTTCCGATAAGAAATACTGTTCTTTTTTATCCGCAAGTAATCGAGCAAGTTGTGGAACATCTTGTCGAAGCTCTTCAAAACATAAAGAAAGAGTCCTTATTCCAAGATTCTACTAGAATGAAAGATTTGAATACAGCTATTAAAAATTGTAAAGAAACTATTTTAAAGCTATTAGAGGATCCACTATTCGAGGGATGGGAAGAGCTACTTGTAGAAAGAGAAAGCATTTCAAGTGAAGATGTGCTTAAATCTGTAGATCTACTGCAAAAACTTATTGAACAAAGACAGGGGTATTTGGCTACAGTAAAGGAATACAAAAGAATTAAACAGATTGCCCAAAATATTTCCCAAATACTTTCGAATACGTCTTTAAGTGAAGAGTTGTTTGTTCTTCAAGACGTATCCCCTGAAGAGAGGGAGTTAAAAGAAATATCGGAAGAGTCAGAGGATCCCAAAAACGGCTCAGATTCAACGGACTTATTTTCAGAAAACGAAGAAAAAGATTGGCTAGCAGATTTCACAGCATTAATAACTAATTTACAAAGTATAAATCCAAATGCTCTAAATGGTGACGGGATCTTTTATAAAAAGGGTGGACAGCTAATGAAAGATGAGGTTCAGTCTTTTAGATTGCGTAACGTGAATTCGGTCCTATCTTAATAGGAATAGTAGGAGGAACCTATGATGAATACGATTAATGATTTATTAGCTAGAGGGAATATAGAAAAAATAAAAAGTAATATTGAAATAAAAAAAGCGAATGATTATTTAACACGCTCTTCAGTGTCTCTAGCAGAAAAACCAGAGTGGCTTGATGAATTTATAAAAGGAAACGCAGCTACATTACGGGAAATTATATGTCGTTCAGCAGGTGAGAAGGGATTTTTACAAACACAGCATTATAATGAAGGGTATTTTAATGAAATCATTCAAAATGCGAATGATTTACATGTAGGCGATCAAATAGAAATTGCAATTAGTAAATCTGATGATACCATAAGCGTTAAATGTGTTTACAAAGATAGAGGTTTTAAAATCCAAGATATATACGGTTTCTGTAAAAATGGTATGAGTGGAAAAGGCGAAGAGCATACTGGAAAATTTGGCATTGGAATTAAAGCGTTATTTTCATTTGTAGATACTTTTAAAATAACAAGTAATATGATATTTGAATTTTCTAATCTAAACGATTTGGATAATTTACAGCAAACTTTTTGGATAAATAACGAGTGGGATGGAGAACATACTATACTTGAATTTACCTTTAATGTTCAGAAGGAAACCGTGTTTAATATTAAAAAGTTAGCGAGATTAGCACAGCTTTTAGAGGATGATTACGAAGAAAAATCTGAATGTTTAGTCGAATTATTTACAAGCTCTTCTTACTCCAAACTACTGTTTGACGTTCATTCGCTTTTATTTACAGATATACAGCTTGATTCACATATTAATAAAATCCGCTTTAATAATAAACTTTTATTACAATGTGAAATAATGACCTCGCAAGATATAGATAAAGCGAAAGTGAAGAAAAAAAAAGTCAGCATTATTTACAAAGATATGCCCGCACTTTATGAAAAAGTTGTTACGCTATTTTATAAAGAAAAGATGGTATTTGGGTTTGACGAAACAAATAATGAAAATAGATTATATAGCATGTTCTATTTGAAAAATATTAAGAATCACGACATTCGAAATGTAGGTTTGTATATACACACTCCTTATACAAATCCTTCTCGTTCCGATTTGGGTGAAAACGTAGAGGAAATTGAGAAAAGAATAAATAAAATAAGAGAGCAATTAGCAGATTTACTTTTAAATATCGCAGAAGGACAAAAAAGCAGCTCCTTTTATAACGAGATCGCTAGTGAATTTTTCCATAAATGTTTAGGGGAATATCAAGATGTCTCTATTTTAGAATTAGAAAAAGAACAATTCAATCAAAAAAATATTTTTTATAAATGCGTTGAGGCTAAAGAGAGTAATAAAGAATTATTGAAATTAAGAAGTACAAGTAAGCTTCAATACTATATCGTCCAAGAAACGAATAACGAATTGTATAAGCAGGAGTACCGTCCTTTCGAAAAAGAAGGTACAAAGAAGAAATTAATACAGTGCTATGAACAAGTAATTGAGAAAAATGAAGTGCTGACCTTGCAGGAATTGCTGAATAGTAATCATGTCAATCCATATGTTAGGCGGTTATATGATGCATTAGGAAACGTAAAAGAATCAGAAAATGAGTCGAATGAATGGGTTCGTCAAATGTTAAACTATTACCCTAATGTAGCGAGCCTTATAAAATATCGTATCAATCCGAATGGCGACATGGATGCCGAATCGATTGCCAATTGGCTAGATGAAGGGGTTAGAATTTACGGCAAAGAAATGGAGGATTATTTACAAAAACTATTAGGTAGATATACAATTCACCCGAGTTTTACGAAACATGGAATGATTAAACATAATCAATTGCAATTGGTTGATTATTTGTTTATGCAGCAAAACGTAACGCCTAAAAACCGTTTTGGCGAACTTCTAATAGAAAATTATGATAAACAATTTGCTGATTTAAAAAATGTGTTGCATCGCAATCTCACTACAGATGTAATATATTATTCGCCTTATGGGCCATCTTTAAGAAAATGGGAAGGGAGGTATCGTTGTGTAACGCATGTTAAAAATTCAGGGTTTATAGAACCAGAGTTTTTAGCTTGTTTAATTGATGCTTTAAATACAGATTCTTCCGCTGACAATCAACTTTGGAATCATTTTTCGTGCATAGATAATCATTTAGTATTATGTAAATCTATTTTAAGAAATTTTACCGTCGATAATAAACAATTCACACATAATGAAATACATTCAACAACTGTAATAGGAATGAATTTTTTAAAGAATTTAAAAGCGAACGAACTTACACAACTGTTTTTATACCAAGATGTTGCGGATCGTATAAATCAAGCTGTTAATAGTAAAAGTTATAGTGAGAAGTTAGTAAAAGTCGAAGCACATTTCAAAAAAATTACAATTAAACAATTGGAGCAACTTCTTACGTGGCTATTAGCAAGAACAAAACAATGCTTAAGTATTCCCCCTATCACAATTGATACTATTGAAGCAGATAATGGTAAAAACTTATGTGAGCCAGCGAAGCTAAATATTTTAGAGCCACTTTTAGGTGCTGATATTTTCCAAGGCGAGTTGGGTATAATCGGAGAAAATGGGAAGCATTTAGTAGTATATGTAAAAAAGGGTGTTATTAAGTATATGTTAGGTGCGAATTCTGAGTTTAAAGAATTAGCTTCGACATTATCTAAAACGGAAGAGGATACCGTTTATATTTTTGGTAGTGAAAATTTGGACCCTACGAAAACATTAGATTATGTACTTGGTGATATAAAAGATGCATCGGGGAATGCGATAGGAAACGATACAAAAGAAGTTATAAAGAGCATTATTTCTATTAAGACGATTGGTCAAACGATTTCATCTAAGCAATATGAAGAGTTAAATACGGTTTATTGTGAAAACAACAAACCGAGGTATAGAAGTATTTCACTAAATCTTGCTAACTATTCGGACTTTTGTAACAATCTACAAATAAAAAAGCAAATTTTATTAGCTAGAGGTAGTTATAATCATCAATGTCCGAGATGTTCAAAACCTATTGATCATCCGGAACAGGTTGGGATTTTCATTATACCACAAGAAAAGCACGATTATAAAGGACTAGCATGTTGGGGATGTATAGACATTCTAAAAGCAGGTTTAACGAAAGTAGTATACAATGAGCAAGAACAGTATTTAGATTTATATTGTAAATTCCATTTTAGCGAATATCAAAGTCAACCTAAATTTTCTAGGATTTATGTCAGTCCTATAAATAAACAATTATTTTAGAAAGCACCTATAGCTCATCGGAGATGGCGACAATTTATTATTTTAGCCGAATATGATGAATAGCGATTGATACCGCATAAAGAAGGTAAATACCAATAAATATTGGGACCCCCTCATTATAGAAGCTGGTGATGTAATGAGGGGGCTGTGGAGTGAATTAAAAAGGGAAAACGTATCTCGGACAATCCTAGGCATAGCAGGAATTGACGAGTTTACTTTGCTCAAAGGACAACTTTTCTGTAACATTCTAACTAGTAGAATCATAGAGTTTTAGTCATTTTCCTTTTAGACGAACACTATAATTTAAGTTATTAAGCAATTAAAAAGTAAAAGTATGAATGATTTCTTCACCTGTCTCCATGTTCTTCAATTTATATTGGTTGTCTTCTACTTCACGTTCCCCAAGAACAACAACAAACGGATAACCTTCTTTATTCGCCTTATCCAGCGCTTTCTTTACCTTTCTATTACCCATTTCAAGCTCTACCTTATAACCATCTTTGCGTAGTTTTGTTGCTAAATAAAGTGACTGTTTTAGGGTTCCTATTGGGATTATATAAATATCGATATCATTTTTGTTCCATTGTTTTTCTTCCATTGACAGCGCGGTATAAATAACATCAAGACCAAACGAAATCCCAACTGTAGAAAAGCTTTCAGTGGAGCCAATTAATCCACCAATCGCATTATCATAGCGCCCGCCACTACCAATACTTGATTTTATTAACTGATTCTCTAAAAAGATTTCATAGATCGTACCAGTGTAGATTTCAAGTCCACGCGCTAAAAATGGATTAAAGAGACATTTCAGCTGTATCCCTAAGTAATTTAAGTAACCATCTAATTCAATCAATTCAGCTAATCCTTCTTTTACTTGTTCATTTTCAGATGCGTACGACTCGAAATAAGTATATTGCTCATTATCTTCAGACATTAAAAATCTTTCAATGTTTTTTATTGTTTGATCGGACAATTCAAGTTCTGCTAATTCAACTAGTACTTGATTAACGCCTACTTTTTCAATTTTATCTAAAACCAATACTACTTTGTTCATTCGATCCAAAGGTGTTTCAAAGGCTTCAAGCATTCCAGCTAATAGTTTTCGATTGTTATATTGAATAACGACATCCATTTCTAACTTCTTAAAAGCATGAAGGGCCATCATCATTAACTCTGCTTCAGCAACTTGTGAAGATGCCCCTACGATATCGACATCACATTGAGTAAATTCACGGAAACGTCCGGCTTTAATCGGACCATCACGAAATACTTTTCCGATTTCATAGCGTTTAAAAGGCATACTTATTGTAGGATTCATAGCCACAACTTTCGCAAAAGGAATAGTTAAATCATAACGTAATGCTAAGTCTCGTTCACCTCGATCTGATAAGGTGTACATTTCTTGTAAAATTTCAGCACCACCAGCATACTTAGAACTCATTAGATCTGTATAATTTAAAATAGGTGTTTCAATTGGCTTACATCCATACTCAATAAAAGTATCTTCAAGTGTTCTTCTAATTTTTCTACGTACTATTTCTTCTTGTGGTAAATAATCTTGTGTACCTCTTACATTTTGATAATCCATCTTTTTCATCATCCATACCTCCGATTTTTAGGAAAATAAAAAAACCGCATCTGATAAAAGTTACCCAACTTTTTCAATACGATTTCACGAAAAATAGCCTTCCTATTAACGATGTATAGCAATCGAATAATAGCAAGACTAGTATGTATGATGATGGAATTTGGATGAATTAATGGTTTTCATAAAGGTTGTCATGTAGAACCCTCCTTAATTGGATTTTACTATAGCAGACTATTTGAATAAATGTCAATACATATTCTCCATTTATAAGCAATTAAAGAATAATAAATTTCCGCCTAACGTTATTTACAATTTATGTTATTTATGGAACAATTATAAAAACTTTATTTATTGAGGTGTTGAATTGTGTATGATGTTTTTATCTCATATAGGCGCGATACAGGAAAAGATTTAGCTAGCTCTTTTGTCCAACTCATTCAAAGTCACGGTTTTTTGCCTTATTTCGATATTGCCGATCATACTACAGGAGAGTTTCGGGATAATATAAAACATGCTATTTCTAATAGCAGACTATTTTTATTGATAATAACTGAAGGCTCCATTAAAAGATTCCAAAATCCCGAAGATATATCAAGATTAGAAGTAGAATATGCATTTGAATGTGGTTTAAAAATAATGCCCATTAGTGCTATTGGGGAAAAAGTTTTTGAAGAAATAAATATGCACAAGGATTCCCTACCAGAATCTATTAAAAACCTAACAAATCATAATGTAGAATTCTATAAACACGAATTACAAAGAAGTACATATCATGCTATTATTCAAAATTTAGAATCTGTTCGTAAAGATTATTTCTCAAAAATTAAATTTTCGTATGATAGTTTATCAAAAGAATGTAATCCTTTTGATTTTATAAAAAATGTAGAACAATATGAATTAACAATTGACGCTGAAAAATGTTTATATACAGGTTTACTAAAATTTAATAGACCCTTTGGTAAAGGAACTATTTACCATATTGAATCTGGTACATATTACGAGATTACATTTGATTTATCACACCCTTATTATGGATCTGGAAAACATTTCAAAGAGGATAAATTAATATATGAAGGGGATTTCAATTGCCTTAAATATAATGGACAAGGCGTTCTTTTTGAAAAGGATGGAAGGTATGTGGGGGGATTTCTAAACGGGAAGAAATATGGTAAAGGTACCAAATATTTTGAAGATAATAAAGTTTTTAATGGGTATTGGAATGGAAATGAGTTTCAAGGTCCATTTATTAAATTCCCAGATAATCAAACAAGATATTATGGCGAGGTTAGAGATTCACAACCAAGTGGTTACGGAGAATTAATCAAAGAAAATAAAATTTTAAATGGCTTATTTCGAAATGGAGTTTTTTTAGAGGGTGTTGCTCAATTAAAACATAAAATTATTAAAGGGGACTTTACATATAACAGAAATATGTCTGTTTTTGATGAAAATCAAAACTTAATATACGAAGGTAATTTAAAAGATTTAGAAATACATGGCGATGGTAAATATTATATTGATGGGAAATCATTAAGTAATTTTAATATTATTAATGAGTTACTAAATACTTTTAAATTTCATATATTTGATTTTGAGAATATAAACCTAGTTTTACACGCTAGCTTTATTAATAAAAACGAAATAGATATTAATCATGAGATAAAAATTACTCGAAAAGACAATGGAATTAAATTAGTTTCTGGCTATATCAAAGAAAATCGGTCATTGTTTGTGTATGTTAATGGTGAACCTATTGAAATTAATAATTCTGCCAACCATAATACAAAATCTAAATTAATAATCTCAGAAGATTTCAGAGTAATTGATTGAATTTATATTAAGTTTCAAAACTTCTACTACTAATTAATATTTTTAAAAGGAGAATGATATTATGAGTACATGTCAGTATCACAAACCGGATTTTATTTCAATGGGAATAGGTGGCTTCAGAACACACACTTGTTCACGTCCTAAGTTCAAATCAAAAGAAAGAATAACAGTAGGCAAACTTAAAGGGAAACCTATGGTAGATAAATATCATGCAAGGGATTATTGTGAAGGTAACTTTCGACAATGTCCTTATTATAAATAGTTATCAAAAATTTAAATGAGCAAAGCCGAAGCATTACCTGTTCCGCTTTCTATTATTCTTTAGTTAGCGGAGAAGGAAATAAAGTTTGATTTTGGAGAGGCAAGGCATATAATAATAGTTATAGTAAAGATGAATTAATTGGAATTGAAAAAAATGTCCTGTTAAGAAAGTTATATTTAAGTGCAATAGAAAAAATTAAGGTATATCGATTTGGACAAAAGGTTTTTTAAATCGAATAATAAATGAAAAGAGACAGCTTCGGAAATTGAAGCTGTCTCTTTTCTCGTTATGTAAATTTTTTATACTTACTCTTAATAATAAAAGGTTCTTTTATTGGCATTCGGAACGCCAAGCGCCGGAAGTCCCGCCCGAATCGCAACCGGTAACAACACCGCCCCAAGTAACGCCACAGCTGGAGAAGGCCAGAAGAACCACGAAA
>NZ_OBMQ01000025.1:1850-4814 GCF_900217795.1 Ureibacillus xyleni | reverse complement strand
TACAAACTTCAAGCTAAAATTGGTTAAGTCCTCGATCGATTAGTATTCGTCAGCTCCATGTGTCACCACACTTCCACCTCGAACCTATCTACCTCATCGTCTTTGAGGGATCTTACTTACTTGCGTAATGGGAAATCTCATCTTGAGGGGGGCTTCATGCTTAGATGCTTTCAGCACTTATCCCGTCCATACATAGCTACCCAGCGATGCCTTTGGCAAGACAACTGGTACACCAGCGGTATGTCCATCCCGGTCCTCTCGTACTAAGGACAGCTCCTCTCAAATTTCCTACGCCCACGACGGATAGGGACCGAACTGTCTCACGACGTTCTGAACCCAGCTCGCGTACCGCTTTAATGGGCGAACAGCCCAACCCTTGGGACCGACTACAGCCCCAGGATGCGATGAGCCGACATCGAGGTGCCAAACCTCCCCGTCGATGTGGACTCTTGGGGGAGATAAGCCTGTTATCCCCGGGGTAGCTTTTATCCGTTGAGCGATGGCCCTTCCATGCGGAACCACCGGATCACTAAGCCCGTCTTTCGACCCTGCTCGACTTGTAGGTCTCGCAGTCAAGCTCCCTTGTGCCTTTACACTCTACGAATGATTTCCAACCATTCTGAGGGAACCTTTGGGCGCCTCCGTTACCTTTTAGGAGGCGACCGCCCCAGTCAAACTGTCCACCTGACACTGTCTCCTACCCCGATTGAGGGGTACGGGTTAGAATTTCAACACAACCAGGGTAGTATCCCACCGACGCCTCCCTCGAAGCTGGCGCTCCGAGTTCTCTGGCTCCTACCTATCCTGTACAAGTTGTGCCAAAATTCAATATCAGGCTACAGTAAAGCTCCACGGGGTCTTTCCGTCCTGTCGCGGGTAACCTGCATCTTCACAGGTACTATAATTTCACCGAGTCTCTCGTTGAGACAGTGCCCAGATCGTTACGCCTTTCGTGCGGGTCGGAACTTACCCGACAAGGAATTTCGCTACCTTAGGACCGTTATAGTTACGGCCGCCGTTTACTGGGGCTTCAATTCAGAGCTTCGCTTACGCTAACCCCTCCTCTTAACCTTCCAGCACCGGGCAGGCGTCAGCCCCTATACGTCACCTTACGGTTTTGCAGAGACCTGTGTTTTTGCTAAACAGTCGCCTGGGCCTATTCACTGCGGCTCTCTTTCGAGAGCACCCCTTCTCCCGAAGTTACGGGGTCATTTTGCCGAGTTCCTTAACGAGAGTTCTCTCGCACACCTTAGGATTCTCTCCTCGACTACCTGTGTCGGTTTGCGGTACGGGCACCTCCCGCCTCGCTAGAGGCTTTTCTTGGCAGTGTGAAATCAGGTACTTCGCTCTATAAGAGCTCCCCATCACAGCTCAACGTTATAGGAAGCGGATTTGCCTACTTCCACGCCTTACTGCTTGGGCGTGCACAACCAATCGCACGCTTACCCTATCCTACTGCGTCCCCCCATTACTCAAACGGCGGGGAGGTGGTACAGGAATATCAACCTGTTGTCCATCGTCTACGCCTGTCGGCCTCGACTTAGGTCCCGACTAACCCTGAGCGGACGAGCCTTCCTCAGGAAACCTTAGTCATACGGTGGATGGGATTCTCACCCATCTTTCGCTACTCATACCGGCATTCTCACTTCTAAGCGCTCCACCAGTCCTTCCGGTCTGACTTCAACGCCCTTAGAACGCTCTCCTACCACGTGCATCCAAGATGCACATCCACAGCTTCGGTGAATCGTTTAGCCCCGATACATTTTCGGCGCAGCGTCACTCGACCAGTGAGCTATTACGCACTCTTTAAATGATGGCTGCTTCTAAGCCAACATCCTGGTTGTCTAAGCAACGCCACATCCTTTTCCACTTAACGATTACTTTGGGACCTTAGCTGGTGGTCTGGGCTGTTTCCCTTTTGACTACGGATCTTATCACTCGCAGTCTGACTCCCGTGTATAAATATCTGGCATTCGGAGTTTGTCTGAATTCGGTAAAGCGAGATGCCCCCCTAGTCCAAACAGTGCTCTACCTCCAGTATTCTCATCACGAGGCTAGCCCTAAAGCTATTTCGGAGAGAACCAGCTATCTCCAAGTTCGATTGGAATTTCTCCGCTACCCACACCTCATCCCCGCACTTTTCAACGTGCGTGGGTTCGGGCCTCCAGTAAGTGTTACCTCACCTTCACCCTGGACATGGGTAGATCACCTGGTTTCGGGTCTACGACCACGTACTCCTTCGCCCTATTCAGACTCGCTTTCGCTACGGCTCCGTCTTCTCAACTTAACCTTGCACGTAATCGTAACTCGCCGGTTCATTCTACAAAAGGCACGCTATCACCCATTAACGGGCTCTAACTACTTGTAGGCACACGGTTTCAGGTTCTATTTCACTCCCCTCCCGGGGTGCTTTTCACCTTTCCCTCACGGTACTGGTTCACTATCGGTCACTAGGGAGTATTTAGCCTTGGGAGATGGTCCTCCCGGATTCCGACGGAATTTCACGTGTTCCGCCGTACTCAGGATACACTCAAGAGGGAATGGACTTTCGACTACAGGGCTTTTACCTGCTATGGCGGACCTTTCCAGATCGCTTCATCTAATCCATTCTTTTGTAACTCCATATAGAGTGTCCTACAACCCCAAGAGGCAAGCCTCTTGGTTTGGGCTCTTCCCGTTTCGCTCGCCGCTACTTAGGGAATCGAATATTTTCTTTCTCTTCCTCCAGGTACTTAGATGTTTCAGTTCCCTGGGTATGCCATCATGACGCTATGAATTCACGTCAAGATACTACTCCATTACGAGCAGTGGGTTCCCCCATTCGGAAATCTCCGGATCAAAGCTTACTTACAGCTCCCCGAAGCATATCGGTGTTAGTACCGTCCTTCATCGGCTCCTAGTGCCAAGGCATTCACCGTGCGCCCTTAATAACTTAACCTAAACGTTAGTTACACTTCTCTAAAA
>NZ_OBMQ01000030.1 GCF_900217795.1 Ureibacillus xyleni | reverse complement strand
ACCCGCATATAAAACTGGTGAGCCATGAAGGACTTGAACCTTCGACCCTCTGATTAAAAGTCAGATGCTCTACCACTGAGCTAATGGCTCTAAAGAATGGTGCCGGCGATAGGAGTCGAACCCACGACCTACTGATTACAAGTCAGGTGCTCTACCAACTGAGCTACACCGGCATATATGGTGGAGGATGACGGGCTCGAACCGCCGACCCCCTGCTTGTAAGGCAGGTGCTCTCCCAGCTGAGCTAATCCTCCTGGGAATTAAAAATATGACCCGTACGGGATTCGAACCCGTGTTACCGCCGTGAAAGGGCGGTGTCTTAACCACTTGACCAACGGGCCATGGCTCCGAAGGTAGGACTCGAACCTACGACCAACCGGTTAACAGCCGGTTGCTCTACCACTGAGCTACTTCGGAATAAATACATGGTGGGCCTAAATGGACTTGAACCATCGACCTCACGCTTATCAGGCGTGCGCTCTAACCAGCTGAGCTATAGGCCCCAATTGAAGCGGGTGATGAGAATCGAACTCACGACATCAGCTTGGAAGGCTGAGGTTTTACCATTAAACTACACCCGCAATAATGGCGGTCCCGACCGGGATCGAACCGGCGATCTCCTGCGTGACAGGCAGGCATGTTAACCGCTACACCACGGGACCATCATCAACTAACTATTAAAATAAATGGCGGAGGAAGAGGGATTCGAACCCCCGCGCGGTTTAACCCGCCTGTCGGTTTTCAAGACCGATCCCTTCAGCCGGACTTGGGTATTCCTCCACTTTTAATAAATGGCGGCAGAGGGGATCGAACCCCCGACCTTACGGGTATGAACCGTACGCTCTAGCCAGCTGAGCTACGCCGCCATATGTTATATTCTAATTTTTGGTGGAGCCTAGCGGGATCGAACCGCTGACCTCCTGCGTGCAAGGCAGGCGCTCTCCCAGCTGAGCTAAGGCCCCGAAATGTTGATTGTTATAATTGGCGCGCCCGGCAGGAGTCGAACCCACAACCTTCTGATCCGTAGTCAGACGCTCTATCCAATTGAGCTACGGGCGCTAAATGGCTGGGGTACCAGGATTCGAACCTGGGCATGACGGAATCAAAATCCGTTGCCTTACCGCTTGGCTATACCCCAATATTTTTAGATGATATTATTTTGTTTTGTTGGGGCGACTGATGGGAATCGAACCCACGAATGCCGGAACCACAATCCGGTGCGTTAACCACTTCGCCACAATCGCCATTATTTCATAATGTTCCAAGAGATATTTGGCAGGGGCAGTAGGAATCGAACCCACACCAAAGGTTTTGGAGACCTCTATTCTACCGTTGAACTATGCCCCTATTACAAGTAGATGGTGGAGGGGGACGGATTCGAACCGCCGAACCCGAAGGAGCGGATTTACAGTCCGCCGCGTTTAGCCACTTCGCTACCCCTCCATTTAAGGGA